>JACTNB010000030.1 GCA_014584345.1 Planctomycetota bacterium
TTCAAGGCGAACTTCACGCAATTGCCACCCCTTCAAGGAAACCTCTTGTGGCATGGCCACACCGGTAGCCGCTACCGCGTCAACCGGTGCCACCCGCGGGCCTACTTCCACCAGTACCAGAATCTGCGACCGGGCAACGTCCTCCACACGCCCCCAACACCGAACGCCGCCTGACATGCTGGAACAGATTTACGCAGGGTGTGGTACGGTTGCAGCGTGGATACCGCATGAATGGAACGCAGAGCGTATACCCTACGAAAGGTAATCGCGCGTCTGCTTCCTCATCACGTTCTGTCGGGATTATGCCCTCTTGCTAACCTGGAAATTGACATCCGAGGCAAATCACACTAAATGTGAACTACTCAACAAACTTACACAAACACACTTTCCTGTTGGAGCGTGTTATGGCATTGTTGGTGGAGTGTGACGTTTGCCGCTACCAATATCATATCGATGAAAGCCGCCGGGGAGATACACTTCGATGTAAATACTGCGAAGCGCGCTTCGATGCCGTTGAAGTAGAGCCCCAGCAGGAGACTTTTTCTCTCGCTGCCTGGTGGATCAAAACACGAGCCCTCTGCGGGCAGGTTGGTTCTTCGGTGCTCGTCATTGGTTTTCTGGCTGGGATGATGTCGCTGATCTGGATCGATCCGCGAGAACTGGCCGAACGTTCCGCGGCTTCGGCAGCCAGGACCAATAACAGGAATGTTCGGGCAACTGCCCGTCAATCCGGGAATGCCCCCTCGGCTAACAGGCTCAACAACTCTTCCGCATACCGCCGCAGCGTTAACGAGAACCTTCCCAATTCGTCGGAAACCGCGCCCTCTCCGCTGCCCGAGCAGGACCATCCGGCTGACGAGGCTACCCCACCCGCCGTCGTCCCGGAAACCCCCGGGGCATCCCTCGCGTCGAATACGGACGAATCAAACGAACGGACGCCGAAACAAAAAATCGTCATCCGCAAACTTCGCTCCTCGATGGAGAGTATTGCCCAGCCAAGAAGGTCTGCCCAGCAAGCCGACTACACCAGGCATATCCCCCTGCCGGAATCTGGCAAGGTTGTCACGGAAGTTTCGCAACTCCAGAAAGACCAACTGATGCTGGCCAGGGAGGGAGCCTTCTGGTTTCCCTTTATCGTTCATGATATCACCGAGGAGACTGTATTGATCCGCAGGGTCCAATCGTCCTCCACGAAGACCGGCACGCTCTTCGTCTACGAGGCCTCCCTCGAACAGCTTCAACTTGCGCACGATGGGATCGATGATCTGATACTTCTCAAGCCGGACTGATCCTGGCCCGTAAGGATCCAATTGAATTTCGCATGTCGCATGCGGCCCAGGCGATGCACCACTCCATCGCCTGATTGACTGACTCAAATGGTTATTCCCAGAGTTTACGATGAAGACCGCAACCCTATCGAAACCGGCCGATCCGCGGGTACGACAATTACTCCTCGAATCCCTGGAGATCGAACTTCCCAAGCGTCGCCCATCACTGGCGTATTTCCTGTCGCTGATGGCGGTGGGACTTGCGATGCTATTGATGCCCCTGCTTTGCCTCGGTCTGCTGAGTTTGCTGGTCTATGCGATCTGGTGGAATTGGACCTATACAAAAAATCTACCCGCCGGGCAGCTTGCCTTCTACAATTATTTTATCATGGTCGCCTGCGCGATCACGCTGGTATTCCTGGTGAAACCGTTGATCGGACGGAACGGATTCAGTACCAGGCCCGTGCGGTTGAAACGCGAGGCCGAACCCTTCCTGTACGAATACGTGGAAAAGGTATGCCTGGCTGTCGGCGCTCCCCCGCCGACGTCCATTCGCGTGGATTGCGAAGCGAATGCCTCCGCCGGATACAGGCATGGATTCTGGGGGCTATGGTCCAACAACATGGTGCTGGTAATCGGCCTTCCGTTGGTCGCCGGGATGAATGTGCGTCAATTCACCAGTATCCTGGCCCACGAGTTCGGCCACTTTTCGCAGGAATATGGGATGCGTCACTCCGCGCTGATCCGCGGCATCAACCACTGGTTGTTTACCGCCGCCTACGCCCGCGGATCCTGGGACTATAAATTGGCGAATCTACCAGAACGCTCGGGCTTGAATATTGGTCTTTGGATTCGGGGGATCCAGTTCTGCATCTGGATTTCACGAAGTTTTATCGCCTTTATATCCCATTTGGGACATTTCATCAGTTGTCATATGTCACGACAAATGGAATACGACGCCGATCGGCACGCGATTCTATTGGCCGGTTCGAACGCCTACATCTCGACCTTGAAACTGCTTGGCCCCCTCAGCATGGCCACGGAGATGGCCAAGGAGGATCTCTCGGAGTTTTATCGCCAGGAACGGCTGGCGGACAACATTCCCCTCCTGGCAAACACGAATGTGCCTCACATCAGGCCGGAATGGATCGAGAAATGGAAGCAACAGGAAATGGAGCGTAAAACCCACTGGTACGATACACACCCCAACTACCATGACCGTATCCTGTTCGCGGTGAAAGCCGACAGCGCCGGTAGCATGCAGGCCCGGGAAAAGGTCGATGAACTCCCCGCCGAGATTCTGTTCGACAACTTTGACAAGACCTGCCGCGCCAGCACACTCAAACTGTACGAGGCGGTACTGGGAACGAATTTCCGCAAGAGCTGCATCCGCGACACCGGGAAACTGGTTCGGGAACGCGATATGAATTACGAAGCAGGGAAGGCACTCGATCGCTATTTCCAGGTTCATATTCCGATTCAACGTCCCCTGCGACTGACCGAGGATGTGATGAATCGCCCCAAATCCGCAAACGCCACTCTGGGAGACCTGCGTCAGAGTCGGCAGGAAATGCTGAGCCATGTCGATGAATACGAACGACTGACAAAGTGCCTTACCGCCGCCGAGAACACCTGGACCCAGGCTGCCCAGGCGCACTTATTGAATTCCGTGAATCTGGCATTTCGCCCCAGGGACTTTGGCCTGACTTCGAATGAACGAGAAGACGTGAAAACACGGCTCAAACAGTCCAGTAACTCCCTGCAAGTCATCCGTACGAAAATGCTGCCCTTCGAGGATGCAGCCGAGCAACGCCTGTCCGCCGCGCTGCAACTCCTGAATGTTCCCGAGTTGATCCGGCAGATCGGAGAGGGTGAAATACTCCGCAAGGAAATACATGACTTGATCCCCACGGCCAACCTTGTCGGAAAATTGATGACGAGAATCCCCGATCTTGTTCTGTCGCATCGCAAGCTGGGCGTGCTCGTCTCCCGGATTAACAAGCATTCTCGTCCGGAGCTGTTTCATTCGATCGAAATTCAAATGCGCGATATCCACAATTCACTCACCTCGATCCACAAGGAGATGGGAAAACATCTGTATCCAACCGCCTATGGGGAAAAAGCGATCACCCTCCGCGAGTATGCCTTGCCCCAGGTACCGGAAGTCGAGAATTTTTTCGCGCTATTCCTTGTGACACAGGAGGCCTGTGTCAGCCTGATGACTCTGCAAATACGTATCTTCAGCAAACTCGCCCATGCGGCCGAACGAGTGGAAACCTTTGTCCGACTGCCGCAACTCCCCCCTCGGCAAACCGGGGACACTCCAGCACAAAAACAGCCGGAAAACTAACCTTGCCCCTGTTTGGAGGATTGCACGACGCGACTAAAGTCAATGGGCCGTGACTGGCGCGGCTGGTTCGTCGCAGTCGGCAGTCAAGCGGTATCGGCCGGCGAGACATCCGGGCTAGCCGCATCGGCAACGGCATGGGTAAATCCGTGTCGGATCGATCACGGAAAGTACTCTGGCTTAATACCGAAGCCACAGCACCAGAACTCCGCTGGCGAAGAAGCAGGTGTAGGCAAGCAGTTTCAGCACGATGGAGCACAGGATACCGGAAAAGGTTTCCTTCATGACCCGGCTTTCCCACAGACCGAAGGGAAGTGCGCCCAGGGGTCCTGCCAGAAACGCCCATTCAAACAGCAGCCCCAACCGCCTGCAGAGCAGAAAATAAAAGACCGAGAGCCCCAGATAGCACAACACGGGAATTCGGTCGAGCCAGCCGGCACGCTTCCCGCCGGAGCGGAGTTGAACCCGAGCGAGGATCGGCTCAAAGGCAACATACAGGCACACAGGCCATGTGAAGACAAAATCACCCGTCCAATGACTGAGCCACGTCGTCCCCAGGGCTCCGGCCACAAACGCCAGAGAACGATACCCCACAATCCAAATTGACTTGCGGCTGACGGAACGAACTGCGAACGCTGGAATCAGTGCCAGCAGCAAACTGGCCAGCAGCAGACCACTCGACCAGAGTAACCAGTTCCAGAACCATGCCCGCGAAGGGAGATCAAACGCATACTCTGGTTCGACGGAAAGGACCCGGCCCGCCCAGTCGAAATAACGGGGCTGGGGAATTTCCGACAGTTTCAGGGTGGGTTGATCGGCGGAGAGGAATTCCGGCTTTCCCACAAAAACAGAGAGGGCTTGGTAATGATTGCGCAGGTAGACACAGCCGCGGTGCAATATCGGGGGTGTCCAGGTTAATTCGCCTGTCAGCACCGCGCTGCGTGCCAGAATTTCACAGTGTTCGGGGTTGACGCGTAACAGAATCAAATCGCCCTGTTCGTTCAGCAGTATCAGTTTCCCATCGGCAACCACGATGCCTGCCTGCCCAATCTCTCCGGAGGTCTCGTTGTTCGAGCGGTGGGGGCGGCCCGAGCCTTGTTCCCAGCGTTCCTGCCCAGTGAGAAAATCGAGACAACGAAATTTGCCCCGCGAAGGACGCTGCGTCTTGGCCTGCGGATCAAATAGATCAAAACCATATAGCTGATCCTGCACCAGCACGCTGGAAAGCACGTCGTTCGAAAGTGCCCGTGATCTCCAGACGCTTCTCAGCGCGGCTTGAGGATTCCCCTCCGCCGGAATTTCCAGCAACTGCGAACCCGATTGAAACGGAGCCGAAAGCCACAAATACGGTTCGCGATATATGGGCCAGGCGGAATGTTCGTCGTAGCCCTGAGACAACTCCAGTTCGTGCAGCAGTTCACCCGTACGCATATCATGCAGGACGAGCGCATTTTCCAGATAGCCCACAACCAGCAGTTGTCCCTGCCGCACAATAGGCAACACGGGACTGTAACTGGCGGGCCGGTTGCCCGCGGACCACACGGCTTTCCCGTCGATCAAACTTAAGGCCACCAGGCTGGCCTGCGGGCCTCCCACCGGGAGCAGCACGAGATCCTCGACAATTGTCGGCGAGCAGGCATAGCCAAAGCCGGTCCCCCCCTCCCCTTGGAACTCCACCACCACATTCCGCGACCACAATTCCCTGCCTGTCCTGGCATCCAGGCAGCCAATCAGCCCGCTGGGGCCAGCAAACACCAGACGTCCCCGGGACAGCGCGGGCGTGGCCCGGGGACCGGGATAAACTCCCGCCAACTCGTACGGCCAATCGTACCAGTGACTCCACACGGTTTTTCCCGTTCGGGCCTCAAGGCAATAAACAGATTGCCCCTGCAGATTCTGGGCTTGCGTGTAGACACGATCGCCTGCTGCCACAAACGCGGAATATCCCTGCCCCAGTTCACGAGTCCAGAGCACGGGAGGGCCCTCCTCGGGCCAACTCTCCGCCAGATTGACTTCGGGCGAATGGGCATCGTGATGCACCCCACGGACCGATGGCCAGCCCGCATCCACAACACCCGGCAGCAAATACCAGGGAGTCTCCTCCGCCTGAACGGTACAGGCCAGGCACACAATCGCCGCCGCAAAAATTCCCTGGCATTGCGCTGCCAGACGCAGCCATGGCAACATCGGCCCGCCGGCGGCTCGTGGGGACGCTCCCATTGATTTTCGTTGAATTCCCGATTAGGGTGCCCATAGTTGTGTCTGGCGAATTCCGAACTCGCATCATACAGGGGAAAACATGCCCATATCCATCCGATTCCTGGGACATTCCTGTTTCGAAATACAAACCGGCGAAACGACGTTGCTCATCGATCCCTTTCTCACCGGGAATCCTCAAGCCGCGGTGGCCGCCGAAGATCTGCGGCCCGATGTCATTCTGTTGACGCATGGGCATTCCGATCATGTGGGGGACGTTGTGGACATCGCCAAGCGGACAGGAGCCCTCGTAATTTCGAATTTTGAAATCGCCACCTGGCTGCATCACAAGGGTGTCAAAAAAACACATTCCATGAACAACGGCGGCGCCTATGCGTTTGAATTCGGAACTGTGAAATTAACCCTGGCGTTTCACGGTTCCATGCTGCCAGATGGCGAAAACGGCGGGAACCCGGCGGGCCTTCTGCTCAAATTGAAGGAGGGCGTGATTTACCATGCTGGGGACACGGGACTGTTCTCGGACATGCAATTGATCGGCGAGGAATCGCTCGACGTCGCGATTCTGCCCATCGGCGACAATTACACCATGGGACCGAACGATTCCATTCGTGCCATCGAGTATTTGCAGGTCCCCAACGTGATTCCCTGCCACTACAACACATGGCCGATTATCGCCCAGGATGCCAACGCCTGGGCAATGCAAGTTCGGCACAAAACCGAAGCCGAGCCCATCGTGCTGGCCCCCGGCGAAACCTGGACGCTCGATTGAGCCATCGAATTCCCGCCGCCGGGAGTAAATCTACTTCCATGCCCTGCCGGCTCGGGATATGATTTGAATGTCATGCGGCAACGGGGCGATTTCGTCCCGCTGTGTATCTGGTGGTCGATTACGAGGGGAAAGCGAGTCGGAGATGCCGGTTTATTTGTACGAAGTGGTCAACGAAGATGGGACTCGCGGAGAACGTTTCGAGGTGACGCAGCGGATGGCGGACGATCCCCTGACGCATCATCCCGAGAGTGGCTTGCCCGTCAAACGGGTCATCACGGCTCCGGCGATCGGCACCCGCTGGATGGACATGAACATGCAGCGGAGCGTGAACGACGACGACAAGCTCAAAAAGCAGGGTTTCACCAAATACGAAAAAAGTGGCGACGGGAAATACGTCAAGAGTTACGGCAAGGGGCCGGACATCATCTCCAAGTAATGGGCACCTCTGGAACATGGCAGATATGTGTGCTCAAAGCGGAGGGACACCCTTGCCCGACGATCCACGCAATACTCCCTATACATCTCCCCTTCCTGAACCCCAACCGCGCGCCCACGACGCCCAAAGGCCTGCCGTCCGATGAACGTTCGCGGACCTATTCGCTTATTTCCAGGGTCATTTGCCTGATCTGGCCCGGGCATGTTCTCCGAAGGGCCCTTTCGTTTCCGGATGAACCGGAGCCAGCCAGCGCAAAGGCTCCCCGCGCAACCGTTGCAACCGCTACGCGCGAACAAACAAACACAACCGCTTGACTCCCGTCCCTTATTCGCGTTTGCCCGTCGGTGAATGTGAGCTAGTTTTGAACTGGACCGTGTCGCCCTGAAGCCGGGGGTACGCCTCCAGTGTTAATTTCGGCGACCAGGCAACCAGGTTCCGTGGAAATGAAGAGGACACGTCTTTTGGCGAAGGGCGCGTCCATGTAGCCTGCCTTATATAATCGGCGAGGGAATGGATTCAATGATAACGAATACAGTTCCAGTGCGTGAGCAGATCGTGCCATCGACCGAGGCCCCCGCCTGGTCGTTCAATGGGATCTCGCGCGGCTTGCTGACCATCCTGGACCTGCACCACCGCGCGCAAAACTACTTTCGACAGCAATCGAAGCCCGTCTTGGAGGAGCGCCTGCCGCTGGCGATCCTGCGCGAGATCCTCGCGGCCCTGCATTTCCGCGATGAAACCACGTTCCGACATTCCCGGCGCGTCAGCCTGATCGCCACGGGCATCGCCCAGCAATTGTGCTGGAACAGGGACAAGATCAAGGAATTGGAAATCGCGTCGCTGCTGCACGACATCGGCAAAATCGGAATTCCCGACTACCTACTGTATAAACCGGGACGGTTTACGCCGGAAGAGTACCGGTTGATGAAACTGAGCGTGGAGGTCGCGGAAGACATTCTGCAGACTAGCGGATTCTCTTGCGGGGTCCGGCGGACCGTGCTGGAAGCGCGGCGCTATTATTCGGGCCTGGAAGATTATTCGCGTCCGGTGGGAGTCGAGATTTCCCAGGGCGCGCGCGTCCTGGCCGTGGCCGACGCTTATGAATCACTGTCTCGCGAGCAGGTGTTTCGCGATGCGAAGGCACACCAGGATATTCTCGTTTTTCTGCGCGCGCGGGCCGGGACGCAATACGACCCCCGCGTGGTCGAAACCCTGGAACGCTGGCTGGACAATGGGGGTTTGGACATGCTTAACTCTCTGTCCGACAAGGAAGCCTCCGCATTTCAATCGTCGCAGAATGGCGGGCTTATGCTGGGGGCGATTGGCGGCGTTTTCGGGGAATTGTTCGCGCTGGAGCAGGCCTACGATGGCTTCGCCGTGATGGACGCGGAACGCAACGTGGTGCTGGCCAATCGGGGCTGTCTGGAATTGTTTCATCACCGCAATGAACTGTTTGAATCGCAGGAGTGGACCCCGCAACTGTTTCCCGTGCTCAATTTCAATTTCGAGGAATTCCCCCCTGGCGAGACTCCCTACGAAGGCGTATTGAGAACTCGGCGTCCCTTGTCCTTGAATATCCAGATCTCGCATCCCGAGCACCGCCCCGAAGCCGCCGAAGTTCAATGCCTCCCCTTATTCGACGTGGATGGCATCCTGCAGGGAGTCGTAGAGTTCTACAAGTGCAAGGATCGCACTCGGCATCAAAGCCAGCAGTTCAAGGAATTGGCTTTGCAGGCCAGCCGTGACGCCCTGACCGGGATCGCCAATCGAGGGGAACTGGAAAATCAGCTTTCCCACGTCATGGATAAATACCTGCAAGATCCGCAGGCAGGCCTATTCTCCGTGATTTATCTCGACATCGATCATTTCAAGTCGATCAACGATAACCATGGGCACGCGGTGGGAGATGAAGTGCTGGTGGAAGTAGCACGATTGCTGCGGAATGAAGCCTTTTCGAGTGAACTGGTAGCCCGCTACGGCGGCGAGGAATTCGTAATTCTGTGTCCGGAACTGGAACTGATGCAGGCGGCGGGCAGGGCCGAGCGGTTTCGCCTGGAGATCGCCAAATTACGGTTCGCGGGTGCCCCCGACTTGCGAATTACGGCGTCCTTTGGTGTCTCGCAAATCGAGGAAAACGACACCCTGGAAACCGTCCTCAAGCGGTCGGACAAGGCCTTGTACGAATCGAAGCATAACGGGCGGAATCGGACCACGGTCTTGAAACGCAAGGAAATGGCCACTTCGCTCGATCACGACAAATCCACGCAGGATACGCACGAACGGATATTCAAGGCGGAAATCAGTGGCGTGCTGCACGACGAATTCCTGGTCATGAAGCTGCAGGGTCTGGTCCAAGAGACCCGGGCAAAAATTCTCCAGGTCCGTAAAGGCTATGTTCGCATTCAGCTGGGCAGAAAACGCTGGCTGCGAGGCTGGGGAAAACGGCCCGAACACCAGCCCGTGATCATCGAAGTCGACGCCGAACATCTGGAACGGAATCCACGTGACAAAGCCAAGCATCAACGGCTGGAAATTCGCATCACACCCCTCGGGAATGTTGCCCAGCAGCAACTGTTCCTGCATCGGGCACGGCAAGTCTATCGCCTGATCCGCTCGCACTTCGTCAGCGAATAGGTTAATTTTTTGGCTGAACCTGCTCTCGACCCTTTGCGATGGGAATCAGCCATGCGGAAATCTTCCGTCGACGAAATTCGCCGACGTTTCGACGAGGATGTCGAACGGTTTTCGAACCTGGAAACAGGCCAGTCCGCCACGATGGATGCCGCGCTCGCGATGCAACTCATCACGCAGGCAGCCGCGTGCACTACCCCCGCTGCCCGGGATTTACTGGATATCGGCTGCGGCGCGGGTAACTACACCCTGAAGCTGCTCGAACTTCTACCGCATTTGAACGTCACCCTCGTGGACTTGAGCCGTCCGATGCTGGAACGCGCCGCTCAGCGTATCGGCCCGCTTACCACGGGAATGGTGACTTCCCATCAGGTGGATATCCGCGAGTTTTCCCCGCCTGGCGAAAGCTACGACATCATCCTGGCCGCCGCGGTATTGCATCATCTGCGCGGCGAGGACGAATGGAGGTCGGTCTTCCGCAAGCTGTATCAAATGCTGCGCCCTGGCGGGTCCTGCTGGATCTTCGATCTGGTGGAAAGCTCGATCCCGCCGGTGCAGGCGTTGATGTGGCAGCAGTATGGGGCATACCTGGCGGATTTCAAGGGGGAGGAATATCGGGACCAGGTTTTTGCCTATATCGCACGGGAAGATACCCCGCGCGATTTGCTGTTTCAAATCGATCTGCTCCGCGAAGTCGGCTTTCAAGCAGCGGAGGTGCTGCACAAGCAAAGCTGCTTCGCGGCTTTCGGCACGGTGAAGTAGGCAGCGCACAAGACGATACGCGAAAAGTCGTTCAATCTGTAACCGGTCCATCCGGGGAGGCAGCGGCAAGCCCGGCGGCAGACGCTGGAGTGATCCAGCACGATTCGTGCCGAGTCATGCCGATACGCGGATAATAGGCCACGGCCTGGGGAGCAGCCAGCAGGATGAGATTGGTGTGGCAACCGGCCGCCGCATGCGCGCGACGGAGCAATTCCCGACCGATCCCCCGGCGTTGAAAGGCCTCGTCAACCGCCAGATCGGAGAGATAGGTGCAGTACGAGAAGTCGGAAAGGGCGCGCGCGACACCCACCAGCTTTCCAGCGACCCGCGCGGTGCAGAGGACATCCGCATTGGCCAGCATTCCGGCGATTGTCGCCGGCTGTTCGACAGGCCGGCGCGCGGCCAGACCCGAGCGCCGCAGCACATCCACGAACTCGTCCGAGGACAGGTCGGGTTCCAGTTGATAGCAGACCTGTTCAGCGGGCAGGGGTGCCGTCATACCGTCCAGTCTCGCGCGGCCCGCGAGCGGAGCAGATTGGCCTCGGGATCGTCGATGAATTCTTCCTTCACGGGGTCGAATTTCAGTTTTCGCTGCAATACCCAGGAAAGGGCCGCCGCATGGCTGGCGATGTGCGAACGCCGCATGACGTCGGCATTGGCGGCCGTGGTCCCGCGGCTTCGCATGGCATCGAAGAAATCGCGAGCATGGGCACTCACATCCAATCCGCGGACCCGTTTGTAGTTTTCGCCCAGTTCCTGCTTCAGGGCATCCGAGGAGACCACGATTTCCCCTTCATCCCCGGTTTCCACCCAGCCTTCATCGCCGATGAAACGGACGGGGCATGTTCCCAGTCGCGTAATGTAATGCGGCGAACGATCTCCAAAGGGATCCTTCAGGAAATCGATCACCAGCTTCACGCCATTTTCGTAGCGGCACAGAATGTTCTCGGGTGTCGGCTCGTATTCAATCGGCATCGTGTCGTCGGCCTGATTCGCCCACTGACACAAATCGACCGTATGCGCGCCCCAGTCGAGCACGCGTGCACCCGAATCGAAATCCCACTGACCACGCCAGCCACGCCCATCGACGTACTTCTGGTTAAAGGGCCGCCAAGCCGCTGGTCCCAGCCAGAGATTCCAATCGACCACATCGCGCGGGGGCGTCGGTTCCGCCGGAAGCCAGGTATTGTCGAGCACCGGAATGTAGATGGATGCGTGCAACGTGTGCAGCTTGCCAAGTTTTCCGCTATGAGCCAGTTCGACGGCTTTCTGAAAGTTCGCCACGCTCCGCCGCTGTGTTCCCGCCTGAAACACACGCCGTTCCCGATGCATCGTATTGGCAAGATCCTGGCAGGCTTGGATTGTGATGCCACACGGCTTTTCGCTGTACACATCCTTGCCCGCCTGGGCAGCCAGTATGGATGCCGCCGCATGCCAGCGGTCCCCCGTGGCAATCAACACGGCGTCGATGTCGGGCCGTTCCAATAGCTCGCGAAAATCGCGGTAGAGTTTGCAGTCGGTATTGCCGTAGTGCCCATCGACCAGTGCCTTGCCGGCCTGGCGACGACGGTCCTGCACATCGGCAATCGCCACACAACGGATATCGTCGAATTTCAGCATGGCGGTCAGATCGTACGTGCAGCGGGGCCCAATTCCGATGACCCCCAGATTGATCCGCTCGTTCGGCAATGTTTTACCCGGCTGAGCCAGCACGTGCGATGGCACGATTATGGGGAGGGCAGCCACTGCCGAAACCGTGGCAGCCCCGCGCAGAAACTGACGTCGTGATGCGTTCTTCGATTGATTCATATTCCGCGACTCCGTAACAATGCCACTGCTGGCGGCTGTCTTGGTTTGGCTACTGCACTGGTTGCGGTATGTCGGGAACTCCAGACATACGGCCACTCCCTGGGAAGTATAAGCCAGACCACATGCGTCACGCAAATGAAGCGTCCGTGCGGGGCGCGTCGTCGCAACGATCCGGCAACCCGAGCGGCCACAATAACGATGGGAATGGAGGAACACGAGTATGCTCATCAGAATATTGGCCATGGGGTTCGCGCTGCAGAGCGTCTGCGGGATTTGTGCCCCGCGCGTGGTTCTGTCGCAGCAGATACCGTCCCTCCCGTCGGGCAATCTGCGGATTTCCGCCCCGCTGCTCGACTCTGAAGTGGTCATCAGCACCACCCAGAGACTGGCGGGAGCGATAGATGCGGTAACCTGGCGCGGGCGGAATTTTATCGACAGCACCGACCATGGCCGACAATTGCAGTCCGCCTCGAATTTCGATGCCGGCAGCCCCATGATCCCCGAAACCTTCAATCCCACCGAAGCCGGCTCTGTCTTCGATGGCGCGGGCCCCACATCGTCCAGCCGGTTGTTGCATGCGCTGGCCACCGGAAATCGATTGCAGACAACCACGCAGATGGCCTTCTGGCTAAGGCCCGATGGGAATTCGCTGGGGCACCCCGCCAAAAACAAAACCGTGCTGTCGAATCATCTGCTGACCAAATGGGTTACAATCGGCTATCGCAACCTGCCCCAGGTGATTGAATACAATGTCACATTCGGCTTGCCCGTCGACGAGCAACACACCTATGCGCAGTTTGAACTGATCACGGGCTACATGCCCGCCGAGTTCAACCAGTTTTTGATCTACCTGCCGGACGAGGATGAATTTCGTCCGATTTCCGTAGGTCCAGGAGAGCAGGCCTACCCGGTGGTCCTGGCGACGCAGGATGGCAACTGGGCCATGGGCTGTTATTCGCCCGAACGCCTGGGGCCAGACTGGCAGGGTCCGACCTATGGCCGCTTCCAATTCCTCGCCGAACGCGTCAACAAGTGGAACTGCGTGGCACGCCATCGCAAGTCCACTGGAGTGGAGCCAGGGAATTATGCCTTTCGAACCTTCGTGGTCCTGGGGGATCTGGCCCTGGTACAGCAGGGTCTCCGCGCGCTGACACGGGAATTTTCGGGTACGGAATAAGCCCGCTCAGGAAGCAACCCCGGGCAATGCGGGATTGTACCAGACGGCGCCGGCTCAGCCTTCGAACTTCTTGATCACCAGGCTGGCGTTGTGCCCCCCGAAGCCGAAGCTGTTCGTCATGATATGCGTGAGCGGCATGCGCCGCGCTTCGTGCGGAATGTAATCGAGATCACACGCGGGATCGGGATTGTCCAGATTGATCGTCGGCGGAGCAACCTGCTCGCGCATGGCCAGCGCGCAGACGACAAATTCCACCCCTCCCGAGGCCCCCAGTAAATGCCCCAGTTGGCTTTTGGTACTGGAAACCGCCAGTTTGTAGGCGTGTTCGTGAAACACATTCTTGATCGCCACGGTCTCGGCCTTGTCCCCCAGCGGGGTACTGGTGCCGTGCGTGTTGATGTAGTCGATATCGGTCGGTTCCAACCCGGCATCGCGCAGGGCCGCCTGCATGGCATACGAGGCCCCCTGTCCCTCGGGATCGGGTGCCGTGATGTGCGAACCATCGGCAGACATGCCATAGCCCACCAGTTCCGCGTATATCGTGGCACTGCGGGCCAAGGCGTGTTCGAGTTCTTCCAGAATGACCACCCCGGCTCCTTCCGCCAGCACGAAGCCATCGCGGTCGATATCGAAGGGACGACTGGCTTTTTCCGGCTCGTCATTCCGCTTCGACAGCGCATTCATCCGGGCAAAGCCGGACAGCCCCATGGGCGTCAGGGCGGCTTCGGAACCGCCGGTGATCATGACATCGGCAATCCCGTATTGAATCAGTCGGGCGGCATCACCAATCGCATTGGTTGCCGAGGCACACGCGGTGGCCACCGCGGAATTCGGCCCCTTCAGTTTCCAGTACACGGAAATATTCCCACTGGCGGCATTCACCATCAGCTTGGGAATCATGAAGGGAGAAACCCGCGAGGGACCACGGTTGTACAAGGCGTCGTGCTGATCTTCGATTTCGTTCAGGCCACCGATCCCACTCCCCACGAGGACCCCTTTGCGGTAGGGGTCTCCCTGAAGCAGATCGATGCCGGCGTTGGTTGCCGCATTTTGGGCCGCCACCAGGCCAAATTCGACGAATCGATCGATACGGCGGATTTCCTTCAGATCCATCGACAGATGTTCCTCGGGTTTGAAATTCTTGATTTCACCCCCGAAGTACACTTTGAAATCCGACGTGTCGAAGCGTTCGATCGGCCCCACGCCGCTTTTGCCAGCGCAGAGGCGATCCCAAAACTCCGACAGTTCCAGCCCCAGTGCGGTCACCACGCCGCAACCGGTCACGACAACTCGACGACGCATGCTTCAGGTCTTTTCTTGAATGTATTTCACGGCATCCCCGACAGTACGAATTTTTTCGTAGTCATCGTCGGGGATGGTGATATCGAATTCTTCCTCGAATTCCATGACCAATTCTACCAGATCGAGCGAATCGGCCTTCAGGTCTTCCTGAAACGAGCTGGCCGTGGTGATTTCGTCCTTGGGGAAATTGAGTTGTTCACTCACGATTCCGATTACTTTTTCCTCGATGTCCACTCTCACCCTCTCCTCAAACAGGTGTGCTAGAAGCAATTCCGCCCAAATTTCCGGGAATACCAGATCCCTCAGGCACTATCGCGTGTTCGTTGGTAATTGACAAGCCTCAGCCAGATGGTTCCTGACCGATTCGTAATCCCAGCGGAGGTATATCGGTTTTTGAATTACGTGTAAACTCTATTTGATCGGGATCTTGGCGATTTTTCCCGGCTCGTGGTGTGGGATAATGCTTCGCAATATTCCCCCGGACGGTGTGTGCTGCCGCCGAATTGCACATAGCGAACGTCGTTTCGGTCGATTCGCGGGAAGCAATTTCGGATCGGCCCCGGCCAGGAAAGCATGCGGGGCGGAGGATTGAGAGCCCACGTTTGAAGAACCAGGGTTGGGCACCCCCGAAATGTCGGCTTCAGTAATTCACCTGAAACTGAAACCGCATCAAATCGCCGCGGAACTGACTGTACGAGAGTGTGTCCGCCGTCCCCAGCGCGCGGGTGTTCGTGCGATCCGTGATCGTATACATGGACACAAACTCCATCGATTTGTTGATCTGCCATTCCAGCCCCAGTTCCCATTCGTTGATGTCCACATACGGGGCATTCCGTTCCGATTTATACCCCCCATCGTAATAGGCCCAGCGGACAAAGGGATAAAATTCTCCACGACATTTGGTTTTGTGGCGATACATCGCCATGGCGTAGCCCCCGGAAAGCGGTCGTTTGATCACTTCCGTTTGAGCATCGTTGAGGCCCGGGCCATGACCAAAATTCCACTCTGCCTGAAACCCGAAGGGCTGCGGATAATAAATGATCGAGCCCCCCAGACGCTCGTCGCGAATTCCCTCTCGCTTCCCCGTTTCCAACGTCCCCAGCGGACGGACAGCAGCCCCCACTCCCAGTGGGCTGATGGGCGATGATAACACCGTATACTCACCCGTGTAGCCCTGCAGGCCGAGTTCCATCATCTGCCCCCCACAAAACGTGATCGGCAGCGTCAATCGCGACACAAAGTGCAGATTGTCATTCTGCTCCCGCAGCGATCCCCCTTGCCCCGCGTACACCCCGACACCAAACACTCCGTAATTCCCAGATCCCTTCAGGTTTTCATCGCTCAACTTCTTGAAGAACTCCTGGGCATACTCCGGAGTCCAATAGTAGAAAACCCCCAGGTCGCGTTCGTTCTTTACGGCACTGTTGAAGCCATCGTTACGATCGAGCGGCAATCGATTCTGGCTGGATTGCAGATTCTCCCAACCGTACGGAACCTTCGATTGCCCCACACGGAAGCGGTTGACCTTGTCGTCATCCAGATAGAGATCGAAGTACAAGTCGCGAATCTGAGCGAAGTGATTGCCATCGGGGCTCCCGGGAGGCGTGCTGGCAAAATCGGGCTGAAAGTAAAGCGAAATATGATCCGTCACATCGCCAAACAGAACCAGTCGGGCCCGCCGAATGCCGAAGGTCTGGTCCTCGCCCACGAAGCCATCCCCATTATGATGCGGAGGCGCGGAATTAGGCCCCAGATTCAACTGCTCGTTGATACGGAACTGGGTATAGCCCCGCAAACTGTACTTTTCGAACCATTTTTTCTTGGGGGCCGGTTCGGTAGCCTTCGCTTTTTCTTCGAGCTTCTCCGGTTCCAAAACCGGAGGTGTCGGCAGACTCGATTCCTCGATCCGCATTGATTGCTCCGACTCCAACGCCTCCAGGCGGGCTTCGGTTTCCTGGAGGCGCCGCGTCAGTTCGTCCATGCTCCAGGCTGCCGTCGACTGCGGCGCCGGGGGAGGCATTAAACTTTCTCCCGGAGGAGTCCCGAAGGCGAAAACAGACCCGCAAGCCATTGCCTGCAGGCAGAACCAGATGATCAACAGCAGAGAATTGTTTCGAGTCATTACCGGCAGATATCCATACAGAAGAACAGGTGTCGAGGAAGCCCTACGAACCCATCGAAATCGAACGATCGACCAGCTAACGAGCGTCGGCGACCAGCACGCAAAGCTTGCTGAAACTGCCCGACCGTTACAATCGCTACAATCCTAATTTCGCATTCTTCGGCATTGAGTCGTTTGGAATATCACTCATTTCCCTGAACTTAACACAATATTAACATTTATAACCACTTAAAAGAAAGACTGTTACCGTCGAAGACGGCCTTTACCGAAGCGCGCGGAACCGCCGGACGAGGGGAGTCGGATGCGCGCACCACCCGCTGCGAGCGAGGACATTTCGCGCATGCCAACCCGCGGCCCCGTAGGCTCTGCTCGAGTGATCGAAAAGAAGGTGCGGGGCAGCCCCGCGGGTCCGGCGGAAATAAGCCAGCCGGGGATGCAGAGACCGCTCGCGTCTACAACGATTCGTCGTTGAAGTTGTCGAACGGGGATTTGCGGCTGATACGTTTCATCAGGCCTTTGAGGACAGTCCCCGGTCCAATCTCGCAGAAATGGACGATACCGGCGTCGAGCAGGGTCTGCATCGACTTTTCCCAGAGCACAGGGTGAACAACCTGCTTGACGAGGATCTCGCGGATTTCGTCGGAGGTGTGATGCGGTTGTGCATCGACATTGGATACCACGGGCATCTTCGGGGGAAGCACCGTGACGGTTTCCAGCACCTCGGCCAGTTTATCCGTCGCGGACTGCATGATCGGGGTATGAAAGGCCCCGGCGACCTTCAGCGGAATGGGCCGGCCTCCCATCGCTTCCGCCAGGGGGACCACCTGCTCGCAGGCCGCCTTGTCGCCGGAAACCACGATGTTGCCCGGACACAGATAATTGGCGATCTGTAGCAGTCCCGCACTGCTGGCCTGTTGACACAGTTCCCGCACCTGGGCTTCGTCGAGCAACAGGATGCTCACCATGCCCGAGGGAGTAGCCTCTGCGGCGGCCTGCATGGCTTCCCCCCGGACCTTCACAACCCGCAGACCATCCTCGAACGACAATGCACCGGCAAACGCCAGGGCCGTGTATTCCCCCAAACTCAGCCCGGCGGCCATCTGGCATTGATCAATCCGTTCCGGCGCGTTTTCCCGCACGATTTCTATCATGGCAAGGCTGGAGACGTACAACGCGGGCTGACTGACGTTGGTGGCATTCAGCTTTTCTTCGGGGCCGTTCGCACACAACTCGAGCAGATTGTAGCCGAGGATTTCGGCTGCTTGATCGAACATGGCCTTGGCGGCCGGGTATCGCTGGGCGGTTTTCACGCCCATACCAATATGTTGAGCACCCTGTCCGGGAAACAGGAAGGCGGTCTGACTCATGATCGTAATCCTGATTTCTTATGCCGGGTTCTGGACCGGCTGGTGGTTTGAACAGAATGGAAGCCGCCCCGAGGAAACGGCCGTCTGGAACCGATCCGAACAGCAGAATTATCCGGGAACCTGCCTGAAAACATTGGGCTCTCACAGAGCGTTTCAGGCAATCACGGGCATCTCCGTCAGTTGCTCAACAATGGTTTCGTTGAGGTTGCGCTCGCTCATCTTGATGCAGGTGAACAGGGAATTGGCCATCGCACGGGCATCGCTGGATCCATGGCAGATCATGCACAGCCCGTCAATACCCAACAGGGGCGCCCCTCCGGTTTCCCGATATTCATAACGCCGCGCCGCCTGATGAAACGCCTGGCCGGCAATGGCCTTTTCCGCATCGAGGGCCGAAGTAATTTCATGGGAGAGCACACGGAACATCATGTCCGCCATCCCTTCGCTCACCTTGAGCACCACATTCCCCACGAAGCCTTCGCAGACAATGACGTCTGCTTCCCCCTGGTAGATCCCCCGCCCTTCGACGTTGCCGATGTAATTTTTTTTCAGAGCGGAAGCCTGGAAATACTGGTGCGCTTCGCGGACGAGATCCGTCCCCTTGCCATCTTCACTCCCGATATTCAACAGCCCCACGCGCGGGTTGGCAATCCCCATCATCTGCTCGGCATAAATGGCCCCCATGATGCCGTATTGGTACAGATGCTCGGGACGTGCAGCCGGATTGGCCCCGACATCCATCAGGATACATTTTCCCGTCAAAGTGGGAAGCACCACTGAAATGCCGGGGCGTTTCACGTTCTTGAGGAACAGTCGGGTGCGGAGACCGGCGGCGACAACGGCCCCGGTGTTGCCCGCGCTGACAACGGCCTCAACTTTTTTTTCCGCCATTAATTTCCAGCAAACGGCGATGGAGGCATTTGGCTTCTTGCGCAAGGCGTCGGTTGGTTTTTCTTCCATGCCCACAAACCCTTCCGCCGGTTCGATCGTCAACCGATCCCGGGGATAGTCGCGGTCACGCAGCAATTGCTCCAACTGGAGAGCATCTCCGACGAGATAAACATGCAGGGTTTCTCGTTGAGACAACGCAGCGAGCGCGCCCTCGATATTGATACCGGGCGCAGCGTCTCCACCCATGGCATCCAATGCAATTCGCATTCAGATCTCTTTTCCCGTTACTCAAGCTCGGCGGAAACAGGGTTTCCGCAATCCGTGGAAGACCAGACCGCCCCCCGGGCAGATACCGGTTTCACTATTGTGCCAGCGCGATTTTTCGATCACCGCCAAGGGGAGTTGATCGTTACCGATGGATGATGTCACCAAACAAACCGGAGAAGGCGCCAAGGGCTGGATCAGTTCTGCCAAGCCTGTATTGGGCTTCAAACAGGGACTCAATCGGCGAATTCCAGCATCGTGCGTCCCATGTAAAAACCACAACTGGGACAGATGGTGTGACTGGGCGTGGGGCGTCCACAGTTCGAACAGAACTGCAACTTCAGTGGGCGCACAGCATCATGGCTGCGACGCTTGCGGGAACGGGATTTCGACTGTCGCCTCTTTGGAAGACACATTTTACCAACCTTTGAACTACTCTAAACACCCTGTGTATGTGAGACCGCCTCGTGCCGTTGATTCTACCGGAGCATGAGGCGGTGATTCGCGAAAGGTATCGTACCAAGTCACCGAATCAGCCGCGACCGTCGGCCAGGCTGTCTTCGATAATATGGAACGGACGCCCCACCGCAATGCGGCTTGCACAACGGGACTCCGCAAACATCTCCTTCAGAGCAAAAATGTTACGGTGAGCAGGTTTCGCCTGTCAAGTAATCCCACTGTTTTTCCCCCTAATACCGATGAGACCAGAGCCCCCTGCGACTTTCCGACCGCAACTTACCCGGAAAACACAGGAACTCATGTTCACTTGTCTCCGCCGATAGGGGACTTCGCCCCCGGGGTTGTCGAATTTTCCACCCCGAATAAACTAGCCGCGCCCGTCAGGAAGCGGGCCACGTTTGGGTCTCATCAACCCCATAGGATTCCACACTAGTGAACCTTATGCCGGATGAGTGATTGCACGTTACTACGCCCGTCTGGCCCGCTTCCTCACGGGCGCGGCTAGTTTTCCAGGCATTTTGGAGACAAAATTTACCGCAATGGTAACTGTGTGAGACATACGGACTAAATGTCTGCGTTCGGCTCGATCGATTTCGAAGCCTCACGGTTTGGCTGCGACGAGACGGCAAATTGCGGAGAGTAAATCCGCGGGTGGGCCGGCCTGAATCCGCAACCAGACGCCGGTAATCGGATGTGCCACTTCGATCTGGGCGGCATGCAGCGCATGGCGGGCCAGGCCGGTCCCGGTACAGCGAATATCGGAAAGCCGACGCCCAGCCTCCAGGGAATCTCGAGTCGCGGGGAGAAACTCCCCCTGGGCCGCGTAAAATTCATCCCCGGCCAAAGGGTGTCCGATCGCGGCGAAATGGACCCGAATCTGATGATTCCGCCCCGTGACCGGTTTTGCCGCCACCAGGGTGAAGCCCGGCAAACGTCGCAAGACCTGCCAGTTCGTACGTGCCGGCTTGGGATCGAGGGCGTCCCCTCGAGCCGACATCAGCACCTTCGCCCCCTTGCGGGCCTGGCCAATCGGAAAATCGATGGTTCCGGAATCTGCTTGAAGAGCCCCCTTGACCAGCGCGAGGTAGGTTTTTGCGACACGGGAGTGCTCGAAGGCATCCACCAGATTGCGATGCGCCAGATGGGTTTTCGCAATCAGGATGACTCCCGAGGTTTCCCGATCGAGCCGGTGCACGATCCCCGGTCTCAGCAATCCGGGAACGACCGTCTGTTGATCCAGATAATCTTGCACATAATGACATAACGTGCCCGACTGCATATTCCCCGTGGGGTGCGCGATAATCCCCGGGGGTTTGTTCACGGCCAGCATCCAGGCATCCTCGAACACAACCTCCAGCGGAAACGGTTCTGGTTCGTAAACGACCTCCGGTGGTTCCAGCAGTTGCACACTTACGGTTTCCCCGGGAGACAGCCGACGCAGCAAGTCGATCGGTTGATGACGGCTGGTGATTGCCCCCCACCGGGCCAGGCGCTGCAGCTTCCAGATCGAATAATTGCGCAACTGCTGCGCGAGAAAGGCATCCACGCGCAAGCCCGACTGATACGGTTCGACGGTCAACTCGATTGTGGGAGGGGACATCAGGGATGACATGCGCAGATCGTAGCAGGGAACATCCGGGACGCGAAATGAGAACCCTCCCCTTTTCCTGGCGACACTCTCCAGGCAAGCTCGCCAGCCAGGAACGGGCCAGCGCATCGGGGAACGGATTTGTGCCCCGCGAGGGTAATTCTCTCCCCGTGATTCTAGCTGAATGGTCTTGTCATGGAATATGATGCCGTTGAATTAACGACGGAATCAATAACGAACCGGTCCCCATCGCATGGAGTCACGAAAACCATGAAACAGGTGAATCTGATGCAGGTGCATTTCAGCCGTATGATCGACTTCCCGCTGCTGCGGATCGTGCTCATCGGCCTGTGCTGGATCGGGGGCACAGGCCCCGGCTTCCTCTCCGCGGCAGACCCCGCAGAACACTCCGCGTGGTCGGTCATCGAGCCTTGTTTTTCCCCTCCCGCCGAGTTCGCCGAATCGTTCGGCCCCTATCGCTCCCCGCTGCTGCGACGAGACGGCAGCAGGGTGACAACAGCCGCGGAGTGGAAAGTACGGCGGGCAGAGATACTATCCGACTGGCATCGGTTGTTGGGAGCCTGGCCGGAGTTGATCACCGAGCCTGCTGTCGAGGTGCTGGAAACAACCCAGGAGGCAGGCTACCGCCGGGAACGGGTACGGTTCTTGTGGACTCCCACGGAAACCACGACCGGTTATCTATTGATCCCGGAAGGGCAAGGACCGTTCCCTGCAGTGGTGACCGTTTATTACGAGCCGGAGACGGCCATCGGTCAAGGGGGCGCCCAGCGGGATTTCGCGTTGCAGTTGGTGAAACGGGGCTTTGTGGCACTTTCGATTGGCACCAAGGAGGCCTCGGAAGCCAAAACGTACGCGATTTATCATCCCAGCCTGGAACAGGCCCGGGTGGAGCCGCTTTCAATGTTGGCGTATGCGGCTGCGAATGCCTGGTACGTCCTGGCCAGCCGACCGGAGGTGGCAGCCGAGCGAATCGGCATCGTGGGGCACTCGTTCGGGGGGAAGTGGGCAATGTTTGCCTCGTGCCTGTTTGACAAATTCGCCTGTGGCGTCTGGTCGGACCCCGGCATCATGTTCGACGAGGCGCGTCCCTCGGTCAATTATTGGGAACCGTGGTATCTGGGTTATCATCCGCAACCCTGGCGCAAGCGTGGCCTGATCACACCCCAAAATCCGGCTTTTGGGGCGTATCCCGAACTGATCAAGCAGGGGCGCGATCTGCACGAGCTCCACGTATTGATGGCTCCGCGACCGTTCCTGGTTTCGGGAGGATCGGAAGACCCGCCAGCCCGCTGGCAGGCGTTGAATCACAGTCGCGAAGTCAATCGCTTGCTCGGTTACGAGAACCGCGTCGCGATGTCGAATCGCCCGGAACACTCCCCCAACGAGGACTCCAACGCCTTGCTCTACGCCTTTTTCGAGCATTTTCTGAAGTCGGACCGGCGCTGATCTGACGGAATCGAGGAACACAAGCCCCCTGCCCGTCTTCGCGCGCGGAGGATTCGAGGGAAAGACAGAGATTACACTTCCAGTTCTTCGAGCATTTCGCCGTTGCGCATGGCGTCCCATTGCTCGGGAGTGTACAGGACCTCGCGGGCTTGCGAGCCGTTGTAGTCTCCGACGATGCCATCCTCGGCCATGTAATCAATCAGACGGGCTCCGCGACCATACCCAATCCCCAGCGCGCGCTGCAGCAGGGAAACCGAACCACGCCCTTCGCGAACCACCACGTCAATGGCTTGCTCGTATAGTTCATCCCGCTCCTTGATGGCCTCCATCCCACGCTGGACTGCTCCCGAACTGCTGGCAGTTGCCTGCGAAATTTCCTGGCAATATTGCGGTTCGTGCTGGGACAGGAACGAAATGATACCGTTCATTTCCTGATCGCTCACAAACGTCCCCTGCGCCCGGGTCAAGTGACTGGTGCCAGGGGCCAGATACAACATGTCTCCGTTGCCCAGCAAGCGGTCGGCCCCCATTTCGTCGAGGACCACCCGGCTATCGGTCCGACTGGCCACCTGGAAGGCAATTCGGGCCGGCAGGTTCGATTTGATCAATCCCGTAATGACGTCGACGGTCGGCTTCTGCGTGGCCAAGACCAGATGAATCCCCACCGCGCGCGATTTCTGTGCCAGCCGAATGATGTGCGCTTCAACTTCCTTACCGGACGTCATGATCATGTCCGCCATTTCGTCCGCGACGATCACAATGTAGGGCATCTGCTCGGGAATTTGCTCGGCATCGTGGGCGTCGGAAGCCATGCCCAGGCGTTTGAGTACCTCGGCCTTGCCCAGGCTGTTGTAACTTTCCAGGTGCCGAACCCCCGTGCGTGCCAGCAGATCGTAGCGTTCTTCCATTTTATCGACGGCCCATTGCAGCACGGCTTCCGCTTTTTTCATGTCGGTAATGACGGGATGCATGAGATGCGGAATTTTGGTGTAGGGGCTGAGTTCGACCATTTTGGGGTCGATCATCAACATCTTCACCTGGTCCGGGCTACGGGTCATGAGCAGGGAGAGAATCAGCGTGTTCAGACAGACCGACTTCCCGGTGCCGGTTCGCCCCGCGATCAGCAGGTGAGGCATTTTGGCCAAGTCCACCGTCATCGGGTGCCCGGAAACATCCTTTCCGAGGAACAGCGGCAGACGCATTTTTTCCATGTCCTGCTGGCTCGCCTCCATGAGTTCGCGCAGCCGGACCATCACCCGCTTTTCGTTCGGAACTTCCACGCCGACCGTATTTTTTCCAGGGATCGACGACACAATGCGCACGGCTGGCACCCGCAGCGCAATCGCCAGATCATCCGCCAGGGCAGTCACCTTGGAAACGCGCAAGCCTGGTTCCAGTTCGAGTTCGAACTGCGTCACCACCGGGCCCGTATCGATCTCGACCACCTTGATATTCAGGTTGAACTCCTGAAACGTCCGTTCGAGCGTGGCTGCTGCAATTTGCGCTTTCTTGGCGAGCAACTCGTAGGGAAAATCCTCCGCGGGCTCAAGTAAATCCCAGGAGGGCAACTCAAAGGGGACCTCGGGAATCACTTCGGCGAGTTCTTCGTCCTCGATGGGCGGGACGGGCGTTTTGAGAGTCGCCGCGGGGGGATTGACGCGGAAAGCGGCAGCACTCGGGGTGGAGCGAGCCACAACCGGCGGCTCTTCCTCCTCGGGTTCTTCCTCATGCGAAGGCGTTGTCAGTAAAGTTTTTTTTTGAGTGAACAACACCTCGTCCTGCTCGGGCAAGGGGGCACACAGCGGCGCGTTAATGAGATACTCGCGGCGTTCTTCCTGTTCCTCGGGAGTCGGCTTGAGGGGGCGAACCTTGGAATGCAGGAACACAAACGGTACCCACAAACACTTTCGCAGAATCGCCAGTGCAAAGACTTCCGCGGACAGCATTAGCCCTGCCAGGAACAGCGTCCCCAGCACAAGAATTGTTCCCACCAGCGAGAAGCTCTCCTGCAGCAGGTTTGCGCCCGCCGCCCCCAGTTTTCCTCCGCTGCCATACAAACCGGTTTCTCCCAGTCCGGGCAACAGGAGCGTGAGCGATGTCGCGCAGGCAAACATCAGCAGCAGCACCCCCAGGCCCCGCAATACGACATCCTTTACAGGCCGGTCGGAAAACAGCTTCAAGTCGAACGCCAGTAATGCCAGCAGTAGTATGTAGCTGCTGTAGCCACCCAGATTCATCAGGGCAAAGGCGATATGGGACCCGATGGGACCACACCAGTTTTCGGGCAATTCGGGAACGGGATACACCAATCCCGAGGGAGCATCCCCCGCCCGAAAGCTGATCAGGCTCAGCGCGAGAAACAAGCTGGCGGCAAAGAGCGCCAAGGCAATCAAGTCAGTTTGTAATCGACGGTAATCGATCATGACGTCTGAAGGCTTGTTTCTTGAGGGTAGTGGAAACAACGACCGGGGGCGGACCTCCATGCAGCCGCCCCCGTTTCGCTGCTGTTTCCATCCTGGCTGGGCAATTACACCGGACGCGTCTGCTTTTTCTGGCGGCCTCGCTGCTTCAACCAGAAAAAATCCGTGGCTCGTGATCGCATTCCGGCTTCGCCATCGGCATGCCGGCTGGCAACCGTGGCAACTCAGACAATCTCAATTGAAACCTATCACGAAAACCGGGGGATGATGCCCATTTGCAACATTCCCTGTTGATTTCCCGCCACGATACCGTCACTCCCTGACGATTTTGCCGGATCTACCGGTATGCCAGCCCCTCCACAAAGCCGTTTCCCTCTCGGTCGACGGCAAACAGGCGGGGGATTCTTGCTCTCCCAGTTCCTGCTTGTTACGGTTTCCCCAGCAAGGGTACACATTCTTTCCGCCTTCCAGGCAACGCAGGAGCGGAGAAGTGCCGTCGCCTCCCCTGGCAGCCCCGAAGCCGCCAGTCGAGCCCGTTTTCCGCACGCCGTAGGTAAGTCCCAGAGATGACCGAAATTCGAACACGCTTTGCTCCCAGCCCGACCGGCTATATGCATATCGGCGGGATGCGAACCGCCCTGTTTAACTGGCTGTTTGCCCGGCATCACGGCGGGAAGTTCATTCTCCGCATCGACGACACGGATCGTGCCCGGAATCAGGACGAAGCCCTGGCGCCTATCCTGCAAGCCTTTCGCTGGTTGAGATTGAACTGGGACGAAGGACCGGAAGTGGACGGTCCCTGCGGGCCGTATTATCAATCACTGCGCGATGATCTGTATCAGCAGGCCTGTTCGCGTCTGCTTGCCGAAGGCAAGGCCTTTCGCGATTTCACGCCCCCCGAACGGACTCATCTGGAACGCCAGCAAGCCGAGCGGGAAAAACGTAATTACATCAACAATCGCGACGATGCATCCTTATCCGACAGTCAGATACAGCAAAAAATCGCCGCCGGGGAGAACTTTGTCATCCGATTTCTGATGCCACGCGAAGCCACGGAAAAAATCGTGATTGACGATCTGGTCCGGGGGCGCGTCGAATTCGATCCCGCGATCATGCCCGATCCCGTCATCATGCGGGGCGACAACACCCCCCTCTATAATTTCGCGACCGTGATTGACGACGCCCAGATGCGCATCTCCCACGTGATTCGGGCCGAGGAACACCTTTCCAACACCCCCATTCAGGCCCTGTTGCACGATGCCCTGGGGCATGACCGCCCCTGTTTCGCGCACATCCCCTATGTGGCGGCCCCGGGCACCAAGGAAAAAATGAGCAAACGCAAGCTCGAACAGTACCGCAAGAACCCGAAGTTCAAGAAGCTGTTCGAGCACGGCGATACCCTGTTCCCCCTGCTCGGGCTGGAACACCGCGCGGGGCTGGACCCCGTCATGGTCGAATACTACGAACGCATCGGCTATCTCCCCGAGGCGGTGCTGAACGCGCTGGCCCGCCTGGGCTGGTCACTCGACGATCAAACGGAATTCATGTCGCGAGAAACCATTATCGCCAACTTCACCCTGGACCGGGTGGTGAAAGCTCCCGCGGGATTCGATCCCGATAAACTGCTCAGCTATCAGGCACACTGGATGAATCTGCTGCCCGGCGAGGAAAAACGGGCAGGCTGCCTCCCCTTCCTGATTCAGGCCGGTCTTTCACCCGAAGATCCCGAGCCGACCCAACGGGAATTTCTGGACCGGGTGATTGCAGGCATCGGCGAGCGGCTGGTCGTGTTTGCCGATATCCTCCGATACGACGAATTCTTCCGTCCCGACGATGAAATGGCTTACGACGAAAAAGCCTTCGATAAACGCATCCGCCAACCTGCGGAAGCCCTGCCCCTGCTGGAGAAACTCCGCGACATGCTCCAGGCGACCCACGTGCAAACCACGGGGCAATACGACGCGCTGGTGCATCTGTTCGTGGAAGAGCAAGGCATCAACATCGGCCAATTGATTCATGCGTTGCGCGTGGCCCTTACCGGAAAACCGGCAGGCGTGGGCCTGTTCGAGGCCATGAGCCTGCTCGGCAAAGAACGCTGCATCGCCCGGATCGAAAGGGCCATCGCCCATGCCGAAAAGTCGGATTCCCCCGGCGAGTGAAGAGTGTATAGAATACGGAGCAAGTTGGGCCTGCCGTACCCCGTTTTCGCGGAAACCTGAAATCGCTAGCGGCCGCGATCCCGGGGCGGAGGGGCCCGCTCCGTTCGCTCGTCCCTCCGCGAGTATTATTCCATTTGACCAGCCTCGGTGAAGGAACAACTCCAACACCACAAGGATGTAAAGTTCGACTCCATGAACCAGCCAACCCAAGACGACCCTTCTCCCGCCGAAAAAACCCTCGATTTTATCCGTGAAATCGTGGCTCGCGATGTCGCCGCCGGATTGCATGGCGGGCGCGTGCACACCCGGTTCCCTCCCGAACCGAACGGTTATCTGCATATCGGCCACGCCAAGAGTATCTGCCTGAATTTCGGCATCGCCCGGGAATTCGGCGGGAAATGCAATTTGCGTTTCGACGATACCAACCCCAGCAAGGAAGAAACCGAATACGTGGATTCCATCAAGCAGGATGTACGCTGGCTCGGGTTTGAATGGGATGGCGAATACTATGCCAGCGACTATTTCGATCAACTTTACGAGTGGGCGGAACAACTCATACAGGCGGGCAAGGCCTATGTCGACAGCAGCTCGCTGGAAGAAATTCGGGCCGGCCGGGGAAACCTGACCACCCCGGGCACTCCCAGTCCGTATCGCGATCGTTCCGCGGAAGAAAATCTCGATTTGTTCCGGCGAATGAAAGCGGGCGAGTTTCCGAACGGGGCGCACGTGCTCCGCGCGAAGATCGACATGGCGGCGGGAAACATGAATCTGCGCGATCCCATCATGTACCGCATCATGCACACGCCCCATCATCGCACGGGAGATCAATGGTGCATTTATCCCATGTACGACTGGGCCCATGGGCAATGTGATTCCATCGAACGAATCACGCATTCCGTCTGTACGCTGGAGTTCGAAATTCACCGCCCGCTGTACGACTGGTTCATCGAACAACTGGGAATTTTCCCCTCGCATCAATATGAATTCGCCCGGTTGAACCTGACCTATACCGTGATGAGCAAGCGCAAGCTGCTCGAACTGGTTCAAGGCGGCCAGGTGACCGGGTGGGACGATCCGCGGATGCCGACTCTCGCGGGGATCCGTCGTCGCGGCTACACCCCGGCGGCGATTCGCAACTTCTGCGGCAAAATCGGCGTAACGAAATACCAGGGAACAACCGATCTGGCGGTACTGGAAAACGCGCTGCGGGAGGATCTCAATCAAACCGCGCTGCGCCGCATGGCGGTGCTGCATCCACTGAAGGTTGTGATCACGAATTATCCCGAGGGAATTGTGGAAGAACTGGAAGCAATCAACAATCCCGAGGACGATTCCGCCGGGACGCGACGGGTCCCCTTCTCGCGCGAGATTTATCTGGAGCGCGAGGACTTCATGGAAGATCCCCCCAAGCAGTTCTTCCGCCTCGGCCCAGGCCGGGAAGTGCGGCTCCGGTACGCCTATTTCATCCGCTGCGAGGAAGTCATCAAGGACGATGCCGGCAATATCCTCGAACTCCGTTGCACCTACGATCCCGAGACCAAGGGGGGGAACGCCCCCGATGGCCGCAAGGTTAAGGCCACCCTGCATTGGGTTTCCGCTCCGCATGCCATCACCGCGCAAGTGAATCTGTACGATAACCTGTTCAAGCAGATCGATCCCGACGACGTCCCCGAGGG
The DNA here is from genome assembly GCA_014584345.1 of Planctomycetota bacterium. Lineage (GTDB taxonomy): Bacteria > Planctomycetota > Planctomycetia > Planctomycetales > Planctomycetaceae > Rubinisphaera. Next base: position 29,132 of record JACTNB010000030.1, read on the forward strand.
AGGCAGCTTCAAGGACAACCTCAATCCGGACTCGCTGGTCGTGCTCGACCACTGCAAGCTCGAACCCGCTTTGGCCGATGCCCTGCCCGGCGAGCGCTTCCAGTTCGAACGCCTGGGGTATTTCTGCGTCGATAAACTCAGCACGCAGGATCAACTGATCTTCAACCGGGCCGTGACCCTCAAGGACGCCTGGGCCAAGGAACAAAAGAAAGGAAAGTGACCACGCCCGCATGCCCCCCCCCTCGGCAAGCAACAGCCGATCGGGCAGCCAGGAATGAGGGGAGAATTCCCCGTGGCACTCCGCATTATGTCCACGCTGATACTTGGTGCTCATGGTCAACTGGGAAGTGAGTTGCAACGGCTTCTGCCCACGGCAACCGGGTTGTCGCGCGCCCAACTGGACTTCACCCATCCGCAAGCGTTCGAGAGTCTTCTCGAACCGTATCAACCCCATGTCCTTATCAACTGCGCGGCTTACACGCATGTCGATCGAGCCGAAACGGAACGCGACCTTGCCTTTCAACTCAATGCGGAGGCACCGGCCGCGCTGGCACGTTACTGCCGGAACACTGGCTGTCGGCTGATACACGTCAGCACCGATTTCGTTTTTGGTGGCGAACTCCTGCCCGATCGGCCTCGTCGCGAGACCGATCCCGCGATCCCCCTTTCCGTTTATGGAGCGAGCAAATTGTCGGGGGAACAACGGATTTTGGAAATCCTGCCCGAGGCCCTGATTCTGCGGACCTGCGGTTTGTACGGGCACGGCGGCACGGGAAATTTCGTGCGAACCATGCTGCGTCTGGCGCGGTCGGGGCAACCGCTGCGGGTTGTCAACGATCAAACCTGTGCTCCCACGGCGACCACCGATTTCGCCCAGGCGTTGATCGGACTGATGAACCGCAATACCGGGGGATTGTTTCATGTGGTAAACCGGGGAGCCATCACCTGGCATGACTTCGCCCGCCGGATTTTCGAACTGTCGGGAGTATCCGCCGATCTGCGGCCCATAACATCCGCCGAGTATGCCGCTCCGGCTCCCCGGCCTCGATACAGTGTGCTCGATATCGGTCAATACGAACGGTTGACGGGCGAAACCCTGCCCGAGATTGAAGCGGCCTTGAGTCGTTTCCTGACCTCTCCATCCGCCTGATCCGGGTGCCTGGCATCGCATCCCGCCGATATCTCCCGTACAATTTCAGTTCAACCCTCGACTCTCACCCTCAACCCCTGGAACCGCCGTGTGTGGAATTGCTGGATTTCTGACACCTCCTCGTGAACGCTCAGCCGAATACCTGACGGACATCGTGGGGGAAATGGCCGAACGGCAGAAACATCGTGGTCCCGATGACCAGGGAACCTGGTGCGATCCGGTATCGGGGATTGCACTCGGTCATAGGCGGCTGGCGATTCTGGACCTGTCCGAGCAGGGGCATCAGCCGATGCTCTCCTCGTGTGGCGGATATGTGCTTGTCTATAACGGCGAGATCTACAACTTTCAGGAATTGCGGCGGGAACTGGAACAGGCGGGCAAGCGGTTTCGGGGCCATTCGGATACCGAAGTGCTCTGCGAGGCGATCTCGCACTGGGGCCTCTCCCAAACCCTGCCCAGGTTGCGGGGCATGTTTGCCTTTGCCGTCTGGAATCGTCACGAAAAAACACTTTCGCTGGTGCGAGACCGCCTGGGCATCAAGCCGATGTATTATGGTTGCTTCGGCAGCACTTTCCTGTTTGGCTCCGAACTGAAATCCCTGCGTGTCCATCCGGATTTTGCAGCGGAAATCGATCCGCAAGCTGTGGCGCTGCAGTTGAGGCACAACTACATTCCCGCGCCGTATTCGATTTACCGCAACGTTTACAAACTCCCCGCGGGGACGCTGCTGGAACTGCATCAAACCGCAGGCGATGCCCCCCGGGACTGGACCGGCGCGCAACTCCAGCCTGCACCCTGGTGGTCGCTGGCCAAAGTGATTGAACGTGGCCGATCCAATCCGTTCACGGGGAACTACGAGGCCGCCGTCGAACGTCTGGAGGAACTGCTGCGGGAGGCCGTCTCGCTGCGCATGCTGGCCGACGTGCCGGTCGGTGCCTTTCTGTCGGGGGGCATCGATTCCTCCCTGATCACCGCATTCATGCAGCAACAGAGCAGCCGGTCCATTAAAACCTTTACCATCGGCTTTACCGAATACGAATACGACGAAGCCCCCTTTGCCCGCCGCATCTCCGAACACCTGGGTACCGATCACACCGAACTGTGCGTGATGCCGAGCGAAGCGCAGAGCGTGATTCCCCATCTCGCGAACATGTTCGACGAACCGTTTTCGGACATGTCTCAAATTCCCACGTTTCTTGTCTGCAAGCTGGCACGTCGCGATGTGACGGTATCGCTGTCGGGCGATGGCGGAGACGAACTGTTTGGCGGATACCAGCGCTACCACCGCCTGGCCCGCATCTGGCATCAACTGGAATCCATCCCTGGACGCCGCACGATCGCGCGGGCCCTGGACTGGTACATCCAGAATAGTCCACTGGAGTGGAAGAAACCCGGATTGAAACAGTACGCGCAACTGCTGAACATTTCTTCCGCGGCGATGCTGTACGCCCAACTGCATCGCCACTGGGACCCCGCCGACATTCTGGAGCGGGAGGTCTGGGATCCCAGTGAATCCCTCGGGTTCGGACAGTCCCTCGCGGGGCTGGAACGGGCGCCCTTCAATTGGATGGCCCTCGATACCCTCACTTACCTGCCCGAGGATATTCTGACAAAACTCGATCGGACCAGCATGGCCGTTTCGTTGGAAGCACGGGTGCCGCTACTCGATCATCATGTCTGCGAATTTGCCTGGTCGCTCCCCGACTCCTTTCACTGCGAGCAGGGACAAGGAAAGAAACTGTTGCGGAGCGTGCTCGCACGTCATATCCCACCGAGCCTGTTCGATCGCCCCAAGGTCGGCTTTGGCATCCCCATCGGCGAATGGCTGCGGGGCACGCTGTTCGAATGGGCCGAGGAACTGCTATCGGTTTCCGCCCTGGAAAGCCATGGTTTATTTCAAAGTCGGCTCATTCGTGAGCGCTGGGAAGCACACCTCTCCGGGAAGACAAACTGGCAATATCCCTTGTGGGACGTGCTGATGTTCCAAGCGTGGATGGCCAAGCAAGCGCAGGAATCGAGCAAAGTCTCCCCTGTCTAGGCGGCCAAATCTTCGGCTTCGTCCAGGAATTCGCCCGGCTCCTCGAAGTTTTCCTCGATCATGTCGGGAAGTACACCATCGAGTCTGGCCAGCATCCGCTTGCCTTCCTGGGTGATGCGATACTGTATGCCCGTGGCGCGGCCCTGCAGTTCGATATCTAGAAACCCGTAAGCTATCAGCAGGCCATGGGCGTTCGACCAGGCCGGCGTTTCAGTTTCTTGCTGTTCCGCCCGCTCGGAGACGCGTTCCCGCCAGCACGAGTCCGGTATGTCTCCTTGGGAATGTTCCACTTCCGCATACGCCTGCAGAATTGTCAGGCACAGGACATTTTCCAGCAAGATGTGCAGGTCGTCGCCAATCATACCCCTAATCATCGGCCATCACGAAAGCGGTCACGCAGCAGCACCGTCCCACGCGGTACGATGCCTACAACCGGACAACCAGCCGAATCGATACATCTTCACAAATCGGAACGGCTGGCCGATCACATATTGGTCTTGGCATCCGTTGCGTCTCCCAGCACGGAATTCAAGGCGGTATTCAGCAAGGCTTCATGCCCATGATCCTGTGTGTAAATACGAAACACGAGAAAGCTGATGGGCAACTGCCGGAATAATTCGTCGTCGTTCAACTCGCGGGGCGTACCATTGGCAGGATCCAGCAGGAAATTTTGTCCATTCACCGGAAGCCGCGCGCTAGGGCGATGATAATGCTGTGCGACATCGTAGTGTAATTGCATATTTTGCAAATCACTCGGCAAGCGTTCGCGGACGCGTTTCAAGACCAGGTCGGGTTCGGAAAAGATGGTCATCCGGGCCGCGCCGGCCGTATGGAAGTTGAGCGTTCGCTCGCAAGCCATTTTCCAGGTGACTTCCCTTCTCAAAATTGCTTCCCATTTGCGGCCCAGGTTGCGGATTTGCGGGTCGGCACTTTTCGTCCACCTGGCAATATCGACCAGGAACGACATTTCCGTCAACTGGAGATACTCGTCCAGATGTTCCAGGGGATTGCCTGGAAACAGATGTTTCATCGTCTCGGGAAACAGTTCCTCCAAGGCGATATCCAGCGCGCGGACCGTCCGATGAAAATAGATCGTGCGGAACAGATTCGCCCGCGTTTCGATGAAATTGATCAACGTGGGCAATCCCCGCACGTGAATGGTCAAGCCTTGAGGCGTGAAGAAACTGTAATGCAGCAGGCGGGATAGATCGAAGGCTTTCGTGTTATAACCCGACATATACGCGTCGCGCAGCACGAAATCCATGTTATCCACGGTATAGATGCCGCTGAACAATGCCCGCATGCGGCGCAGCCAGATGGGATGCCCTTCGTCCTGGGCTCCCCCCTTGGGACGGCGAATCAGCCAGCCCACCTGGCGTGGATCGAGCACTTCCAGGGGCTTCAGCCTGCCGTGAGGGTTCCGCTTGACTCGCCGCAACTGGTCCCCCAGCACATGCTCGATAATATGAGCCCCGATATCCTCGTGCGTCAGTTGATATTGATCCAGATAATGATCATCGAAGAAGTGGCCAAAGGGACCATGCCCCACATCGTGCAGCAGGGCAGCCATGCGTGCCAGGCTTTCCACGTATGCCTTGCTGGGGACATGCTCGCACGATTCGCACAGGGAATCGTACCATTGATCGACACAGCGGGAGGCAAGATGCATGGCTCCCAGGATGTGCTGAAAACGCATATGTTCCGCCGAGGGGAAAACCCACCAGGCTGTCTGCAACTGATGAATCTGGCGCATCCGCTGCACCCAGGGATGATCGATAATTTCCTGTTCCGACACCTCGTCATCCGGTATGCCATAGCGCGACGTGAACGCGATATAACCGTGAATGGGATCGTGAACCAAACTCTCGGACAGATATTCGTGGGACATTTTTATTGCAGCAAACCAGGGGAACGGGAACAAGAATCGTGACTGTGACCTTCCTTATAGTTCAGGTTTCGATGGCCAACAAGCAAGACCGTCCCGCGAGGCGGTGACTTGCTCGCGAGTTGCCCCCCGTCAGTCGGTGGGGAGCTTCCTGCCCGCAAGTTTATACACGTAAGCCATGATTTCCACGAACACATCGTACATTTCCAGCGGAATCGCCTGCCCGACTTTAACATCCTTGTACAGAGCGCGGGCCAGGGGCTTGCGTTCAATAATGGGCACCTTATGCTCGCGGGCGATCTCGCGAATTCTCAAGGCGATCTCGCCCATCCCCTTCGCCACGACAACGGGAGCGGGATGTTTTTCCGGATCATACTTCAATGCCACCGAAATGTGTGTCGGGTTGGTGATCACCACATCCGCATCCCGCACGGCGTTCATTTCACGGGCCATCGCCAGTTTCCGGTGTGCTTCCTTGCGGCGTTGACGAATATGCGGATCGCCATCCATGTTTTTCATTTCATCCCGGACTTCCTGCTTGGTCATTTTCAGATCCTGCTCGTGCTTCCATTTCTGAAAGCTGAAATCCAGCAGGGCGATCACCAGCATCGCCAGCGCCAACTGAAACGCCAATTCCAGAATGACCGTCCCCAGCGTCCCCAGGATCACGTCGGTTTCGGCATTGCCCAACCCCTGCAGCGCGGGCACCTTCAGGCATAAAAACCAGATAGCCAGCGAAGCCATCGCCACGATTTTCCCCACGCTCGTGCCAAATTTTGCCAAGGCCGCAACGGAAAAGATCCGTTGAAATCCGGAAATCGGATTCAGCCGACTCCACTTCAAATTCAATGGCTCGGTCGTGAACAGGAATCCAATTTGCGACAAATTCGCCAGCAAGGCCGTACAGAACATCAGGAACAGAAAGGGAAGCAGGAATTTCGCACTTTCGCGAAACACCCGCGCCAGATCTTGAGCCACCATGAAGCGGTCCAGTTCCAGCCAGGCCGGACCGGACAGATACGATTGAATCAGGGACGCACATCCGCGAGCCAGTTCCGGGCCCAGAAACAACAGCCCCCCCGTCGCCGCCAGCATGGCCGCCGCCGCGTTGAGATCCGTACTCTTGGCGACATTCCCCTTGTTCCGGGCCTCGCGACGCCGCTGGTCGGTCGGATCTTCCGACTTATCACCTTGATCGGATTCGGCCATGAGGTATGAAGTCTATTTTTATGCCAGAAACGAGAGAACGCCTGCCCCTTGCGCGGCAGGTTTGCGTGTCACTCAGGGGCGGTAACGGAATTGAACGGGAAGGAAACACTCTGCGAGATGTTTCGCAATGGATAGATAAAACAACTCGTAATACATGGTTCGCACAGCGTACCCTACGATAAATTCATTGTTGGGCACCGCGCTGCCGGTTCGACGTCCACCAACGGTCACGGCGATTCCCCTCCCGACAGCAACGAATTCGTCACCTCTTCGAGCACTTGAGGGAACAATTCCACGATAACTCCCGTCGCGCCAGAAAAGGTCACCAGCAGAATTACCAGACTCAGCATCGCGCGAATCGGAAATCCCAACACCAGCACATTGATTTGTGGAACGGTATAACCCAGAAACCCCATGGCCACGCTCAGCAAGGCCATCGCGGCCAATAACGGGGCAGAAATTTGCACCGCGATCACCAGCGACTGGCTGATCAGATGCCGCATCAAATCCAAAGTGGAAATATCGACCCAGACCAGCCCCACGGGCAGCACTTCAAACGTTTTCAACAGGCTCATCAGCATCATCAGGTGGCCATCGAACGGCAACATGACCAGTAAGGCGATGGTTCCCAACAGAAACAACAGATGGCCCGTCGGAGAAGCAGAAGTCTCGAGCGCCGGATTGAAAATTTCGCTCATGGCCGTGCCGGCCTGCTTGTCGAAATTCTCGCCCGCCAGTTGCAATCCCGAGAGAATCACCAGCGCCCCAAATCCCAGCAACATGCCAATCAGCAATTCCGTGCCTGCCACCCAGCACAAATCAAACAGAGTGGAGGGGACACCGGCGAGGCGTTGGAAATCCCGCAAAGTCAGGGCTATTGCCTCAGGATCCTTCGCCGTGCTCCGCATGTACGCTTCCCGAATTCCCCGTGGCACTTCAGCCCCCGACAACACCTTGTCCTGATTCACATCCAACTTCTCGAAGCCACGTTCCTGCAGATCAGGCAACGCGGGCGTTACCACCAGAGCCAACGAAAAGGCCAACAGGATCCTCACCCGGGTAGGAATTGCCGAATGTCCAAAATATGGGCCAATCAACATCAAGCCGCTCAGACGCACCAGGACCAGAATAAACGTCATGAAATAGGCCAGGGCGGCATCCATCAGAAAACGACTGGCCCAGTCGCTCATCAGATTACCAGGCATTCCCTGAAACACGTCAAACATGACTCTTCAACCCGTAACGCTCCGCGCGCCGCCCAGCAACGGGGCAACCCCCGCGGAAACAGAGAGAATACCCATCAAAATGAATCGAATTACAAGCTGCCGGGAATGTTCTGCCACAAACTCGAGGTGTAATCGACCAATTGGCCGATCAGCCAGGGAAGCAAGACCAGCACGGTGGCCACCATGGCCAGGATTTTGGGAACGAAACTCAAGGTCTGATCCTGCAATTGCGTCACTGCCTGGAACAGACTGATCACCAGGCCTACCAACATCGCCACCAGCATGACAGGTGCCCCCACGATCAATGCAATCACCACGGCCTGCCGTGTTATCTCTACAGCCGCGTCCACATTCATGATTCCATCACTTCCAGGCAAACGTGGGAAATTCAGTCCCTCGGCAACGTTCTTGCCGCATGGCCCCCGCGAAACACCGTGTCATCCCGCTCCCGTGTAGGGCTGTACGCTTTGCAGCAACATATCCACCGTGAGATACCAGCCATCCACCAGCACGAACAACAACAGCTTGAAGGGCAGGGAAATCAAAACGGGAGGCAACATCATCATCCCCATGCTGATCAGGATGGAGGCCACGACCATATCAATGATGATAAAGGGGAGGTAAATCTGAAAACCGATGATGAACGACGTCTTCAACTCACTCATGATAAATGCCGGGATCAACACCGTGGTCGAAACCTCGTCGAAGCTTTCCGGTTCCTTCCAGGTCGAGGCCGCAGGGCTGTCCGCGGGCGGTTTCTGGTAATCGATAAACATCCACACGGCATTTTCATTGCCCGTCCGCAAGATCTGGTCGCTCATGAAGCGTCGAATCGGCTTCAACGCGCGTTGCAATCCCTGCTCCAGGCCCGTCTGCTGCTCGGCGGTTGTGTCGTAGGAAGCCGCCGTATACGGTTGAATTCCCTCTTCATAGGCTTCCTGCCAGACCGGCCACATGATCATCACCGTCATGAACAGGCTCAGCGAAAGCAGCACCTGATTTGGGGGTAACTGCTGGGTTCCCAAGGCTTGGCGCAGCAATCCCAGGACCACGATCATCCGGATAAAACAGGTCGTCATGATCACCAGCGAGGGGGCCAGGCTCAGCAAGGTCAGCAGAATCATCAGCTTGAGCGTGGGAGTCAACCCCCGGGGAGACAACATTTTATCGGGGTCGAATCCACTCGGAAAAACCGACTCCTCGACGGCAGCCGCATTCGGCGGGGCCTGCCCCTCCATCCCTGTCTGCGGAAGCGGCAACAAGGGGACGACGTTTCCCGGGTTTTGCCCCAGCGCCGTTCCCACGAACCCCAGGCACAACAACAAACCCGCGAGAACCGGAATACTCCGCCATCCAGCCCGGTCCTTTCGCTTATCTCCACACGTATGAGTGTTCATGCTTGGCGCTCCCGTGCGGCTTCCAGTGTCCGTGTCAGTTCCGCGATATCCGCCGACGAGATTCCCGCGTCTCCCGAACCATCGGGGGTCGTCCACGAAAAGGAAGACTCCCTGGCCGCGTGCGCAGGCTGTCTTTGCCTCTGGCGCAGACGATGCCGTTCGTCGAGATTCACACCGCCTTGCCCGCGCTCCTGTCGCGACAGCAGCATGCGGAACGACTGAGACACGGTGGACTCTGTTCGCGTGCGGCACACCCCGGAAATTCGATCCACCTCCACGGGGTCTGTTACTTCCGCCAGTGTTCGCAAGCCGTCCAGCGAGGCTCCCACGATCAAGATCCGCTCGCCGATTCTCAAGAAATGAATCGCGTGCCGCTGGTCGATCATCCGCCGCCCCAGTAATTCCAGGACCTCCGACGAAAGACTCTGCGTCGCGGCGGGGAGGTGGGGCCTGACAATTCGAGCCAGAAATACAATCAAGGCCAGAACTCCAGCCAGCACCACAACTGTCAACCCCAGTTGACTCCCCGAATTACCCAGCCGCTTGCCCGTGTCTCGCGAACCTTGTTCCTTCGAGTCCTGCCGGCGCGACAACGGCAGAACCGCCTCCAGTTTTTCATCCGTAAGAACCTGCGCTGGAACGTCGGATTGCTCCGACATCAACGGGGCCGCCCCTGGCGGATACGGCACCGTATCCATTAGGAGAGTCTCCCTAGCTGTCTCCTGTGGTACCGTTGGACCGGGCGGGATCGTGGTCCTGCCAGGATCCGATACCATCCCGGGCACGGTATAATCGGGGTAAAATTCAGATACCGGAGCCTGAGGACGGACACCTGGCCCCGCGCCCGTCTTAGCGCGGTCGGAGCTGGTGCCAGGCGGGCCTTGCTCCCAGATATTTCGCGTAGCGGGGACCTGTTGCTGTTCACTCGCGTGCAATCCGGGCAGACTCAGCACCAGCAAGACGACCAGTCCGCCGATTCGCATTCCTGTTCCGCATACGAGTCGCATCCCTGCTCCCCTCCCTGGGAATCACATCCGATCCTGGTTTGTGCCGCGCGGTATCCCCCCGGACGTTGGCGGCACAGGTCCCCTTCACTCGCGGGGAGTCAAAATTTCAGCCACTCGCACACAAAAATTGTCGTTCAACACCAGCACTTCGCCCCTGGCAATAAGCCGTCCATTCACCAGAATATCCACCGGATCGCCCGCCAGCTTGTCCAAGGGGACCACGCTCCCTGCCTTGAGCGAAACGACTTCTTCGATCAGCAGATCCGTCCGCCCCAGTTCAATGCGGAGATCCAGTTCCACGTCCTGCAACATCGAAAGTTCCGCACGCTCTTCGGCTCCCAGGGTACGTGCCAGTTCGTGCAGTTGCAGGGCGGCAGCCCCTGACAGATCTTGTTTTTTGGGACTCTGCCCCAACAGATTCGGAGCCAGTGCGGCCGCGAGATTGGCTTCCGCCTGATTCAGCAACTGCTCCGTCCGTTGTGACTGCCTGAAATCGACCTCGTCCCGCGTATCATCGGCCCCTCTACCCGCGGAGCCTGTCTGCCGCAACAACGCCTCGATATCGCCTGACCCCAGGATATCAGAGGAGGAGGGCACACTCTCCTCCTCCTTGGAATGTGCCGTCGCCGGGGACTGCGAACCCGGAGCGGGCGCCTGTCCGCCATTCGCCTGCGCCAACAAGGCCTCAATTTCACTCGGGTCCAGTAAATCGTCTTCGCGAGCCACGGTGTCCGTCCATTTCTAGAGTATGCCAGATTTCCCCGACGTTAACCCTGCCTCCATCGTAACAGGCTACTGCTCCATCTTGCGAAAATCCGTGATAATCACTCCCGTCACCAGACTCTGATTCAATATTTTATTTGTTTCCTCGCGAATCTGCCGTTTGATCACGCTCAGGTAAGGATCGTTCAGTTCCTCGATTCCCGCATTGCGAATAATCGTAATGACCGACTGACGAATTTTGTTCTTATGATTCTTCCGCGCCTCGTTGAATTTTTCCGCCAGGTGGGTCGGCACCTCCATGTGCAAATTGAACGAAACATGAATCTCTCCCTGTTGCGAGAGGCTGTTCGTACTATTGAACGGGGGAGAAATGTCGATTTCCGTGGTACTGGTATCATCCAGATTTTCAGTCGCCAGGATGGCCGCATCGTTGGGATTTACCGCGACATTCTCCGAACGGCCAAAGAACAGGTAAATGACCAGAAACTGGACAATCATCACCACGACAAGCAGTCCGGCGACGGCGGCAAACTTCAGCCAGAATCCAGTATTCGCGGGTGCTGCGACTGCAACCCCTGTTTCGGCTTCCTTTCCCTTGGCTTCCGCCACTTCACTTGCCATGGCTACCTCCTTGACCTTGGCCGAGCCGCTGTAAAAAAGCGGCGGCAAAAAATACAATTTCTGCAATCAAACAGGGTAAAACCGGGCTGAGTCCCTTCCTCGGGCCACTCAAGAGTCGGTACTGCACACCCGCAGACGCCCCAGTTTACCCAGAACTCCTGTGCGGCGAGTCGATCGGAGTTCAGCGCTTTATATACGCGTCAATCAAAAACACGTCAACCCGATGATTGCTGGCGATTGCACGGGAGTCGCGCGTCAGCAGTCGCGGCTCCGTCTCTCCCGCAGCACTCACAATCAGCCGTGCCGCCGGCAGGTTCTGAACCTGTACAAAATAATTTGCCACGGCTTGCGCGCGGGCAAAAGAGAGGGCAAACGCATCTGCGTACGGGCTGTCCGGAGGAAGCGGCTCGGGCGAGGCATGCCCTCGGATGCAAATCAGATTCGGGCGATTCCTCACGACTTCCGCCAGAATTTCCAGATTTTCGATGACGGCTGCGTTCAATTCCGCGGAAAAGGGCTCGAACATGGCCGGCCCGCCAATGGTCACAACGGTCCCCTGATTGATCCGGTTGACCGCATCGAATTTGCCCACGTTCCCGGCGGCATCGCGACTGCGTTTCTTGACCCCATCCTCGGAACGGTTTCCCGATGACTTCATCTGGGAAAAAAAGCTGTTTTCCTGCAGCGATTTCCCGGGCACGCCGCTGTTCATGGAGGAGGTCGCGCCGAAACGTTCCTGCAAGGCATCCAGCATAGCGCGCAGCTGGCCGTCCTTCTTCATTTCGCTCAGGGAGACCAGCATGATGAAGAACGTCAGCAACAGAGACATCATATCGCCATAGGTCACAACCCACTCGGGAACGCCGGGGGGAGCCTCATCGGCAGGAGCTTTCTGTTTTCCCTTCGCCATCATTCCCTCCCGGTACAGGATTCCCCGGGCACACGAGTGGCCCGATACGGGTTAAACCGGATTTCCCGCACGGTCAACAACTCAGGATTGCTGACTCCGACGAACGTTTGCTTTGCTATTATTTAGTTTCAGGGCTGTGTGCCCCGGGCTTGGCCAATGGCACCCCTGCTGTTATCAGGCAGCCTCTTTATCTTCGTTGCGGCGCTGGTTGACGGGCAAGAACGTACTCAGTTTCTGTTCGAGCACGCGTGGGTTATCTCCATCCTGAATGGACAAAATACCCCGTACGATAACTTCTCGCACTTCAAGTTCCCGTTTGCTGTAATACCCCAGTTTGTCTGCAAAGGGGAGAAAGACGATGTTGGAAATCATCGCGCCGTACAAGGTGGTGATCAGGGCCACGGCCATCCCCGGGCCGATCGCCGCCGGATCATCCATATTCCCCAGCATGATGATCAGCCCCATCAACGTGCCTATCATGCCGAACGCGGGAGCGTAACGTCCCCCGGTTTCCATCAAGGATTTCCCGGTTTTGTGCCGGGAGGCCACCGCCTCCATTTCGGAACGGAGTACGGCCTCCATCAATTCGGAATCGGTCCCGTCAACGGCCATTTGTATTCCCAGCAGGATGAACGGATCGGCAATTTCCTCCGTTTTCCCTTCCAGTGCCAGGATCCCGTCTCGCCGCGCGATTTCGGAAAATTCGACCAGTTGCCGAATCACCGGTTTCAAATCGGGAACCGACGGCTTGATGACCTTTTTTATCACGCCGGGAATCAGGAACAGTGCTCCAAACGGAAAGGCAATGCAGATGGCGGCTATGGCCCCACCAATCACAACCAGGGCCGAAGCCGTATCCCAGAAGGACGACAAGGAACCACCCGGCGCAAGCAGGATCGCCAGGATCATCAGTCCATTTGCGAGAAACAATCCTCCGATTGTCGCCTTGTCCATGACTCTTTCCAACCTTTACACACTTCGCGAACGGTTCTGGCGGAATCGCACCCCATTCCGTTGTCAGAGGTCTCCCTGCCCGGACAACCCCGGAATCGTCCGAATCGCCCGCGAATACTCCAGGCATCTTCGCACGACTTCGTCCGGCGTCTCGCGCACAATCACCCGATCTTCCGTCGTCAGCGTGATGAAGGTATCGGGGCGACTTTCCACGAACTGAATCAGGTTCGCGTTCAACACGAACTCTTCGCCGTTCAGTTTGGTCAGTTTGATCATTCCCGCACCCTCCCCCTGCCCGATCCACGCTCACGCCCGGGCAAGGCCCGCCAGATTATCTCCCCAGCAACAGCAGTTCGTCCACCAGTCGCTGAACCGAATCGATCACCCGGGCATTGCCCCGATAATTCGTGGACGCCACGATCAGATCGACCAGATTCCGCCCGATATCCGTGTTCGAAAGTTCGACGGAACCGGCCCGGATCGACCCTGCCCCAAAGTTCCCGGGCGTTACCAGGAAGGGTGTCCCGGAACTGACCCCTTCGATGTAATTCGTGCCACCATTCTCCAGCAATCCCTGGGGATTCGAAAACCGCGCCAGCACGATCTGTCCCAGGGTTCGAATAATCCCGTTGTCGAAAATTCCGTTAATCACCCCGGTTTCATCAATCACGAACCGCGACAGCGAACCGGGACTCGAACCATCCTGGGAATTCAGCGTCATGGCCGAACCACCAGCCGACGTTGAAATCCCCGACATCTTGCTGAAATCGATCGTGATCTGCATCGGGCTGATCGCCGCGGTATCGTTGCGGTCGATCGAAAATTGCTGGATCCCTCCCCCCGAGATCTTCCCTTCGCTGTCAAATGTGAACGTCCCATCTCCCACGACAATGTCGGCATCGCTGTCGTCGAAGCTCTCCAGGAAATATCGAAACGTGGTCGATGTCGAGTCCTGGGATTCCAGGTAGGTGGTCAACTTCACGTTGACCGACTGCCCCAGCGAGTCGTAAACGATGAAGTCGGTAATCGCGCTATGCCCGTCGGCAGACTGCTGTTTCAGGAAGGGGAGGTTGACCGTGGTATTACCGGATCCCGAGCTGATCACCAGGTCGCCCAGCGAGATCGAAAGATCGTTCACCGTACCGCGATTTCCGACAACCTCGATCTGCCCGGCGGCGTTCAGGCGGACTTGCGGATCAACACCCCCTTCCTGCGGGACCGTCCCACCGCTGTGAATTCCCATCGTCTGATCCATCAGCGTCATGAGTTCGCTCAAGCTCGTCGTGGCGGAGACGGTCAACGTCTGAGGTTCGAGTACACGCCCCCCCTTGCGCGGGGTAAAGGTCAGTTCATCTCCCTCCGCGAACAGGGGTGTCGCATCTCCCTCTACATATAGCGAGGTCAACAATGTGGCGTTCGTCGCGGGATCGGCCGCGAATGTACTACTGGCCGCCGAGGAAAGAGAGACCTGTGTCTGCAATAATGACCCCTGGGTCGCCGCATCGGCTGTAGACAGAAGCGCTCCGCCAATCTGCACGTTCCGTGTCTGCTGGGCAATGACCAGATCGCCCAATGGAATCGTGATGTCCTCGAGTTGGGTCGTAATCAGGTTGAAGTCCTGGTCGACGCCATAACCCTGCACCCGCAAGCCATCGAGTGACACCAGGGTGTCCTCGCTGCTGAGGTTGAAATTTCCCGCCCGCGTGTACATCACACCGTTATTTCCCTCGACAATAAAAAATCCATCTCCCTGAATGGCCAGATCGGAGGGACTCGTCGAGTTTGTGATGCTGCCCTGCGAAAAATCCTTGATGATCGCGGTGGAGGTGGCCCCCAGACCGATCTGCCGGGGATTTGTTCCCCCGTTATCGGCAGAGGGGCGCGAACCAACCGAGAGGGTTCGCGATAGCTGTGTCTGAAACAGGACCGAGGACGACTTGAACCCATTCGTTCCCGCGTTCGCAATGTTATTGCCGAGCACGTCGATGGTCTGTTCGTTCAAGGCCAGACCATTCAAGGAAGTCGTAAGCGCGGATGTTAATCCCATCGTATCCCCCCCATTGTTTCATCCATGAAAAGCGTTTCGTCCCGGAAACGCCCGGTAATCCCCTCCACGGCCATCAGGGCGCGGAATTCCACGCACACCGAAGCCTGGACGGCATCTGTCCATTTCCTACTATCGGCACAAGCCGACGGATTTCCCCACGACAAACAGAGTTCCCCTCATTTTCCCCGTCCCCCTCGCTCTCATCGATTTCACTGGCCAACCCGCATTTTTCACGAGTTGGGCACATTGAACAGCGGATCAATTCCCCGAGGCCACTCTCTCGATTTTTTCAACCGGCACTTCATCTTCCCCAATGCCAACATACGCCTTTCCATCCCGCAGCACCGCCCGATCGACAATTCCTTCGATTGTCTTCGATGGAATCAACACATCCCCCGCTGTCCGTTCCAGGGATTCCCCGGTCACCTGATGCCCAATCAGCGCGGCTGCCGACGAGGCAAATGAAGCCGTGGCGGAACTGTTTTGACTGGTCGCCAGCGACTCCAGCAACTCCTCCAGCTTGATGCTGGATTGCAGGGATCGCATCTGGGAAATTTGCCCCAGCAATTCCTCGTTACTGGTCGGCTCGGTCGGATCCTGATTCTGCAACTGGGCAATCATCAGTTTCAGAAATGCTTCAGGATCCAACGCATTGAAGCCCGTTTTGCTGGCATCCACGATGGGAATGGTTTCCCCCGAGGGACTGAGCACGCTACCAATTGCCGACATATTCTAACTCCCATTTCTCCAGTCGCTGTCTCGAAAGCGAACGTTGTCCCGTCCGATGGCGACAGCAGTTTTTTCTTCAAGTTCAAACCTGAATATCCATTTCACCTGCCGGATACACTCTCGCGCTCCGCGGTTTCCCGGAGCGTTCCACGAACGATCGATCCTCGCTGGTTTCACTTTCGGTTCCGCTTTCTTCCCGGTCCGCCTGATCCTGCTCTTCCGAGGACCGTTGCCGACCCGATGTCTGTTCCTGCTCCTGATCCGCAAGTTGATCGTTGATCTCCACCTCGATGTTTTCCAGCTTGATCCCCTGCCCCTGCAATGCGTCGCGCAGCAGATGCATTTGTTCCAGGATCAGTGTTTTGACGGAGGCCATTTCCACTTCCAGACGTGCGGTGATCTGCCCGGATTGACGCCCCACTTCGATCTGCAGTGTTCCCAATTCCGGTGGATTCAAGCGTATTTTCAGGGTCTTTCCGGTATCGCCCGCCTGTTGCACGTACGCGGCCAGTTTCTTGGAAAAATCGACTTTGCCAACATCCAGCGTCAACGCCTCGGACGAAGTGGCCCCCTTTTCCTGTACCGGCAGGGGGTTGGTGCCACGCACATTTTCCCACCCGTCACCCAGGGGGCGGAGTTCGGAAACGAGCCCCGCGACTTCCTTTTGCTCCGCGCTGGGCATCCGATCCGACCGGTTCTCCGCCAGAACTTCAATTTCTCCGTTCTGGATCACCGGACGATTCCCTGTATTCAAGGGGGCCGCGTCTCCGACCGTGACGTGCGGTGGCAGGATATCAACGGATGGTTCAGGTTCTGTGAAATGCGAGGTTTCGACCGACTTTTCTACTGTTGGGAGGGGTGTCGCCACCTCGGCCTTGTGTACTTCCTGAGTCTCCTGTTTGAGTTGCACTGCACCGACGATACCCGCATCCTTCAAGAGTTCATGAGGGGGCGGGACGTCGATACTCACCCCTTCAACATCGTCGATGACAACCGGGAGATCGCTTCCAGGCAGAGTATCTCCTTCCGCGGAAACATCCTGCCAGGCCTGTCGAAACACCTGCGGAACTTGACGTAATGCCTCCTCGGTGGATTGCCGTTGATTGTCTGGCAGGGAGGGCATATCCCCGTTGGCCGAATCTTGAGTGAGTCCCCCCTTTCCCAGGCCAATTTGAGACAGATGCCTGCTCAGTTCGAGCGGCGCCTGACCGGGCTTGGCCCCCCCTTCATCCACCGGGCGGGCGTTTTCGGGGGGATCATCGAGTGCCTGGTTCTCCTCCACGGTGAGTGCCGAGAAGGACAACAACTCCACGTCCTCCGGGGAGTACCCGTCCGCGGTATCCACCTCCAGTCCCACCCATTCCGGGAGCGGAGATTCCTGCTCAATCAAGGGTGTAACCAGAGACGGAACAATACCCTGCTCCAATGGAGAATTACTTGCGGTGACATCCTCCGCGGGAGGGTTCGCGGCCTCCTTACCCTGGACTGACATTTTCTCGGCAGGCTGCGTTACTCCTGCCGAAGCAGGCTTTTCATTGACCACCTTCGAGCCCTGGTCAGCCGCGAACGTTCCGGTCGATGTATTTTTTCCAGGCTGCTCCGTGGCTGGTCCACGCCTGGAAGATGCCGGAGCGCGACTGGAACGATTTCGCAACTGATCAGCAAACGCAGGCTGAATTCGCGAATCCCCCGGACTGCTCAGCGGCGCGCGGGCTTGTTCTGGCTTGTTGACGACATCCTGTCGTGGCACAAGGCTAAGTCGGGATATTAATTCCGTGGGAGGCGTCATCCGTGAGCCCATTCTTAATTTGACATCATCGACGTAACAGTGATCGGTCGCCCTCTACTGAAACCCCTCCGTCAGGTTTGGCCTGCGGGATCGATTTTCCTGTCAACCGTGCCCGCTGGAAATCCAGCCAATCGGCTCCGAGGGAACCTGTTTCTTCCGTCAAGGACGTCAGCGTGTGTCGTTTTTCTCCGGGCCCGCTTCGCGAACAGCTTGCCGGGCATTTTCGACCGGCTGAATCAAGGGATCGCCCCGGTAAATGGCCTTGTATATCTCTTCGGCTTTTTCCACGCGCATGTTCGGATCTTTCCCGGCAATTCTTTGGCGAAACTGGTCCAAAATCTTGGCTGCCTCCTTTTCAGGCATTCCCTTGATCAATATCACCGCATCCTCGGTCGGTAAGGACAACAGTTTTTCCACTGCGGATTCTGGATCCATCTTCAACAGGATACCACGGGCCTGAGCCGTCGCTTCCGCGATCAGGTTATCCCGTTCCGACTGTAATTCCTCCCGAAAAGCCTTCTTTAATTGCTCCAGTTGACGACGTTCGTTCAAGACAAATCGCGTCTGGTCATCAATCGCCTGTTTCAGTACGGACAGTTCACTTTCCCGCGCGGAGATCCCCAGGATGCGTTCGACGCGTTGTTTTTCCAACTGCTGAAACGACGCCATCTGTTCGGGTTCGTCTTCGCGATTCAACTCGCTGGGGCGCGGTTCGCCCTTGAGAATCGCCAGGATTTCCTTGCCGGATTCATCCGTCAAATTCCCTTGTCCCCAGGTGTAGGCCAGCACCAGCGACAGGGTAAGCAGTGTCGCGGTACTGAAGATTGCAATCACCGTGCCCAGAATTCGCAACACTGGGGTATCTCCTCGGATTCCTGAAGACTCTTGTCCCGTGAAGAACTCCTGCTGCTCCAGCACGATCGAAGTCGTTCTGGTGGTCTGTCACAGTTTTTTTTCGGGCTGTATGCCATGGGCCGGATCAGCGGCACCCGAATTTCCAAGCCCGACAATGCCCTGGGCATCGGAACGGCCCTTTTAACCCCTCCAAACCTGCAGGTTATTGTCACCCACGCATGCCGGGGAAACATGTATGGGCATCGACTCCCCACTACAGTTACCCCGAATTCCAGCACCGCGCATGCTCGGGGAGAACATCACATTTCTTCTCATCGACCGCGTAACCGGCAAAACTGGAATCTTTTCACTGATTTCACCAACCCGCTACCGCGCATGCCACAGATTCCGCCAGTCCTTTCGGGTTGCTCGGCATCAGGGAGATATCCCTGGCCTGGCCAGTGGCGCACAGCTCAAAAGCAAATATGCCACAAAGCAATCGTGCGGCCGAAACTGGCGGGCCTGTTAAATTGCCTTCACGAGAAACACCGCCCTGGAGCCGTGACTGTATTGATCGCGGAGGCAACTTGCCACGTTATGATGGGGTTCGTTTGCTTCCTGGATACCACAGAAAAGGTACGCAGAGCGTACCTTATGAACAATTCAAGCTGCTCAGTGCTCGCGCAGCGAATTCACGGACCAGGATTCGTGCAATTCCAGTTCCTCGCGTTTGCGCGCCTGCTGCTGGTGGACCAGCAATCGTTTGTCTCGCAGTTTTTCCAAAGCCTTGACGGCCTTGTCCGCCTGAACAACAGCCTGGCGGCATAAATCCAATTGCTGCAGGATGCGTTGTTCCTGCAAATCCAGCCCCCGCTGCTGCACGTCCAGTTGCGTCATGTAATATCGGGAAGCAGCCGCGTGGGAAATATCGATGCGACCACTCTCGCTCCGTTGCCGAAGTTCACTTTCCACGGATTCCCGCTCGGCTCGGAGTTCTGCTCGCTGATCCTGGCATGTTGCCTGCTCTGCCAACACTTCCGCCAGGAGTTGCCGACATTGATCCAACTGATGCTGGCGGTAAGTCAACAGGGCCTCGAGTTCAAATCGAAAGCGTATCATGGCTCTGCCTGCTCTCTTGTTGCACGCGGTTCAACATCAATCAGTATCCCGGCACGAATGCCATACGAATGGCACGCACGCGTTCGGGCAATCCCTTTCGGGATCGAGAGGCCGCTAGCTGTCCTTCACGGCCCCGCGGTCAATTGTTTCAGTTGCGTCAGCGTATCGACCATTGAGCTGTGGCTTGTCGCCGATTGCTGCAGGAACTGGTCGATGCGGGGTTTCAATTGAATGGCCCGATCCACCAGACGGTTGGAACCATGCTGATAAGCCCCGATATTGATCAGGTCTTCAGCCTGCCGATAGGCTGCCAGCAGTTGCTTCAATAGCTGGGCGGACTGCAAATTTTCTGGCGCGGATAAATCATTCATCAAACGACTGATACTCGTCAGAACGTCGATTGCGGGCCAATGGGCACGATGCGCCAGGTCGCGAGAGAGTAGAATGTGGCCATCGAGAATTCCTCGCACGGAATCGGCCACGGGTTCATTTGTGTCGTCCCCTTCCACCAGAACCGTGTAGAGGCCGGTAATGCTGCCGGCGTTTGTGGTACCACTCCGTTCCAGCAAACGGGGCAACATGGCAAAGACACTCGGAGGATAGCCGCGCGTGGCAGGGGGTTCACCGGCCGCCAGCCCAATTTCCCGTTGTGCCAGTGCGTACCGCGTGACGCTATCCATCATCAGCAGCACATTGCGACCCTGGTCGCGAAAATACTCCGCAATCGCCGTCCCAACATGGGCACATTGACGACGCAACAAGGCCGACTCCTCGCTTGTCGCCACCACCAACACACTCCGTCGGCGACCTTCCGGGCCCAGATCCCGCTCCAGAAATTCCCGCACTTCACGTCCTCGTTCTCCCACGAGAACCACCACATTGACATCGGCGGAGGCATACTTCGCCAGTTGCCCCAGGAGCGTGCTTTTCCCGACACCGCTCCCGGCAAAAATGCCCAGCCTCTGGCCTTTACCGCACGTCAGCAAGGCATCGATGGCTCGCACACCCGTTTCCAAAGTTTCCGTGATGCGTGGGCGTCCCAGGGGTGCGATCGGTTGCGCATGGGGAGAAACCACTTCCGTCAACAGACCTGCCGGTCCTCCATCTATGAACTCCCCGCGGGCGTTGATCACTCTCCCCAGCAAGTCTTCGCCGACGCGGATTTTCAGGGCCGTCTGCAACAACTCGACCCGATCCCCCCGTTTAACCCCGGACAAGTCGCCATAGGGCTGCAGAATAATTTCGTCGTGATCGAGCCCAATCACTTCGGCGTCGACGGATTCCCGTTGCGGGCAGACAATGCGGCACAAGGCCCCCATCGGGGCGGCCATTCCCCGGACATGCGCCGTCATCCCCACGATACGATTCACGCGCCCCGTGAGTCCATACGGGAGAATCGACTGAATTTCACGAGTCCAGGCAGATGCAGTACGCGACATGAATCGTTCAAAACTTCTGTTCAGAGGCTGCGAGGTTTTGGAATTCGAAGGAGATCGTCCACTTATTGTTGTGCCTTGGATGGTAAAGCCATATGTCAATTACGGTACGCACGGCATCCCTATGAAAAATCCACGGCTTGCCGGGAAACGTCTGGCTCAACGCCTAACAGTTCCGATGCAATTCGGGAAATTTGCGTCTCCAGGCGGGCATCAATCCGTCCGTGATCCGTTTCGATCAGAAAATCTCCCGGGGAGAGTCGGTCATCGGCCAGCAGTTCCACCTGCGACTGTTGTCGAATCGTTTCCACCAGTACGTCCAATTGAGGCCCCAGGCTCTGCAGATCCTGCTCGGCCAGGCGAATGACGACCCGCGGGGAACCCATCCCCATCTGAAGAGCTTCGTCAATCCGGTTGCAAACCAGTTCGGGGGAAAGCGATAACTGCCGATGCGTCAACTTGGCAGCAATAGCCAGCACCAGTTCGAGCGCTTGCGACTCCCAGCGGGCGCGGGCACGCTGGTATTCTCCCTGCAGTTGTTTTGCAGCGGTGTGCAGCAGGGGCAATACCGTCTGTAAACGATGATTTAACTGTTGTTCTGCTTCGCGCAGAACCTGCTGCTGTATCTGCGATTCCGCCTGCTTCAAGCCTTCCGCCAGACCTGCTTGACGCCCCTGTGCGATGGCTGCTTCGCGGGCCCGCTCGATCTCCTGCTGTGAATCCAGCAACATTTGCTTCGCCTGACGACGGACCGATTCCAGATACGCTTCGCAACGCGCCTGCAAATCCTCATAGTTGAATTGCCCGGCCACAAGCAATTTGCCCACGGAATCGGATTTCAAGACTCGTGAATTCATGCTCATAGTACGTCAAGCCACGCAAAACGCGGGCCGCTTCGTCGAAAGGAATGAAGGCAGCAACACGGCTGATTCTTTGTCACAGTCTAATTTTCGGGCACAATATAATTTTCGGGTTGTGTGCCACTGGCTTTGCCAGTGCAACCCCATGTTGACGCGAACCCCGAAAGTCCCGTGGCATCCGCGTCGGGCTCAGGAAATGAACTGTTCGGACTCCGATCCGGCCGAAACCACAATCTCGCCGGCATCCTCCAGGCGGCGGACCGCATCGACAATCTGTGACTGCGTTGCCTCGACATCGCTGACGCGTACCGCTCCCAGGAACTCCATCTCCTCTCGCAGCATGTCGGCCGCGCGCTGCGACAGGTTCCCCAGGATTTTCTGGCGAATTTCTTCCGAGGCCCCCTTGAGTGCCATGGCCCACTGGCTGTTGTCCACTTCCTTGAGCAACGCCTGAATCGCCTTGTTGTCGAGCTTCATCAGGTCGTCGAACACAAACATCAGACGCCGGATTTCGTCCGCCAGTTCACTGTCTTCCTCATCCAGATTTTCCAGAATCCCCCGATTGGTCATGCGATCGGTCAAGTTAAGAATTTCCGCCACGATGGGCACGCCACCCGCCTTTTCGAGTTGCTGGTTGATCGTGCTCAACATGCGGCTTTCCAGACTTTTTTCCACATCCTCCACCACTTCGGGGTTGGTTTGCTCCATGTGCGCGATCCGGCGAATGACTTCCAGCTGCTTGTTGGCCGGGAGGCCACTCAACACTTCCGCCGCCTGGCTGGAAGGCAAATGCGACATCACCAGGGCAATCGTCTGGGGATGTTCCTCGACTATAAATGTCAGCAGGTTCTCCGCTCCCACCTTGTGCAGGAAACCGAAGGGGACCGAACTCATCGAATGCTTCACGTTTTCCAGAATGCTGTGCGCATCCTCACCCAACGAATCCCTTAGCAAATCGTTGACCGTATCAATCCCGCCCCGCTCCATGGGCGTCCGCTCTCGTGCGGCCGAGTAGAATTCGTCCAGGACCTTTTCCTGTTCCGCGCGGGAAACATTCTTTAAGCGCGCGATTTCCAGCGTCACTTTTTCGACCACATCCCGCGGCATCTGGGCAATGACTTCCTTCGCCAGCGGTTTATCCAACGTCAGCAACAAGATGGCGGATTTACGAATCGGATCCATAACAGTCCCTGTTCGCCTCGATTTTCCGGCTGAACTTTTCCGGTACGCGTCTCGCGCGTTATTTTGCTTCCTGTACCCACTGGGAAATGATGGCGGCTGTCATTTCCGGATTCTTTTTCACCAGATATTGCAGATGATCCACCCGCTTGGTATCCCCCTGGGGTACCAGATCGTCTCCTTCGAAATCTGCTTCCTCCTGGTTCGGCTTCTGTTTCTGGTCCCCAGGCGTTTCTGGCACGGGCAAGGAAGTTTTTGTGCTTGCCCGCACAGTTTTATTCAACATCCAGAAAGCCCACAAGGCGAACATTCCCAGGGCCGCCGCGCTCCCCCACTGAGTCACCCAGTACATCATGGTTTCCGACCAGGGGACAACGGCGACGTTTTCCGTCCGAGGCGAGGAAAAATAGGCTCCGACATCAACATAATCATCCACATTCTGACCGGTGGGAATCGGAATGATTTTGGCAACCCGCGATTTCACGGCGGTTTCGATATCCGGCCTGATTTTCAGGGCAGCAGCCCGGATCTCGGTCTCGCTGGCATTTTCCGTAACCAGTCCCGACTGGAACGCCACCGTCCGAAAGTAGGCTTCGGGAATGACGACCGAAACACGCACGTTTTCGGGCAGCGCCCCTGCAACATCTTCCTGCGTTACCTTGAAGGAAGGGGCCGTCAAGCTGGATTCCCGGGTTTTTAACGAATCCTCGGATTGAGTCGGGGACTGCTGACCCGCCAGATTCATCGGACCATTGGCATTCTGTCCGGGTTCCTTTGATGCCTGAAACCGATTGCTGGTCGATTTGTCCGATTCGTTGAAGCTCACTAGCGTGGTCCCGGTGGTTTCCACGGTTTGACTGCGACGAATGGCTGATTTCACCTTGTCGATATCCACGTTCACCGCCACCCGGACGGAGTCGATGTAGTCGATTGCGGTGAGGATCTCCTCCCGATACATATTTTTAAGTTGCTGAATCCGCTGCAGCAATCGATCATTCAGCGGGTCGTGATCGAGCGGTTGCTGATAGGCAATGCCGCGCCCCAGGTCGAGCACGGTGACGTCTTCGGGCCGCAGATTCGCTTTCATTCCCGCTATCGAAACGCGGATGGCATGAACCAGGGTTTCATCCAGCGCGCGTGTCGCCTTGGGCCGAACCGAAACTGTTGCCGTGGAACGGGGCTGCTGCGGCCAACGGGCTTTTTCCTCCTGATCCCAGACAACGTTGGCGTATTCAATATCCGGCAAGGCCAGCAGCATCTGGCTGGCCAGTTTCGCGCGGGCAATTTCCTTGCGGGTATCCATCTGCTTGTTGTTCGCAAACGGGCCGATATCGGAATACTGCTTTTCCCACTCCTCGGCCCAGTTTTGCGGCAGGCTGCCAGCCGCCAGCAAGGCGGCATTGTACTGCTCCACTTTTCCCGAAGGGACGAGCAATCGTTGCCCTCGCCGCTGAAAGTCGGTGTATCCTGCTTGTATCAACGTTTCCTCTGCTCGGATCAGTTCCTCCACGCTGAAGGCTTTTCCAACGGAAACCGGCTGGTACCCGACGGCTCCCACGTTGCGATACATCAGGAAACCAAATCCGGCCATCAGAACCGCGGTGACCAGCACCAACGACAGCCGCTGACTGACGGGCATGGCCAGAAATAATTCACGAAACTGATTATAGGTTTGCCTGATCAGGTCCATGGCGGGAGAATTCGTTTCGAGAAGAGCATGAAGGAGGAAAGGGGAATAAGGCGAGAGGGAGAGTCAACCAGCATCGCGGGCGAATCGCCTGCTCCGGTCCTTTTGAGATGTTGCGTCCAGATGGAGTTGTACTGGCAAGTACCATTGGCAAGTATTACGAAAATTTAACCGTGACAATGAACTCGCCCGGATTTATTACCCGGGGCATTTTTGTGAAAAAATTTACCTCTTTGGTAACTGTGTGAGAAATATGAACTAGATACGCATTTGCTGAATTTCCTGATACGCCTCGACCAGTTTGTTGCGGACCTGCAACATCATGTTCAACGCCAGTTCCGATTTGCGCAAGCTGGTATACACTTCGGCGTTGGTGATCTCCCCGCCCAGCAGGCGCATTTCGATGTTTTGTTCCGCCTGGTGTTCGAGTTGATTGGCTTCCGACAGGGAATGGAACAACATTTTCTGAAAATCTGCTCCTGCCGCCTCGGGCATGCCCCCCGACGCGGGAGGGCGCGGAGTCATCGCCAGTGGGGAAGAGATCAGCGAGGAAATGGGAAGGGACATGCCTTATTCCTGGGAGTAGGGAGGGGGATCATCTCAAGAAAGGTCAACTCAAGATTTTCAGGGCCATTTCGCCGATGCGTTGCGTGGTGCTGAAGGAGGCGATGTTGGCTTCATAGGCCCGTGAAGCTTCTAACGCATTCACGAACTCCGTGACAAGGTTGATATTCGGATAACTGACATATCCTTCCGCATTGGCATCGGGATGACCCGGTTCATGCACCAGCCGGGGTGGAGTGGTGGTGTCCCTCTGGACCTCGTATTTAACGCCAGCCGCCTCCCTTCCCTTGTTCTCCGCCGCAAAACTGACAAAACGCCTTTGAAACGGCGCGACATTCCCGTCGGCGTCGCGTGTGGTCTGCTGATTGGCCACATTCTCGGCAATCGTATTCAGCCGCTGCCTTTGCGCCACCAATCCGCTGGTAATGATATCGATGGTCTTGAACATCTTCGCGTTCCTCCTTATTCCATCCGCGGGAACCAGCCCCGGAAAAACACTGCTTCGTAAACCGTGTCCTCAATTCAGGCAATGCAAGTTTCACGTTGCGGGGATCATTCCGTTCCATCCCGTGTTGTGCCGACCGGCATTCCCGTGTTCCGTAATGCCCCAAGACCCGCCAGGCAGAGCCGGTCGAGGCGATATCTTTTCACGCATACACCAATTTCCGAACCGGACTCCGGCAACATCCCTGCCTGGTTTCATTCATTTAGATCCTCCCGCTGATCGCGGTTTGCAACATGCGCATCTGGGCCACCATGACCTCGATCGCAAAAGACTGCATGGAGGCGTTTTTGGTCATTTCCATTGATTCCCGCTCGATGCTGCGATTACCCCCATCGTGAAACGTGACGTTGGCGGAAGGAGCCTCGACCGCGGTTCGCAGACTGGGAGGGAACTGTTCGGATACCGATTTTACTGTCATGGCCGGTAACGCTGCCTGATTCGTGATTCCAGGGTGCGCCCACAATTCCGCCAGGCTGCCTCCGGGAGAGAGCGCGGGCCATTCGGGATCTGCCTGCGAGGGCGTTCCCGGCGGGAGCGGTTGCAGGTTCTCGCGTCGCGTTTGCACGGCAAGGCGCAAGGCCCGCTCAAAATCCTGCATCGGCAGATCGCGGGTTTTGTAGTCGGGCGTATCGATATTCGCAATGTTTCCGGCCAGCACCTGATGACGCTTTTGCCCAAAGGCAGTTACTTGCTCGAGCAACGGTATGGTCGTTTGCTGCAACAGGGATTCGATCATGATATTTGCTCGTAAAAGGGAGTCCCACCGGGGATCCGGGAAGGGAGGTTATTCAGCGATTCATATCGAAATGCGAGGCTTCGGGAAAATCCTGGTAGGCTTCCTGAACGTGGAGGGTGCCCGAGACGGCGGCAAGCTGCTGTTGAGTATCATTCCGCTGGCGTTGGAGTCTGCTGGCACACTGCTGTTCAAATTCGAGGAGTTGTTCAAGCAATTGTTCCGACTGCTCCAGCCAGGCTTCGCATTCCCGCCGCATCCCAGGTTCCATGCGATCTCGGCAGAGCCGCCACTGCGTCACCAGGGGCGGCTCGACCACGGACACAGCCTGCAAGGCTTCGATGAGCGTCTGTTTGCGTGCCAGTAGTTGAATCAGTCCGGTGAAATCGTCCCCTTCGATCAATTCCTGTTGTTGAGTGGCCAGCTCGAGCAACACGCGGCTGTATTCGTACTTCCGCTGGAATCGGCGTCGCAGTTCGGGTGCGTCGAGCATGCCGTTGCCCGCGGCTTGTTCCGCGGCCAGCGACTCGGCCGGGAGTTCGGAATTCAGGGAATGTCGTGTCATGGCAGCACCAGGGACTCGGGGTTATCGAGGAAAGGTGAAACATCGGGGGATCATGGTCGAGGGGCCTGCGATTCCTGCACCAGATCGTAAAGTCGAATGGATTGTTCCAGCAGATTTTCCCAGTCTTGCCGGTTGAAGTTGGTGGATCGCGTGGAAAATGGGTCCTTGAGTTGTCCCAGAATGACCCGGGCCTGTTCGAGTTGTCGCCGGGCTTCTTCCTCGGCCCGCAGTTCCCGGTAGCATTCCGCGATGCGGTAATAGGCAACCAGCACGATGGGGTCGCCAGTAAAGTGAAACGCCGCATTGCTGTAGTAGTCGATGGCCTTGCGAAAGGCATCTCCGGATTCGTCGTAGCGTCCCAGGTCGAATTGAATGTGGGCCGGTTCGAAATAGGCATCGCGGAGGAACTGCAAGGTCACGTCATCGAGCAGCCCCTGCTGTTCCCGGAGGGCTAGTTCGCTCTCCAGCAGTTTGAACTGCGCGACGGACTTGCGGGAGAGCTCCTGAATCTCCTTCATCAGTTCCAGCCGGGTATTTTCCGTTTCCGCGTTGGGCAATCGCCGGGCAGGACGCTGAATACGAAACCGGAGTCCCTTGGCCAGCAGCCAGCGGGCTTCTAATGCGTGAGGATGCCGCGGATTTCGCAGCACGAATTCGTTCAACCAGTGAATAGCTTCGTCGACGTATTCGAGATTGCGCAGTTCCTCCTCGGGAGTGCGCTCGGGAACAGCCGCTCGCGTCAGAATTTCGGGGCGGGAATCGGTCGAGAGAATCAACAGCCGGCCCAGGCTGAACAGGGCGGACTGCCATTCCGTGGCATCGGGAGTAAGTGGACTTTTCAGCAGCAAATCCCGCCAGACATGCAGGGCCTGGTCGACCTGACCGGCTTCCAGATAGGCATCTCCCAGTAGCACCTGGGCCTCGTAGATGTATTGATCCTTGGGAAAGTCGCGTTGCAGTTTTTCGAGAATGGCCGTCGCTTCCTGCAGGTGATCCTCTTCGGTATAGGGATCCAGATCCATCAGCAGGCGTGCCTTGAATATCAGCGCGGAGGGGAGCCCCGCGCGGGGATTGGATTGGATATACAGATTCACCATTTTCAAGGCGTTGTGAAAATCGTTTCCACGTCGATACAACTGGGCGGCTTCCCACAAATTCTGCCCGAAGGCCCCGGACGTCAAAGTGCTGTTCGCGAGCCGGGCAAAGGCATGTCCGGCGCGTTTCCAGTGATCCAGCGTTTTGGCAATTTGTTCCGGATCGACATGCGGTTCCAATGCGTCGGTTTCCCTCTGGATAAATTCCGCCCGCTTGCGCGTGGCCAGGGCCAGCATCTGGTTGGCTTCGACTTGCGTAAAAAGCGGGACCACGCGTTCAGACAGATCGGTGGCGTAGCGAAAATGCTCGTAGCGGGTTGAATTTCCCCATTCACTCCAGGCATCGCGGATCATCTGCCGCGTCTGTTCGAGGTCCATCCAACGATTGGTGAACCCTTCGGTCGACTTCACCAGGGCCAGCCCCCGCAGATAAAACCCTAGCGCCTCTTCGTGCAGACCTCGATTGCGTGCGATTTCACCCGCATGCAGGTTCGCGGGAAAACAGACCTTGACATCGCTGACCGAAGCCGGTTTCTCCAGATGATCCAACGCCTGGTCGTACCGCCCGTCGCGGGCAAATGCCAGGCCGATGAGATAATGCGCCTGCAGGGTACTGGACTGTTCCAGCCCGGATTTATCGCCTATCAATCCCTGCAGGATCGACCGGGCGGCCCCCGTTTGCCCCTGTTCCAGCGCCGCCCGCGCACGCAGAATTTTGACGGAATCCCTCAGCGAATTCTTGAACTCATCCGAAATATTCTCCCCGAGTTCATCCATCTGGATGCGATTCAAGGTTGCCTCCATCTCCTGAGCGGAACCGGTGAGTAACTCATACTCCGCCTGGAGCAGCAATAGCCTGAACAGCTCGAGTTTCGTCAACCCGTGACCGGTATCGGGCGTGTCACTCGCGATCTTCCGAATCCGCTCCAACATCCGCTGGCTGGCCGCGTTTGCCTGCAATTTGTCGGTGGGGTTATATAGCGAGGCGCGCAACACATTGGGATCGAGATAACACTCCCCCAGCTTGCCCACGATCTCGTGGCGGTGCTCGGGCGCGGTGTCCCAGGCCAGTTCCAGCAGCTCGCGCGCTTCGTAATACCGTTCCATCTGGAAGTAGCAGACCCCCAGCATATAGGCCCAGGACGATTTCAGTTTCGGCTCGAAGGTTTTCAAACTGGCTTTTTCGAGGTATCGCATGGCCAGTTCATAAATTGGCAGGGTGATACTCGACGCCTCCAGATCCGTATCCTGGCGGTCATACTCGGCCTTTCGAAAATTGGCCGTCCCCGCGATGTATTCCAGAGTACCACCGACATTCGGATCGTTCACCCGCTGCTGCAACAGTTTCATGGCGATCTGATAGGCCGATCGGGTCCGCCCTTCCTGCAACAACTCGAGCGCCTGCTCCGTCTGTTCCAGCGGAGTTAACGCCGGAGGCTGCAGCATCGTCCAGATCCCCCAGGGAACGCAGATCCCGACCACGGTTCCCAGCACCAGCAACATACGGAACCCGAGCACTCCGTCGGACGAGGCCACGGTTAACTCGGGAGCAGTCGGAGTCTCGGCACCGGGTACGGTTGCCATCTTCCACCTGGACGGGGAAAGGAACGATGTAATGACAGGACGTCTCGCGGCCAACAGTCACCGCGAAAAATCAGAATTCGAAGGAGGAGAATGCGTTGACGAACGCTGTGCGGAAATCCGCAAGGGAGGGGGATGGAAAGGAAACTTCAATCAAACCGGGGATTCTTAGAAAAAAAGCTCCGGTTGTGTCAAGATCGGAATCGCGGGGAATCGGCAGGCATCCGCCGGTCAGGCGGAACTTTCCCAAGGGAAAACCGCCGGGCGGGAATTCTCGCACAAGGCCCCTTTGTCCAGGTATCGGGCGAGCCAAGACGCGACAGCACTCGTAAGTGCAGGGCGTCCGGAGTGTTATTGAACAGGCCCCGGGGAACCCTCACCGGACTATTCATCCGCTTTCTTGGGGGGGGCCGGTTTATCCATGCGGACCTGGGTTCCGCTGAGCAGATCGTGCAGCGTTTTCCGGTCCTCGCGAAACAGGGCCATCAGATTCCCTATTTGTACAGTCAGTATGCTACTCAGAAACAGAAATGCCAATGCTCGAATGACGGCCTGCCCCGTGGAAATCGGTCGCATTTCATCGGTGCAGACATACATATTCATCGCTTTTTTCACGACCGTGGCCTGTTCCAGCCCCGATTCCTGACTGACGAAATACATCACCAGCACCA
The DNA here is from genome assembly GCA_014584345.1 of Planctomycetota bacterium. GTDB lineage: Bacteria > Planctomycetota > Planctomycetia > Planctomycetales > Planctomycetaceae > Rubinisphaera. The sequence goes on from JACTNB010000030.1 coordinate 59,645, forward strand.
GATTACTAATGACACTCGCCGTCGCCACCAGGGAGATAAACACGACTTGACTCGTCATATCCACACCCGCGGATTCGAGAATGATGCCCCCCACCATTCCAAAGATGAACCCGAGCAATCCGAGGACCAGTGTCACCAGCAGGACATCCCCCAAATTCGCGGCAAAGCGTTTGATGGGAGGCGCGGGCATGGTAGTTTTGCGCGTGCGCAACTTTCCTTCCTTCTGCCGGCTTTCCCAGACGATTTCCTTCGATTGCGTGATCAAGTTCAGGCCTTTTTTCAGGTGCAGCGTGAACAAGCCATTCGCCCGGGCGACAATCACACTCGACATACTGATCAGGAAGCAACAGAAAATTCCGCCACTGATCGGCCAGACCAGCCAGGACCACTGCTTGACGGGAAGTTCCAGTGCGGCCGCTTCGGTATATTGATCCTGCAGCGCCTTTTTTGCCTCCTCGCTGGTGGCCCCCTCGGCGATCTTCAGATACACCTTGGCCGTGTGAATCTTCCCCTCCAGCAGACGGGCATCCGCAAACTGCTGAAAATCCGCCTTGCCCAGAAAATAAACTCCCGCGATCGTACCCACCACGGGGAGATTGATCGTCAGGAACAGGGCGACCCACATCAGCCCGGGCAACGCGGTGACCCCGAGCGTGGGGACGATTTTCGGGAAGACCCACCCTGGCACTTCCACGGGCATGGTTAAATGCGACATCGCCTGGGGCGTGAATATCAAAATCGAGATCAGGGCGAGCGATAAACCGATTCCCAGGCCAAAGGGAACTTCCAGCATGTTGAGCAACACTCCCAGGCCTCCGAACACTACCCAGAAGGGGAGCCCGTAGATCAGCACCCAGGCCACGAATTTAACGCCACTCATGCCGCACAACGCGAAATCAAAATGGATTTTTTTGATTTCATCTTTTTTATGGAGCGTCAGATGCATGATTTCCAGGTGCTGCACTAGCAACCAGCCCAGGGGAATCATGGCCGAAACAGTCGTCAGCAAGGTCCAGAAGCCGCGCGGCGGAACAGTCGCGACCCAGACCAGGTAATACGCACACAGCCCCGCCAGCAGAAAGAACAGCGTAAGAATGAATCCGGTTTTCATCATCTGGCCGATGTGCGAGAATCCGAATCGAAAGGAATCCGACCAGACTTTTTCATAAAAGGTCGCCGGATCGATACCCTGGGCAGACATCTTCTGCCGCTTCCGACCGGCGGCAGTGAGTTGTTCGGGATCGAATCCACAGGAGGGGCAGGCCGTTTCACCCTCAGGGATTTCCGTCGCGCATTTCTGGCACAGCTTGACTTCGGTATCGATCAACCGATCCAGATCGAGGTTCTCCAGAAACGCGTCGCTGCTGGGGTCCTCGGCCCGCTTTTTACGAGAGCCGGATGCCCCCTTCACTGCTTTCGTGGGCGCTTCGGACTTTTCCCTGCCTGACGGGACTTTCAGCTTGGCATCGCATTGCGGACACTTAATGGCCTTCCCCGCGGCGTCATCGGCGACCTTGATCCCATGATTGCATTTGGAACAGCGAAATTTAATCGACATCGAGCGATCCTCGGGACGGAGGGGACGGGAACAGGCGTCGGACAGGGAGCCGGCCGTTTTAATACCGCCTCTCGGGCACTGGCCTGACATACTCACAGGACACAAGCCCTCGACGACAGCAAACCCTTTTCCGGGTCTCCGTATTATTCTGACTGCCGGGGCAGAACGCAACAAACCAGAGAGCCCGAAATCGCAAGATGGCAGTCACTTAGACCGGAAATGGCTAAGGCTCGGACGGGGGGCGGCATGTCACGCGTGAAGAATCAGTTCCCGGGAATCCCCACGACCAAAGTGATGAAAGACAATGGCCGCCAAGGCCCCCACGATTCCCTGACCGCTCCCGGAGAGTTGCTCCACAAGGATATTTGACCGTCGACATAATTCCAGAGATTCCTGCTTGTGCACGAATTGGCCGCGGCAACGCTGGGCATATGCCTGTAACTCCTGGGATAAACCGCTCAATTGCTGCGTATCCGCCAGACACAATCCTGCATCGGAAGTAAATTCACACTCCGCTTGTAGAAAGTGCAAGCACAACGCTTCCAATTGTAATTCCGGGGCGGCTGCAACCGCCGATTCGACTTCGTCCCATGCCTGGTCGGCCGGGGAATTCCAGCGGATGGCCAGGGAAAGCGCCCAGTTTCCACGCGGCGCGGGCACGCTGGGATCACGCCACAGACGATGTTGCAGACAACCGTAAACACTTACACGATTAAAAGTTAGAAATTGCCGCAATGGCTCGACCAAGGACGCGGTGCGGGAATACTTGTGGCAGGCTGCGGCATCCAACCCCACGATATGGGTATACCCCATTCCCGATTTTTGTTTTCGGCCACTCATGAATACGGTTCCTGGCACACCACTTGCTTCTACTTTACATCATGGCAACTTCCCGACTGAATTCCAGAACTATTTCCACTGCACCAACCCAGGCAAGGGGACAGGCTTGCTGGCGCGAGGACGGGGGAAACAAACGGAAGGAATCTCACGGAAGGGAAATGCCTGGGTACGAAAGTCTCGGTGAGATCGACCCGGTGCCGCGCGGCTACATGAGCGCAAAAAAAAAGGGCACCGGAATGAATCCGGTGCCGCGGGGAAGAACGTGCTGAGTCGCCCTACTTGCGAGGGGGGGGGGGGACAGGGAGCGAGCAAGCAGGACGCACACGTTCAGGGGGGACTAAGGTGTGGTTTTCACCACGTGGAGGGATGGTCCAGACGAATCCTTTCCATTCTCGGGGAGGGAAGTTTCGGGCTGAGAGGCCCGAGCACGCCAGCCGGCAACTCGAATCATCGAGGGGACGGCTGGATTGGCTGAGGAAGCCGGGGAATGGTTCCGATCGGCAGTCTGGACTTCGGTCTCGGACTGCTGAGTGTTCTGACGAGGCTCGCGAGAGGTTCCCGCGGGGAAGGGGTTGAAGCCCCCGCCGGATTTTTCCTTGGTATCCTTGGTGTCAAACTTACTGTCCTTCTCGGCCGTCCGCTTTGGCACCGGCGTGGGCGCTTCCGCGCTTTTGGTGGAAATCGGATCGGGCGTTGGCGCCTTGGCCGTCATGGTGCTGCTCCCTTCCTGGAAGGGAACGAAACCAAATGCGGTTTGAGTTCCAATGGGGACCGTGCGATAGGTCGTCACGGGCCGCATGGCGACAACCTGCTCGTCCTCGTAGCGAATCTTGCGAACAGCCACCTGCTTGGTGACGGTATGCGGTTCGAGACGAGCCACCTGGTAATTCACGGTTTGCGTGCCCCGCACCGCGACCTGGCGCGTTATCGGGACGTTATACGCCACCACGTTCGGCACATACTGCCGCTGCGTAACGTAGTTCGGCGTCAATGCAGAGCGAATCTGGTAACCCGTGCGGTTGAACATGCCGAGCAATCCTGGCGAACTATCGTAGGCACAGGGGGACATTTTCGCGACCTGTTGACGATTCGTAACCCAGCGTCCCATGTCGCGCGAGACCATCTGGCACTCGGTGACATTCTGATAGGAGACAGTGGGGATTTCCGCGGTCCGCTGTTCATAAACGGTGCGATATTCGGTGTATTGACGATCTTCGTAGGCGGTCTCGACAATCGGCTTTCGCACGACCTGGGCCACCTGCTGATATTCCGTGACTGGCACGGTGCGGTACACAACCTGCGCGGGTTGCTCGCAGACGTTACAGGGATTGTAGGCAACCGGTTGCACGGGCATCGAACAGCTTGCGCACGGACTCCGGAAGAGTTGAGCTTCGGATCGCGAAGCGAACGAGACCAGCATGGCCGTGGCCAATGCAGTTGTCAGGGGTCTGAATCGTGGGAACGACATGGGCACAGTCCTGAAATTAGAGGAGCAAACAATTTGTCTGGGGCTGAAAACAACGAACTCGGCTACACAGGGTCAAGTGGTGGAATTCGCTGCTGCATCGAAATCCGGGCAAACGGGTGGATTCGATGCCAACGGTGAATCAGGACATTCCAGAGTGATTCAGGTTGTCCATGATTCGCTTTTGCTGGAAGTTATAGAATGGCTTGTGATGGGTCCCCGGGATCATTCGCATGGTCTGTATTCGCGGCGATCAATCACCAGGACGGGGCGGGTTTTATCGGAACCTGCCCGAGACGGTCAAGAGTTTCCCCAGCTTCTTGCCGACCTTGAAAGAATTACATTCAGTTCCACCACTTTCGACACCAAAACCCTGTTTTTCAAGCCTGAAACCGCCCTGCCCGTCGGCTTGCAGCGGCCGCGACTTGAGCCGATTTTTCTTCCCGCGGAAGTTTAGCCAAAATATTCCTTCAGGAATCCCTGGCCCCCACCCTCCCCTGCAGCTTCTCCTGACCGGGCGCTCGCTTTTTCCGGGAAACGCCACAGGGATTCTCCCCAGCGGGAACGCGGGACGGTACGGGAACAGTTAAGCGGCAGACGGACGAGTCTCAGTCCAGCAGAGGTTGAGCGGCTAGCCCCCCTTGCAGCAGGGCTTCCACGAGCACGCGGCGACGGACGATGCCGACAATCTGAACGCCATCCATGATAACCCCCATGTCGCAATCCTGTTGCTGCAGGCGCAGCAAGGCCTCCAGACGCGTGCTCTCGATCGGAATTTCGGTCATCGGCATCCGAATTTCATTCAAGGCGGCCTGATGCAGCAACAGCTCACAAACACGGTAATAACTGGGGCGCTTTTGTCCTTCGGATTCTTCCATTACGGCCACTTCCACCAGGCCGAATGCCCGCGCATGTTCGAGTAACTGAGCCCGCGTCGGCTGTTCGATCGTGGTAAAGGCCACCTCGCGGGGAGTCACCAGATTGTCGAGCCTCAGGCTGGCGTTCAGGAAGACTCCCTGGATGAGGTCGTGCTGCATCCGCGTGACGACCCCCTCCTCGTGCCCTTGGCCAATCACGTTGGCCAGGGGACGCCGCCCCAGGATTCGCAGCATCGGTTGCCGCTGTACTCCTCCCAGTTTCTGCAACAAACCCGTAAACAGCATCAGGGGCCAACTGAAGGGGAGCAGCAGCAGATGCGCGATCCAGAAAAAGTGAAAATAGCGCTTCAGCATCAAGAGCGGGGCCTGGTAATGCAGGGACTTCGGCAGCAGTTCCCCGAAGACAAACACCACCGGGGAAATCAGAACCGTCACCGCCACTTCCTTCAGTTCGGATAGACTGCCCAGCGCCTGGATCGCTCCGCAACTGACGGCGTAGGTCGTCACGTAATTGGCGATGTTGTTGCCGATCAGGATGGTGGCCACGAACTGCGAGGGATTCGCCGCGAAGTTCAGGATGCGGCGCGACAATACGTCTCCGGTTTGCGCGTCGATATTCAGCCGCAGCTTGCTGGCGCGGTAAAACGCGGTTTCGATGCCGCTGAAGAAATAGGAGAGCCTCAGACCGACCAGAAACAGCAGCCAAATCCCCAGCCAGAGAATCATGGAGTCCTCCCTTGTGACGTGGAGTTTTCCCTGTCCCGCTCGAGCAGCACGCGAATCCGGCTGGGACCACTGACATCAAACACACGCATGCGCCAGCCCTGCCAGACACATTGATCGCCCACTTCCGGAAAACGGCGCAGCAGTTGATGCAGTAATCCGGCGACGGTCACACTGGGCTCGGCTTCCGGGTCGTAGGGGAGATTCAAATGTTGCGCCAGGAACCGCAACGTCGTTAATCCATCGAGGTGATAAGTCTCGTCGCCGATTTTCAGCAACGTGTCCCGGGTATGAATCAATCGTGTCGGCGTGGTGGATACCGTAAAAATCGAGTCCAGCAGGTCCTGCTGGCTGAGCATGCCGATCGTCTGACCATACTCATCCACAACGACGGCTGTGTGACACAGCTTTTCCCGCATCATCGACAGCGCGCGGGCCGCATGCGCGCACCAGGGGACGTAGACCACGGTTTCGCGAAAGGAACGCAAGCCTTTTTTCGGGTTGTAGATGGTGCCCGTCAGCCAATACACCCCACACACCTGATCCGTCCCCGGTTCCACCACGGCGGCAAAGCCCCCCGGGGGCAGGCTGCGCCCGAGATCGCGCCAGACGACGGGTTCCGTCACGGTGATATACGTGCCCCGTGGACGCATCAGTTCTTCCACCGTGGTCTCCTTCAAATCGAGTATCTGATGCAGCACCTTGCGTTCGTGCTGTATCATTTCGCTCGACTGGGACGAAAGATCGACCGCTTTTTCCAGATCCTCCGCTTCCAGAAACACTTCCTGTTCCAAACGCGGCCAGAACCCTCGCTTCAATCCCCGCGTGATCATCAGCAGCGGCGGAATCACCCGATCGAGCACGGTAACACTCAGCGCGAGAGGCCAGACCACGAACAGCGAAATCCGTCGCGGAAACACCACCGAAAGGCTCTTGGGCAGAACCTCTCCCAGGAGAATTATGGAGACCAGCCCAAGGGCGCCAATCATCCAGCTTCCCTCAGGATAACCCGCCAGGGCCAGGCGACGGGCCACCACCACGCTGACCGCGAAATACGACAGGTTCGTGACCAGATTCCAGAACAGAATGGCCGTCAACAAGCGCGAGGAGTCTCCCAGCAGGGCGACGATGCGGCGTTCGAGCACCGAACCTTCCAAGAATGCCTGCAGGTCGTTGCGCGATAGCGAAAACAGGGCCGTCTCGCTGGCGGAAAAAAAGCCCGACAGGATTGTCAGCGCCAGCATGACGCCAACGCCAGGCAACCACAGGGCCATGGTCTGGAATACCTCGTGAAACATCATGCATTCAACTGGTTAATGGGGCAAACGCGGAATCCACGGGCCAACGCGCACTCTCCCGGAATTCAGCTTTTCTCGATCGTCGCGCGCCCCAGGGAAACATCGAACTCGCTGATGGCAGGCATCATCATGGCCAGGGCCGTGAAACCATAGGCCGCGCAGACCGCAAGAAACACACTGAAGGATTCGCCGAGCAAAAAGGCCGTGATTGCGTAAAAGGTCACGAAAGGGAGCACCCCCGCAGACAGCGTCAACGCGGGAGAAGGATTCCGATGCGTCAGTGAAGCCCACAATCCGATGCTGCCGCCTACGATAAATATCAGAAAACTCGGGAGTTGCAACGCAAACGAGGAACGGGCTTCGACTATCAGGATCATGCAGATAAAGATCCCGATGAACAGGAAAAAAATGGTCCCCAGGCTGTTGATAATGGCCGTCCGGGAATTGTCGAAGCTGATCGCGGAATGTAGCCCCAGCATGGCCGCAAACGCACACAGCATGATATACCCCACTCCCAGGTAAACCACCTGTTCGGCGGCAATCAATTGCTGGACGAACAGCATGCCCACGAAGAGCAATGGCACCAGCAGAGCTTCGCGGGCATTGTAAAAGACACCCAGCAGTTTCCCGCCGATGAATTCCCGCGGAGATATTTCCGTCACCAGCAATACTTCGAGTGTTTGCCCATCCCGTTCGCTGGTAATGGATGTCACCGCCTGGGCATTCACCAGCATCAGCGACAGCAACGCCAGCAGCACAAATCCCAGCCCCTGCCAGGAGACCATGCCCAACACCAGCGCATCCGTCGCGCCCCCGCGAAACAAGGCCAAGCCAATCAGCCCGGCAAAGAGAATATAGGCCAGTTTGATCAGAAAAATCTTGCGGCCATACGCCTTGGTCATGATTTCACGCCAGAGTATGGGCCGATTCCAAACCGTGCGGGCCTGCCGCGTGCGGCCGCCGGATTTGTCCTCCTTGACGGCAACAAACACGCTTTTCGAAGGATTCCAGTTTCGCAGATTGACAATCGTGATCAGATTCAGCAAAACGGCCAACCCCAGCAAAACTCCCAGCGAATGCCATAGCGACAACTCGCTGATGCGGGAAAGCCCCCCCATCGAAAAGGGACTAACCACGCGCAACAGCGAACGATACGGATCGAGCGCGCCAATCCATTCCCCGGCAGATGTTTGCGGCCCCACCAGGAATGTCAGCATCTCGACGATCGCCAGAAAGGCAACCAATCCCAACAGACTGATCGACAACGTCTGAAAGGTTTTCTCGCGCCAAAAAGCAACCAGAATCCCCCAACTCCCAGCCGCATACACTGCTGCCCCGGTGATCGCCAGCAACCAGCCGATCTGCAGCAGGCTGACGCCACCCAGCAGCCGCACAAACACGAACAGGGGAAGCGAACACAACAGCAGCGTAAACACATTCAGCAGGCTGGCCAGCAACTTACCCAATACCAGTTCCCGGTCCTTGAGATCCGTCATCAACAACAGCAACAGGGTCCGGCGATCCTTTTCGGCTGCTACATTCCCTGCGGAAAACAGCAGACCAGCGAACAGCAGCAACGTGAGCTGAATAAACGCGAAAATCTGGAAGACATATGCCCCAAAACGTGCCGTGGCCCCCGGGCTACGATACTGCTGCCAGCCAAACGTTGCCTGGTTAGCAGTGTACAAGAGCACAAAAAAGGCGAACAGATATCCCGCCCGCATGGCGTAAGTTTTCAGTTGACGCGGGGCCGTCAACGCTTCCCGCGAAAAAATTGGTCCGGCGAGCAATACCAGCCTCCCTTTTAAATCCATCAAACAGCCCGCGCCGGTGAACGAGACGTAACATACCCGGCAACGCAGCGTCAGAATACAGGATAGCCAGCCCCATCAGCAACGAGACAAACGCATTTTCAGGGGAATTTGATTTTCTGCCCTGCCGTGGACAATTTGCCGATTCCCGCCAGTTGGAAAATCAAGGGGAGCCTGCAATACTAGGTATGTGGCCCGCACCGCCACGCATCCCATAATTCCTGTTGAACGAATAACTCATGCACGTTGCCCTGTTCGTCCCCTGTTATATTGACCAACTTTTCCCCGATGTCGCCTGGGCCAGTATTGAATTACTCGAAGCCCACGGATGCCAGGTGGATGTTCCCGATGCCCCCGTCTGTTGTGGCCAACCGATGGCCAACACCGGTTGCTGGGACGATGCCCGCCCCCTGGCCCGCGCGCTGGTAAAGAATTACGCCCATTTCGACCATATCGTCTGCCCTTCGGGCAGTTGCGTCTCGATGATCGTCAATCATTATCACGATCTCGTCGGCCACGGCAGCGAATACGAACACGTGGCGCGGAACACCTGGGAATTGTGTGCCTTTCTGACGGATGTGCTGAAGGTGGATCAATTCGACCTGTCCTTCCCGTTTCGCGTCGGGCTGCATCAAAGTTGCCACGGACTTCGGGAATTACGGCTGGGGTCCTCCAGTGAAGTGATGGGTGCCGAGTTCAGCAAGGCACGCAGCCTGCTGGAAAAAATCCCCGACTTGGAACTGGTCCCCCTGACACGCCAGGACGAATGCTGCGGTTTCGGCGGAACCTTTGCCGTCTCCGAGGAAGCGGTTTCCTGCATGATGGGGAACGATCGCATCCACGACCACCTGCGGGCCGGGGCGCAAGTGTTGACGGCGGGAGACATGTCTTGCCTGATGCACCTGGAGGGCCTGATCCGGCGACAGAACATCCCGCTTGCCGTCATGCACATCGCGCAAATTCTGGCCGGCAGGCAACCCGATCCCGCGCGAGTTTCCCCCCATGCCACCCCTTGATGCCCAACGCCCACCGGAATCCCCTACAGCCGATTCCGGGAACGCGGTCATCGCTGGGGAGCAGGAAACAGCCCTCTTCATCCGGCACATGCGAATTGGCTGTTATCTATTTCTGTTTATTGCCGTATTGCATGGGGTGCTGACGCTGCTGGTGTTCCTCCCCTTTGCACAACACCTACTCCGTGTCGGTCTCGCGAATTTCGGTCCACCCGTTATCTGGCTGACACAACTGGCGATTCTGGCCTGGCCCGCCTCCATAGCGTTGATCTTTACATTTCTCGCGATGTGCACCTTGCGGGAATTATGGGTGCTGACCTCCGGTTCCCTGACGCATCACGGTATCTTTCGCAAAAAGCGGATTGAACTGAAGGACGTGGTGGTACTCCATTGGTGGCCGTTCAATCACATGATTCTCGTGCGGGGCCCTGCTTGTCGCATTCCGATGTTTCTCGACAGCATGTCCGCCGCAGTGAAGTTGCAGGTCATCGACCTGTTACACCAGCGCATCCCCAAGGAGAAACAGGTTCACTGGTCGCGGTTTGAGCGATTCTACTTGAACCCACTCCGGAAACGCCTGGCCCGCCGCCAACGCCACCATTACAGCAACGGCGGAGAAAACGACTGTCCGTCACATGCGGAAAGGCAATAGCGTGATCGCGACTTACTTGATTTTCCACAGGTTGCGATCGCTGCGAAGATACAAGGCCCCATTGGCGGCAGAGGGCGTGGCGAGGATCGTCTGCTCGAAATCACGCGTATGAATGACCTCCCCCTGTTCGGCATCCAGGCGCACAACCTGCCCCAACCCCTGTTCGTTGAAGCAATACAAGCGATTGGCTGAAATAATAGGCGTCGCGCTGAATTTTCCCGTCAGTCGACATTGCCATTTCCGCTCCCCATTGGTGATATCGGCACACACCAGCACGCCTGCGTTGTTGATCACATAGGCACGGCCTTCGTGCACCAGCGGGCTTGCCGTTGAAGGAGATAATTGAGCGACTTGCCAGAGGATTTCCGGCGTGCGGGGATCGCTGGAACCTGGCTTGATGGCCGTCAGTCCATGCGAAGGAACATAGGCAACTCCATTGGCCACGGTGAGCGAAGGAATCGTCGCTGCCCCATCCAGATATTCCCAGGCCGTTGCCCCCGTGCGCGGATCGACCGCCGAAACCCCCTTCGAGGACTGCAACAATACCAGCGAATTGTCTTCCGGCCAGACGATGGGTGACGTCCAGTTGGCGCTGCGCGGACGTTCGAGTTGCCAGCGTGTCGTTCCATCTTCCGCATTCAGGCCAAACGTGAGCGACTGGGTGTCGTTTTCCGCCATGCAGACCACCGTGCCGTCGCGGACCACCAGCGAGGAAGCCATCCCCAGGCTGTTGCTGACGTTCGGAAAATCGAAGGTCAACCCGCGATACCATTGCAGGTTACCCTCCAAATCGAGGCAGATCACGTCGTTCGAGGAATAAAACGCGAAAATCCGCTGTCCGTCACTGGCCGGCGTGGGAGTCGCGACGCACATCTTTTCATGACAGATGGTGCGTCCCGTGGCCCAGAATTCACGCTGCCACAGTTTGTCGCCCGTCTTTTCGGAAAAGCAGGCCACAATCAGGCGATCCTGCCGATACCCGTCGCTGCAGGTCAGGATTACCCGATCCCCCAAAATAATGGGAGACGACAACCCCCGACCTGACAGCGAGGCCGTCCACTCGCTGCCGTCCAGCGTTTCGGGCAAGGGGGTGCCGCGCACAATTCCGCTGTTATCGGAACCGCGAAATTGCAGCCAGTCCTCCGCCCACGCGGCGGTGAACAGATTGCATACCAGGCAGGCGACACAAATTCGATTCAGCAATTTCATCAACGGACTCCCTCGCGAAGGACATGAAACTTCGTATGCAGCAGTGGCAATTTGCCCCTTCACTCCGCCTGTTCCGGCTGCGAAACAGCCATGCCGAAGGGGTTGCAAACACGAAACTGGATCTTCCAGTCCTGCGCCCAGGATTGTTCCTGTTCATTCTGGCAGATTTTCAACAGAATCTGATTCTTGCCCGGCTTCAATTTCGCGGGAACACGATACTGATCGAAGAATGTCCCCCGATGATATTCTTCCCGCTCGAACAGCAACTCCCCATTCAGCCACAGTTTCCAGGCATTCGGAGTGGCCAGGCGGAATTCGACGGGTTGCGCCGTTTCACTGGGGAAATCAGTGCAGGCATACAGGATCGCTCCCTTGTGCGGGCCGACCAGTTTTGCCAAGTCCATCGTGCCGTACGAATCGTCGGTGCTGTACTGCTGCCAGGTAACGGGACCAAGTTGACCCGCGTACTCGCCGGCCAGGTCGACCTGTTGCTCCGGTGGATAAACCACGGGGAAACCACTTTCGTTCTTGTTATCGAACGGACCGATCAAATACCAGTCGGTGAGCAGGCCATAATGCCGGGGCAAATCCACGGAGATATCGTATTCCTTGAGGGCCGCAACAATCTTCCGAACCTGATCATCGTCGGAGGCCCCCGTCAACGCCTGTTGATAGAGTTCCCGCCGCCGCGACTGCGCGGAAGCCTCTGTCGCGGGAATGGCGGACGCTTCCTCGAGCAGCCGGGCCACTGCTTCCCGGCGGAGTTCATCGCTGGGATCGTTCAGAAAACCTGGAATCAGGCTGTTGGTCCGCTCACCTGCTACGCGGCGCAACCATTCGAAGGTCAGCCGGCGCGATTTGGGATTGTGCGATTTCTCCCCCAGAAAAGCGAACATCTCGTCCACTGGAAGTGGCTGCCCTTGTTTGACGGTACGCGCGGCAATCGTTTCAAAGGCGTTCCGCAGCCAGTTGGCCGACAGCGGATTCGCGGTTTCCAGGGCTTGCAGAATGGGAAGCAGCGCGGAGGCGTCTTGCGATTGAAGCGTTTGGATCGCCTGCCTTGCAGCGACATGCCCCTCGGCCTGCCCCGAGACCTCCTGGATACGCAAGATGGCAGCCGAGACTTCTTCCGCCGGCGGACCAGCAGCCACCCGCTCCTGCAGGGCGATCAGGCAGCCGCAAGAGATCAGCACCACGACACCGCAAAGGGTTGATCTACTTTCTGTCACGAACATACTCCTCGGTGAAGACCTGGATTAGGATGGACGAAATCATATCACGCCGAAATGTTCCGCCAAGTTCATGCGAAGAAATTTGCACGTCCGGCGCGGGCCTCTCCGCGTGGCAACGGTTTGCTGGCATCAATAGTGAGGTGGCGTATCGTCAAGCGGGTCTGGCAGGTCCGCGGAGGGGCCGGCCAGTTGCTCCTCCATGCGTTCCAGATTCCGCTGCATTTCCTGGATTTGTTTCTGCTGTTCCAGAACCACGCCGTTGAGCTGTTCGAAATCAAACTGCAAATAAGCCAGGGTCGATTCCAGCGTAACCATTCGCTGTTGCAGCGAATCCAGGTCGAACGATGGTTTTCCAATGTTCTCGGCCATGTTACCATTCCTTTCCCTTGCGGATGTTCTGGGATCGCCTGGAATCGACACCTTCCAGTCCCCCCCTTTTCCGTCGAGATCGTTTGACTCCCCACGCAATGCCGCGAGAATACCTTACCACCAGCCGAATAAATAGCCTCCAACCGATGGACATCCAAGCCATGCCCTCCCAGCCCCATTATCTACGCATGGAAGCCCGTTCGACAACCGTGCTGACGGTGCGTCACAAAGGCCAGGTTGCCATCGGGGCGGATGGTCAGGTGACCTATGGACAATGCATTCTGAAACACGATACCCGAAAAATCCGGCGAATTCTGGAGGGGAACGTCCTGGTTGGTTTCGCGGGTTCGACTGCCGATGCCTTTGCCCTGCTGGAACGCTTCGAAGCCAAGGCCAAGGATTTTCCCGGCAATATTCCCCGCGCGGCGACGGAACTGGCCCGCGACTGGCGAACCGATCGCATCTTGAGAAGACTGGAAGCCATGATGGTCGTGGTGAATGCCGAACATTCCCTGCTGGTCACGGGACAAGGGGATGTGGTGACCCCGGCGGATGGCATCATTGGCATCGGCTCCGGGGGAAATTATGCCGTGGCGGCCGCGCGGGCGCTGTTGCGGCATTCCAGTTTATCGGCCCGGGAAATCGTCGAACAGTCGCTGAGGATTGCTTCCGAAATTGACATCTATACCAACGACAACCTGATTCTCGAAGAACTTCCCTCCCGGATTTAATCGCAACGAGAATCACTACCGCGGGATGCTCCCAATCGAAAGTGCCCCCTTCATGAATTCCGCCGACCAGACCCCACCCGAAACCAACTGGAACCTGACCCCCCGCGAAATCGTGGCGGCGTTGGACAGGCACATTGTCGGCCAAGACTCGGCCAAGCGTTCCGTTGCCATCGCCTTGCGAAATCGTTACCGCTGGCGACAACTCGACGAAGCGACGCGGCGGGAAATCACGCCTAAGAACATCATCATGATTGGCCCGACCGGCGTTGGGAAGACGGAAATCACCCGCCGCCTGGCCACTCTGACCGGCGCCCCGTTCATCAAGGTGGAGGCAACCAAATACACGGAAGTGGGCTATTACGGCCGCGACGTGGAAAGCATGGTCCGCGATCTGGTGGAGGCGGCCATCACTCTAATCCGCAATCGGAAAAAGGAGGAAGTTCGAGAGCGAGCCGTGCGAAACGTGGAAGAACGCCTGCTCGACCTGCTACTCCCCCCGCAGCCGACTGGCTGGTCTCCGGAGTCGCGCGCGGAGGAAACCGAGCAACGACACGAACGGAATCGCGATAAATTTCGCGAAATGCTGCGTCAGGGAACACTCGAAGAACGCGAAGTGGAACTGCGAGTGGAACAGAAAACCACTCCGGTGCAGATTTTTTCCAACATGGGAATGGAGCAGATGGATGCCGACTTCCAGAACATGTTCGAAAAACTACTCCCCAAGAATCCGCGGCAACGCAAGGTGACCATCCAGGAAGCCCGCCGCATTCTCCTGGAACAGGAAACCGAGGCCTTGATGGATCGGGAAGTCATTCAGGAAGAGGCGGTCCGGCTGGCGGAGAACTGCGGGATGATCTTCATCGATGAAATCGACAAGATTTGTGGGCCTCAAGAGGGAAGTAAAACCGCGGATGTCAGCCGACAGGGAGTGCAACGCGACCTGCTCCCGATCGTCGAAGGAACCACGGTGCAGACGAAATACGGTCCGGTAAACACTGAATTCATGCTGTTCATCGCGGCGGGTGCGTTTCATCGCTCCCGTCCCGCCGACCTGATGCCGGAACTCCAGGGGCGTTTCCCGATCCGCGTGGAGTTGCAGGATCTGACCCGCGACGACTTCGTGCGAATTCTTACCGAACCCTCGAATTCGCTCACCCTGCAATATCGGCAATTGCTGGCCGTCGATGGCGTGGAATTGCAATTCACCGAGGATGGAATCGCGGCGCTTGCGGATATCGCCCATCAGGTTAATCAATCCACGCAGAATATCGGGGCGCGCCGACTGCACACCATCCTCGAACGCCTGCTGGAAGAGACCAGCTTCAACGCTCCCTGCCAGACACCACTGCAGTTGACCATCGACGGACGGTATGTCCGGGAGCAGCTCAACGAAATCGCGGGGGACGAGGATCTGAGCAACTTCATTCTGTAGCCAGGGCGGCATCCCCGGCGGGGGGATCACGCTTCCGATGTTCGAGGCGGATAGTGGCTGCGTTCCGGTCCAAACAGCTTGATCAACAGTTCCTGGCCCGAAGACTGCTCTCGGGCATGCGACGCGACCGCATTGGCACACAGCACGGGATCCACCAGCAACACTTCCGCCGGTTGAATGCCATTTTCCAGGGCTATGGTCTTCAGCATATCGATTTCGGCGGGGGTCAGCCCCAGTTTTTCGGCGATCAGTTCCAGCAGGGACGTCTGCTCTACTCCGGCGCCATTCGCCCCGGCACCGCGTAATTTGGCAATCAGCCCCCAGCAAACCCACAGCGCCACCAGTAAACCGAGAACCGCGAGAACGATGGTGTAATACTGGCTCCCCCCTCCGGGATTGCGGCTATGCCGCGCGATTTCCGAAAGGTGAGCCATGTAGAGCAGACAAGAATCTGGCATTATCGATAGCATCATCCATCCTCCCGGTCGGCCAGCGAAATGGGTTCGCCCTGGGTCGCGTGCTGTTCGGAAGGTGCGGCGGCCGAAATGAGGTCGGCCCGCAGTAAAGCATCAATCCGATCAAGCGATTCTTGCGCCGTTTCGCGGACGCGTATGTTGGAATCTTCCAGCAACAACGTGAGGGCACTGATCACGCTTTGCACGGGAACGTTGCCCAGAATTTCGGCAATGGACCGCCGCACAACGGCGTCGCTGTCATACAGCATTTCCACCAGGGCATCGCAAACCTGAAGTTCGAGATTCATGAATGCGACCGCCTTGGCCGCGCGCAGCCGGCGCGTGCGGACGGGACTTGCCAGTTCGCGCGACAATTCCTGGCAGGCGTTGGGATTTATTTTCAGGAGTAACTCGGCAATCCGCGGCCCCAGGGAAGGGCGCGCCGATTCGCAATAGACAATGGCGTTTTGAACATCAAAGCGGCCCAACGCCTTGCGTGCCTCCAGGCAGACCTGTTCTCGGGAACTGTCCAGGCGATTCACCAGATACCGGTATTTGTCCGGGATGTCGGTATAGCGGAGTTCGGAGACAGCCCAGGCCTCGATGCCTTCCTCGGGCGATTCCAGCGATTCCAGCACAATTTGGTCGAAAAACTGCGGCTTGAGCAAATGACGGTTCCGGGCAGCCACCGCCTTCCCCACCACCGACCCGTATTTCAAGACACTCTCGTAGAATTCCGCCTTCTGGTAGCTTTGATAGGCAATCGCATCCACAAGTTTCAGCACGCGACCATGCCAATGGGGCGGAAAACGCTGCCAGAGTTCCTCACTGGGAAACAGCCAGGGCAAGGACTGCAACTGGCAATAGTTGCGTTCCTGATTCGTGGAAAAAGTTTCGGGGACATGGCTGACCACGGCATACTGAAATTCGATATCTCGCCTGCGCGAGAATATTTCCAGCTTCCGCGGATGAATGTATTTCTGGCTCATCGACTGGATCAGGAAATTCATGACGCCAGGATGCTTCGAGTTCATCAGGGTGTCCCACACCACCGCCTGGGACTCCGCCGAACTTTCACGAATTAACTGATGCGCCACGCCATGCTCGGGAAACGACAGTATCAGTACCGCTTCCACCAGCGCACGGGGACGCTTGAGCAATTCAAATCGCGACAATTCCACGCCAAGGACTTGCAGCAGGTCTTCACATTGCTTATTGACCGCGGACGGGTCGCTCAGTTTCAGCTTCAAGCGATCTTCGTAAAGTTGATCGACAAGCGCCAACAATGCTTGCTCCGCACGATCCGCGGCTGTCCCGGAAGCCTGACCTAGAAATTTTAACAGAAATGGAATTTCCTGATAAAATCGTGCCGCCTCGATCGTTTCCAGCGCTTTCAACGAGGACGGCACATCTCCATGTTGCAGGCACTGACGCAGAGGAAAACTGATCGACTTCTCGTCCTGACCGATCTCTTCAATCAGTTCCGCGGACAGGCGATTGATGTTGCGAATGACTTCCGTCTTGGCCAGGGAATTGCCGGAACGGACAATCGCACGGGCCGCCAGGTCGCGAATCGTTTGATCCTCGACACTTAATGCGTGCATCAACACCAGTTGCGCCGCGGGAGTTTTCGATTGCTCCAGCGCCCGCAAAGTCGTTTCGATTGCCGTATGCTCCGCCATGCTCGCCGCTTTCTGTTCCGTTTCGATTGATATTCAACGACTGCATCAACCGGCAGACTCTCCCCACATGCCTCATTCCATTGTAGTTCAGGATTTCTCGACAAGGCCGTTGCGGAGCCTGTGTGCTAAATTACATGTCCAATGTTCGCGAACAATCGGCTTAATCGCGAAAACCGATCAATTCCCGAGGACTGCGCCGGGGCATCTGGAACTCCGCTGAATCCTCCTCGGGAACATAGGCCCCTCTCCGCGGCACGATTTTTTCTGGCAGGGGGGCATCCTCGGCCGATCGATTCCGGGGGCTTTCCAACGGAAACAATCCCCCGGGCAGCGACTGCCAGGAACGATCCGCGGGACTTGGCGCGTCGAAGGGAAAAGCGTCCTCCAGGGGAAGTTCCGTGTAAATGGGTTCGGCCAGACATTCAAATGCCAGACAATGATCGTCCACGCAGCAGGTATCCTCGCAGCCGTCCGAGTTATACCCACAAAGTCGCAAGGCTCGGGAGGATTTCAGCCGCACCCGCGGACTACAATCGTTAAGGGCACACTGCAGCTTGATGATCACCCAGGGCGGGCAGCAACAGGCGTATCGGCGGAGTTGATCCCCCAGGCCATCGGCAGCGGCAATCCGAACGCGCGCATTGCAATCGCTCAATGCATCTCCCAGTGCCTGCAATACCTCCGGATGACACTCGCAACTGTATCGGCGTGCCAGGCGGACAATCGCCAGACGACGACTGGACGACAAACAGGCGTAACGCGATTCATACATTAGTTCCGCCAGTCCACAGGCAGCGTCAGGCAGTTCTCCGCAACAGGGCTCGTTCTCCAGATAGCCTTCACACAGGCAGGAATCCGTACAGTCGCGGGGATCGCCAGCGCCGCACACCTCACGCACCCAGTGGCCAGACCTCGCTAGCATGGAACCGTCAAACAGACGATACCCCGTTGACTCCGTACTGCCGACAACATCCGCGCGTAGCGTACATTCTGCGGCATCGTTCACCGGCACGCAAACCCCACCTGCCTGATGCTCCCCTGCTTGCCAGAACTTCCATTGTGGCCAGCCAGCCTCCGCCGAACCTGCCAACCCGACCCAGGCGGCACATCCCAGCGCGATTTTCCATCCGTACATTGCCTGCGCTCTCCCGAGTGTGAGAGATTTCCTCCGTTCCTCCTGTTCCTGGTACGCTGAAAATCGCTTGTTCACGGTCCGGGCTTCCCGCGGAAACTACCCGACTGCGATACGATTCCCCTGAATTCACGCAAAGGAAGAGAGGGATTTCGAGTGAAATCCGTCATGTCAACGCCCTTCCCTGACCGTGGACCTCGCATCGTCCCGATGCGCCGTGGTCATTCCGTTGAATTCCGTCTATGATGACTCCCTGGAAAGATACATTCCTTCCCTCATTTCGTATCGACACTCAGGATCGGAGCCTTCAGAAACGTCGGAGAGGCATAGACAACCGCTACAGTCGTTAACAGAGCCCTGTCACCCGGAGGGCATGGGACGGGCGATCGCCTCGGAACGCGAAATTCGCGGATGCGCTTCCCCTCACTCCTGGGACAGTCCTTATTTTCGGGACATCCATCACTCTCGGGAAAGAAACGTGAACACGAAAAACCGGTGGATTCGTGCCCCGGAAAACATTAGCTGCTAGAATACGCTGGAATCCCAACAACCGTGCGGCACAGACCGCGCAGGCAAGCCCGGCGCGGGGAATGCTCGAAGGACTACAGATGCATATCCTGGAAAGATCACCTCGTTTGCACATGCGAATTTTCAGCCGTCTGTTGCTGCTGTTTGTACTGGGATTGCAGATTCCCTCGGCCTGTCTCGCACAACCAGCCGCCGATCCCCTGACCGCGCAGAATGTACTTAACGCGATCCAGCGCGGTCGCAATTACCTGATCAGTCGCCAGCAACCCGATGGGTCCTGGGGCAGCGAGATGCAGGCCACGTACAAAATTGGCGTCACCAGTCTGTGCGTGTTGTCCCTGATTGAATCGGGCCTGACGGCGGACGATCCGGCGGTGGCGCGCGGTTTGAGTTGGCTGCGGAACGTCAAGGAACCGAATCCACGACTGACCTATGAAATCTCCCTGATGATCATGGCGCTGACCGCCGCGAAGGAAGGGGTAAAGGATAATCTGCGATTGTTCGCCCTGGCGCAGCGGTTGGAACAGGGGCAGGTCAAGGGAGGGCCCGAGCCGGGAGGCTGGGATTACACCTGCACGGGCGGAGGGGGAGCGGGTCAACCAGATCGCAGCAATACGCAATACGCCATTCTGGGCTTGCGCGAGGCGGCCTACGCGGGCATCCCGGTCAATCGGGAAACCTGGCAACGAATCCGCAAGCATTTCGAGGATTTTCAGGAGGCCGATGGAGGCTGGGCCTATCGTGCCGGGCAGGGTTCCACTGGCAGCATGACCGTGGCGGGTATCGCCTCACTGGAAATAGTGGCGACGTTCCTGAACGATGAAAAGGAAACGAACCCCGATGGCAGCCCCATTTGTTGTCAACCTCCCCGACAAGACGATTCCCTCGAACGGGCCTTCCGCTGGATGGGCCGACACTTTTCGGTGAATGCCAACCCACTCGCTTCCAACTGGTTACTGTATTATCTGTACGGCCTGGAACGCGCGGGACGATTATCGGGGCGTCGTTTCTTCGGCACGCACGACTGGTATCGCGAAGGGGCCAGAGGACTGCTGGGGCGGCAGTCCAAGCGGGACGGTTCCTGGCGCGGCGATGGGGGCATGGAAAACGATCCGATCATCGGCACTCCACTGGCGCTGCTGTTTCTCTCAAAGGGGCTGGCTCCGGTCCTGATCAACAAGCTGAAATTCGGACCACGAGACCCCGACAACTCGGAACAGGTCCTCGGGGACATCTGGAATCGGCACCCCAAGGATGTGCGTAACCTGGTGGAACATATCAGCACGCTGCCCAAATGGCCTTCCCTGCTCACCTGGCAAACTCTCGATTTCGACAAAGCCGTGGCAAACGACAGCCTGCAGGAAATGATGCAGGCACCGATCCTGTTTATCACCAGCGACGAGGATTTATCCTCCCTGATGAGTGATCGCCACATCGAGTTTCTGCGCCGGTATCTGATCGAAGGGGGCTTCATTTTCGCGGCCCGGGGTTGCCAAAGTAGCCGTTTCGAAGCCGGGCTGGAATCGCTGGTCCGACGGTTATACCCCGATGGCAGCGCGTCATTGCTCCCTCTGCCCGAGACACATCCCGTCTATCGCAGTGAATACCTGCTGGATCCCGCAACGGTCGCCCTGCAAGGGGTGGATGTCGGCTGCCGCACCGCAATCATTTATTCCCCCGACGATCTGGCCTGCTTGTGGGATAAGCGCATGGTAATCGATCCTCCAGGAAGACCGGTCGATCTCAAAACCGCCTTGCTCCGAGCCCTGAGAATTGGCGTGAACGTTGTGGCCTACGTCACCGGACGCGAACCCCCCAACAAGCTGGATGAACAACAACTCGTCGAAGATACCGACAGGCAGCAGGAACTGCGCGGCGTGCTCAGCATTGCAAAGTTGCGGCATAGCGGCGATTGGGACGCAGCCCCCAACGCGACCAAGAAATTACTCAAGACACTTCAGGATTCCTTTGGCGTGATTGCGGGATCTCCCGCCTATAAAATCCCCGCGGGAGACCCCCAATTGTATCGGCATACCCTGGTGTATCTCCATGGGCAGCGCGGGTTCGAACTTTCGGCCGACGAGATTCGCAACGTCCGCAAGTATCTGGAAAGTGGAGGCGTGCTGTTTGCCGACGCCTGTTGCGGAGCCGCGAAATTCGATGCCAGTTTTCGAGATCTGATGCAGCGGATGTTTCCCGATATTCCCCTGGAACGAATCCCCATCGAACACGAGCTCTTTTCTACCCGGATCGGCCACAACCTGGAAAATGTCCGCCGACGTGCCCCCCAGAGGGACGATGGCACCGGCCCCTTGAATCCCGTCGAACGAACCGGACCTGCATTTCTCGAGGGGATCAAAATCGGCGAACGCTACGCTGTGATCTATAGCAAATATGATATTTCCTGCGCGCTCGAAAAGCAGACGTCCCTTTCGTGCATCGGGTATTTCCCCGAAGATGCGGCAAAAATTGCCTCGAATGTGGTCCTGTATGCGGTACTGCAGGAAGTCACCCCCAGCGATCAGAAAACCACGGAGTGACCTGCTCCCGCACAATACAAGCCGAAATCCCGGGACTCGTCCCCGCCTGCTTCACCCAGCCGCCGGTGCTGGCAGCGGGTTTTTCAAGCAACACCAGATAATTGTGTTTCAGCACGCGCGTTTTCCTGTTATTCTGTCGATTCCTGTCTCCTCACCGTCTTGCCACAACGGCCCCTGATATCATGCTTGATTTGCAGATAAATGGTTACGCCGGCGTCGATTTCAATGCCGAGGCCCTCACGGAAGACCAGTTGGTCCGCGCGTGTCGTCAACTGGAAGCCGATGGTGTAACCGGCATCCTGGCAACAATCATCACGGCTGATCTGGGCGCAATGTGCCGACGCATCCGCCGATTGGCGGAATTGCGCGAACACAACCCCGAAATCGCACGCATCCTGATTGGCATCCACATCGAAGGCCCCTTCTTTCCGGAAACACCCGGTTATATCGGCGCGCATCCTCCCGGGCACGCACGCCCCGCGGACCTGGAAACTACGCAGCGACTCATTGATGCCGGTCTGGGTATGACCCGGCTGTTCACCCTGGCCCCCGAACGGGATACCTCGGGAGCAGTGACGCAGTGGCTGAGCGATCGGGGAATTATCGTGGCGGCCGGCCATTGCAACCCGTCCCTCGAACAACTCCAGCGATCGGTGGACCACGGCTTGAAAGCCTTTACGCATCTGGGAAATGGCTGTCCGCTGAATCTGCATCGGCACGACAACATTATCCAGCGCGCCCTGGCCTGCAACGAGCAACTCACACTCTGCTTCATCGCCGACGGCGCCCACGTGCCGCTCTTCGCCCTCAAGAATTACCTGAAATGCGCGGGACTCGAAAACTGCCTGATCGTTTCCGACGACATCAGTGCCGCCGGTCAGGGACCGGGAACCTACCATATTGGCGAACAGCATGTCACGATTGGAGACGACCTGATTCCCTGGTCGGAAGATCGCACTCACTTCGTCGGTTCCGCCTGCCCGCTTCCCGTGATGCGCGAATATCTCCGCGCCCTGGAATTCACGGAACCTGAACTGAACATGCTGTTCAAGGACAACGCGAGACGATTACTGGGCCAGGGGGAATCCAACAACGCCTGAAGGGACACCATCGCCAACCAACAAATGCACAACCCAGTCAGGCCGTCACGCTTCCCTCAATCGAAACGCGAAAAAAAACACTTTTGTTGTAGATTCCCGGACAGGGTTACGTTTCCATCTTCAAAGAGCCAGATTCATCGGCGGACTGTCGAGGTCCGCCCTGCGCGTGGCGACGCGACATCCCGGCTCCACCATGGCCTCCGCACGCTTTGCGAGATCGCAAGGCGCGTGCACTTTTTCCACATGAAAAGCACATGTCCGGATGCACGCTCCCCTCGCCGCGACGCGGGGCATTTACATTAGTCGAGTTGCTGGCGGTGATCACCCTCATCGGCGTGCTGGTAGCGCTGTTGCTGCCTGCGGTGCACCAGGCACGGGAAGCCAGTCGCCAGGCAAAATGCACCAACAATCTGCATCAGATCGCCATCGCGATGCAGAATTACCACGACAGCTTTCGGTCCTTTCCCAGTGGATACGTCCTTGCAGCCCGGGGCTACGACAACACGCTCCCCTCCGCGCTGAAACCCTCCAGGGACAGCGATGACATGGCGGAATCGCTGAAGTGCGCGATTCGTCTGGCAAATGGAATGGACACCGTGCAGGAATGGGCCTGCATGGGACAGGCCTGGGGCTGGCATGCCCTGCTGCTGGAGCAGATGGGGCAGGCAACCATTGGCATCGATTTTTCGGCCGCGCGCTTCAATCTCGGAAATGTCGAAGCGGGAAAAACGCCCATGGAATCTTATACCTGCCCCAGCGCCCGCGTCGAGGAATCCTGCCTGCCACAAGGCATGACTCAATACCGTGGCAACATGGGTTGGTGGGATACCCCTGCCGGAGCGGGCGACCTCCCCCCCAACAATGGAATTTTCTTCCAGGATTCGGCAATCCGCCTGGGGGACATCACGGATGGAGTCAGTTCCACGTTTCTCGTGGGGGAATCCCAGTTCGGCCTGTGGCCGGATGGTTACAGTTGCTGCGTACGTGTTCGTCGAGACAAACCCCATTTCGATTCGTTGTGGCGGGGAGCCCAGCAGCAGCCGATTCCCTCCGTAATGCTGGGATTCGGCAGCTGGCACGGAGCCGTACTCCATTTCGTCATGGCCGATGGGGCCACCCGCAAGGTCAGCAAGCAAATTGATCCCGACCTGTTTCGCTACATGTGCACCCGCTACGGCAACGAGCGGGTACAAGTCAACTGGAACTGACGGCACTCGCCCATTCCACCACTCCGCAACACCTCCTCTGTTCCGCCGTGCCGCTTACAAACATTTGCGGACCACATACAATTGTGGCGGTTCGCTGCCCTCCTTAGTCGGTTTGTCCTATAATGGCCTGCCCTATCGGTAAGCAGACCAGATACACCTAATGGAGCGTGCGAGGATGCAACGTCGTCGGATTGGAAAAACGTCGCTATCCGTCTCTGAAATTTGCCTGGGCACCATGACCTTCGGTTCCACATGCGACGAAGCGGGCGCCTTTCGGATCATGGATCGTGCCCTGGAAGCCGGGATCAATTTTTTCGATACCGCGGAAATTTACCCCGTCCCCCCCGAAATGGAATGGGTACATCGAACCGAGGAAATCGTGGGGAAATGGCTAAAAACCAAACCCCGGGACGCCCTGGTGATCGCCACGAAGTTTTGTGGTCCGGGCCACGGCTGGTTTATTCCGCCAGTGCGGGAAGGCATGACCGGCATCGACAGGCATCATATCCGCCGGGCCATCGAGGCCAGCCTGAGACGGTTGCAAACGGATTACATCGATCTATACCAGACACACTGGCCCGATCACGAGTTTCCCTATGAGCACACATTGCAGGTGCTCGACGAATTGATCCAGGAAGGGAAAGTCCGTTACATCGGCTGTAGCAACGAAATCCCGTGGGGGGTCATGAAATCCCTCGCCGTGGCGGAGCAGTATGGCACCGCGCGGTACGAATCGATCCAGAATAACTTCAGCCTGATCAATCGGCGCTTCGAAGACAGCCTGGCGGAAGTCTGCCGCAGGGAATCACTCAGCCTGCTCCCCTATTCGCCGATCGGGGGGGGCGTGCTGACCGGGAAATACCAGGCAGGCCAATTCCCCGCGGGCGCCAGATTTTCCCTCTATCGAGACAGTGGACCGCGTCAACAACAGATGGCCCGGCGGTTCGTGAATGAAAAATCGCTCGCCACCACAGCCGAACTGCTGACCCTGGCGCGGGAGTTGAACATCACCCCCGCCACGCTGGCCACCGCCTGGAGCAAGCAGCACGACTTCGTGGCCTCCACCATCATCGGCGCCAATACGCGGGAGCAGCTCGAGGAAATCCTCCCCGCCGCCGATGTGATACTCCCGCCCGAGATCCTGACGCGCATCGACGAGATCACGGCCAGATATCCTTATCCACTCGGGTAAACTCGGATCATCGTTCACCGGGCCAGCGAGAACTGAACGGACTGGCAGATCGGGAAGTGGACTCTGCAACTGGCCTGCGGTGCAAATTAACGAATCACTTGCCTTCAAGGGAATTAAGCATGTCGAGTTCCAACAACACTACGCGCAATTCCGGGGATACCAATTCCAACGCTCCCTGTTGGCATGCCTCTACTGCCCAGGTGGTTCTGGACGCCGTTGACGCGCGACCGGACGGATTGAAATCCGCCGAAGCCGCGCAACGTCTACAGCAACATGGACGCAATCAATTACCACAACAGCCCCCCGTAACCATCTGGCAAATTCTGAGGCGGCAGTTTCAAAGCCCGCTGATTTATATTTTACTGATGGCGGCCGTTGTCGCTTTGCTGGCCGGCGATTTCAAGGATGCCGGTTTCATCGCAGTGGTCCTCGTCATCAACGCGGCCATCGGCGGTTACCAGGAGTGGCGGGCGGAAAAAAGCAGCCGGGCCTTGCAGAAACTCCTGCAAACCCGCGCCTCCGTGCTCCGCGATGGCGAAGTTCACGACCTCGATGCCGAGGAACTCGTCCCCGGAGATATCGTACTGCTGGAATCGGGCAATCGCGTGCCGGCGGATTTACGCCTGTTGTCGACCCAGGGGCTCGAAATCGATGAATCCCTGCTCACCGGGGAATCGCTAGCCGTGCTCAAGGAAGCCGACTGGATCGGCGCGGAAGCCGCCACCGTGGGTGATCGTCTCAATCTCTCCTTTGCCGCCTCGGTGGTAATCCGAGGGCGTGGAAAAGGCGTGGTGGTCACCACCGCCACGCATACGGTCGTGGGGCAACTGGCGGTGGATGTGATGTCCACGATCGGTGGAAAACCCCCTTTGCTGGAACGCATGGAACGCTTTGCCAACACCATTGCAATTGTCGTGCTGGCAGCGGTGGGCGTCATCTCCCTGCTGGGAATACTGGTGCATGGTTATTCCATCGAGGAGATGTTTCTATTCGGCGTGGCCTTGGCGGTATCGGCAATTCCCGAAGGTTTGCCCGCGGCCCTGACGGTCGCATTGGCCGTGGCGACCACCCGCATGGCTCATCGCGGAGTTATTGTGCGCCGACTAGCCGCCGTGGAAGGGCTTGGCAGTTGCACCATGATCGCCAGCGATAAAACTGGAACATTAACCTGCAACGAACTCACCGTACGGGAAATTCTGTTGTGCGACCATGCCCTGCTAAGTGTCACGGGGGAGGGCTTCCTCCCGCACGGGGAAATCCTGGAAGGCGAGACTCCCTACCCCATCGCCGAACACGACGCCTTGCGGCGATTGATCGATGTCGCGCTGTTCTGTAATGAAGCCGACCTGCATCCGCACGATGCCGATTGGATCTGGCGGGGAGACCCCACGGATATCGCCTTGCTGTCGCTCGGTTTGAAGGCCGGCAGAGAGCGTGTAAAGCTACTGGAACAGTTCCCGATGCTTCACCAGATTCCCTTTGAGCCAGAATATCAATATGCCGCCTCCTTCCACGAATGCGACGGCACAAGGCAGGTGTTTGTGAAAGGCGCTCCGGAAAAAGTTCTCGACATGTGCGATTGGTCCACCGCCCCTCAAGAGCGGGAGACATTTCGAGAAGCGGCAGAAGCCATGGCTGCACGGGGTCTGCGCGTACTCGGCCTGGCGGACGGGTCGGCGTCGGAAAAGAGTCATCCTACCGCATCGCAGCTTCCCACCAACCTGAAATTTCGCGGTCTGGTCGGCATGATCGATCCGTTGCGTTCGGGAGTCCGTGAAGCCGTGCGGAAATGTCGCTCCGCGGGGATCACAGTCTGCATGGTGACGGGCGATCATCCGGTGACAGCGCTCGCCATCTCTCGGGACCTCGGCTTGGCGGAAGACGCCTCGCAGGTGGTGACCGGGGGACAACTGGAAGGCAAAAACGAGGAGGAAATCCGGGCGGCCATTCGCACCGGGCGTGTCTTCGCCCGTGTCACGCCACGACAAAAACTGGAGTTGGTCAACGCAGCCCGCAAGGAAGGCCATTTTGTCGCCGTCACGGGGGATGGTGTCAACGATGCTCCCGCGTTGCGCGCCGCCAATATCGGGGTCGCCATGGGCAAGAACGGAACCGACGTGGCCCGGGACGCGGCCGAACTGGTGATCAGCGACGACAATTTCGCCACAATCGTTTCGGGTGTCGAAGAGGGGCGAACCGCCTACGACAACATTCGCAAGGTGATTTATCTCCTGGTTTCCACGGGCGCAGCCGAAGTGTTGCTGATCGGCTTTGCCTTCTTCGCGGGCACGCTGCTGCCCCTGCCATTTCACCCCGTGCAACTGCTGTGGTTGAATCTGGTGACCAACGGCATACAAGGCATCGCCCTGGCATTTGAACCCGCGGAGGTCGGCGTTCTGCGACGCAAACCCCGCAAACCGACGGAACCGATTTTCAATCAATTGATGATCGAACGCACAATCGTCGCGGCAGGCGTGATGGCGCTGGTGGGAGTCGAAGCGTTTGGCTGGATGATTCGCGAAGGCTGGTCGCCCGATTCCGCCCGCAACGCCTTGCTGCTGCTGATGGTACTGTTTGAAAACATACACATTGGCAATTGTCGCTCGGAAACCCGCTCCGCGTTCTCCTTGTCGCCTTTGCGTAGCCCGTTCCTGTTGCTGGGGGCGTTAACCGCGTTTCTGATTCATTTTATCTCTCTGTATATCCCGTTCATGCAACGTATTCTAAGAACCGAACCCGTCAGCCTCACCACTTGGGCAGTCCTGATCGGGCTGTCGTTAACCGTCCTCGTCGCCTTGGAAATTCATAAATGGACTTGGCGTCTCCGCGGTCATTCCGTGGACGGGGACTGACAGGCATTTCTCGCGAAAGTCTGCGCGAATTCAAGCCCGCGACCGAGCAAGGCTCGTTTATGATTTTTTTGCGACATATTTTTCAACAAGAGATACACCCGATCATTCCGTAACCAGGAAACGCAACCCTGCCGTGGCGAAAGCGTTGGCAGACCCCGCAGTTCCTCTATTTCACACGCGCAACAACGCGAAAAGACACAGGTAAACGAAATGCCCATCACTACATGCCAGGCTGTTTTCCCGTGTGCTGTTCTGCTTCTGCTGGCTCTGATAGCTCCCGTAGCGGGATATGAATCCCCCACGCCGGAGGCGAAGCCAACGCTTCCGCTGGAATCCGCTCCAATGCTGACCGGCGACTGGGTTCCCGCGGACACGCATCGGATCGATTTCAATCAGCTCCCCAGAATTGCCAGCGAACACGTGGTGATCAGCGATGTCCACGCGACGGGGGGCGTAAACCAGCATAATTACCTGGTCCATCATGCAGGACGCTTCTGGGTCATGTGGAGTGATGGACCGGGCATCGAGGATCGTGTGGGACAGCGTGTGAAATACGCCACCAGTCGCGATGGGCGACAGTGGAGCATGCCCAGGGACCTCACCCCATCTCCTCCCGATTCCGGCCCCGATTCCCCCTATTACAACACCCGCGATGCCCGGGGCAGCCGCTGGATTTCCCGAGGTTTCTGGCAGCGCGAGGGACAACTGCTGGCCCTGGCATCCCTCGACGAAGCGGCTGGCTTTTTCGGAAAGAGTCTGGCACTCCACGCCTTCCGCTACGACGAGGCCGCGGATGACTGGGGCCACGTGGGAATCGTACACGAGAATGCCATCAATAATTTTCCGCCCCGGCAATTGTCCTCGGGGGAGTGGATGATGTCCCGCCGCACGCATGATTACAAAACCACGGGTGTCCATTTTCTGATCGGCGGAACCAGTTCACTGCAGGCATGGGCCAGCGTTCCGGTGCATGGCTCCAACAGTGAACTGGCGGCGGAAGAGCCGCTCTGGTGGGAGCTTCCCGACAAACGCCTGGTGGCATTATTCCGGGACAATCGCCGCGGCGGATTTCTGTATCGATCGTTTTCCAGCGATCAGGGCCGCACCTGGAGCGAGCCGGCGCGCACGAATTTCCCCGATGCCACCTCCAAGTTGCATGGGCTCCGGTTGTCCGATGGCCGTTATGTTTTGGTTTCGAATACGAACCCCAAGCGCCGCGATCCCTTGACGATCGCGGTCAGTCGCGATGGTCTGGAATTTGATAAACTCGGCTATCTCGTGGGGGGCCGGCATGTCGATTATCCTCATGTATTGGAACAAGCGGGGCGGCTGTATGTCGCGTTTGCGGGGAAGAAACAAACCGTCGAGTTGTTGTCCTTTCCGCTCGAGGAACTGGAGAATCTCCCAGACCCCGTGGGTGTTCGTGACGATGCGGCAAAAACCACTCTCCGAGTGTTGACTGACTTCGAAGGAGGTTCCGCCCGCGTGCTGGGCATTGACCAGGACTCCCGTACAATTCGTCTCATGCCCGGAGGCGATCCCGCGCGAGGCTGGAACTGCTGGTGGTCCCTCCGCGTGGAGGGTGTCCCCTCGGGCGAAACTCTAACGCTGGAACTCTCCGGGAGCGATTTACCGACGCGGAATAATGGCCTGACGACAAACAAACCGCTGGATGCCAGTTGGTCCCTGCCCGCCCGCGCTGCCTATTCAAGCGATGAGTCGAACTGGCGGCAGACCGAGCCCGGGGAGCGAAGTGGCGCGAAAATCCGGTATCGCGTAACCGGCACGGGGGACCGCCTGTGGATTGCCTGGGGGCCTTCGTTCACCCCCCAGGACACCACCGCACTGCTGAACGCGGCCCATAAAACCCGCCCCACCGCACAACCTTTCGAGCTGGCACGTACACGCGGCGATCTGCCCGTGATGGGCCTGCGCGTGCGGGAATCGCCCCGGGAGCATCCGCCCGTCGTCTGGGTACAGGCGCGTCAACATGCCTGGGAAAGTGGCTCCAGTTGGGTGGCGCAAGGCTTTGTGGAATGGCTCGTCAGCGACGACAACGACGCCACCTGGCTTCGCTCCCAGGCGGACGTCTATGTGATTCCGATCATGGATGTCGACAATGTCATCACGGGCAACGGCGGAAAGGAAGCTGATCCCCGTGACCATAATCGTGACTGGGACGACCAACCGGTGTATCCCGAAGTGGCGGCGACCCAGCGCTGGGTCCGCGCGTTCGCCGCCGAAAATCGCCTGCATGTATTTCTCGATCTCCACAATCCCGCGCCGGGAGATCACCAGCCATTCTTCTTTCTTGGTCCCGACGAACTCCTCCCTGAGACCGGCAGGGTCAGCCGGAGGATCTTTCTGGAAGCGGCGAAAGCCCGCATCAACGGACCCTTGAAACTGGCGGACAAACCGCGCATCACAGGACCGGGTTACCATCCGCTTTGGAAGCAAATCAGTTGCCAATGGGTCAACGCGCACGGCAATCCCCACACCATGGCCGCCTGTCTGGAAACCTCCTGGAACACCCCCCAGAGTACAACCGTCGGCTACAGGCAGGTTGGGCGTCAATTGGGCCAGGCCACGACCGATTTGCTGAGGCGTTCGCTCCCCAGTGAATAATGTCCCCTACAGCGAAGTCCTGTCGCTGAAGGAAGAGGACCTCGCAGGCCGATGCCATGGAGGCTTGCAAAGCATCTTGCAAGCCTCCGCGGACAACGGTTTCACTTTTCCACCGGTTCCTCGAGACGAATCAACAGATAGGTTTCGACACGATCGGGACCGAAGTGCACCAGCAGCGGCGCTTCGTCCTGCGTGAGGTTGTACAAGCCGGTCTCGGCGATGACGTTTTCACTTTCGCCAATCCGAAACGCCACACGCTGGGTCTGTTGATCCACCTGACCCTGAATGGTTTGCGCGACGTCCGTTTCGGAATTGTAAAGAGTACCGCTCAGGATGCCCTGGCGATTGACAGCCAGCTGCAGTATCCGCGTGGGATCGACATCACTCTTACTTGTCGAGAGCGCGAATGTCCCCAGTGGCATCCATTCCTCGGCCTCGGCAACTTCCTGCGATTCCGGAGGAGGGACTGTCGCCAGATCCGCGGCCGACATCGCAAACTCTTCCGCCGAAGCAATCCGCTGATCGCCCAGATAAACCGAATTATCCTGATAGATCACATTACCGCCCGTGCCGTAGTCGTAGTAGACCGGCTGGGACCATTGCGCGGGATATTGTGCCGACCAGACAAACCATGTGCCGAACGCAGTCCACGCGGGACGCCGCCACCAGTAAGCCCAGGGATAGCGGTTGTAGTGATAACAATAATGCCAGCCGGCCACGCCATGATAATGGGTCGACCACCAGTGATCGTTGAAGCAGTTGTGATATCGCGCATAATTCCAGTTCGTTCTCACACCGCCCCCCCACTGGTTCCAGTAGTAGCGCCGTTCTGCGGGCAGTGTGGTGGCAAAGCCCGGAGGCCGATTCTGCATCACGTTCGACCAGCGATTGTGAATGTTCACGTTCGTGCTGATGTTGGTATTTACCCAACTTGGTCTCTGGCTGATGACATTATTATTCATCCCCGGACGACTTACCCAATCGGGTCGTGTCCCGGGACGAGCGGGTCGAGTCTCCGCCAGACCGGGACGCCCCCCTGAGCCGGGTCGCGTGGGCACTGTCCCGGGCAAGGTCTGAGGTCTCAACGGTTGTTGCATGCCCAGAAAATCACTGACTCTGTCAGGGGTTGGCCGTTGCCCACCCGGAAAGGGGCGTGTTCCCGGTCGCGGTTGTGTCGGCAACGAAGGCCGAGTCCCCTCGCCGGGTCTACCCGGTCGCGTCCCGGGGAGTGTTCCTGTAATGTGGCCGGGGTATCCTGGCGGCGATGGTCTGGTCGAGGGGCGCGAGGAAAAACTCGGCACACTCGCATTCGGTCGCTGCATTTCGGTCAAATTTCCCCCCGGTCGAGTCGTCGGCGCGGGCCGGGTTCCAGTGACGGGCCTGGAAGGTCGAGCCGTGGGGAGCGAAGGCTTCATTCCCCCCGTGGGGCGAGAAAAACCAGGCTGGGCCACCGGTCGCGAAGGTTGCACCGAGGGGCGAGAAATCGGTTGTGAAGGACGCGAGAAGTTGGGTTGCGGGGCAGGTCGCGATACATGCGGAGCACTGATATTCGGGCGAGACATGCCCCCTCCCCCGGCTGGTCGACCTCCTCCTTGTGGCCTCCCACCGCCACGACCTCCCCCGCCGCGAGCCCCACCGCCCAGTCCGGCATGGGTCACCTCGACGCATATCCAGGAACAACAGACAAACCCCAAAATGATAGTGAATCCAATCCGGTTCATTCGACACCCGCCCCTTCCTGAACTGGAGTTTCGGATGCTTTCACGCGGCGAACCGTCACGGGTTCCCGGGACGGTTGCAACTCCCCATTGATGGAATGACTCGTCAGTTGCACTTTGAGCGAGTTTTCCGTGATTTCACTCACAACTCGCAACGCCTCGGCAATCGTTCCATCCGCCAGGGTATGGACACTCTTCACCACCCAGGTGTCGCCATTCCGGGACCAAAAGCCCGATCCGAACGATCCATCGGAAAAAAAGGCCCAGGAACGAATTTGGCGATACTGCGGATCCCAGCCTATCACTTCCGTCCCTTCCGAAAGCGTCTCCCCATCATTCACGCTGAAGGAACGAATTAAAAACGTTCCCGAACGCGACCAGTTGCAGAAGGTTTTGACTTCATGCGAGTCGTTTTCGTCGCGCCATTCGCCGATCAACCAGGCGAGCGACTGCAAGACTTCTTGCGGACCAACCAGAGGCCGGCTGGTTTCCGTGATCGACTCCAGCAACCACTGCTCCCCCTGTTTCACAAACAAGGCCACAAAGCTCGTGGCCTCCTCGGCTCCGTCCGCATAGATCAATTGAGTGCTTCCCGTCGCTTTCACCACACTCTCGCCAAGTGGTTTGATCTCGTGGGCGGTACCCGTCAGTTTCGCCCCCGCATGCGCGCTGAAAAACTCCTTCAGTTCGGCAACGATCTGCTCGCGACCTGAAGTCGATGTCCCGGTCGCGTGATCCGTATACACGCCCGATTCCAGCCAGAGCGAGGAAATGTCGGCTACGTTCCCTGCATTGAAGGCAGTAACGTACTTCTGCAACTGCTGGTGAATCTGGTCTTCCACCGTGGCCGTTTTCTCCACGGGCTGTGCAAGGACCGCGGGCACACACTGAAACAGCAGCAGCAAACTGGCGGCAAGGGTAAGTTGCTTCATGGGCACACCTCTCGGATACTCGGGAACAAGGGGAGGGGAAACGGTACCTCGCGTGCGGCGGGATTATGCCGCCAACCTTTCGTATCTTCAGTATCTCCCGCAGAAAAAAATATACCAGTGATAAATTTACCATACATTCCACTGTTGCCGATCCCGATCCGCAACCACCTCGGCGACGGATTCACGATACCATCACAAACGCGGATATCCTGGCCCCACACCACTCTCTCCCCAAACTCCCCCGTCTCCTGTTGCATAGGGGGCAGACATGTGGGATAGTCAATTACAGCAACTGGCGCGATCCTTGGGGCATCCCCAACCAGGCGCAACAGTTCGAACCGAAACTTCCGCCATACCAGAACAGGAGCGTTGACCATGTCTCAATGGATTACGGAATTATTGGGTGAAGAGGCCAACGGCCTCCTCGGACATGCCTGCCAGACCATCGATCGGAACCGACTCTCGCTGCCTGGCGGCGATTTCGTCGACCGCGTCTGGACGAACAGCGATCGGAACGAGCGCGTCCTCCGCAGCCTGGCAACTCTGTTCGGGCACGGCCGACTGGCGGGAACAGGCTATGTCTCGATCCTGCCCGTCGATCAGGGGGTCGAACATTCCGCGGGCGCGTCGTTTGCCATCAACCCCGATTACTTCGATCCGGAAAACATCGTCAAACTCGCCATGGAGGGAGGCTGCAACGCGGTCGCCTCCACGCTGGGCGTGCTTGGAATCCTTTCCCGCAAGTATGCCCATCGAATTCCCTTTCTGGTCAAGTTAAATCACAACGAGTTGCTCACCTATCCCAATTCCTACGACCAGGTGCTGTTTGGCTCGGTCAAACGCGCCTACGATATGGGCGCGGTCGCCGTCGGTGCCACTATTTATTTCGGATCCCAGGAATCCCGGCGGCAGATTGTCGAAATCTCCCAGGCTTTCCAACAGGCCCACGAACTGGGCATGGCTTGCGTCCTCTGGTGTTACCTGCGAAATTCCGCCTTCAAGACGGACAAGGATTACCACGTGAGTGCCGACCTGACCGGACAAGCCAATCATCTGGGTGCCACCTTGCAGGCCGACATCATCAAACAGAAACAGGCAGAGAACAACGGCGGATTTCGTGCCGTCAAATTCGGCAAAACCAGCGATCGCGTCTATGACGAACTGACGTCCGACCATCCCATCGATCTGTGCCGTTATCAGGTTGCCAACTGTTATATGGGACGCGTCGGACTGATCAACTCCGGCGGCTCATCGGCCGGAGCCTCCGATCTGGCTCAGGCTGTGAAAACCGCCATCATCAACAAACGCGCGGGAGGCATGGGACTGATCAGCGGTCGCAAGGCGTTTCAGCGCCCCATGGCCGAAGGCGTCAAGCTGCTCAACTGTATTCAGGACGTTTATCTGGACGAAGCGATCACCATCGCCTGATATCAACAAACTGCGCACGGTGCCTGGTCGCGCTTTGCCCGAGACGGCAAGCATGAATGAAACGATCCCCACCGATGTTCTCCCGGAATGCCACGGATACGAGTCTCATGCCGCGAAACGCCTTATGCTTGCTGTTTGTGCTGGGAATGAATGTCTTTGGTTTATTGTTGCCACTACCTGATCCCGGCGGACGCCAGCTCTGGGCCGAGACACCTCCCACTACCCCGATGTACCGCTGGGAACTTACCGCGGAGCACGTCGACGCGACCCGTTTCAAGCCACTCGCGGGTGACCTGCCCGCAACCCTGACGGCCGAAGAACCCCGCTTCAGTCCGCAGCTACCCTGCGGCCTGTCCCTGGTCGCCGAGGGAAAACAACCGCAGCATCTGGTGGTCAGCCCGCCCCTTCGGAATATCAAGCTCCCCGAAAAAGCCATCACCGTGGCGGCTTGGGTTCAAGTCGACAAGCCCCTCCCCTGGGGAGGTCTCGTCGGCGCGTTGCAGGACAACGGCAGCGACGAAAAAGGCTGGCTGCTGGGGTATCGCAACAGCCAGTTCTGCTTCGCGATCAACAGTCGCGGTTCCTCGAAGTTGACATACCTGAACGCTCCCCGCCCGTTCGATCCGGGAATCTGGTATTTCGTGGTCGGGACATACGACGGCACGGAACAGCGTCTGTACGTGGATGGCGCCTTGGCAGCCACGGCCCGGGAACAACAGGGGGACATCGTCATGCCAGAAGACACGACATTCGTCCTTGGTGCCTACCGCGACAAGGATGAACTCTATGGTTTGACGGGCCAACTGGAGCAAATCAGCCTTTGGAATCGCGCCTTGACGGAAGCGGAGATTCAGTCGGAATTTCAGACGAGAAAAACTCGATTTCCCGATATTGATCCCGTTGTTTCGCAAGTGTCCGACTGGCCCACCTGGCAACGGAACAATCAGCGTACCGGAATGTCCCCCGACCCGCTGCAATTTCCGCTGGCGCGGAAGTGGACCTTCGTTCCCAGGCATCCTCCCGCGCCGGCCTGGCCTCCTCCCGCCCGGCAGGATTTATGGAATCGCAAAACCAATCTCAGCCCGCGGGTGGTGTTCGATCGCGCGTATCACGTCGTCTGCGCGGGTGATGCCGTGATTTTCGGGTCCTCTTCCGATGACCGCGTCACCTGCCTGGACGCCGAAACAGGAGAACCACGCTGGACCTATTTCGCCGAGGCGCCGGTCCGTCTGGCACCCACCATCGTGAAGGAGCGCGTGCTGTTTGGCTGCGACGACGGTCGAGTCCATTGTGTCCATCTCGAACATGGCGCATTACTCTGGCGGTTTAATGCCTTCCCCAACGACCGGCGGCTTCCCGGGAACGGCCGTATGATCAGCCATCGTCCGATACGCACCGGCGTCGTTGTGGAAGAGGATATCGCCTGGTTTTGTGCCGGCCTGTTTCCCAATCAAGGCGTCGAACAGTTCGCGGTTTCCTTGCAGGACGGGCGTTTGCTGGCACGAGAAGTCGTCGCGGCCTCGCCCCAGGGGTATTTGGAACTGCGCGGGGGGCGCTTGTTCATTCCGACCGGCCGCGATCCCGCCGGTGCCTTTTCCTCGACCCTGCTGCGGAGAGGCAAAACCACTGGCAAGGAGGCCAGTGAACTGGCACAACAGTTTCGCCATGCCTTCATCGGCGCGGGCGACGTGCGGATTGGCGGAGGCGAAGGCATCGTGCAGGCGATGTCAGCAGAGGACGGGAACATCCTCTGGAAGGAGACGATTGAGGGGACCGTCTGGGCGCTCGCAACCGCGCGGGGAAAACTGTTTGTCAGCAGCGATTCCGGACGTATCGATTGTTATGCCACTCCCCATGCCGATCAGAAATTCGGCACCGTGATCAAGGAACAAACCGAAATTCCCGCGCGGGACAATCCCCACGTGGATGCTGCCCGCGTGGCCCGCTGGGTCGCGCTCGCGGAGAGTCCCCGCGGCTGGTGCCTGGCTGCCACCGCCGATCCCGACTGGCTCGCCGAACTGGCACGGCAATCGGAATGGCGGATCCTGGGTATCGCCACGGACGAAATCCAGGCCCATCAGGCGCGGCAGCGACTGGCAGCCAGGGGATTATACGGGCAGCGGATCGCCATCCATGTTCTGGACGCCGGACAACCGCTCCCCTATTCCGATTACCTGTTCAATTGCGTGCTGGGGCCGAAATGTTTTGGATCGGAACATGCCGACGCCTTCCCACACGCCGAATTCAAACGCGTCTTACGCCCCGTCGGGGGCGTGCTCTGGCTCGACCAGACCGATCCCCCGGCCTACCGTCGAGACCCCCTGCCTGGAACGGGTCAGTGGACCCACCTCTACGCCAACCCGGCCAATACCGCCTGCAGTGGCGACCTGCACGATTATACGCAACTGCAACTTCAATGGTTCGGTGAACCAGGCCCCCGCGAAATGATCGATCGCCATCACCGCACCAGTGCCCCCCTGTTTGCCGCGGGGCGGTTATTTATTCCCGGGAACGACCGCGTTTACGCTGTCGATGCCTACAATGGCACTCCACTCTGGGAACGGGAAATCCCCAATTCCCGCAGAATTGCCGTCTTCCGCGATTGCTCGCAAATGGTCGCCTCCGATCACCATCTGTTTGTCGCAACCGCCGATCAGTGCCTGGTGCTGAACGCGCTCACGGGGGATATCCAACAATCCTTCCCGGTCCCGGGCAATGATTCAGGCAAGCTCCACTGGGGCTACCTGGCCCATCTCCCCGATGCCGATCTGCTCATCGGCAGTGGGACGCACCCCGAGGCCTCGCGCCGCGAAATCAGTCGGGACGTCGCAGCCAAGGAAACGTTCTGGGATTTCGTCCCGCTGGTCGGGAGCACACAACTGTTTGCCCTCTATGCCGCCACCGGACAAACCCGCTGGTCCTATCGGTCCCAGGAGGGACTCCTGATCAACCCTACTCTGGCGATTGCCGACGGCATGCTCTGGTTCGTGGAAAGTGGCAATCCCGATACCTTGAACGCCGCAATTGGTCGCGCCACCGCGAACGAATTGCTCTCCCGAGGAGCCTGGCTGACTGCCATCAACGCGGAGAACGGCCAAGTCCGCATCCGTCAGCCGCTCGGCTTTGCAGAGACACAACACAATATTTACCTGAGCGCGGCACAAGGAAAAATTGTCGTGGTGGGGTCGCGCAACTCTGGCAACAGTAAACTTGTCGATCAGGTGCTTTACGACATCGCGGTCTTCAACGCCGTGGATGGTGCCCTGGTCTGGAAACAATCCCAGAAACAGGGGACGGGCATTGGCGGAGATCACGGAGAACAAGACCACCATCCCGTCATTGTCGAGGACAGGCTCTACTGTGAACCGTTTGGCTACCACCTGCACACTGGCGCGACGCTCGATAATTTCCTCTGGAAGGCCAAACACCGTCGCGGCTGTGGGAACATTTCCGCCTCCGCCTCGGCTTTCTTCTTCCGCGAAAATGTGACCTCCATGTTCGACCTGGACACCAATCAGGTATCCAGAGTGACGCAGATCACCCGACCGGGCTGCTGGATCAACATCTTACCGGCTGGCGGACTGCTGCTTGTCCCTGAAGCCAGTTCGGGCTGCAGTTGCAATTACGCAATCCAAACTTCGCTTGCCTTTCTCCCCGCCCCCCCTCGACCGAAACCTGCTCCCTGATGGGCGTGTTGATATCAGGGGGCTCTGCAAGCCGTGCAACTGCGGGAAAATGCTTGGAATTGCGCGCGGCTCACGCAACCCTGGCAGGCGAAAATGCATAAATCAACACGCCGCGATTCTCGTTGCAGACGGCCCCCTTGTCTCCTGGGGGCAATTCCCTTGTTGTATCGACCAGCCCCCCCGGAATGACTCCACTAGCCCGCGTGATTGTCCCGCAACACCCCCTCCGATAAACTGATTTTGATGGATATTCCGAACGGTATCGCGGAGTTGCTCGGCTTATCGCTGGAACCCGCACTCTGTAAAGATACCTGCCCGCGGTAACTTCCCTGCCATAGCCTGGCGGAGACCAAACACGTGACAAAACTGGATTACCGAATCATCGGGACTTTATTCTGCTTGCTCTGGGCCATGCCTGCCCGAGCGGAGCCTCAACCGACACCAGCTCAAATCGAATTTTTTGAATCGCGTATTCGCCCCGTACTGGTGGAACACTGTTATTCGTGCCATAACTCGGTCGACACGGCCGAGGGGGGCCTCAGTGTGGATGCGCGTGTCCCGCTGCGAAAAGGGGGAGAGGGAGGCCCCGTCGTCCTGCCCGGGAATGTAAAGGAAAGCCGATTGCTCGCCATTCTGAAGCATGAAGTCGCAGGGCTCGAAATGCCCGAGGGTGGACCCAAGTTGGAACCCCGGATCGTGCGCGACTTCGCGAGCTGGATTGAGATGGGGGCTCCCGATCCCCGAGACACTCCCCCTACCGCCGCTGATCTGGCAGCGGAAACGGCCTGGCCTGCCATAGTGCAACGCCGCAAGCAATGGTGGAGTTTTCAGCCGATTTCCGCCCCTGCCATCCCCGAAACATCGCAGCCCGAGTGGTCGCCTCACCCCATCGACCGCTTTCTTATGCAGGCCTGGCAGGAACAGGAGTTGGAACCGGCTCCCGACGCACCCGCCGATGTGCTCGTCCGGCGGCTGTATTTCACGTTGACGGGCTTGCCTCCCACGCGGGACGAAGCGGCCAACTGGACCCGGCGCCTCGCACAATATACGGGCCTTGCACGAACTCGAACCATCGAGGAACTGGTCGATCACCTGTTGGATTCCCAGGCCTATGCCGAGCACTGGGCACGGCACTGGATGGACTGGATACGTTACGCCGAATCGCACGGCTCGGAAGGAGATCCCCCGATCACGGAAGCCTGGGTCTATCGGGATTATCTCATCCGCGCCTGGCGCGACGATGTTCCCTACGATCAACTCGTGCGGGAACACTTCGCGGGCGATCTGCTTCCCCAGCCTCGCCTCAACGAGGCTCTGCAAATCAATGAATCCCTGATTGGCCCGGCACACCTGCGGATGGTCTTTCACGGCTTCTCGCCGACCGATGCACTCGACGAGCGCGTCCGGTTTACCGACGATCAGATCAACACCATCAGCAAAGCTTTTCTCGGACTGACGATCTCCTGCGCCCGTTGTCACGATCACAAGTTCGACCCCATCAGCCAGCAGGATTATTACGCACTGTTCGGCATTTTCAATTCCTGCAGGCCCGGTCGGCATGCGATTACTCTAACGGAAAATCAGCAGGACACTCGCGTGAAACTCCTGCAATTGAAGCAGGAAATTCGCCTCGAACTGGCGGACCTCTGGCTTAAGAACATCGAGCGCCTGCCAGACACGATCCGCCAGCGGCCTCGACCAGAAAAACCCGAAGCCTGGGCCCGCTCGATGCTGGCGCCCTGGTTTACGGTTCGGGATCGGCCCGACTCCCAGACCATCCCGCAAGCCTGGGAAGAGTTTCGCCGCGGCCAGGTGGATTTCTCCCATCCGTCCCCGGCACATACCAACGCGGTGCAGGCCTGGAATTTCAGTCGTGATCACCAGACCGCCGACTGGTTTGCCACGGGAATCGGTCTCTCCCAAACACCGCTCCCCCCGGGCACATTCTCGCTGGAATCGCAGGGAGACCGGATACTTGCAGGCATTTATCCCGGGGGCATCTATTCCCACGCACTTTCCAGAAAGGATCCCGCCCGGTTGACCTCGCCCGATCAGCCCCTTCAGGGTGAGTTCGATTTGTGGTTACTCGTGCAAGGGGGAGGCGGCGCAACTGCTCGATTTGTCGTGCAGAATTATCCGAGAAGCGGCAATCTCTTTCCCGTCCAGAAACTTACCCCAAACTGGCAATGGCGGCGTTTCGACCTGGCCTTCTGGAACGGCGATCGGATCCATGCGGAACTGACGACAGCCCTGGATGCCCCCCTATTGACCACCAATCAGCCCGAATCGTGGTTCGGTTTGCGGGAAGCGCTGCTGCTCCCCAAGGGGGCTCCCGCCCCTCGCGAAAGGGCTGCCTGGTGGCAACCCTTGTTCCCTGCCCCGCCACCGCAACCCGAAACGCTCGACGATGTGCTGCGGATTTACCAGAACTCATTACAACTGGCCATCGAGGCCTGGCGCGATCAAACCCTCACCGACGATCAGGCCGAATTATTGGAACGCTGCCGCCAGGAGAAACTCCTCCCCGACGCGTTGGAATCCTCCGCAACATTGCGTTCCCTGGTCGAGCAGTACCGCCAGTTGGAACACCAACTGCCCATTCCCCAGCGCGTCCCCGGACTGGACGAAACCCGGGGCGAGGATCAACCTTTGTATGTCCGTGGCAATCACAAACACCCTTCTGCACCCGTCCCCCGCCGATTTCTGGAGGCCCTCGACCCTCGGCCATATGCCACCGAGCAGAGCGGACGATTGCAGCTCGCGGAAAGCCTGCTCCGCGAGGACAACCCCTTGACGCGCCGCGTGATCGTCAACCGCCTCTGGCATCACCTGTATGGTCAGGGCCTCGTGAGTACCCCCGACAACTTCGGAAAGCTGGGCTTCCTCCCCACGCATCCCGAATTACTCGACTGGCTCTCGACACGCTTCGCCCGCGATGGCTGGTCTCTGAAACAAGCCATCCGCCTGATGGTCACCGCACGGGCCTGGCAACTCTCCTCGGTCCCCACGCAGGCCGCACGCAGGCTCGATCCCGACAATCTCCAGTGCTCGCACGCACGCATCCGCAGGCTCCAGGCGGAAGCCATCCGCGACAGCCTGCTGGCCGTCTCCGGTCAACTCGAGCGCCAGTCCTTCGGACCTCCCGTCAACGGGAACAGCACGCGGCGAAGCATCTATATTCAGGTCCAGCGTAACTCCCTGGACCCATTTCTGCGGGCCTTCGATTACCCCGAACCGTTTACCGCCACGGGCCGACGCGACGCCACCAACGTGCCCGCGCAATCCCTCATGTTGATGAACGATCCCATAATCCTCCGCACCGCACAGGCCTGGATTTCGCAACTTCTCGCGGAAACTGCGACGCGCCCCCCCGAGGAACGAATTCAGGTGATGTTCCAACAGTTGTTGTCCCGGAATCCCTCTCCCCGGGAAATCGCCGCTACCTTTGAATTCCTGCACGCGGCAAATTCCCACGCTGCGGAATCGCGCCAACGCGCGGCGGATATCGCAACGCGCGGGCAGGCCCTGCAACGGGAATTCGAGGCGATTCTGCTGCCTGCCCGGCAACAGCTCCTCGAAACGGATCCCCCTGCCGAAGTCCCTGACCGAGTGCCGCAACCCGTGGCGAATTGGGATTTCCGCGAGAGCACCAGGGAACGGCAACATGGCCTCGAATCTCATCTCCACGCCAGCGCCCGCCTGGAACGGGGACACTTGCTGCTCGATGGCACGGGCTACGTCACCTCCGCTCCCCTTCCCTTCCCGTTGCGTGAAAAAACCCTTGAGGCCTGGGTACGCCTGCAATCACTCGATCAGCGGGGGGGCGGCGTCATGACCATTCAAACGCCCGATGGTCGGATTTTCGACGCCATCGTGTTTGGCGAGAAAGAGGCTGGCCAATGGCTGGCAGGCAGTAACAATTTTCAACGCACGAAGTCCTTCGCCGGCCCCGTCGAACAGACGGCCTCGCAACAGGCCGTGCATTTCGCCTTGGTCTATCATGCGGATGGTCGGATCACGGGCTACCGCGATGGGCTCCTCTACGGTCGGGAATACCTCGGCCCCGGCCTGCAGGAATTTGCCGCCGGCCAGGTCGTGGTGGGGTTCGGCGTGCGGCACTTGCCCGCTGGCGGGAACCGGATGCTCCGGGGGGAATTGCTCGCGGCCCGGCTTTACGATCGGGCCCTCGATCCCCAGGATATCGCCGCCAGCTTCCGTACGGGCCCTCGCACAATTTCCCAGGCCGAATTGCTGGCCGGACTCACACCCGCGCTTCGTGAGCGGGCACGCGCCTTGCAGGCCGGGATCGAATCGCTCCGGCGCGAGGCCGACGAGCTGGAACTCTCGGATCGCCCTCCCGAGGAGATCCCCTGGCTGGAACTGGCCCGGTCCCTGTTAACCCTGCAGGAGTTGATCTACCTGCGTTGACTTACCCGTTATGACACTGTCTATCGAGATTGCCATGAACACCCCCACGTTTCCCACGCGGCGTCAATGCCTGCAATCCGCATCCCTTGGGTTCGGAGCGGTGGCCCTCGATCTGCTCCAAAATTCCCCCCGCGCGCGGGCGGAACCCTTACTCCCCGAAACCGCCGGGCTGAAGGCTCTGCATTATCCCCCCAAGGCGAAACAGGTCATTTTCTGTTTCATGTCGGGAGGAGTCTCGCATGTCGATTCCTTCGATCCCAAGCCACGTCTACGGGAATTGCATGGCCAACCCATGCCCGTGAAGGTCGAACGCACGCAGTTCAATCAAAACGGAAATATTATGGGCAGCCCGTTTGCCTTTCAGAATTACGGGGAAAGCGGCATCCCCATCAGCGACCTGTTTCCACACATCGGGAAAGTCGCCGACGAATTGGCCGTCGTGCGTTCCCTCACGTCTCCGGTAAACGAACATGCCCAGGGAAACTTCTTCATGCACACGGGGTTCCCTTTCATGGGATATCCCACGGCTGGTGCCTGGTGCGCCTACGGGTTAGGCTCGGAAAACGAAAATCTGCCTGGTTATGTGGTGTTACAAAGTGGAGATGCCACGCCGCCGCACGGCGGGATCCCGCTGTACAGCAACGGATTTCTCCCCGCGCGTCACCAGGGCTCGATCCTGCTGGCCGATCAAGCCGAGGCCTTAAGGAACATCCGCCCCCGCGACGGCGCCCGTACTCAACAACAACGCCTGCAATTCGCAAAAAAGCTCGATCGCGAATTTCTCCAGCAATCGGGCGACGATCCCCAGGTGGAAGCAGCCATCCAGAATTATGAAACTGCCTTCCGCATGCAAACTTCCATTCCCGATCTCTGTGATATTTCCGGGGAAACCGAGCAAACACAACGCCTGTACGGCCTCGATTCAGCCAATCCTCAACTTGCCGCCTATGGCCGACAATGCCTGCTGGCCCGGCGACTGGTGGAACGCGGCGTCCGGTTCATCGAACTGAGTTGCCTCCCCCAAACCCCGGGCGGAGGCCAGGCTCCCAACCCCTGGGACCAACATGGCAATCTCGAACAGGGGCATCGCGAGATGGCTCATCAGGTCGACCAGCCGATTTCCGCGCTCATCCAGGACCTGCGACAGCGGGGCCTGCTCGAACAGACCGTCATCGTCTGGGCGGGCGAGTTCGGTCGCACCCCCTTCTCCCAGGGAAGCAACGGGCGAGACCACAACCCCTATGGCTTCAGTATCTGGCTGGCCGGTGCCGGCGTGCGCGGCGGCACCATTTACGGCAACACCGATGAACTGGGATACCACGTCGTCGAAAATCGCTGCGAAGTTTACGACCTCTGGGCCACGATTCTGCAATTACTCGGCGTGAATCATGAAAAACTGACTTACCGCTACGGGGGACGCGACTTTCGGCTGACCGACGTCCATGGCAAAGTGCTCCGAGATATTCTTGCTTGAGTCCTCCCGTGAAACTCGGCACACAAGCTATGCCGCATGAGCAACGGCGGAGGGAAAACGCACTAGTCCGCATTTCTCACACAGTTACCAATGCGGTATATATCGTCTCGAAAATGCCCAGAAAACTAGCCGCGCCCGTCAGGAAGCGGGCCACGCGGGCGGTTCCCCGAGGAACACGCCTTGGACACAACGTCAATTCTGGCAATGTAATGCAAAAAAACCGAGCCCCGGTTTGGCCCGCTTCCTGACGGGCGCGGCTAGTTCGTCGAAGTCAGTAATCCTGTTTTATAGACCCGGGTGAGAAATCCGGGCTAAGGATTGCCGTCCCGTTTTCGCCAGTCTTTTTCCATATGCATGAAAATGAAGGACGCCGTCCAGGCTATCAATACCAGCCCCGTCAGCGTTTCGACGGCCGTAAAAAACCGCAGTGCCCCGCGCGGCGTGATGTCTCCAAACCCCAGGGATGTGTACGCCACAAAGGAAAAATACCAGAAATCCTCCGCGAGATATCGCAGTTCGCCCTCCAGCCGACCGTAACTCTCGTGCATGTGAAAAAATGCGTAACCCAACGCAAACAGCGAAACTTCCACCACATGCGCCAGCAGCGCGCCCAGCACGCTCACGGCAATCCACCGGCGCATGATTGTTTTATCCAGCATCCAGGTCAGCATGACC
Source organism: Planctomycetota bacterium (assembly GCA_014584345.1). GTDB lineage: Bacteria > Planctomycetota > Planctomycetia > Planctomycetales > Planctomycetaceae > Rubinisphaera. The sequence goes on from JACTNB010000030.1 coordinate 104,511, forward strand.
AGGGCGAAGTAGTGCACGCTCACCGCCAGCAACACCAAGAGGCAGGTTATCAGCAACACAACGAACATGCACGGAATCCTTGCTCACGAGAACCAGACGGTATCACGACGCCACCCCGGGCTCGCCGCGCTCCGGGATTTCCACCATCGTGATGCCCAGGGATTCCGCAAATATGGCATACAAGGACGGGATCACCAGCAGTGTCAACAGCGTGGCTATCAGCAATCCGGAAATCATGCACCAGGCCATCCCTTCCCACAACGGTCCACCGGCTAGCGCCAACGGCAGCAAGCCTCCCACGGTGGTGGCCGTCGTCAGGAAAATCGGCAACAGACGCTGACGACCTGCCTCCACCAGGCAGCTTCGAAATTCCGCTTGCGTCAAACCCATGACCGGGCCCGCGCCAGTCGAACCCATAATCTTCTGCAGTACCAGTTGATCGGCAAATTCGATGAAAATTATGCCCGTGTTCAACACAATTCCAAACAGGGATAATATCCCCAACTGCGGCATAAAACCGAGAGGATTCCCCGTGAAGTACAGCCCCGGCAACGCCCCGATCAACGCCAGCGGCAGCGTGGCCAGAATGATGATCGGCTTAATCCACCCGTTATACTGAATCACCAGGCACAGGATGATCAACAGCAGTGATATTCCCAGGCACACACTCAACTGCTGCGTCCCTTCCGATGAATCCTCGTAGGCCCCGCCTGGCACGATGGTGAAACCGGCTGGCAACGACGCCTGGATTTCCCCAAACGCCTCGGAATTCAGTATCTCACGCACGATATCGTTCCCGCGATAACCCGGTTCCACCTGGCTGGTCACTTCGATCATGCGATTCCGGTCCCGCCGCTCGATCATCGAATATTCCCAGCGCGGCGTGAGCGTGGCGATCGATTCCAGCGGCACTTTCCCCTGCGTCCCTTCCACAAAGACCGTTTCAATCCCTTCAATGCTGTTCCGCTTGCCCCGCGCCAGCCGCAGATAGACCGGCACCAGATGATCCCCCTCGCGAAATGTGGACAGTTGCTGCCCGCTGAAGTAGGTATTCAGCATCTTGGCAACCTGCGAATTCGTAACCCCCGCCAGATTCGCCTTGTCCGGATCAACCGCCACGCGCAATTCGAATCCGGGAATTCCCCAGGAATTGCTCACGTCCCATGTGCCAGGATGATCGCGCACCAATTGCTCAACGCGTGCAGCCGCTTGCTTCAGCATCGCGTCATCGGCAAATCCCGTCCCGGAAATTCTTAAAGCCACTGGATCCGAGGAGGGCCCCAGGAATAGTTCCCGGGGAACAACCCGCGCACCTGCCAGCGGTTGTATGCCCAGTTCAGCGTCCCCTTCTTCCGCCACCTCGCGAATCCGTTCCGCCAGCCAGGGTGTAAACAAGGGATTGCTGGTTCGCACCAGGATTTCCGCGTAATTCGGCTTCGAACCCTCGGGATCCCACGACAGATACCACCGCGAACCACCCCCTCCAATCATGGATCGCATGGCCCGAATCCGCTGGATCGGAGCCCCGGATGCATCCTCGGTCGGGCTGAGACGATGCAACATTTCCTCGACGGCACGCGTCGCTTCGCTGGTCTGGAAGATGGTCGCGGTTTCTGGCAACCAGACCTGAATCACAAACTGATCCCGGCGATCCTTCGGAAAGAATTCCGATCCCACCGGTAACGAGACCGCCCAGACCAGCAGCACCACCGAGACCCCAACCGTCAGCCACTTCGCCCCGATCGCGGCACCCGCCATCCGATTAAACACCCGATCCACCAGCGAACCACTGGGACGCGTCTCCTTACCGCCTCCGAACAGGCGTCCCAACCGGTCAAACAACCAGGGTATGGGAGCGGAAGGAGCCTGGGGATCGCGCGGAGCCCGGATAAACCGCGCGGCCAATATCACGCATAACGTCATCGCCAGGATCCAACTGATCCCCAGCGTAATCGACAGCGTTATCGGCAGACTCGCGATGTATTCCCGTTTCGTCCCCTGCAAGGCGAGCAACATCGGAAAAAACGCGGCAATGGTCGTGGCGGTCCCGCTCAGCATCGCAAACGAGAGCAGGTTCGCCCCACTCGCGGTCGCCTGGTCGGGCGACATCCCATTGATTTGATTCGTCCGAGACTGGTCGCATACCTGCACCGCGTTATCCACCAGCAACCCCAGCGCGATGATAATCGATGCCAACGAAATCTGTTCCAACTGCACCTCGAACACGGTGATCAACGCAATCGATGCCAGGACCACTACGGGGATATTCGCCGCCATCACCGCTGCCGTGCGAAAACCCACCACCAGGTAGACGATCACCACCACGATTATGATCGCCCCGATCACATTGTTCACCACTTCCGCGATCTTCCCCTTCACATTCACCGACTGATCCGAAACCGGAACCACCGCGATATCCCGCGGCAGCGTCTGGTCGATCGTACGCATCCGCTCGACCAATGCCAGGGACTCCTCGCAGACGCGGACGATATTCCCCCCCGACTTCATCCGCACCGCGCATATCACCGCGGGAGTCGAGGTTTGACCATCGCTGAAGCGGCAAATGCGTCGCGGGGGATCGGCATAATCGCGTATCACGCGCAGGCCCAGATCGCTTAAATAGACGGGCCGACCGGCTTCTCCCGTATCGACGATGATGGAGTTGACTTCGGCAACCGTATTGAATTCCCCTTCGGGCTTCACAAAGAAACGACCGTTCTCGGTATCAATCGTCCCCCCCGGCGCTATGATGTTCCGGGCTTCTATAAGTCTCTGCAGTTGACTGGTCGTTAAATCGATCTGAGACCAGGTATCGAATTCCGTTTCGATATACACAGCCTCGTCGATCACACCAAATAACTCCACCTTGGAAACACCCGCAATCGATCGAAGCTGGTCCTGCAGACTTTCCGTGAAAATCTCCAATTGACGATAGGAATACACATCGGCGGGCTTGATGGCCGCTTCCCCGGGCAGAGGAATCTGATGCACCGCCAGCACGAGGATGCTCGTATCTCCGAACTCGTCGTTCACAATCGGTGTAATCCCCGCGTCCGGCATCTCCACCCGGGCCACGCGGGCACGTACCTTGTCCCACACGTTGTCGATGGTCGCCTTCGTCACCCGATCCAACGCATCGACATAAATTTCGGACAGCCCCGACGTCGAATTCGATCGGACGATATCCACTTCCTCGATCGAATCGATCGCCTCCTCCAGCTTATCGGTGATCAACTGCTCCACTTTTTCGGCAGAGGCTCCCGGCCAGGAGGTAATCACGGCGCAGGTCCGCACTGTATATTCCGGATCCTCGCGGCGCGGCATGGTAAAAAATGATATGATCCCCCACAGCATCAGCAAACTGGAAAGGGTCACCACGATGGGACGATAACGCAGGGCGAATTCGGGCAGATTCATCAGCGTTCCCCCGCCACGCTAGTCACGCGGACTGCTTCGCCATCGACCAGAAAGTGCGTCCCTCCGGCGACAATTCGATCACCCGACTTAAGTTCTCCGGGTGTGACGGGCTCGACCTTTTGCAGAGCTCCCACATTCTGGCCCTGCAGTCGAATCCTTACCTGGCGCACCACGCTGCCACCATTGACCTCGTCCACCACAAACAGACTGGCAAGACCTTCTTCCAGCCCCTCCCGCTGGATCGCGTCCATCGGAATGTATAAGCCCGCAATGATCGGATTCGCATTCAGTTCGACCTGCACGATGTCACCGGGCCGGAAACGCCAGCGCTCACGCACAAAATAGATGTTCGCCTCGGATTTCAACCGCGCCAGGATCTCTTCCTCCGCAAGCGGTTGGCCACGCATATCCTGCACTCCTCCCAGCAGCACATCCGAGACAGGGTTCAAGTTCCCCACATCGGTCAACTCCCGCAACGTCGCGGCCGACATAAACGTTATCCGGCCATCGCCGGGTACGACAACCACCCGTTCGACTTCCAGTTTCTCGGGAATTTCCGTCTCCAATATCCCCCGCTGGACATTTTTCACCCGCCAGACCACATACTCGTCCCCATCACGATACAGGGATTCCGCATGCACAAAATAGGGGGAATCTCTGTAAAGCTTTTCCGCAAACAACCCAACGACTCCCCGCGTACGGAGATCCCTTGCAGGATCGTACTCCCGAGGCAAGCCATCCATCAGTTGGGAATTACGGATCAGCAGCGTGACCAGAAACGTGCGCGTCGCGGCATCGGCCACGGCCGCCTTTTCATAAACCATTGCCGGAACGGGATAGTTTTCGCCCGGCGGAAAGACCTGCACGATGTCGCTGAAGTTCAACCGCGCATCCGTTTGCGCCGAAACCTGCACATCCACCTGGATCGGATCCATCATCTGTAGACGCACCACCGGCTGGCCTGCCTGCACGACACTCCCCACCGTTTCATACACGGTAGAAACCTGCCCCTGGAACGGAGCCCGCAAAATCGTGTCATCCAGATCCTGCTGGGCCTGCCGGACCGCCTCCTCGGCTTCATTCACCTGGGCCGCGAACGAGGCACGCTCCGATTCCTTCACCGCGGTCGTGGCCTCCAATTGCTGCAACTCAGCCTCCGCGGTTGTCAGATCGGCCTGGGCCTTGTCGAGGCTTTGCTGCGTTTCCACCTGGCGGTTGAACAAATTGCTGATACGTCCGAATTCCTGACGCGATAAATCGAGCGAGGCTTGCGCGGAACGCAACCGCTTAGGCATGACATCGCGCACTTCCTTTTCCGAGGCGGACAAGCGGGCCCGGGCCGTCTCCAGACTCGCACGCGTACTGGCCAGTCGCACTTCGTAGCGCGTCGGCGATATCTCCGCGAGGTTCGTTGACTGATCGTCCACAAACGCCCCCGTCGCCGCATCGAAACGCGGACCAGTCACATTCAGCCCCGGTTCGATGATGCCACTAATCCGGCCGGATACCTCGAATCCCACATCCTGCGACTTCCACGGAGAAACACTGCCCGCATGACGAAACTCGGGAGTCGGCTGGCTCTCCCGCAACTCAAACACCGTCACTGGCCGCGGCCGCGGGGTCACCGTCACTTCAGCTCTGCCGGATCCACAACCAGTCAATCCGACACTACTCCAACAGACTAGAAGACAAACACCGATTCGAGTCATGCAACGGACCCATCAGAAAAATAACCCGGAGAATCAGGCGATTCCAGCAGTCGCCAGAATCGCACCGCTTAAAATCCCTGGCAAAACGATATAACGATATTATGAAATGAAGTGCAAGCAGACTAACCAACTCCCCATGAATTCACAATTAACATCACATCCCAGGATCTGCCATTTCCACCCGACACAAGGGCAGCCCGATTTCGGTCAATCCAACCCCAAACCACGGAAGATCGCGCGGCGTAAGGGATTGTTGCGACTGGTGAACTCTGCCTCGTCCGGCAACTTTTCTCCCAAAGCTAGCGCCATCATCTGGAATTTCGCGTCGATATCGTCCGCGTAATGCACCAGCAGCGCCTCCGGCGTGTGAGGCGCGATTGGCGACCCCCACTCCGGCAGATTCTGATGAGCCACGATGATGTGTTCCAACCGCAACAGCATCTCGCCATCGAGCCCCTCGATCTCTCGCGCGGTCTCCCGCACCATGTCGCGCCCCAGCAGAATATGACCTATCAATCGCCCTTCCGCCGTGTAGTCCGCGCCGTGGGGGTGAGCCGACAACTCCCGCATTTTCCCTATATCATGCAACACCGCCCCTGCAATAACCAGATCCTTCGACAGGGGCGGGGACATCCCGCTGTAATACGCGCGATACTTGTCCGCCAGATACTGGGCCGTCCGGGTCACCGACAACACATGTTCCACATACCCGCTCCGGTAGGCGTGATGATTCCTTGATGCCGCCGGATATTCGCAGATCCGCTCGCGATGCGCCTCCAGTACCCGCAGCACCAGATTTCGCAGAGGGACATCGGCTATCTCGCCCAAAACGAGACCTCGCAATTCCTCGTACATCGCCGAGGCATCGAACCGGGAACGGGGCAGATAATCCGCCGGATCAAACCCGTGCTGCCGGTCCTCATCGGTTACCTCCCGAATCTGCAGGATCTCGATTTGCGGACCGTATTGATTCTCCAGATAGCGGCAACGCAACTTGAAGAAACTCCCCGATTGCCACTGTTCATCGCAGGCTTCGAACCAGGTGGAATCGTTCCAGATCATCGAGGTGACCGTTCGCGCCAGATCACGAAACTGGCAGCGATAATACGGCTTGCCATCGCGTGTTTCGGCACGCTGCCGGTCGCTCAGCAAGGCATAACAATCCGCCTGTTGCCCCGGTTCCAGTTGACTCAGTTTCCGCACGTCGGGCGTTTCCCCGGCTGGCCCCTCCGTTTCGTTGAATAAAGTTCGTTTCGCCATGACACGCCTTTCGCGCATTCCACGTTCAACGGAATTCCATCAACCGACATGCTATCAGCGAAGCAGTTTCCGGTAAACGAGGCGAGACTGCCCCCGGATATTCATCCCCCACGCAACCCGTGACGCGCCGAAACGGATCCCGGGAAACCCTCGGGGAAAAGGGACGCAGCACGAAAATGCACTGCCCCTGCCGCACTGGCACCCCGCGGTACCACATCCACTCGAGTAACACGTGGACCAACTGGAATGCCGTGGCGAAAAAACCGGAACACTACTTGCAGGGAAGCGTGAATTTAGGCAGCGAAACGAGGGCTCCTCCTTGTTCCGTCGACTGGTGCGCACAAAGCCCCACACAGGTCCAGTTCGCCGACTGCACGGCGTTTGGCCAGGGATCGCGGTTTTCCTGCAAGGCGGAAACAAACTCGTGCACCAGATGCGGATGCGAGCCACCGTGCCCCCCCCCTTGAATAAAGGAGAGATGTTCCGCATCCTGAATGCTGCGCGTGAATTTTTGAATTTCCGCGGGCAGCAGATGCGCGAAATCGGGCACTTCGATTTTCTCGGGAATTTCGTGTTCCGGCTTCTTTGCCGTGTGCAACACGTGTGAGTCCCCTTCGACCAGGGCCCATTCGAAACTTTTTTTCGTGCCGTACACGTCGAAACTCTCGCGATACTGGCGGGCCACATCGTACAGAAAACGCCAGATATGCGCGGAAATATCGCTGTCATGCAGCTTGATATGGCAACTTTCAACGGCGTAGCGGTTGCCCGACTTTTGCGCGATGTCGTCACGCACCCGACCCGAGCCGAAACAGCTCACGTACTCCGCCGCCCCGTTGACCAATCCCAGAATGGGGCTGACCACGTGCGTGGCGTAATGCATGGGGATCATCTTTTCCCAGTAAGCGGGCCAGCCATCCATATCTTGTGGATGCGAAGCCTGCATATACTGAATTTCTCCCAATTCCCCCTGCTGGTAGAGTTGCTTGAGGTACAGGAACTCGCGGCTGTACACGACCGTCTCGGCCATCATGTACTTCAAACCGGTTTCCGCGACCAGTTGGCAGATCTGATCGCACTCCTCGATCGTGGTCGCCATCGGGACCGTGCACATCACGTGCTTGCCTGCCCGCAAGGCTTGCAGGCTCATCCACGCATGATCGGGAATCGGGCTGTTGATGTGCACAAAATCCACCTGAGGATCCGCCAGCACATCGTCGTAGCTGGTATAACGCTGGCTGATGCCAAAACGATCGCCAACCGCGTTCAACTCCGCTTCATTGCGGCGACAAATCCCATGAATTTCAACTCCCGGATGCTGCTGGTAAATCGGAAGGAATTCCGAGCCAAATCCCAACCCCACCAGCACGCCACGAACGGGACGATTATACGACATCGATAACACTCCCCTTACCCGCAATTCCCATGACTCTCTCGCCGGTCCCCTCGCCAGACAGACCAGAACGAATTTCAGACGCGACAACACCCAGATTAACGCAGTTGAATTCAATTGAGAAGCGCGAGCCGCCATCAATCCCAGGCTCGCCGATACGCCGTCAATGGCGCTGCACTATCAGCACACTGGTGTCGTCGTGCCGTCCCAGGCCGCACGTGAACTCGTGGCTGGCCCGGAATAAACCCTCCAGTAGACTCGGCAGGGGATGATCCGCCTCCTGCTGCAATACGCGCGTGATTCCGTCCATGCCAAATTCCACATGGCGCCCGTCCTGGTCGCAATGGGCTTCAGGCAGCCCATCGGAATACAGCAGCATCCGCGAGTTTTCGGGCAGAAATACCTTCTGACTGACATACTCGGCCCCTTCCCACACCCCCAGAGGCATGCCGACATGCGCACCGTCCCCCTGTTCGCTGACACTCCCCGTGGCCAGATTGTGGAGCAGAGGCAGGGGATGACCGGCGGAAGTCCATTCAAAGGAATGTTCGATCGGATTCAACACCCCGTATAACAAGGTAATGAACCCCCCGTCCTCGCTGACGATCGTCTGCTGGGAAAGACTGTGATTGATCTCGGTAATAAATTGCGCCGTGTCGCGGTAATTATGCGTCGGAAACATCTGGATCAAGGTGTGCAGCGTCATGATCGACATGCAAGCCTTCATCCCATGCCCCGAGGCATCCCCCACGATCAAGGCCACATTCCCATCCGGCAACTGCAGGGCGTTGTAATAATCGCCCCCCGCCATCGTCACCGGTTGCCCACCCAGCACGCGCATTTCCGAGGATTCATAGCGACCCAAAATGGCATATCCGACGGGCATCTGCAGCAAACGGGGAATGATCGATTCCTGCAACTTGCGGACGGAATCCACTTCCTGCCGCAACTTTTCCGCAATCAGCCGTTCCCGTTCGGCTCGCACCCCATCGATGGCAGCGGTCAAAGCCGCATGCAACAAAAACAGGTAATCCTTGTTTTCATCGCGGATGACATAACTTCGCAGCCCCGCAGTCAGAAATCGCGCGAGACGAAACACCTCTCCCGGTGGTGTCGCCGCCACAATCGGAGGATCCGGATGCAATTTTCGAAGTTGGTGATACACATGAAACGCGGCTTCCGCGTCTGGCCAGCTCGTCGTGACGAGAAATACATCCCAATCGTGACGGGTTGCTGCCGTTGCCAGAAAGGCGGACGCCTCGGTTTCCACCGTAACTTCATACTCCTCCACATTCAAATACAACTGGAGAAGCTCGACTTCCTCGATGTCATCCCATCCGACCAGAATTCGCATGATTCACGCTGCCTCGCATCTGCCACGTTCCGTAATACCACCTTCCCAGGGAGTCCGCGAGGCGATTGTGAACAGATGATGCGGAACTTGCAAGAGTTGAAATCAAAATAAACTGATATATCCCTCCACACAGCGGTATCACCCGGCCCGTTCGCGGGCCGCTTCGCTTTTTCACCGTAAGCAGGTATAATCCCGGCAGCCTCCCTCAGGCTTGTACGGGGCATGCTGTCCCGGGAACAGATTTCGCGGTTCGAGTATCCAGAAGACATTCGTTATCATGCAGCCACTGGAAATCATCCATCAGCCGAACGAGACCCCCGCAAACGCCAACCCCAGGCAACGTTTGCCCAAATGGCTGAAGCGCCCCCTGCCCAGCACAGCCATGGCCTTCACCTCTTCGGTCATCGAGGATCTGCACCTTGAAACCGTTTGCGAATCGGCCAAATGCCCCAACCGCACGGAATGCTGGACCAAAAAAACCGCCACCTTCATGATTCTGGGCAATGTCTGCACTCGACCGTGCGGTTTCTGCTCCGTCCCCAAGGGAAAAACCGGCGAAGTCATCGTCGACGAACCCCAGCGTGTCGCCGAGGCCGCGGAACGACTCGGGCTCAAATACGTTGTCATCACCTGCGTGACCCGCGACGACCTGCCCGATGGCGGAGCCGAGCACTTTTACCAGTGCATTCAGGCAGTCCGCGAACGCACGGGGGCCAAGGTCGAAGTCTTGACGTCCGACTTCCGCGGAAATCGTGCCGCAATTTCTCGAGTTATCGCCGCCCGACCCGATGTCTTTAACCACAATACGGAAACCGTCCCCCGACTCTATCAACGCGTCCGAAGAAACGCCCTTTACCAGCGCACCCTGGATCTGCTCAAGCAGGTCAAGGAAGAAGCCCCGGACATGCCCACCAAAAGCGGCTTGATGCTCGGCCTGGGGGAAACCTTCGACGAAGTCTTGGATGTGGCTGCCGACCTGCGGGCCGTCGGGTGCGAAATGCTCACCCTCGGGCAGTACCTGCAACCCTCGCCAAACCAATTGCCCGTGGAACGTTACATCCCCCCCGAAGAATTCGACGAACTGGGCGAAAAATGCCGAGCCCTGGGATTCACCATGGTGGCCAGTGGCCCATTTGTGCGATCCAGCTACCACGCGGACGAAATGGCCGCGGAACTGACCGTCGGTACGCAGGGATGAACGCGAACACCCAAATCCAGACACGGGTCCTTTCCCTGCGCGTGCCGCACCCCGGTCCCGAACCAGAACTGCCGATCGCAGGGGAACTGACCGCCTGGTACGTTACCCCCGGAGATCGACTGAAACCGGGCAGCCTGCTGTATCAGGTGAGTTGGCCCGGATTCGTTATCGAATATCGCTCCGATGTCCCCGGCATCGTCACCAGAACATACGCGGGACTGCGTGATACACTCGCTCCCGAACAACTCGTGTGCGATATCGATTTAACCCTATGAGCATGCATCACGCCAACGCACCTCAACCTTAACACGCCGCCTTGATGGGGACAGCTGGATCCACAACACTATTAAGGCATTTTCGGTACAACTTCTAACGACAGGAACACCCCGTCCCCTGCCGTGATTGATCGGTTTTTTCTCTCGGGATCGTATCGTTCGATGAACAAGACATTCGAGCAGACCATCGACGACATTTACGCCTGGGTCGATGAACAGGTTCACGGCGCGTCTCCCCGATGTGAAATCAGTGGTCGCTGTTGCCACTTCCGCAAATACGGGCATCGGCTTTACATCAGCCGCGTTGAAGCCGAACGGTTGCTTCAGGTTCCCTTGCCCCAGCCCGCGGAGAGACTGGCACTCACCCTCGATGCCATTCGCGAACAATGCCCGTATCAAGTCCAGGGACGCTGCTCGGCCAGGAACCAGCGCCCCCTGGGATGCCGGATCTTTTTTTGCGATCCCACATTCGAACAGCAAGCCTCGGAAATTACCGAAGCAGCCGTCCAGCAACTCAAACAAGCCCACGAAAAATTCCACGTACCCTGGGAATACCAGGAACTGGGCCAGTTCCTCGTCAACCTTGTTTCCGAAACCTTGCCGAGGAATTTTCCGTCGCGGGTTGACAGTAACTCCTCACAGTAAATACATTTAGAGCCTACAAATATCATTAACTCGGCGAACCGGCCCACGAGGCTGTTGCCAATCCCGATCCGGAATGTAAGGAATTCTCAGCCGTGACGAAAAAAGAAATTGTGAAGGCGATTTCCGACGAACTCGGGCTGACCCAGCAACAAACGAAAGCCATCGTTCAACGGACCTTTGAATCGATCATCGAAACTCTCGTCAGCGATCCGAAGCACCGCATTGAATTACGAAACTTCGGTGTCTTCGAAGTCAAGAAACGAGCCGCCCGGAAAGCCCGTAATCCCCGCACAAACGAACGAGTGGATGTCAGCGAAAAGTATGTGGTCACCTTCAAGCCGGGCAAGGAAATGGAGGAACAGGTAGGCCGCCTCATGCAGGTGGAGGAACAGAAAACCACTGCCCCCGGAACTCCGCTCGCGGAAGCCCCTGCTCCGATGCCCCCGCTGACCTCCCCGCAAACAGATTCGCCCGAATGAGTTGCCAGAGTCGCCCACCCGAGGCGATTTCGACTCGCGCCACGTACCGATGCCGCGGAACTCTCCTGCGTTCCGAGCGGTGGTAACCAGTGCGGGAGCACGTCTGGTGTGGCATGCTTGCTCTCAGTGCGCAGTGGCTTTTCATACCCGCAACATGAACACATAGCCACCAACAAGGCCCCCGCGGAAGCCTTGCGCTCCCCCTTAATTCGCTATTAAGGGAACTTTTGTACCCCTGCTGTGTGCCTTGTTTCCCCGCACTCCCGGAAAAATCGCTAAATTTTACCTGTTTTGTTACAGCGATCTTTTCCTCGCAACCGATATTTCAATCAGACGAGGTACACCGCAACTCCGCCCTGACGGGCGAACCGTCGCGAGAACCTTGTCCTGGTCTTCCCGAGATGTAAATTCCCGGTGAACGGACCACAGAGAGTCCTTTCAATTATTGAGACAGAGCAATTATTTCGACAACGACAGATCGGACGTGCTCAACCAGACTGGCTGGGCGTGGTTGCATGGAGGCGACAATGCGGAAACTCATTTGCATCTTACTGTTGGCCCTGATTGCCGGAACGCAAGTCGGCTGCTTTGTGCCGATCTGGTCTGCTCAAAAGGATCGGCGTGCCCGCCAGTTGATCTTCCAGTCTGAATCCTTCCGCCATATTCCCGATATCTGGGAACGCATCTGGGGACTCGACATGCCGGATCTGGCGACCCCTTACCGCACGCATGGCGGGGTCATCTGACACAACGGAACAATCGACGGTCGTGATCGGGTGGACTGGCGGATGGAATCCTGTCGCCTCCAATTCCGCAGCCACGAACATGCCTGTCGATTGTTCCCTCTGCATCGGTTCGATACACTGCGAAACGGCCCCCTTGCATAATTCCCGCTCGGAAAAGGGGCTCCCGTTCCGAGTTTCGCTCCTATTTGATCATCGTCAGTTTCGTGCTTCGTGTCTGAACCATCCGTGCAGGTCCAGTTGGGCAGACTGGTCCTTAAGAACCCCATCCTGACGGCCTCGGGCACCTTCGGCTATGCCCGGGAAATGTCCCCGTATCTCGACTTCCGGGAACTGGGCGGACTCATTCCCAAAACCGTCACGCTGGAACCCCGGTTGGGAAACCCTCCTCCACGCACCGTCGAAACCCCCTCTGGGATGCTGAATTCCATCGGCCTGGATAACGACGGCCTGGATGTTTTCATCGAAAAGCATCTCGAGTATCTCCTCGGACTGGAGACTGCGATCATCGCGAATATCGCCGGGCGCAGCGTGGAGGAATATCACACCATGGCCTCGCGCCTGGCCCCCTTCACGGGGCTGGCCGGGATCGAATTGAACATCTCTTGCCCCAATGTCAGTGGGGGTGTCGATTTTGGCACCAATCCCGATGCGACCGAAAAAGTTGTCCGCGCGGCACGCCAGGCCTGCGATCTTCCAATTATCGCCAAGCTGACACCGAACATCACGAATATCGTCCCGATCGCCCAGGCCGCCCGCGCCGGGGGAGCCGATGCCGTCTCGTTGATTAATACGATCCAGGGCATGGCGGTCAACTGGCGCGCCCGCAAGCCGATCCTGGGTAACGTCCTGGGCGGGTTGAGTGGCCCCGCAATCAAGCCGGTGGCATTGCGGATTGTGTATCAAGTCGCCCGCGAGGTCGATATTCCCATCATCGGGGTCGGAGGCATCTCGAATATCGACGATGTCATGGAATTCCTGGTGACCGGCGCCACCGCAGTGCAGGTGGGAACGGCCAGTTTTTTCAATCCTTCCCTCAGCGGCAATTTGAATCAGCAGTTAACCGAACTGCTGGCGCGGGAACGTATCTCCAGCATTCAAGATGTGATCGGCAGCCTGAGGCCCCTGAAGCCCGCAACCTGTTGATGCCCCAGTGTCGTCTGTTCCGTGGGAAACCTGCCCCCCAACGGAACAGGCATCCCCGATAACCTCATCACATCCCTTAACTTTCACGGACTGCATCGATGCGCGTTTTATCCGGAATTCAGCCGACAGGCCGGTTTCATTGGGGAAACTTCTTCGGCGCCATCCGCCAGTATATCGCCCTGCAAAACAACCAGCAGGCCTTTTACTTCATTGCCGATCTGCACGCACTCACCACCGTGAGGGATCCCCAACTGTTGAGACAATACTCCTGGGAAGCCGCGGTGGACCTCCTCGCGTTGGGCCTGGACCCCCAACAGGCCAGCCTGTTTCTACAATCCGACATCCCCGAAGTAACCGAACTCACCTGGATCCTGATGACAGTGACCCAGATGCACCTGCTGGAAAAGTGTCACGCCTTCAAAGACAAAAAAGCCAAGGGGATTGCAGCCGACGCAGGCCTGTTTACCTACCCCGTGCTGATGGCCGCCGACATTCTGCTGTACGACAGCGACGTGGTCCCCGTCGGTCACGATCAGGTGCAGCATATCGAGGTCACCCGCGATGTGGGCCAGAGATTCAACCACCTGTATCAGCAGGAGGTCTTCGTGCTCCCCACGGCACGCGTGCTCGACGACAGCGCCAAGGTTCCCGGCACCGACGGCGAGAAAATGTCCAAAAGCTACAACAACACCATCGACCTGTTCCTCCCCGAAAAACAGTTGAAGAAGAAGATCAACTCCATCAAAACCGATTCCAAAACCGTCGAGGACCCCAAGGATCCCGAAGCCTGTCCGGTTTTCGCCCTTTACAAACTCTTTGCCGAGGAACCCCAGCAACGGGAACTTGCCGAACGCTACCGTGCGGGAGGCATGGGCTACGGCGAAGCCAAGGGACTGGTGCTGGCAGCCGCGCTCGAATACTTTGGCCCCGCCCGAACTCGCCGTGCCGAACTGGAGGCCAGGCCCGATTACATTCGAGACGTGCTGGCAGCTGGAGCTTCCGCCGCGCGGACCAAGGGACAGGAAGTACTTCATCGGGCCAAATCCGCTTGTGGTCTTTCCCGTTAGGCCGCCCGTTCTCGCAGATCTCTTCCCGGAGCATAGGACAGATGAACGGCGCCCCCGTGCATTCACCCCCTGTTATCGTGCTCGGCTCCAGTTCGCCCCGCCGCCGGGAACTCCTGGGTCAATTGTTCCCCACGGCCGACATTCGCATCCACCCGCCCGAGGACGACCGGGAAGAGGATTTGTCCCCCTGCCGTTCACGCGCGGAAATCGAACAGGGGCTGCTCCGAATTGCAACCGCTAAAGCCGGAATGGTCGAGCGGCAGTGGGGAGAGACCCCCTTCGATTTCTTACTGACGGCCGATACCGCGGTGGTCGTCCCCTGCGATGAACATCATTTTCGCGTGCTCGGAAAACCCGATCCCCTCCAATATCCAGACGAAGTACGCGGCTGGTTTCACGACTATTACCTGGGACGGACTCACGAAGTGATGACCGCCATTCACCTGCTCACCCGATCGAAACGGGCCTTGTCGCGATTGGTTACGTCCCGCGTGACATTTGCCTCCGCGGCCCCGGCACGTGTTGACTGGTATCTCCGGACCGGGGAATCACTCGGCAAGGCCGGCGGCTATGCCTTGCAGGGAATCGGCGGTTGTTTCGTAGAACAACTGCAAGGCAGTCTGTCCAATGTGGTGGGACTGCCGCTCCTGGAAACCCTGGAACTGTTCGAACAGGGAGGCTGGCAAAGTGTTCCGGAACAGACTGGGCGCGACTGACTCGCTTGTATTGTGACGGGTTGGTTTTTGGGCCGCGCGCCACGAACTTCACCCGTGCAACCCCAACCCGGATTTCCCACCGAGCATTACAACACGACCGCCAACTTCGACGAACTAGCCGCGCCCGTCAGGAAGCGGGCCAGACGGGCGGTTCCTCAAGGAGCACTCCCTGGACACATCTTCTATCCTGGCAATGCATTGCGGTAAACCAGGCCCCAGTCTGGCCCGCTTCCTGGTGGGCGCGGCTAGTTTTCTGGGCATTTTCGAGGCAAAATTTACCGCATTGGTCAGTGTGTGAGAAATGTGGGCTAGTTTTCGGCAAAGCAGTAGAGATGGTTTTCGGTACGAATGTAGAGCCGGTTGCCGACAACCGCGGGGGAGGCCTTGATGATTCCATTCACACGGTTAACCTGCAGGATATCGAGGCTGTCATTCGGTTCGAGCACGGTGATTTTGCCTTCTTCGCTGCAAAAATACAGTTTATCGCCCGCGGAAACCGGCGAGGCGGAATAATTTCCCACGAAGCGGCGTTTGCGAATCACCTTGCCGGTTTGACAATCCAGGCAGGTGAGGATGCCCCCTTCGTTGAGCGCGTAAATCCTGCCGGAGACCACAATCGGCGAGGGGAGTGTCGAAACGCCGCGACTGACGAACCAGGGGACATGCGTCTGGGTAACATCTCCGGAACCACCACGGCGGATGGCTGCCAACGCGGGTTCGAAAAAGCCCGTGCAGACAAACACGAGATCCTCGTGCGTGACGGGCGCGGGGACATTGGAAAACCCGGTATAGCGCACATGCCAGACCTCCGCGCCGCTTTCGGGCCGGTAGGCATGGACCTGATCGGCCGCTGGGCTTATCAGCAGGTCTTCTCCGTTGTCGGTCCACAAGAGTGGTGTCGAAAACGCCCGATGCGTGATGGGATCGGGGCGGTGAGGGGCCGAGCGATGCCGTATCCAGGCCTGTGTTCCATCCTGCTTGCGCAGGGCCACCACATACTGTGCGTTAGCGCCGTCGCAGGTAACGATCAGCAGGTCGCGATACCCGATCGGTGAACTCCCGGGCCCCCCCTGATGCTCGACTTTCAGGCTCTCGTTCTTCCAGAGCACGTTCCCCGTCCGGCGGTCGACCGCGGCGGTTCCGAAGGTGCCGAAGTGGCAAAAAAGGTGCCGCTCGTCAATCACGGGAGTCGGGGAAGCATAGCTGTTGTCGTCGTGAATTGGTTCGGGATGATCGATGACAAACAACTCCGTCCGGTGGAGAATTTTCCCGGACAGGGCATCCAGTCCGAGGGCTCCCAGGCGGAGCCGATTCGGATCATCGGCGTCCCCCACGGCCGTGGTGACCCAGATTTCATTTTCCCAAATCACGGGAGACGACCAGCCACGGCCGGGAATTTCCGTTTTCCACTGCAGAAGTTCCTCTTCGCCGAACTTCACGGGCGGGTGGGACCGCGGGGCATGTCCCTGTCCCGAGGGGCCACGAAACTGGGGCCAATGTTGAGCGGAAAGCGGAGCCCCAGCCGACAGGTCGAGCATGACCGTAAGGCACAGACTTACCTTGAGCAGGGAATAACACATGACTGTTCCGTGGCCAAGGCATTTTCATCACGGCGCGTCCGCCGACATCCCGGTCGCTGGCCTGAAGGCGGAGAATGTGGCAGGCGGATAGCGCGGCCCCTGCAAATCATCGTCATTTGCAGAGGGAGACTCCATCCGAGGGCCGTTGTTCCTGCGCGCCACCCGCAAAATGTCGCAGAGAACAGGCAGGTTATGCCAGTTAAGGCGGTTTGATCCCAACGGGAATCCAGAGGCGATTGCGGGAAATCTTCCCCGGGGGCAAGCCTTGCGATTACGCGGCGATCGGCAGGGCAGGTTGGCGGGAATCATCCTGTTCATCCAGGGAGACATAGCGATTGATGACTTGCCACAATGCCTGGGCGATGGGAGCGGAGCCTTTTTTCAGCGAGCCATTCAAGGTGTGTAAATCGGCATGAATCTGGGCCAGCGAAGGGGCATGACCGGAACCGAGGAAGATTTTTTCGTGAACCCGTTCCCCCCCTTCTTCGTGCTGGTAGAACAGTTCCTCGTACAGTTTTTCGCCGGGGCGCAGTCCGGTGAATTCGATGTCGATATCGTCAGGATAGTTCAGGCCGGAGAGGGTGATCATGTCCTTTGCCAGATCAACGATTTTGACGGGATCTCCCATGTCGAGGATCAGTACGTGTCCCGATTTCCCGGAGGCCCCCGCTTGCAGCACAAGTTGGACGGCTTCGGGAATGGTCATGAAATAGCGAATCATGTCGGGATGAGTGACGGTGACCGGTCCTCCCTGTTCGATTTGCCTGCGGAAGGTCGGTACAACACTGCCCACGGAGTTCAGCACGTTGCCGAATCGGACCGTGATGAATTCCGTCGAGGAATTCTGGGCCATGGCCTGCAAGTATTTTTCGGCCATTAGTTTGGTGGCCCCCATCACGCTGGTGGGTCGGACGGCCTTGTCGGTGGAGATCAGGACGAAGCGTTCGGCCCCATGTCGATGGGCGGCATCGACGACGGCCTTTGTCCCCATGATGTTGTTTCGAATGGCAGCGTACGGGTTGTCCTGCATCAACGGGACATGCTTGTAGGCCGCCGCATGAAAGACCAGTTGCGGAGTATATTGTTCGAAAATGGATTCGAGCGCTTCGGGGTCGAGGATGCTGGCGGTGACATAATGCACTTCGGTGACCCCAAGTTCCTTTCGCGAGAATTCCTGTTCGATCTGAAAGACTCCGAATTCGGATTGATCATAGACAACCAGTTTTTCGGGCTGGAATTCCACAATCTGTCGGCACAACTCGCTCCCGATGCTGCCGGCCCCCCCCGTAACCAGGACGGTTTTTCCGGTGATCAGATGTCGGATTTCCTCCAGGTTGAGTTGAGTGGCGGGGCGTCTCAGCAGATCGTCGATGTCGAGTTCGCGCACGGCAAGCCGGAACCGGCCTTCAACAATCTCTTCGACGGTGGGAATTTTGTGTACGTTGATGCGAGCCTGCTGACTTTGATACAGCAGATCTCGAATCGTGCGGCCGTGAGTTGTGGTGGGCACCAAAATGTGGCGAATTCCAAGTTCCCCGGCACGCTGCCAGCAATCCTCCAGGGAGAGGACCGGTTGTCCGCCGATAAGAGACCGTTGACATTCCGGCCTGTCATCGATAAACCCGACGATCCGATACCGCCCCAGGTGACCGTTGCTGACGGTCAGCATTTTCCAGATGCCGATCGCGGTTTCGTCCGTGCCGAAGATCACCGCAGATTCGAAACTATTGGGCTGCTGGCCCCGCGAGCGATGATTCCAGATCAGGCGACACCCAATGCGAAATCCGGATATCAGCAGGATACAGAGTACGCAATCGATGGCAATTACCGAACGGGGGACCGAGGCAACAGGGCTGATTCCCAGGCTGTGTAACAGGAGAAGTGTCACCGCGCTGAAAACACACGTACTCCCGGTGACCAGTGCATCGGCCAATGAGGCATGCCGAAATGTTCGCGACCACTCCGTTGTCAAAACACAAAAGAGCAGCTTGACAGCCAGTATCAGCCCCAGGGAATTGATCAACAATTCGAACGTGGACTGTGGCAAACGAAATTCGAACCGCAAACCGAAGGCGGTTGTCAGCGAAAGGGCAAACAGGGCTGCATAACTCGGCACAATGACTGCCAGGCGATGACGCATGGGCGATGCTCCAGTCCGGCGATATTCCACTCAAGCACAAACATAAAGACGTAACGCGAACGGCGTGCCAGGCGCGTGCCTGCCCGTTTCGAGTCAGTTGTCTGACTGTGCTACTTGTGATGAAAACCTTGAAAATAACTTGCGATCAGCTCCAGGGATTTGGAGTGCCGCAAAGAATCGGGAAGGGTTACTCAGGGAGCGAGGTTGTAGCCGCAAGGCAGCCTTGGGTCCAGAGCGAGATAATTCCACGCAAATTGTCGGTGGACGGCGTTGGGGCGCAGCGGCGCCAGCGGAAAAGGTGGCTCTGTAACTTATCTGGAGGTAAATAGTAACGGCGAAATGGAGCTAAATAACGAACGCGTGCCCCAGAGCAGCCAGATTGTAATTCCTGCAACGGATAACCAGAGTCCGATAAATATCCCCCATGGCTCATATCGCCACTGGACAAAACTTTGCCCTGGGGAAAGTTCCGCGCCGCGAAACATCCCTTCAATGGGGAGTGTGTTCCGAGGTTCTCCGTTGACGTAAAGTTGCCAGTTCGGATCGAGCAGATCTGTCAGAATCAGCACATTCTCCCGAGGCGTGGAAACAACCAGTTCCACTAGATCGGGCCGATAGGTTTGCCAGCGGATGCCTTCCGCCTGGGAGGATATTCCATCCAGGTTTTGCCAGGCTGCTCGGCCTCGCGTTTCGGACAATATGGACAAATACAAAGGCTCTCTTCGTCCCCAGGCCGGATTAAGCACGGGATCGTACCCCGACCAGATCAAGCGTAATTCAGGCCGGTCGGGGGCGGGGGGAGCGAAACCGAGAATGTGGGTCACGCCCGCACGCCGCAACCAGGCAATTTGCTCCAGAGAGGGGGCTGCTCCGAAGGGAACCGAGGTGTCTCCCAGGGGCAGGGTCAACAATGGATCGAAGTAGGCCTGCGGGCCCAGCCCAAGATAGACGGGTGTCGCTGCCACACCCGTAAGGGTTGGCAGATTTGCTCCTGGAGCAAATAACCGGGCGGGAGGGGATTGATCGCCGAGCATTGTCCCGATCACGCTCTCTTTCCGATGATCCACCGGAGTTTCCGGGACCATGTAGGTGTAGGTGACGCGCTGGCTGACCCAGGAGAATTCCAGCACCATGGCCACGAACAGCACGGCCCAGATTCCGTTTCGCAACGCAGGGGCCAGCTTGCCCGCAAGCACATCCCATCCACGGGCCGCCCACAGCCCAACGGCCAGAGCCGTTAGCACCGTGAATCGACCGGGGCCGCGAAAATAACTGAACCCTGGCAGGTGGGCAGTAATTGGCAACAGCCAACCCGTAGCGTAAACGACAGCCAGGATTCCGATGGCCGCGTGCATCCGCAGTCGCTGCTCGTCCGCGGAGGCCCGTCTCGTCAGTGACCAGCCACCCATGCCAGCCAGCAGCAGGCCCGTCAAGCTGAAGTACAGGTGCGCTTCGACGGGATTTGTTTCCGCGGGATGGGAGAGTCGGTGGGGGCTGTTCAGCTTCTGGTTCAATACGGACATGTCCCCGTACCACAACCAGGGGGCAATCACTTGGGACAGTGACCGTGGTGGCAGGTGCCCGACGGCGGGATCAAACGCCGGAATGCGCGTATTGCCCTGCGTTTCCCGCTGACTTTCGCGTTTCAGCTCCCAGGTTGGGAAGAGTTGAATGCTGGCCAGGCCGACTCCCAGCAGGATTGCAAAGAACGGCAACAGCGAAAACCTTGCCGGGACACCTTCCCGCCCCATCGCGCGCGGGGCCAGCGATTCATAAACGCCCCACGCCAGCAATCCCAACAGGGTGATAAAGGCCAGATTGTAATGGCCGGCCAGCAGTTGCAGTCCTGTTCCGGTCGCCAGACCCCACAGGTAAAGAGGCTCTTGGCGCAGGTAATACCGTCTCAGCAGCCACAGATTGAGTGGCAGATAGGCTCCGGTAATAATGGCCCATTCCCAGCAGCAACGGGGGGGGAACCAGCCATAAACGAAAATCAGCCCCGTCAAGATGGCCCCCCGCAGGCTGATATTCAGATCGCGGGCCAATGCGACCGTCGCCAGAAATGCCAGTACGTAATGGAACAGATGATTCAGGTTGTAAGCGGTGTTCAGGTCCAGCAGTCGATACAGCAGCCACGTAGGAGGATAAAAAACACCCGTCTGGCTTTCCCCCACCAGGGGATACCCGTGCCCCACCAGCGGGTTCCAGAAAGGCCAGAGGCCCTGTTTCAAAGAATCGGCATAAAAGGCTTTTTGGGGGAGGTAATAGCTGTATACGTCTCCGCCGATTAATCCGCCCCCCAACCAGAGATCTAGCCAGAACCACATGGTGAGTCCGAGAGCCAGGCAGATGGCGATCAGCAGATCGCGCGGGTTACGTTCGGACAAGCGAGGAAGCATCGGCATTATTGGATATTTTCGGCAGCGAAGGATTTTTTTAGAATCAGCGTATCTAACTTTCGAAACACCGTTCGAACTGACTATACTCCGCCAAAGCAAGCGGTTTGCCTGCGTCTTCGCGAAGGTTGGAGAGGAACCCCGACCTGTTCCGGAGACCGCTTGCAGGTTTGCTCCAGGCCGAAGTTTGAGCCCCTGGCAACCGTAGACGACACTCCGGTATCATGAAGGATGAAGTGACCATGCCGCAAGAGATCAGCATACACGCCAAGCTGACGGAAATCGCAAACAACCTCTGGTGGTGCTGGCAACCCGAGTTGGAAGATATCTTCCGCCGCATCGACATGATCCGATTTACCGAATTGAGCCATAATCCGGTCCAACTGTTGAAGGAATACACTCCGGAAAAGCTCGAAAAACGCGCCCGCGAGGAAGTCCTGCATTCGAAGATCAACTGGGCCTATCGGCGGTTTTGCGAATACATGACGTCGCGTACCTCCTGGGGCGATACCCATGCGGGACTGTTGAACTTCCGCCCGGTGGCTTACTTTTCCGCGGAATTTGGTCTCCACGAATCGATCCGCGTGTACTCGGGCGGGCTGGGGGTGCTTGCCGGAGACCATTTGAAAAGTGCCTCCGATCTGGGAGTCCCACTGGTCGGAATTGGCCTGTTTTATCACGAGGGGTATTTTTCGCAGTTCATCGACGAACATGGCTGGCAGCAGGAATCCTACACGGAAGTCGATCCGCAAACGATGCCGGTGGATTGCCTCAAGGATGACACGGGCAAGGAAATTCGCATTTCCGTCGAGACGCGGCACGACAAGATTTTTGCCCGGATCGTAAAAGTGAACGTGGGACGCATCCGATTGTTTCTGCTGGATGCGAATGTGCCTGAAAACAGCGAGGAAAACCGCCGGTTGACGGCCCGCTTGTATGGGGGAGATCAGCGGACGCGCATACGCCAGGAACTCCTCCTGGGAATTGGGGGAGTCCGGGCGCTGAAGGCCATGGGAATCAATCCCCGCGTGATCCACATGAACGAAGGGCACTCAGCGTTCGCCCCGCTGGAAGTGATCCGCATGCGGATCCAGGAAGATGGCATGAACTTTGGTGATGCCTTGCGTGAAACGGCGGCCTCGGGCGTGTTCACCACGCACACCCCCGTTGCTGCGGGACATGACCGGTTTGACGGGGGATTGATCGACGAACATCTCGGCCCGATGGGAGATGCCCTGGGACTCGATCACAATGGACTGATGGCCTTGGGCCGCGTCGATCCCCAGAATCCCCACGAACCGTTCTGCATGACTGTTCTGGCATTCAAGACGTCGCGCCGCGCCAATGCGGTTTCCTGCCTGCACGGCGTTGTTTCCCGCAAAATGTGGGCCTGCCTGTGGCCCTGGCGCAGCGAGGAAGAAATTCCCATTGGCCATATCACCAACGGCGTGCACGTGAACTCATGGCTCGCAGCGCAAATGCGCGTCATTTACGATCGCGTGTTGCCTGCGGAATGGTATCTGCACACGGGGGAACCCGAGGTCTGGGCCGGTTTCGATAAAGTAACCCCCGGCGAATTGTGGGAAACCCACCAGGCTCTGAAAGCCAGGTTGATTGTGTACACCCGCAGTCGCCTCATCAAGCAGGCAGCCCGCAAGCGGGCCTCCGAGACGGATCTTGCCAAGCTTGCCGATCTGATGGATCCCCGCGCCTTGACCATCGGATTCGCGCGGCGTTTTGCTCCCTACAAACGGGCGGATCTGATCGTACACGACCCCGAACGCCTGGCTGCCCTGGCGAATAATAAGGCATGCCCCGTTCAGTTCATCTTCTGTGGCAAGGCCCATCCTGCCGACGAACACGGCAAGTCCATCCTGCAGAAGATCGTCAAGTTGTCCGAATCGAAGGACTTCAAGGGAAAAATCGTATTCCTGGAAGACTACGACATCAACTTCACCCGGCATCTCGTGCAGGGGGTCGATGTCTGGTTGAATAACCCACGCCGTCCCCTGGAAGCCTCGGGCACCAGTGGCCAAAAGGTCGTCTTGAATGGTGGACTCAACTTTTCCGTGCTCGATGGCTGGTGGGCGGAAGCCTACGATGGCATGAACGGTTTTGCCATCGGCGATGGCCACATTCACGCCAATCCCGATGTTCAGGACTTGCGCGACGCCAAAAGCCTCATCGATGTGCTCGAACACCAGATCATCACCCGTTTCTACGAGCGGGACGACGACGATCTCCCCTTTAGCTGGATCGACATGATGAAACGGTCCGTGAGAACCCTGGGCTGGCGGTTCAATGCCGACCGCATGGTCATGGATTATGTCACCAACGCCTACATTCCCGCCGCGGGAGGAACCTCCGCCGAAATGCGCATCATGCCTTAAACCGCATTTCTCGCACGGATGCTCATCCAGTTAGGCTTGGCTCGAAAAGACTGAAAAACGGGGCGCGCCCGTCAGGAAAGCGGGACACGCGGGTGCAACAACTCGCAATCACACCGTCGACATATAATCCACCGGAGTGGACTACTACGCGACAATGGAGGCTCAAACCTGGCCCGCTTCCTCACGGGCGCGGCTAGTAACCCCTCTGCGATGCAAATACCGGATTATTCGTGGCGAAGGGCCTCGATCGGGTCCAGCTTGGCCGCGGATTGTGCCGGATACACTCCGAAGATGATGCCGATCGCGACGGAAATGCCGAACGCCATGGGGAGGCTCCAATAAGCGATCTGAGGCTGCATGTCGAGAAATATCTTGCTGAATTCCGATCCTCCCGAGGAGGATTCGAGCGCGAGCATGTTCGAGGCAATCAGCTTGATGAATCGGAAGGCCCAGGGCGTGAGCAGGCCCAGAATAATGCCGATGACACCCCCGGTTCCCGAAAGCACGATCGTTTCGGTCAGAAATTGAGTGATAATATCGGATCGGCGCGCCCCCAGCGCGCGCCGAATACCAATTTCTCGCGTCCGTTCCGTGACCGTGGCCAGCATGATATTCATGATGCCGATCCCGCCCACGATCAGGCTGATCGCTGCAATCGAGCCGAGCACCATATTGAAAATCGCACGGATCTGGTCCGCCTGCTTGAGCAATTCCAAGGGAACCACGATGGCGTAATCCTGGTCGGTCGGGTGATTTCGCTTGAGGGACTCCCGCACAACCTCCGACGTCGCCAAAACCTCTTCGCGGCTGCGAATTTGCAGCGTAATCTGGTTGAGTTCCACCTTTTCCGAGGTAAACGAACCAGAAGCGAACCGTGTGATGACATCGCCGAAGCGGCTGCGGAATGTCCGTAGCGGAATATACACATCGCGATTGAAATCCTGGGCCGTCAGACTGCCTCCGATACCGCCGGAATCAATGCGATGTTTCATGTAGCCAATCACCTGGTAGGGCTGGCTGTTCAGCGTAATGGTTTTTCCCAGCGGATCCTCGAACGGAAACAGGCGGTCCGCGGTTTCCGCGCCGAGCACGGCGACATTCTTGGCGAGGTATTCATCCTGATCGGAAATAAATCGCCCGCGGGCAACGGTCAGGTGATTGACATCGGTGTATTTTGTGTTGCAGCCCACCACGCGGACACCCATTCTCCGGTCGCGGTAACGAACTTCGTGGCTGGTTTCGCGAATCGGAATGGCATCCACGACGGAGGGAATGGAATTCTTGAGGATGGCATAATCGGAGCGGAGCAGGCCGTATCGGAGAACCCGGGAACTCGCGCTGCTGCTGGAACTGCTCGAACCCTCGGGAGGCTTCACGCTGCGTACGATGATGTTATTGGCCCCCAGCTTGAGGACCTGCTCTTGCGCCTGTTGACTGGCCCCTTCGCCAATGGCCAGCATGGCAATGACCGAAAAGACACCAAACACGATGCCCAGCATCGTCAAGCCGGAACGCAACCGCTGGAGCAGCAGGCTTTTCAAGGCCAGATGAATCGTGCGGAGCAGTGGACTGGAACGCATGGGAGGCGGTATCGATCAAGAAGGCAAGGTCACCAGACCCGTGGTCGAAACCGGGCGGCACCCGGAGGATAAGACAACGGCCTGGTATTGGGGAGTGTGGATGAATTGTACTCGCGGGGGTAGGCAGGAGGAAGCACGGAATTCCCACCCCAAGAATATTTCCGGTGATTACTTCGGCCCAACCGCGGCGTCCGGAATGTGTACTTGCGCGCAGTCAGTTTTTCAATTCAAAATCGCGGGTCAGAATCGATTGGCCGTTCATCAGAACCGCGAGATGA
The DNA here is from genome assembly GCA_014584345.1 of Planctomycetota bacterium. Lineage (GTDB taxonomy): Bacteria > Planctomycetota > Planctomycetia > Planctomycetales > Planctomycetaceae > Rubinisphaera. The sequence continues at coordinate 130,277 of JACTNB010000030.1, forward strand.
TGCACTCCGGGATAATGCCTGCGGGTGGTCATCTTGCGGAAGGAGATTTGTTTTTTCAGTTCAAGGCTCGAACGCGGAGGTAATTCCACGTGTTTCAGTTTGAATGTCTTGGGGCCATGGGCCCCGTTGGACTTGAGAAAGTCAACACGCAGATCAATGATCGCCGCCAGGTTTCGAGCGGTGGGATTTTCGCAGGTCACGCGGACGATCAGGGTCTCGCCGACGTGGACGAATTCGGGAGACAGGCTTAGGGTAATGGCCAGGGGTGACTTCTGATGATGAAAGCCCAGCACGCGAAAGGCTTCGGGATGCCCCTGCTTGACGAGACTGCGCAAGGCATGCTTGACGAGCCAAAGGCGTTCGGGCGAGGCGCGTCGGAGCCAGCGTTCGGCAATTTGACACAACACCTCGGGGTGGTCCTTGCCGATGTCGTTGAGATGATTGGCGACCGAGCGGCGGACGTAAAGTTCGGGGTCGTCCTTCAGCAGTTCGAGCAGCGGAATTGTGATCCGGGGATTCTCTCGCGCGGCGGTCCAGTGGGAGGCCCAGGGCAAACGCGGTCGCGTCCCTTCCGAGACGAGTCTGCGGACATGCACACTGTCATCTTGCGTCCAGTCCCGCAGTCGCGCGAGGGTTTGCGTAGGATAGCGGACCAGAAACGGACGAATGCTGAATTCCGCGGTGAAGCGCTGCGTGATTTCATAGTTGGCCCGCATCGATTCCTCGAAGTGATCGAGGCCATACTGGGCAATAAACAGCGCATGGGGCAGGTAAAAAAAGGGGGCCATGCCATTGTTTTCGGTGCGGGTCAACCTGGGCCCCAGAGTGGTGATCAGTTGCTCGATCGCCTCGGGATAGTCGGGTGGCAGAAACTCGCGCAAGGCATGGGCGATATGCAATCCCCGAGGCATCAACTCGAGCGCCTCGTACCCTTGTTTGCAGCGTGAAACAAAGCCGCGCTCGTCAAAGTCGGCGGACTGCCGCCGCAACGAGGCGGCCAGCCGCAGGACAACATCCATGCCAAACTGATTTTTCAGTGGTTCCGCCATTTTTGTTCCATCGCGTTGTATTCCGCGGCTGAAAATTGACCTGCCGTCTCGATTGCGGAATAATCGAGAATTCCCACGTAAATCGCAACTCACCTGGCAACTCCCGGAACGCCTGTCCGATGCAAAGGAAATGACGATGATTTTTCGAACGCAGGCTGGCGGTGCTCTTTGGGCGGGAATTGTCTGGGCCTGTGTGTGCATGGGGGCAACGGCGCGCGGCACGGACTGGCACGTACATCCTGAACGGGGAGACGACAAAAACACCGGCACAGCCGAAGCGATGCTGGCGAGCGTGCAGCGGGCGGTGACACTTGCCGAGCCAGGGGATACGATTCACCTGCATCCGCGCGGCGCGGTTTACCGCCAGTCGATTCTGCTGAGTGGGAAATCGGGGATCGCAATCGAAGGGAACGACGTGACCCTCGAGGGAGCCGACCCGCTGCCGGAGACCGGATGGGAGCAAGTCAAAATCGACCTGTTTCGTCGGGTGATGCCCCGCACTCCCCTGGATCGCCATCTGCTGATTCTGAATGGCCGCATGGAACGCATGGGCCGCACGCAGAGCGGGAACTCCCGCGATTTTCCGCCGCCGACCGCGCTTGAAACGGGCCAGTTTTGTTTCGAGACCATCGATGAGAAAACCGGCTGGTTGTATGTGAGGGGGCCCGTGACGGGGCTGGAGTGGTCCACACGCATGAATGGCCTGGCGACTTCGGGGGAGAATCGAGGAATCACCGTGCGGAACCTGAACGCGCGCAATTTTCTCAACGATGGATTCAATCTCCATGGTCATTGCGTGGAATCGGTATTTGAAAATATCCAGGGCTACGATTGCTTCGACGAGGGTTTCAGTGCGCACGATACGTGCGAATGCGTAATTCGCGACGGGAAATTCTGGGGGAACGAGAACGCAGTGGCCGATGTGAACGATTGCATCACGCATTACCAGAACTGCGAGTTTCGCGACAGCGTGAGTGTCGATTGCCTGCTGATCGGGAAAACACACACGCTGATCAACTGCCGGATCCTGAACACAACGACAGCCACGGCCCTGTCGGCAGGTCCGCGCGGTCCGGACGCTGCCGGGTTTCGGCTTACACTGGAAAACCTGATCGTCGAAGGGCGTCGCGAGGGAGCCCCTGCCCGCGTCCGGATCAATGGTGGCGAACTGCGTCTGATCAATTGCACATTCCGGAATGTCGACCTCAACACAAGTGGGGCAACCCAGCAGGATTGACCGCAATGAACAACGGTCAGCGGAATTGCAGCACGCCGAACGAGGCCCGCTCGGGCACGTCACCCTGCTGTTCCCCCCAACTTTGCACGCCAATGCCGGGCAATATCCGCGACACCGAAAGCCCCCATGTCTCATTGGCCCGCACGGGGCGCTCCCGCGACAACTCAGCCAGAGGGATCGCCAGTTCCACGCGCCAATGCCGCTCGTCTCCCTGACACGCAACGAACCATTCTGGATCCCAACCGGCATCCAGCCAGCACGTATCGCGCGTGAATCCCCGCTGATCCACCTCCAACACGAGGCTCGACTGATAATCGCGATCAAGATCGATGGCAATCTGCAGGCGATCCTGCCCGGTTAAATCGGCATCGTGCCGGCGCCCCTCGCGACGGGGAAGTTCCACGGGGAGGGCCGGATGACGCGGAAAACTGCCTGCCAGGTAGAAATACTCGGCATCGTATCCCAGCATGACAATCGGACGATCCAGACTTTCCAAGCCGGCGGCGGAGAAACGCGAAGCCACGCGCAAGCGGATCTCATCGGCCTGCTGCCAGCATTCATCCGACAATAAACCATCCAGATACGGAGCCTGAGACACGGCATAACAGGGGAGATACCGCCGGGGCGTAATTCCCGCCCGAGATTGCAGCCAGAACTCCACTTCCGCGAATTGTTGCAGCAACGATCGATCCTTCTCGTCCCGCCCACTGTCATGGAGATACTGCTGAAAGACTCCCTGCACGCCAAGCCGCGCGCCCCGATCGCGATACAGACTGGCCAGCGGCAATTGCACATCCGGGCCGCGTGCCAGTTCGGGGGACGTGCGTTCGAGGAAGCGATACACCACCAGTGCCCGCTGCTGCCACGTCGATTCCCACGCGGAACGCTCCAACTTGCTCCCGGGCGTCAAGGCAGCCGCATGGGACTCCTCGCGGACCACCGGGACAATCACCTGGGATGCCGGTTCCTCCGTCGCCTCGCTCAGAAACGCTTCCAGTTCCTCGCTTAACCGAGCGGAGTCGATCTGCCGGGAAACAACACTGGTGTTCCGGTTACTCAACCGTAGTTGAGTCATCTCGCGAGAAGTCCAGAGCTGCAGCAACTGCACGGCTGCCAGGCCGGTGGCCGGTTCGTCGGGATAATTTTCGATGGCCTGCATCAGCACGGCATCGTAATAATCCCACTGGGCATTGCGGCGGTACTGCTCGGCCAGTTCCAGCAACTGCTGAACTGCCTGAGATCCGGGCGAGCGACCGACAACCTGGTTCAACTGCGCGATCATCTGGGCTGCCTGCTGCTCGTCGTGCAGGCGAGTACGGACCAGCGCGGAAAAATTTCGTTGCTCCCGGGCCAATGCCGCGCCGGCCTGGCTCCGCGGACTCTCCTCAATGAACGTTGCTCGCCGCGCCGCCCCTCCGGGCGCCAGGATGATGCCCGTAAACAGATCCGCCAGGCGAAGTGGACCAGGGAGATCGGATCGATTCACAAGTTGAAAACTCTCGGCGGACGGGAGGGCCGTCAGGCTGCCATGCAACTGCAGATACGCCGGACCCGCGGCCATCCGCGCGGATTGATCCAGTCCCGCGAGATAGTCGTCGCTTTCCAGCAGCACCTCCCCCCCGCGTCCGATCCGGCTGCGTTCGAAGACGCGCGGCACCTTCCACGGGCCCAATGCCGCGTACTGTTGCTGCTCGACCAGCCAGGTGGAATCTCCTGCTGCACGGATGGCATTATCGAGAGCCGAGCGCATCAGTTGACTTGCCTGATCATTTTCGGGAGGGAGATCGATCACAACCACATCCGGCCGATATACACGCAGATCCCGCACCAGGTGCGACAACACCAGATCCGCTAGTTGATCGTCCGTGGAACGGTTCCAACGCGCGAGCAGCGACTCGCGACGCAGGTCGAGTTCCGGAAGATCGAGAGGCAAGGCCCAGGACGCACGCCCCACATGCCCGCCCGTCAGGTTTACGCCCTGCTGTAAACGCAAATCCTCCGCCACCCGGTCGAGATTCGTCGCTGCGAGAGGATTGTCGCACAAGGCCACTATCCCAACCCGGTAACCCGCATGCCCGGCGTAACGTGCCGTCAGCAGAAAGGAACTTTCGGAGGCTCGCGGCGAAAATTGCAACAATGCCAGTCGCCGTGTTTGTCGCGCAGCATTCGACCAGGTGAGTCCTCCATCGCTGGTCAACAAAATCGTCCCCAACTCGCCTACAGCGCAGCCGTGCAGGGAATCGGCGAAATGCAGGGAATTCAACGGTACTGTCCCCCCCGTGGCGCGGGCCTGCCAGGTTCGCCCCCCATCCTGTGACATCCAGATGGCACTCCCGGGATGACCCGCAAGCCAGACGGACTGCTCCACACGAGCCACCGCGCGGAAATCGTACAACGTCTTGAGTTCCGCTGGCAGCGCTCCTGGAGGATCTTGCCAGGCAGCTCCCGCCGGCGAATAACGGACCAGTCCGCCATCACCCACCATCCAACCCGCGGCGGTCTCGTCCAGCGTCAGGGAACGGATGCCGCGGTAACTCTCGGTCAGCGACCGATCGACCAAAATGCGATTGCCGCCGACAAGCGCCACGCGCCCCCTGGAACCCGCGACCACACCTCCTCCATTCAAGCTGAATGCCCCCGTTCGCCACTGCATCGGCTCGGCGGATTGCATGCCCTGCCAGGTTTTTCCGCCATCACTGGTTCGCCAGATCCCCGCCAGTCCGGAGGCCGTCGATTCCCCACACACAATCCCGTGTTGCAGATCGAAGAACCGCACTGCGTGGAGCATTCCCATTTCGAGGGGAGACTGCACAGTCCAGCTTTCGCCTCCATCCAAGGTCTGAAGCAGACATCCCCGGGATTCCCGGCCATCCACCGTCAGGTTTCCCCCCGCGATCCAGCCAATGCGATCCGTCAGAAAACAGAGCGAATGCCAGCGACAAGTCACCGGACTGGGCAAGAATCGCCAGGTTTGACCCGCATCCTCGCTTTTGCGAATCACACCCTGCTCGCCCACTGCGTACAACACACGCGGGCCAATCATGCAAACGGCATTCAACGTGGCATCGTCGAGCAGCGCCAGGTGTTGCGGGGAAAACGGAGTCTCTCCCGTCAGCAGCCTCGGTTCCTCCGCGCGCGCCAAGGGGAACAAACCAGAAGCCCACCAGGCCAACAGGCAAGATAGCAACAGGCGCGAGAGTTGTTTAAGCATTGTGTCATCCCTGACTTTCCAACCGAAAAACCATCCGTACGCGGGGCTGCAGCTTTTCGTGGGGTACGTTGTGCGTACCATTCATGCGATATCCACGCGAGTTTCGGTCACCCCAGGTTGCGATGAATCGCACGCAAATTGAATAAATCACGGTACGCACAGCGTACCCTACGAACAAACAGGCACTGGAAGAGGCAGCGCTCGGTTTACACATCCAGATCGGGTGTGTTCATGAATTCCTCATGTCCACGCAATTCCAGCACGCTCCGCTTGAGATAACGCAACCCCTCTTGAAAACGATTCCGTTCCTCGTGGAATCGATTGTGAGATTCGGAAACGAGATCCGGACGATGCTCCCCGTCGATCAGGGCTCGTGTCAACGACTGCAATGCGGGGTACATCTTCTCCCGGATTTCCTCGGAGACATGGCGGGACGCATTCCGAACTCCCTTTACCAACCGCACCAATTCTTCCCGATCCTTGTGACGTTCCCCTTCCGAAAGTCGCTTGACCTCCTGGCCGGTGTTCTGGTGCAGACGGTTGGCATCCACCAGGCGCCCAAAGGGATTTTTATGTTGCTCCAGTTGCAGTTCCAATTCACGAACGCGCTGCAACCCCTGAAGAGCCACCTCCATCTCGGGGGTAATCAACAACGCAGCGCGATAATGCGTGGTCGCCATTACCAGATTCTTCAAATCCAGGTAGAGATTCGCCAGTTGAATATGGGCCAGATCCAATTTCGGATCGAGGCGAATTGCCTCCTTGTAAGCCGATATCGCCAGGTCCGGATGCCCATTATGACGCTGCGCATAGCCCAGATTGTAATATGCATCGACATTCGCGCGATCCCTTTGAATCGCGCGACGCAGGGAGTCGATCGCCTGATTATAACGGTGCAGCCGGTTATAGACGGCCCCTAAATTCACCAGCGGCTTGGCGGATCGCGGATCGGCTTCCGCCAACTGCTGGTAACAGGCGGCCGCCTGTTCATAACGCTTCATGCGGAAATAACACATCGCCTGCATTTCCAGCAGTTCCAGGCGCTGCCCGGGGGCATCACACTGCATCTGCTCGAGTATCTCCAGGGCGGCGGCGTATTGCTGCTGTTTCAACAGAGGCAACACTCGGCTTTTTTCCTGCTCGAATGATTCCGCGGTCATCTCTGCCCTCGTGGTTATTTTCACGTAAACTGCCGGGCACGACATCACTACCGGCGTCACTCCAATCCTGCCCCCACCTCGTCGGCTTCCCAATCACAAGCGCGTACCGGAAGATTGGCCGCGTTTCACTCTGATCACGGAACGAAGCTCCGACATTCTAATCCGGAACCCTGCTCGCATGCAAAACATTTTATCCTTGTCTCAGCGACGGGGTTCAATCCGCTCCTTGCCCACCCATTTACGCAAGGCTTCCGGAATCACGATCGAACCATCTGCCTGCTGGTTATTCTCCAGCAGGGCAATCATCGCCCGCGTCACGGCTACCGCAGTCCCGTTCAATGTATGCACAAACTGTGTCCCCTTCTTGCTGGCGGTTTTACAGCGAACATTCAACCGCCTTGCCTGATAATCTGTACAGTTTGAGCAACTCGTGACTTCACCATATTCCCCACGACCAGGCATCCACGCTTCAAGATCGAACTTGCGGTAAGCCGGCCCCCCCATGTCCCCAGTGGCTATATCCAGCACCCGATATGGGATGCCCAAACCCTGAAATATTTCCTCTTCGATGCGAAGAATCATGAGATGATAGGCATCCGAAACATCCACATCGGGCAGCGTAAAACCGAATATTTCAACCTTCGTAAATTGATGCACGCGATATATTCCCCGGGTGGACCGCCCATGCGCCCCGGCTTCCGTGCGGAAACAATGCGAGATGCCCGCCACTTTCACAGGCAACTGACTCTCGTCGAGAATTTCGTCCTTGAGCATCCCCCCCAGTGTAATTTCCGCCGTCGCGACCAGACTGAGATCCGTATCCGCTACCGAATACGTTTGGGACTCATTGCCACGGGGGTTGAAGCCGATCCCCTCAAGCACTTCGTCCCGCGCCAGGTCCGGCGTTGTCATCACCGTAAACCCTTCTCGAACAAGTTTTTCCACTGCATACTGCACCAGGGCTAGTTCCAGCAGCACCGCCTCGTTCTTTAAATAATAAAAGCCATGACCCGCCACCTTGGCCCCGGCCTCCAGATCGATCAAGTCGAGCTTTTCCATTAAATCGACATGCGTCCGTGGTTCAAATGCAAATTGAGGCTTCTCCCCCCATTCGCGAACCGTGACGGAATCCTCCTCGCTGAGTCCCACGGGAGACGCCGGATGGGTCATGTTCGGTATTTGCGACTGAAGGCACCGCAGGGCCTCTTCGACTTCCCGCTGCTGCTGCTCGATTACGCCCACCTGTTCGCGCAACTCCTTGCCACGCGAGATCAGCCCAGGCTTGTCCTCGGCAGATGCCTTGGGAATGCGGCCCGACGTCTCCTTCTGCTCCCCCCGCAGGCGGTCTCCCTCGGCGATCAGCTCCCGGCGCCGGTCCCGCAGTTTCGGCAACTCCGCCAACTCCACGCGGACCCCCCGGTTCTGACAATTAAGCGCCACATCCTCAAGATGCTCACACAGATACTGCAGATCCAGCATAACGACCTTCCGGTGACAGAAGTTGTTGATTTAATTCAAGATAAGCTTCACACACCGCCTCCTGCGGATGCGCGACGTCTTGCGAACCGCGATTATGACACAGTTCCCCAAACCTGTCACCACTGGTTGTGGAGCCTCCCGAGACTTTTCCCGATACCAGCCGGCAATCGTCGCACCTTGGGCACTAATTTATTGCATGGCAAATCCTTACAAGGCCAGCGGCACCAGCGAGCCCCGCTGGCCCGCTATCTGGCGATCCCGACAACGTTGCCAGGCCGTGAATTTTCTGTAGGGTACGCGCTGCGTACCATTTATGTGGTATCCACGCCGCTACCGAACCACAACATAGAGTGGCAGGTTTCTTTCGCAATCTAAAAAATCACAGCCTTTGCGGGAACGCCGATCGGCGACCGATTCCGCGGATACTATTCTGGGATTCGTGTATTTTGCACACCGATCCCGGTACACAGGGCGCGGGCATGTGACATTTTTCATCGATAAAACCGAAGTCGCATTTTATTTGTGGATCGATTAGTCTATCTTCCACACCCTCGCGAAAACCAAAATTTGTAACTCGGCAGCGGGGACAGCGGCAGGCTTCGCTCAATTGGGCATCCGATTCCGCTCAGCTGTCGGCGATGGTTTTGAAGCGATCTCTAGTTTCCGGGACAGGCATTGAGAACAATGGCGATGGCGCTTGGTTGGTGCTTCGACCGGAAATGCCGCTGTCGCGTTGATTTTCTGGCATGGAACAAGGAGTTGATCAGGCATGCCCCCACGTCCAATTTATGACGTCACTCAATTCAATTATGATAAACCGTTGTACTCGCTGGATGAAATCCGCAAGGTGAACCCGCAGCGCCATGAAATGGAACAGCTGACAGCAATCGTCCATGTAGATCGCGAACACGACGGGCTGGTGGGTTTTAAGGATGTGACCGAGAACGAGTTCTGGTGCACGGGCCATATGCCCGGTTTTCCCTTGATGCCCGGTGTTATTCTCTGCGAAGCGGCTGCCCAATTGGCCGGTTTTTATGCCCGCAAATTCAATCTGCTGGGGGGGGAGTACCTGGGATTCGGCGGCATGAACGAGGTCCGCTTCCGAAAGTCGGTATTCCCGAACAGTCGACTGGTGATAGCAGCCCGCACCGTGGCGGTACGTTTCGGCAAACGAGCGGAATTTGAGTTCCAGGGGTTCGTGGAGGGGCAAATGGTCTTCAGTGGCAACATGATCGGAGTCCCGATCAACCGAGGGACGCCGTTGTAGTACCGCCAACAGCCGAGGCTGGCTCGGACGCGCGAACTAGCAGCGCCCGCCAGGAAGCGGGCCACGCAGGCGCTACCTCCTGCAAAACACGCGCCCGACACATAGTCAACCCGAGTTGATGACGACACGACTTAAGTCTCTTAACCCTGGTCCGCTCCTTGACGGGTGCAGCTAGCCCGGATTTCTCACCCGGGTCAATCAATCAGGCCTGCTGACTTCGACGAACAGGCAGCGCCCGCCAGGAAGCAGGCCAGACGGGGGTCAGGTTTATCGCAATACATTGCCAGGATTGATGTTGTAACAAAGAAGTGCTCGCTGAGGAACTGCCCGACTGGCCCGCTTCCTGACGGGCGCGGCTAGTTTTCTGGGCATTTTCGACGCAAATTTACCGCATTGGTAAGTGCGTGAGAAATGTGGACTAGACATTTCGACGCGGGTTCCGCTGGTTTGCACGCTAGAGGGAGCAAAGATCAGGGGCGGCCCGAGAGATCAAAGCATTTGAGCGATTGTTCATCGCGGAGCAGAAAGCGACTGTTCGACAGGGCAGGCAGGGCACGGCAGATATGTTCCGTCAGTTTGCCACGCCAGAGTTCGACGAAGTTCTTGCTGTCCGCCCTGGAGACGACCAGTTCCCCGTCGGTTTTCATGATCAGCAAATGGTTGCCCGCCTTGATCAACGAGGCATACCCGAATTCCTTCATGCGCCAGGTTTCCGTGCCGGTTGCCGGTTCGAAGCAGACCAGATCGACCGGCCCGCCATCTTGCCGACCGTCAATTCCCACCAGGTGCTTTTCCAGTGGAATCGGCGTGGTGTATTGCGAAGCCAGCGGTTTGAGGTCGGCCCGCAAGACTTCGATCTGGTCGGCCCGAATCCGCGCCCAGACACTCCCGATGCCATAACTGGCGGTAAGAAACAAATGCCCGTCCAGCACGACGGGATTGGCCCCGTTCACGGTCGGTCCCCGCATGCCAAAGGGGAGGGAAAAGCGAACCTGACCCGAGGCGGGGTCGAGCCCCACGGTTTCCAGGCGTGTTTCGAGGATTACCAGATCGGAATCGCCCACGCGCGCCAGCACGGGCGAAGAATAGCTGGCCTGCCAGTCTCCCGTTTGCCACAACACCCGACCCGATTCGAGATCAAAAGCGACCACACCTGCCTGCTGACGATGCCCGCCGACATTCAGAATCACGCGGTTTCCCACCACCAGGGGCGTGCTGCCCGCGCCAAAATATCCTTCATCGGCACCAAAGTCGGCATGGGTCTCCACTGACCAGCGGACATTTCCCGTGGCCCGTTCCAGGCAAGACAATCGACCGGTCGGCCCGTGCAGGATCACGTGGTCGGGCAGCAGGACGGGGACGCAGAGCGGTCCATTATCGGGCATGATGCGGGGCTGGAACGTGGCGGGAAACGCTCTGCTCCACTGCTGTTGACCTGTTTCCAGATCGAGAGCCTGGGCGATTTCCTGATTTTCCACGCGGTGAAACAGCACAACCTGGCCTTGCCGAATCGCGACTCCCGCCACGCCCGATCCGACGGGAAGTTGCCACATCAAACGCGGCCCTGCTTCCGGCCAGACGGGAGCGATGCGTTCCTGCTGGGCGATGCCGTTGCGATCCGGCCCAAGAATCTGTGGCCAGTCTCCCGCGGTGGCGCTCCCCGCGAGCTGGTCGCCTGCGTGCCACATACCGGCGCCGCACACAAGAATCGTCACAAGCCATGCCTGCTTCATGGTAAGCCAAGCCTCCGAGTATCGGGAAAAGGTCGCGGGAGTGACCGGCCCGCATTCCCCACGGCCCACGCTACGCCTGGCCGGGTATCCGGTCTGGCGTGCGATGGGAAACAAGTCTGCCTGGCGTGGGGCGTTAGCGTGCCGGCCATTCATGGTAGCAGCGATTGCAATGGAAAGCGACGACGGTGGCTGTTCCGGGAATCATGCGCAACTGGGCATTCCAGATCCCGTCATTCAACTCGATCGGGTCTACCGCGGCGCTGGAGCAACAGGGACAACAACGATTGGCATGGACCAGCCTGGCCCGTTGCAGCGCGGGAGATTCTTCCTCACCGGAGTGCACGGCCCGCCGGGGGAACTTGAGAATCGCAGGTTCTTCCAGTAAATCTGCTTCGTGTGGTTGATAGATCGCCAGACAACTCATCCTTGAGCCTTTCGTTCGATCATATGGCAGTTAATACCGAATCGGGTCGCGAACCGGCCGAAATCGACCAGCCTCCGCGGGCGGGTCAATCCTATACCCTGCCCGTCACGGTCCCGTTTTTACCATCGGCATGACGGGCTGGCAACCCTTCCTGCAAGGAATTGGCAAATTGTAAAATTAGGCAAAACACAACAAGTTTACAGCCTGGGCGATATTACCTCGCGGCCCTGTACTACTGGAATGCAAAGGAAACAGCTCGGGGGATGCTTTGCCCTGGATAGAACGGCAGCACGGAATCGATGGTATGCGCCGCTTTCCCTACGAAAAAATTCACGGCCCCGCGCGGAATGTGTCGGGGGAGGTCTGTAGGTCGATGCGGCTCAAGTGCTTGACGTTCACACAATGATCCAGTTCCGCCCGGCCACACGGAACGGTCCCCTTCACCAGCAACCGAAACGGGCCGCCCAAAGATTCAGGCAACGGGGCTTCGTGCAGTTCAAACACCAGCCAGGCGTGGTCCCGGACAGGGGCATACGAAATCCGTTTCGAGAACCCGTCCCGTTCGGACTGCAGGATGAGCCCCGTGATTTCGATGTGCGCGGGAACAAGGTGTTCCAGCAGCAACCGCAACGGCAAAGCCCGACCGCTCCGCCCCGGCAGCAGTTGACCGATATCCGCGACATACCAGGCCTCGGGCAGTTGTTGCAGCCAGTTCCAATCGATTTCCCGATGGAGCCATGGTTCAAAATGAATGATTAGTCCCATGGTGCTATTTTCCGCCTCATTCCGGCTGCCGTCAATGAATCCGCGCGATACATGTTGGTTCCGAACCGGCGGCGCTCGCTGCGGTTTTTCAATAATCCGTCTGCCCTGCTCCAACGCTGCCGCGGGCAGCTCGGTGGGACGAGCAGGATTGAGCCACGGGCCGCCCCACAAGACGGTTCACTCGGGAGTGTGGGCGTCGGCGTTGTTTGCGATCCAGGCAGCGGATAGCATGCCTCCTGCGGAACTCTTTCGACCCGTACGAAGAGTGCCCCGGCTACATCGTAGGATGCCGGTGGCAAAGTTGTGTTCCCCGTGGTCTGCAGGAGTCATTTGGAATCATTATGCCCGACACTTCCGAATCGCCTGCTCACGTCTATTTCCTGCCCCGCCTGCTGACGAAGTGGGATGGCGTGGCAATCGTGGTTGGTTCGATCATCGGGTCGGGAATTTTCCTGAAAGTGGGGAACGTCGATGCGGCCTTGAAGGCGTTCGGCTTTGTGCCGATCATTGGCATCTGGGCGGTTGTCGGCCTGGTGACGCTGTGTGGGTCGCTGGCGCTGGGGGAACTGGCGGCGATGTATCCGCATGCGGGGGGCCCTTATCTGTACCTGCGGGAAGCCTACGGTCGCATGCCGGCTTTTTTGTGGGGGTGGACTGAATTTTGGGTGGTACGGACCGGTTCGGTGGGGGCGTTGGCCTGCGCGACGGCACTCTATCTGAACGAAGTGATACCATTGACTCGGGTCGGGCAGGAGTGCGTAGCGATTGCGATCGTGGGGGGTCTTACGATCACGGGGATGTTAAGTACCCGCTGGAGCGCTTCGCTGCAGAACGGATTCACGGTGATCAAGCTGGTATTTCTGTGCGGACTGATTGTTTTGCCAGTGGTAATGTTCCGGGCGGATGTCAGTCATTGGAGCCCGCTGCTGAGCGACTCGCCGGAAACGAATTTGTGGCGGGCTCTGGGAGTGGCGCTGATGGCCGTGATGTGGCCATACGATGGCTGGATCAATCTGGCGCCCGTCGCCGAGGATATGCAGGAGCCCCATCGGAATGTGCCCCGGGCGCTGGGCATTGGGATGGCGTTGATAGTTACGGTGTACGTGCTGGCGAATCTCAGTTATCACCTGGTGTTGACGATGGATCAGGTCGCCGCGACGCGGACCATTGCCTCCGACGTGTTCCAGGTATTGTTTGGCCCGACGGGTGCCAAGATTGCCGCCCTGGGGGTGATGTGCTCGACGTTCGGGGCAACGAATTCCAACATGCTGTGCGGGCCGCGGATTTACCTGGCGATGGCGCGGGACGGCCTGTTACCGGCCCGGATGCATCATGTGCACGTGCGCTGGCGGACCCCGGCGAATGCCACCCTGGCGCAGGGGTTCTGGACGGTACTGTTGATTCTGCTGTTCTTTGCCTGGAAGGAGGACCCCAAGGGGGCGTTCGATGGACTGACCGATTCGGTCATTTTCGCGGGCTTGATTTTCTACAGTCTGACGGTGGCAGCGGTGTATGTGCTACGGGTGAAGCGGCCCGAGTTGCACCGTCCGTATCGCACCTGGGGATATCCGCTGACGCCGATGCTGTTGATCGGCGTGTATCAGTTTGCTTTTTTTCGCCAGTTGTTCGATGAATGGCAGCAGATGTCGGCCGTCCTGGCGTTAATTGCAAGCGGAATTCTCTACTATTACATCGTCACCTACTGGCAATGGCGCGCCGGTCGATGAATGCCTGGCCTAGCCGGTAAGGGGCTGTTTTTTGACACTTCCGCGCGACTAGCCGCGCGTGTGAAATCGTGCCGCGCCTGAGAGAATTCCGGAGCAGGCACGGCGCAAAAAAAATCGCCGTCGTCTCGGGCAAGCCCGGGACGACGGCGTGGCGTCGTGAAGACGTCTAATTTCATACTATCCGTGCGATCCGATCAACGATCAGAAGGTCAGGATGGCGTCGATACCGAAGATGAAGCCATCATACGGATCGCCGGGATTGTTCTGCACGTCGAAGGCAGCAGCCCCGTTGACCGCAGCAGCCATGGCAGGATCGGCGAAGTAGTACCGCACTTCGGGACGAATCACCAGGTTTTCCAGCGGACGGACGTTGGCACCCATGGTGAGGGAGTAGGAATCTTCCGCACCCGCACGCCACCATTCGAAGCGAGTACCGAGACCCAGTTTGTCGTTGACATTATAGATCAGGTACTGGCTGATGCCGTAGGCTTCCGTAGTACCCGCCCCGGCAATCCCGTAGGGGTTGTAGGCGGTGGCATCGACATAGTCTGTGTGGAAGACGTAGTTCCATTTGTCACCACAACCGAAGGTGTGGTCCAGAACCAGGCTGTGGCTGTATCCGGTACCAATCCAACCCAAATCGCCAAAGCTGTTGATGTAGGTCAGGGAGGTATTGTCGGAGAGGTTAATGCTGGCCCCACCCAGGAAGTTGCTGCCACCCGCATTCTGATCGAAGGCGGTATCCCAACCCAGGGTCCACCCATAGTAGGCGGTCAGGTTGTCGCTCACGGAATGAGTCGCCAACACCCCGGTGTGCGTAAACGCTTCGGAATTAAAGTGGGTCATCTCATGGCTGTAGAAGAAGTTATCCGGGGCAGTCACCACTTCATAACCCAGCAGGGTGTAGAAGTGACCGGCGATCACCGACCAGTCACCATAGGCGACTTCCAGATAAGCCTGGGGCATCGCGAAGCCGTAACCGTTGGTGATGTTGTTACCACCATCGAAGTCCCACACGGAGTTGGCATTGCCGAACGCCTGAGTGAACTGGGCGTCGCTACCGTACATAATGTCGAAGCGGCCCCCGAAGTCGACTCCATCGCTGCCGTCGGCAACTTTCTCGACATACAACCAGTTCTGCTGGAAGTTGAAGCGGTTGTCGAACTGATTGAAGATGCCGTTCTGACCGGTGTAGTAACCCATCTGAACCCAGCCACCAACCGTCCAGCCGTTTTCCTTCCCGATATCGCAGCAGCCATCGGTGCAGCAATCGTCGGTGCAGCAATCGTCAACGCAGCAGTCATCGACACAGCAATCATCGTTTTTCCAAAGACCACAGATCGATTTCAGTCGACCGCTGAGGCGATCCCCGGCGCTGGAGAAAATGCAGCTCGGATCGCAGCAGGAATCGACGCACGAATCGACACAGCACTCCTCAGCTTGAGCCGTGGTCGAGATGCCCGCGGACATCCCGGCGGCCAGCACGAAGGCACTAAACGCCTTCCATCTTTTCGGGTAGATCAACATCATGTTTTCTCCTTGAGTTCTCCCTTGGGGTCTTTGCGGCGAAGTGAAGGCAGGCAAACACTTCCTGAATCAGAAATCCTCACTCATGAGAACCTGGCACAAACAGGTAGTTCCGTCGCAAAACTTACAAACCAGGAATAAATCCTGTGCCGAGCGCAAATAGGGTAATTCTTTCAACTCAAATTATCGGACGGCCCCTTGGAACAGGATAAAATGAATTGATCGGCTTCGTGCTCAAAACAGGTTCCGCGAGAAGGAATCCCTATTTCCGTAATAATCGTTACAGTTTATGCCAGACATGTGCTCGCCTGAACACTCTACGAGGAGGACTGCTCGTTCCGATGCCCGCGTAAAAGGTTCGGAATACCAAATATCAACTGAAAATGACCCGGGAGAACGTGAGCTTCATTTGCTGAAGTCGTCAGAGGGTGGGATTTGATTAGGATGGGAACGCGACAGGGGAAGATCAGTCCGCCGAACGGGGAGCCAGCCCCGACGGGAGAATCTGATTTCCTTGAACCGTCTATGGATTCCGTAAGGTAGGACAGGTGGAATCGGTAGGGGTACGACGGTGTATCATCCCTGTTCATCGACCGGCAGAATCGCGAACTTCAGCAAATTTGGAATTATTTGCCTGATCGTTACAAATTGCCGCACGGAGCCGTGACCCGTGGCGTCCTGGGACCGCAAGAATCCTGCAGGCGCCACAGAGGCGGGAGACACACGGCGCGGCAGGGCATGCTTATTCGGAAATCAGGGCCCGGGCGAATTGTTCGGGATTGAACAGTTGCAGGTCGTCGATCTGTTCGCCCACGCCAATGTACTTGACGGGGATACCCATTTTCTGGCGGATGGCAACCACCACCCCCCCCTTGGCGGTTCCGTCGAGTTTGGCGAGAATCAAGCCCGTGGCGTGAATGATGCCCGAGAAAACCTCGGCTTGCACAATGCCATTCTGCCCGGTGGTAGCATCCAGGACCAGCAGACTTTCGTGAGGTCCACCGGGAATTTTGTTGGCCACCACGCGGTGAATCTTTTCCAGTTCCAGCATCAGGTTTTTTTGTGTCTGCAGGCGGCCAGCGGTATCGATGATGACCACGTCGGCTCCAATTTCCAGGCCTTTATCGCAGCCTGCATAGGCCACGCTGGCTGGATCGCTGCCGCTGGGCTTGGTGACAATTTCACAGCCGATCCGCTGGCTCCACATGTTCAATTGTTCGACGGCGGCCGCCCGAAAAGTGTCACCCGCCGCCAGAACGACTTTTTTGCCCGCCCGATGCAGGAGATTGGCCAGCTTGGCAATCGAGGTGGTTTTGCCCACGCCATTCACTCCCGCCACCAGGATGACCGTGGGGCCGGATTCCGCGAGCCTCAGCGGGGAAAGGGGATTCTCGATGTTCCAGGTAACCCCTTCGCTCCCCTCGAGCAATTCCTGCAGTTTGGTGCGGACCGTCTCCCAGATTTCCTCCAGCACCACGGTCCGTCCACGATGCTTCTTCCGCAATTCCTCCACGATCTCCATCGCGGCGGAGACCCCCATGTCTGCTTCGATCAGTCGTCGTTCGAACTGGGCCAAGTGTTCATCCGTGAGGATTTCCCCCGAGCGGAACAAATCGCGAACGTCCGTGTTCAGAACTCTTGCGGTTTTCTGCAAGCCTTTTTTCAGGCGATCGAATAAACCCATGGGGAGTAACCTGCTGTTGAATTGGCCCCGGTCGATAACCGGAACCCGACCAAGAAGTAAATGAATTTCAGCGCAAAGTATAGACGTTGAATTTCAAGTTCGCCAACCCGCCGATTTCTCCGACTCCAAGGGGGCTTTCCAGATCGGTCTGGCGTGCGGAGGGACGGGTCTATTCCACGAGGATCTGGCAATCAGGAAGACTTTCCAGGAAGATTTCGCCGTATCGCTTCGTTTGGACGCGGGGATCGAGAATCACGACTTGTCCGGTATCGTCACGAGTACGTATCAGGCGTCCAAATCCCTGTTTCAATTTAATGACGGCTTCCGGAACCTGATATTCCATAAACGGATTCCCGCCCCGCTGCTTGATCCGCTCGACACGCGCCTCCAGCAACGGTTGATCGGGCACGCTGAAGGGGAGCCGAGTAATGATCACATTCTGCAGGGCCTCGCCCGGGACATCCACACCCTGCCAGAAACTGTCGGAGCCAAACAGCACACCGGCGGGATCCTGGCGGAAGCGGTTCAGGAGCAGCGAACGGGGAATGTCTTTCCCCTGGGCGTGCAAGTTCAATTGGTGCTCGTGCATCCAGTCTTGCAGTTTCTCGACGCAACTGTTGAGCATTTTGTAGCTGGTGAACAGGACAAAGGCGCGTCCGCGGGTTTGCAGCACGTATTTTTTGATCCGTTCGACAACAGCCGTTTCATAGGCCTCCGGTTCGGCGGCCGGGTCGGGCATCCGTCGGCACAAAATCAGTTTCATCTGGCGTTTGTAATCGAAGGGACTGCCGACCTTGAGTTCTGCTCCCGTCGTCAATCCAATGCGATTCTTGATGAAGCCGAAGGATTGCCGACCCACTGCAATCGTGGCCGACGTGAGAATCGTGGTGGGGACTTTGTTGAACAGTTCCTCGCGGAGGACGCTGCCGATTTCCACGGGGGCGGAGGTCAATTTCAAACGGAGTTGACGCCCTCGTGTCACATCGGCCCAATACACGGCATCGGGCAGGGCCTGTTCCAGCCAGTTTTTCAGCGAATTCGACAGTCCATACAACCGCTCGACCTGGGCGTTCAGTTCAATCCGTTCCTCTTCCCGCTCCAACCCCTCGGCAAATTCCGCAATTCCACTGGCAAGTTGATTCAGTTCGGGCGAGAGTCCATTTTCCAGCGGTGCCGGTTTGCGGACTCTCCCATTACTGGCAGCATGCAGTTGCAGCCAGCGGTCGACATGGGCGAAAAAATCATCCGCCATCATCATCAGGCGCCCCACCTGTTGCTGACCTTTTTTGTAGCCATGATGCACCAGCAGGCCTTTATTGGCCCTGTCGTTATATAATTTCGTCAACAAATAACCGATCTGGGCATTGGAGACGGAATCCCCCAGATGGTCGGACGCCACCGCTTCCAGCGTGTGGGCCTCGTCGAATACCACCACCTGATAATCGGGCAGAATCGAAGCCCCCTCGCGACGCAGGGCAAGATCGGAAAAGAACAGGGCGTGGTTGACCACTAGCAGGTCGGCATTCCAAACCCGACGGCGGGCTTTGTAGTACAGGCATTTTTCATAGGTTGGGCATTTCCGGCCCAGGCAATTCCCGTGTTCGCTGCGGGCTTCTTCCCAGATGTCGGGGAGTGGCCGGAACGAAAGATCGCCCAGGCTGCCATCCGTGGTCTGTTTCGACCATTCCGTGAGCATGCGAAGCTGTTGCAGGTGCTGTTCGTCTGGAAACAGGGACATCGACTTTTCCACGGCCCCCTTGAGCCGTCGCAGCGAAACATAATTACCGCGCCCCTTCACCAGCACCGCCGAGAATTCCACGGGCAGGACTGCATTCAGGAAGGGAATATCCTGTTGCATCAATTGTTCCTGCAGACTGATCGTCTGTGTCGAGATGATCACCCGTTTTTTTTCCCGGGGCTTGTCGTCGGGCGTCTGTTCCGCCGCCGCGTTGAGCACCGACAGGATCGTGGGAACCAGGTAAGCGAAACTTTTTCCCGTCCCCGTCCCCGCCTCGACGATCAAATGTTCCTGCCGGGAGATGGCCCGTTCGACGGCTTGTGCCATTTCGAGTTGCTGGGTGCGGAATTCATACCGGGGCAAACGCGCGGCAATCCGCCCGCGCGGGCCGAGAATCTGCTCGGAATTCAATACAATCGGGTCCGCCATGCCGTTCGCAACTACTCGGAATACTCAATACGGGAATGTTTCGGTCGGAATCATAACAGAGTCGGAGCCTTGGCGGGAATGACGCCGTCGCGAGGGGGAGCCTATTCCGCATTTCTCGCACAGCGACTTTTACGGTAAAGCAGACTCGAAAAGTCCCGAAAACTTGCCGCACCCATGAGGAGGTGTGATTTTTGACATTCTCCCGGGAATTAGCCGCGACCGTGAGGGAGTCGGGCCAGTTCGAGTCGCATGCGTCATGTTGTTCTCAACGCAGGTTGACTCGTATCGCGAGAGTGACTTGGGTGTGTTTCCCCCTGCGTGGCCCGACTCCCTCACAGTCGCGGCTAGATACCTCGACTCTCGCATTCCGGGGGGGCATGTTCAGCCCGGGAAGCGGTCGATTGCCTGGAAAATTTCGTCGAAGTCCTTGGAGGAGGTGAACGGATTCAGCAAGACCGCCTTCAGCCAGCGGGATTCGCGATAGTGGGGGAGCGAAACGAAGGTTTGCGCTTCGTTCATCAGATAGCTCTGGAGTGCCGTGTTCTGTTTGCCTCGACTGATTTCATCGTAACTGTGACGTTGATCGCGCAGGCAGACGATATTCAGTTCGGGGGGCGTGGCCAATTCCAGAAAGTCGCGGCGCCGCGCCTGAGCGAGGAATTGGGCGGTTTGCTGCATGGCCTGTTCGATCAATTCCGCCAGCCCCGCCTGTCCCAGTTGCAACAGTGTCAGCCACCATTTGGCGATATCCGGCGCGCGTGTTCCCTGGATACCCCACTCACCCAGATTGATGTGTCCGGCTTCTTCGTGCAGGCTCATGTAGGGGGCGGGAATCCGAAACGCGCGATCGAGAATCTGCTCCTCGCGAAACAGCACCAGCGCGCAAGTTTTGGTGACATAACACCATTTCTGCGGGTTGAAGGTGATGGAGTCGGCCTGATCGATGCCGGCGAGCAGGGACCGATACCGGGGGCTGAAAATCACGGCCCCGCCATAACTGGCATCGACATGCAGCCAGAGACGTTCCCGCTGGCAAATCTCGGCAATTTCTGGCAGGGGATCGATATTCCCGGTCACCGTGGTGCCAGCCGTCGCAACCACCGCAAAAGGGGCCTGGCCGTTCTTTCGGGAAAGGGCAATGGCCGCCTCGAGTGCGCTGGGGCACATTTTGCCGGAAGGAGCGGTCAGAATGGAAATGACCGACGCCGTCCCCAGGCCGAGAATCATGGCCGCTTTCTGGATCGAACTGTGACAGGCTTCCGAGGCAAACAGAACCGGCTGCCGCGAGACTCCCGACATGCCGTGCGCATGCACATTGAAATGCGTGTTGCGGGCAACGGTCAACGCTTGCAGATTGCAGAGCGTGCCGCCGGAAAGCATCAGGCCACCGGACGAGGCAGGTAACCCGAACAGGGCGGAAAGCTCCCGCAACAGGCGTTGTTCGAGGTCCGAAAAAACCGGGGACATTTCACGACTGAGCAAGTTGTTGTTGACCGCGGCGGTAATCAGCGAGGCGGCAATGGAAGCGGTGCTCGGCAAGGGATCCATATGTCCCAGGTAGCGGGGATGCGCGGGATTCATGGCTCCCTGTAACAAAACGCGGCTGGCCTGTATCAGTTCCTGAGGGGAACAGGGCTGTGCCGGAAGCAGTTGCGAGGTGCTGATGCCAGGCCAGTTTTCCGGAACTGGCGGGAGCAGGCGGGCAGCCGAGAGCGTATCGAGCACTTCGTCCAGCGTGGCGGTCAGCAGTCGCTTCACCTGAGTGGTGTTCTGTCCATCGGGATACAGAAATGCGTCGGCGGGAACCACGTTCAGGGAGCAGAGCGAATGATCGGCAGCAGGTTCGGAACTATCGGCAGAGAGGGGCATCAGAGTATTCACGTGCCAGGTCATCCACGGGAAAATCCGAAACAGTCGTTTCGGCCACGTTGAAAATCCAAAAATGTTTGTCCACAATGGAAGGCTGATGAGGGTTTCCATTCCGACACACCGCCCACCAAGTTTATCGGTTTGCGAGTGAAAAGACAGCACGGAGAGTCGGAAAACGCGGGAGAACGCGGTCGATCCGAATTGCCTCTCCGAACCTGCCGCTGCACATTCAACTATTGTAAGGAACGCCATGAACACGAGATATCATCGCCCGCATTGGCTGGCGCTGGCTGCACTGCTGGCTTTTGCGCCCATTGCTCCCCGCGTTGCCAGTGCCGCCGACCTCTCCGGGATTCTGCCCGAGAAGGCCCAGGTCGAAAAGGTTGCAGGAGGATTCAAATTCACCGAAGGGCCGGCTTGGCACCCTCAAGGGTTTCTGCTGTTCACGGATATCCCGAACGAGCGGCTGGTGAAACTGGAACCGGACGGGAAACTGAGCGACTTTTACACCCCCTCGGGCCGCTGTAACGGCCTGATGTGTGATCAGGCAGGCTTTGTCTACGCCTGTCAGATGGGAGAAGGACATGTCTTGAAACTGAATGCCCAAGGCGATCTGTTGGGACTGCTGGTGGAAAAGTACGACGGCAACATTCTTAACGGCCCGAATGACCTGGCCTTGGATGCGCACGGTGGACTGTATTTCACCGATCCTTACTACGGGCCAGACAAACCGCTCCCACAACCGATGATGGCCGTATATTACATCAATGCCGCCGGGAAGGTCACAAGGATTATCGAAGATCGGGCCCGTCCCAATGGGGTCACGGTCTCTCCGGATGGCAAGACGCTGTACGTCGCCGAACCCAATCATGGAGAAGTCTATAGCTACGAAATTCTGGCGCCGGGCAAACTTTCCACCGGCAAGCTGATTTTCAAGGGAGACGAGGCGCTGGATGGTTCCGGCCCGGATGGCATGACGCACGATGTCGATGGGAATTTGTACTGCACTTACAACAGCCTGGTCGTACTCGATGCCTCGGGTAAACTGCTGGGACGGATCGAGACGCCCGAGAAACCGTCGAACTGCACCTTTGGGGATGCGGATAACAAAACGCTGTACATCACCGCGCGGACCAGCTTGTATAAAATCAAGTTGAATCGCCCGGGAATTCCGCTGGAGAAAACGGGACCCGCCCTGGCGACCCAGGCGGCTCGTAAACCAGCGGGACAAGGGGTGATTGTTCAGACCGTGGCGGAAGAAAAAGCGAAGACGGTCGAAGTCAAGGCGGGTGACATTACGCTGACGGTTCCGGAAAGCTGGGAATCTCAACCCCCGAGCAATAACTTGCGGCTGGCACAATTTCGCATTCCGAATGTCGCGGGCGAAACCGCCGAGGCCGAACTGGTGGTGTTTCCCCCCTTCGGTGGTTCCGTCAATGATAACGTCGTCCGCTGGATTCGACAGTTCGATCCGCAAGGAATCAAATTGAAGATGACACAAGGACAGGGAGGCCTGGGGACGTACTATTACGTGGATGTCGCGGGCACCTACAAAAAGCCCGATGGCCCACCGTTCCTGCGCAAGACCATCGACGCGCCCGATCATCGAATGTTGGCCGTCATGCTGACCGTCGAAAATCGGGGGAACTATTTCCTCAAGCTGGTGGGGCCGGCCAAGACAGTTGCAGCGGCTGAAGCCGCCTTCCGCAACAGCTTTGGCGCCAAGGCGGATTCCGAAAAGGAATACAAGCTGGAAGAACAGTAGTAAGTACAGAAATGCAGTGGCACGATCGGGCCGCTGCTCGTTCGACCGAATATGGCCCCCCTGGTGAAATGCAAGTATTGCCTGGCGGGCCGACCGGATCGAGCGGAAGAACAAAAACCGCCGGGGCTAATGCTCCGGCGGTTTTGTGCTTTCTGTATCGCCTGACCAGAATACAGAAACCATGTGGACCAGAAAAACGTGGTCGCGCGGTATCCGATCGCCTCAAGCGGCCTTGGAAAAGAAGCCGCTCGATGGCTTGCTCGCCGATTTCAATGCCAGGGACATTCCCGCGACAACGCGTTCCAGTTGGGCCAGCGTCAGTTCTGAAAAAATCGGCAAGGCCATGATATCGCGGCTCAATTGCTCGGACACAGGGAACTGGCCTTCCTTGTACCCGTGATGGGCAAAGCAGGGTTGCAGGTGCAGGGGTTTCGGATAATACACCGCACAACCGATCTGCTGCTCCCGCAAAGTCTGCATGACATGCTCGCGGAGGCCTTCATGCACGCGCACGCAGTATTGGTTGTAAACGTGCCGACGATCGGGCAACGTGACGGGCAATTCGATGACATCCGTCAGCTTTTCACGCAGGCAAAGTTCCCGATACCAGTTTGCATTGCGTTGCCGTCCTTCGGTCCAACTGTCGAGGTATCGTAATTTGACGGCCAAAACAGCGGCTTGCAGGGCATCCAGACGGCTATTTACGCCGACTTCCAAATGTTCGTAACGTCCGACGTCGCCATGCACGCGGAGCCGCCTTAAACGGGCGGCCAGTTGGGCGTCGTCGGTTGTCAGCATTCCGCCATCTCCCGCGCCGCCGAGATTCTTGGTGGGGAAAAAACTGAAACAGGCAACGGTGCCCAGCACTCCCGCCCGGCGGCCACGATATTCCGCCCCAATGGCCTGGGCCGCGTCTTCGATAATATGCAGATTGTGTTTCACCGCGAGGCGGCAGAGGGGTTCCATGCGGGCACATTGACCGAAGAGATGGACCGGAATCAGAGCCCGCGTGCGCGGTGTAATGGCGGCAGCCACGGCGGCAGGGTCGATATTGAAGCCCCGTTCCTCAACATCGACAAACACGGGCTTTGCCCCAACGCGTTCGATGCAACTGGCCGTGGCAAAGAAGGAAAAGGGAGTCGTGATGACTTCGTCGCCCGGGCCGATATTGAGCGCCTGCAACGCCAGCACAAGGGCATCGGTGCCGGAGGCACAACCGATCGCTTCCCGGGAATCGCAATACTTCGCCATGTCGGCTTCGAAGTTTGCCACTTCCTCGCCCATGATGAAGGCCTGCGATGTAAACACCCGTTGAACGGCCTCGTCTATCTCTGCCTTGATGCTTTGATACTGGGGAACCAGGGTGATCAACGGGATCGGTTCCTGGGATTGAACGGGAAATTGTACGGTGGAAGCCACGGGGGTGCTCATGTGCGACTCCATTCGCAGAAGGCAGAACATTTTTTACGGATAGACCGGAAATGTCCTTGAGGCAGAGGGAGGTAATTCTTGTGCCGAACCATCCGTGTTCGGGCGGAAAATCCTCGGGACAATAGATGTCAACCCTTGTTGATGTCAAGAGATTTTGACTGGGCCGGGATTTTACTTCCCGAGGGATCCGAAAGAGAAAAAGATTGTATTTTTTACAGGGCGAACACAGGCGGACTCCGAGGGAATTATGCCATGCGATTCGCGCGCACCGAAGGATTCAAAAAAAGACAAACTGGGCTGTAAATTTTACTGGACGCATCGAAAAAATGTGATATGGTGAACGGTGTCACAATCGTCCTGGTTTGCCTGATCTATTCATTCGAAAACAACACCCCAGAAAACGCGAATCATCTCTGCGACATTTTTTTCTTCATATTTTTCATGTGTTAGATTTCACCTGTGTTCCTGGAATTTGCAATTTTACCCAAATTTCACAAATTACCCTTGAACGCAGGAATACCCATAGTTAAGATTCGTTGGCGGTTAAGGAGATAATCGAGAGTTTCAAACCTTTCGATTTTTACGCCAAACGCGGCGTTATCTCCATCAGGTATTCGAGTGTCGTCACTCACCTCTTTGTTCTGGAAGCCTTGTCGGATTTCAGGATTGCTCGTTCCAAAACTACAGGACAGGAAACGAAGGAGAAAAGTATGCGGAAAAGTGGTTTGATGTTCGTCGTGGCTGCTTCTGCAGCTCTCATGCTGGCCGTTGCAGGTGATGCACAGGCCAAGCGTTACTATCACAGCTCGGGCTCCAATGGATCGAGCGGCAGCTCGGGTTCCAGCGGATCCAGTGGCTACAGCCACAGCTCGGGTTCCAAAGGTTCCAGCGGATCCAGTGGCTACAGCCACAGCTCGGGTTCCAAGGGTTCCAGCGGATCCAGTGGTTACAACCACAGCTCGGGCTCCAAGGGCTCCAAGGGATCTTCGGGTTCCAGGGGTTCCAGGGGATCTTCGGGTTCTCGCGGATCCAAGGGGAGCAGCGGATCTTCCGGTTCCTACGGTTCTTCGGGCAGCCGCTAATTGATTCTGTTGCGATTGGCGGAAGCGTCGGTCGGAACGAACAAGCTGAAAACCACAGGCAGTTGGATGTCATATCCACTGCCTGTTTTTTTATGCGCGGTCGTTCCCCCCGTCCCGTTTGTCACGGGAAAACCCGTCTTCACCCGGACCGTCGTGCAGGGTATAGTCTCGCCTGAAATGACGATGAAAATTGCTGGAACAGCCGATTGTTTCGCAGCAGTGATGTTGATGCTTTATATTTTTCCAGTACGTAGTCCGTTTCACGGAAAGGAATCCGATGCGGATCATTGCGATCATGAATCAAAAGGGGGGCGTGGGGAAAACGACCTCCAGTGTGAATATCTCCGCCGGCCTGGCTCGTCAGGGCAAGCGTGTGCTGCTGTTGGATCTGGATTCCCAGGGAAATTCCTCCTCCCATCTGGGAATCGAGGTGTATTCCGGGATGAACACGATCTATCAGGTGTTTTCCGGGGAAAAAAAGATTGAGGAAGTTCGTCAACTCGTTCAGCAGAATTTGTGGGTCGCGCCCGCCAACATGGATCTGGCTGCGGTCGACGTGGAGTTGATCGATGCCCAGGGGCGTGAGTTCATTTTGCGGCGCGCGCTGGAGCAGATGTGCAAATCGGGGGATGGTAAAGGGGTGGACTACGTGGTCATGGATTGCCCCCCGGCGTTGAACACCGTCACAATCAACGCCTTGACCGCCGCCACGGAAATGTTCATTCCGGTCCAGCCGCATTATCTCAGTCTGCAGGGGCTTTCACGGCTATTGGAAACCTCGGCCCTGATCAAACGACGCTTGAATCGCAATCTGGCGATTACAGGCATGTTGCTGTGCCTGTACGAAACGGGAACCCGTCTGGCAGCGGATGTCACCGACGATTTAATGCGTTTTCTGGATGAAAGCGACCCTTTGGCACCGTGGGCCAAAGCCAAAATCTTTCAGAGCCGAATTCGCCGCAACATTCGACTCGCCGAGGCGCCCAGTTTTGCCCAATCGATTTTCGAGTATGCCCCGGAATCCTCGGGAGCGCACGATTACGGCAATCTGGTACAGGAAATACTGGCGGACGAGGCCGGTCTGCGGTTGCCTTCGACGCAAGCCGCATGAATCAGCGGGTGGGCAGAGTCCAGGGCCGACGAAGAAACGGTCTCACGTTTGAGATTCCAGGGAATCGGCGCGCCAGTCGATAATGGCGCGCCGGTCAATTTCCTGGTCTCGTCGATGCAGTTCTTCCAGTTGCAGCCGCTGCTCGGGGAGCAGTGACTTCCACATGTCGGAATAGCGCAGCGGGGTGGGCAATTCGGGCAGGCTGGTGGCATCGACCACTTGCAGCAGGTAGATACTGCGATCCCCGGAATTCAGCTTGGCTTCGACCCGGCAATCAAAGGCAGCCACCGCCTCTTCCAGGATGGGGGCCCCGGTAGTAAGCGTTGTGTGGCGAAAATCTTCGAGCTTGTTGGGGCCGCTGTGGTGCCCCGAAGCGATCCCGAGGCGGAGAATCCATTCCAGGTGGTGCTCGGTGATTAGATGCAGCGCGCAGACACCGGACTCCTCGATGAGTTGCCAGGTGAAGTGTTGCTTGGCGATGCCGACGACATAACGAGGTTGATCTGGCACAATCGATGCCTTTGTCACAAACGTGGCGACCAATCCTCCCAGCCGATCGTCGGCGCGCGAAGTGACAATCCAGACTTGTGGGTCCACGGCTTGCGTGGCCCTGGAAATTCGCTCGATTCGATCAGCTGACATGCATTTCATTCCTTGGGGAGAACGGCAAACCCCAGATCACCGCGGGAGGGAGGTAAAAAAGCAACATCCCGCTGGATTTTCCAGCACGACCTGCATTCATGAGCTAAATTTGCGTGCTTGATGGACTGTGACAGGAGCAATTACAGGCTTCCGGCGGAGCTCCAGACTTCCGTGGAAACATAATGGCATGCAGCCCGCGATCTCGCAAGAGAGGCCGGGCATGCCCGGGAAGACCGGACTCCAGCGAGGATTCAAGCAGACTCCGACTGTCGATACTTAGCCTAAATGGAGAATTTTGGATGCCCCCGGCGAATGGACCCATGTTGCGGACGGCACGCCCGAACGCCTTTTCCTCGGAAGATTTCGAGACACTGAAGCGGCTGATTCACAGTCGTCTGGTCGATAAGCTGGACTTGACTCGGCTGGGCGATCTGGAGGGAGACAAGCTGCGGCGGGAAATCCGCCTGGTGGTCGAACACTTGTGCGATACGGAAAATCCGCTGCTCAATCGCTCGGAACGCGAACGATTGATCGAGGAAGTCCTCGACGAAACCTTCGGATTCGGTCCGCTGGAAATCCTGATGAAGATGGATGATGTCGCCGACATCATGATCAACGGTCCCAAGTGCGTCTTCGTGGAAAAGGGAGGCCGGATTCAAAAATCGGATGTCACCTTCCGCGACAACGCCCATCTGCTGCAGATTCTGGATCGGATCGTGTCGCGCGTGGGCCGCCGGGTGGATGAAAGCAACCCGATGGTCGATGCCCGACTGCCCGATGGCTCGCGTCTGAACGCGATCATTCCCCCGCTGGCCTTGGATGGACCATCGCTGACGATTCGCAAGTTTGGTTCCAGCCCGCTCACGCTGGAGCGTCTGTTGAAGTTTGGGGCCTTCACGCCCGAGATGGCGATGTTTCTGGAAGGGGCCACCAAGGCGCGGCTCAACACGATTATTTCGGGGGGGACCGGTTCCGGGAAAACCACGCTGCTGAATACGCTTTCCAGCTTTATTCAGAACGATCATCGCATCATTACGATCGAGGATGCCGCGGAACTGCAATTGCAACAGGAACACGTGCTGCGTCTGGAAACACGTCCCGCCAGCATCGAAGGAAAAGGACGCATAACCGCGACCGACCTGGTGAAAAACGCCCTGCGCATGCGTCCCGACCGTATCATCATTGGGGAATGCCGCGGAGCCGAGACGCTCGACATGTTGCAGGCCATGAATACCGGCCACGAAGGTTCGCTGACCACCGTACATGCCAACAATCCGCGGGATGCCGTGTCCCGCATGGAAACGATGATCTCGATGGGAGGGATCGACTTGCCGATCAAGGCGATTCGACAACAGTTCAGCGCGGCGGTGGACATAATCATCCAGGCCAGTCGTCTGCAGGGGGGGCCTCGCAAGGTGACGCACATCACCGAGGTGCTGAATATGGAGCAGGACACCATCATCATGCAGGACATCTTCCTGTTCGTGCAGGACGGGATCGATTCCGATGGTCGGGCCTATGGGCATTTCGAGTCCACGGGAGTCCGCCCGAACTGTATGAAGCGATTGGAAGCAGCGGGAGTGAAATTGCCAAACAATCTCTTTTCGGCTCGTGTGTTGGGGCATTGAACAGGCACGAAATGAGTCACTCATTTCAAAGGATATGGTCACATGGAACCCATCTTGATTTCGGTTGTTGTATTCGTCGCCGTGGTGGCGGCGGGAGTGGCGGCCCTGTTAGTGTCCAACGATTTCGGCAAGTCGAAGGTCGAGGATCGTCTGGAGGTGCTGACGGGGCACAAACCCCAGCAGGGCGACGAGGAAGGTAAAATCCTCAAACGGCAGATGCTGGAAGAGGGATTCGGCGGTTTGTCGTCCCTGATGAAGCATTTTTCCACGGGCTTCGTGAATTTGCCCCACTTTTTCGAGCAGGCGAATTCCCCGATTGGTATCGAGCTGTTCGTGATTATTTCGGTTGTGTGCGGAGGAATTGGCGTGGTGATAGGCATCATCGCCCAGGCACCGATGCCGCTGTATCCGGTCTGTGGTTTGAGCACGGGTGTGTTGCCCCTGTTCTGGTTGTCCTACCGCCGCAAGCAGCGTTTCGCGCGGTTTGCCAAGCAATTGCCAGATGCGATGGAACTGGTGGCGCGGGCCTTGCGTTCGGGGCACAGCCTGGCCTCGGGCTTGCAGGTGGTGGTCCAGGAGATGCCCGATCCGGTCTCGCGGGAATTCGGTATTGCCTTTGAAGAACAAAACCTGGGGGTCCCGATCGATCAGGCATTGAAGAACGTGTTTCGGCGGATGCCAAACCTCGACTTCAAATTCTTTGCGACGGCGGTTGCCATCCAGCGACAAGCGGGGGGGGACCTGGCGGAGATCCTGGACAAGATCGGCCATATCATTCGCGAGCGATTCCGCATCATGGGCCAAGTGCAGGCGCTCACGGGGGAAGGCCGCATCAGCGGGATCGTCCTGATGGCCCTGCCGATCGTGTTGTTCTTCGTGATGTATTATCTGAATCCCGAGTACATGATGCTGCTGTTCACGGAGGAACTGGGACGGAAAATGATCGGTGTGGCGATCTTCATGCAGATCCTGGGAGCGATTTGTATCAAGAAAATTATCGAGATCAAGATTTGAAACCTTGCAGCCGGGGGGCTCGCAAGCCCTGTCGAAAATCTTCTGGTTGCCTTTACGGAGTGAAATCATGGACTTCACACTCATCCTGCCCTACGCCATATTCTCCGGAATTGTCGCGCTGATCTGGTTTTTCTATTCTCTCACGGGAAACAGCGAGGAGCGAATCGCCGAGCGGCTCGAGGATATTCGCGATCCTTCCCGGCGTTTCAAGGAGGACGCGGATAAACAGGAGGGGATGGGAGGCATGCTCAACAAGGCGGCCCCCACGCTTTCGATGGCGTTGAAGCCCAAGACGGATCTGGAAGAAAGCGAATTAAAAATTCGACTGGCCAACGCGGGTTTTAATTCTCCCGGCGCGCCGCAGATGTACCTGGCAATCAAGTTTGTCGCCATGATTGGCGGCTTGATTGTCGGGACAACCTTCGGTTTTATTCAATGGGGGATGACACAAAATGGCTGGACCTCGCTGGCGGTGGGAGCGGGGCTCGGCTTCTACATTCCGGAACTGGTGCTGGCCTACTTGCGAATGGCACGCAAACAGGCGATTTTTCTCTCGATGCCCGATGCTCTCGACCTGCTGGTCGTTTGCGTGGAAGCCGGGTTGGGGCTGGATGCCGGCATGCGGCGCGTCACCGAGGAGCTTGCGGATACGGCACCGGAAATCTGCGGTGAATTTTCGCTTGCCAACTTTCAGTTGCAGATGGGACGGAATCGGCGCGAGGTGTTGCACGATCTGGGGGTGCGAACCGGGGTCGACGACATGAAAGCTCTGGCGGCTATTCTTATCCAGGCCGATCGCTTCGGCTCGTCGATTGCCCAGGCGTTGCGGGTGCAGTCCGACAGCATGCGCGTGAAACGCATGCAAATCGCGGAAGAAAAAGCCCAGAAAACCGCGGTGCAGATGATTTTCCCGCTGGTATTGTTCATCTTTCCAGGAATTTTCGTGGTCCTGGTCGGTCCGGCGGCCATTTCCATGATGGACAGTCTACTGGCGATGTAGTCTCCCCGGCATCCGGGCGAGGCCTCTGTTGCCGAGATTCCGCCATGCGGGCTGCCCGGAGAGAAAATGGTTAAGAAATGTGCTGTTTCAAGGGGCAAGCTTATCCCTGAAGGGGAGCCCTGCCCGGGGGCGTGAAATCGATTTTGAGGTTCCGACCGCTGTTTTCGCGGAGGTGCACTGGAAAAAAGGACGATTTTCCCACTGAATCGGTCGGCAATACTTGTTATGCTGCACTTTGGATGTGAAAGAAGAAATCGCTGAAAAGAGATGCCGCGGGTGTAAGCCTGAGCGGTCGCGTTGTTTTTATATTCACTATTCCCGCGTCTTCGTCGGATTCCCGTTTCCAGGGGATTGGCCAGCCGTGGAACGATCACACTTCTAGCGCAGACACGTTCATAATGATTGCATCGATTCTTGCCTGCCCGAAATGCAATACGCTGATCATGGAAGACACGGTGATATGCCCGGGTTGTCACCATGTGTTGAAGCCCGATCACGCGCCGCTGGCTAAGAAAATTGTCGCCGCCAGCCCGAAATACGATGGTTCCCAGGAAGTGGCCTGTCGCGAATGCGAGGCGATGAATCGTCCAGGCCAGGTTCGCTGCTGGCAATGCGGCGCGTTCATGCAGGAGGAAATGGAACGCATCTACATCGCCATGCAGGCCCGGCCCGCGGAGGTCATTTCCTCGAGTGAGTTCGTCGTCCAGCAGGATCCGCCCGGCATCGCGGAAACAGCCGCGCCCGCGTTTGCCGAAGACGACGATTTCGATCTCGCCGATGAAATCTCCATGTATGAAGGTCCCTCACGGGAAGCCGAGGATGTCGCGACCGAGATCCCGGCACACGAATCCGTCGAGGAACAGGCGGAATCGAGCGAGATCCCGCAACTGGATCTAGCCTACGAGGAAGAACCGGAGGAAGACGAGGAACTGCTGAAACTCGCCGAACGGGAAGAGCGGGAATCGAATCTGCAATCCGTCCGCCGCAAACGGTCGATTCCCAAGGGAACCTTTCTGATCAAGGGACCGTGTGGCGACTGCAAAATTCGTGTGCAGAATTATCACCAGGGAAAAATGGGGCAGTGCCCCAAGTGCCAGTTGCCCTTTGTTGTGCCGATTCTTCCGAAATCCGAACCGAAGTCCGCCAAGCCCCAGGAAGCAGCGACGGCCAGCCTTCCCGACGAGGAGATCATCGAGGCGGGACGCTGGAACGAACTGGTCCTCAAAAAGTTCAAACCGAAACAGGATCTGCTGGCGGCCAAGGGGCAAAGTGTCGATTTGATCCGTCGTGCGGAGGGACTGCTGATCGTCTGGCCCGGGAAAAAAGGGAGTATCGGCGGAAACGCGAAACAGATGGAGCAGAGCCGAAAAGAGATTCGGAATTTCGTGGCTTCCGGACAGCCGCTGGATAAACTCCCCGCGGCCCGGCACGAACTGATTCCCCTGGAGCAATTGGCACAAATCCGTTTCGTTCAGCCGGTGGTGTCGGAGGATTTTACGGGAGGCATCCGCCTGTTTGGAGAGGGTTGGATCGGGTTGGAAATCCCCGCTCCTCCCGTTGCCGGTCCCGAAGTGGCGGAAGCCGCCGAAGCTGCCTCCGCAGCCGCGGCCGCTGCCCAGAAATTCTCGAAAAAGAAACCTCCCAAGCCGAAGAAGGTGAAGGTGGTTAAACCGGTTGAACCTCCCGTGCGATGTCTGGTACTGACGTTGACACAATATCGCAAACTGCGCGAATGGCTGGTCTCGGCGACAGGTCAACCCGAGTGCTTGACCCATCCGGAGTTGCCGCTGGAGAATATTACGCGCACCTGGACGTGCGCCCTTTCGGAGCAGGAATTCGAATCCCTCGATCACGGAGCATGTTACCAGGCGAATCCGGCAACTCCCGTGACCACGGTAGGCTGGCTGTGCCAATGCGGGGCGGTGGCCATCAGCGAAGCCGCCCGTGTCTCCCAAAAATTCGGTGGCAAGAAACCGGCGGGGCTGGCCAAGGTGAAATGTCCCGGGTGCGAGCAGAAATTCGGCTGTCATCCCCTCGTGCATCTGACGGATATCGTCGCGCCAAAACCTGCCGAGGCTGAACCTGCCGCGAAAGCGGATTCCGCCGCGCCGGGTAAACCGGAGGCGACCGCGGCGGCGGAGTCAACGGCTGCAACGCCCGAAGCGGCGGCGGAGACGCCAACTTCCGCCGAGGAACAGGAAACGTCAAAACCGAGGAAAGGTTTGCTGGGGCTGTTGTCCCGCAGGAAAAAGTGAGGGGAAGACGTTCAACAAAAGACCCCGGGCCGTGATACGGGAATCGGGGTGTGAGAGCACGCTGGTTTATGTAACCGGAACGGGGGTCGCGCTGGCGGAAAGCCAGCGCGACCCGAGCCGGAAGCGTTTCAGCTGGTGCGCTGCTGACGGACCAGGAATGGTGTGTTGGTTTTGACCTCGGGTGTCTCGGCCACGTTGACCCACACATGCACGTGCGGCGCGCCCCGGAAGTGCCACACGAAGGACGGGCCTTCGAGTCGCCAGTTATCCCAGACACGATCCTTGCCGATGTCGTTATCGGTGTAAAACGCCAGGGCGCATTTCTCCAGCCCCCCCTGTTTTT
The DNA here is from genome assembly GCA_014584345.1 of Planctomycetota bacterium. Lineage (GTDB taxonomy): Bacteria > Planctomycetota > Planctomycetia > Planctomycetales > Planctomycetaceae > Rubinisphaera. The sequence continues at coordinate 163,847 of JACTNB010000030.1, forward strand.
CGAGGCAGGCGGTGATTTCGTCCTGATCGATCTGACGATACATCTCCAGCAGTTTCTTAAGGACTTTCTGGGTTGCCTCCTGCTGATCGCGGGACATTTCGCTGACGGGCAGCCCCGGAATCGTTTCCCTGCTGCCGCGAAACGGCATGTTCCCTTCGCCGGGTGTGCGTTTCACTTCGGCCATTTCCCGCTGCCGCCCATCCAGCATCTGATAGATTTTGTTGGCTTCCAGGGCCTGTTCCCAGAAGACGTTTTCCTTATGGTCGGGCCCTTCATTGAATTCGCCCAGGGGATCGTGCCCGTAAAACACAGGCCCCCCAAAGGCGACATGCTCGGCTGAATTGCCGTCGCAGCGGAGCGTCATGTGTCGGCCCGTCATCACGAACTGGAACTTGTCCTCGCCCGGTTTGCCAAACAGGGCAATCGTTTGATTTAGGCCGAACTTTCCGTTGTCGTCTTCGATTTGCTTGTAGTAGCGTGCGTGCCAGTCGGGATGAATGATCCCCTCGAAAATCCGGCGGATCATCTGCTGTTGCTCATCCGAGTAAAACTTGCTGTCGATATCTGGCTTGGTAATTTGCCAGTTGTTGCTGACATGTGATCGCAGCAGTCCCCGTTCCTTCTCCGTGTAATTCCAGTCGAACGCCACCACCTTGCGCTGTTGTTCCGTCAGGGAATCGAAGAGTTCCTTGACGACCGATTCCGGCGTCTTGGTGGCGGCCTCCGCGGCCTGGGTCACATTCAGAAAGGCGGGAGACCACAAGGTCCCGCTCCCCACGGCAGCCAATCCCGCGACGGAAGTCTGCAGGAAGCCACGACGATCCACGCTCGGTTGATTCAGATCCACGGATTTCGATTCTGCTTGCGACATTGACGAACTCCTTTGATTTATGCTCGGGAAGGGAAACCGCAATCACTGATTGTGACCAAACGAGACATAAATTGCGAGGGTTGAGTTTCAGGAAAACCGAGGCGGGAATAAAGAAACGGAAACGGAGCAGCCCCTGAATTATTCATGGATTTGCCCGATTTCGCGCAGAGGTCATGGATCGGAATTGACAAGTATATTGGAGAAACCCACAATACAAATCCATACAGTGGCCTTATGTTTACAGCGTGGTATGAACCTCTCTTCGATATCCCAGGAGACGAGAACAGGCGGAAGCAGGCCCGTTAAATTCGTTTCAGGAGTATGTTTCCCGTGAACATGCAGCGCGATTTGAAAGAAAAGTTCCGGAACATAACGCCGTCTCCCGTGTCCGGTCGAATCCCGGTCCGGGCGATCAGACTGATCATCCTGCTGGTGCTGCTGGCCGTGGCCCAGGGGTATCGCCAGTCTCGCATTTCCTTGCTGGAACCACTGGATGCAAATTCCGACTCCACACAGGATCCCGAGACCCTATCGTTCGAAGAAGAATTGGCGGAGCCGCTGGTGATAAATTCGGGGGCGGGTCGAACAACCGCTTTCGATCCCTACCAAAGGTCCACCGGTGGTGCTGCCTCCTCCCAGGCCAGTCGTGGTTCCGCCGAGACCAGTGGGACTGCTTCCACCGATGCCTGGAGCCAGCGCCAGCAACGCATCTTCGAAGCCATGAAGCAAAGGCGTCCCACGCAAAGAATCGAAACGATCGATCCCGTGACAGGGGGCACGATCACCCGGATGGAACCCTCCAGCAATACAGTGCTGATTTTCCACCTGATCGATTCTCCCCATACGATAACACTGAAGGGAGAGAATGTGACCGTAGAGGATTATCGCCTGGGAACATCACTCCTTCCCAGCGGGAAACCGGTGACCTCAGTTGGCCAACTTCAGCCAAAACAATATGTTCTGGCCAAGGACAATAACTTTTGGTATCCGGCCACGGTGGATCACATCGAGGGGGGGAGCGTATTCGTTACGCTGCCCCACTATCAGAAGTATCTGAACTTCAAGATCGTGGTTCTATTCCAAGCGAAACTGCAGCAATTGCAACATCCGCACGATCACATTCCTCTCTTTCCGCCAAGCCTCGTGGCCGCTGGGACACCTCACCCGACTCTACCCCACTCTCCATTTCCCCACGCGGGAACATCACCCGGCAATCCGGTGCCGAACATTTCCATGACGCCCCAGATACCCACGCCGCACATTCCCACCCCGCACATTCCGCGCCCGAACATTCCCACGCCAAACATACCACGCCCCAACATCACACCCCCCGTTGTTCCGATTCCCGATGTTCGCCCCAGTCCCTTCCCCGGTTGGCCGTCCTGGGGACCACGGAATGATCAGAAACAACCCAAAATCTAAGGCTGGGCTCTGTGGAACTGCCACTAAACAGGCTTGCGCCTGGGGTACGCAGTGCACACTTTTGCATACGTGGTATCCACGCGAGATTCGGCCACACTACGCGGCACTGAATTGCCCGGAGCCATGCTCCCGCGCCGCAGGCGGACGAGCATGCCGGTCGGCCGGCGCGTGCGACTAGCCGCGCCCGTCAGGAAGCGGGCCACGCGGGCGCAACAACTCGAAATCACTCGCCCGAGACATGGTCCACTAGAGTAGATTTCAATAGAAGTGAAGGGGCTCTTACACGGCTGGCTTCCTGACGGGCGCGGCTAGTTCTTGTGGGATAATTCGGGTACCACGGCTGCGCCAGTGATTTTATGCTTTGCCTCACCCCAGGATGCGCTGGCGAAACCAGTGGCACGCGGCATGAGGCCCGGAGTTGGGTGCCAAGCTCCAGCGCCGCAGGCGGGTGAGCATGCCGGTCGGCTCGGACCTCCGGGGCGAGAGGAAGAACTGGAGACCAATGGTGAAACCTGTCTGCTCGGCGCGTGCGGGGCAAGGCGATAGAATGCAATATTGTTTTGCCTTTTGTCCGCCCCGTTGAAAGCCCGTCTGATGGTTGCGCCGTTGTATCTCGATCATGCTGCCACCTCCTGCCCGAAGCCGGCAGCGGTGGGGGAACGTCTCGGGCGGTACTTCGCGGAAGCATCACTCTCCGCGGGGCGAGGAAGTTATCGCCGGGCAGAACTGCTGGGACGCGAGATTTCCGCTGCCCGTGCAGCCCTGGCGACGATTCTGGGCGCGGAATCTCCCGATCGCGTGGTTTTCACAGGAGGGGGAACGGAAGCCTTGAATCTGGCGATCCGCGGGCTGTTGCGCCCCGGAGATCATGTGATTGCCAGTGTACTGGAGCACAATTCCGTCTTGAGGCCCCTGGCTTGGCTGAAGCAGCAGTTACCGATTTCCGTTTCGTATGTTTCTCCGGAGCCTGCCGGTCGGATTTCCGCGGCGGGAGTGTTGCGTGAACTGCGGCCGGAAACCAGGCTGATCTGTTGTTTGCACGCCTCGAATGTGACCGGGGGAGTGCAACCGGTCGAGGAAATCTGCCAAGTGGCCCGTGAGCGGGGAGTCCTCACGTTGATCGACGCGGCCCAGACGGTGGGGCATCTGCCGCTCGACGTGCGGGCCATGGGCTGCGATCTGCTGGCGGCTCCCGCGCACAAGGGGTTGCTGGCGCCGCTGGGTGTCGGTTTTTTGTATCTGGCGAAAGGGCTAGAACAGCGTCTCGAACCTTTGATCCTGGGGGGAACGGGAACGCAGAGCGAACGGGAAACACCTCCCGCTGACATGCCGGGGCGCTACGAGGCCGGCAGTCTGAACGTGCCAGGCCTGCTCGGGCTGGCAGCTGCGCTCGAAACGGTGTCACCCGATTACATTCTGCGGGAATCTCTCCGCCAACGCGAGTTGACGTCCAGCTTGATCACGGAGCTGCAGGCGATTCCCGGGTTAGTGGTCCATCAGGCCAACCTTCCCGCGGACGAGCGGATCGGCGTGATCAGTCTCTCGCTGGGGGATCAGGATCCGCGGATCGTGGAGACGATACTGGATTCGCATTTCGGAATCGAAGTCAGGAGTGGCCTGCACTGCGCGCCACGCGCCCATCGCTGGCTCGGTACACTCGAACAGGGAGGGACGGTGCGACTCAGCCTGGGACATACAACATCGGCAGCCGATGTGGCCCGGGCCGTTCGCGCATTTCGGGAATTGAGCGCTGCCTGACCGCCCATGGGCTCCCCAAGTCGCGGTTCGGACGATCGAAGCCGCTCTATGGTTTCCTGGATGATATTCCCGTATGTCCCGAAAAACAGAGAATCCAGGAAGAATACACGCTTTGCGATACACGGAAAAAATGAGCTGAGTTTTCTGGTTGTATAGCACTCCATTCCTGCCTCCAAGGGCGGAGTTGGTCATAGTCTGAGGATTATTCCGCCGATATGGATTGTAGGAGTATGCGCGCCTGTTCGGATTGAAGGTGTTGTAAGGACGTTAACACCGACCAATCTCGATCGGACAATCCGCCGTTTCCCAGGGAAACGGACCAATAGACCATGGACGGGGTGGGGAGTCGGTATTGATGAATCGATTACGGACATGGAAATGTCTCAATCTGTTGCTTGCGATTCTGATGCCGCTCACTTCGGGCTGTACCTCGGGTGTCACTCGCTGGTGGTATTTGGGGAAGGAACGGCCCGAACAGGAGCATTATCGCCAGGCGGTCACGCAAATCAGCTATCCGGATGTGGCCCAATCGCAGCCAGCAGCCGTCGAAGAGACCGCCCCCCCGCGCACGATTATCACGCAGGAACGGGATGAAGTCTGGGACTTATCGCTGCAAGAGGCGATTCATCAGGCCTTGATGAATAACGACGTGCTCCGTAGTTCGGCCCAGTTCTTGTCGCCCAACAATTCCCTGTACACCAACCCGGCCAATGTCGCCTCGATTTACGATCCGGCCATTCAGGCCTCGGGCGTGTTGTTCGGTGGGGTCAGCGTGGAAGCGGCCCTGGCGGAGTTCGATACCAACTGGACTAACTCCCTGTTTTTCACACGGAACGAAACGATCCAGAACTCCCCGTTCGGCGGGGGCGTGCAGGGAACGGCGTTCGAGGTCAATTCCGCCGCCTTCCAGACAGCCCTGAGCAAGCAATTCGCCTACGGTGCTCAGTTAACGATGAGTCACGACGTCAATTATTCCGACACCAATTCGCCAAATACCTTGTTCGCCTCGGTTTACACGGGCCGGGTACAGGCCGAATATCGGCAGCAATTGCTGGCGGGAGCAGGTCCGGAATTTGTCCGAGTGGCAGGCCCGCTCAGTCCTCAATTCGCGGCCATTGCCGGGGTCGGCAACGGGGTGCTGATCGCCCGCATCAATCAGGATATTTCCATTACCACTTTCGAGGCCAATATCCGCGATCTTGTGAAGGATGTCGAGGATACCTATTGGGATCTGTACCTGGCCTATCGCACGTTCGATACCGCCGTCACCGCCCGAAATGCCGCCTTGAGAACCTGGCGGAATGCGAAATTCACCCAGGCTGCCGGAGGGAAGGCAGGCTTCACCCTGCAGGACGAGGCCCAGTCTCGCGACCGCTATTTTGAAACTCGCGCCCAAGCCGAAAATTCCCTGGGGAATTTGTATGTGACCGAACAGCGCTTGCGGAACCTGATGGGCATTACCGTAAATGATCGAAAGATCATTCGTCCCGCCGATGCACCGGTGGCGGCACGCATTCATGCCGACTGGTACCACTGCCTGGCGGAGGCGCTCACGGAACGAGTCGAACTGCGACGGCAGAAATGGAATATCAAAAGCTTGGAACTTCAGTTGGTAGCAGCGAAAAACTTCGCCCGTCCTCGTCTCGATTTCATCGCCCGTTACCGAGTGAACGGCTTCGGAGATAATCTGCTCGGTTATACCGATGTCGATCAATTGGGAGGCGACCTCAACAATATGTACGAAAGAATCGCCCAGGGGGACGAGACCGGTTGGGACTTGGGCATGGAATTGAGCATGCCAATCGGCTTGCGAGTCGCGAAAACCCAGGTGCGAAATCTGGAATTGCGACTGACCAAGGCCCGCAAAGTCCTGTCCGCGCAGGAACTCGAAATCAGCCACGAACTGGCCGTCGCCTTCCAGGAACTGGAACGAACCTATGCCACCGCCATCTCCAACTTCAGCCGGAGACAAGCCGCACTGGATCGCTTTCGCATTGAATCCGCCTTGCTGGAAGGAGGGACGGGATCGTTTGATATGAATCTGCGTGCCCAGGAATCCCTGGCCACGGCTGCTGTCGCCTATCATCAAAGCCTGGTCGACTACAACAAATCCATCGTCAATCTGTATTTCCGCAAGGGGACCCTGCTCAAGGAAGACAATATCCACTTGCTGGAAGGGCAATGGGATCCCGCAGCCTACAAACAGGCTTATGCCCGAGCCAAGGCTCGCGCCAACGGCATCCCCGCGCCCCATCTGCAAACGCGTCCGCCGGCCTTCGCCGCGGATGGCGTGATCCCTTCGTACGAATTCACGGCTCCAGAAGCCGCGGGCATGTCGCCTCAGACAGACGGGAGCTTTGAACTCGCCCCCCTGCCCGAGGAACTCCCCTTGCCTCTCCCGAGCGATGAATCCTTGAAAAAGCCCGCGGATGCCGACTCGCAAGCCCCGCCGGAAGTGCCCAACGTACCTGCCGAAACCACGCAAGGCGGTACCCGCGAAGTCAAACCCGCGGCTCCCTCCGTTTACTTCGAACAGCCCCCCTTGGCCGAACCTCCCTTGCCCAACAGGAAGGCCCAGGAACAGGGAAATGAAGTCCGCCTCCCCTTCCCCGCGGATAAATTCGAGCCTGTCAGCGCGAACCCCTTGCCCCCCGTGATACAACCCGTCCTTGCCCCTCGGGAAACTGGTCCATTCGAGAATCTGTTGCATACATTCCCTGCCCCAGGTGAACAAAATTCACCCGCAACGGAACAGCCAGGAGACTCGAAGGGAACCTCTCCAGGCTGGCAACTGCGGCAGGAAGGCTGGGGGTTAAACGACCTGCAGGGCGAGACGACGCGCATCACCCCCGTGGGAAGTTGGCAGGCTGCTTCTCCTGCAACTCCTTCCCCCAAGGCCCATAACACGACCGCGGCAGGTCGCGTGGCGCTCGACATCGGCAAGGCGATTCCCGATTATCGCCCCTGACGGTGCCTCGCAGCGGGCAGGAACGGTCGCGAAAGTCCCCTAAACGGGGGAACGGGGGATGCAAATTGACCCATCCCCCTAAAAATCTGTTCGACAATTGTTGTTTCGACAATATAATCAGCAGTTGACGTTCCTTCGATCTATCGATTCCGCGGGCCATCGCGACCTGAACAATGGGGGTAAACCAGCCATGATTAACTCTGCCAATCCTCACGTGATTGTCATCGGGGGCGGTCCTGCCGGCACGACCGCTTCGACCTTGATCGCCCAGCAGGGATATCGCGTGGAGTTGTTCGAGCGCGAGAAATTTCCGCGGTATCACATCGGGGAATCGCTGATTCCGGAAACTTACTGGGTGCTGGAACGGCTTAATATGCTGGAGAAGCTGAGAAACAGCCCGTTCATCAAGAAGTACAGTGTGCAGTTTGTCAACGACAACGGGAAACTCTCCGCCCCCTTCTATTTCACCCAGCACAAGGACCACGAAAGTTCCCAGACCTGGCAAGTGCTGCGGAGCGAGTTCGACCAGTTGATGCTGAACAACGCGCGCGAACACGGCGTAACAGCCCACGAGGAAGTCCGCGTCCTGGATGTCCTGTTCGAAGGGGACCGGGCCGTGGGTGTGCAATATATGACAAAGGACGGCCAAACACGCGAAATGCGAGCCGACGTGATTGTCGATGCCAGCGGCCAAAGCTCTCTGCTGATCAACAAGTTGAAATTGAAGGTCGCCGATCCGGATTTGAACAAGGGATCGATCTGGACCTACTTCAAGGGAGCCGCCCGCGAGCAAGGAATCGACGAAGGGGCCACGATCATCATGCAACTTGAAGGAAAAAAAGGCTGGTTCTGGTACATCCCCCTGCACAACGACATCGTGAGTGTGGGCGTGGTTTCCGATTTCGATTACCTCTTCAAGGGACGGGCCGACCATGCCACCACGTTCCAGGAGGAAATGGACCGCTGCCCCGCGGTCAAACAGAAGCTCGCCCAGGCGGAACAGGTCGATCGCTTCTATGCCACCAGGGATTTCACCTACAAAGCGCGACAAGCGGCGGGCGACGGCTGGGTGTTGATCGGCGATGCGTTCGGGTTTCTGGATCCCCTCTATTCCTCCGGTGTGCTGCTGGCATTGAAGTCTGGCCAGCTTGCAGCCGATGCAATCACCGAAGGGCTCGCCAAGGGAGATACCTCGAAAGCCCAACTGGGGATCTGGGAACACGATTATCTCATCGGCATGGACCGTATGCGCAAACTTGTCTGTGCCTATTACGAAAACCTGAACTTCGGGCGGTTCATGCGAAGTTACCCGCATCACAAGGGCGATCTGACCGATCTGTTGATTGGCGACCTGTTCAAGGATTCCCTCGACAATGTCTTCACGTCGATCGAAGCCTGGAAAACTGAAGATGCCGAACAGATGATGGCCTGACGTTACGGGCCCGGGGTTCGCCGGCCCCGCATGGTAATTCGCTTCAGGTCGCTTCCTCGATGTGACTTGCAGCGGGAGCGGCCCGACGCGGTGGCAGTGTGCCCCATGTGCACCCTGCCCAGACCGCGAGCACCGGCATGATCGGGGCTCGCATCCGCGCGTTCGTCCAGAAAAACAAATGGACGCAGGTCAGCGTGAGCACCAGCGCCAGGCCCGGCCACACGGCCGCCCGCGCGGCACGGTGCGATAAAATACGCACGAGCCCCACGCAGGCCAATCCATACACCGCCCCATAGAAACCGATCAACACCCAGCCCGCGAACCGGGGTAACTCCCTTGCTTCCGGCCCCATCGGCAGAGGACTCCACAGCCGCGCCTGACGCAACAGGCAGGCCCGGAAGAATCCTCCAGGATCATCTCGGATATGCTCCCAGGCCAGACGATATTGGGCCCGATCCCGCTCGAATTCCGTCCGCAGACCCTGGAGTTCGAGCGATGCGTTCACTCCCCGCAGCCAGACCGGCTGACCGAGGCGATGATCGTCGGCGTAGTCTCCCCAGGTGATCCCCCAGGGCTGCCTCGCCACGGCCTCGTAAAATACGGGATTGTTGCCCAGCAGCAGCGTGTATCCGCCGTGAGTGGTCGTCAACTTGAATTCCCCCAGAACCAGCGCGTTTCTCACACCCCAGGGAAGAAGCACCAGCAGCCCAATCAGGGAGACCAGCAGCACCTCGGCAAGACCCGCCCGGCTTCGCGACCAGATCCCCGCGGCTGGTTTTTCCCCTCGGGCAGTCCACCAGGCATCGATCACGTACAACACGCACAGTACCGCCGGCATGGGCAACGCGGCGGGACGACACAACACCGCCAGACCAAACAGGCCCCCCGTCAAACAGAGGTTGCCCCAGTTTCGCTGGCGCGCATACCGGCACCAGGCCCACAAGAGCCAGGCGGTCAACGCCGCGCTGGCAACCTCGGTCATCGGTTGCGAAGTGTAGCGGAGCAACAAGGGATCGCAAGCGACGATGGCCCCCGCCAGGCAGACCCCTCCACGAGGAATCCACTGCCGCGCCCATATCATCGTCCCCGCCACGCAGGCCAGCCCCAGAAATAGTTGCACCACCGCAATACCCAGCGAACCGGCCCAGGAGACGGGGAGCGACAACAGCAGGGGATACAGCGGTGGACGAAAGGCCGTAGGCACGCTGCTTCCCGGCGTGCAGAATCCGTCTCCCGCCATGATCGCGGCGGCAATGCCAAGATACCCATCGCGATCCTCCGTCAATTCCGACCATTTGACTGCCAGCATACTGCCCCGCAGCAGCAGGGCCGCCAGCAGAATGCCCCAGAAACAGGCAAACCGGAAACGTGAAGAATCCCGCATGTCATCCCTACCAAATGTGTTTCAATCCGCAATTCTCACATGGCCACGCAGGCTGGGACTCGCCCTCAGTCCACGGCACCGAGCCGCGGGGTTTCAGAAATACCGTCTGCCATCCTTCGACGCTAGCGCGTGCGCGGCAAGTCGCAATTACCTGCGGCACGGCTCTGAAACCCGGCCCTCACGTACATGGGCGACGAGATCATGTTTCAAGGGATAAACATGAACATACTCGATGCACCGCTGAAGCCGCAATTGCGGACACCGTTCCCGGCCCAAGTTGCTGGGAATCCGACTCGCCCGCGGCACGGAAAAAAAGGAATAACCACGGAACCACCGAGAAAAATGAGCGGCGGAACTAGCCGCGCCCACCAGGAAGCGGACCACGCGGGCGCGGCAACTTGCAATCACTCGTCCGGCACATGATCCACCGGAGTGGATTTCTATAGGAGTGATTGAGGCTCAAGCGTGGCCCGCTTCCTGGTGGGCGCGGCTAGTTTTTCGGGGCGATAAAATTCGGCACGGCGGGCGCCGGATGCTCGGAGAATCGGCCTCGTCATTGCTCGTGGAAATCAGCCGGAAACTAGCCGCGACGATCCGGCGGCTGTGATTTCGTGAAGCTGGCAGCGTCCGTGCTTGCGGGACGCCTGGAGTGCCTGCTCCGCCTGTTTTCTCAGTTCCGCAAGCGGGTCCGCCGCGTTCTGAATATCCCGTCCTAACAGGGTAAAACCGAACGAAGCGGTCACGAACACCGATCGTCCGGTCTCGGGATTCACAAATTCATGACGCCGAATCGCCAACCGAGCTGCCTGCGCTCTTTCTTCGAGTGAACTCCGGGTGATCTCGGGCAGAAAGGCCACCAGCAAATCCCTTTCGACCTGGCAAAGCAGATCGGTTTCGCGCAGTTGCCGCAATACCAGCGAGGATATCTGCCTCAGAAATTCCGCGGCGGCTACCCTCCCCAGACGCTCCGCGAGCCTGGCATGCTGATCCAGTTGCACAAACAACACGCCATGAGCCTCGCACGCCTGCTCCCCCGCGCGGACCAGTAGGCGCAGGTTCTGTTCATACGCGACCGCATCGGGAAGGCCCGTCTGTGCATCCACATTGCCGCGTATCCACTGGAGTGGACGGGAGCGGACATTGCGGTCGGCAATGGCATTCGTCTCGGGTTGCGCCGCATCGGCCGATGATTCCGATCGGGAGACCAGATTCGTGAGTTGCCCGGCCAATTTCTGGGAGAGGACCAGCAATCGATGGGATTGCCTGGGCAGCAGGGGATGATCGCCCGTTCGAGCCGAGAGCATGGCGCACGCCTTCTCGGCTCGATCCAGCAGGCCTGCCGTGTGCTCGAACAGTTTTTCGAAGCGTTTGCCAAGCCGCTGCAGCGCGGCTGCCTGATACCAGCGTTCGTACAGAATGCCAAAGGCAAAGCCGACCGCGGCGGCAACGGGCAAAGCCAACCCCAGCAACAGAACTTCCCGAGAAATCTGGGCAAGTATGATACAGGAATTAAGGGGCATGATCGGTCCCACGGGCGAAAATTCCAACCCTGCTTGCGATGTCTGGCAGGCGGTGTATGCTCAAGCATAACATAGTATGCTCCAGCAGAACCCAGGGATTCGCCACGGTCGTGGAGACAGCAGCCCGAACGGGAGCGTTTTCGCGATTGTATGGATCTTGGTCGTTGTAGCACGATTGCTCCACGGGTAATCCGCCAGGAGCTCGAAACTCCGGACTTATCCGGCAAAAAACTGCCCGCGATCGAGTGTATGCCACAACCCATTGAGGTGCCTTATGAACATCGGTGACGAAGCTCCGGACTTCCAGGAAATTACCCACACCGGAACCGAGATTTCCCTGCGGGAATTTCGTGGTAAACAGGTCGTGGTGTTGTTTTTCTACCCCCAGGATGGGACACCGGTATGCACCCGGGAAGCCTGCGGTTTCCGGGATGCCTATGAGGAATTCGCCTCCGCCGGAGCAGTGGTTATCGGCGTAAGTCGCAACAGCCAGCAAAGCCACCAGCGTTTCGCGGCCAATTACCAGTTGCCGTTCCATTTACTGTCGGATTCCAGCGGCAAGCTGCGGCAGCTGTTCGAAGTCCCCGATACCTGGGGCTTAATCCCCAGCCGGGTGACGTTTGTGATCGATCGGCAGGGGGTCATCCGCCACATTTTCAGTGCCCTGCTGCAGGGGGAAGTACACGTGCGGGAAGCATTAAGCGTGGTGCGAAAACTACAGGAAGAAGCGGCTGGCGAGATACCCGCGGACGACGAACACACCGCCTGAAGGGGCTTACCCTCCTCCGCATTTCCCGGGAATTATCCCGTTGATCCGGGCCGTTTGTGCCGATTGTATTGCGATTACGGGACACCCCGCGCGAGTCCACTGGCCAGTCTCGGCATGACTCCCGGTTTTCTTTGACTCTCGCCCTCCCGTGACGAATGCTTGCGGAATTCCGAAGTCTTGCGACGGTACATCGTTGGCATCGCGTCGAAACGTTCCTGTCCCAGCGGTCGTTATCCACCATGATAGATTCCACAACCAGGACGGCGGGCTCCCTACGGATTCAGGTCCGCCAGCTCGATCCCCGCATTCTACATGGGCAGATCCTGAAACGCTGGCAGACCCTCCTGGCAAACAGCCAGGCGGCCAACACATTTCTTTGCCCCGAGTTCGTGCTCCCCTATCTGGAAGCATTTCCGCGAAAGCAGGCTCCCCTGTTGCTTACGGGAGAAGATCGCGAGAGTGGCGAACTCGTCGGCCTGGGAGTCTTCGAGCCGACGAAAGGGACCAGGGCCTTGCCCTTGCCGCATCTGTTACCTTTACACTGCCATCATCAGTACCGGGACGGCATGCTGGTTTCCGCGACCCGCGCGGTGGAATTTTTTGACTCCCTGTTGAAGTTCATCACGGAAGAACAGGACGAATGGTTCGGCATCGAATTTCGTCAATTGCTGATCGATCAGCCCTGGGCCTTGCAATTGCGTCAGCAAGCCGTGGATTTTGGATGTTCGTTTCGCCTCACCCCCCGCTTTGCCTCGCCCGCGGTCCATCTGACGGCATTGGAGGCAGCCGGTCTGGAAGCGGGTTGGTCGTCTTCCCGCCGCAAGTCGTACCGCCGCAATCGCAATCGAGTGGAGAAACTGGGTGCCGTCCGCATGCGTCTGCTGACGCAATACGCGGACGTGCTGCCTGGAGTGGAACGTTTCCTGAAACTGGAACACTCCGGCTGGAAGGGGGCTCAGGGAACATCCCTGCTGAGCACGCCGCAGGAGACCGAATTCGCACGGAAGATGACCCGTGCATATGCCCGGGCGGGAAATCTGATTGTCTCCGAATTGTGGATTGGTGACGAGGTGGCGGCCTCGGCCCTCAACTTCAAGGCAGGCAATCAGCTCTACGCATTCAAGATCGGCTGGAATGATCGGTTTGCGGAAGTCAGTCCAGGGGTGTTGCACGAAGTCGAACTGATCCACAGCCTGCGGGAAACGTTTCCCGCGCTCGCCTGGGCAGACAGTTGTGCCTATGCCGATTCCTATCTGAATGGCGTCTGGACCGACAGCCAGACCGTGGGCGAGGGCCTGCTTTCCGCTTCGAAAATCGCTCGAGGCACGGGCAAACTGATGGCCAAGATCCGCCGACTGAAGCAATGGACCGTAAGGCAACTCCGTTCGCCGGAAACCCTGTAACTCCCTTCGAATACGCCTGAAATCGCAAATTGCGAGCCTGCCACGGTAGTGGAGGCAACGTTTCCTTGCCCCCCCGTCGGCATTGATCCGCCAAATGTGTGTGGCACGATGAGCCCGATCCTGCTATGCTGCGGGCCAGGAGCCTGACAAAACAAAAACGGATTTTAACAGCGTTTGTTGAATTATGTTTGCTTTTACACGCTGCGGCATAGCGCGGCTTGTCGTGTGGCTGGTGCTGATGTCATCTGGCCTTATCGATATGACCCGCGCCCAGGAAGCGACTCCCCCCGTGAAGACGCCGCCGGTTCCCGTCGGCACCTTCCCCACTCCCACCGCACCGGCAGAGACAGGTTCCCCCCCGTCGGGGAGTGCCACGTCGGCGAAACTGCTCTCCGAATTACCCCAAAAGTTTTTGGATGCGCAGGAATCCGCGAAAAAACTGCTGGAAGGAATCGAGAAGGACGAAAGCCTCGATCCCGCGATCCGGGATCAGGTATTGCAGGCCTACCGGGCGGCCCTGGAAACGGCAACCCGGGGACTGGCGGATTTGAAATCGGCCCAGGAAGACCGGGAAGCCTCCGAACAGGTGGCCACGGAATCCGCCCGGCTTGACATGGAAATCAAGAGCCTGCCCGACCGCTTTGATCTGGAAGTGAACGAAAAGTCGGATCTCAAGGCGATCGAACAAGCCTTGGGGCAGGCCGATGCGGATTTAAGAACATTTGAAGCGAACCGGGGACGCATCGAACAGATTTCCTCGCAACGTTCGCTCGATCGCCGCCTGCTCCTGGAAAAACAGGCGACGCTGGCGACGCGCCGCAAGGAAACGCAGGAACAGCTGGCCCCTCAGGCAGATACAACCGCCATATCACCCTTGCAGCGTGCGAATCAGTTCCTGGCGCGGGTGCAACTGGACGCACTCATTGCCGAGGAGGAAATGCTCCGCGAGCGGATCAACCGCTTCGAGCTGGAAAAAAACTCGCGGTTGACCAACCTGAGCCTCGAACTCTGGACCTTGAAACGGACGTTGCAGGCCCGCAAGGTCGAAGCCCTGCAACAACTGGCCGCCCGCAAGCGACGCGATGAAACCGAGGATCTGCTCCAGGAATTGAAACAGGAAAGCGCTCGCACCTTCCCCATCCTGCAATCCCACATTAGTGAAATCGAACAGTATGCCGAACGCATCCGTACGCTGGTCGACCAGACGGATCAAGCACAAACGCAGTTGAATGCCGTCCGCGAAATCCTGGAAAGCGTAAGCAACGAAAAGCGGGATACCGAAGCCAAGGACACCAGCGACGCCGGGAAAAGCGAAGCCTTTGCCCTCTCCTTGCTGCGCCAGCTTTACGAATTGCCCGACGTGGACCAGTACCGCGAACAGGCGGCTCAGCATCGCGCCCAGATGAGCGACGCCACGTTCCAGCAGATCGAACTCCGCTCCCTGTCGCGCAGGTTAATCAACATGGAACGCGTGATCGAGGAGTCCATTGCCAAGATCCAGCAGCAGTTGGGTGAAGAAGATCTCGGTTTTTTTGAACAGGGCTTGCGGAGCAATCTGCGCAAGCTGATGACCCAGAAACGCGAGTCGATCGAAAAACTGGAATCCGCGTACAACGATCACCTCGACGTACTGACTTCGCTGCTGACGGCTGAAGCGATGCTCGTGAACACCGTGGACGAATACCACAATTTCATTCATAAGCGGATCTTCTGGATTCGTAGCGAAAAGGGACTGCAAATCTCGGATATCGGGGGCCTGCTGCAACTGGACGCCTGGATGTTTGGGCCGGCCGAACTCACCGAATTGGGACAGGCCTTTCTCGCCGATGCCTGGCGGAACGATCTGGTCAACCTGCTGGGGCTGGCAGCCTGGCTGCTGCTGGTATTGCTCCGCTATCAGGCTGGCAAGGAGTTGGTCACCATTGCCGACCAGGCCCGCAAGACGAACACCAATCGCATCCTGCCAACGCTGCGAGCGATCCTGCTGACGCTGATCATTGCCACGCCAGGCCCGCTGCTGATGATTTTCGTGGGCTGGCGACTTGGGCAGTCGGGCAACCCGTCAAACACTCTGGCGGCCTTCTCGACCACAACAATTCAAGTCGGCCTGATCTACGCGGCGATGGAGTTTTTGCGGCAATTGTGTCGCCGGGATGGCGTGGTGGATGCCCACTTCAATGGGCCGGAACTGCTCTCGACCCGTTTTCGCCGCGATTTCTTCCTGTTGCTGGTCGTGCTGCTGCCGCTGTTCTTCGTGATTACGTATCTGAACCATTCCAGCGGCACTCAGCACCGTTTGCCCCAGGAAAGGATCCTGTTCTGCGTGGGGATGCTGATTTGCACGCTGTTTTCCCAGCGGAGTTTCAGTCCGCGGGCCCCGCTGGTGCGCGAGATTTGCCAGTTGAAATCGACCAACCCCATCGCGCGCTCGCGCTGGATCTGGTATCCGGTAGCCACTCTGGCACCGCTGCTGCTGGCGGCAATGGCCTGGCTGGGGTACTACTACACTGCTACTCAACTGGCGTGGAGGCTGCTGCTGACGCTGTTGCTGCTGTGTGGAATTCTGTTTCTCTGGGGACTGGGATTGCGCTGGTACCGCATGGCCCAGCGCTGGTTTCGCATGTACGTGCTCCGCGAGCGTCTGCGGCAACCGATCGAGGAATCGCATACCATCGACGGACAACGCCTGAAACTCGAAACCGACAGCCGCGTCCAGGACGAGGATCGTGAACGCCAGACGCTGAAACTGATTAATTATGGGGTCCTGATTCCCCTGCTGCTGGGGCTGGGCATGATCTGGGCGGATGTCCTGCCGGCCGTCTCTCGACTGGATGAAGTGGAAGTCTGGCATGCCTATGTGCAGCAAATGGTCGAAGCGGATGGCGAAGCAAAGATGCGGACCGTCAAGCAGGTGATTTCGCCGCTCGATGTCCTCCTGGCAATGTTTGTCGTCGCCTTGACGTTCTTTCTCTCGCGAAACATGCCTGGCATGGTCGACTTCGCCCTGTTGCAGCGCCTGGGCATCGATCCCTCGTTGCGGTACGCCCTGACCAGCCTCACGGGATACCTGCTGACGTTCCTGGGGCTGTCGTATGCGTTCGGTCAACTCGGTTTTCGCTGGGAACAGATTCAATGGCTTGCCGCCGCGTTAACCTTCGGGTTGAGTTTCGGGTTGCAGGAAATCTTCGCGAATTTTGTCTCCGGCCTGATCATTCTGTTCGAGCGCCCGGTACGCATCGGTGACGTCGTGACGATCGAGGGTGTCACGGGCGTCGTGACCCGCATTCGAATTCGCGCCTCGACCATCACGGATTGGGACCGCAAGGAATTTCTGGTTCCCAACAAGGAACTGGTAACGGGCCGCGTGCTCAACTGGACCTTGTCCGACAAGATTAACCGCATTGTGATACCGGTGGGGGTTGCCTACGGGACCGATACGGATCGTGTCCGCGAAATCCTGCTGGAAATCGCCCGCAACGATCCCGAGGTGGTCGCCGATCCCGCGCCCGTCGCGGTGATGGAAGGGTTCGGCGACAGCGCGCTCAACTTTGTGCTGCGGGCGTTCCTGTACAATCTGGACAAACGCCTGGAAACCATTCATCGCCTGCACACCTTGATACACAAGCGGTTTCTCGCGGAAGGAATCGAAATCGCCTTCCCGCAACAGGATCTGCATTTACGCAGTGTCCCTCCAGGCTGGCAGCAGCTCGCTGCCGAACGGCCCCAGGCAAATTCCACGCCCCCTCCCCACGCGGAGATCACCACCGCCGACGGAAATCCCGCGACGGAAAATTCCTTGAATTAGCAGAATCGGACGAACAGGTCGGCATTTAACCTGCAACCGCGTCAAATTCGCATTCCAGGAGGACCACTCCTGTTGACGAGTCCCCTTTTTTGACGCATGATTAAATTGAAGAAACAATTGTCTCGACGAGGCGACGCAGCAGCGGGCAGCGTCATCATCCGGCCTGAATAATTCGGCATTAAACCGAAAGGACCGGATATCTCGGGTTACCGTCGCATTTTTATCAGGTTGACTCCCATGGGCCGCAAATCCACTCATATACATCCCCCCGCAGAACTCGGGAAGCCGGAGCAGATCGCTATCACGCTGGAACGCATCCAGCAGGACATGGACGCCTTGAAGACCGCCGTGAACATGCAGGCGACCCTGCTGGCCGATCTTGAAGAGGCGTTCCACACCGCCACGGACGACCTTCCCCAGCATTTGTAGGCGCGCCGAGACTAGACCGTAACGCGCGGGAACATCCCCCCTGCCCGGCGCGGAATCACTCCGCGGCGAAGAAGGGGATTTCAACGACCGCTCAAACGCTCGCGTGCTAGTCGTACGTGCTCGACTGCTTTTTCCACCTGCGGATGCAATGCCGTGAGATGCCCCATCTTGCGTCCCGGTCGCGGTTGCTGCTTGCCGTACAGGTGCAGACGCACCCCCGGAATCTTCAAGGCCTCGGCCCATCGGGGCGGCCCCTGGTCCCAAACCTCTCCGAGTAAATTCGCCATGGCAGCCGGGAACACCGGTTGCATCTCTCCCAGAGGCAAGCCACAAATCGCGCGGACCTGTTGCTCGAACTGCCCACACAGGCTCGCTTCGATGGTGAGGTGTCCGGAGTTATGCGGTCGGGGTGCCACCTCGTTAATCAGCAGTTGACCGCTCCTGGTCACGAACATTTCCACGCACATCACCCCCACCACATCGAGATGTTCCAACACCCCTCGGGCAATCTCCAGGGCTTCTTGCCGATAACATTGCACTTCGGGCGCGGGAAAAACGGAGAGATCCAGAATATGCCGGCGATGCTCGTTGTAGATCGGACCACAAGCCGAAAACTCTCCCTCGGGCCCACGGGCCGCTATTACGGAAACTTCGTGTTCAAAATCTATTTTTTGCTCGTAGATGCATTCCCGCCGGCCCAGTTGCTCCCAGGCCGCTTCCGCCCGGTCGACCGCGTCGATTCCCACCTGCCCCTTGCCATCGTACCCCCCTTCCGCGGTTTTCAGGATGGCGGGAACTCCCAGTTGCTCGACAGCCGCCTGCAAGTCCGCCGACGACACCACCGCGCGAAACGGGGTCACGGGTAAGCCTGCCCGGGCCAGCGTACTTTTTTCGCGGAGGCGGTGTTGCGAAACATGCAGGACATGCCCCCCGGGCCGAACCGGACCCGATTCCTCGATTGCCTGGACGGCCTCCGCGGAAATGTTCTCGAATTCAAACGTCACGACCGCAACCGTCCGCGCGAACTCCCGAATACGGTTCACGTCATTGTATTCCCCCACGAATTCCTGGTCGGCGACATGCCCCGTCGGGGAATCGGCCTCGTTGGAATAGGTATGCACGCGATACCCCATTTCGCGCGCGGCGAGAGCAAACATTCTCCCCAGTTGCCCACTCCCCAGCACTCCCAGTGTGGCTCCGGGAAGAATCGGCGCGGTCCGCCGGAATTGTGCGCGGTCCATTCAGGCGTCTCCCGAGGAGGACGCATTGTCGATGTGCGCGGAAGCCAGAACGTCTTGTGTCTGCTGGTCCTGAAAGGCCCGAAGCCGCTCGCGGAGTTCGGGACGACTCCCCGCCAGGATACGACAGGCGAGCAGCCCCGCATTCTTCGCCCCCGCCTTGCCGATCGCCAGGGTTCCCACGGGAATCCCTCCCGGCATCTGCACGATCGACAGCAGGGAATCGAGACCGGATAAGGCCTGACTTTGCACGGGGACCCCGAGCACGGGCAGGGTGGTCTGCGAAGCCACCATCCCCGGAAGATGGGCTGCTCCCCCTGCCCCCGCAATGATCACCTCCAGCCCACGCTCCGCCGCCGCCTTGGCATAGGCAAACATTTCATCCGGAGTGCGATGCGCGGACACCACGCGACATTCATGGGGCACATCAAAACGGGACAACATTTGCGAAGCATGCTCCAGCGTGGGCCAGTCCGAGCGACTGCCCATGATAATTCCAACCAGGGGTGTGGAGTCTGTCATCGTGAATTCTGATTTCTGTTTTCGGACAACCGGATAGCAGAGGGATATTTGCGACGATTCACACTCTCCCGTACCGTTGCCGCATGGGATGATCGACCAAAACCGGGATGATATCCCGCCCCGGGAAGGATCACCAGCGAGCAGCGGAAACGGGAGAATCCGCCTGGGGGACGGTACTTGCGTCCACACCCCTGTCCGATCGCCGGGCCAGCCACGTCAACAACAAGGGCAACAACACGATATTCCCCAGCAACCCTCCCAGCATGGCAATACTGACCAGAACCCCAAAGTAGTTCAAGGGGACAAACTCGGAAAGCGTCAAGACACTGAAGCCGCAGATCAGCGCAATGTTCGAAAAGACCAGCGACAGGCCAATTTGGCCCTGCGTCCAGCGGAGGGCCTGCTCGTGATTACGCCCGGCAGCGCGGGCGCGACGATAAGCCGAGAGATAATGAATACTCGAATCCACGGTCAGGCCAATCGACACGCTGGCAATCATCGCCGTCCCGATATTGACCAGCGAACCAAGCCAGCCCAACAGGCCGATCAGTAGAATGATGGGCAACAAATTCGGAATCAGCGACAACGCGCCAATTGTCACACTGCGAAACGCGATTGTCATCATCAGAAAGATCCCTGCCGCCGCCAGCGAAAAACTGACCAACTGATCTCCCAGCAAGCTCAAGATGATATTCGCCAACAACACGTACAACCCGGTGACACGCACGTCATCGAAATGGGTTTCGGTCACCTGGACCACGCGATCGATCAACGCCAGTTTCTGTTCCGCGGGTTGACGCTCCAGAGCACGTAACATCACTCGCATCCGCCCCTGCGCGGAATTGAATAGACTGGGAGTGAATTCGGGCTGCATCGTGTTCAGCAGTTCCTGCTTCCGCTCCAAACCCCGCGCCGCGATGTTTGGGATGAAATCAATCCCGTCGGTATAGGCGACCACCTTGGTCACCGCGGGTACACCGGCCACTTGCAGTTCCCGTAATTCCTCCGCAAGTCGCCGCAGACGCGCCAGATCCTCGGGCGTGGACAACTCGGCAAATGGAAAGTTGACTTCGTAATTCCCTGCCCCGCCCAGTTTCGATTCCACGAAGTTCAGCGATTGCACAATCGGGCTCGAGGCGTGAAAGTTCTTGCTGAAATCGGTTTCAATTCGCAGGAACAGCATGCCCGTCAGCCCGGCGCAGGTCAATACCAGGGAGACCAGGGCAATCGTGCGCGGAAACCGGAACACCAGATCCAACAGACCCTGCAAGCGAGCGGTCAACCTCCGTTCCCAGGCGTAACGCCGAGGATCGATACTGAACGAGCCGAGCAGTACCGCTCCCGGAACAATCAGCAACACCGCCAGCAAGACCATCAACGTGCCAATACTCATCATCAGGCCAAAACTGCGAATCGGAACAATACCGCTCGACATCAGGGCGCCAAAACCGACCGCCGTGGTGGCACACGTCCAGAAGATCGCGGGCAACAGGTCTCGCAGCGTCCGCTCCAAGGCAGCTTCGCGGGCATGCTCCTCGCGGTAGGTTCGATAGGTGATTGTGATATGCATGACAGTAGCAATCCCGATGATCGTTACCAGCGAATCCAGCATCGAACTGACCATGCTCAATCGGATTCCCGAAAGCACCAGCACCGCGCGCGTCCACAGCAGCGAGACCCGCACAATCACAATCGGCAGCAACATCCAACGTAAGCTGCGAAACAGAAACAGGATGATCACCAGCAGGATCCCAGACGAGGCCCAGCCCAGCACGGCTCCGTCCCGTTCGACGATGTCAAACATGTCGTGTACCTGCACCGGTTCCCCCACCACGTACGTGGTCCGCGGTCGCGCGGCCGCAAGTTCCCGAATTTGCGCCAGGGTTTCTCCACGGGAAACACCGGCCTCGGCTTCCGGCTGCAAGCGAAGCACGATCGCCGTCGTTTCGCGATCGGAGCCAATCAACGCCCCCTCGGCGAACGCCAGGGCCTGTTGCTGAATCGAGGGTATCCGTAAAAACAGGCTCCCCAGCAGCCCCACTCCCTGCGGCTGCAGCACGGCCGACAGGGTTTGTGTACTGCCCGGATTGACTCCCGGAACCTGGTTCAACTGGGACGCGAACTGCGACACTTCCTGTAGACCACTGGCATGGGTCAGATTCGGCTGCCGCCAGGCCACAATGACAAACTCATCCCCCCCAAACAACTGTTTACTGCGCAGATATCCGAGCAACAAGGGATGGTCGGCGGCAAACAGCGATTCGATGGAACGCTCCAGAGACAATTGCGAGGCCGGGCGAATCGAAAGCAATGTCAACAGCAGCGCCAGGAACAACATTCTGCCCCGCCAGCGGAACAAGCGACTCACCAGCGTCTGGAGAAACCCGCCGGACATGCCCCGATCGCCCTCCGGGAGGTTGGCATCGATGGCGGGGGAGTCTGCTTGTGTCATGAGGCCACGACCAGCCGATAGGTTAAACTCAACAGGATATCAAGAAGAATTACGGGCGTCCGCAGTTCGCCAAGCATAGCTTACAATCCTCCCGGCCCGAGTACAGCGAACTCCAATTTTACTAGATTTCCGGAATTGACGCAGGCGCGGCAAGGGTGTCTGCCGGGCAAGGCGCCTCGGGTCGGGAGTGCGCCCCGCCTCGCGTCACGGTATAGAATCGGTTTTGACCCCCGCCGTGGGCCAGCCTTCTCAAGTTCGCCCGCAGGCCTTGAATTTTTCGCAGGCTACGCTCTGCTTACCATTTACGCGGTTTCCAAGCAAGTTTTAAGACACTTAAGTCGCAAGGTACTACGCGCCTATTCAAAAAAGTCACGGTCCATTTACCGGGCGCGAATCCCCTGGCGGCGTTGCGGTTTTTGCGATGTCCGTGGAATGGAGGCCACGTTCCGATTCGACGGCTGCGTATGAGGCTCGACCGATTTCGCCATCCGGTTGCCATCGCGGGCCGGCTCCACCATGTACGCCGTGTTCTTCCCGTGCGCGGTGGCTGCCTGCATCTCGCCTGATCCACGCAACGGGGATTCGCTCGATTTCAGAGGGACACGTTCCGGGGAACTGCTCCCCGTGGGGGCACAGGCAACCGGTTCATCCGCGTACAGTTCCGGATGAAGAACGCGGCGGCCCACGGGAATCATTTCGTGAATATGGTGATTGCTGTGCAGGTGAACCAGTTGCTCGTCGGTCAAACCCGCGAGTTGCTCCTCGGTAAATCCGTGTTTTTCCCCCAGCAGATGCTCCCGGATTTTTCCCGGAAACGACCAGCGACGTTCCGCTTTTTCGATCCACTCCAGAGGGAAACCACGATCATCCGTGCTACTTTCGACGGCAACTGTGTCCGCGGATCGCGCGGATTCCGTTTGTACCCGCGGAAGCATTTCCCGTTCCTGCTCTCCCCCCGTTTGAGCGTTCAAAGGAGAAATCGCCACACAATACAAGCCTATCACCAAGAAACCAGTTCCCCAGCCCCTCATAACCTTCCCTTCACGTTCTGCCATTGTAATTTAGAAAATTGAGCAATCTTACCAAAACAGCAAATTAGATACCTATAAGTAGGATAGGAAGCAAAGAAAAGTTGAGTATTTTGGAAAATTTTCCCGGCGACCAACGGGCACGCCTGAATCAGGATTTCCGCGAGGAAGGTTTTCTTCAGCGGTTCTGGCGGATATTCTGTTGGAGATCAGGTACAGCCAGTCGGCTGGAGTCATACGAACTGACCAACAGACATAACCTGTTGTCTATGTTTACATTCAGATCATTAAACACCCAGCATTTCCGAGGTGCAGTCATGCGGATACCGGGCAAGAACATCTTGGTGACGGGGGGCTCGAGGGGCATTGGCCGGGGATGTGCTCTCGAATTGGCCAAGGCGGGCGCGAATGTCGCCATCAATTATCACTCCAGTGCTGCCGCAGCCGAGGAGGTGGTGCGTGAGATCGAAGCACTGGGACTACGTGGGCTGGCAATTCAGGCCGATGTTGCCGATCAGGCGTCGGTCGAGCACATGATCGCCCAGGTGGTCGAAACCTTCGGCAGCCTGGATGGGTTCGTATCGAATGCGGTTTATAGCGACCGCGAGTTCATGGTCGAGGCCGACATGGCCGGTTTCCGTCGAACGATCGATGTCAGCATGTGGGGCGCTTTTTACGGGGTGCGGGCAGCCGCCCAGCAGATGATCAAACAGGGGCACGGCGGAGCCATCACGGTGGTCAGTTCCCCCCATTCCTTCATCCCATTTCCGGGCGCGATGGCCTACAATATGGCCAAGGCGGCCATCGATCAAATGGCCAAAACAGCTGCCATTGAACTGGCCGAACATGCCATCCGCGTCAATGTGGTCCATCCCGGCTGGATCGATACCCCGGGCGAGCGTAAGTTCTTCACCGAGGAGCAACTGGCCCAGGGAGCAGGCAGCATCCCGCTGAAACGCATGGGAACCCCCGAAGAAATCGGCCGGGCCATTCTGTACACCCTCAGCCCCGATGCGGATTACATGACGGGCAGCGTACTTCTGATTGATGGCGGAATCACGCTCCCCTGGTGGTCGAAACGGAAGGAAGGCAAGCAGTGATGCCCGGCTCAACAACAACCGGAGACGAGTCCCCCTTCGAAACGCCAGCAGGCGCCCCCGCAGTGTGCCTGCTCGACTGTGCACAACTGCTGCAACGTGGGCCCTGGCAGCGGATGAACGAGAACGAATTGCGCTGGCAATGGACGGGCTCGCGTCAATTGACGGCCCGCGAATTACTGGGCGATGCCGCGGAAATTCATGTCTTTCCTTCGGTGAATCGTCGCGACACGATTACGGTCTGCCTGCTGTCGGATGGGGGAGTCATTTCGTACGCCCGCGATAACGGAGACTGGATCCATACTCTCAACGGCCTGTCCGACTTGCGATACAAAGTCTACGAACTGAACCTTATGCCACTGCCGGAACTGGGAGAGTTTTTGCGTCGCGTATGACGCTGCCCCTTGGGCCAGGACGAATCCCCGACCGCGCGGGTCGCGGCTTCCCAATGATTTTTATATGAGTCCGCCAAAGAACCGTTGACAAACACCTCTCGCCCGCATAGGTTGCATACATAAGTATTTTTCATTATATTTACCCTCAACTCCCAGCACTGCTGCCGACGTAAACTCAGTTTTCCGGTCGATCGCGTAAGGCATGGGAGGTCTCAGTTCAGCTTACGTTCCCGAGGGAGAACCTTGAGACACAAAGCTGTTTCATATCTACTTGGCCAGAATGGTGTGTAATTGGCGAAATCACCCGATTTACGCAACATTATGTCGCCAGCGCTGCCATAATTGTATTGACGGTTGCGGCTCCGAACACCGCAGCGGGCGGAGGAGTAGGTTTCTTGCGTGTCATCCGGCACCGGGTAGGGATCGGGTGTTGTTAGCGTAACGAGCCTGTCCCATCCGTCCGTGGAAGTATTCTCTGCCGCATCCTGTCGGCAATGTTTTGCATTCTGCGAAATCCTGTCTTCGAACTGGCTTTTTGGAGTGATCCATGCTTCATGCGGACTTGAAGGTACTGGGTGGGCGCCACGAGGGAAAAATCATTTCCCTGACGACGAAGAAATTCCTGATCGGTCGCGGCGACGATTGTCATATGCGTCCCAATAACGAATTGGTCAGCCGCCATCATTGTGTCTTTAATCTGGACGATTTCTCTGTTCGTCTGCGTGATCTGGGGAGCACGAACGGCACCTTCGTGAACGACGAACAGATTCGTGGCCAGGTGGAGTTGAAAACGGGAGATCGTGTTCGAATCGGGAAGCTGGAGTTAATGGTCACCATTCGCCAGGGGGCTCCCGTGGCAGCTGCTGTGCCCGAGGAACCCGAGGAATACACCAACCTGTCGGGCGAAACCATTCCCGATTCGGAATCTGTGGACGAAGTCGAATCCGCGGCGGAAGCCGGCAAGGAAACCATGCACGATACCGGGATTCTGGCGGAAGCGGATACAACCTTTTATCCTCCCAACCAGGCCCCTCCACCGTTGCAATATGGACAAGGCGCCATGCCGCCGGGGTATGCCTATCCCCCACCCGGATACATGCCTCAGCAGTTCATGTATCCCTATCCACCGCCTCAGCCAGGGTATCCGCAGTACCCCATGATGCCTCCGGCCGGTTATCCTCAGTTCCCACAGATGGGCTACCCGCCACAGATGCCGACGGGACCATATGCGGCCCCAGCTCCGGAACAGCCCCCCGCCCAGGAAGCCCAGGCCGAGTCGGCAAAAAAGTCGCCCAAGCAAATCGACGTGAAGCTGCCCGATCCCTCGGAAACGGGTGCAATCGAAGCGCCTCCGCCAAGTCAGAAGGCGGGTTCCCCCGAAGACCGATCGAAGAATCCTTCGGCCATGGCCGTGGATATCATTCAGCAATACACGCGACGCCGCCCCACCGGGGGATGATCACGGCGGCTTGCGTTGTGTCACGTGTCACGTCGCGCGCGGTCCCGAAGACTCTCGTGGATTAGGCGCGATTACGTTTCCGGCATCCGGCAGGCATGGGTTATGGCCCGTGGTGTTCTGGTTCTCGAACGCCCCACAAGATGAGAGGCGCGAGCAGTCGGCCCAGAAACGAAACCGCGAACAGCACAAAAAACGGGCTGACCTGCGATCCCCACACGGACCAAGCATGCTCCGCGTTCAGTTCGCGTTCCAGCCAGAAGCCTCCCACCAATCCGGTCAGGCCTGCTATAAAACCAGGCCCAAAGCGATACAGGGCGATGGCAAGGGTGTTCCGATGTCGCGGCACGACGCGCAGGACCAGATTTTGCAACGTCAGGTTGACCGCCCCGAAGCCTCCCCACAAGACATACGCGCCCCACAACCAGGCCCAATGCCCCCGTAGCGTCGCCAGCCAGAACAGCATCGCCAGGCTCACAACCACCGTGCTCGCCATCAGTAAATCTCGATTTCCCCGCAGATCGCTCCAGCGACCCGCCCCCCACGTCGCCGGGATCTGCAGCAGATACATGGTCCCCTGCAACAGAAAAAATACGGTCAGACTCAACTGGAGTTGGCGATACCCCTGCAGAAAAAAGGCCGTCTGTGTCATTCCCTGAAAGAAGGCCAACCAGCAGGAAAACAGCATGACGCGCACGAACGATCCGCGGGGAACGGGCCAGACCACAGGCGCGGTTTCCGCGGCGTGCGCCCGGTGGGGGCCGGCTGCGATGAACGCCGGCCATTTCAGCAGGGGTTGCAAGGACAGCAGTTGCAGCATGTTGCCCATGCAGAATGTACCGGCGTAAACGGCCATGCGAAAATCGACGGAATACCCCGAGGTCTTCAGCCAGTCCCTCAGCAGGGCCGCCAGAAAAGGAATGATCAGCAACACGGCCAGTTGCGCCATGTTGCGGCGGCTAAAGAATCTCCCCCAACTTTGCTCGGGTGCCAGGTCACTCAGCCAGGACAGATAAGCCGTGAACGCAATCGCCTGACAGATCCCCGCCAGCACCATGCCCGCCAACAGCACGGTCAGCGGAGGAAACCACGCTTGCCAGACCGCCAGCGGAATCAGCAACAACGCAGCTCTAGCCCCTAGCGAGGCCCACAGAAAGAGCCGCTTTTTATTCCGGGCCCACCCCAACACCAAAGGGGTCGTCACCGCCAGCAATCCCAGAAGCTCCGGCAGCGCCAGTACCCAAGCCATCATTCCCGGCCGTGCCGCCGCCCCGGAGTCCGCGGCAAAATACGCGAGAAAACCGCCACTTGTGAGCGAATGTCCCGCGGTAAACAGCAATTGGTTGATCACCACGCTGCGGCTGAGCGAGCGCAACTGCCGTGTTCGGAGCGGATCATCGTTCTGCCAACTCAAGTGCGCCGCCACCTTCCCGAAAGCCGCCAGCCTGCAACGTGACAGGTCCGTTCCGGGGATAGTTCGCAATCCCCCCAGACCTCGGTCCGTGCAGCTTAATTCGTTCTCCGCGGGCTGGCAATGCTCCCCGCGACGAGGCGGCGCGGGACGGGGTTTTGTGAATCTCCATTGCATCAAACGGGTGGGCATGAAACAATTCTGCAGGCGTTTGCGTCCCACGAAGCCCGAAACGTCGCAGAGTCCCTTTTCGCATGGCCCGAGTTGATGTCTTATCGCACCTTCAAACGACTGCTGGGAGAAACCAGCCTCGAACGGAAATGCCGCTTTCTGTTCGGCGGGGGGTTGATGCTGCTGATCTCTGGCAGTTTCTACTTCTACGCGCAGTTGAACGCGCGCATCATTGAAGGGCAGAACAAGGAAACCGCGCAGCTGCTGGTCGCACCAATCATCATGGAAAAACATATGCAGGCGGTCGATATCGAGCCCGCCTACATTCCTATCATGGAAGAAATGTCCACGGCCCTGAAACCCGAGGAACTGAAGGATTATCGCTGGCGCCTCCTGAAGGCAGACCCCACGGCCGACGCCCAGGACCGCCCCACCGACGACTTCGGCTATCAGGCGCTCTCCCGCATCCGCAGTGGCGAGCCGGAATACATTCTCGCCTTGCCCGATCGACAGGAATACCGCTATTACGCGGCGGTGAATGCCTCGAAGTCGTGCCTGTCCTGCCATTATCACCGCAAGTCCGGGGCCAAGGAGGGCGACCTGATCGGCATGGTGAAAATCACTCTGCCACTGGCAAAAACGAAAATCCGGCTGGCCAAGAACAATGCCATTCTGCTCGCGATGGCGTTGATTACATCGTTTCTGGCAATGGTCGCCGCTTATGCAATCGTGCGTTACGTCATCGTCAAGCCGGTGCTGTACCTGAAGGATATCAGCGAGGAGATCGCCCGAGGCACGCTCGACTTGCGGGCCGACATCCGCACGGGGGATGAATTCGAGGAACTCAGCCACGCCTTTAACCGCATGTTGCGGCACCTGGTAACGGTC
This sequence comes from Planctomycetota bacterium, assembly GCA_014584345.1. Taxonomy (GTDB): domain Bacteria; phylum Planctomycetota; class Planctomycetia; order Planctomycetales; family Planctomycetaceae; genus Rubinisphaera. The sequence goes on from JACTNB010000030.1 coordinate 192,266, forward strand.
CAGGACGAATTGAAACAGGCAAACAACAATCTCGATGCCAAGGTGGATGAACTGGCCCGGGCCAACCTGTCCCTGTTTGAAATGAACAAGCTGAAAAACGAATTCCTGGCCACCATGAGCCACGAATTACGCACCCCCTTGAACAGCATCCTCGGCTTCAGCGACGTATTGAACGGCGCCGATAACCTCAATGAAAAACAAAAACGCTACCTGCGGAACATCTCCACGTCTGGTCAACGCCTGTTGACTTTAATTAATGACATCCTCGATCTGGCAAAGATCGAGAGCGGTAAAATGGATATTTTCCCGGTGGAATTCTCGATCGTGGAAATTGTCGAACAACTCTGCCTCAGCATGTCGCCCCTGGCCGATCGCAAGAACATCGAATTGACCTGGCTCTGCGCTCCCGACATGCCCCCCTTGTTCCAGGACGCCGGCAAAATCCAGCAGATTCTTACCAACCTGCTCTCCAATGCCATCAAATTCACTCCCGATGGGGGACGCGTCCGCGTGGAAGTGACGTCATTCTGCCTGATGCCGGGCGACGCGGACATGCAAGCGCCCTCCCTCCCCCGAAGCGAACGCGTGCAGATCAGCGTCGCCGACACCGGCATCGGCATCCCGCTGGCGGACCAGGAACGCATCTTCGAAAAATTTCGCCAGGCCACCGCCATCCCCGGTCAGGAAAATCTGCTGACACGCGAATTTGAAGGGACGGGGTTGGGGCTCTCGATTGTCAAGGAGTTGTGCAAACTGCTGGGGGGGGAAGTGCAGGTAGAAAGCGAGTTCGGCAAGGGAAGTACTTTTATTGTCCTCCTTCCCCGCGAAGTGTGCCGATCAATCGAGGAAGGGGTTGCCGACGATGCCCTCTATCATCAGACGATCGAACGGACCCGGCAACGCACGCATCAGGCCGCCCTGCAACGCGGTGAAACCGATGAGATGCGTCTCCGCGGCTGGAACAAGGAAGCCGACTCCGCTTGAATGCGGGTTTTTCGGCGGGGGCAGCGGACCTGACGTGCATCGGCGTGGACGCATGCATAATCAGCGATTACACTCTTCAGACCGTTTGTCTGGAACTTGTGGCTGTCGAAAGGATACACCATGCGTCGCTCCCTGCTGCCGATTCTCTGCCTGCTGCTGTGCTCCACGCTTCCCTGCGCCTTTACGCAAGCAGAGGATTTGCTGTTGCCGAAAACGGTCGTCCTGTGGCCCGATGGCGCGCCAGGGGCCAAGGGGACCGAACCCGTGGATATCCCCACACTCACGCTGTTCCCCGCAGCGGTCCGTTCGCGGACGGCATGCGGAGTCGTCATCTGCCCGGGCGGCGGCTATCGCAATCTGGCCATGGGACACGAAGGAAATGACATTGCCGCCTGGTTCAATTCCCTCGGTGTTTCCGCGTATGTGTTGCAATATCGCCTGGCTCCCAATTACCAGCATCCGGCCCCCATGCACGATGTGCAACGGGCCATTCGCTACGTGCGGGCCAATGCCCAGGAACTGGGGTTGAATCCCGAACGGATCGGTGTACTCGGATTTTCCGCCGGTGGTCATCTTGCCTCCACGGCCGCGACTCATTTCAGCGAAGGAAATCCCCAGTCAGCGGACCCGATCGAACGCGCAAGCTGCCGTCCCGATTTCGCGATCCTCTGCTACCCGGTCATTACCTTCACGAACTCCAGCATGCACCGGGGCTCGCGGAATAATTTGATTGGTGAGAACCCCTCCGAGGAATTGATTCAACTGCTCTCGAACGAACTGCAAGTCACGCCACAAACGCCCCCCACATTTCTATTCCACACTTGGGAAGACACCGGTGTCCCGCCCCTCAACAGCCTGCTGTTCTACCAGGCGATGCTGAAACACGGCGTCAAGGGAGAACTGCACATCTTCCAGCCGGGCCGTCACGGCGTGGGTCTGGGCCACGAAATCCCCGGGACCAACCAATGGAACAGGCTCGCCGAAATCTGGATGAAAAACAACGGCTGGCTGGCGCGCTAACCCGCGCCCCACGTGACGAGCGTTTGTGGTAAATCAATCAAGACTCACCGCGGAGCGTTCCCGCCCCAACTAGCCGCGCGGATCAGGCTGCGGGCCACATTTGGCCGCCATCGTCACTTTGAGTTTTACTACAGTGGACCATGTGCCGGACGAGTGATTTCGAATTGTTACACCCGCCCGGCCCGCTTCCTGACGGGCGCGGCTAGTCGCGAGGATCAGGCTGCGGGCCACGTTTGGCCGCCAAAGCGACGGTTCAGATTTGATCGAGCGCCTGCTTCAGGTCGCCGATGATGTCGTCGATATCTTCCGTCCCGATGGAAAGCCGGATGAAATCGGCGGTCACTCCCGCAGCCTGCTGCTCTTCCAGCGAGAGTTGCTGGTGTGTCGTGCTGCTGGGGTGAATAATCAACGACTTACTGTCGCCGATATTCGCCAGATGGGAGAAGAGCTTCACACTGTTAATCAGCTTGATGCCGTTCGCACGCTGCTCGGCGGGAGAATCTCCCGCAATACCGAAGCCGAAGACGGAACCACATCCTCGCGGGAGGTATTTCTTCCCATTGAGATGACTGGGATGCGATTCCAACCCGGTATGATTGACCCAGGAGACCTTGGGATGGCTGCTCAAAAACTCGGCCACCTTCTGGGCATTTTCACTGTGACGGGGCATGCGGAGATGCAGCGTTTCCAACCCCTGCAGGAACAAAAAGGCATTAAAGGGACTCATGGCGGCTCCGGTATCTCGCAGAATTTGCGTCCGGGCACGCAGAATGTAAGCCAGGTTCATCGGCCCGAAGGTCTCGAAGAACTTGATGCCGTGATAACTCGGTTCAGGCTCCGTAAATTCCGGGAACTTGCCGTTATCCCAGGGGAATCCTCCCTTTTCGATCAGGATGCCCCCAATGGACGTGCCGTGGCCACCGATGAATTTCGTGCATGAGTGGACCACCAGATCGGCCCCCCACTGAAACGGTTGGCAGAGATAGGGCGATGCCGTGGTGTTGTCGACAATCAACGGCAGGTCCGCCTCGTGGGCAATCGCGGCGATCGCCTCGAAATCGGGGACGTCGGCACGGGGATTCCCGATGGTTTCCACAAACACGGCGCGGGTATTTTCGTCGATCGCCTGCTTGAACAGTTCCGGGTTCGACTGATCCACGAATTTACAATGGATGCCGAGTTTCGGGAACGTGTAGTGGAACAGGTTGTAAGTCCCCCCGTACAAACTGGAGGAGGAAACCACATTCTTGCCCTGCCCCATGAGGTTCAGTATGGCATACGTGATGGCAGCGGACCCCGATGCGAGAGCCAGCGCGCCCGAGCCCCCTTCCAGCGCGGCCAATCGTTTTTCCAGCACATCACAGGTGGGATTCATGATGCGCGTGTAGATGTTCCCGAATTCCTGCAAGCCGAAGAGCCGGGCCGCATGTTCGGTATCGTTGAAGGTGTACGAGGTAGTCTGATAGATGGGGACGGCCCGGGAATTGGTCGCGGGATCGGGGACCTGTCCGGCATGCAGACATTGTGTGCCTAAACGATAGGTGGCGTGGTCGCTCATGAGGTGTCCTTCGGGAAGTGTCGGTGACGGATCGGATGACAGAGACCGATGAAAATTCGGCAGTTCCATTTTTCCACAGCGTACCGTGAAGCCCGGCATCTGGCAAACACGCCTCGCGGCAGCGGGAAAAAATCGGGCTCCGCGGCAATGCAGCCAGAACAACTAAAAAAGCCTCGCGGAACCCGAAGATTCCCGAGGCTGTAAATGAAGGCGGAGGGACTCGAACCCTCGACCTACGGATTAAAAGTCCGTTGCTCTACCGACTGAGCTACGCCTTCTTCTGCCATGAACACCAGAGGCTGCGAGGGATCGTCAACCCACGGTCAAAGCAAATCCATCTTCGGCAAATCGGTTCCAGGCAATGCACACGAAATGCCACGGTGGACATCAATTCCACGATTCCCCTGCCCCGAAAAATTCCGATCATACAGGGCAAACGACAGAAATTTGGCCTTGTTTCCTGCTGGATGGGCCAAACCGCCTGTGTAAAATAGCAGAAACACGCCGAAGAACAAGTACCCTCGAACTGAAAACATTTTTTTCCCGGTCACTTCGCCGCGTTTCCTTCAGGAAGGACACACACGCTAGGGATCGGTTCAATTTAAGGATAGTCGAGAATCGCAACCCCCCTTCGTGGCGACTTGCGAAACCCGGGCAGAGTTGCCAAGATTTCGACACGAAAGTTTACCAGCCCCGTTTACACGTGTTTGTTCACGCATCGAGTCCTGCACGAGATCGTAATCACTCCCTGCAAGGCGGATTCCGGCGAGTGAACACGGTTCACACAAACAAAATCCCCCCTGAAGTTGAGTGTTGAGTACCAGATGACGTTGCCTCCGAAATCCGCTCACCAGCCGAGCGAGCAACCGGCCCAGGTGATCCGCTCCTGGTGGTGGTATCTTGCGCCGCAGTCGTGGTTGAGGACAATCGTCGCGCAGGAGGATACTCCCCGCTCGATCGCCTTGGGAGCCGCGCTGGGAACGTTTATTGCGTTCACCCCCACCGTCGGAATTCAAATGGTGCTGGTGCTGATCCTGGGCTGGATGTTGCGCCCTTTCTTCCGCTTCAATCGGGTCGCCGCGCTCGTGGCGGTTTATATTTCAAATCCCATCACCACCCTGCCCATTTATTGGTTCAATTACTGGATCGGAACCTTTTTTTCCCCGGGAGACCTGACTCGCGAACAGTTGGCAGAACTGCTCTGTTACGACAGTTTTTTTGCCTGGTGGCATAGTTTATGGACACTCACCGTGGAAATCGGAACACCGCTGCTGCTGGGCTCGGCGATTGTGGGTCTCGTTGTGGCTGTTGGCATATATCCCCTGGTACATTGGCTTGCGACGGATATTCAGGCTCGAAAGCATCGAACCTCCGCAGCCTCTCGGGGAAAATCGTGAACAATTTCTCGCATGGCAGCTGACGCGCATCCTGTCGCGAATTCCTGACGGGAACGGATTCCAGTCACGATCATCCTTCCGGTTGCACTGGAGGAGCCAACGGGACATCCCCTTCCGAGGATTGCACCGCTTGGCGCTGCTGACTATAGGATTTTTTCAAGGTCGTGCGGGTTTTGGCCGGTATGGCGACAGGCTGACTGCTGTTCGGAGTCGGATCGGGCACCAGGAAGGTTGCCTGTGCAAAGCGGAAAGAGGCCCCAGGTGTCTTTTGAATCGACTGACGTGGGATGGCACTCGCGATTCCCGCGGGAGCCCAACTTCCGTCTTCCTGCTGAACCATCCCCTTCGAGACCATTTTTTCAATTTCGTGGTCGGATTTGGCTTCCAATCCCGGAACGGGGAATTTACCGGCCGGTTTATTGGTCGTCGCTTGCTTGCGGGAACCACTGGCTCCCCCACGCGGAGCCTGAACGGTGGAATTGCGGGCCAGCGAAGAAGGGGTCACCGTCCTGTAGTGTTGGGTGTGCGTATCACAGGGACACTCACAACTCACGGGAGCACAACAACTTACTGGAACTACACACTTGGCGGGTGCTGCACATCCGGGAGGAGCCGCACAACTGGGAACACAGTTATCCGGAGCCTCGCAACTGGGGGCACATTCGCAAGGTGCAACGCAACTCGCAGGCACCACACACGTTGGAGCAACCGCACAACTCGGCGGAACGACGCAAGAGGGAGGCACCGCACAGTCCGGCGGGGCCACGCAACTAGGGGGAGCCGCACACTCTGGAACGCAACAGTCATCCGGCAGGCAGTGTCCACGCCGACGGGGACTGTAATAATCATGGTCGCTGTAAGTCGTTCGGGTCATGGGATGACACATCATGCCGAAGAATCGTTTCGGGCGTTTCGTACAGAAAATGCCGAAACAATCCGGATCGTGGCAACACGTACTGCAGGAATCCAGGCAGTCCGAACAGACATCTGGACAACACTGGGGCACCCAAGGTGCACAAGGGTCGCACGCCAGATGACTGCGACCGCAACATCCGGTCAGCAGGCTGAGGACGAAGGGAGCCAGATACACGAGGCGTGACAGGGAACGAAAGCGGGAGGGTGTTGTTTTCATGGGTATTCAGTGATCGAGGGATCAAAGAGGATGGGAATCGGCTCAAGGGAAGAGCGATAGGAGGCAGGCAACGGAAAACGAGGGGAAACGTGAGGGAAGGTAAGCCTGAATACGGGCTTATCGTTTCTATCGGCGACGCGACGAGGCAAGCATGACAAGAATTTCCGATTTTTCCGATTTTTTCGGTTTTTCTGGTTAAATCGTTTTCTCGCCTGCGCCAAACCAGACAGGAAGGCCGGTTGGCATCCCACAAGCCACGCCTTTCAGGACGCCAAACATGCAGCGGGCACATTCTCCGCAACACACTAAATACAATGAGGTTAAAAACAACCTAGCCCACATTTCTCACACAGTTTCCAATGCGGTAAATTTTGCCTCGAAAATACCCAGAAAATTAGCCGCGCCCGTCAGGCAGCGGGCCAGGCGGGCGGTTCCCCAAGGTGCATTCCTTGGACACAACATCAATTATGGCTATGTATTGCGATAAATCGGGCCCCAGTCTGGCCCGCTGCCTGACGGGCGCGGCTAGTTGTCGAAGTCAGCAATCCTGATTTTTTGATTCCGAGGGAATTCCGTTCCCGAGAGGGCGTGCCCTCGATGGAATCGCAAAGAAGATGCGATACACACAGCGTACCCCACGAAAACAAGACTTCCCCTCGCCGTCGGCTCGACCACTGCGCGGCGTGACGCCTCTTCGAACGTAGTTCTCCGCGAAAATTCGGTGCAACAGCGTCCCAAATACCGATACTCATTAACAGAGTAGCTCCCCGCGACGCTCGAAACCGATTTCAATACCAGCAGTCACTCAGGCGGCGAACGGAACCATGGAAGATGATGCTCCCCCCGGTGTCCCGGAATGGGTCGTGACCTACGGCGACATGATGTCGTTGTTGCTGACCTTCTTCATCATGCTCGTCTCATTGAGTGAAGTGGTGGCGGAAAGCAAGTTTCGGGCGATCATGGAAGCCGCCCGGCAATACATGGGCTATACCGGTGCCCCAGCCGCCCCCCCGGGGAAGAACTTTCCCCTCAACTCGGTGGTGGACTCGCTGATGGAAATGAAATTGGGCTCCATCTCCGACGATGACAAGGGGCACGGTGGCGTGAAACAAAAGGCGCCACCCGGCATGGATTTACGGGTGCAGCGACTGCGTGAAGGGGAAAGCCAACTCGCCGGTCGTCCCATTTACTTCACGGCAAGCGAAGCGATACTCGACCCGGAGAGTCTGCAGGAAATTGACCGGATCGCGCAAGAGGTTGCGGGAAAACCACATAAACTGGAAATCAGGGCCTTCAGTTCGCCATTCATCGAGGGGCTGGAACAAACGATTGACGAGCGCATGAGCCTGTCCTACCAGCGCGCGTTTCTGGTGATGGAGCGATTGCAGAATCAACGCGTGGAACACAAACGCATGCGGATTGCCGTCTACTTTCATCAGCCCGAGGAGCAAGTCAATTCGCAATCCATCAAGCCCAGTGATCGGGTGGAAGTGACAATCCTGGATGAATACGCCGATACATATATCGGCCGGGACCAGGACTATCGCTGATCTCAGTCAGACTTGCCCCGCGCGAGAGAAATCCGCCGTCGGCCTGGGTGGTGATTTTACCGCCAGTCTGCTTCAATGCGGACATGTCCGATACTGACTTCCAAGCCGATGATCTCCCGGAAGAGGTTCCCCTGCTGGAACGTCTGTTGCGGTACGTGCCGGGGATCGGCCCTGCCCGCGCGGCACTGCTGGCCAATCTGGGGTTGCAGAGTGTCGGGGACCTGCTGTGGTACATGCCCAGGGACGTGCTGGATCTGTCGCAGCTATCCGGCGTACAGGAGTTGACCGAAGACCGAATGCATACATTGCGGGGGAAGGTAGTGGATGTCGATTCCCGCGCGCTGTCGCGTGGTCGCACCCTGGTGGGTGCCATTCTGCGAACGGAAGGGGGCCTGGTGCGTGGCCTCTGGTTTAATCAGCCCTGGATGCAGAAGCGTTTGATGTCGGATCAATGGGTGCTCTGGTCGGGCAAGCCGAAATTTCGCGAGAATCGCTGGGAAATCAGCAGCCCACGTATTCAGTGGCTGGATGCCGACGAGGAAGACGCCCAGGGAGAAGTCCTGACAAAATACGGGCTGACGGAAGGGTTGTCGCTCGATGCGCTGCGGCGGATGATTGCTTCGGTTCTGGAACTGGTCGAAGGCCAGCTTGCCGATGTTCTGCCGGAAAAGTTTCGCCTGCACTACAAGTTGCCGAAGTTGCCCGACGCGTTGCGCAACTTGCACCGTCCCGCCTCGTTGCAGGACTATCAGGCGGCGCGGCGGCGCGTGGTGTTCGACGAGCAACTCGTCTTTCAACTCGGCCTGGCGTTGCGACGGCGTGTGCGGGAAACGACGGAACTTGCTCCCCCCATACAGGTCCCGCCCAAGGTCGATGCGCGGATCCGGCGTCTGTTTCCGTTTGATTTCACGCCGGGGCAGGAACAGGCGATTACAGAACTCACGGGGGACCTGGGGCAGGACAAACCGATGCATCGTCTGCTGCAGGCGGACGTGGGGGCGGGCAAGACGGTGGTGGCGATCTACGCGATGCTGGCGGCGATTGCTTCGGGATACCAGGCCGTGCTGATGGCCCCCACGGAACTGCTGGCGCGTCAACACTGGTTGACTATCAACCAGGCATTGCAGCACAGCCGGGTCAAGCGAACGCTGCTGACCAGCGGCTTGACCGCGACCCAGCGCCGCGACACGCTGGCCAACATTGCCAGCGGGGCACTGCAGTTGATCATCGGCACACAGGCGGTCATCCAGCAGGACGTACAGTATCGGAATCTGGGGCTGGTAGTGATCGACGAGCAACACAAATTCGGGGTGGTGCAGCGGGCTCGCTTTCGAGGCCTGGCTTTGTCGCCCCATGTGCTGGTAATGACCGCCACGCCCATTCCCCGCAGTCTCTGCCTGACACTCTACGGGGACCTGGATTTATCCGTCATGCAGGATCTACCGCCCGGTCGCCAGGTGGTGATCACCTCGCGCGTCGAAACCCCAGTGGTGGAACAAAAGGCATGGAATTTCGTGCGGGAAAAACTCCGGGCGGGCAGGCAGGCATACGTGGTCTGCCCGTATGTGGACAGTCCCGATCCCGAGGCACCCGCGGGCGCGTTGCAGGTGTTTGAACACCTGAGTCGGGAATTCGCGGAGTTTCGCGTGGGACTGGTGCATGGGCGCATGGATCGGAACGACCAGCAGCAGGTGATGACGGCCTTCCGGGATCGTGAAATCCAGCTCCTGGTGGCCACCACCGTGGTGGAAGTGGGGGTGGATGTTCCTAACGCAACGCTGATGGTGATCCTGGACGCGCATCAGTTCGGCCTGTCGCAACTCCATCAGATGCGGGGGCGTATCGGCCGAGGAACCTTCCAGGGATATTGTTTTCTGTTTTCCAACACCGACAACGAAGATTCGCGGGAACGGCTGGCGGCACTCGAACGATCCACGAGTGGATTCGAAATTGCCGAAGTCGATTTCTCGCTGCGCGGCCCGGGCAACGTGCTAGGGACGGAGCAACACGGAGCCGTCCCATTTCGCGTGACGTCCCTCCCTCGGGATGACCAGATCGTGGAGGAAACACGGCGCGCGGCCAGCCGCATGGTATCGCACGCCACCATCGATCAACCCGAATTCGCGGCTTTGAAACGAGCCGTGATTGATCGTTACGGCGAGCAACTCGATCTCCCTCGAACCGGTTAACCTGGTGATCGGCAAGAAATTCGTTTCAGGCAAGTGCCTTGATCCTTCCCGGCGAATCGAGTGCAATACTCGGTCTTGCATTACAGAAATTACCCCACTGGAATCGATCCATGCCTGAACAGCTTTACCTGATAGATACCTTTTCGCTGCTGTTTCAGGTGTACCACGCCATTCCCCAGATGACCGGACCGGCCGGACAGCCCACGAATGCGGTTTTCGGTTTCACCCGCGATCTGCTGATGATTCTCAAGCAGAAACGCCCCGATTATCTGTTGTGCGCCATCGATTCCGAAGGCCCCGGCATTCGTTCCGACTGGTATCCCGAGTACAAAATTCATCGGACGGAAATGCCCGAGGACATGGTACCTCAAATTCCCATGCTGATCGATGTGATCGCGGGCTTCGGCATCCCGCTGGTCAAGGCCCCTGGTTGGGAAGCGGACGACGTGATTGCCACCCTGACACGGCAAGCCGAACTGGCGGGACTGCAGGTAAATATCGTTTCCAGCGACAAGGACTGTCGGCAACTGCTCGGCGACCACGTGCGGATCTTCAATTGCCGCAAGGGGGAATACTTCGGCCCGGAGGAACTGAAGCAAACCTGGGGAATCGAACCGCGTCAAGTGATCGATTTTCAGTCGCTCGTGGGGGACGCCGTCGATAATGTGCCCGGCGTTCCCTTGATCGGCCCGAAGAAGGCGACCGCCCTGCTGGAGCAATTCGGAGACCTGGAAGGAGTGCTCGCCCATGCCTCCCTGGCTCCCGGCAAGAAGCTGCAAGAGAATCTGGTAACGTTTGCCGACCAGGCGCGGATCAGTCAGAAGCTTGTTACGTTGCGGACCGATCTCCCCTTGGATTTCGAGCTGGAATCGGCCAGGGTCGGCGGTATCGATACGGCCCGGCTGCAACAGTTGTTTCTCGAGTTCGGGTTCCGCAAATTCCGCGAAGAGTTGCACGAGCTGCCCGGTTCACTCGTGGTCAATCCGACCCCGCGAAAACAGCAACGCGGACTGTTCGATATCCCGGCGGAATCCCAAACCGCCTCGCCAACATCCACGCCCGCGCCTCGATTGCCGGTCCCCGAAATAAAAGTTGCGTCCCCGTTTCAGCACGACCGGGAATGGACGGTGGTACGAGACGAGCAGACCCTGGCGGACCTGATTTCCACCTGGGGCAATTCCAGCGAAATTTGTATCGACCTGGAAACCACTTCCGTAGATGCCATGCGGGCCGAAATCGTGGGCTGGGCCGTCGCGGTCGAACCGGGCAGAGCCTGGTACATTCCCGTGCGGGGGCCCCAGGGACAACCCGTTCTGGATGATCGCCAGGTTCTGGAGGCGTTTCGCCCCCTGCTGGAAAATCCCGCGATTGCCATCAGCAATCAGAACCTCAAGTACGATCTGCTGGTCTGGAAGCGTCACGGCGTGAACTTGGCCACCATCGGTATGGACCCGATGGTCGGCCATTATCTGCTCGATGCGGGCGCACGGAGCCACGGCTTGAATTCCCTAGCGGACGAGTTTCTCAAGCATCGCATGATCCCCATTTCCGAGTTGATCGGCACGGGCAAGACACAGCAGCGGATGGACGAGGTCGATATCGATGTGGTGGCGGAGTATGCCTCCGAGGATGCCGACGCGGCCCTGCAGATTGCCCACATCGTGCGAGACAAACTGCGACAGGAACAACTCTGGACGTTGTATCAGGATGTGGAACGTCCGCTGATCGGCGTGCTGGCAGACATGGAATTCGCGGGCATCCGGGTGGATGAACGGGAATTATTTGAGCAGAGCCAGGTCGTAGGGGAGCGTGTCGAGGAATTGCTGGAGGAATTGAAGCAGAGCACGCACCGCCCCTTCAATCCCGATTCTCCCAAGCAACTGAGGGAAGTGCTGTTCGATGACCTGGGCCTGCCCGTGCAGAAGCGGACCAAAACCGGCCCCAGCACGGATCAGTCGGTGCTCGAAAAACTGGCGTTGTTTCATCCCCTGCCGGCAAAAATCATCGAATATCGGCAACTGGCCAAACTGAAGGGAACCTACCTGGACGCGCTACCCAAAATGATTCATCCCGAGACGGGACGGATCCATGCATCGTTCAACCAGGTGGTCGCCGCGACTGGACGACTCAGTTCCAGCGATCCCAACCTGCAGAATATCCCCGTGCGCACCGCCGAGGGGAGACGGATCCGCAAGGCCTTTATTCCGGGCCAGCCCGGTTGGGAACTGCTCTGTTGCGACTATTCACAAATAGAATTGCGCGTACTGGCCCACTTCAGCGGAGATGCCGCCCTGCAACAGGCGTTCCGCGAAGGGAAGGACATTCACGCTGCCGTCGCCGCCGAAGTGTTCCAAGTCGACGAAACTGCCGTCGATGCCGACATGCGCCGCGTTGCCAAGGCGGTCAACTTCGGCGTGATTTACGGTCAAAGCCCCTTTGGCCTGGCGGAATCGCTGCGCATCCCGCAGGAACAGGCCGCGGAATTCATCGAGGATTATTTCCAGCGATACCCCGGCGTGACCCGCTTTATCGAAACCACGCTGGAGGAATGCGTCCGCAGCGGCTACGCCTACACCCTGCTGGGCCGCCGACGCCCCATCACGGGGATCAAGAATACGGGAGGCCGCAATCGCAATCTGCCCGAACGAACCGCCATCAATACGGTCATTCAAGGCTCGGCGGCGGACTTGATCAAACTGGCCATGCTGAACGTGCATCGCCAGCTTGCCAACGCGAAGCTTCAGGCCAGGATGCTGCTGCAAATTCACGATGAACTGGTCTTTGAAGCTCCCACTGGGGAACTGGCCCCCCTGCGCGACCTCGTGCAACGGGAAATGTCGACGGCCATGTCCCTTACCGTGCCACTGGTTGTCGACATGAAACACGGCCAAAACTGGCTGGAAGCCAAATAGCCCGGGAAACCGTCTGCCAATCTCCGACGCGGGCGCGTACGGCTCGGAAACACGTTCGCACAGGCGAAGCCAGTGGCACACATCAGGTCCACTAAAGTGGACTTATACATGAATGAAGCAGCCCGAACGTGGCCCACTACCTGACGGGCGCGGCTAGTTTTCCAGGCATTTTCGAGACAAAATTTACCAGATTGGTAACTGTGTGAGAAATGCGGGTTAGTGCGTTGTCGGAGCCATGTCCTGGAATGGGATGCGTACGGAACGCAGGACGTGGGATTGTTCGGGGAGTTGCTGGAACAGGTGGATTTCGCAGAGGTCGTAATTCTCGATGACGAGTTGCTCTCGAACGATCCGTTGCACCTGCTCGACGTGGTCCTGAAATCGTGATTCCTCCTGGAGGGGATGGAATTCGACCCGCATGACAATTCTCAACACACGGGGCGTCTCGCGGTGCAGGCCATGCTGGCCTCCTTCCACGCGGGGACTGGAACCGGGAAAACGCTGGCCGAGGGTGTCTGTCAGGTGGCGAAAGGGGCCAGTGTGCAAATTCCAGTAGGTGTACAGCCCCGCAGTCACGCAGAGTGCGAACAGGAACATGCAGGCAATCAGGGAACGACCGGACATGCGGGGATTTTCCGCGACGCATGCGGTGGCGTCAAGCAGGAGGAGCGGATTCCATGGAGATCAGGTGAATCGTGTATTCCAGCGATTCACCCGCCAGGGGATGATTGATATCGAGGACGGCTTCGTCCTGGGTGACGTGCACCACCCAGACATCAATTTCCTGTTCGTCGATCTGCACGCTCAGTTGCTCCCCTTCCTGAATCCCCGCGGGGAGCGCCGTCAGCGGAATATTGAGTTGCATGCGGTGATCCCGCCGACCGAACACCTGCTCGGGTTCCAGCCGAATGGTTTTGGTATCGCCCGGGATCATGCCGACAATCGCCTCGCGGAGGGAACGCAGGTAGCGGGGATCGTCCAGGCGTAGCGTCAAGGGTCTGCGATGGCTGGTATCTTCGACAACGCCCCCTTCCCGGGTACGCGCGGAATAATGAATGGTCACTGTATCCTGCAGGGTGGCGCTGTGTTTCATGAAAAAATACTTCGTAAAGAGGCAAACCGAATCGTCGGTCGGCGCGCGTTCGGCCTGAATTCTGGCTATCCGCGCGGTTCCCGCGATGGGTGTTCCGTTGCGAGAATCATTCCGAAATCCCCTGGAGTTCGCAGGTCGCCAGTTGATTCTGGAGGACCGTGTAAGGATAATGAGGAAGTTCCCGGACAGACGGATTATAGGGTTCCTCGCCAGACCAAATGAAGCGGGATGACACTTCAATACCGGCTTGCCTCCTCTCCCCCCCGCATGTTGACGGACAGGACACCCGTTACAACCCCCCCATGGGGAATCGCGGGACGGTAAGCCTCTCCACCGGTGTGTCGGCGGTTGTTGCCGGAATGCAACAGAAGTTTCCCGAGGTTGCACATTGGCAACGGAGACAGGTGCATGCGTGCAGTGTCGAGGAGGGACAAGAGCGGGCAGCATCACAATCTGTCGGCGTTCCCGGGGATCGATCAGGCAGGAACTTCCGGTATATTCCGAATAACGTTCGGCAAGGGGGGGCCCGGGGAAACCACTTGGGTGAAAATTTCTTGTGCAGACGAATTCCGGCGCGAGAATTGCGAACAGGTTACGTGCTATTCTAGGTTCGTGGATGCAAGGTGAGACGTTCTTCCTCTGTCCGGAGCCGCGAGGAATGGTTCAGCCAGAGCCAGATTTATGGCGGGAAGCCATGACGATCCATGGGATCGACGAGCACGAAACACGTTGTTAATCAGGATAACCAAGGCATGTCGCTGAAGCTGACAGCAGAATCGTTCCTGGCGGGAGTGCGGGCCAGCGGTTTGGTGGAACCCAAAGTGCTGGATAACGCCCTGACGGAATTGAAGCGTCATGGGAGGAAACTCGACGACGCGACCGAACTGGCGACCGAGCTGCAGAAACGGGGGCTGATCACGGAATGGCAGTCCGAAAAGTTGCTGCAGGGCCGGCACAAGGGCTTTATACTTGGCCGTTATAAGCTGATGAACCTGCTGGGCCGCGGCGAAATGTCGGCCGTTTACCTGGCGGAACACCTGGCGATGCAACGCCGCTGCGCCATTAAGGTGCTGCCGGCGAACCGCGTGAAGGATACTTCTTATCTGGGCCGCTTTCAGCGCGAGGCACGTGCCGTCGCGGCGCTGGATCATCCCAATATCGTGCGGGCCTACGATGTCGATCAACAGAACGAGGGGGGCGCGGAAATCCATTACCTGGTCATGGAATTCGTCCAGGGAACCAGCGTGGAAAATCTGGTGAAGAAAAACGGCCCCATGAATTACGTGTCCGCGGCGGATATTATTCGTCAAGCCGCGGAGGGGTTGTATCATGCGCATCAGGCGGGCCTGGTGCATCGCGACATCAAGCCGGGCAATCTGCTGGTCAACGAAACGGGCACGGTGAAGCTGCTCGATCTGGGCCTGGCCCGCTTCTTCAAGGAGGATGGCGAGGAATCGCTGACAATCAAACACGATGAAAAGGTTCTGGGAACGGCCGATTATCTGGCGCCAGAGCAGGCAGTCGACAGCCACAATGTCGATCAGCGGGGCGATATCTACTCGCTGGGCTGCACCTTTTATTATGCCTTGACGGGCCATCCTCCCTTTACGGATGGCACGCTGGTGCAGCGTTTGCTGGCCCATCAAACGCGGCAACCGCCCTCCATCAAGGTCGACCGACCGGACATACCCGACAGCCTGCTGGCGATCGTGGAAAAGATGATGGCCAAACGCCGCGAAGAACGGTACCAGACGGCTCGCGAGCTGGCAGATGCCCTGACGGCCTGGTTGAGCGAACACGGTTCCGAGGAGTGGCGGCGAAAAAACATCAACCTCATCAGTCTGCTGTACGGAACCAGCCATCCCAGTATTGCGACACAGTTACCCTCGGAAACATCGGCGGACTCTCCCCGCACGGCGAATTTGGCAGCGGCCAAACCGGTACGCGGCCTGGAAGACAAAACCCCCATTCCGGCGTTGCGGCCACGTCAACCACAAAGGCGGCCCCGTCCGGCGGAGGGGGGACAACCTCGCCGCCGCACCGCACCGGAAGAAGGGTCCATCACTGGACGGAATCTGGCGCATACGACGCGCCGTCGGGTTGGCGAAGCCAGTCATTCCAACAAAATCGACATTCGCTGGATCTGGGTCGGTATACTCGCGCTGGTGCTCACCGCCATCATCGCCTTCAGCGCCAGTTATCTGCTGTTTGCGGGAACGGGAAGCTGAGTCACGGTCCTTTCCGTCTGAAACGGTTACAACGACCCGCCCGCCAGCGAACGCGACATTTTTTCCGGACGACACCCAATTTCGGTTGCCCGGTTAACCGACGCGAGGTTGAATACCTACATCTTCGATGATGCAAATCGGCAACAAGCCCCTTGCGGGGTATTGCCGCCAAAGAACCACTTGGTTGCCGGGCGACTGGTGTTTCCCTTCCCTTGTCGATGCCGGATGGCAGTTTCCGTGTTGCGAACGGAGTTGCCGTCGCGTGCGGCTCGGCAAACGTGATTTTCCTAAATTCACGGCACGGCGAGGACACTCCGGACGTGCGAATGAACGACCCGCTTGCCCCAGGGCAGCGGGTCGTTTTCCTTTTCGGCCGCCGTCTAGAATAGTCCCCCCGGGGCTCCGCGCCGGGAAGCGCACGCTTGGCCTGCTCCCTCGCGGTTACGGCTCCGAATGTGCAATCAGCCACGCCGTCAGGGGAGAAGCTTGGGGAGAGTCTCCTTTAGATCCTCGACGGCGGCGGAGTTGTTAACAACGACGCCCTTCTGATCCACCAGGAACATTGTCGGCACGGAGATGATTCCGAATTCCACGGCGACGTTGCCTTCGAGCCCTGCGTTCTGCGCAATGTGGGCCCAGTTGTTACCGTGCTGAGCGATATAGGGTGCCACCAGTTCGCGCTGCGTATCGAGGTTCACCCCCACGATTTCAAATCCCTTGGCGCGATATTGATCGTACATGGCACGGATTTGAGGCAAATCTTCGGTGCAAGGCTGACACCAGGTCGCCCAGAAAATGACCAGCACCACCTTGCCGCGATAGGAAGCCACGTCGATTGGTTTCCCATCCAGACCATTTCCCTTGAGGCTGAAGGGCTTGCCTTCGAGAGTCATCCGTTTCAACGCTCCCTGGGCGCGTGCCCCCGCTTCGGTGCTGGCATGGGCCGTTGCCAGTTGGGTGTACCACTTCTGGGCGTTATCGGCCTGCCCGCTGAATTCCTCGGTAATGGCCAATTGCAGCAAGGCGTCGGATGCGTCGTTCGCCTTGGGGTAGGTTGTGACAAACTCCTGCAACTGTTCGAGCCACCAGGCCTGCATTGTTTCACGTTCGGTGTTGTCGGTAATCGAGGACTGCAGCTTCACGGTATATTCCGCCAGCAGCCGTCGATAGGCCGTGTAGGGAATCAAATCGGAAGTGGGTCGTTGTTTTTTCAGATCGTTCTCGATGGAGGCCAGTTGGCGTACACCCTCGGCGTACTTTCCCGTTTGCACCGCGGCAGCCAGTCCGTCGATCATTTGCGTAAGCCATTGCGTCCGTTCCTCCTCGGTTTTCGATGCCGCCAGCAAGCCACGGAGAATATCCACGCGTCGACTGTTGTACTGCGCCAACTCGGCTGAGGAGGCCTGCGGCGTGGGGGCCTTGCCATCCAGATCCTGCAGGTTCGTCAGCAACTGGCGCACTTCCGGACTGATATCGGAGGTCCCTGCCATCGCGGGATTCGCCGAGGCCATGGTGGGCTGCATCAAGACTCCCCCGTCGGTGATTTGCAACGTATCGCCATCGATGGGAGCGGGAATCTGGGTCAGTTTCCAGACGTCTCCGACACGGATCATTTCACCAATCTGAACAAAACCGGTTTGCTCTCCGGTTTCGACGATCGCCATCACATTTTCATACAGATGCAGATCCTGGGTCGCCTTCCCTTCGTCCGCGGGAATCGCGTAGGGCATCAACATGGAGCTATCGAACCGAATCCACTTTGTTCCCTGGCGAATTGTTTTCGATTGAGACAATCGCGTTCGCATGGTTTCCGGTACATTCGCCACGTTGGCCAGCATGGTCTTGGAAAGTTCGGGAGTCAGCCCCAACCTGGCCAGATCGTCGGCGTTAACGAGCACCAGCGTCAGACGCCTGGCGTCACCCGTGGCCATCGCCAGGATCGCCTCGCGGGTGGCTTCCTCCGCGGAAATCACCTTCCACTCGTCGAT
The DNA here is from genome assembly GCA_014584345.1 of Planctomycetota bacterium. Taxonomy (GTDB): domain Bacteria; phylum Planctomycetota; class Planctomycetia; order Planctomycetales; family Planctomycetaceae; genus Rubinisphaera. The sequence continues at coordinate 210,317 of JACTNB010000030.1, forward strand.
CTTGCCATCCTCGTTGGTATCGAGCCCCCAACGCGTCCCCGCGGTATTCATCCAGCGGGACTGGTCCACCTTGTTATTGAAATTACTGTCGACATCGCGATAGACCTCGTAGCCGCGATCGTAATACCGCCACTGATCCACGACGTTATCCCCATTCGTATCCCAGAAGCGGCGCAGGATTTGTCCCTCGGGACCAAACACAATCCAGCCCGAGGCCTTCCCCTGGCGTTCCACCTCCACCTTGCACTTGGCGTAGTCGGCCTTGTCCACGCGTTCATATTCGACATCCGCCTGCACCGGACGGAACGACAACGCCAGTTCGGGGGAGGGATTTTCCGCCGCAATCGCGGGGGGTAACAGCGCCAGAAGGCCAAGACCAGCCAGACAGCAGTGTGACCAGACGGAACGGCACACGCATGGAACAAAGCGGAACACGCGAGATATCTCGACTGAACGCATACGACAATCCCTCGATAAACACCAATAGCCCGTGGTTGTTCGGTCCATCCGCAACCTGGCGGATATGTTAGCTCATTTCCCCGGCCTGCGTCACGATCAATTTTGGCCCGGCGGAATTGGCGGGGGGGGAGTTTTCGTCCATTTTTGACGGGGCTGGTTGTCACATTCCGGTAATTGGCAATAATCAAGATCTCCCCGTGGGGAAGAGTTCCTCATTTGCTGGTCATTCGATTCGAGAAATCAAGAAACACCCGAGGTTGATTCCATGCTAAAGATCCAACCGGTTCCGGAAACATCCGCGGACGGTAAAGTTGCCCAAACGTACGAACGTCTGCACGATTTGCTGGGGCCGGATCCGCTGCCCGAGCCGTTTTTGTATCTCGGTTCGGTTGAAGCCTTCTTGCGCGATTTTTATATGAACTTCAAAAAGTTCGTCTGGAGTGAAGGCAAACTCGACGTGCGCAACAAGGGTGCGGTGGCCCTGGCCACTGCCGTGCATGCGGAGAGCCAGCCTTGGGCCGATTTCTTCAAGCAACGCTGTCTGGCGCTGGGCTGGAGTGAAACCCAAATCGCGGAAATCGTGGCGGTCGCCTCGACGAATTACATGTACAACACGTTCTTCAAGTTTCGCGTGCTTGGCGGGACGGATCGTTTCGAAGGGTTTCCCGTGGGGCTGCGAGCGCATACGTTTTCCGGCACAAGCCTGGAGGAGAGCACGGTCGAAGTGATCAATCTGGCCATCAGCGATATCAACGCCTGTGGACCATGTGTCAGCGGGCACGTCGCCAAGGCGGAACAACTCGGTTTATCCCACGAAGCCATGCTGGAAGCAATTCAGTGCGCCGCGACGGTTTACGCAGGGGCAAAATTCACCAACGCCACGATGCCCGCCTGACGAAACAGTCCCCGAGTCTCCCCTGCCCCGCCGCTCCAGCACCGTTTTCGCAAGGCCACGAACGGCCTTATTTGAAGGCTAGATCCCGGCTGCGGGGCAGATCCGCGAGTTGTTTCAGCCCAAACAGTTGCAGAAAGCGGGGTGTCGTGCGGTAGCGGGGAGTTTCCTCCGCCTCGGTCCGTTCCAGGACGACCAGTTCGCGGCGAACCAGTTGCCGCAGAGACGCCAGGACGTTCGGTCGATCGATTTCCTCCACTTCCGCCTGCGTGACCGGCTGTTGATAGGCAATGAACGCCAACACTTCCAGGACCTCTTGCGATAGTTTCACTTCCCGAGGGCCCAGTCCAAACAGCAGGTGCCTTTGGGTTTGATACGGCTCGCGCAGCGACAATTGATACCCGTCCTCGCCCAGGACGATTTCGTACGGACGCCCCTGAGCTTCGTAACGGGCCGTGATTTCCTCGATCCAGTTTCGCACCGATTCCTCGGTGCAATGCTGCCCTAAAAGGGCAGCGATACGCTTGGCGGAAAACTTCTCTCCCCCCACGAACAGCAACACTTCGATGATCTGCTGAGGCGTAAATTGAGAGCGGGAAGACGTGGCCGGCTCGGTGATCGCTTCCCCGGCGGAAGTGTCCTCTGCGGAACACGGTTCACTCATATCTTCCGTGGAGCCGTGGTACGCCGGCATGAAATCGGGAAGTTCGGGCATCAGGCCGGCTTCTTCCGAGGCGCGAAGTGCCTGCAAATAGGCCTCTTCGATCGCCTGTTCGCTGAAAATGGCCTCATCGCCTGCCACCGAAGGATCCATCGGGTCGGACTCCTGGTTACCGTTCATCACGGGGTTCCCTCCGCGTCTGTGAGTTTTTTGATTGCGGAGGCAACCTGCCATTATATTGTGTGGTTTGGTTGCTGCGTGGATACCGCATGATTGGTACGCACAGCGTACCCTGCGAAAAATTCACGGCCCGCTCACCGGGCTGGTCTTACCCTACAGCGACGTTGGCATGCAAGAGCAATTCCAATTCGACCAGCCAGATTTCCCGCCCGGTCAATGAATCGGGTTGACGACTTCGACGGACGAGTCCCGGAATCACACGCGGAGTTCTTCATAAGCTCCGCGCATCCCCATGCGGACGGAGGTAAATTTCACGCCTGGGTTTTCCTTGGCGGCAAACTCCGTATCCCATTGGGCCTGGAACAGCACGGCATGATGGCCATACTGATCGCGCACCAACTTGGCGGTGTAGGGAAGTCTCAAATTCTGAGGCTCGGCGACGGCGTCGTCGATCCAGCGGGTCAATTTGTAGGGGAGCCAGCGAAGTTCGGTCGCGGTATCATATTCTGATTCCAGGCGATAACGGACCACATCAAACTGAAGTTCCCCCACCGCGGCCAGAATCGGATCGCTCTGGCTGGCGTTAAAGTCGGAAAAGAGCTGAATGGCCCCTTCCTCGATCAATTGTGTCAGACCGCGGCGAAACTGCTTGCGACGATCGCCATCGCGGCATTGCAGCACGGCAAAGTTTTCCGGAGAGAACTGCGGCAAAGGCTCGAAATTCACCTGGGTACGTTCGCTGATGGTATCTCCCAGGCGAAATTCCCCGGGATTGATCAGCCCGATGATGTCCCCCGCGAAAGCTTCATCCATGGTTTCGCGATCCTGTCCGAACACCTTCATGGCCCGTTTCAGACGAATTTTCCGCCGACTGCGGGTATGCAGCACTTCCATGTCGCGGCTGAATTTCCCCGAACAAATACGCACGAAGGCAATACGGTCGCGATGCCGCGGATCAAGATTCGCCTGAATCTTGAAGATAAATCCCGTAAATTCGTCTTTTGTCGGAGCAACCAGGCCGATGTCGCTTTCGCGACCACCGGGAGCGGGGCACAAGTCGAGAAATCCGTTCAGAAACTGCTCGACACCAAAATTTGTCAGGGCACTGCCAAAATAGACCGGGGACTGTTCCCCCGCTAAAAACCGCGCGTGGTCGAAACTTGCTCCCGCTTCGGAAATGAGTTCAATCTCGTCGAACGCCTGTTGCACGATGGAAGCCGGCACGATCTCTTCCCGCAGCAGTTCCTCGCAGGTGTGGGTTTGGGCCTGCAGCCTGCGATTGGCACCCGCCAGATCGAACAAATGAGCAGTCCGGGAGGCGATATCGACCACCCCCTTGAAATCGCTGGCGGTACCCAGGGGCCAGTTGACCGGGACGGCCTCGATACCGAATTTCGATTCAATATCCGTCAAGATCTCCAGGGGATCCTTGCCGGGCCGATCGACTTTATTAACAAACGTGATCACGGGCATCTGCCGCATCGCGCAGACGCGGAACAGCTTTTCCGTTTGGGTTTCCACCCCCTTGGCCAGGTCGATCACCATCACGGCGCAATCGGCCGCCATCAACGTACGGTAGGTGTCTTCGCTGAAATCGTGGTGTCCCGGCGTATCGAGCAAATTGACCAGACAATTGCGATATTCGAAGGAAAGTACGGTCGAACTGATGGAAATGCCCCGCTGCTTTTCCAATTCCATCCAGTCGGACGTTGCGGAGCGTTGCGATTTGCGTCCGCGCACGGCGCCGGCCACTTCAATACAACCGCCAAACAGGAGGAGCTTTTCCGTGAGCGTCGTTTTGCCGGCATCGGGGTGCGAAATGATGGCAAAAGTCCGGCGGCGGGCGATCTGCTTCTGAGTAGGAGAATCCGATTCAGTCATGGCATCTAGGTTCTGTGGACACGGCCAAGGGCCGGTTTGGCGGGATCGGTCCCGGAAAGGAACCAAAGGGGGCGTATTGTGGAAGATTCCGTAGGGCAGACTATCCCTTTCCCAGCCATCCGGCAAGGGTGACATTTTTCCCTGTCAGAATCCGCCACCGTTAACCGGGAAACAACCAGTATGAGCAGATGATCAGGCAGCTTCCGGAGCCAGGTGTTCGATGAAGGGTTGTGAAACCGGCTTGACCGGTTTTCGAGCAGCCAACGACAGCAAGGCGATCGGCAGCGGCACCAGCATGAAGACTGCCATGGCAAAGCCGAAATTGCCGAACAGATCATAGGTCACACCCGCAAACAGTGGGCCCAGACTGGAGGAAGCGACGTTGATCGTCATCAGGCAGCCCCGGATTTTCCCCAAGTGCTGCCGCCCGTAGTACCGTGCCCAGACGGGATGGGCAGCGCCCAGGAAAATACCCTGCGAGGAACCAAAAATCGCACCAATCAACACAGGAGATGTCCCGGAACCGGCAAAGGTGATTAAACTCAGGCCGGCGGAAAACAACAGTAAACCCAGACACATCAGTTGCGTGGCGGCCCAGCGGTCCGCCAGGATGCCCCCCAGCAACTGCATCAGCGTCAGCGCAATTCCAAAGACAGACAGCATGGTGGCGGCATCGGCTGCTGTCAGGCCGCGTTCGGCGAAGATCGGCACCAGCGAGAAGAAGAGCGCGGTCTGCACCAGCCCATAGGTAGCGGTTCCCGCGGAAATGATCCAGAATGCAGCCGTTTTCAGAGCTTCCGAAAGCGTGAAGTCCTGCTCAGCGGAAGTGGCCTGACGGGTTTGTCGCGCCAACTCTGCCCGTTGCAAAGTCACACCATCAATATACTGGCCCAAGTCTCCTGGCTGATTCCGATACAGCAGCCAGAACAGGGGCAGTAAAACCCCAGCCGAAAACAGGGCAAAACCGACATAAGCCCCACGCCAGCCATAATGCTGCATCAAAAACAGGCTGAGCACCGGGGTACAAGCCATCGACAGGGCCGTTCCCAATGATCGAATCCCTTCCACCATGCCCAGGCGTTTGTCGAACCAGTAGGCCAACGTATTCCCGCTGACAAACGCCAGTGCCCCCGGCCCCAGCATCCGCAGAAACAGAAAACCGACCGTCAACATCAGCCAACCCTGTACCAGCGACATCAACAGACACGCCAGACTGAACATCCCCATCAAGGCCAGCATGGTCGCGCGATTCCCGAAACGATCCATTCCCCATCCGAACAATGGAATCGGAAAGGCCCCCAGTATCGTGCCGATCGTGTAGGCCAACGCAAACGAACTATGACCCAACTGCAATTGCGAGCGAATCATTTCGTTGAATATCATGACGCCATAAGTCTGCCCGGGAGAACTGGCAGCCAGTGCCAGCATGGCCAGCGGCAGCATGATCCAGCCATAATATAGTGGCCTAGTCGTAGGGACGACCGCGGAGCACTCGAACGGGCGCGTCGAAAAGGTTTCGGATTTCGTTGTCGTTTCGGCTCGTTCTTGCACGAGTGGCATCAAAGTCATCCATCATGGTCAAAGTCGGACCCGGTAGGCTACCAGCAAACCGGATTGCCGGGCTGCGGTACCGATGTCGATTCGATTGCGAGCGACGCAGCCATCCTGGAAAGGAAGGAGCGAGCGAACCGACGGGGAGAAACAGGCGAGTACACGGGAGGAAAGCTAAGGCGAGAAACAGTCCAGCGTGGTCAACCGACCCAGCAACAGACCGATATATATTAATTAAACAAAGTGTCCCGGAGCGAGCAACTAGCCTGGATTTCTCACCCGGGCCAATAAAACAGGATTGCTGACTTCGACGAACTAGCCCCGCCTGTCAGGAAGCGGGACAGACTGGGGTCAACATTACCGCAACACATTGAAATTAGCAAGGTTGTGCCAAAGAAGTGTTCCATGAGGAACCGCCCGCCTGTCCCGCTTCCTGACAGGCGAGGCTAGTTTTCCAGGCCCTTTCGAGGCAAAATTGACAGCATTGGTAACGGTGTGAGAAATGTGGACTAGGGTTAACTTATGGGCGGACTATATACCCAGGACATTTTCTGTTCAAGACAGGTTCGCCGGAAAGAGGTTTTCGGGTGCTGCAGCGAGGGCTCTGCCGTGGACCCGACATCGTTCCGGCGTTAGCTCATGCCCACCACGCGGCCTCCACTAAGGAAGGAATTCGCGGCAATGGCGCGACACCACTTGAGTCGCAAGATGGCTTCGTGCAGGCGTTCGGCATTGTCGTGCCAGCGGATCATGACATACGGTTCGGCAATGGGAATACGGTGTTCGAGACAGGCCCCATCGGTGGAGAAATTGAGCAGCGTGGCCTCCAGCGGCTCTCTGGCGGGTTGCATTTCGAGATCAAGTGGCACGATCTGCACGGCGAAGGCGGCCGCACTGCGAAGCTGATCGCGACGTTCGAGGGTCACGCCCGACTTCATCCATCCCGCGGGTTTCGAGCGAGGGTTATCCGTCAATGCTTTTGCATTGTCGCGCGAAATGGTATCTTGATTCGGGTTTGCGATGGATTCGCCAGAGACGATACGGCCCACGGCAGGCATGTTGCAGATCATGGCAGACCTTTCTGCGTGCAAGAACTTGAGGTGTGTTTCGGGGAATGCGAATCTTCCAGACGAACACATCGGACAGGATTGGTATGAAAGCGTAGGGCAACGCCGCGACGGATGCAGGATTATTACCAAGACTACAGGGAAATTCCTGCAGCGTTTCGAGCCCGTGGATGCGGATTTGGCGACTATCACCATTCAGGCAACAGGATCTGTTTCGCGATGAACACGGGGCTGTTGCATTTAGTCAACATGGAATAAAGACGTACCCCGATGATCGCGAGTTACGCCGAGGCAGTGGCGGCCCTGTATGGACGGATCAACTACGAACGTCTCGGCAGCGATCAGTACACCGCCAATGATCTGAAATTGGAACGCATGCGGCAACTGCTGGCAGCGCTGGGGAACCCCCAGAATACCTTGCCCGTGGTCCATGTGGCCGGTACCAAGGGGAAGGGAACCGTTTCCACCTATGTGGCCAGCATGCTGCAGCAGGCGGGTTATCGCGTGGGGTTGTACACCTCGCCTCACATGCATCGCCTGGAAGAACGTTTTGTGGTGAATGCCGTTCCGCCCACCACAGAGCAACTCGTCGGCCTTGTGGACAGATTGATGGAGGTCGTGACGGAAATCGACCAGCGCGATGCGTCGCTCTCGCCCACGTTTTTCGAATGCGTGAACGCCCTGGCCTGGATGTACTTTCAACAGCAGGATGTGCAGCTTGCCGTGCTGGAAGTCGGTCTGGGAGGGCGTCTCGATTCGACCAATCTCTGCCAGCCTGTTGTCACCGCGATTACCAGTATTTCCCTGGATCATACGCGAATTCTGGGAAATACATTGCGGCAGATCGCCGGCGAAAAGGCGGGGATTCTGAAACCGGACGTGCCCCTCGTGTGCGGCGTGCTGGATGCAGAACCCCGGACGCGGATTCACGAGCAGGCGGAACGCGTCGGCGCCCCCCTCATTCAATTCCAGCGGGACTTCGACGTGGAAACGCTCTCTCCCTGGACCTTTGAATTGCGGGAACAGACCATTCGCGTCACCACCAGCCAGGCGGTTTACGAAGCCGTCCTCCGCCAGCCCGGCCCCGTGTTCGCCTGCAATGCGGCCATTGCACTGGCCTGCATCGACTCGCTGAACAAGCAGGGATATGGGATTACTCCCTGGGCTGCCCGGGCGGGCCTGGCTTCGGCGGAACTTCCGCTGCGGTTCGAAATTCTCCGGGAAGCACCACTCCTGCTGGCGGACAGCGCGCACAATCCGGCATCGTTGCGAGCGCTGATAGACACGGTAAGAACCGTGTTTCCGGGTAGGCCAGTGACGCTGTTACTGGCGGTCTCGCGCGATAAGGATGTCGCGGCCATCTGCCGGGAATTGCGTGGTTGCGACCGGGTGATTGTCAGCAAATTCCTGGGCAACGAGCGGTGCCTGGCTCCCGAAAAACTCCGTCAAATTCTGCAGGATGTCGACACGGGCCCCGTGCTGCTGGCCGAAACCCCGGCGGAAGCACTACAACTGGCGCTCTCCACGGCAGTTCCCGGCGAAGTCCAAGTGGCATCAGGGTCTTTATTTTTTGCGGCAGAGGTCCGACAACTGACGCAACCTCTCTCTTCCCTTATGGTTCAACCGGCGTAATACCGCGAGAATGTGCAGTCAATTTAACAGGCGTTCCCTTTGTGGCGAAAGGGATCACCGAAAGGGGACGGTTCGATAGAACAGGCCATGAGCAACCAGACAAAAACGACCACACTCAACACAACTTGCGGACTCCTGGTTATCAACAAACCCGCCGGGATGACATCGCGCGATGTCGTCAACCGCGTGCAGAGGGTGACCCGGCTGAAAAAGTGCGGGCATGCGGGTACGCTCGACCCCCTGGCAACAGGCGTGCTGGTGATCTGCCTGGGACGGGCGACCCGCTTGGTCCCTTATGTGCAAGAGATGACCAAGCATTACCGAGCGGAATTCCGCTTTGGCCTGCGGAGCAGCACGGACGACATCGAGGGGGATCTCGAACAGGTGACGGATGCAGTCTGTCCTGCAGGGGAACAACTGGCCTTGGCGCTGGGAGGCATTCAGGGAGAAATCGAGCAAATCCCGCCACGTTATTCGGCCATCAAGGTGGGAGGACGGCGCGCGTATGCCTTGGCACGGCAGGGAGTCCCCCTCGAACTGCAACCGCGTCGGGTCCGGATTGATGCCATCCACCTGCAACGCTATACCCCCCCCGACTGGGAAGCGGTGATCGCGTGTGGCTCGGGGACATACATTCGCTCGATCGGGCGGGATATTGGCGAACGGTTCGGCTGCGGGTGCGTGATGACCCGCCTGACAAGGGAAGCCATAGGCCAGTTTTCCCTGGAGACGGCCATCGATCTGGATCAACTCGAACCCGAGTCCTGGCAACGGCAGATGGTCCCCCCCGTGCAGGCGGTGGACAAGTTGCCGCGTCAAACATGCACCCCGCAGGAGGCACGCCAACTGTTTCAGGGGCAGTCGATTCCCGCGCGAGGGATGCTCGATCTCCCCGCGGAGGAGGAGGTGGCCGTGTTGGATGAACAGGGGAGACTGGTCGCGGTCACCCGGTTGACACAAACCGGGTTGCTGAAACCCCATCTGGTGCTGGGAACGGAATTCGCGGGCACGGAATAAACCGTTCCGAACGATTCTCGGCGATTCGGGAGCAGACGATGACTCGAAACGAAGATGATACCCCGACATTCAGCGTGAATATCATCCTGAAAGTGGTCTACGGTTTTTTGATCGCGTACTTTGGCCTGCTGGGCTTGATTGTACTGGACGAGGTGGTTTTCAAGACGTTTTTTTTCATGTCCAGCAGCCTGGCAACCCCCACGGTGGTTGACTGCGTGCGGGTGATCTACTGGCCAATCCTCAAGCTGTTGCAATTTTTGTGACGGGATTCGCGCCGAGAACACCTGCTTCGCGCGGTTGTCAAGGAATGCCGCGCGAAATGAATTCCGTGGACCGACCCTCTGCATCGGTCCGGGGATTTTTTTAGAAAACCCCGGTCGTGGAATTATAATCCGGAGCGGGAAACGATATCGTTTGGACGATTTCCGCACCGCAACGCGGGATCGCGTTGCGAATACGCAAAGCTGTTTTTCACCACTTACCTCAGGAGACGCCGTGAGCCTCGAAGTCGTTCAGGGACATTTGTATGACTACCCCACCTATTACGACCTGGTCTTCGCTTCCGACTGGAAAGCCGAGTTCGATTTTTTGCAGGCTTGTTTCCAGAAGTTTGCCAAACGCCCGGTGAAACGGGTTTTCGAACCAGCCTGTGGCACGGGCCGACTGCTGTACAAATTAGCTAATGCCGGTTATGAAGTGGCGGGGAACGACCTGAATCCCAAGGCAGTCGCGTTCTGCAACGCGCGCCTGAAGCGTTATGGACACGCGGAATCGGCCGTCGTGGGCGATATGTCGGATTTCACCGTCAAGAAAAAATTCGATGCCGCATTTAATATGATCAACAGTTTCCGGCATCTGAAAACAGAGAAGGAAGCGGTGGGGCATCTGCAATGCGTGGCAGAGGCGATGAACAAGGGGGGGGTGTTTATCCTGGGAATGCACCTGAATCCCGAGGATGTGGGAGAGGACTACGAGGCCGAGGAAGAGTGGTCGGCCCGTCGCGGGAACCTGCAAGTCAACACGCGACTCTGGTCCATGAGTTACGATCCCAAGACACGGACCGAGCAGATCGGGTTTCAATACGATGTTTACACCCCCACCCGGCAGTTCAGCATTGTGGATCAAACCGTGTTTCGCTGCTACACCCGCAAACACATGATCAGTCTACTGAAGAAGGTCCCCGCCTGGGAACTGGTCGAAACCTACGATTTTCACTACGACATCAACGACCCAATCACAGTCGATGGCGATACCGAGGACGTGGTCTACGTGCTGAGGAAAAAATAGGCCTGAAAGGCAAGTGAATCATGTGAATTTGGTGAAGAGACTCCGCAGCGGACCCGAGTTCATCAAATCTTCATATTTCTGGATATAATACGCACGGGCGACGAGAGTTGCTGGCCAAGGTCGTTATTTTACATAACACCCACCACCAAAAGGACTTGCTCCATTTCAGGACATTTGAGTCTCGTCTTTGTTACTAGCGAGTTCGTCAGCAACTCGTCGTAATGCCCCTTGTTCGCAAAGTTACACTTGGAGAAATCGATGCGGAAATATCGGCTGGGATGCAGTTTGGCAATTGCCTTGTGCGGCGGACTTCTGGCAGGCTGCGAATACCAGGAAACAGCGCAATACGTCGTGCAGGTGGCCGGTTCCAGCACGGTTTCCCCGGTCTCCTCAGCCGTGGCCGAGGAAGCAGACAAGGTCCTCGGGATCAAGGCGACCGTGGAAACCACGGGGACGGGACCGGGCATGGAACGCCTCAGTCGCAAGGAATGCGATATTTCCGGTGCTTCGCGCCCCATCAAGGAAAAAGAACTGGAAAAATGTCGCCAGAATGGGTTCGAGCCGATTGAATTTGAAATCTGCATCGATGGCCTGACGGTGGCGGTGCACCCCGAGAACACCTGGTGTAACTGCCTGACCATCGAACAGTTAAAGAAGCTGTGGGAATTCAACAGCAGCGTCCAGAAATGGAGCGATCTGGATCCGAGCTGGCCTAATGAAGACATCAAATTGTTTGGACCGGACCATGACTCCGGGACCTTTGATTATTTTATCGAAGCCGTGATCGGGGATGTACCGGAAGAACAAAGTCCCTGCCGCACGGATTACACGCAATCGGTCAACGATACCACCCTGGTGGACGGCGTGAAGGGGAGCAAATACTCCCTGGGCTACTTTGGGTTCGCGTATTACCTGTTGAATCAGCAGGATTTGAAAGCCTTGGGGATCGCGAAGAGCGCGGATGGTTCCGACTGCGTGGTACCGACCAGGGAAACCATTGGAGCCGGGGACTATGTCCCCCTGTCGCGCCCGCTGTTCATCTACGTCAACAAGGAATCGTTGCTGACCAAGCCCGAGGTGGCCAAATTCGTGGACTATTACCTGAATGCGGGGCAGTCGGAAGTGGGCGAAGTGGGCTACATCGAGTTGCCTTCGGAGCGTATCGACAAGGCGCGGGAAACGTTGAAGCAAACACTGGCGGAGCGTCGGAATTAGTGGCATGATGCCTGGGTATCCCTGAAAATTTCCGCACTCCCGTTTTGATGATTAATACACGTCCGCTTGCATGAACAAAGCTCGTCACCCCCTGTCAGCCAAGGCCAACTTCAGGCGTCTCTTCGAGACGGCGTTGTATTGTGTGCTGTGGTTGTGCGCGGTTGTATGCATTTTCGTCACGGCGGCCATCATTTTCGTGCTGCTGACGGAGTCCGTATTCGGGCTGGGAGAGAATATTGCCTTTTTTCAGAAGGTCTCGCTGAAGAATTTCCTGTTGGACACGGAATGGGCTCCCCAGTACGGAGAGGGGAAATTCGGCATTCTGCCGCTCTTCGTGGGAACCTTGTGGGTCACGGGCATCGCGGCTCTGATCGGTCTGCCGGTCGGACTGGCCAGTGCGATCTATCTCAGTGAATACGCCTCGCCCACCGCGCGAAGTCTCATCAAACCGCTGCTGGAGATTCTGGCGGGCATCCCGACCGTGGTGTATGGGTACTTTGCCCTGATCTTCGTGACTCCGCTGCTGATCAAGCCGTTCGGGGCGCTGCTGGGAATCCAGGCCAACACGTTCAATGCCTTGAGCGGGGGCATCGTGGTCGGCATCATGATCATTCCGATGGTCACATCGCTCAGCGAGGATGTGCTGCGGGCGGTCCCCCGCGGTTTGCGCGAAGCCGGTTATGCCTTGGGGGCCACTCGATTGGATGTTTCGGTGAAAATCGTGCTGCCGGCGGCCCTTTCCGGGATTCTGGCGTCTTTTCTGCTGGCTGTCTCCCGGGCACTGGGCGAGACCATGGCCGTGACGATTGCAGTCGGAATACAACCCCGGCTGAGTTGGAACCCGTTCGAGACGATGTGCACGATGACCGCCAACATCGCCAGCATGTCCAGCGGCGATTCCTCGACCGGTTCCATCGAGTACCGCAGCATTTACGCAGTGGCCCTGTCGCTGTTCGTCATTACGTTCGCCTTGAACATTTTCTCGCAGTTCATTCTGAACCGGTATCGCGAGGTGTACAATTAAGATCACGATTTCGACGAGATCATCGAATTCGCGGTGGGGTCTGTTTCCGGGCTTCACTGGCCCGTGTGGCCTGTTTCCTGACAGGTCGGCGGGAACAGCGTCCCCCCAACGCCTGGACACCCTCTGTTTTCTGGTTGAATTCGCATGAATACCGCAAACCAGGCCTATCAAAAGCAACTGCGTCGCCGGCATGCCGCGAGCAGCCTGTTCTCCGCTATCTGCCTGCTGGCTATTTGGTTCGCATTGTTCATGCTGGCCCTGCTGCTGGTGGGGATCTCGCTGAAAATGACGGGGATCTGGGACCCCACGGGAAGCGGGTCGGGGGCCGGGTCGCGTAACTGGTTGACGTACACATTCCTGACCGAGCACATGTCGCGCAAGCCCGAACAATCGGGCATGATCGCGGGAATCTGGGGTTCGTTGTGGCTGATGTTCATGACGGGCCTGTTCAGCATTCCCCTGGGGATCGGGGCAGCGGTGTACCTGGAGGAATACGCAAAAAACAATGCCTTCACCCGATTTATTCGCCTGAATATCTCCAATCTGGCGGGGGTCCCCTCGATCGTGTTCGGCATCCTGGGATTAACTGTGTTTGCCCGGATGTTTGGGATGTTTCCTGATCTTCCGCCGCGCGGGATTCCCCTGGGGATCGGCGTGTTGAAGATATCCATTCCGTTCGGGAAGTCCCTGCTGACCGGTTCCCTGACATTAACCCTGATGATTCTCCCGATCATAATTATCGCCAGCCAGGAGGCGTTGCGGTCGGTGCCACAATCGCTACGGCATGCGGCTCTGGCATTGGGGGCCACCAAGTGGCAAACCATTTGGCTTCAGGTGTTGCCCGCCTCGCTGCCGGGCATCATGACGGGGATCATCCTGGCGTTATCCCGGGTGATTGGCGAAACGGCTCCCTTGATCGTAATCGGAGCAGCGACATACATCCGTTACAATCCAGGCCAGATGGAACGAGTCAGCGACTATCTGCTGAAACCGCAAACGTTGCTCGATGTGCCTTCGTCCCAATTCACGGCGATGCCGCTGCAAATTTTCGAATGGGTATCGCACCAGCCCAATCCCGATTTCAAGAATGTGGCAGCGGCAGCAATCGTGGTCCTGCTGCTCGTATTGTTGATCATGAATGGGCTGGCGGTGTATATCCGACATCATTTTTCCAAGCGACTGGACTGGTAGTTGCGCGCGGCATTACCAGGGATTTTCCCCGGAAAAATACTGGTATCCCGCATGCATTTCCCGATAATCAGAGCGATCCCTTCGACAGCACAGACCCCCGCAAAGGGCCGACATGGAACTGAAAACCTTCGAACACCTGATGCAGAATCGTCCCGAACTTCCCGAGCAGGTCGGCCACGGGCAGCCCGGCAGGCAGGCGGCCGACGTTGCCCCCACGATGAAGGTGGAAACGCGAAATCTGGACTTTTTTTACGGGCAGTTGCAGGCGTTGTTCGGTATCTCCATTGCCATGAGGGCCCGTTCGGTCACGGCGCTGATTGGCCCCTCGGGCTGCGGGAAAAGCACGTACCTGCGGACGCTAAACCGCATGAACGACATCGCGGAGGGAACCCGCCTGACCGGCGAGGTGCTCGTCGATGGAGAATCGATCTACGATCCCCAGGTGGATGTGGTGGAGCTGCGTAAAAAAGTGGGGATGGTGTTCCAGAAATCGAACCCGTTTCCAAAGTCGATTTTCGACAATATCGCATTTGGCCCGCGCATTGGTGGGGAACGGAATCGCGCCAAACTTGAGGAAATCGTCGTGCGGAGCCTGCACCAGGCCGCCTTGTGGGACGAAGTGAAGGACCGCCTGCACGCCTCCGCCCTGGCGTTATCGGGTGGTCAGCAGCAGCGGCTGTGTATTGCCCGCACGCTGGCGACCAGCCCGGAAGTGATTCTGATGGACGAACCGGCCTCGGCACTCGATCCTGCTTCGACAGCCCGCATCGAAGACCTGATTTTTGAACTCAAAAAGAATTACACGATTATTATCGTCACGCATAACATGCAGCAGGCGGCGCGTGTCAGCGATTACACAGCCTTCTTTTATCAAGGTCGGCTGATTGAATTCGGAGCGACAAAGGCTCTGTTTACGACCCCCAAGGAAAAGCAGACCGAAGACTACATCACGGGGCGGTTTGGCTGATTCCCGTCCGTTTCGGTCTCCTGGTTTTCACTGTTTCTATTCAGGCGAATTTTCCCATGTCTGTCCACCTCATCCGCGATTTAGACAATTTGCATCGCTCGTTGATGTCCATGTGCACGATGGTGGAGGAATTGATCCACTCCGCCGTCGCCATGTTATCGGCCCCCAATCCCGCGAAGGCCCGTGAACTGGCCGAACAGGATCGCGCGATCGACGATTACGATGTCTCCATCGAGGAAGAATGCCTCAAGATTCTCGCCTTGCACCAGCCGGTGGCGACGGATTTAAGACGTATCACGGCGGTTATGAAAATTTCGGGGGAACTCGAACGGGTGGCCGATTTGGCCGTGCATATCGCCGAACGTTCCGCCGGTCTGATCGACGGGACGAATCTGCCGATTCCGTCCAAGGTTCACGAAATGGCCGAGCATGCCGTCACAATGCTGCACGAAAGCATCGATGCCTACGTGAACCTGGATACGTCGCTGGCGCGGCAGGTCTGCCGCCAGGATGAGATCGTCGACGACCTGAATCGCCAGATCATCGACACGCTCACGCAACTCATGACACGCACGCCGGCTTTGATTACGCCTTGCCTGCATCTGTTCTCCGCCTCCCGGCATATCGAACGGGTGGCCGACCATGCCACCAATATCTCGGAAGACGTGATTTACCTGGTGGAAGGGGAGATCGTCCGGCATCGTGGGCAATCCTCGCGCAAGGCGGCTTCGTAGGCGAATTCGTTCAATTTCAGCAGTAATTCGGGCGGTACGTATGAGCGCACAGTCGATCCTGATCGTCGAAGATGAACGTTCGATATTGGATGCGCTGGTGTACACACTGGAAAAGGATGGATTCCAGGTCCATTCCGCCAGTGATGGCCAGGAAGGCTTGGCAAAGGCCCAGGAACTACTGCCCGATCTGATGGTGCTGGACCTGATGCTCCCCCTGACGGACGGGCTGGAAGTCTGCCGGCAACTGCGGGCAAACCCCCGCACGAATCATATCCGCATTCTGATGCTGACGGCCAAGAGCGCGGAAGTGGATGAAATCGTCGGCTTCAGCATGGGTGCGGATGACTATGTGACCAAGCCTTTCAAGATCAAGCCGCTCGTGAGTCGCATCAAGGCGCTGCTGCGCCGTCCCACCGCCCAGGCGAAAACGCCGGAAATTATTAGCTGCCAGGGTGTCAGCGTCGATCATCAGAATCATCGCGTGACGCTCAACGACCAGGAACTGGTCCTGACTCCCACCGAGTTCAAGCTGCTTTGGACGCTGATTCGCCAGGCGGGTCGTCCCTTTCGGCGGAACGAATTAATGGATACCTGCCGGGGGGAAGATGCCAACGCCCTGGAACGGACAATCGACGTGCATGTCCGATCGCTGCGGCAGAAACTGCTGGATCGGGCAGACCTGATTGAAACGGTACGTGGCGTGGGATATCGTTTCCGCTCCGAATAATGCTATAATCCCGGAATTCCGCGGATCGAGGCGAGAATTGCGAACGGGACCGGCGTGTGGTTGTGTTTGCGATTTTCCTGGAGGGAGTGCACCCATGGGGAACGACGAGCATCGCCTGTACCTGTCGAACAACGATGGTTGGGAAGCCCATGTCAAACCGGATGCGAGCCGGGAATACTGTTATTTCAAGACACCCGGCGACGAGCATTTTCACCTGCTGATGATTGGTGAAATTTATCTGCAAAAAGGCCATGAAAAGTGCTGCCTGAATTGTGCGACACGGCACGGCTTCATCACCCAGGAGCGGATGCACTGGCAAAACACAACCGCCGCCGAGCAGCCTCCCACACCCTGACCGGTCGAAGCCGGTTTCCGATTTCCCCACGCCGCAGACGCTCGCCAGGCCCTGCTTTCGCAACTCAGGGGGAGGATTCTGGCCCTCGAGCATAGTTTCCGGATGGTACTTCAGCGTCAGAAAGCCAGGAATTGTCCCGGGGCTTGACCTGGTCTTCCAGTCAACGGGGACGCCCGTGGTTTCCGTGTCAAATTGTCCATGCCGGGAGGGGGCTGCCCTTGAACTCTGGATGCCAACCATCACAATGAGTCCATTCTCTCTGATAGTCATAGCGTAACGCAGCCCGCGGGCTGTTCAGGTAATATCACGAATGAGCAAGCAGCAACACGGCCCGGACCAACCCGACACACACGATTCCGGCTCCGAACCAGAAAACGGTACGAAGAAAAAAAACGATCGCAAACCGGCCAGTACCTCGTTTTGGGTACTGCTGATCGGGGGGGTATTGCTGGCCGCGATTGTCACCAGCATGACCAGCGACAATCGCAGCAAACGGATCAAGTTGAGCGAGTTCGAAGCGGGACTGGTTTCGGGCAAATACAACGACCGCAACGTGCATGAAGTTGTGTTCGGCATGACGCAGATCACGTTTCAGAACATGTCCCAGGAAGAAGCCAACTCCCTGAGAAAATCGTCGGCGGCGAGCAAGGCAAAGTCCAGCGATCCCAGCCCGGAAAGCCTGCCCGAGGAGCAAGACGCGGCTGAGGAACCCCGCGCGCTGCTGAAATATCGCATCAATATCGTGGGGATCCCCAACGAAACACTGGCCGCCTTGAAGGATGAACTCCGCAAGCGGTCGATCGACTACGATGGATCCGCACCGCCGGCCCAGATTGAATCGTTGTTGTACCTGCTGTTCCTGGTCCTGTTCGTGCTGTTTTTCATCATGATGTTCCGTCGGATGGGAGGGGCCGGGAGCGCCATGTCGTTCGGTCGCAGCCGAGGCAAACTGATTTCCCAGGAAGACGTGAACACCACGTTCGAGGATGTCGCCGGCATCGACGAAGCCGTGGGGGAATTGCGGGAAATCGTGGAGTTCCTGCGGACGCCCGCGAAATATCAGGCCTTGGGCGGTCGCATTCCCCGAGGAGTATTGCTGGTGGGCCCGCCGGGCACGGGCAAGACGCTGCTGGCCAAGGCGGTGGCGGGGGAGGCGGGGGTCCCGTTCTTCGGGTTATCGGGTTCGGATTTCGTCGAAATGTTCGTGGGCGTGGGAGCCGCCCGCGTCCGCGATACCTTTCAACAGGCGGTGGCCCGTTCTCCCAGCATCATTTTTATCGATGAACTCGACGCCCTGGGCAAAACACGTGGTAGTGGCATGCCCGGGGGACATGATGAACGGGAACAGACATTGAACGCCTTGCTGGTGGAGATGGATGGGTTTTCCTCGGACCAGAGTGTGATTGTGATGGGGGCGACCAACCGTCCCGAAACACTCGATCCAGCGCTGATGCGTCCCGGTCGCTTCGATCGGCATGTGCTGGTGGACAAGCCGGATTACAAGGGGCGCGAGGCGATCCTCAAGGTTCACGCCAGCCGAATCAAGATGGACGACAGCGTGAATATGAGCCGCCTGGCCAAGTTGACTCCCGGTTTTTCCGGGGCGGATCTGGCCAATCTGGCCAATGAAGCGGCGTTGCTGGCGGCCCGCAGGGATCGCAAATCGGTCTGCATGGCGGACTTTGAAGAGGCCATCGAACGCGTGATCGCCGGCTTGGAAAAAAGCACGCGGATCATCGGCGACGAGGAAAAACGCCGGGTGGCGTATCATGAATCAGGCCATGCCCTGATTGCCACCAGTCTGCCCCATACGGACCCAGTGCACAAAATTTCGATCATCCCGCGGGGGTTTGGCGCCTTGGGGTATATCCTGCAGCGACCGACCGACGATCGTTTTCTAGTGACCCAATCGGAACTGGAAAACCGCATCTGCGTGATGCTCGGCGGCCTGGCGGCGGAACGGCTGATTTACCAGGAACATTCGACCGGGGCACAAAACGACCTGGAACGTGCCTCCGACCTGGCGCGCAGAATGGTAACGGAATTCGGAATGAGCCCCAAACTGGGGACGGTCAATTACCAGACGGCTCGTCGGTCTCCCTTCCTGATGGGGAGTGGCGGGGCTGCCGATTACGAACACAGCCAGGACACGCTCCGCGAAATCGATCTGGAAGTGAAACGGATCATCGACGAAAGCCTGAGGAAAGTGAGTGATTTGCTCGAGCGTTACCGTGAAATTCTGGAGCACATGACTCGGGAATTGATCGAAATGGAAGTGATGGACTCGGCAAAACTCGAATCGCTACTTCAGCAATATCCCTGGGGACCGCAAGTTTTGCATGGCCAGGGACAGGAAATCGCGCAGACCACTCCCCCTGGAGCCGATTCCCCCGCCACGCCTCGGGAGATTCCCCCGGAGCACAGCCCCCCGAAGCCGTAGGGCATCGCTACCCGGCGCGCGGAGACAGGAAAACACACGGGCTGGTGTCGGGCAAACTGTATCGGTCCGTGCCTCCCCTGCTTCCCTCCGCGCGCAAGCCCGCGGAAATCGGGCGGGGGAATTGTGAACGAAGTGGAATTTGGTTATTTTACGTGGGCGTTTTTTCAGGGAGGCATCATGGCATTGGGCCGTGAGTTCCTGCAGAATGCCCCGCCCGAAATCGCTCGCCCCGTTCATCCCACACAAGGAACGAAATCATGCGTCGTCTGATTCAACTACTCCCTCTGGAGTTGGCATGCCTGCTCTCGCTGTCGATCGCGGTCGAAGCAGCAGACTGGCCGCAATGGCGCGGTCCCAACCGTACTGGTAAATGCGAGGAAACCGGGTTCAATCTGGAATGGAAGCAGGCCCCCCCGCTGGTGTACATGACCGAGGGCTTTGGACGTGGTTACGCGGGCGTTTCGATTGTGGACGGCATTCTGTACACAACGGGTAACCAGGAAGAGGGCCAGTCCGTGGTGGCAGCCGATGCGAATACCGGTAAAATTTTGTGGAAGACGCTGATCACCCCCTCCAACCCCGAACACAGTTATCCTGGCTCCCGCTGCACGCCTACGTATGACAACGGCAAGTTGTACGTGGTTGCCTCCAGCGGAAAAATTCTCCGCCTGGACGCCAAAACCGGCGCGACGGATTGGGAAAAGGATTTCCAATCCGAGTGGAAGGGCAAAATGATGTCTGGCTGGGGGTATTCGGAATCTCCCCTGGTGGATGGCGAAAACGTGCTCTGCACGCCCGGCGGTCCGGATGCCGCGATCGTCTGCCTGAACAAGGCGAATGGCAACGAAGTCTGGCGCTGCCAGGTTCCCCAAATCGGTGAGGAAGGAAAGGATGGGGCCGGGTATTCCTCGATCGTGATTTCCCGCGGAGCCGGTGTTAAACAGTACGTGCAACTGGTTGGCCGGGGTGTTGTCGGAGTTCGTGCCACCGATGGCAAATACCTCTGGGGTTACAACCAGGTAGCCAACGAAGTGGCCAACATTCCAACTCCCCTGGTCGACGGCGACTTTGTATTCGCCTCTTCCAGCTACGATGGGGGCGGTTCCGTTTTGCTGAAACTCAAGAAATCCGCCTCGGGCGTGGAGGCAGAGGAACAATACTGGTTGCCCAAGCGAACATTCAATAACCATCACGGGGGGATGGTGCTGGTGGATGGCCATGTGTATGCCGGCCACAACCAGAACCAGGGCTTTCCCACCTGCGTGAATATGGCCACGGGCGAAATCGTGTGGGGCGGCGACGGACAACGAGGCGAAGGGAAGGGGTCTGCCGCCATTTTGTATGTGGATGGCAAGTTGATCTTCCGGTATCAGGATGGGAAGGTGGTCTCCATCGCGGCCACTCCCGCCGGGTATCAGGTCCTGGGACAATTCATGCCCGAATATCAGGAAGACAAAAGTTGGGCACATCCCGTGATCGTGAACGGCAAACTGTATCTGCGCGAGCAGGACAAGCTGATGTGCTACGAATTGAATTGACCCTGCCAGAGAACATACGGAGCACCTTTCCGCTCCGTATGGAAACGTGCAGGAGGCAACCCTATTCCCCTGTCCTGGATGACTCACAAAGTTACTAGCCCGGATTTCTCACCCGGGTCAATAAAACAGGATTGCTGACTTTGACGAACTAGCCGCGTCCGTGACGACTTGTTGATTTAGGAGGTGCCACGGCACTGTGAGCCGTACAACTGTGGGAAAATGCTTGGAATACGCCCCACAGAGCCGTGGCAGGCAAAATTGATTAAATCAACTCGTCCGTGAGGAAGCGGGGCTACAGGGTCGACTGCTCCCTGAAATTCAGATTTGTCCTACGGTGGAAACGGTTTACGGAATGAAGAATCGCTGTGCTGGACTACTCACTCAAAGACCACTGATCGCCCCCTCGATGCTCAAATGCGACTTTGGGAATCTGGCCAGGGATATGGCCCTGCTGGAGCAGGCGGGGACGCCACTGATTCACCTCGACGTGATGGATGGCCATTTTGTGCCGAATCTGTCGTACGGCCCGATGGTTATCGAACGGATGCGCGAATTGACGGAACTCCCCTTCGAGGCGCATTTGATGATCTCGGAGCCGGAACGCTATCTGGACGATTACCTGCGAGCCGGTTGCGACATCATTACGTTTCATATCGAAGCCGTCCCGGACCCGCGTCGCTTGATCGATCGCATAAAAAGTCGGGATCGGCTGGCGGGGGTGTCGATCAACCCGGGAACACCTGTCAAGGCAATCCGCCCCTACCTCGCGGAATTCGACCTGGTCCTGGTCATGAGTGTGGAGCCCGGCTTCGGGGGCCAAAAATTCATGCCCGCCGCCTTGGATAAACTCTCTACACTGCGCGAGTTACTGCGATCGGACCAGCTTTTGGCGGTGGATGGAGGGATCGGCCTGGACACCATTTCCGCCTGTTCCCGGGCGGGTGCGGATACCTTTGTGTGCGGGAGTTCGATTTTTGATCAGCCCGATTTTTCGCAGGCGGTTCAAGGCCTTCTGGCTGCAATTGCAGGGGAAAATGGTTAAACTGATGTGCTGTCCCTCTCCTCGAAAATCTTACCGGGATTTTCAGCAGGGAGAAGCGCGAAGATTTCCTCCGCATTTCTCCGTCGTAATCAGAGGAGTGAGCACTTAAAACCGTATCACGATGCCTGTATGCCCCAGATCCTGCTAGTTCGCCCCGGACAAACCGATTTCGATCTCCAGAAACGCGTCCAGGGAAGCCTGGATTTGCCGATGAACGAGGTGGGTTATCAGGAGGTTCAAGGGCTGATTCAGCAATTATCCGGATATCCGATCGATTTCATCTTGTCTGGTCCGAATGAACCGGGCCAGGAGACGGCGGAACTTCTCGCCGAAAAGTTGTCCGTGGTTCACAAGACCTGTGAAGGACTGAGGAATTTAGGACAGGGCCTGTGGGAAGGGTTGGAGATCGACGAGGTCAAGCGGAAATTTCCCTCGGTCTACAAACACTGGGAAGAGGCACCGCACGAGGTTTCCATTCCCCATGCCGAACCCGTTCAGGAAGCAATTCAACGCGTGGAAAAAGTACTTAAGAAATATTCCCGAAAAGCATCCACGGTGCTGATTGTCGCCAACGAACCCCTGGCAACCCTGGTGGCATGCGTGGTGGAAGGGCGCAAGCTCTGTTTGCAAAAGCCTCCCGCTGCTCGGGAACGATGTCACGTGCAGATATTAAAATCCACCCCATGACGGGACACCCGGGCGGAGCCCCGTCTCCCCCGCTGACTCAGGGATCGAACCCATGTCGCAACCAGAACCCTCCTCGGAAACGATTGAAGCCCAGGCCATGTCTGATCAGGATACCACCACGAATCCGCGCCCCAACAAACGGGGAGTCAAGGAGGGTTTGTGGCTGAAATGTCCCAATTGTGGAGCGACCGTCTTTCGTAAACAAGTCGATAAACTGCTGGGCATCTGCCCGGAATGTGATTATCACTTTTATGTCGGCGCCCGGACCCGCATCGAACAATTGCTGGATGTAGGCAGCTTCGAGGAGTGGTTTCAGGAAATTCATTCGGTCGATCCCCTCGGTTTCGTCGACAGTAAACCGTATGGCAAGCGGTTGATCTCGGAACAGAAAAAAACCGGTCTGGTGGATGCTTGCGTGGCTGGCCGGGGGTATTTGCGTGGGCGACCTCTGGTGATCGCGGTCACCGATTCGGCGTTCATCATGGGGAGCATGGGGTCGGTCGTGGGGGAAGTGTTGACCCGATCGGTTGAAAAAGCGACGGAACTGCGGTTGCCTTTGATTATCGTCAGCGGTTCGGGGGGAGGTGCTCGCATGCATGAAGGGATCCTGTCGCTGATGCAGATGGCCAAGGTCTCCGCCGCTTTGGCCAAGTATCATGAAGCGGGGGGCCTTTATATTTCCGTGCTAACGAACCCGACCATGGGCGGAGTCGCCGCCAGTTTTGCCTCCCTGGGAGACCTGGTGGTGGCGGAAGCCAAGGCCCTGGTCGGTTTTGCAGGTCCGCGGGTTGTCAGCGCCACGGTGAAGTCCCCTCTGCCCGAAGGTTTCCAAACCAGCGAGTTTCTGCAGGAACATGGTTTCATCGATCGGATTATCCATCGCGCGCAGTTACGTTCGGAAATCGCAACCTTTATTGACTATTGCGAAATGAGTTAGCCCTTCGCGCAGTGGGTTAAAGCGGGCATCAAAGACGAGTGGGGGGGAAAACCCCAGAACGCACTTCGGCATCAACAGGGCCGAACTGAAAGAGTAGGCAACGAAAGTGGCCCGCTTTGTCGGAACAAGGATGAAATCCCTTTAAGACTGTGATCCATGGAACTTCTCAAGCGACTGTTTCAACGCAAGACCCCAGTCGAGGGACTGGTCAACCTGAAGGGGCGGTTCGAACTGCTGGAACAGATGGGCTTGGGATCGATGTCGAAGGTCTGGAAGGCCGATGACCGTCAGCGGCAGCAAATCGTGGCGTTGAAGATCATCGATCGCGAAATGCAGGAGCGCATCAACGCCAAGTTCCCCAAGGACCGCCGCCCCAGCGAAGGGGAAGTTTCCCTGTCGCTGGAGCATCCGCACATCGTCAAGACCTACGAATTCGGCACCAGCACCGATAACGAGCCGTTCCTGGTGATGGAGTTCGTCGATGGAGTCGGTTTGCAGAAATTGATCGAAGAGAAAAGCGAGGCCTTGAAGGTCAACGCCCTGAAGTGGGCCATCCAGATGGGTGAAGCTCTGGCCTATTTTCATGCTCAAAACTATATCCACCGGGATTTTTGCCCTAAAAACATCCTGATCGCGCGGCGTGGAGGCGTGAAGCTGATCGACTTCGGGTTGGCGGTTCCGAATACCCCCCCCTTTCAGGCCCCCGGCAATCGGACAGGTACTGCCGACTACATGGCCCCGGAGTTGGTGAAGCGGCAGCGAACCGATCAACGGATCGATGTCTACTCCTATGCCGTGACCTGTTACGAACTGTTCGTGGGACAACGCCCCTACCCTTCGGGAAAGACGCTGGAGACAATTGTCAAGAATTTGAATCGCCCCCCCCGCGATCCCCGGGAACTGGCCCCCGAACTTCATCCCGAAATTATGGCCATCTTCATGCAGGGCCTGGAAAAACGTCCCGAGGACCGCTGGCAAACGGTTCAAAAAATGACCGACGCCTTCCGCGCCCTGCTCCCCTGAACGCGTTTCTCAACAGCCCGCGGCTTCGTATTTCCGCGGGTCTTTCTGAAACAACCAGAGCCCCTGGTCTTTCTGCTGGTTTTTCTCCCCTGATGGTTTCATGAATTCACGCCGACTGTTGGAAAGTTTGAATGCCGCGCAGCGCGAAGCCGCGACGACCACGAAAGGCCCGCTGCTGGTCCTGGCCGGGGCCGGAACCGGAAAAACGCGCGTGATCACCACGCGGATGGCGTTGCTGATCGGTCAGGGAGTCGAGGCAAATCGGATTCTGTCGGTGACCTTCACCAACAAGGCCTCCAAGGAAATGGGGGAACGCATTCAGGGATTGCTGGGAAAGCAAAAGGTCAAACCCTGGATCTCGACATTCCATGCCCTGTGCGTGCGGATTTTGCGGCAGGAAATCGAGGCGTTGGGTTATCGCAGCAGCTTCACGATTGTCGATCGCGGCGACCAGGAATCACTGGCTCGCGACGTCCTCCGCCAGATTCGCGTGCAGGAATCCTCGCTGAAACCGAGCGATCTGCTGAGCATCATTTCACGCTGGAAATCGGCGGGAATTTCCCAGGACCGAGCAGGGGAACACGCCCTGGATGATCGCGAATTCCTGGCATCGATGGCCTATCGGAAATATTGCGACAAAATGCGTGCCCGCAATAGCGTCGATTTCGATGATCTGCTGCTGTTGACGGACCGCCTGTTCCAGGAACACCCGGCAGCCCTGAAACGGCAACAGGATCGCTTCGACTTCGTGCAGATCGACGAGTATCAGGACACCAACCAACTGCAGTTCCGATTGGTGCGCGCGCTGGTCGAACCCCATCAGAATTTATGCGTGGTCGGCGATGACGATCAGTCGATTTACGCCTGGCGCGGTGCGGAAGTGAAGCACATCCTTTCGTTTCAGTCGCACTTTCCCGCGGCGAAGGTGATCCGCCTGGAAGACAATTATCGCTGTACCGATGAAATTCTGAACGTGGCAAATCGCCTGGTCGATTTTAATCGCGAGCGGCATCGCAAGGTGTTGCGATCGTCCAAACAGGCGCTGGAACCGGTCCGCTATCACAAGTTTCCCGATGAAACGACCGAAGCCGAACGGGTCGCCCTGGAAATCAGCTATCTGGTCAGCCAGAAGGGAAAACAGCCGAGCGATTTCGCGATTCTGTTCCGGACCAACGAGCAACCCCGCCCGTTTGAATCCGAACTGAGACGTCGGCAACTGCCGTACATTATTCTGGGGAGCCAGTCGTTTTTCGATCGCAAGGAAATCCGCGACCTGCTGGCCTATCTGCGGGTGATTGCGGCACCCGATGACGAAGCGGCCCTGCTGCGGATCATCAATACCCCCGCGCGGGGAATCGGCAGCAGTTCCATCGAAAAAGTGCTGCAACGGGCCGTTCGCGAAGGGATTCCGTTTTTTCAGGCGACCCATGGTGCGGCGAAACACAGCGAAATCAGCGCAAAAGCCGCCTCGTCGATTCAACAGTTCGAAACCCGCGTGCGGCACTGGCGGGAGGAGTTCCAGCGAACAGGGCGCTCCTATGCCGACCAGGTACGAAAACTGATCGAGGAAATTCGATATCGAGAGGAAATCGACAGGCTCTACACGGAGCCCGCACAGAAACAAACCCGACTGGAAACCATCGAACAACTGCTCGACGCCCTGGACGATTACCAGCGGCGTTCTGCTAAATCGAATCTGCATGAATTTCTCGACGAAATCGCCCTCAACGATCGAGATGAATTCGGCAGCGACGACAAGGCGAAGGAGCTGCAGAAAAACGCAGTCAAACTGCTCACGATTCACAGCGCAAAGGGCCTGGAATTTCCCCGCGTGTATCTGGTCGGCATGGAAGAAGGCCTGTTGCCACACAAACGCGCGGTCGAGGGAACCCGGCAGGATATCGAGGAAGAACGCCGGTTGGCCTATGTCGGCGTAACCCGGGCCCAGGAATCGCTCACCCTCACGTTTGCCGAGACACGCAGAAAATGGGGCAAGCCCCGAAAAACGATCCCTTCCCGCTTTCTGTTCGAAATGCGCTCCGACCGCGAGAACGCACACGCTCCCCTGCAGGCAGAATCTGAAGCCAGCGAGTAGTCGACCACACAGATGCGTTTCGCTTACCCGAAACCAGCAGACATTGCAGCGCATGCGGATAGAACCAGTTGTCGTCATCCCAGAACACGACATACCGTCCGGTCGCCTCCCGCAACCCCGCATCCTTGCAGGCGGCACCGAACTGTCCCTGGGAATCCGGCAGGGGAACACAACGG
>JACTNB010000003.1 GCA_014584345.1 Planctomycetota bacterium
GGCTATGCACTGGTCGGCTTGCAGTCGGGCTTCCCCAAATCGGTGGTGAAGGTCAGCCAGCCGGGCAAGATTGACGTGAACGCCAAGAACGTCGCCGTTGCCAAGGGGGTGCAGTTGCGGGGTACCGACAAACTCGAAGCCGCCGTGCAAAAAGCCCAGGAATCCTTCGTGAATCCCCGCAAGTTCGGCAGAACATTCAATGCGTTGACGAAGGGGATCAGCGTCGACACGCAGATTCAGGATCTTCAATCCCTGGAGCAAGCCACGCTTCTGCTGCAAACGGCCCTGGAGTCGCTGGATGGCAGCCAGTTGCCGCAGTTGCTCGAGGAACTGCAGAAATTGGAAAAGACTGCTTCCAGCGAAACACGCCAGGCGATCGCGGATATGCGGCAAGGCGCAACGGAAATTCTAAATACGATGGCCACCATGAGTGCCCAGAGCGAAGCCTGGGCGAAGGAAGAAACGCGACAGTTGACTCAAGTGGAGTTGGAAGCTGCCGTGCAGCGTTCGGCGTTGGATAAAGTGATCAAGGAATACAATGGCGCTCTGGCCGAGATTCTAAAAGAACAAGACGAGAATCGAATACTTAGAATACAAGAGGCCTCAAACACGACGACTCAGGCGAGTTCCCAGTTTGGAGGCCGGGGTGGAAAGGGCGCATACAATCCAGACGCCAAACAGTCTCCAGAATATATCGACCCCGATGCTCCACAAAACAATGCACCGGGAAGAATTATGATGGTATATGACAAGGTGTTGGTGGTGACAAACCAACTCCGCTACGCCTTGTCGAGTATTCTTAAGGGCTCTAACCAGGAACTGGCCGCCGAGATTGAGGCCATAATTCAATCACTCGATGCCGGCAAATCAGCCTATGTGACTCAGACGGAGTCGGCAGCCACCATCCAGGAACAAGAGTTGGCGCGGATCACAAAAACGGCAAGCGAACAAACAACGCAGGCGATAACGCAAGCCGCCAACAACATTGCCACCGAGAAGAAAAACGCTGAGACCAAAGCATCGCCGCACGTGAGTGTAAAGTCATCACTACAACAGATGCAGCAATCGCAGTTGGATGCTGCCGCCAAGGATCGAGACAAGGTCGTGGTTCCTAACGAGCAGGCGATCACCCGTGCCAAAAACAGCGCTAATCGTGAACTAATAGATGCCAAGGCGGAACGCGACCGCATCGCCAATGGCGAAGAGGCAGAGGGCTTTGGTTTGTATTCGTACAATGCTTTTAAGGAAGACGCCAAGGAAAAAGGAGGGGCAGCCAGCGACTGGGGCAAGGAAAAAGGAGGGGCAGCCAGCGACTGGGTCAAGGAAAAAGGGGGAACGGCCAGTGACTGGTGGAAGGAACAGCAACAGAAAGCCACAAATTGGTATAACGATCGCGAGCGAGAGATATTGCAGGCACGGGATAAGGTAGTCAACTCCGCGAACGAGAAAATCGCGGCTGCCAAGGCGACGTTCAACGCGGCGGTGAACCAGATCAAGGAAATCTTCAAGGCGCCGCTGGAGTATGCCCAGAAGCAGATTGATACGGTCTTGGCAGAACGCGACAAGGCCGTGAAAAAAATCAATGAAGAAAAAGACAAGGCGGTTGCGAAATGGGAGACCTGGGAACAGCAACAAAGGCAAACTCTGTCTACGACTTATAAAAAGGCAATCAGCGAAGCCCGTAATCAAGTATTCGCCAATGGGTCTAATCAACTTCAACAAGCCCTGTCCAAGGTTTCTGATATCGGAGATTCTCTGAAGACACAATTAGCTACTGTAGATGCACGAAATCCCTTCGGCGTGGTGCAGGAAATTCATAATGCCGGTTTGCAGCAGATTCAGTCGCTTGGGCAAACCGTTGTAAGCTCATTGAATCAGCATGCGGTCGATTTAAAGAACAGCGTACAGACATGGGGAAAGAATCAGGCCGAGGCGGTAGAGAAATACTCTGCGGATCGCTGGCAGGCGGCGACGGGGTATGCGGAGGATCGTCTGCAGAGTTTCGGCAGTTACCTGGGGGACCGCATCACGAGTGGTGGGGGATATGTTACGGACCGCTTGAGTGCGGGGGTCGACTACATCACGGAGCGCGGGGAAGTCTGGAAGGAATGGGGGCAGGAACTGGGCAAGGAGATTGCGGGGGGAGCCGTTTATTATGGTGGCAAGGTGGAGGACTGGTTCGAACACGTGGGTGGCTGGGACATACTGGACGGCACCGACTGGAACGCAGATCCTCAGAGCGAGGTGTATAAAATCGACCTGCAGCGGCTGAATCCCGGTTCGTCCGTTAAGGATCAGCTCTATCGAGTGACTGCACACATCAGTGACTCGACGAAAAAGTTTCATGAAGTGGGGCGCGTACGGGTAAAAGTCGTCGATCAGGCCGGAACGACCGTGGTTGAAAAAACCATCGATGTCAAATTGTCGGACTGGAATGACCGGCATGCCGTCAATATCGATTTCAACTTCTCGCAATCCGGGGCTTACAAAATTGTTGTCATGCTGAAGGAACATGCGGACGACAACTGGTATGAACTGGCGGAGTCCACGGATTATGTGGTGTTGCCGTTGAATACCTCGGAACGCCTCACCGTGTTTTACGATCAGGCCAATGATCCGGATTATCGTCCCAAATCGACTGCCGGCGGCAACACCCAAAACACCAATATTACCAGCCTCAATATGGGGAATGGTTCGTTTGGGTTTGTGCAGGTGACGGCGGCGACGGAGCGGGAGGCGGAGGAGCAACGGGGCTTCGGGTTGGACTACGTGGTGGCCAATGTGGATGTGTATCAATCCGAGGATGGTCGGTTTGTTGCGGGGTTCGACACGGTGCAGGTCACGA
Source organism: Planctomycetota bacterium (assembly GCA_014584345.1). Taxonomy (GTDB): domain Bacteria; phylum Planctomycetota; class Planctomycetia; order Planctomycetales; family Planctomycetaceae; genus Rubinisphaera. The sequence goes on from JACTNB010000003.1 coordinate 2,846, forward strand.
AGGAAACCCAGGTTGAAGTGGTTGTCGAGGAAGTCGATGCCAGCGGACGTAGTCTGGCGGAAATCGCGATGGAAAAAGCGGAAGCCGCCTACATCCGACAGCGGGATTACCTGACGGACCTGTCCGAGGCGTATACCCAGTTTGAACTGGATTTTGCCAAACACTACGGGAATCTCAACGATGTGATGCAGTCAGAATACACCAAATACGTGTACTATTGGAATGAGAATGCGGCAAGCGGGACCCTGCCCGAGGGGGAGACCTTTTTTAATTCGGCCGAGGAGTTCTGGTATGGGAATGCCTCGGAAGTGTATGGTGCGAATGGACAATCGTACTGGATCGATTTCCTCTGGAACAGTCCCTCCAGCGTCTATAGCGGGCTGGGGGAATTTCCCAAAAATGACCAAGGAACAACGCAGGCCAGTTGGTGGTCGGGAGCGAGTGTGAAGCAGGCGGCCAATGCGGGAAAACAACTGGAGAACCTCCGCAAGGATGCTTTTTATCATGGCATTCCGGCGACAATGAAAATTACCTTGACGGGAGAGCAGATTGCCCGCGGCGTGGATATGACGGACATCGTGAATCAGGCCAACAGCAGGCGCCACTTCCAGGTCAAGGTTTCGGAGACGGGCGGCAAGGCCGATGCGCAGAAGAAGGAGGTCTCGACGTTCACGTTAAATCTGAAGGCGCTCGAAGGATTGAATAAGGCCTTGCGGGAAACCCGTAAGAAGCTGGAACCCTTGACTCGGCTCTACCAGCAAAAGCGGGAAGCCGAGCAGGCTGCCAACCTCGATCGCATTCGCCGGGAAGTGAGTGCATTGCGGTCCATGCAGGGAGCCATGGAGGAAGCATTACAAGCCGGGGACACGCTGATGCAGATGGCGATCCCTGCCTATGGGTTCATGGTGAGTGGAGAGAATGTTTATGCCTACGCGACGGAGGGGAATGTTGCGGGCGTCTTGGCGGAAGGGGGGTTCATGCTACTGGATATCCTGGGGTTGGGGGCCGCCGCGAAAAACCTGGGCAAGATCGGGAGCGTGACAAAATTCGGGGCCAAGAACACGGAAGTGGTTAAACTGGAAACCGTCTTTGCCAAAGCAGGAGGGAAACTGGACGGGTTGTCCGAGGCGAGCATCGAGGCGTTGAAGAAGTTTGCGTTGAAATCAAAGGATTACGGCATGGCCCCCGCGCATGCGCTGTCGTTGGGGAGTTATGCGAAAAAATCCGAAACGCTGATCATAGTACGAGCCTCGAATGCGTCGAGTCTCAAGTATCACGGGAAGCCGGGGTATGCTCCCAAACCGGGAAATGCTCCGACGGGAAAAACCGACAGCACCGGCCTGCTGAAGGCCAATCTGAACAGTTCCGGCGTGCTGCTCGACGCGGAAGGCAAGGCGAGCGAGTACATGGTGAAAGAAATCAAAGGCGCGAGCGAGTACATGGTGAAAGAAATCAAAGGCAGAAAGGTGATCATGAAATGGGACCGTGTATGGGACGAGGCCAAAAAAGAGTACAAGTGGGATTCGGCAAAAAATGATTACGTGATGGACTTCGTGGAAACGAAATTCACGCTGGGAGCTGATAACTACATTCTGGATGCAAAAAGCAATCGAATGTTCAGCGACTATGATATGCTGGGAGCCTATCAGAAAGAGACCTACCAGAGGATGTCTGGTCGCAACGGGCGACGGGAGACAAGCAATCGACCTCGCCCTGGGTTGCCGATCTGAATAAGTCCGTCACGCCTGATCAGGCCATGTTCATGCACGGGGCCAACGACGATTTCTGGAAGCATTTCAACGGTAAGGTCTTCTCGGGCAATCCCGATGTTGGCTGGAAATTCATTGTGGCCGACGTCACCGGAGAAGTGCGGTTTATGAATCTTGCGGAAGTGATCGACCTGTATAACGCCCGGGGGTTGCCGGCTCCCTTCT
>JACTNB010000022.1 GCA_014584345.1 Planctomycetota bacterium
GCTGTCAATAACGGCGATTTTCGGTTCTTTGGGTCGGCCATTCTGCTGGCGAACCTTTTCGCGCAGTCGAGCATTCATCCGCTCGAACGTGCCGTCGTCTCGCCATGTTTTGAAAAATTCATACACAGTTGGCCAGGGGGGAAACTCGTGCGGCAACATCCGCCACGCGCACCCTGTTCGCGTGATGTAAAACATTGCGTTAACGACTTCGCGCATGTCGGTGCTGCGCGGTCTTCCTCCAGGTTTGGCCGGGGGAATCAGTGGTACGATCCGCTTCCATTGCGAAGCGGTCACGTCGGTCGTGAATCGCTTCCGTGCATTCATGACTGTACAATAAGAAATCTCTTAAACCACGAAATGACCGCTTTTCAAATACGTTCTCAGTCATTTCCCCGTTCGTCAGGCACATCCTGACCAGCTCAACTGGATCATCAAATGGAATGGGAGATGAGTACATAGACCGATAGAATCGTAGGGGATTGGGTTACAGATCGCGGATATCAACTGATGGCTGGGGCGAATATGCTATTGTGGATCATAGTCTCGGGAGTTGCGATGAGCCTGATTGCCCTCGTTGGCAGTCTGACGCTCGTTCTCAAGCAATCCACTCTGGACAAGATCCTGCTTCCTCTCGTCGCCTTCGCTGCCGGGTCACTGATCGGCGGTGCCATGTTCCATATGATCCCGGCGTCCATTCATGTGATGGGAAATGAGATTTCCGTCTATGTCTGGATCGTCGCCGGTTTCCTGATGTTTCTTGCACTCGAACAGTTTCTCAACTGGCACCACAGCCATCAGACCGAGGTCGAGAAGCGGGAGCCGTTGACGTATCTGATCCTGATTGCCGATGGGCTGCACAATTTCATTGGCGGGCTGTTCGTTGCCGCAAGTTTCCTGATCGACTTTCGTTTGGGAGTCACCGCATGGCTGGCAGCAGCAGCCCATGAAGTCCCGCAGGAGCTTGGAGACTTCGCCGTGCTGCTCCACGGTGGATGGCAAAAAGAATGGGCGCTCCTTTACAACTTTCTCTCCGGACTGACCTTCCTCGTCGGCGGGCTGGTCGTATACGGTATCTCGGCCACAGTTGATGTCAGTTTTCTCGTTCCTTTCGCAGCCGGCAACTTCCTTTACATCGGTGCCGCCGACTTGATCCCGGAGATCAAGAAAGGAAGTTCCATGCGCACAAACACCATCCACTTTATCGCGTTTGCCGCAGGTCTGGCCGTTTTGCTTGTCATGCGACTTTGGTTCCCGCATGGGCATTGAACATGCAGAGCGGCTTCAGACTACCTGTCCGCCCACGACGTCGTTTTGTTTGCCGCAGGGTGGCCCGACCGACTTGTCGGTTGGGGCGCGAAGCGACAAGATGAATTGACCTTGTGCTACCATTCTGACCCGGGGTTCAATGAACGGCAGGATTGCCTGAATGGTCAAGCGACGTGTCTATGACTCTGAGAAACATATCCAGTTCGGGCAGGATTGGTCGAATCCGCAACGGACTGGCCCTGGAGTTCAGCTCGCGGGTACGTGCAACAACGATCGTCGGTATTCCCAATGCGTGGCCTCCGGGATTGGAAATGGACGATGAATTCGTCGTTGGATAGAGGTTGAGACTGGAAGGTGAAGCGTCTTGTTGCTACGCAACCCGACCGTTCCGGTCGGGCCACCCGCGGTTGATGTTGACACAACCAGAGCACCCGGCCTGACTCCCTGACGGTCGCGGCTAGTTCGTCAATGTCAGTTGTTGTAGGCACCGCTGTTGCCGAAGTAACTGGTGTTCGGCATGGAGGCCATATAGTTTGGGTCGGCCGTGCCATGAATGTTGCGCACGGGGGTCCGCTCGGAATCACTCGGGCAAGGACCGTGGGAATTCTCGAAGGGCCACGATGGTCGACTTGTTGGTCCCTTCGAATATTCCGATGTTGAAATTCAGTTTATCGTAAAAGGCCGCCTGTTTGAGGAAGGGCAGGAGCAGAGCGCCCCAACTGGCACCATTGCCATGCTCGAATGTCATCACGGAGCTATATCCACGAATGTGCCTCGGGGGAAACATCTTGTGTGTATCGCGGTAGTTATGTAACGCCAGTCCGCTCTGCTTGAGATTGTTCTTACAGGAAATGCGTTTCGCCGTTTCTCGCATCTGTTGCGCGTCCGGTAGCAGGAGGGCCACCTTAATGGCGATAATCGCTATGAATACCAGTACTTCGATTAGAGTAAGGCCAGAATGTAACCGTATTGCGCGAGAGCACCACTTGTCGACATCTTTCGAGAAAAGGGAGATGGCCCGCAGAATTGGGGCACGGAATTTCAGACCCCTTGATAACTGCCGTGGTCGGATCAGATCGTTAAGACTATTTCATGGCAAAATGAAAATGTGTTTTTGATTTGTCGAGCCCCCTGTTCCCGCGGCAGCATCCAGTCCGATCAGCCGACAATCACCAGGTTGTCGCGATGAACTGCTTCCAGAAACGACATGCTGCCCGAGCGCGCCAGGATTTCCTCCTTGCGACAGCCCAGAACGTTTCGGGCCTGGACCGAGTCGTAATTGGTCAAGCCACGCGCGAATTCGATGCCGTGCAGGTCCTTGATGGAAACGACCTCGCCCATTTCGAATTCCCCCTGCACCTCGCGAATGCCGATCGGCAACAGGGATGTACCCGACTCCACCATGGCCCGGCGGGCTCCGTCATCCACCACGAAACTTCCCAGGGGATTCACGGTATATCCAATCCAGCGTTTCCAGGCGGGAATGAAACGCCCCGTCGCCAGAAAGGCCGTACCAACTTCCTCGCCCGCCAGAATCTTTTCCAGCACGCGGTTGTCGTGCCCATTTGCAATAATGACGTTTTCCCCTACCGAGACGGCCCGCTTGACCGACATCAACTTCGACTGCATTCCTCCCGTGCCACGTGAACTCTGGGATGACCCGACGCAGTCGAACAGGCGATCCTCCCATTTTTCCACAGTGGAAATCACCCGACTGGCGGGATTGCGTGGGTCGCCATCGTACAATCCATCGATGACCGACAGGATAATCAACAGGGGAGCATCGAGCAGATTCGTCACCATCGCGGCCAACTGATCGTTGTCGCTGAACTTGGTGCCCGGCAGCAGCGCCTTGCATCGTCCGCCGACCAGGGGTTCGGATTCGCGAAACTGAGCATTGGCAAAGGGGCTGCGGATTTCATTGACGCTGACGGTGTCGTTTTCGTTGATGATTGGCACGCAGCCATACTCGAACAGAGTGCGCAAGGTATTGCGCACATTAAGATACCGTGAACGATTGCGGAAATCGTCGGCAGTGAGCAACAGTTGGGCCGCGTGATAGCCGTGCTGTCGAAAGGCTTGATCGTAGATTCCGATCAGATGAGCTTGTCCGGTGGCAGCGGCGGCCTGCACATGCGGCAGATCGCGGGGCCGCTCCTTCAAGCCGAGCAGTGTCATGCCCGCCCCGATCGAGCCACTGGAAACCAGTACCACTTGCTTGCCTGCCATCCTCAGGGCATGCACCTGTTCCGCGAGCCGCGCAATCCGTCCCGGATCCAGGGCCAATTTTTCGTCGGAAAGGACGTTGGTACCCACCTTCACCACGAAGGTCCTGGCGGTTTCCGACAACTCCCTGCGCACCAGACTAGTCATCCCTGCACTTCTCGATACGGTTTGCTGAAATATATTGCTGAAAAGGTTATCGACCGGTGGAGGAGGCATCCGCAGATTTAATGTCTCCCGTGATCCGTACCCGGTACTTTCCCGTGGCCTTGGCCTGGGGTGGCAGGTTGACCCGCAGGAAGAGTTGCCCCGTCGCGTCGGCATTCAGTTCATTTTTCTGCCCGATGTGAAACGGCTGCCCCGGTTTTCCCTTGTCGTCGACAATCATGCCCATCAGCGCGCCAAAAGGGACCCCCAACGCCATTTCGGTTTTCACGTCTCCGGCTGCCACTCCTTCGGGATTGACCAGTTGGGAGAAAGTGACCCGGCAATCTCCTTCAGCCTGAAACCGGATGACTTTCCCCTTTTCCACAGCGACGCGGGCCGCCACCCAGCCCCGGCTGGCGTCGACTTCCGTATCGGCTTCGTTTTGAGCCAGTCGCACTTCGTCGAGTTGCTTGATTTTTTCTTCAATCGGCTTGGTTCCGGGGGCGAGTTTCAACATCGAACGCAACACCTCTTGCGCCTTTTCCAGTTCGCCCAGATCCTCGTACTCCCGCGCCAGCTCCGCCGATGTGCGCAGGAAACTCTCGCGGGCCTCCTCGGCCTTCTTGTCGACCGTCACCACATTCCCGCCACGTCCGCCGGGCTTGCTGCCCAACCCCGTACTTTTCTGTCCCCAGGCGCCAGGGGGAATAACCCCGCCGAGCGTGAGCACCAGCACGCCAAGGATCCACCAGGAACCGCGTTTTGCGAGCGTAAACCGGCCTGTTTTCATGATGTACCCCTTGTCCTCAAAATGGTGTCCTCGGGCAAACGTCCGATCTCATGCCTTGCGACACGGAACCGACCCACGGATTTTAACGGGAATACCACGTCACCGGCAATCGGACGCCCCCTGGCCGGTTGCGGAATCACGTCGTTTTCAACAGCGGGGGCAAACGGTGTTCGGGAACGTTATCGTAGCTTTGCAGCATCGAAAACCGGCGAATCGAGGCAGGCAAACCGACGGCGGTAAACCCGGCATGCCCCGTGGCCGGGTAGGGGCCGCCGTGATTCATCGCAGGCGAAACCGCCACTCCGGTCGGCATTTTGTTGTTGAGCAGTCGGCCGACCTTGCGCCGCAGAATGGGCTCCAGATCGCGGTAGAATTGTTCGTCCGCGGGCTGCTCCGTCAAGTAGACACATCCAGTCAGTTGCCCTTCGAGGGCGTCTGCAATCCGCAGCATGTCCGCCTCCGTGCTACCCGTCACCAGTAGGGAACTGTTGCCGAACGCTTCCTGCTGAAATTCCAGGGGATGCTTCAAGAATTCGTCCGCGGAAATCCGCAACAGCGTGCTTTCGGTGTGGAAGCCCGGCCCCACGCAGGCCTTTCCTCCGGTCAGAATTTCCGCTCCGGCGGATGCCAGGCGACGAATGTTTTCCAGGAAATGCTCGCGCACGGGGGCGGAAAACAGCGGCCCACATTTCGAGGCGGCGAACCGCGCGGTCATTTCGGAAACCCATAGTTCCGCCTCGGGCCCCGCGGGTAAAATGATCAAACCGGGATTCGTGCAGAATTGCCCACTCCCCATCAGGCAGCTTCCGAAGAAATCATTCGCCAACTGTTCCGAAGACTGGCTTAAGTACCCAGGGAGCACGAACACGGGATTGATGCTCGACATTTCCAGATAGGACGGCTTCCCGCAGGCATCCGCTGCCGCCTTGATCTTCAACCCTCCCTGGCGAGATCCCGTGAAGGCAACCGAGGCGGTCCGCGCGTCCTGGATCATCCGCAGCCCCTCCTCGGGAGCCAGATGATACAGTAGTTGCACGAATCCTCCCGGAAACCCGCAGGTTTCCGCGGCTTGAGCGGCCAGTTCTCCAAACAGGCGGGTTGTGCCCGGGTGAGAAGGGTGCCCCTTGGCGATCACCGGATTTCCGGCCGCGATGGCCGCCGCGAAGTCCTGTCCAGAAATGCTGTTGATGGCCAGGGGAAAATTATTTGGCCCCAGCACGAAGACCGGCCCGATCGAGCGGTAACAGGAACGGATGTTGTTTTTCGTATCGAGGACGGGCAATGCCCAGCCTCCGCCCCGGGCACATTCCGCCGCCACCTTCATCTGGTTGATGGCCCTGGGCAATTCGACATCCCGCAACCGCGGACTGATCGGCAAGGCCGTTTCCTGGTGCGCCAGGGCGACGATCCGATCGGCGTGAGCTTCCATGGCGGAGGCATAGGTTTCGAGGAACTTTGCGAAACGTTCGGCAGGCCAATCCCGAACGATGGCATCCGCCCGTGTAGCGGCTGCCAGTGCCAGATCAATTTCTTCCCAGGGGCTGACGGGAAATTCGTCGCCAATCTCCTCCCCGGTCACGGGATCGACTGCCCGAAATGTTGCCGTTCCCCGTGATGCCACCCAGGCACCATCAATCAAAACGTTTGCCTTGTTCGCCATGATGCACGAATTTCCTGCCAAGTCCTTGAAATGTTCATTTCGCCCAAGGGCTTCCCTGTTGAGCCGTCCGAGGAGCATATCAGAACGGGACAGGCTTTGCGAAGCGTTTCGCGGGAATCGCATTCCCCGGCTCCGCGCGGAAAGGGGCTGTTTTCGAGAGTTTTATGGGCCTGGAGTGGCACAATTCCGGCAACCCTGATTGATCACGAGAGCGGGAAGGGCCGGTTAAAATCGAGGGGGTGCCGTGGCGCCAACTGGTTTGGTTTCGCCCGGTTTGGTTTCCGTTTCGGTATCTCGTAATAAGTCGAGCTGGGTCCAATCGGCCCCCAGGGGGGTTTCTCCCTCGCCCCATTTCATGGCTTGGCATTGCTCGAACAACGAAAACGAGGCAGGCCGTAATTTCTTGGCATCGATCACCGCCTCCCGAAGCAGGACCCCATCGTTTGCCAGCAACGGTTCCTTGACATGCCCCACTCCCCAGAAATCGATCCAGTTGCCCGCCAGATCCTGTTGCTTGAACAACTTTGTCACCTCGGGCGAGAAGCCATTTCGCGTCCCCCACCACCAGACCCGTCGTGGCAGTTCCTCGCTCCCGAAGGTCGCCGAGACAATCGTGGTGGGGGTGATTGCTCCCTTTTCCACCGCGACCGCCTGCACGAAAACGGATTTCGTCACATAGACATTGACAAACGGTTTGCCGTGCGGCTTGGGAGCCGCGACATCGAAGTGTATCACTCCGTTGCGGCCCGAAAAGGTATTGCGGGCCAACTCGACGCGCCCCGGGGCAGCCTCTTCGCCGCGGTGCTTGACCTGCAGCAGATGGGTTTGCGAAACCAGGATGGAATTCTGCAGTCGGAGATCGTGGGAGGCCAGATCGGCATCCACAATCGCCCCCCCATATTCCAGATAGGAATCTTCCACCACGGCAAGACCTCGCGGGTTGCCGCTCCCCTGGATGCGGATCAACGATTTGAGCGCGGGATTGGCCAATAGGGGCCCCCGCACAAAACAGCGCTGTAGTTGAATGTTCGCGTTGAGAGCATCCAGCCAGACCTCGGGCATCGCATTCTTTTCATAGGGTTCCAGCCGATACACGCCTCCCGATATTTCCAGCGTGCCATTCTCCACCACAATCCAGGGCGTGGATTTCGACGGGGCGTCTCCCTTGCCCGGAACGGGACGGAATGTCAACGGAGCACGTCCTGCTTCCTGCTGGATTTCGAGGCGGACTTTCTTGCCGCGAATCCTGATCGGCGCGCAACTCCGCAACCCAAAGCCACGAACTTCCACCACAACGACGTCCGGCAATTCCTGGGAGGCCAGAAATTCTCCCAAGTTGACTTTAGTGGCATCAACCGTCAGACGGGGGGCATCGGCAGGGAAGGGTGTAGGAGAAATTTTTCCCGTTTCCGTGCTGCGTGCCATGGTCGAGCGCCAACTTTGTTCGGGGAGGAGCGGCGGCTTCAGTTGTTCCAACTGCTGCAAGGTCTCATCGCCGGGCAGCGCGGCCGTTGCCAGCCCCAGTTTGCGCAGGGATGCGATATCGGCAAATTCCAGGCTCCCCCGAGGAACGTCCGCCAGGCCTTTGGCATTCCAGGATCCGGTCAGCCCCGGGTTACCCCAGAATTCCTGCCAGGCCTGATCATCCATCGCCTCGAAAGCCGTGCGGGTTTTGTTGGCAGTGGCCTGCAGGCGGCGGCTCCAGCCCGCGAACTGGCTGTTTTCGCTGATCCAGTTGATCTGGGACAATTTCCCGTTACCCGCGGTGGCCAGCACGTTCTCCGGCCATTCAATGATCCGCAGGAAGGGAGTCTCCGCGGATTGTGTACGGGCGACAAAGCTGGTCCGATTCATGCGCAGTTGCGTCGGCGGGACCGACACTTCCCGGGTGGTGTTCGTGAAGGTCAGTGGTGTCCCTTGGCAAAGCACGAGGGAATCGGCAAAGGCCAGATCCCGTTTCGTCAGCTCCCCCTGATCCGCTCCCGGGGAGGTCCCCCCCCTGGATGTTGTGTGGTTCAAAGTCAAGACCGGTTCGTCCCCCACGCATACCAGACAGCTTTGCAACAGAAATTTTACCCGGGAGGCGGAGATTTCAAACGGTCGCCACATCGGCCCGCGAATCAGCGACCTTTCCCAGACGCAGTTGAGTGAATTCGAGAAGGTTTGCGCGATGCTGCACAACGTCACGGCTCCCGCGCGGGTCTCTTCCTGGGTAAAGGAACAGCTCTTGACCATCACGTTCCCATCCAGGGATTTGATGAGAGTCAATTCGTTTTCCCCCGGCAGGTCGTACCCGAGCAAACCGAAGTGGAGATTTTCCAGTACCAGATCCCCCCGGCGAATGGTGATCAGTCCATTCGCGAGCGCCCCGGTGGTATTCACCAGAATGGTGCCCGGGCTTTCCGCGCTTTTCGTGATAATCAACGATCGCCCGTCGATAATGATCGGTTGTTCCCAGCGATGTACGCCCGTGGTGCGCAGTTGAATCACCATCTCCTTGGCCGGCGTTTTCGCCAATGCCTCGGTGATTGAATGAGCAGAAGCCTCATCCGTGCGGACACTCGGGTTGACCACTGCGATCACGGGCCACTTGTTTTCAATGGCCTGGACTAGTTTCGCATTGGTCCCGTTCCCATTCAAATTCTCTCGCGACAGAACGGCATCGGCCGTGCGCCCGTTGCCGTTTTCCACGGTTTGCATCGCCTGGGGAGACTGTTCCGTCGTGGCGGCGGTCGCTTGATCTCCGCCTTCCGCCGCCCGTTCTTCCTGTTGCTGTTGCGCCAGGTCGATCAGGTTCACCTGCTTATTGCTGGCGGGACTCATGGCCCCCCCGATACTGGAAATCAGATACCAGGTAACCCCCACGGCGACCGCAAGGCCACATGCCAACCCGATATACACCAGCGGTTCCGTATTGAATCCCTTTTTCTCCGAAGCGGGGACGTCATCAAGCGCGCGGCGTTCGCGCGGGGGCAGGGCATCGATCGGGGAACCCGAGGAGTTCGGTTTTTTCGTGCCGCTCCGAACGGACGAGCCTGCTCCGGAAGAAACCGGCAAGTCGTCGTCCTCGTCGTCACGTGCCCGCTCTTCCCGCGCACGGGAACGGGGGGGGGGACTTTCCTCCGCCTCGGCAGCCAGAGCCGCCAGGTCCGTGGCGCTGATGTCCTTCTTGCTGGCTTTCACGGCTTTCAGGTCGTCCAGCAATTCCTGGGGTGTCTGGTGGCGGTCTTCGGGTCTCTTGGCCATCATCCGCTGCAACACGGCAACCACCGATTCCGGCACGCTTTCATTGATGGATCGGGGATCGGGGATCGGGGCGATCGCGTGCGCCTGCAACTTGTTCGTCACGCTCCCTTCGGCGTAGGGGGGACTGCCCGTCAGCATGTGATACCAGGCGCATCCCAGGGAATAGATATCGCTACGGGTGTCGGCGGCCTTGCTGCTGCGAGCCTGTTCGGGAGCCATGTAATCCACTGTCCCGACCGTGGTCCCCGCGCGGGTGATCGAGGTCACCTCGGTATCGTCCAGCATGCGGGCCAGGCCCATATCGGTCAGCTTCACCACACCCGCCTGGTTGATCAACATGTTGGCCGGTTTGATGTCGCGATGCACGATCCCCTTTTTCTCGGCATGATCCAGCGCCTGGGCCACTTGCGTGATGATCTCCGTCGCCCGCCGCACGGGCAGACGCCCCCGCTTCTTGATCAGCCTGTGGACGTCTGTCCCCTCGACATACTCTAAGGCGATATAGTGATAACCTTCCGTTTCGCCCGACTCGTACACCTGCACGATATTTTCGTGCCTCAGTTGCGCCACGGCTTGCGCCTCGGATTTGAACCGCTTCACCAGGATTTCGTTTTCCGCCTTGTCGGGCGGAAGCACCTTCAATGCCACGAGACGGTTCAACTGGGAATCCAAGGCCAGATAGACGGCCCCCATGCCTCCCGCACCCAGCTTGCGCTTCAGTTGATACCGCCCCAGCGTCTCCCGTTTCAGCAAATCAAATTCGCTGTTCGAGGATTCATCCGCCGCCGCGGTCGGTTTCTGTTTTTTGGTTGCCATGGAAAGTCCGGATAATCGTGCGAAAGACACTCTCCTTTCCTGAAGAAACGTTGCTTCATCCAGGAAAGGAACAAGGGAGGCGGCGGTGAGAACCCGCGAAATGCCTCCGTAATTCCGAGACCTCAGCCGAAACGGCAGTGAACTCGCAATGATACCGACCCGCTACATCCCTCTGGGACTCGCTCCCCCGAATTCCGCTGGCAGGGATACACGAGCCCAATTCCCCATGATCGCTTGCAGCGATCGCCCTTGCGTCAGGAGGGTCGCCAGCACGCGAACCGTCCGCGCCTTCCAACCCCTGCCTTTCACAAGGGATGCGTTCTCAAGTATCGTGACGATTACGCGCCGGTTTTGCAAACAGAATTGCGAAACCCGCTCCGGGAATTTTGGCAAATCGCGGAGCGGCGTTCCGGCTCCGCTCAAGCCGCGGTGCTCCTCCGGGGTGCTATCACTGATACTTCGGCACGGGGGGCTCGGGGATTTCGTTGATCAATCGCTGCACCAGGTCGTCGGTGGAATACCCTTCCGCCTGTGCCTGAAAATTCGCGGAAATGCGGTGCCGCAGCACGGGAATCGCAATTTTGCGGACATCCTGGGGACTGATGGCCGGACGCCCATCCATGGCCGCCATCGCCTTGGCTCCGATGATTAGATACTGCCCCGCCCGGGGACCCGCGCCCCAGTCGATCAGTTCCTTGATGAACCTTGGAGCCGAGCCATCCGCGGGCCGGGTGGCTCGCACGATCCGCGTGACATAACTGATCATCAGCGGACTGGCTTCGATCATGTTGATCTGCTTTTGCAAATACAGGATCGATTTCGCGGAGAGAATTTTGCGGACTTCGCTCCGTTCCTTTCCGGTGGTCGCGTCGAGTATCCGCTCCTCTTCTTCCACGGTCGGATAATCGACCTTGATGTTGAACATGAAACGGTCGAGTTGGGCTTCCGGCAGCGGATAGGTCCCTTCCTGTTCGATCGGGTTCTGAGTCGCGATCACGAAAAATGGCTCGGGCAGGTCGTAGGTGGTCTGCCCGATGGTCACTTCGCGTTCCTGCATCGACTGCAGCAGGGCGGCCTGTGTCTTGGGGGGCGTCCGGTTGATTTCGTCCGCGAGCAGTACATTCGTGAACACGGGCCCCTGCACGAATCGGAATTCACGGCGGCCCGCATCGTTTTCATCGAGGACGTTGGTCCCCGTGATGTCCGAAGGCATCAGATCCGGCGTGAACTGAATTCGCTTGAATTCCACGTCGAGGATCTTGGCGATCGTGCTCACGACCAGCGTTTTGGCCAAGCCGGGAACGCCCACCAGCAGGCAATGCCCACCGGTGAAAATCGCCGCCAGAATCTGCTCGATCACATCGTCCTGCCCGATAATGACCTTGTGCAGTTCCTCCACCATCAACTGGCGATGCTTGTGGAACTTCTCCAGAAAATCATCGAAATCGCGTTTGTCGGCCATAACTATTCGCAATCCCTCGTTGCCATCCTCGGAAACCTCGTGCTGCAATACTCCCGACAGCTTAGTGAATTCCCGTTGCGGGAGACAGCGATTCGTCGACACATCGGCCAGGATTTCTTCCCGGCCTGAATTCTCCAGTCGCGCGGTCTGGGTTCCTCCCGGCATGCGACACCTGATCGCCCGGAGGGGTATCCGGAATCATGGCTCCCCCGCTGCGAGGCCACGTATTCATCGACAACGCCCGATCAATCGGGTATGGTTGAACCGTCGACGGGAGCGTTCAGATAGCCGGGGCAATGCCTCGATTTTGTCTCCCGCCAGACGGCGACTGGGGTTCGCGAAACACACTTGAATTCAGAAAGTCTTCTCATGAGCAAGTACCCGACTTCCCCCGCGACGCGTCGCGATTTTCTGAAAACCTCGCTGGGCACGGCTGCCGCGTTTGCGGCCGCCCCGGGCCTGCTGACCGCCGGTTCGCCCAACCGAAAACTGAATCTGGCCTTTATCGGGGTTGGTGGGCGGGGAGGCGGAAATCTGGGGACCATTGCCGCCGATCCCGATGTCCGGGTGGTCGCCTTGTGCGATGTCAATCGGCAGAATCTCGATCGGGCAGCCGCCGCCCATCCCGAGGCACGCAAATACTCGGACTTTCGAGAACTTTACACCCGCGTCGACGATATCGATGGGGTTGTCGTCAGCACCGCCGAACACACCCACGCCTATGCCACGCTCCCCGCGCTGAAGGCAGGGAAACATGTCTATTGTGAAAAACCGCTGACCCACAACATCTACGAATCCCGCATCATTACCCAGGCCGCTGCCAGCGCTAACGTGGCCACTCAGATGGGAACACAAATCCACGGCATGCCGAATTATCGCCGGGTCGTGGAGTTGATTCAGTCCAATGCGATCGGTCCGGTCCGCGAAGTCCATGTGTGGGTTTCCCGGGCTTGGGGGTTGCAATCCGCCGAGGAAGCCAAGGCGCACGGCGATATCGTGCACGTGACGGAACGGCCCACCGAAGCCATGACGCCCCCCGATTACCTCGACTGGGATTTATGGCTGGGCCCCGCACCCGCTCGCCCGTTCCACACGGTCTATTTTCCGGGACCGAAATGGTATCGCTGGTGGGATTTCGGAAGCGGCACGATGTCTGACTTGGGCAGTCACTGGAATGACCTTCCCTTCTGGGCGCTGCAATTGGATGCCCCCAAAACGATCGAAGCCTTCGGACCACAGGCCCATCCCGAACTGGCCCCCGCCAGCATGTCGGCCCGATATGAATACGGTCCCCGAGGAGAAATGCCTGCCTGCACGCTTACCTGGTATCAGGGAAGCCACAAGCCGGATATCTGGCAGGCCGGGAAAATACCGCAATGGGCCAACGGTTGCCTGTTTATCGGCGACGACGGCATGCTGCTTTCCGATTACGGCAAGCATGTGCTGCTACCGGAAGAACAATTCGCCGACTTCAAGCGTCCCGCCCCGTTCATCCCGGATTCTCCCGGTCATCACCAGGAATGGCTTCAGGCCTGCAGAACGGGATCCCCCACGGGCAGTCCGTTCTCCTACGCCGGGCCCCTCACGGAAGCCAACCACCTGGGGAACGTGGCTTACCGCGTCGGCAAAAAACTGACATGGGACCACGAACGGATGCAAGCCATCGATTGCCCGGAAGCCGATCCATTCATCAAACGGACACCACGTTCCGGGTGGGAACTGGTTTAAGATTAGGCGTTAGGAGTTAGGCATTAAGCCCGCATTTCTCACACAGTTACCAATGCGGTAAATTTTGCCTCGAAAGTGCCTGGAAAACTAGCCGCGCCCGTGAGGAAGCGGGCCATGCGGGCGGTTCGTCGAAGTCGGCATTCCTGTTTTATTGCCCCGGGTGAGAAATCCGGGTTAGGCCCGTGCGTAACGAGGCGGCCTGATACGAAAAAAAACCGCTCCCTTTGCGGCTGCGGAGGGAGCGGTCCATTATCCGGCGGAAGGAAACTTTTATTTGCCGAGCGAAGCCATTACCTGTTCGGTGATGGCCTTCACCAGGTCATCCATGTTCATGCCCGCGGGCAAGGTGGCTTTTCCATTTTGCTCGTAGGTGGGAGATTGCAGGTAGCCTGGAAAACTCGGGGCTTTTTCGAACGCCTTTTGCTCGGGCGCGTTCTCTTTGTACCCATCACGAAACGCGCTGTTACCACACAGATCGCAGTTTTCGTTGTGGAAACGGGGATCGTCGAAGCCGAGCCGCTTTTTCAGATCGATCAGCTCCCGGCTCTTCCGTTCATCCAGATAGGTGATGCCCCCAATCTGCTTAGCCAGAATCAGAATGCGGCAATAGGCGTCCAGAATCTCGGTTTTCCAGTACGCCTCTTCGAGTGTTTTGCCAAAGCTGACCGTGCCGTGGTTGGTCAGGATGATCGTATTGGTCGCCTTCAGAAACGGAACCACGGTTTCGGCAAATTCGTGTCCGCCTGGTGTTTCGTAGGGGGCCAGTGGAACTTCGCCCATGAAAACTTCCACTTCGGGCAGCACACACTGCGGAATCGCCTCCCGCGCCACCGCGAAGGCGGTCGCATGAGGCGGATGACAGTGCACCACCGCTTTCACGTCCGGTCGAGCTTTCATAATTTCCAGGTGCAGCAGCACTTCGCTGGTCCTTTTCCGCTTGCCGGCGATCTGCACACCTTCCATGTCGACCGCGCAAATATCGTCCGGCGTCATGAAGCCCTTGCAGATCATGGTGGGTGAACAGAGCACCTCGTTCTCGCCGACGCGAATCGAGATATTGCCATCGTTGGCTGCTGCAAAGCCTTTATTATAGACCCGGCGGCCAATCTCACAGATCTCTTCCTTGAGCTTGCGGTCATTAATTCCCGAATTCCAGCGATTCTGCATTGTTATACTCCCGTTAGCTTAGAGGGTGTCTGCTTTCGATTGTTCGCAGTTGTGTTGTTGTAATGAAAATCTCGTCACAGAGATAAAAGGGGTTCCGTTTTCTCGTACACGTTCATGGTGCCAGATCGGGGCCGACCTCGACTTCAAGATGATCCAGCAGAGCGGCGTTGTATCCATCAATCGGTTTCTGTTCGGGATGAAAGGGGGCTGATGCTTCCGGTCCTTCCGCAATGGCCACCAGGCTTCCGATACCAGCTCCCAACTCATCGTAAATCACAATCGCTTCGGCACGTCCGCTGGGGTCTCCCTGCATAGCCTTAAGATGCAGCGGCACCGCCAGCTTCCACACTCCTCCCTTGAGGGTAGGGTGCCAGGTGGAAAGTGTCACATTCCCAATGATTTCTCCGATTCTCACCGTGTCTGCTCCCTCATAATGTATTCGTCAGAATCCGACGCAGCATCGGCAGGTAATCCGAAAACCCCAGTCCCTGATTCGTCAGACAGACGACATTCGGGTTCAGTTCTTCCACTCCCGGCAGGTCGAGTCGATGCCGAACCGCCAACGCCCGCACCCGCTCGTGGCGATTCGCCAGGCAGGCAGCGACTGCGGGACGATTCGTCAGAATCAGTATTCCTTGTGCCGTCCCTCGATTGATTTCACTGATCGCCGTCGCTGCGGCTTCCTCCGTCGAACTGCTGCGCTGCAGCATTCCCTTGGCCTGGCTGCTGCCCAGCACCGACTGCAAGGCGGCCTGCAGGGCCGGGGACGTTTCCACCAACAACCCCAACCAGCGCGAAGACTCGACGGACTTCGGTCGGGCGATTACCCCGGCAACGGACTCCGCAACGGAAATTTGGTGGGTTTTCAGATAGTCGCGGGCCGAGGGCGTGATGATGGCCCGCTGTTCCAGTTGAATCCGGTCGCCAGGCTTGACCTGTTCCGCCAGCAGATTCGCGGTAATGACACGTCCGGGAAGCTGGCGGATGCTTCCCGCTCCACTCTCGTGGACCTGTTCCCGAGGAGCAACCGCAACGGCAGCGCCAGGCGTCTGCATCTGCCGCAGTACGCTTCGCACAATCGCTTCGATATCGATCTCGGAGGAGGACATGGTCGTGCCGATATTTCTAAGTCCGCTGGTCCGCTGGTCAGTCCTGAATCCCAATGATGGCATAACGGACCGGAGTCCGATCGCTGTTCATCATTTCCCGGACGGCTGCGCCGTCCGTGGTAATCATCACCGTATCTCCCACACGCGCGCCGAGATGATCGATCGCCAGTAATGGGAATTCGTCTGGCGTGCCATCTACCTGGAACGGCTGCACCAGCAACATCCGCCACCCCTTCAATGCGGGGCTTTTGACGGTTGCATTTGCTTTTCCACACACTTTGGCAACTTGCATGAGAGACCAGAGGCTAACGACAATAATCCGGGAATGTATTTCTCTCACATGAGAGACGAGTTATTTACGAATACATGCTCGCGAGTCACATAACACACGAGAACTGCGTTCTTTTCTTTTTTACAAACCGCGCTGCGATCCTATTCTGCTACCAGAAATCCAGTAACTCCTAGATAATTCTTAAATCATCCACCATCGAGCAGCGGCGTTGACGCGTAAAGGTGAGGGGATTCGTCACTCCCTCTCCCGTGGGCGTTGCGATGCTGAACGAGAGATACCCTTCGCCCCCCAGCCCCAGACCAGCGGGGGAAGGACCGTTCTTGATAAACAGCGTGGTATCCATGCGGCGCCCCATGATCGACATGGTCCGCACGTTACGCGAGTGAATCAGACTGGTGTGCTTGAACCCGTGTTCGTATTTTTCGCACAGGTCGATCCCCTGTTCCGCGTTGCGGCAGCGGATGATCGGCACGAAAGGCATCATTTGTTCCTCGGCGACAAATGGGTTGAATTCGTCGGTTTCGCCGAACAGCAGCGGTGTCGATTCCGGCAACGGCAGCCCGATCTGCTTGGCGAGCACCGATGCATGCTGCCCCACCAGATCACGATTCAGGTGCCAGTGGTCCTTGTCGTTCTGGGGAGGACTGAAGGCCGCCTTGGTCAATTGCTCTATCTGGGAGGCATTCAGACGGCAGGCCCCGGCCGATTCCATTTCCTGCATGAATTTGTCAAACACGGACTCGACCACGAACACTTCCTTTTCGCCGATGCACAACAGGTTGTTGTCGTAACCGGCCCCGGCAATGATCGAGCGGGCGGCGTTCCGCAGGCAGGCCGTTTCATCGACCAGCACGGGGGGATTTCCCGGCCCTGCGACGATGGCTTTCTTGCGACTCGCCATGGCGGCCTTGGCCACGCCTGGCCCACCCGTCACGCATAGCACCTTGACATCGCGGTGGCTGAAGATGCGTTCGGCCGATTCCAGTGTCGGTTTCGAAACGATGGTCACGACGTTTTCCAGGCCGGTGGCCGCATAAATGGCTCGATTGAAGCGCCGGACCCCCTCGCAGGCAATTTTCACGCCGCTCGGATGAGGATTCACCACCATCGAGTTCCCCGCGGAGACCATGTTGATGATGTTTCCCGCCAGCGTCGGCAGGGAATGTGTCACCGGTGTAATCGCCCCGATCACGCCAAACGGGGCATATTCCGTAATGGTCAGGCCATGGTCACCGCTCAGGGCGTCCGTGCGGAGCCATTCCACGCCAGGAACCTTTTTGATGATTTTTAGTTTTTCGATTTTGTGTTCCAGGCGCCCCACCTTGGTTTCCTGGTATTCGAGGCGTCCCAGTTCCTCGGCTTGATCGTTGCAGATCCGCTTGACGATCTCGACGATTTTGGCCCGATCTTCGAGCGTCTTGTCCCGCAGGTTTTCGAAGCCTTCGGCAGCGGCGGCAATGGCCTGATCGGTATCCTGGAAGACGCCCCAGTCTCCTCCCTTATGCTCCGCCTTGGGGACGCCATTCGTGCCGTTCAGCTTATGCAATTGAGCCAGAACTTCCTGGACGACCGTGCGAATTGTGGCTTCCGTTGTCTGCATTGCGACTATCCTCGTTATGAATTGATCAGGCTGCTTGTTGCCAGGTCAGCGCCGATTACAGTTCCAGTTCCAGCAATTCCTTGCGATGTCTTACCCAATCCTCGATCCGGGAGGGGGTGGGAAACTGAGCGACCATCGTCATCAGCAGGCCCCCCACGATATACAGGGACCAGTGATTCCGCTCTATCATGTAGGCCACCAGATTGGCAAACGCCCCTCCTTCGAGCAGCGCCAGCCCCAGTATCAACTTCAGTTGAAACATATGGGTAAGCCGGATTTCATCGATCGGCTTCCCCTCCTGTTTCCATTGGTTTATTTGCCCCGAAACCACCAGCGTGGGAATCCCCAGGAACAACAGAAACGCCGTTACTCCCACACCCGCCATGAGAACCGAAATCGTGCCATCACCCTGGCCAACCCCTGGAAATTCCAGCACCGTGGCGATGGTCCCGAACACGGCCACTCCGGCAATCAACGCCAACGTAATGATCATGCTGGGAAGCGCGTTCACGGGGCGGTTGTGTTCCTGCATCTCTTCAATCCTCCGCGCTCTTGTCGTAGACGAGTGCTTCGTGGACTTGCACCTTGTCGACAATCCCGATGATTGCCGCGTCAATCGGCAACTTCTTGGTTTCTTCCGTGTAGCGGGCACTGGAGCCCTGCACGCAGAGCACCACTTCGCCTTCGCCGGCCCCCACGGCATCCACCACCACGAACGTGCGGCCCGTCGATTTCAGGGAGTCCTTCGTGGCTTCATCGACCCGCAACGGTTCCACGATGAACAACTTCTGACCGATCATCGAATCGACCTTGTGGGACGAAACGATAC
Organism: Planctomycetota bacterium; assembly: GCA_014584345.1. Classification (GTDB taxonomy): domain Bacteria; phylum Planctomycetota; class Planctomycetia; order Planctomycetales; family Planctomycetaceae; genus Rubinisphaera. The sequence goes on from JACTNB010000022.1 coordinate 18,336, forward strand.
TGCCAGTGATTCTTCCGATGAACATTGTTCTTCGCTCCAGTAAATGACGTTGCGGATGCCCCGTCCCGGTGACGAGGCCGGCCGATACCGTGTTTTCTGCCTTCACATTCCGCTGATCAGGGCGGCACTTTGACGCGCCACCACCAATTCCTCGTTCGTGGGAATCACCCACACATCCACCCGGCTATCCTTAGCGGCCAGCGACCGTTCGACAGCACCGGTTTCCTGATTCTTGTCGGAGTCCAGTTTCAGGCCGGCCCAGGCAAACCCCGCGCAAACCTGTTCCCGCACATATCGACTGTTCTCGCCGATCCCTCCGGTAAACACGACCGCGTCAATCCCTTCCAGCACTGCCATGTAGGCCCCCAGGTACTGGCGAATCGAGGCCACGAACAGTTCCAGGGCGAGGCGTGCCCGCTCGTGTCCCCGTGCAGCCGCTTCCTCGAGATCGCGAATATCCCCACTCAAACCACTCACCCCCAGCAAGCCGCTCTGGTTTCCCAACTCCACCAGCAATTGCTCGAGGCTTTTGCCGGTGGCCTTCATCAGAATCGGCAAGGCGAAGGGATCGAAATCCCCCACCCGGTTGTTTTGTGGCAACCCGGTCTGAGGACTCATTCCCATCGTCGTGGCCTGGGAAACACCGCCGCGCTGGGCACAGAGCGAGTTGGAGCCTCCGAGATGACACGACACGATTTTCAAATCCGTGCGTCCCAGGATTTCGCCCAGCCGCTGCCCGATGTAACGATGGCTCGCCCCATGAAATCCCCAACGCTGGATCGCATAGTGCTGCCGCCATTCGTACGGGACCGCGTACAATCTGTTGCACGGGGGAATCGTTTCGTGAAATCCGGTTTCCAGCGCGGCCACCAGCGGCATTTGCGGAAAGGCGGATTGCAGTTCCCGCATCGCCCGGGCATAGGGCGGATTGTGCGCGGGAGCCACATCCGATAGCGATTCCATCTTCTCCAGCAGTTCCTCCGTTACCAGACGCACGCCGCTGAGTTCACCCGCGAAAACCGCCTTGAACCCAATTGCGGCCACGTCCGCTACGGATTGCAGGCAACCCGTCGCGGGATCCGTCAACTGCTCCAGGCAGATCTGGACAGCCGACGCGTGATCGGGAACCGATTGCGTGCGGCTCGCCTTGTAGCTGCCGATTTCGACAGTACAGGTACTTTCCGCGCCCGGCTGACCGATGCGATCGATACCGCCCCGCGCCAGTTGCGTTTCGGATTCGATATCGAACAGCCGGTACTTGAAACTGGTGGAGCCCAGATTGGCAACCAGAATTTTCATGGTGTTCTTCCTTGAAAAAACCCTCGGATTACGGACGTGGCCCGTTCAGACGAAGTTGTCCATCAGATCCCCTTGGGGACGGGGAATCACGTGAGCGCTCACCAGTTCGCCCGCGCGGGAAGCCGCTTCGGCCCCGGCGTCGACGGCGGCTCGCACGGAACCGACATCTCCCCGGACAACCGTCGTGACATACGCGCCACCAATTTGAATCTGCTTGACCAGCGTCACGTTGGCGGCCTTCAACATCGCATCGGCCGCTTCGATCTGCGCGATCAGCCCCTTGGTTTCCACAAACCCTATTGCATCACCGTTCATTGGGTGGTTACTCCACTAAATTTTTGTCTATTCCATTGGAATCGCCGAGCAGGCTCGGGCGAATTGACTACACAGAGGCTGGCTTCGAGGAGGACTTCTTGGAGGGGAGCACGCTCGTCAGTTCGTCGTGGGGACGAGGAATGACCTGCACGCTCACCACTTCGCCGATTTTGCTGGCAGCAGACGCGCCGGCATCCACGGCAGCCTTCACGGCAGCCACGTCGCCCGTCACGAATGCCGTAACCAGACCACTTCCCACTTTTTCCCAGCCGATCATCTGCACGTTCGCAGACTTCAACATCGCATCGGCCGCTTCAATCAAACACACCAAACCCTTGGTCTCGATCATGCCGAGAGCTTCCATCGCTTTAGCCATTGCTGACTCCCCCTTCAATTAGAATTGTGGACGAGGCATTGCCTCAAAACGGTTACTGTTTCTGTCTCTATTTCTGTCTGCCTGGGCCTGATTCCTGCTGCTCGCAATGCGGACTCCCCGGCACCCGACCGCCTCGCGCGTGCCGTTCAATGCTTCTTGCAGGCACAGGGCTCCATCGTCTTCAACTCCACCTTACTGGCAGCGTCCAGATTCAGGCAGTTGCCCTCATCCGTATCGATATGCACCTCCAGCTTAATTCCCTTGCCGGCCCGCACCACCACGTCTTCCAACACGGTTGTGCAACCGGGAGATTCCACTCGCAACTGCATGTGTTCCCCGTTTTTTACGCCATAGTAGGCCAGGTCTTCCGGCCCCATGTGGACATGCCGCATCGCGCGGATCACGCCTTGTTTCAACTCCACCACGCCAACCGGCCCCATCAAAATGCAGCCAGGCGTATCTTGAATATCGCCACTGATCCGCACCGGCAGATCAATCCCGAGCGAGATCCCATCCGTGAAGGCCAACTCCACCTGGGAATCGTCCCGGCAAGGGCCGAGCACCCGCACATTCGGCAACATTCGCCGGCGCGGGCCGACGATCGAAACCGTTTCCTCGGCGGCGTAGTACCCCTCCTGATACAGGGGTTTCATCTCGGTGAGCGTTTTCCCCTTGCCGAACAGAATCTCCACATGCTCCTGGGTCAGATGGATATGCCTGGCGGAGATATTCACAATCAGCGGATTCGGTTTTCCGTCGCTGGCGGCAGCCTTACCCTCTGCAAATCGCTGCACCAGAATTTCCCGTACGACGCGTTCGACATCGGTTCGACTGAATTTCGCGGTATCGATCATATGCTGTAACTTTCCCACGTCCCTTGTCTTGTCCCAACCGGCAAGTTGTTCCTGACCGGTCCCGATTACTCCACTACAGTGTAGTCCACTCCCGAACTTCTCAACTTCTCGCGCCACTCGGGCGACAATCCGGAATCGACGAAGACATGGTCCGGTCGATCCAGATCGCACACCTTGGCCAGGGCATGATGTCCGAACTTGCCGCTGTCCACCGCGACGATCACCTGCTCCGCGGTCTCCAACATTTTCTGCTCCGCCTCGACCAGCAACGTGTTGCTGTTGAACATCCCTTCTTCCGTGATTCCCCCCACGCTCAGAATCAAATGACGGACCCGGATGGTTCGCAAGGCCTCCACCGCCAACGGCCCCAGGGCCACGCCCGTTTTGGGGTACAAGTACCCACCTATCAAAATCAATTCCGTTTGCAGAGAGTTCATCAGAAGCTGCGCGATGGGCAACGAATTTGTCACTACCTGCAGCGGCCTGTTGGCCAGATGCCGGGCTACCTCTAGTGTGGTCGTCCCGCCATCCAACAGCACCGAATCCCCCGGTTGCACCAATTCCGCCACAGATTTCGCAATCTTCTGTTTTTGCGCCAGCGCCCTGGTTGTTCTATCCTCAAATGCAGTCAGCGACTCCCCGACGTAGGCAATTCCTCCCCGGGTCCGGCGCACCTGCCCAATTCCGTCAAGAACTTCCAAATCCCGTCGTATCGTCGACTCACTCGCCTGCGTCACTTCAGCCAGTTGCTGCAGCGATGCAAAGCCGTTTTTTTCTGTAAAAGAGAGTATGAGTTCGCGACGTTGATCCGGCAACACACTACTGATCCTTAACGCAAAAGTCTCGATGGATCCATTGTGCGCGCGAAATATTTCAAAAACAATCACAAAGCTTCACAAATTTTCAATAATCACCAAAACGAAATGCGGTGAATGGAAGCTGTGGATAGAATAGCACATTTGGAGAGCACTGCGCAAAATGGAGCCTCCGTGATGCCAATTTGCATCAGCCAGCAAGTACGATTGGCGCGGATCTCCCTGTCGCAGCAGCCGTGACGGGAGACACAAAAATTCTGCACAAATCAATCCGCACGCGCCGATGCCCGGCGTTTAAGGACCAGGAAATATCCGCTGGTCCGATCGGGCAGAACCTCCCAGGCTTCCGGTTCGGCCTGCAATTCACGCACATCGCCCAGGCCACGCACGGAGCTGTACGGATGCCGGGTGTCAATTACGATGTAATCCGTATCCGCGGGCACCTGAAGTGCGTAGCCACTCACTCGTCGGGCGTACTGACTGTAATCGTACGAGCGTTCATGATGCGTGTAGCGGGGATGCACATAATCCGTGGAGGCCACCCGCGCGGTGACGGGAATCAAATCGGCAATCCGGGCAAATTGACGCGCTCGCTCACCAGGCCAGTACAACGCACGCCAATGCCAGGCGGAACCGGCATCCCAAAAGGCCACTCCCAGCGGACTGAGCGAAAACCAGAGGCTCGTGGACACCCCGCAACAGACCGCCCAACAGGCCAGACGGCTGGGCACGGGCTGAAAATCAAACCCTCGGCGACCGCCTGGCAGTTCTTCTCGCACCACTTGCCCGTCAGAGGACCGGAGAGCAAACCGGCTTAATCCCGAAGCGGCGGCCCAGAAAAGCAAGGGGATCAGCGGGGCATGAAAATGGTGCCGTGGATCACGAGCCAGTTCATTCAGGCACAACAACACGAACATGGGCAGGCACCCCAACAGCCGCAATGGTGCCAGCAGGGGGAGAAAACCGATCGGCAACAGGACTGCCAGTGCGTAGATCGCGGTGTTGATCGTCGCCAGTTCGCCCAGCAGCAATGCGGGGTTGGTCAGCATCGTCCAGATGATTTCCCCGGTGGTATTGCCGAATTTCGAAAAATATCCCGCGTAATGCACCTCGGTGCCGGTGCGGAACCAGCGAATAATCCGCAGGGCCAACAGCAGATACACCGGGCCCGCGATCATGTAGCCCAGGCCAAATTTCCAGCGGAGCGCGCCCCCCGCGACTGATGGCAGGGCCGGAAATCGCAGCCTAGCCACCAAGGCTTCCGCCACCAGAACCAGGCCCACGGAGAAAATCACGATGGAATAGTCCTCCTTGCAGGTCAGGGAGAACAACAGCAGGCCCGTGGCTGTCTTGTAACGGCCCCGGTCCAGTTGATCCAGAGCGAACAGCACGGGGGCCATGCCAAAGGCAATGGGGCGGAACGTTTTCAAGTCGATGGCAATATCCAGGAACTGCAGCGGGAAATAGAGCAGGTAGGCGAAACTCAGCCAGTAGCCGGCACGAGCTGAACTACTGGCTCGCCGGGCCAGCCAGAACACCGGGAGTGCCCCCACCGCGATCACCAGGGACTCGCACAATTCCAGCAACAGATGTGAAGGCCACAACAGATACACCGGAATCAAAAACAGGTGCACGAATTGTATATGTTCTCCCCAGAACAACCCCTGATCGAGATAACTTCGAAATCCCTTGCCGTGAAGTACATTCCACAGGTGCTCTTCGTACATCGCCGAATCGCCGTGGGGGAGTCTTAAATTGAACCACAGCCCCCAGTTCATTGCGGTAAACACCAGCACATATACCCCCATGGCCAGCAGCACGGGCCAGGGTAAGGCCACGGCCGGGGAACTGTCCACTTCCGCTCCCCCGGCGTCTCGCCCGAGTTCATAGCAACTGCCCGCCAGAACCAAACTGACCCAGAAGGCCACGGAAGCCTGCAAAAAAGTCGCCAGCGCCAGGAACTGCAGCAGCAGCGCCAACAGCCACAACACTCCCCACAGCCCCAGCAGCCCCCACCAGCCCGACAGACGCAACAGATGACGCGGGGTGAAATCGATATTCCGCCAGCGAGCCCGCGCGTACACTCCCCCCGAAAAAAGCAGGAGGGGGACCAGCACCAGCAGCAGACATGGGGCTGTCGCCACAATGGCCCCTTCACTGAGTGTCTCCCCCTGGGGACCTGTTTCCGTCCACAATTCCGCGGAAAGTATTCCCACCATCAGATACCGCCAGGTCGGAAGACTGACAAACGACTCCGCCAACCGGGGATTTTCCAGAATGCTCTGCAACGCCAGGCCACTGAACAAGCAGACAACTACAAAAGCCAACCCTGCCAAAGCCCAGTTTCCCTGGCCATCAGGTGTTGACTTTTCCGACGGTGGGGGCGGAGAATGCAAGAGCACGAGGAATACAAACTCTACTATTTATCCAAGGATTTCATTTGCGAAGCAGGGTCGGTATCCCCAAGGGATGCATGCCAACTCCAATTGCGGGGACTTGCGCGAGCCAGCCAGGCTTCTGGTTTCCATTGTAACGTGTACCCCTACTCTGCCGATACTGTTGACAGGAACGTGTGGGGGGAAGACTCGTTAAGCCGCGTGCCCATGCAAGTGGGCTGCTTGAAAACTTGGCACCCTTGTATCAGGAAATCCAAACCGCCCGGGGGTTTCTGGCGGCAAGTGAAGCCGTGCTTGGGATTTCAAGGGGACACGCGCCCCGGCCTCCCAAAGTGGAGCGAATGATTTCGACGCATTTCACACATCCTGTCATCGATTGCGATTTCCAGTAAACACAGAAGGTCAAGTCCGTGAGTTCCGAAAATTCCGAGAAAGCTTGCCAGGGTATTGGGATGTGGATTGTCAGCACCGCCCATGCCTTCCGACGCGCCTTGGAATGTGAACTGGCTCACCAGGGTGTAACGTATCGCCAGTGGGAAGTGATGGCCTGGTTGAATTCCGACGGGGAACAACCACAGAATGAATTGGCCGACAAAATGGGGCTGGAAGCCCAAACCCTGGCGGGTATTCTGGCACGAATGGAACGCGACGGTTGGCTCTCGCGTCAGAATTGTTCCGAGGATCGGCGTCGCAAGTTGATCAAGCCGACCAGCAAGGCCATGAAAATCTGGAACGAAATGCGTTCCTGTTGCGACCGCATCAAGCAACAGGCGATGCGCGGGTTATTTGACGAGGAACTGCGGGCCCTCGAATCCATTTGCGATCGGATTCGACGGAACCTGGATACCAACTGCCAGGATGCCTCCCAAGACGAAAAATTATTGCTCGACAATTGTGTTTCGAATATCCTCGCCCCCACCGTAGCCGTGGGAGAAGAAACCCGCGTCGATCTGGAAGAAACCCGTTTCTGAGGCCCCAGCCAGCCTGGCTCGCGCCTCGATAGATTTTGCCCGAGTCTCTCTGTTGTTCTATCAAGGTGAACGCGACCATGTGGGGAAATCGGAATACCAGAGGCGGTCGGTTGCTTTCCTGGCAAACCCCGTTTTGGTTCATGGTTTTCCTTGCGACGGTCTGCCATCCGGCGACCGGAGCGGACCCCCTGCAGGTCGCCAGCATTCCTGGTTTCAAGGACTGGGTGGTGGATCTCCGCTGGCATCCCGATGGCAGGCGGCTGGCCTGCGGGAGTTATGAATCGGTTGTGCTCTGGTCCCTGGACGAAAAGCAGAATGTGGCGACCCTGCGGGGAATTTCGGGATACGCCACCAGTCTGCTATTTCTGGCCGACGGACAACAACTGCTGGTCGGGTCGTATCAGCGGATTCAACAGTTTGACCTGAAAACAGGCAAAGTCGTGCGAGAATTTCGGGGCCACCGAGGCCAGGTGACGGGACTGGCACTCGTCGACGAAAATCTTTTCCTGTCCGTTTCGGACGATCAATCCTTGCGCCAGTGGACCTTCAAGGGACAACTCGATCACCTTTGGGAAGGCGACGAACCAATCACCGCGCTGGCCTATGCTCCGAAACAGAATCTGATTGCCATGTCACTGGGAGACGAAACCCGCGTCACCCGTCCCGGCGAACTGGTCCTGCTGGATCGCGAGGAATGGACACTCCGGGCACGGTTGCAGTTGCATCGCTCGGCTGCCACCGATGTGTTGTTTTCAGGCGATGGCCTCCAGGTGTTAACGTCTTCGTTCGACGAAACGGTCATTGTCACCCGCATCGATCAGCCTGAACCCGTCGGGATCTTCAAGGAGCACAGCCGCCCCGTGAATTGCCTGGCGGCCATTCCTGGGACAGGCTGGATGGTAACCGGAAGCGGGGGCCGATTTCAGAAAAAGAACGAACTCAAAATATGGAAACAGGCGACCGGGCAGGTGATTTTCACCGCGGAACCGCATGCGGAACGGATTTCCTGCCTTGCCCTCTCTCCCGATGGCAAATACCTGGCAACCGGCAGTCACGACAAGACGGCCGCGGTTTTCGAACTCCAGGGCCTGGGACAATAACGCGGGATCGCGCCTGACGACATCGCTCCACTCCTCCGGGCATTATGCCGCCCGGCCGTTCCCTACGCCGAGTCGACCGACAAACCGTCGGGAGACAAGTCCCCTCGGACTGGTTCGGATGCACCAGTCAAGCCGCTTGCGCTCTGCTTCTAGTTCTTGAATTCCCCCCCAGGAGAGACTTTGACTTGGAAATTGGGGAGATATCGCGATAAACTATTCAGGATTCAAACAATCAGGAACATCGGCGGCGCTCAAGGGACCAGAGCGCCCGGGGTTGAGTCGCTCACGCCCCTTACGGATCGGGACGGTGAGCGACAGGAGTCGGTGACAGACAGATTCAACTGCACCCGCGCGCACGTGACTGTCTGCACCTGGGTACGAATTCGAGCGGATTCAGGCATTTGTCAACAGCGTTTTTCCCCGTGGAATTTCGTCCGCAAACCCTGTCCTGCTAAAACTTCCATGACACTGCAACATTGAGAGGTCCCGATGATGTTAAAATATACTCTGGTGGCGTTACTGATGGTTCTGGCTGCGGGAATCCTGGGCCGGCTGGACGGTGTGTCCTTTGCCCTCCAGCCTGAAGCCAAGAAGGTCTACCGGCATATTGTCCTGTTCAAATTCAAGGAAGACGCCTCGGCTGAACAGATTCAGGAGATCGTGTCCGCTTTCAAGCAACTCAGCAACGAGATCAACACCATCGTGGCCTTCGAGCATGGCACGGATGTCAGCCCCGAAAAATTATCCAAGGGCTTCACGCACTGTTTCCAGGTGACATTCCGCACGCGCGAAGATCTGGAAGCCTATCTGCCCCACCCGTCGCATCAGGCGTTCACGATGAAACTCAAGCCGATTCTCGCCGACGTGCTGGTGGTCGACTACTGGACAGAATTCTAAAGTCCGCCCCACCAGTGGAACGCACGGTGACCGTGAATTTTATGCATGTGCCCGCAATTCAGCACAACTCAGTGCGAGCCGAAGCGCGCATGGATATCGCATAAGTGGTACGCAAAGCGTGCCCTACGGAAAATTCACAGCCTGAAAGGAAAGCTCGCATGCCTCATTCAATGCCACTTTTCGTGTTCATGATCCTGTCTCTGGCCTGTGTCTACTCCCCACTGCAGGCTCAGGAATATGTCGTCGAACCAGGCAAGCCTCCCGCCTTTGCCCGCGTGATCGAGAATCCGGAACTGCCCCGCGTGCTGATTATCGGCGATTCGATCTCCATCGGCTATACCCCAGCACTGCGAACGTTGCTCCAGGGAAAGGCCAACGTGCATCGCATACCCGTCAACGGAGGCCCAACAACACGAGGACTGGAACAGATCGAAGAGTGGCTCGGCAAGTCCTCCTGGGATGTCATTCATTTCAACTGGGGCTTGCACGACCTGAGATTCGTCGATGAAAACCGGAAATCCGTTCCGGTGGAACAGGGACAACACCAAGTCCCGCTCGATCAATACGAGCAGAACCTGAACAAACTGGTTTCGCGTCTGAAACAGACGGGGGCCACTTTAATCTGGAGAAATACGACACCCGTTCCGCTTGGCAGCAATTATCGCATCGAGGGGGATGAAGTTTCCTATAACAGGGTCGCGGAACGCATCATGCAAAAAAACAAGATCGCCATCGACGACCATCACACCTTCGTGATGCAGCATGGCAAGGAACTTCAGCGACCAGCGGATGTCCACTTCACTGCTGAAGGATCGCGCAAGCTTGCGGAACTGGCGGCCCAGGCGATTCAGTCGCAGCTCCCTGCCAGATAAGCTGCGTTTGCCTGAATCCGAACGCCAGAAATGGCGTTGGTTTCGGGTCACCCGGAACTCGGTCTTGCTGAAAATCGGGTCGGTTCGGTACATTTCGAGCTGGAATGGATCCAGAGAAAATGCGTACACCGACAGGCTCGGGTGTTCTATATGCTGCATCAGTTTCATCAGTGGCTCTCACCCGGTCTGGGAATAGATCTGGGAACCGCGAATACGTTGATCGCGGTGCTGGGGACCGGCATCGTGGTAAATGAACCCTCGGTGGTGGCCCTGGCGCGGGATTCTCGGCGTATCCTGGGACGAGGTACGGCCGTGGGTAAACTGGCACGGCAGATGCTGGGCCGCACCCCCGATACGATTACGGCGGTCCGCCCCCTTTCGGAAGGTGTGATTACCGATTTCCGCCTGTGCGAATCGATGCTCAAGTATTTTGTTCGCAAGGCGATCGGGCGTTCGCACGGATTTCGGCCGCGTACGGTGATTGCCGTCCCGGGACGGATTTCTCCCGTCGAAAAACGGGCGGTGTTTCACAGTGCTGAGCGCGCGGGGGCCGGAAAGGTGTATCTCATCGAAGAACCTCGGGCCGCTGCGATTGGAGCGGGCCTGCCCATTTCCGAGCCGATCGCCTCGATGATCTGCGACATCGGCGGAGGGACCACGGAAGTCGCCGTACTCTCCCTGGGAGATATCGTCGTCAGCCGTTCGAGTCGTATCGCGGGGGAACATTTCGACCAGGCGATCGTCGATTACCTGCGTCGGCAATACTCCCTGAAAATCGGGCTGCAGACCGCCGAACAGATCAAAATGGAAATCGGCAGTGCCTGGCGCTTGCCGCGCGAACGAACCCATGAAGTGCGGGGGTTGGATCTGGTCTCGGGAGTTCCCCGAAAGGCGATTGTCACCAGCGAGGAAATCCGCGAGGCATTGTCGCGAATTCTGGGGGAAATCGGCGGTTGCCTTCGCGAAGTCATCGAACAGTGTCCACCGGAGTTGATCTCCGATGTCGCCGAAACCGGGGTGATCCTCACCGGAGGCGGAGCCTTGCTGCGCGGCATCGAAACTTATCTCAGCGAATACCTGGGAATACCCGCCCGCGTGGACGAGGATCCGTTGACCACGGTCGCCCGGGGGACGGCCATTTGCCTTGAACATCTGACGCAATGGAAACACGTGCTGATGAGCGACAGCGGTAGTTTGTAACGTGCTCCGCCGCATGCCCGGGTCGTCCTCGCGTCTTTCGTCTAAACGATACGGGAAACAGCGACTCCGGCTGCCAGGGAAGTCCACTCGGGAAAACCCGTGGGTTACACGTTTCGATACCATCACTCGCTAGAAGGGATCTCAACGGGTCCGTTGAGATCCCTTCTGGCCGCCGCGGAAAAAAAACGGAAACATGTCCCAGCGATCCCTGTTATTCGCAAACTTTCTTCTGCTCGCGTGGATGGCGTGGGGTTGCGCGCTGATGGTTCTACCCGCCGGGGTCCAGCAGAACTGGCACGCGCAACTGCGCGATCTGCACGCGCAGGGATTACGGGCTGTCCCCGCCGGGCGGGATTACCTGGGGTTTCCCTGGTCGGACCAATCACGTCCCCCCCGCGCGCAAACCGAGGTGTCCTCCGCGCGGTCAACCGAGGACCGCTTGCGGCGGGAAATCGCGGTCTTGCGGGAGCAGCTGCGAAAACAGCAAGAGCAGCACTGGCGCGCCTCTCCAACCGCAAGTCTGTTTCAGCCCGAGTTGGTCTCCGCCCGAAAATTGCTGCCCGAGGAAAGAGAACTCTGGCAAGCTGGAAACTGGCTCAACGCGGGTCGTCGCCAACAAGTCGCCGAACGCGATTGGATCCTTAACGCGGAACTGCCGTTGATCGATATTGGAGAAGACCACGCCCTGCAACCAGATCAACTGCTGCTCGCCGGGCGGAAGATACTCGGTCAGATTGACCAGGTCGGCATCTGGACCAGCACGTTCCGTCCCCTGACACACGAGGAGTTTCGTTGTCCCGCGGTGGTGATGAATGCCCGCACGGGATTGCGCGCGGAGCAGAGCGTCGGCAGCTTTCATGGAACCGGCGAAGAGTTGTGCGAATTGCTGTACATCGAAAACACGCTGCCGGTGGGGGTCGGTGATTTCGTGGTGCTCGCCGATCCGGAACAGCGGTTTGGGGGGCCTCTCATTCTGGGGACCGTCGCCGAGGCACTCGTGCTGCAAAGCAGCCCGTTCTGGAAAATTCGCGTGGAGCCGGCGTTATCCGAGCCGGGCGAACGCCAGGTGTTTATCGTGACGGAGCGGCTCAATCGGGCTCGCTTGGCCGCCCGTCCCGATTCCGCAGCGGACAAGGGAGCGACGCCATGAGCATCACAACGCTAAAACTCCTGCTGCGTGCCGGGGCTCTGCTGGCTTACTGGTGGCTCTGCCTGGCCGTCTGGACGATGGATGGCAACACTGTTCGGGCATGCGTTCCGGCTCTTCTGGTGGGTGTTTCCTTACTGTTCATCTGGCTCGGGCCGATCACCGGGGCCATGGCCATGATCCTGCTGGGAATGTCGGCAGAGGCTTTGTCTCAACTTCCCGCGGGTCGCCTGGTCTTTGCGGCGGCCGTCACCGGACTGGTCCTGCTACACTTGTCCCGACTGCAAAACTGGTCGCCCATCGGTCGGGGCCTGCTGATGAGTATTGTGGGTGCGTTTCTGTGGGTGGGGCTGCTCGCCTTCTTCCAGACTCCCGCAGACGACCTGCCTGAAGTCTGGGCGCGCATCGGAAGGAATTCGTTGAACCAGAGTCTGCTGGCAGGCCTGTATTGGCTGATTACCGCAACTCTCGGAAATGGCTTACGTGTCGTCTGGAAGGAAACCGCAACCCGTCCCGTTCGCTTCGGGACCGATTACGACTGATTCGACCAGCAACCACGTTCTCCTTGCCAGCTCCCTGCCTGTTCACGCGAGATGTTACAATTTTACCGACACTCTGCCGGGTAATCCCCACCAGGGAAGCTCGTCACAAATCGTAAGGTCATCAGTCGCGAATCCCCAAGGACAGCCCGTGAAGACAGAACTCCCCATACGGACTAGCTGGCAGGCACGCCTGCTACTGGGGCTGATCGGGATTTGCCTGGTAGCAATTGCCCTGAGTCAACCCCACGCTCCCGTCCCGACAGTCCCACGACAGGATAGACCGATAGAGGCAACCTCTCCCCCGGAGCTTGCCCAAACAAAGTCCAACGAGCATATTCTGGCTCCCGCGCTGGAAAAAGAATTGCAAGTTCCGCTGTCCCCCAAAACCGGGAAACCGATTCCGACCGCCGAAAAGTCCCCTCCGGGGGCACGAATTCTGCAGGACGCACGGATCGCAATGGAACACATCCAGGCAGGCACCGAACCTCCCTGGGATGGAAAATGGGGGGCTGCGCACGGAAACTTCGAAGGCAATCTTCCCAGAAAAAATGCTGAACAGAAACCGATCACCTATCGCGAATATTACCTGCCGAAATCACCGGGTGACACCACGAAATGGGGACCGAATCGACTGGTCGTTGGTTCGGATGGCAATGTGTACGTGACAACGACACACTATGGTCAATCGGGCGACCCCCCGTTTGTGTATGTTGGCTCAATTCATTGAACAGACTCTTGCCGGCATTCCCTGATGGAACATCTCTCAAAACACGGTAGTGGAACCTTTCGCGTGGCCTGCCTGAAGGCCCGATCGGAAGATGTCCTCCATGCGGAACTGCACGAGGCGGGCTTTACCTGTTACTTCCTGGAGAGCAACGCGATCACGGATTCGGATTCCTTCCTGGAGGAGTTGTGTCATGGGTGCCACCTGTCACACCCTCCCGGCGTGAAGTTGACTTCCTGGGATGCGGCTGCCGACCTGCTGTGGCAACGGATCATGGAGCAACCTCAATCCCGGGTGGCCATTGTCTGGTGGGATGCCCATCTGCTGCTCGATGGCCGATTGCAGCTTCTTCTGGACTGCCTGGAATTCTTGCAGGGAGTTGGCGAAGTGACCGAACACCAAGCCGAATCCCTGGATTGCCACCCGGTGTTGTTACGCGTTGTTCTACTGGGAGAGGGCCCCAATTTTCACCCCTGGAAGAATTGACACACACTCCCCGCCGGAAGTAGTTCGTTCGGTAGCGCGGCCGCGCCCCTACCCTCATTTCGCCGCGATGCCGGATTTCTTCTCGCGAGTGCTTTCCGGCAAATTCAGTAACCGTTGCGCTTCCCGCAGCAGAAAGCGGGCATCGGTGAAGGGCTCGGGGCCAATGTCCTGCCAGCGAATGTTTCCCACGCCATCAATCAAAAACGTGCCGTGCAACGCCTGATTCTCGAAATTGTCCACGCAGCGGTATCGATCGAAAACGACCTGTTCGGCATCGGACAGCAACGGAAAATGGATCGGTTTGTCCTTGGTGTAGGCGGTGATTGCATCTGAAAGCGCTTCCCGATCATCCGTGCCAATTGCCACGATCTCAATCCCCGCCTTGCGAAATTCCTCGGCCAGGGGAGAAAACGTTCCGAGTTGCTCGACACAGTGCAGACATCCAAACCCCAGATAAAAAATGACCACGACCGGCTTGCCACGATAATCGGCCAGAGAAACCGTTTTCCCTGTGTGATCCCGCAATTCCCAGGCCGGAGCCGGGGAAGGATGCCAGGTGAGCGGCCCCAGCGATTCCAATGGAGGACGTTCGCCCACATCGTCGCGATGTTGGTACTCGCGCAGCCAGCCTTGTGTATAGCCGAACTCTTGTGCCAGCGGTTCCAGTTCGGCGAAGAGGGAGAGATCGGTATCGATCCAAGCGGAAAGCTTGCGCAGCTGCTCGAAGGCTTTGCGGGACTCGGCTTTCTTCCCCAGATCGAACAATAGCTTCGCCTGAAATGCCAGCGGATAAACTTCATTCTTGTCGGCCTCGACCGCCTTCCTTGCCAGTTGTTCGGCTTCGCGCGGCTCCCCCGCCTGCAGATGCGCCCGCGCCAGGACGATTTGAGGCACATCTCCTGCCTGTTTGAAAAATTCCAGCGCGGCGGCATGATCGCCCGAGTGGCGGGCACGCTCGCCCCGCACATGGGCGATTGCCTTTTCGAGTTTTTCCAATTCCCCCTTGAGTTCCCGCAGCAACTTGGCGGTCTCCTTCTCTTCCGTGGCTGAAGCGATTTTCTGCTCCTCCGGCTCGGTTTGTGTCCCAGGCTGTGCCGTCGAATTCTTGTCGGTCTGTACATTCGGCTCTGAAGTGCGGGGCGACTGTGAATCATCGACGTCCGAGGCAACCTTCCCATCAGTCGTCCCATCGGCTTTGGTCACCGCTTTGAGTTCCTTCTGTCTGGCCTGCTTTTCATCCCGCAGCTTTTCGAGCGAAGTCAACCGCGATTCACCTGCCTCAAGTAGCCCCATGGCGTAGCAGGCAACCGCCAGATATCGGTCTTTCCTCGCCTGGGACTGGGGATCGTCCTCCACCGCGAGGTACGGAGTTTCCGCCAATTCCAGCAGTTCTTCCCAGAGTTCGAATTGAATCAGTACATCGAGCAGTCGCGTTCGGCCCCGCGCCACGGCGCTGTTGCTTTTATCCGCCGCGTTGTGCCGGGGATGACGTGGGATTTCCACCAGATTGCGGGCCATCGCCAAGGCGTCGCGAATTCGGCCCACTTTAATCAGGTTACGGATGAACCATTCCTGATTGTGGGTGTAATTGTGAATCTCCGTGGGCAGCACGCGATCGTGCACCATGTGATAGTGGTCGACACGGCTCGAGGCTTCCTGCTGCCAGCAGGCATCTTCGTAACGTTTCAAGCCCGAATAGATATGGCCACTCATGTGCCACATATGGGCAATCATCGGGGCAGACTGTCCACACCGAGCGGAAGATTCCCGGGCCCGTTCCGGTTTTTTGTTATCCCAGAGATGAATGCGGTAATGGTGCGCGGGATGCATGGGATTTTTTTCGAAGACCTGGTTCAACAAGGCATCCACGGCTTCCCGGCTGGTCACGCCCAGGGTTTTGCCCGATTTGTTCCAGAACAGATGCAAGGCCAGCAAAGCCTTGGCTTCGATATCCTCGGGGAATTCATGCACAATGCCTTCCAGGGCAAGGATAAAAGCCTGCCAGCGCTCCTTGTCGTCCTTATAGGTTTTATGATGGGCATCGTGGAGTGACTGAATCCAGAGTTGTTCGTAGCGGTTGGCCTTTTCCTTAAGTTCCATGGCCTTGGCGCTGAACTCCTTGGCCCGTTTTTCGTTGCCCTCGTTGGCCATGGCCATGCCCCAGTAGGCAATTGCACAATCCGGCTCCAGGGCGGCCGCCTGACGAAACGAACGTTCGGCTTCAAGAAACCAGAACCCGTGCAACTGGCCCAGCCCCTGTTCCAGATAACTCCGCACCTCGGGATTGTCCGTGCCTACAGGAAAGTGGACCTCCCCCGTGCCTCCCATCAGGTAGGCCCGTTGACGGGGACCGGTATCGAAGGCTTCCCCGTGAAAGGAATGGCCGGGCAGAATGTCGTCGGAACTCGCTTCCGTCGACGATTCCCCGGTTTGCGCGACAACGGTCTCTTCAGCCGCAATCCAGACCGGAAACGCACTGCAAAGAACCGCAATAAGACAACACCTGAAGGTCGTACCGGTTTTCATAATTGTCCTGCCAGGCTCAATTCGGAAGCAAGGAGATCGTAGCGTCGCAGGACATCGTACCAGCGCGTGAGGCACTTTGCTATTTCGTGCCAGTCAAACCGTAATCCGAAGGTGTCTCTCGAGACCAGACCGGGCATCGTACGTTAAGGAGGTATCGCGGTGCCTCCCTGCGGAAGATCCTGCAAATCCCTGGAAGGTCACTATCCCGGATTTCTCGCCCGGGTCAATCAATCAGGCCTGCTGACATCGACGAACTAGCCGCGCCCGTCAGGAAGCGGGCCAGTCGGGCGGTTCCTCAACGAGCACTCCTTGGCCACAATATCAATCCTGGCAATGCATTGCGATAAACCTGGCCCCAGTCTGGCCCGCTTCCTGACGGGCGCGGCTAGTTTTCTGGGCATTTTCGAGGCAAAATTTACCGCATTGGTAAATGTGTGAGAAATGTGGGCTATACTCCCCGGGGTACGGACCAGTGACCGTTTTCGTAAGTTCGTTGAATCAGCGTCTGCGCTTCGGGATCATTCAGGAGAATTTCCTGCGCGGGATCGAAATTCAACGTGCGTCGCAAGCGGGCAGAGATATTCGCCAAATGCACGATGGTGGCAGCCTGATGGGCGGAATGGATGTCGGCATGCGGAGCGACCCTGGGATTGCGAATCGCTTCGATGAAGTTGCGATGATGGGCATCCAGATCGATCTGCCCGGACTTTTCCGCAATCAGTTGATTACGCGGGCCGTACAATTTCCACCCCTGGGTGTGCCCCAGGATCATCATCCCTTCGGTACCGTAAAAGGCTGCTCCGTTCTCGTAGCCTTCCTGCCGATAGGGGGACCAGATGCGCTGCTCGAAAATCAGTTGGCGAGGCCGGGGTTGACTGGCTGTCCCATCGTACTCGCAGACAGCGTATTGGGTATCGGGGAATTGTTGATCATCCTCGAAAAAATGCTTCCCTCCCAGGCAGGCGACACGCTGGGGATGACGATCGACCGCCAGTCCCCACAGAGCCACGTCGATATCGTGGACGCCATCGTTGCCGATGTCGCCACACCCATAGGCATGCCACCAGCGCCAGTGTGCGGGATGCAGGCTTGTACGGAACGGTCCCCGCGGGGCCGGTCCCTGCCAGGTTTCAAAATCCAATTCAGGGGGTGGCGCGGTCGGTTCCCGCTTGCCAATCGAACCGCGTCGCTGACTGTTCCAAGCCTTGGCCACCAGCACTTCACCAATCGCTCCCTGGTGCAAACGCTCAATGGCCTCGCGCACGAAGCCGGTGCTGCGGCTTTGAGTCCCCACCTGCAAGACCAATCCACCGCGAGACACCGCTTCCCGCAGCAGTTGACCTTCGCGGATATTGTGGCAGACCGGTTTCTCCACGTACACATGCTTGCCTGCCGCCAGTGCGAGTAGTGCGGCGGGAGCATGCCAGTGATCGGGGGTGGCGATCAGCACCGCTTCCAACCGGGGATCATCCAGCGTCTGACGCAAATCGGAATCGGCAGCAGGAGCCTTTCCCCGGGCGGACTGGACTACTTCCACGGCCTTGCGCAAGCGGTTGGCATCGACATCGCAAACTCGCTCCACCGAAACATCCTGGCGCTGCACAAGCCGATTCAGATGATTTGTTCCCATGCCTCCGACGCCAATCAGGGCCAACCGCAGTGGTTGCTGGTTGAAACTCGCCGAGGCCTCGCGACCGGCGGCCCAGAGTGTGGCGGATACAGCGGCAGACTGGAGAAACTCGCGGCGATCGGCAGGCATCGAAGACTCCCTACACATGCGAATGAAACGCATGCCGGTAAAGGAAAGGCAAACCTGCTCGCCTCCCCCGGCGTATTATTGTGGTAAGCATTTTCAGCGGTTCTGTCCAGTCCGCGAGAGAAAACCCGGACTCCCGGGTATCCGGTCGCCGAGAGCCAGCATTGTCGAAAGGCGGCATCGCGTTCCTGATTGTTCCATTGAACCGGGGGATTCGTTAGCATCGAACGTACCACCGGGAGAAAAGCAGCGGCTGCTCCACCGTTGCGACATATGCTACGCCATCCTCCCGTCCCCGTTCCTGCTGGAGAGGAAGAATTTCGTGAAGTCGATACATCACTGGTCCAGTTCGGCACGCCACGGATACTGCTGTGTGTTATTCCTGTGTGTAGCCTTGGGGGGGCTGTTCTCCGAGATTTCCCGGGGCCAGACGGAAGAACACAAGACGGAACTTCTCCGCAGGGAAAACCTGGTCGCCTGGTGCATAGTGCCGTTCGACAGCCGGAAACGTGGACCGGAGGAACGTGCTGCCATGCTGTCAAAACTTGGGATCAAGCGGCTGGCTTACGACTATCGTGCCGAGCATGTCCCCACCTTCGAGGCCGAACTCGATGCCCTCCGCAAACACAACATCGAACTGACCGCCTGGTGGTTTCCTGCCACGTTGAATGACGATGCCCGGCACATTCTCGCGTTACTGGAACGCCGGCGGATCCGCACACAATTGTGGGTCACCGGCGGAGGTGCTCCCACGCGCACCCCCGAGGAACAAGCGGCCCGCGTACAGGCCGAGGCGAACAGAATTCGCCCCATTGCGGAAGCAGCGGCAAAAATCCAGTGCCAGGTCGGTCTGTATAATCACGGAGGCTGGTTTGGCGATCCGGAAAATCAACTGGCCCTCATCGAATCGCTCCAGATGCCAAATGTGGGAATCGTTTACAACCTGCACCATGGCCACGACCAAATTGAACGGCTCCCCGCGCTGCTGGAAAAAATGCGTCCTCACCTGCTGGCATTCAATCTCAACGGTATGGTCCCCCAGGGAGATAAGCACGGCCAGAAAATTGTTCCGATCGGTCTGGGAGCGAACGATGAATTCTGGCTGAAAACCCTGCTGGCCAGTGGTTACACCGGGCCCATTGGCATTTTGAATCACACCGACGAAGATGCCCAACTGAGGTTGCTCGACAACCTCGACGGCCTGAGATGGCTGATTCAGCGTGTTGAAAATACCCCCGCCGACGAACCGCGGTGGCGCTCCTGGCGACCCCCGACTCCTCCGCCCGCGGAGGTCTCCGGAACTTCGTCGAATACAGAGCTTCTCCCCGGGAAAGCGGAGTATCGGCAACTGCCCCTGACCGTTGAATGCCGGGTCACCCTGAAGGATGCAAACGGCTACAACATTCTGATTGCCAACGATACCAAGGCCTCCGGCATGCACTGGGAACTGTTCACGCATCCGGGCAGTGGCAAACTGTCGGCCTATTTGCCGGGCTTTCGTCCCGATCATGTCCATACCCCAATCGCGATCTGCACGGGTCAAACGTATTACGTCGCCCTGCAACTGGCCGAGAACCGGGTCCGGATCTTTATCGATGGCAAACTGGCAGCCGATGCCGCAGTGGCTCGCAACGATCGTCCCGAGATGCCCGGCGGTTTTGCGATTGGCCGACTGGTCGAGGGGAACCTGAGCAGTCGCGGCACGATCCACTGGCTGAGAATTTCGCGCGGATTACGCGAGATTCCGCCGTCTTCCCTGGAAACCATTTCGACCGATGACCAGACAATCGACGCATGGCAATTCGCGGAGACCGCAACCTCCGGAATTCCTGCCACGCCTATCACTCCGCCCTACGATCCTCTCGTCGCCGAGGCTCTGGCGCACTCCGCGATCACAACGGGCGATGCGGGCCGCGGCTTGCTGGTATTCGCTTCCGCGAAGTTCGCCTGTCTGTCGTGCCACAAAATTGGGGATCAGGGAGGAACCGTGGGGCCGGAACTGAGCCAGATCGGCAAGCAGCGGACCGCCGTGCATCTGGCGGAATCCCTGCTCTGGCCGAACCGCGAAGTCAAACCGGAATATCTGGCCTGGACGGTGCTCGACATCAACGGCCGTGTGTTCAAGGGCTACAAGGTGAGGGAAGACGAATCCAGTCTGGTGCTGCGCGACCCCGCGCTGGGAAGCGAACACCATTTCGACATGGCAGACATCGAAGAGCTGGTGGCAGCGGGATCGCAGATGCCCGAGGGCCTGGTCTCGGGCATGTCCGAGGCGGAGCGCCGCGATCTGCTGAAGTTTCTCGGCGAATTGGGAACCGAACAGGGGATGTCGGTGGAGTCGATGCGTTTGGCAATCGCAAAATCACAGGTGCATGCCGCCGCGCCCTTTGAATACGTGCGCGATCCGCTGCATCCCGCCGACTGGCCCAGTTGGAACAGCCACGTCAACCGCGAGCGCGTCTACGATTTCTATTCCAAGCAGGCCGATTATTTTCGGGAACAGCACCATCCACCCCATTTGTTGTCGGAATTCCCGGGGCTTGATGGCGGCACGCAGGGGCATTGGGGAAACCAGAAAGAAGAGGTCTGGGCCAGTGACCGCTGGAACGATACGCTGCTGGGGAGTGTGCAGGCCGGCATCTTTCGGGGGAATGGCATCACGGTTCCGCGGGGCGTGTGCGTTCGACTGGGAGAGCGGGGCGAGCTATCGGCCTGCTTCAATCCCGAAACTCTGACCTACGAGGCTGTCTGGAAGGATGGATTCGTAACGTTTTCATCGGTCCGGCACGGCTTTCTGCATGGTTTGCAGATGTCGGGAACCGCGCTGCCGAAACCCGAACAGAACCAACCGGACCAGCCCTTTCAATATCTCGGCTTCTACAGAGACGGTCCGCGCGTAGTGTTTGCCTATCGCATTGGCAACGTCGACTACCTGGATGCCCCCTGGGCGCGCGAGGGGCGGTTTGAACGGATTGTCGCTCCCGTGGACCAGCATCCACTGAAACACATCGTCCGGGGAGGCCAGCCGCAATGGACACAGACTCTCCAAGTCACCGGCGAACTCGGGACCGGTTCCCCATATGCCATCGATACCATTCCGCTCCCCGAGCAAAACCCCTGGAAGGCTCTGCTGTTCTGTGGTGATCACGATTTCCTGCCCGATGGTTCCTGCCTGGTCTGCACGATGCAGGGGGATGTCTGGCGTGTTAGCGGGCTCGACGACGAACTGCGGAATGTCACCTGGCGGCGTTTTGCTTCCGGGCTGCATCACGCGCTGGGACTGGTTGTGGCGGAAGGCGCGGTGTACGTGCAGGGACGAGACCAGATCACCCGGTTGCACGACCTCAACAGCGATGGAGAAGCCGATTTTTACGAATGTTTCAGCAACGCATTCGTGACCTCTCCCGCCGGGCATGATTTTATCTGCGGCCTGCAGCGCGACGCGAACGGTGTGTTTTATACCGCATCGGGCAATCAGGGATTGCTGGCCATTTCCCCGGATGGGAAACAGTGCACGGTGCTGGCAACCGGCTTTCGCAATCCCGATGGACTGGGATTGACTCCGGCGGGTCTGCTGACGGTCCCCGTCTCGGAAGGGGACTGGACGCCGGCTTCGATGATCCATGCGGTTCGACCGGGCACCCGTAACACGCACCTGCCCGGCCCGAAACCGATTGGAGGTTTTCTGCCCCCTTATTACGGTTATGGCGGCCCACGCGAGGGACGCGCCCCCGATCTGCCCCTGGTGTATATCCCCCGTGGACTCGACAACTCCAGTGGAGGACAGGTTTATATCGACAGCGAACGCTGGGGCCCCCTGCAAGGGCGGATGATCCACTTCTCGTTTGGGGCGGGTGCCCACTTCCTGCTGTTGCAGGATGAAGTCCAGGGGCAATTGCAGGGAGGGCTGGTCCCCCTGCCGGGAGAATTTCGCTCGGGAGCCCACCGGGGACGGTTTCATCCCGGGGATGGGCAGTTGTATGTCTGCGGGATGGGAGGCTGGGGAACCTACACGACCGACTCCGGATGCCTGCAGCGGGTCCGTTATACCGGTGCTCCCGTGCTGTTGCCCGTCGACTTTCATCTGCACGAAAACGGCCTCGTCGTGCGGTTCAGCGGTCCGCTGGATGCCCGGACGGTGCAAAATGCCCGTAACCATTTTGCCCAATGCTGGAACTATCGTTACAGCGCCGGTTACGGCTCGGCCGAGTTTTCCCGGCAACACTTCGGAGCCCGGGGACACGATCTGCTGCCAATTGCCTCCGCACATCTGCTGGAGGATGGGGTTTCCTTGTTCCTGGAACTTCCCGATCTGCAACCGGTCAATCAACTGCATCTCCGGCTGCAGCCACAACCCGAGATCTTTCGCGACCTGTTTCTGACAGTGCATCGGCTGGACGAACCGTTTCCGCTGGAACCGGGACGCGCGGTGCCCGCCAAGGGGATCGAGCCTCACCCGATACTGGCCGACATCGCGCTGGCCACCACGCGGGTGCCCAATCCCTGGTTGAAGCGGAATCATCAGGCGCGGCCCGTGGTCATCGAAGCCGGTAAGAATCTGACGTTTGCCACCCGTTCGTTCCAGGTAAAACCGGGCGAGGCGATCCGGCTTACGTTTCGTAATCCCGACGTGGTGCCGCATAATTGGGCGCTGCTCAAGCCTGGCTCGCTGCAGGCGGTGGGAGAATTGACGAACCGCCTGGTAGCCGATCCCGACGCCGTCGCCCGGCATTACATTCCCCAAACTGCCGACGTGTTGGTTTACACCGATGTCGTTCTCCCGCAGGACGAATTCACCATCTGGTTTCAGGCTCCCAGGGAACCGGGCCGGTACCCGTACCTGTGCACCTTTCCCGGACACTGGATGGTCATGAACGGCGAACTCATCGTCGCCCCTTGAACAGCCCTCCGCGGGCGCGGCAGCGCATCAGACCATTCCGGGGGGATGCCGCGTGTCCAGGAATACTGCCAGCCAGACGGTCGGCTCGGCGGGTGTAGTCCATTCGACGCGATGCCGGGTGTGTGCTGGAATCAACAGATAATCGCCGACGCAAAGCGGGATCTCGGCTTCTCGACCCTCGAAACGCAATCGAGCCGCCCCCGTGAGCAACAGCACCCATTCGTCTTCGTCCTGGTCGTACCAGAAACCGGCGGGACTGGCATGTCCGGTGGAAAGTATGCGTTCCACGCGAACGTGTTCACTTTCCAACAGAACCGTGACGAGTTCCTCGGGCAGTGACTTCGGCAGATTGTCGTATAGATTCCGCATGGACGGATGCCTCGCTCGCGAATACGGATTCGTCATCCCTTGGGCAAACGGTAACAGTTGGACTAAGTCTCGGATGTGGCAGGCCCCAGGGTCGTCAACACGCGGATCTGCCGCAAGCTGACGTCCACGTCGAGGAATTCCGGAGACCGGGGGAGTTCGGATGCGCGATGCAAGTCCTCCAGCAACGTCCCCCAAAGATGCAACTGCAATTGTCGCAGCAACCACTGTTTGCGCCCTTCGACAAATAGTTGATGCAATTGCAGAAACCAGGCTTCCAGGGAATGGACGCCTCGCGAGGCACCCGCCGCAAGGGCTTGGTCGCCCAGGGCAGCAGTGGCGGTTCCCGCCGCGACATCTCCCGCCACGTGAACGGCCCCCTGCAAGACCGTGTCTGTGACAAGCGGCATCATGGCCTGCCCCACCGGGCCGAATCCCGTAGCAAACAGGGCGACGGTGATGGCGGGTCGAGCCGCTGCCGCCACGCTGTCGACCCGCTTCAACAGCTTGAACCAGTCCCGATGCAACTGCTGAAAATCCCCCATCTGGCGTTCGACCAGTTGGTGCAGCTCCTCGTCTATGGGGCAAAGGGCGTGTTCGGCATGCAATTTCTGGAGCAGTTCTTCACGGGAACGTCCGGTCATCAGGGCATTCAAGCGCGGGGTCAGCACGGGATTCCCGTGATTACTCAGCGACTCCAGCCGATCGAACACCGCGGTTAACTGCTGTTGAATTGTTTGCCATTCGCGCTCGATAAATTGTTCCTGCCAGGTCGGCCCGGGGTTATGACCCGCCAGATGAAGTTTACGCAAGGGCCACATCAGGCCGTTGCCGAGCGCATCGTAAAACCCGTGTACCGAAGCCTCCCAGCCGACACGATGCTGCCTCCACCACTCGCGCATCTGCTCGATCACCACGCGATTGGGAATCGTGGGCCAGGAGACGCTGATTTCACTCAGCCGTTCGGTCAACCTGTTCCAGGCATCCCCATGCACTCCAGCATACTGGCGGATTTCGGCTAGATAGCCGGGAATCCCCTGGCGTGGGTCGCACAGCAGACTCAATGCGCCCTGCAGGGTCCGCAGTTTGATTTCCTCGAAACGGAGCCGCGACAGGTCCTGCATCAGGTTCCGGGGGAGACTTTCGTCTTCCCCAGGGGGAGCCGTACGAGCGGAGACCGGCCAGGTCCTTGGGAAAAACGGAAGTTGATTTCCCTCGGCTGCCCGGCGATCGTGCGGCGCGACGTACACGGATTCGGGGACGACGCCAGTCTCGCGGCAAAAGGTTTCCAGCCAGATCGGCCAATAAGGTTCATCCTCGGGCAGCAGGCACTGATTGAAGACCACGAAGATCGTTTTTTCCTCGTCGGCGGCCACGCGGAAGAATTTTTTCACCGCGGCGTCGTTGTATTTCTGTTGCGTGAGTACGGCAATCAGCACATCCGCGGCGCGCCGCACCTTGTCTGCTCGACTCCAGTTGACTTCGGCATCACTATCGATATCGGGCGTATCGAGCACGAGCAGGTTGGGGGGAGCTTGGCCCGAGGCCTGCCAGAACAGCCGGTCCTGTTCGGTTGCCTGCAGGGAGTCCTCGGCGGAGGCCCGGGGCATCACCGTGAATTCGGAAAAAATTTTCGCCAGGATCTCCTGCCCCGCGAGCCTGGAGGGGGCGATGCAGGTGGGGTGTTTCGTACCGGATGCCAGCGGACTGGTGGCGGAGACGCGCTCGTTGCAAAGGTGATTGAAAATCACACTTTTGCCTATGTTTGTCCCTCCCACCACCGCCACCACGAGATAACTTTGATCGGACAGTTGAGGCAACAGCTTCTGCGTAATTAACTGATACCACTCGGATTGCTCCAGCGAGGTACGTCCCAGCACCTGGCTGGCCTGATGCAAGGCATCCACGCTCTCCTTGAGCCGTTGCACGGCCTCGGCGACTTCCCGGAGCGGATTCACTTGGCCTGACCTCGTTTCTGTTTTCATCCCGTCGACACTCGGGTAAGGCGGTATATCCGTTAGACTTGCCGTGGTTTCCAGCCGCAATCCGAATGGTCTTCGCTTTCCAGGGTCCGCAACCCCCTCTGGTTCGTCCTCGTCGGGCCGGCAGGTTCGGTGCGATGCGTTCCATTTTCAAGGACAAGTATAACGTCCCCGCAGGCAGGTACGCACCACAATCAGGGGACATCTCCAAAGCATATCGCACACGATTCGGTCCGCACAGCGTTCCCTGCCCGCGGATCCGCGGCGTGCCTCAAGCCGGGCGATTTTGCACGTTGAACCAGTTCTTGCAGTGCAGGCATTTCACATCGCCACTGGGAGAGATTTCCGCCGATCCAATCGGCGCGCCACATGCAGGGCAAACGGTCTGCAGGTTCCCCGCCCGTTCCAACGACTCCGACTGCCTGTGCCGAACATGCGAAACCGACGACATGGGCTTGCCCGTAAACGCGGCATAAACAGCTCCCGCGCCGATCGCGACGAATGGAATGGCAATGAACGAGGCAAACACACGAAAAAAGAGAGGGGGACTACCGAAGCCACCAAAGGGCATAAACCACATGTTCACCAGAATGGTCAGGCCGATACCTCCAAACGCCAGCCCAAAAGCGGCGCCAATTATACGGGCCATGATCATTTCCGGAGGTGTTTTGTTCATCCTGGAGGCTTCCTGTGCAGGGGATGGAATTCCTTTCGTTGATGCCATCACAACGAAAAAACAGACTTTCGGTTCACGCGAATTTATGGTTCGCACGCATTTCCACGCATATCAGGCACGTCAAAAAACTGCGCGGGGATTAATCCTCGCGGGCAGGTTCGGAAGGGATCGGTTCGGCACCAGCCGCGGGGGTTCCCTTTCCTTCCTGAATGTACCTGGCGCGCAGACGGGCATATTCCTCGGGCGTCGGCTCGGGTTCCGCCGGCAAACTCCCCGATTTCCTCGCTTCGTCAAAGTACCGTTGCAGAAAAGGAATACACCAGCCACAGCCCGTACCTGCCCCGCCGCATTCGCTGATCTGGCTGGCGCGGCGCGGGCGGTGCATCCGAATGAAATTCAGGATTTTCCGTTTCCGCACATGAAAACAGTAGCAGACTTTATCATCCAGTTCCATGAATTCTCCACCCTTAGGGCGCCCACGAGGCTGCGTACCATGCCTCACCCCTAGCATAACAGAAAACGAGCCACGATCATCTCGGCATGCTGAGTTACACAATTTTACGTGCCACGGCTCCCAGAGCACCTCTAAAATCAAAGGGGTGGCGAGGGAGCGGGCGACGGGCCGAAAATTCAGGCGTATTCCTGCTGGTAGATGGCCGTCAGGATATCTTCGACAGATTTGAACTTCTTGCCCGAGCCGAGGATTAGATCGATCTTATTGCGGGCATCCTCGGTCGTGTGACCGAGTGCGATCAGTGCTTCGTAAGTTTCTGCGACCAGATCGTGCATCGGTTCGTAGGCCACACCCGTGGCCTGATCCACCATCAGGGCAAAGCGGGTCATTTTACGGCGTAATTTTGCCACGATTCTCTCGGCCACCGCCGGTCCAATCCCGGGGAGGGTGCTCAGGGTTTTGGTGTCCTGCTGCTCGATGGCGGCTGCCACTTCCCGCACGGGACGCACAATGGCCTGCAACGCCTTCTTGATGCCCAGACCATCCACGGAGCAGATCAACTCGAAAAAGGTTAACTCTGCCTTCGTGGTGAAGCCGACCAGTCGCGGTGTCATCCGGCCCCCCTTCTGGGGATTCCCTTCCAGGTAGGCCATCGTCTGCAGTTCGATGGTTTCCCCAATTTTCCCCTGCAGATGCCGACGGACAAAATCGGGCACGTACACTTCCAAGGTGAATGGTCCGGTGGCCAGAAAGGCCGAGGTATCCTCCAGGGAAAGCAATTCTCCACGGATCGCTGAAATCAACGAAAGTCTCCCTACTTCGTAACGGCAAATATGAGGAATTAAACAGAGGCTCGCTCTGACCGTGCCCTCGCACCGGGGAACAATGCCTGGCGTGCGATACCGGCTTATTTTGCCTGCTCGATTTTTTCCTCGAGATTGGCTCGCATCTGCTGTAATACGTCCTGATATTCGTCCAACCCCGCAAGATTGCGTGCTTCCAGCGGGTCTTGCCTTAGATGAAACAGTTCTTCGGTGGGAGGAGTGGTATTGAGGTATCGCACGTATTTCCAGTCCGGCGTACGCAGACCTTCGGATTGCGGGATGGTTTTGATTGGGACCAGATGCTCGTACAGAAACTCCGTCCGCCATTCCGGGGTTTCGCCCCGCAACAGGGGAAGCAGGCTTTTTCCCTGCACCTGTTCGGGGATGGGTTGTCCGGCCACTTCGAAAATTGTCGGCGCGATATCAATGTTCAACACCACCTGATCGCGCCGCGTCCCATGCTGGGCCGTTAATTGCGGATGATGAATCACCAGCGGCAAGCGGATCGACTCCTCGTGGATATACCATTTTCCCGCCAGTCCGCGGTCCCCCAGGTAAAAGCCATTGTCGGACGTATAAATGAACACGGTATTTTCAGCCATCCCCATCTGCTTCACCTTGTCGCGGAGTGCCCCCAGGGTTTCGTCGAGACTGGCGATCAGTCGGTAATAATCGCGAAGCGACTTCTGGTGCAATTCGGGATTTTCGAAGCGAATATGCCAGCGTTTGCGTGCCTCGGACGTTTTCAGAAATTCGGGCAGTCGCTCGAAGTAGGCCTCGGTCGAGGTGGGGGGGAGTGGTATGGCGAGATCGGCATACAGTGCGTTGAATTTAGGATCCGGTTGAAAGGGCCAGGGATCGTTGTCCTGACAATGTGCGGCCTTGTGATAAAGTTGCAGCAGGAACGGCTGCTTGGTGGAACAGCCTTCGAGAAATTCCAGGGCCTGATTCCGCAGGATTTCTTCCAGGTGCTGGCTTTCTCCCTTGGGGCCGTTGGGGAAATAATTTCCCTGTCCGGGGAAGCCGCGCCAGTAGTCATATCGATCGGCGGGCAATTCCCCCCCGATGCCCCATTTTCCAATCAACCCCGTGCGATAGCCAGCGGCCCGCAGCCGCATCGGAAACGAGGCTTCCAGCTGCTCCGGTGTGTAGGAGGTCCGGAAGTCGTTAATGCCATGACGGCGGGCATATTGGCCCGTCATGAACGAGGCGCGACTGACCGCGCAAATCGAGGTGGTACAGAACATATTGTCGAAGACGACCCCCTCCCGGGCCATCTGGTCGATTGCGGGAGTCTGGATGATCTCGTTGCCCATGCATCCCAGGGTGTCGAACCGCTGGTCGTCGGTCAGAATGAAAATGATGTTCGTGTGAGCATTTGCACAAACCGGGGAGACTGGAAGTAGTAACAATGGGCACAACAAGAGCAGTGCGGCGCGTCGATTCATCGAGAGTTACTCCTGCCAAGGGATGCTGGCGTGGCCATACGAACAAAGATATCTTGAGAAATCAAACATAATCCCCGTTGACGTTCAATTTAGAGATTGTATCGTAATGCATAGGAAGCACTGGATTCAATGACCGCGGCCAAGTAAATCGAGCGATGCGATTACCCCATTGTGAATCGGAATCCAAGGGGTGAGTGGGGTGTATGATGAAGGATGGAGCCATGGACATCACCGCTATAGTGGGGGCCAGGGACGAAGAACTGGTCGAGAGTATTGCTTCGGCCATTCGGCAAACGACTGGTGGGCGCATCCGCGGCATGCGGGTGGAAGCCGAAGCAGAATCGATCGTGGTGAGCGGCATCACGGATTCCTATTACAACAAGCAACTGGTGACCCGCGTGGTGCTGGAAAAGTTCAGCCATAGCACGCTGCACAACAACATTTCAGTGGTGCCCCCTGCCTGAGGGTGTGCTGATCGTGATGTGCTGGTTGCTCCGAAAAAGCGCGAGGGCATTTACCGTTTCACGTGAAACGAGCCGCCTTTTTCCATTGACGATCCAACCGCTTGGGCGAGACCTGCCGCGAAGTTCCCAGTTGCTGGGCAAACAGCGACACGCGATATTCCTCGACCAGCCAGCGAAACTCCACCCATTCGGGATCGAGTCGCCGCAGCACGGGGTTTCCTTCGTGAAGTCTGCGGACATACGGCGCGAGTTGTTCCGCGGCACGCTGGTCCCTGTCCAGTTGCCCGCTCCGCAGTTTTTCCAAGCGGACCTGCATGCCCTGCAGAAAGCGAGGGAATTGCGTTAACCAGGGCCAGGGTGTATCCAGCAGAAACCGGGGGGCAATCAACCCTTCGAGCTGATTCCGTAAATCGGCCCGGGCGTAACTCCAGGAGGGGGCATTCAAGTCCTCGATCTGTTTATGCAACAGCCGAGACAAGGGAACAATCGGCCCAACAACCCGCGCGACTTCCTGCACGCTGGCGGGAAGTTGCTGGATGCCGGATTTCACCAGGGACTTGAACTCCGCTTCGTCGCGGGGGAGAGGAAATTCCTGGGGAAAGGCGTGGCGGGCAATCAATTCGGAGAGTTGCCCCCGAATGTGCTTGAATCCCGGATGCACGGTCGAGAGCAGATCCAACTGTTCGATGTCAGGAAACCATTTCAATTGCGCCAGGATCTTCTCGCGGGCTTCCAGTTGAAACAGACGAAACACCCCCTGCCGAGTTT
Organism: Planctomycetota bacterium; assembly: GCA_014584345.1. Classification (GTDB taxonomy): domain Bacteria; phylum Planctomycetota; class Planctomycetia; order Planctomycetales; family Planctomycetaceae; genus Rubinisphaera. The sequence goes on from JACTNB010000022.1 coordinate 48,494, forward strand.
CCCGCAAGGCAACGTCCGCCTGTTCGCGGAGGCGGAGTTGTACCGACGAACCGGCATCGACCAGCGAAGGATATCCGGTCAACACATACTGGTGAAATTTGAGTTCGACTGCCGCGGGAAACTTCGGGAATTCCCAGCGGGTTATGCCATCCTTGTGCCAACGGGTCCGCGGGGCTAACTCCGCCAGTGACGGGCCCGATGATGCCGGGAGCGGGGCATCGGTCGAGCCGCGCTGTTCCACTCCGGTACGAAATTGCTGGCGTAATCGCTCCAGATCGCGTCCGACGGCCAGCACGCGTCCCTCTTCGTCGGTCACCTTGATATTCATCCGCAGATGCTCGGGAAGTGCCGGGAGATCGAATGCTTCGAGGGGGATCGGTTCCCCGGCGATGCGTTGCAGGGGCAGGGCGATGGTCTGGAGAAAAGGGCCCTGGCCAAACGTGATTTGTCGATTGACTTCGCGCGCGGTGTCGGGCGCGGGTATCAATAGCGTCCGCAACGACTTGGGCAGAGTTTTTATGAGGGCGGCGATTTTCTCCTCGACCAGCCCCGGCACCAGCCAGTCGAGGAGGCCGGGTTGTAATTCGTGCAGATGTTCGCGGGAGACCGTGAGAGTCACCCCATCTTCCTCTTCTCCCGGTTGTAATTGATACGCGAGGGGGAGTTGCAGATTCTCGAACACGAGGGCATCGGGGAACAGGTGGCGATCGAGGGTTTGTTCCTGGGGGGGCAGAAACATTTCCGTCTCGAAAAACAACACCCGCGGCTGTTCCTGTTCGATCTGCTTGCGCCATTTTTCGAAGCGGGCCGCGTCGTAACATTCCGCGGGAATTCGCGCGTCGTAAAAGTCAATGATAATTTGTTCGATGGCTCCAAAATCGGCTCGCCTAACCTTGGCCTGCATGTTTCGGACTTCTTCGACGAGACACAGGTTATGAACCAGAAATTCGCCGGGAGACTCGAATTCAAACGTGGCCAGACCATCGCGGATCATCAACTCCCGCGCCTGAACGGGGTCGACGCCGCCATAATTGACGCGCCGGCGGGGGACGATGGTCATGCCAAACAAAGTCACTTTTTCCCAGGCCATCACACAGCCGGCCTGTTTATCCCAGTGCGGTTCGGCGTGCGAAAGTTTCACGAGATGCCGGGCCAGCGGTTCGATCCAGGCGGGGTTGATGCGTGCCACCATGCGCGCATAGCGCTGAGACGTTTCGACCACTTCCGCCGACATAATCCACTTGGGCTTTTTGGCGAAGAGGCCGGAACCGGGCCAGAGATAGCGTTTCAGTCCGCCGGAGCCCGCGTATTCGTTTTTGTCATCGAGAAAGGCAACATTGGCGAGAAAACCGGTCAATAACGCACGGTGAATGGCATCCTCGTTGTTCCTGCGTGCCTGAACGGGAAGTCGGGCTTCCTGGACCAGTTGCAGCAATTGCCGATGTACTTCGCTCCATTCCCTCAATCGGCTGACGGAAAGAAAGTTTTTACGGCACGCCAGTTTGTATTTCGCCTGCGACAATTCGAGTTTGAGGTGATGGTGAAAGTCCCAGAGCTTGAGCAAGCCAAGAAAATCGGAGCTTTCATGCTGGAACTGCCGGTGAGCCTGGTCGGCTGCCTGCTGAAATTCGACGGGGCGATCGCGGGGGTCCTGCACTTCGAGTCCACTGGCGATGATCAGGATTTCATGCAGGCAGTTCTCCTCGTGACCGGCCAGGATAATGCGGCCGATGCGTGGATCCACGGGAAGCCGGGCCAGTTGCTGGCCGATTTCGGTCAATTTCTGTTGATCGTCGATCGCCCCCAGTTCGTGCAGAGTCTTGTAGCCGTCGCGAATCATGCCTCCCCGGGGGGGATCGAGAAAGGGAAATTCCTCGATGGGCCCCAGCTTCAGAGAGAGTGTCCGTAAGATGACCTGGGCCAGGTTGGTGCGTTGAATTTCCGGGGGGGTGAATTCCTCGCGGCCCAGAAAATCCTTTTCGTCGTAGAGGCGGACACAGATCCCTGGCGCGATGCGACCGCAACGGCCGAGACGTTGCTTGGCGGAAGCCTGGGAGATCGGCTCGATGGGAAGGCGCTGCATTTGCGCGCGGGGCGAATAACGGCTGATGCGCGCGGTTCCCAAATCGATCACACACTCGATATTCGGCACGGTTAGCGAGGATTCCGCGACATTCGTGGCCAGTACGATGCGTTGCCGTGGGTGAGGCTGAAAGATCCGCTGCTGCTCTTTTTCGGAGAGTCGACCATACAGCGGCAAGACTTCGAGGGCGGATTCGGAGCCACGGGTCCGGGTCAAATGGCCTCGGAGGAGCTTGGCTGCCTCGCGGATTTCCCGTTCGGTAGGCAGAAAGGCGAGGATATCGCCCCGTTTTTCCCGCGAGAGTTCGTCCACGGCGGCGGTGAAGGCCGATTTCCAGTCCGGTTCGTCGGAATCCTCGTCGGCCACGGGAGGGCGATAGCGAAGTTCGACGGGAAATGTTCGGCCCGATACTTCGAGAACCGGCGCCGGCTGCCCCCCGAGGCTGAAATGTTCGCTGAACCGGGCCGCGTCAATCGTCGCCGACGTTATGATCAACCGCAGTTCGGGACGACGTGGCAGGAGCCGCTGGATATAACCGAGCAGGAAATCGATGTTCAGGGACCGCTCGTGTGCTTCGTCGATGATTAAGGTATCGTAGGCTTCGAGAAAGCGATCTCCCTGTGTTTCCGCCAGCAGAATGCCATCGGTCATCAGTTTGATGAATGTGTGGGGACGGGTGGTATCGGTGAATCGAATCTTGAAGCCGACCTGTTCACCCAGGGGGCTTCCCAGTTCTTCCGCGATACGGGCGGCTACCGACCGGGCAGCCAGTCGTCGCGGCTGAGTATGCCCGATCAGGCCATGCACGCCGCGTCCCAGCGACAGGCAGATTTTGGGGAGTTGGGTCGATTTCCCGGATCCTGTTTCACCACAGAGAATAATCACCTGGTGGGAATGGATTGCCGATTTGATCTCTTCGATGCGGTCATCGATGGGGAGCGTTCCGGAAAAACGGGGAACGGGGAGCAACTCGCGGCGTTGGCGCGCCCATTCCCGCGAGCGTTCCAGCAGGGTTTCAAATTCTCGCAACCGCTGTACCGGCGGATTCCGCTGCTTCCCCGTGTGGCTTAGATCGCGCAGCATGCGACGCAGACGATACCGATCGGCCAGCATCGTCTCGTCAAGTTGCGAATAGTATTCGTCCCAGCGGTTACTCATGAATGGTGAAGATTAACGTACAGCCGTGGTCTGGCAAGCCCCGCCACGTGAATGCGGGCGATCTGCCATCACGATACGTTCGCCAGGCACGACACCAGGGAGCAGGGAGGGGTTCGGTTGTCCCACCCCGCGGCACTGGGTGTCCCATCAGGGGACCTTTCAGGGGAACACTGTGGCCAGGGCATTCAGCCTTGCCAGTCGACGGTCCCGCTGGAGGTTTCGAGATTTTGGGTGGTAGGAAATATCTGGATGAGCTCCAGCCAGGTTTCGCGATGCAGTTCGAGAATGCGGAGGGCATCGTCGATGCGTGCGGGGTTCCCTTCGAGGTCCGCCATCACCAGATTGCGATACGCGAAGGCAAAGAGTTGCTGCAGCGAGAGAACCATTTCGGGCGACTGCTCGGGATTGAGTCCACCAATCAATTCGGTAACGAATTCGCGACTGCGATTCAGCAGCAGGTGGGAGTTTTCACGGTCAGATTGCTCCAACGCCTGCCGGGCCTGGCGTGCGTGACGAATGGCGGCTTCGAGCACCATCAGGTGCAATTGTTGCGGCGAGGCCGTGAGCACCTTCATTTCCAGATATTCTTCGTCCAGGCGTGCGGGATACATGGCAGGTCTTTCCAGGGTGATAATAAATTCGACGAAACAGGACCTCGGCGTGTCCGCCGCGACTACGACGTGGAGTTGGGATTGATGCTGATCGGTTTCAGGGAACTCAAGGCCACCTGCTGACTTTGCATCGACCCGATCACATTTTCCATGGCGACGAATTGATTCAACAGTCGGACTTTCTTGTTTTCCATGAGGATCGTCAGATCCTCAACGCGCAAATTGGTCCGATCGATGGCATCGGTGAGGACATTTTTTTCGTAGGTGAACATCCCCTCGAAGCGATCCGTCAGCGAGTTCAGGGTTTCTTCCAGGCGAACCCCGAAACCCGAGGTTTCCGCGGTGAAGAACTGCTTGACGGCGTCGAGATCGGTATCCAGCATGTTCTGGAGTTTGTCGGTATCGAGCGTCAGCTTGCCCCCTTCCCCCATGCGTATGCCGAGGGCTGCCAGAGATTGCACGGAATCGCCGACATTGCCGATCCGGGACGAGAATAGATTGGAAAAGCGGGTTGAGGCCCGCTGGACAATCGCCTCGCCCTGCAAAATGCCCCGCTGGTTTGTTGCAGGGTCGAACCGAGTCAACTCGCTGCCGATGTCCACGAATTGGTTGTAGGTACTGACCAACGACTGGATGCGTTCAAACACGCTCTCGGTGTTTGGGGTAATACTGACGGAGGCAGCCGTGGTCCCCACGGAGCGGATATCGACGTCGATCCCCTTAATAACCTGCTTGAAGCTATTCGTGGTGGAGCGAATCAGAAAGGACGTGGCGGCATTTCCTCCTACCTGCAACAGAGCATCCTGGGCTTCTGTGATGGTGTTGAAATTCAGTCCCAGTCCCCCGTCGTCAATCAGCAGTCTGCCCCCCCTGCCGGTGGCCGAGTTCGTGAGACTCAAACGCACAGGATTGAAGGTAGAGCCGTCGTTGAAGGTACTGGCGTTGATCTTTCCACCGGATTCGTTGATCTTGGTTACGAGATCGTCGAGTGTGTCGTCCGCATCGATTTGAATTTGCGTGACGAATCGGCTGGTGATGCGTTGCTTGCCATCACTGCCCGTGGTGACCTCGCCGAGGAGTCGCAGGTCGGCGGCGGTGGTGTCGCCCAGTTCCTCGACGCGCAAGGTTTCCGCCCCCCCCGCTTCGTCGATCAGCACAAATCCATCCCCCGTCTCGTTGAGTTCCGCGCGCACGGAAATAGACTGGTTGGCGTTGATGCGCTGGATAATGTCCCCCACGGTGGTGGCGGCGGTGGTGATGGAAATGATCCCGATATTGCCGGCGGTATCGGTAATGCGAAACAGTCCTGGCTGAATGCCCGAGCCTCCGGGCGCGTAATTATCGAGGGAGGTGGCCTCGTTGACATAGCGAAGTGCCAGGCCTCCGGAATCGACTTGGGAGACCGCGCTGTCAATCGCAATATTCAGATCCTGGGCAATGGTGGAATCGGCAATGTCCGCGATGATCAGATTGCTGTCGGAGGCACCGGAGGTGTCCTTAATGACAATGCCATCCCCCCGCTCGTTGAGTTCGGCCCGCAGGTACAAGGGGTCGCCAGTGTCGGTGTCCGTTGCGGCATTGATGGCTTCGAGGATGTCCGTCAGTGTTTCGGCCTGGGAAAGATCGATGGTTGCCGTCTGCCCGGTGCGATCGGTGAGGGAGATTTCGCCACGTTCCGTCAGCCCCTGTCCTCCCCTTAAATTGCGAAGCAAAACGGAGTTCATGCCCGCGGCCAGGCGATTTCCCGTGAGCGTATCCCCCGCGGCCTCGGCATCGAGACCGAGTTGCCGAACAACGGCGGCATTGTTGATGTCTTCCACCTGGAACGTACCTGAACCGGACGTGCTGTCGACGAGCACGATGCGTCCCTCGTCGAGGGAGGCAGTCACCTTGCCGTTGTTGCTGGAATGGTCGTTGATCCGGGCGATCACATCCTTGATGGTCAGCGCGTCATCCAGATTCACATCCAGCGTGTCTTGACTGGCCAGGGAGATGCGAATATCGGCGGCCCCCTGCAACCGTCGGATAATATTCCCGTCGTTGAGTTGCTCCAGGTTGAAGTTTTCGGAGACAGCAAAGACTTCCTCGCCTGTGAGGGTGGAACTGGCGACAGACTGGCGGATTCCCAGATCGAGCGCGGCAAACCCTCCGTTGAGGTCGACCACCGCGAGATTGGAGGTGGACCCTCCGGATGTGTCCTCAAGGACGAAACGGCCGTCGACAACACGGGCGGAAACCGCCACATCGACGTTATCGTTGATTTGCGTCAGAACGTCATCCACGCTGAATGCGTGCGACAGGTCGATCACAGCCGAGGCGCCCGAGCGATCGGTGATGCGAATGTTGCCACGCCGCACCCCGGAACCATCGTTGAGGGTTTCGAGCAGTGTGGACTGGTCGAGAAAGCCCCCCTGGGAGATAGTCAGGGAGCCCGCTCCGATGGTTTGAGTATCGGCATCGGCAAAGCCGCGTGACATGGCCTGATGGGCTTGCGCCTTCTGCAAGGCCTGAAACTCGTAATTTCCGGGCTGGGCCGTTTTGAGAGCGGTGATTTTCAGTTGCTGATCCGCGGAATTGGAAACGGAGAACTGTTCGTAGGTCACCTTGCCTTTGAGGATCGTAACCGTGGAACTGAGCGCAAGCAGGTTGGTTTCCAGCACTTCAACGCTGCTTCTTTTGATTTCGAATTCCTGAACCCGGGCATTCAGTTTGTCGATGGCCCGCTGCTGATTGAGCGCAAGGGCCTTGACAAGACCGTCAAAGTCCAGACCGCTGATCAGGCCCGTGGATATGCTCAAGGAAGACATGATTCGAACACTTCAGTGTGGCGCGGGAGGCTCCCCACCCTCGATGAATTTATAGTTTCTCAGGGATAAATATCGACGATTTCACCGGGCTGCCGTCAATGGCAACACCCAAGTTCGCGATGTCCGTGCGAGATGGTCGCCGGAATTATCAAAATGGATAACCCATACGGACTTTAACGAACACACCATTTGCACCGGTGATGCGGATTGGAAGCTTTGGGAACTCAAGCGACATTCCGGCGGACTTCACTGGCATCCCGCTTGCGCACAAACAACTGATTGTTGTGGAAGTGGATCAATCTTAACTGCGCGTACTGCCGGTCGAGAAAGTCATCAATCGGAGGGGATGCCAGCCGATCGCGTCCCGGGAAGTAATCGTCGAACCCCAAGATTCCTCCGGGAGCCAGGCGTGGCCAGGCCCATTCGATCGCCTGCAACGTGGGATCGTGATGATCGAGGTCGATGTAGATGAAACTGAACTGATTGATGGGGCACTTGTGCAGGCACTCGGGCACATATCCGTCCCACAATTCGAATACATCGTCCCGGATATTGCCCGCATAGACGCCGACATCCTGCTGGCCCAACTGTGCGAGGTGGCGATGCCGCGCGATGGATTCGAGAATGACGCGTCGAAAGTGATCCTTGCCGCCACTGCTGAGCGTCCCCTTGGGGTACTTTCCGAAGTCCCGCGGGGAGGGTTCGTCCATGCCGACAAAACTGTCGAAGGCATGCACCTTCCGTCTCAGCACCTGTGCTACCGCGACCAGTCGCTTGAAGAGAGCCCCTTGAAACACGCCGATCTCGGCGAAATCCCCGGGGACGTGAACGATTTCATTCAGTACGTCGCCCAGAATGTCATCGGGCAGATATCCGGTTCCCATGATCGCTCCTTGCGTGAAGTTTGTCGTTAGTGAATTCGTATGCTGAGTCCCGCGTTTGTTGTCGCGCGCCGTTTGGGACGCATGCAGGATCAGGCGGCATGCTCGCGTGTGCCGAGGCATGTGATATCGCGCGAGTACCCATAGCGGTCGAAGTCGGCATCCATCCATTTCCGCACCGCGGCCTGGGCGCGGTCGGTCAGATATTCGGAGGCGACCTCGCGTTGCCCCTGGGTGGGATTCAACCGCGGCAAATTCTCGCACCGGTTGCCCACGAATGGCAGGGAATTGAATTCCTGGTCCAGATTTTCCACGCGGAGGATCCGCTGAAAAGGGATCTCGCCGTGACGGGCAGACTGCGGCAACAGCAACTGCTTCTGGGCTTCTCCCAGTTTCGCGAGTTGACTCTGCATGCTTGCGGCCCATTCGGCGAAGACTTCGAAGCAATCGGGTTGGGGGCACATTTGCCTGAAGGCATAGCGATCCTTGCCCCGCATGCAGGTGCTGTACCAGATGGAGACGGCTCGACTGTAGGGGTTTCTGCAGGTGGAGAACAGGAACCAGTCGTCTGGGATGCGGCTGACGTCGCTGCAATGGAAGTCGCCGTAGCGTTCGCCTTGAAACTGTTCCACGAGGACCTGATACAGGGAGTTCGTGCCTCCCTTGACCGTACTGACAAAGGCATATTTCAACGCGCCGGAAATGACCATGAGAGAGAACCTTTCGAAGTCGCTCGTCCTCGTGTGGCAAGGTGATCGGGGTTCAACTTGAGTTCACCGTTGACGGATAAACTTGAGAAACGAAATGCAGGTATCGGGATAATGGCGGTACGGCTTTTCCTCCGCACGAGCCAGGCGGAAGCCCTGCTCTTGCAGCAAGGCGATGTAATCCTGCAGATCGCGGTTGAACACGGGAGGATTTCCCGAACGCCGCCAGCGCTGACGGCCCAGGATTTCCGCGATTAACAGGGTATCGGTCGCCGCGCACAACCGCCGCAGCATCGGCCCGACCGACAGGTCGTCAATATGCAGCAGGACGGTATAGAGCAGGATGGCATCGGCTCGAGGATAGGGATCCTCGAACCCGATGGTCTGAAATTCGTAGGCCGGATTCGTCCGCGAGGCCTGTTCGACGGCCGAGGGATTGATATCGACCCCCAGGTAAAGATCGGCAGGAAAGGCCTGACAAAGTCGGCCGTACCCGCAGCCAACTTCGAGTACGCGCCGACAGGCGTCGTTACGCAACCAGTCCCACAAGAAGGGGCGGACATCCCAGCCTTCGGGAAACGCCCCCAGTTGTTCGTTGTGGGGAATAATGTTGGCGAGTTGATCCTGCTTCCAAAAGGTTTCCAGGGGATGTTCGCCTCGCGCGGGTGAGTCCACCGTAGCGTTCTGGTTCGGCTTGACGGGCGAGGCCGTTTCCTGGCCGAACACCGGGTAGCCGAAGCGGAGGCAATATTCCGCGGATTGTTTCCAGACCCGTTCCGCGAGGGCGCGGGCGGGGCCTTGGGGCTCGTGTTGAAAACGTTGCACGGATCGATTGGAGACCTGCCCGCCATGCTTGCGTTCCTCGTACAGGCGGTGGGGAACCGCTTCGAGTCCCAGGCGTTGCTGGCCCACGCTCGGCAAGCCGACCTGTTCGGCCAGTCGATCGATCGCCGCGGGTTCGTTACAGAAATCTTCGTAGCGCATCAGGAAGTGTGGCCGCCGAGACATCTCGACGAGAGCTTGGGCGGTTTCGAGGGCACGGCGTTCAATCCAGTTTTCGTCGACGGAGGCATCCAACTTGGGAGCCAGATCGAGCGCGGAGAGAATCACATCGCGCATATCGCGCACACAGAGAATCAGATGTTCCGCAGGATATTGTTCCAGAAACTCTTGCCAGCGGGTGAAGTTGACCATTTTCACCCCCCAATAATCGAGGCGATTGAGTTCGGGCAGAATCCGCTGATTGAAAAAGGCTTGAAAGCCCTTCGCGGCCCCTTCGCGCCATTCCCGCTCGCTGATCGTAATGCCAAATTTTTCAAGTTGGAGGCGGAGATGATCCGGGCACACCCCCAGATGCATGTTGGGTTCAAGGAGCACAACTCCGCTACCGGGAACGGTCAGCTTGTCGCCGAGCAGCGTGGTGCCACTTCGCATCATGCCATAAACGGCCAGTTTCATCCGCGTGGATACGGGGGGGCTGAGTGCGGGGGTGTCCGCGTCGGGGTTCGCTTTGGGACGGACCGTCGGTCGTTTCAGCCGATAATCGTGGAGCATCTGATTGACCGCGATCGTCCAGTCGCGTCCCGTCGCCGATCGTGGCCCACTGGAGTGACATCCGCGCCGATTTGCGAATAGAGGCTTATCGAGCTTGATACAGCGGTGTCGTTCCCAGACACGAAGGTAATAATCGAAGTCTTCGCCGGCATCCATCAGCTCGTTGAAGGGATGAGCCAGCGCGACCTCGGTGCGTACAAAATGCCCCATTTGCAGTGTCAGGAAGGGATCGTTGGCAAGAATATCCTCGAAGCGGTCAGTCTGCTGCAGTTGGCCATCGCGTCGTTCGGCTTGATTATTGCCATCCTGAAAGGAATAGATTTGTCCCCAGATGGCATCGTAGTGTTCCAGGTACGGTTCGACATTCAGCAGGGCCTCGGGAACCATGACATCGTCCGCGTCGAGAAAGAAGACCCATTCAATGCCTTGCCGGGCTGCCTGCTGCACGCCGAAATTACGCGCGCGGGAGCGTCCCGCAACTCCTTCGAGATCTTCGAGGCGAAAGGGGATGACTTCGCGGAAGGGGCCCGCGCCGCGAACGCACGCCGCGCGAATTGAACTTTCCGCCTGCCGATACAGTTCCAGATGTCCCGGGCCAACTGGAGTAATGACGGCACAGCGTGGCCTGAGTTTTGTGGGGTGTGCCTGGGAATTGGGCGTGTTTCCCTGGGCGATGCTGCGCGAGATGGCATCGCGTGGCGCGGGACTGGTGATACCGTCCTTCGGCGGGAGAGGCACGAAATCGACCCGCGGTTTACGGGCCTGCTCTGCAAGGCGCGGCAACTCGGTTGCGAGTCGTTGAACCACGGGAGTCCAGTCCCCCTGGCGTTGCTGTCGAAACAAGCGCAGGCTTTCGTACCAGCCCGTGATCTCCGACTGGAGTCCCCAGCGCCAGTCGGGCACGGCTGCCAACAGAGTCCAGCAGGGAACTCCCAGTCCACCCGAAAAATGGACCGTGGCATTGTCGATGGAAATGACCAGATCGAGCGCGGACAGTTTGGCCGAGAAATCCTCGAGATCCTGGAGCGGGTCACTATCGGCCCAGTCGTGAATCGGGATGCCGAAGCGCCGTTCGATGTCCAGGCGCTCCTGGGCAGCGGGTCCGTACTGCAAATTGACAAAATGCACGCCGGGCGTTTTGAGAATCGGCTCCCAGTCGGCCAGGGGGAGTGAACGGCGTGTTTGCAGTTCCAGGTTCTTGCCCCCAAACCAGGAGATGCCGACTTTGAGCCCGGTTCCCAGTTGCTGAAAGCGTTGCCGCCATTTTTGCTGAAGTGCGGAATCGGCCTGCAGTAGGCTTGCTTGTCGCGGGAAATCCAGCGGGGAGCGGCGATACCGTTCCGGCAAATCGGCCAGCGAAATCTGCAGATCGATGCCGGGTGGATGCATCCGTTCGGGCACATCGATTGCGGGACGCGGAATCACCCGGACCTTGGGGAAGGAGCGGGCAAACAGCCCCACCATACGGGGGTCGACTTCCACGGTCACGTTTCGAGCATGTGTCAACAGGTCGGGCAGACAGGTGGCAAACATGATAACATCGCCAATACCCTGTTCGGAAAAGACCAGCAGGGACTGTTTTTCGCAGGATTCTTCCCGCCAAGCGGGGAAGTTGTAATGGCGATGATCGTGATCTCGCTTGCGATACCGCCAGCGGTAGAATTCCCAGCCAGTGGGGTAATTCTGTTCGCGCAAATGTAACTGACCAAGTGAATGATAGGCTTCGGAATAATCGGGCCGCAGGGCAATGGCCGTTTCAAAGAACGTGCGGCAGGGTGCAATTTCGCCAAGTGCCTCGAGAATGTTCGCGAGGTTGTTGTGCACATCGGGCAGGGCAGGAGAGAGTTCGAGTGCCCGTTCGAGGCATTCCCGTGCTTTCTCGAACTCTGCACGCGTCTGATGAATCACGCCGAGATTATTCCATGCCGAGGCACAGCCCGGGTCGATCTCCAGGGTTTTGTGGTAGTATTCGGACGCTTCGTCGAGGCGGTTTCGGGCCTGGAATTCTCGTGCCAGATTGTGATGGGCAATTAAGTGCCGGGGGTGTTCCTGGAGTATGCGCCGGAAGCAGGTTTCGGATTGATCGTGGTCTCCCGTGCGCGACAGGCAGTCTCCCAGGTGGACGAGTGATTCGAGGCGGTCCTGCTCGCTCAACCGCAGGGCCAATGCCTGCCGGTATTGTTGCACGGCCAGTGACCAGTTGGATTCGTCCTCGGCGATGCGGCCCAGCAGCATGTGCATGACCGGTTCGTCGGGTTCGACCGCCAGCACATCCAGGCAGGCGCGGCGGGCCTGTTCCAGCCGATGGGCGGCGCGGCAGGCCGAGGCCAGATTCTTGCGGAACAGCAAGGCATCCGGATTCCACTGCAGCGCCTGCTCGATCCGTTCGATGGCCAATTCGTGGCGCCCCGACTGATGATCGATGACGCCGAGCAGATGCAGGGCTTCGGCATGGCGTGGCTCGCGTTGCAGAATCTTCTGGTATGCCTGAGCCGCGGCATCCAGATCGCCTCGCTGATGCCGCTCCACCGCGTCTCGCAATTCCCGTGAGGAAAGCGAGATATGGGGCTGTAATCCGCGATGGTCCGCCTTGCGGTTCGTGCGGGAAGTTTTGTTCTTGTGATTGGATTTGCGAGCCAACGTCCTGTCCTCGCTGAGGTAAAGAAGAATTTGTTGTAAAACGGAATGGCAAGTTATCGCATGCACGAGACCACGTCGCGACTTGCCGCGGGGTGTCAATTTTGGGTGCGGGTCGTGATATCAGGCGGCGGATGAATCGGCCAGTTGCAGTTCCTCGAAAAGTGGTGCGAGATGAGCAGCGTAGTGCCGCCATTTTTCGAGAGAATCCCGATACAGGGGCTGACGTACCTGCCAGAGGGAGGCGGTATGCACGGCACGGCGATTCTCGTGAAAATCCAGGCAACCGGGCTCCCAGGGGAGTCCGCAAATATCTTCGATCAGTCGATGTGTTTCGGCCTCCTGGTTCTGCACCAGCTGTTCGTAGTCCACGACATGAATTCTGCCGGGCATCAGCGAGAACCAGTGCTCCATGAGTCGTTTCTGTTCGCGGTAGTACCGGGCGGTATCGCGCAAGTCGAAACTGAACGCGTTGCCGATGCTGAAATTCTGGAAATAACAGGAGAGGCAGACATCCAGGGGATTGCGCCGGGTGTAGAGGATTGTTGCCTGGGGAAACAGCAGATGAATCAGGCCGATGTGCAGAAAGTTATTCGGCATTTTGTCGGTCAGAAACGGTGCATTCCCGGCGACCTGTTGCAGACGCTGCAGATACTCCGCCACCATGCGATTGATCAGGGATTGATCCAGGTGCCGCATGGAACGGGGATAGGCGAATTCGTCCCGGGCATCCGGAGCGGAGCGGAAGGGTAGATCCAGCATGGTTTGCACAAGCATGCGTATCCCATCGAACTCCCCCGCGCCGCCCACCTGGGAATGGCTGGTCAAGATCTGGTCCACCAGAGTGGATCCCGAACGGGGCATGCCGAGGATGAAAATCGGCTGGCGCGACGTGGAACCGTGACCCCGCCAGCGTTCCAACAATTCCGGAGTAAAGTTCTCCTTGATCAGATCGATCAACCGTGGGACACGATCCAGTCGAAACTCCCTGGTTTTCCGGGCTCGCTGATTGCCCAGACGATAATACTCAAAGGCTCGATCATATTGTCCCAGGCGGTCGTAGTGCTTGCCCAGGCTGAAATACGCGCTGACCTGTTCCTCGGTGGTCAGTTGAGAATGTTCGAGCAGCTCGCCCAGTCGATTGGCCTCGTCTTCCGTGACCTGTTCGGCATTGAACGTGAACAGCGTGTAATAAGCCAGTGTGTGCTGAGGATGGTGCTGGATAATTTCGCGACAAAGCGCCGCGGCTTCCGAGAATTCTCCCTGGCTATTCAGGGCGGCAGCCAGATTCATGAGGAAATCCGGGTGACGCGGTTGCAGGGCCACCGCAATGCGATAGTGTTCGATGGCGTTATCGAGGCGACCAAGTTGTTTGAACAGATTGCCAAGATTGAAGTGTGCCCCCGCGAATTGCGGCCTGATCGCAATGGCTTGCCTCAGGGCTGCTTCCGCCTCCGGAAATTTCTGCGTCTGCAACAGAACAGCCCCCAGATTGGACCAGCCGGCTGCACGGTGGGGATACTTGAGGGTGAGTGAACGGAAGATTTTTTCCGCAGCGTCTAATTTTTGCTGCCGTTGCAACACGCTTCCCAGATCATTCTGGAGTCGAAAATCCTCCGGTGACTCCCGGAGCGCGGCGAGATACGTTTGCTCCGCGCGGGCCCATTGCCCCGAACGCTCCAGCGCGATGCCGAGCTGATGCTGGGTATCCGTGTTTTTGGGGTCCAGTTCCAGCAGGCGCAGCCAGACATCGACCGCTTCGCCCGCGCGTCCACAAGCGAGCAGTAGCATGCCCAGATTTTTCCAGGCATCGGCGAAACGGGGGTCTTGTCGGGAAGCCCGGCGGAAATGCTCCTCCGCTTCCGGGAGTTTTCCGATCGCCTGCAGGACGGCTCCCTGATTGTTCCACAGGATGGCGGATTGGGGTTGCCTTTCCAGGGCTTGCTGGATGTAGGGGAAGGCTGCAGCGGAGTGGCCGCGATGATGTTCGATCAATCCGCGCAAGTGCAGGGCATCGACCTGAGGCGAGATGGCAAGTATCCGATCGTAAATGTCGGCAGCGGCATCCCAATCCCCGCGCTGATGTAGCGCGACCCCGCGCTGCAACTCATGCGACAGGTTGATCTTGGTTTCCGGACTCATGAACGTCTGGCTTCGTACACGGAGTTTAAGTTCGCACGGAAGCAGTGAACACGTTTGCGCACGTAATTGCCTCCGATGCAACCATCTCGTTTTTCTATCGGTTCCGTACGGTAACCGATTTGAGCGGCATTACCGCCAGAGACGGAACTTTCGGCAATGTTTACCCAGACTGTGGAATTCGCCATGGGCAGAACGCGGTGTCCAGAGGGCAGGCGTCCCCCTAGACTGCCTGCTTGACCCATTTTCCTTAACTGGTTCCGGGATTGAGCGGAAAGTCGCCGGGTGATTAAGATTTGCCAGTGGAACACGATTTTCAGGCGGTGATACGTCGAAATGAATGATATTCCGTACCACATGACGGCCACGGGATGCCTGGGACGTGGCGTTCTACGAAGCCCGCCGCGGGCGGAACGTGTTATCAGCAGGCGATTTTTCGTTGAGGCAGGATGTCGAAATGGTTACGCCGAATCAGCCGATGCTACGAATCCTTCGTGGCAAATCCCAATATCCCCTGCGTGCGATCGACCAGTCGCAATTTTTGATTGGGGCGGGAAGTAGCTGTCAGATCCAGCTTTCCGCGGGCGAAATTCCCATGATCTTCGCCGTTCTGCGTTTCGATGACGAGGGATGTTGCCTCGTGGAAGCGATGCATAGCGAACCGGCCATGATCGTGAATGGAACGAGACAACGCTCGGCCAGCCTGCGGCATGGGGACCGCGTAGCGATCGGCTCCTATGAATTCGAATTCCTCTCGCCCCCGGGGAACGAGGGACAGAAGTCCCTGAAGTTGGACGACTTTGTAGCAGCCCAACCGAACATCCCCTATCCATTGATCATCCCCCAGGTTCCCGCCGATCTTTCAGCCCTTTCAGCCGAAGAACTGGTCGACCGCATCGAACGAGAACTGGAATTGCTGGAATTGCTGGGTGAATTCGATGATCTGCCGACCGGGTCCGTAACTGATCAAGCCCCCCCTCGCAAGACGGCCTGAAACAATCGCGGCACGGACTTGCGAAGTCGCACGGGAGCGCGCGGGCGTTTTGTTCCCACGCGCCATGCATCTCGAGCCTGGCCTGCGCCGTCGCGGCGCGAGGAAATAAGAGATACCACATAAATGGTACGCAGAGCGTACCCACGAAAAATTCAGGGCTCGTCGAGGAAGTGGGGGAGAGTGGAAATCCCTGGCGGGGGCGGGATAATGGGTGTTACGTGCCGGTTCACTGCCCGGAATTCCAGCGCAGGATAAATCCCTCTCCCTACTCATCACAGGTTAGCCGTGATTCCCGAACAAATAGGTCAATATGCGATCGAGCGAAAAATCGGCTCGGGTGGAATGGGAACCGTGTACCTGGGTCGGCACCGGCAAACGGATCGGGTTGCAGCGGTGAAGGTGCTACCGGCATCGCTGGCCCGCGAGGAAGGTTTCGTGCTCCGTTTCACGCGGGAAGTGGACGCCATGAAGTCCTTGTCGAATCCGCACGTGGTGGAGGTGTACGAGAGCGGAGTCGAAAACGACACGTATTATTATGCGATGGAGTATGTCGAGGGAGAGACGTTATCCCAGCGGCTACGGCAGTCGGGGCGAATTCCCTGGCGCGAGGTCATTGAGTACTCGGTGCAGATTTGTTCGGCCCTGAAGGCGGCCCACGATGCCGGTATTATTCATCGCGATTTGAAGCCATCGAATCTGCTGATTACCCCCGCGGGGCAGGTGAAGCTGTTGGATTTCGGTGTGGCCCAGGTGTTTGCCTCGGGAAAGCTGACGAAAACGGGAGGCATCATCGGGACGGCGGAATACATGTCGCCCGAGCAGGCGCAGGGCCGGCGAGCCACGAAGAAAAGCGATCTCTACTCATTGGGGGCGGTGATGTATGCGATGCTTACCGCGCGTCCTCCGTTCAGTGGCAAGACCTCGATGGAGGTGATTCAAAAGCACAAATTTGGCCTGTTTGACCGTCCCCGAACGTATGTGCCCGAGATTCCGCACTGGCTGGACGACGTGGTGTGCCAATGTCTGGACAAGGATCCCGACAAGCGTTTTCCCGACGCCTATGTGCTGTCGCTACGTTTGAAGGAAATCCTCAAGAAAGTGGATTTGTCGCAAGAGGATAAAACATCGGTATCGGGCACGCTGGACGGAACAGCGGAAACTATCGTGTCGGGGGACGATCCCAACGCAATCGGCGGGACGCTGATGCGCGACTTGATGAAGGCCGAACTCAACCGCAACGAACAGGTGACCACGTTGCATCAGGTGCTGGACAACACCTGGGTTTTGCTCGGTCTGTTTGTGTTGTTGCTGCTCGGTGGATTGTGGTGGTTCAGGAACAACAACCCAACTCCCGCACAACAGTTTGCCAAAGGGAAGGAACTGTTTGAACAGGGCCCCTTGTACTGGTCCCAGGCCCGCAGCGATTATTTTCTGCCGCTGCTCGAAAGCGATGCAGAGCGGTGGTCGGAACAGATTGAACCCCTGCTGATGCAAATCGAGGTCCAGGAATTGAAGCAGGACTTCGGGCTGACGCGGCTCTCGGCACGGCGGGTGAATAAGATGTCGGATGCCCATCGTTTTCTACACATGGCTCGGGAATATTACAAACTAGGGGATACCGTGCGCGCGGAGCAGATTCTGCGACAGCTTGCAGAACTGCTGCGGGAACAGCCCGAGTACGCCACCTTGCGGACAGCGGTACGTGAAATTCTGGTGGAATTGAAAACCCAGGACCACGACGGCGGACAAGCCCGGGAGAACTCCCTGGCAGTCCGGGGATTGCAACAAGCCCGGTCGTTGGAAGAAGAGGGCAAGACGGATCAGGCGGTGTTGATTTTACAGAGTCTGATCGGCCTGTATGATGGCGCGGCGGGTGCGACGGAGGATGTCGCGACCGCAAGGGAACTCCTCGAAAAATTACAAGGGCAGACTCCATGACCGGATCACTCGATCTGAAACAATTCATCCGTTCGATCCCCGATTTTCCCAAGCCGGGCATTATGTTTCGCGACATTACGCCATTGCTCGCCAATCCGCGGGCGTTACGGGAAGCGGTGCGTCAATTGGCGGAATGCTTTAGCGGAATGGCGATCGACAAGATCATGGCTGCGGAAGCCCGCGGCTTCATCTTCGCAGCACCGCTGGCCATGGAACTCGACGCCGGTTTTGTTCCCGTGCGCAAGCATGGCAAACTCCCCTTCGATACCCGGGCCTACCACTACGACCTGGAATATGGGAGCGACACGCTGGAGATTCATGCGGATGCCCTGAATGCCGGAGATCGCGTACTGATGATCGACGACCTGCTGGCCACCGGGGGCACGGTGCAGGCCTGTATTCAACTGGCACAACAATCCGAGGCGGACGTAGTTGGTTGCGGCTTTCTGGTGGAGCTCGACTTTCTGCGTGGCCGAGGACAACTGGGGGACCGCAAGGTGGTCAGTTTGATTCAATACTCCGATGAAAACCCGTAGCCGGAATTTCTCGCACAGTTACCAATGCGTTGAATTTTGTCTCGAAAGTGCCTGAAAAACTAGCCGCGCCCGTCAGGAAGCGGGCCACGCGGGCGGTTTCCCGAGAATCGCTCCTTTGGCATAACTAAAGAAATGGCAATGCATTGCGATAATCTTGGCCCCAGTTTGGCCCGCTTCCTGACGGGCGCGGCTAGTTCGTCGAGGTCAGCAATTCTGTATTATTGACCCGTGCGAGAAAACCGGGGTAGCCTGCATGGCTCGCGGAACGCGCGAACAGGCCCATGCCGGGCGATTGCGAGGCGATCAGACGAGCAGATCCTCCGCGAGTCGGAGCAGCGTCTGGGCGGCGGCAGCGAGATCGTGATGCTGTCGTATATAGGAATGGGCATGCGAGAGATTGACCGTCGCGGGGAGCGGTCTGCCGGCAAGTGTCTGGACGATTTCCTTCAGAACCCGCGGATTCCCTTCCGCGCACAGGCCTCCTCGGGTGGTGGCCAGGAAGTCGCCGGCCACCTCCAGAGAGGCGATGGGCACGCGTCCCGCGAGCGATTGGAGAAAGGTATTGGGAAAGCCTTCGTAAGCCTGGGCAGACGTGTTCAGAAAGACGCGCGCACCGCGAAACAGGGCCGGCATTTCCTCGAACGCCGCGCGTTCGATCAGATGAACATTCGCGGCAAGATCCTGCCGAATCGCCTGTTCGACCGCGGCATCCCGCGGGTTGAGGACAAGCACAAAGTTCCGTTCGGGGAGTTCCCGGGCCAGTTGAACTGCCAGGTCCGCCCGCTTATGAAACGTTTCGGCGCGGCCAACCCACAGGATGTAATCGGACCAGGGGATACGATGGCGATCCAGGTTATGGGATGCTAGCTGTTCCCAGGCGGTCAGGTCGATGGGATTGGGGAGCAGCAGTCCGTCTCGTCCAAACCGTTGTTTTAATGTTTCAAGTTGATACGTATTTTGCACCACTATGCGGTCGGCGTGCCGCAACGCCCAGTAGCAATTGGTGGCTCGTTCCCCATAGGGGGTGATGTAGGTGGAATGAGGTGTGTAGCGCTCGTCCAGATCGGAATTGGCCCCCAGGAACAGGACACTCGGTTTCCCCAGGAGACGTGCGTTGTGAATGGCGGTGGTGGAAGCGGAATTCACGCCGAATACGAAATAACAGTTGGCACCCGTCCGGGAAAACACCTTGTGACCGAGCCTGGCATGATCGCGCTGGATGCGAATGGGGCGTGTGGCGGCCAGCAGCGGAAGTTGCCAGAGTAGAGCGCTGCGCCACCGTTTCAGCCGTGGCCAACGGGAGTTTGGCCGGAACTCGATATCCCTGGAAACGCGTGCGCGGAGTTCGGTCCAGAAATCCCGCCAGGGAATCCATTCGAGGCCGTCGATCTTGCAGCGCGCGGTCAGGCGGGGATTCCGAGCCAGAAACTGGATGGCGTAGCCCGGATGGCGCACACACCCGGTCGCCAGGGTGACCGCGCGGGTTTCGGTCCCCCCATAAATGCCGGTGGCTTCAGGATCGACAACCGGATAGGCGTGCAGGGAAACAAAACAGAGCGTTTTCATGGGGTGCGGTTCCCTCCGCGGGACTGGAGCATTTCCGGGATATCGACGGCAAGTCCGTTGCTGGCAATAATCGTCCGTAAAGGCCAGTCCGCATGAATTTCTGGAAGCAGGTCCATGCCGACCGAGTAGGTTTGACCACAACGGAACGGTCCGACACGAGTTTCCAGATACAGCCAAGTCCCGGGTTCGGGAGTCTCCACCGTGGTTGAGCCTATCCATCGTTCGGGATGACGGTATCCCAGTTGCCAGCAGGTGTGGCTGATTTGCCAGTCGGGTATCCGGGCGTGAACAATCCGTTGTTCGCAGGCGGTCTCGACCTCCGCAAAGGGACTACCGGCGTGCGTCCCGGCAATCCTTTCCGCCAGAAGTTCCTGGGCAAGTCGCCAGGCCTGCAGTTCGTTTGCAGGCAGGGCATGGCAGGCGATATTCCGCAGCAGCACATGGTGCAGGCCATTGAACCGTGTTATGGCGAACAGGCAGGCGCGGCGGTTGATGACCGATTCCAGCGAGGCGCGCGAGGAATGCGGCAGGATCTGTTCGTCGGCCATCACATGGACCTGCACCGGGAACAGTTGATGTTCCAACAACAGGCGGGCACACTGGCCCGTGGCAGCCGAGGCAGTTACTCCTGGCGAAATGGCCCGGCTTGCCTGTTGCAGCAGGTTCGTCGCCTCGGAGGCCAGTTCGATCATGTTTCGATGCGTCCAGTCCGAGGGGGATTGCCGCAGTTTGTCGATGGCAGGGGCCAGCAGCGGGGTAAGGCCGAAACCGGTATCGCTACCGACCCGGCGGCCCCGGCAGAGATCGAGAAGCAGTCCCTCGAAATCCACGGGGAATTCCCGTTGTTTGAGTTGAAAGCCGAGCCCCGCCAGTTCCCCTGTCAGCAGTTCGGGCGTCAGGCTGGACAGCGAGACCAGCAGGCGATGTCCCTCGGCAAGAAAGATCGCGGCGAGCGGAGTTTGCGCGAACAGCACGTTTCGCCAGTCCCCGCCGGCGGTAAACCAGCAGAAGTTTTCGGGGGCGGTCAGCAGGATTCCGTCGAGGTTCCTCTGAGTTGACAGGGAATCGAGTTCGGCCTGAAGCCGGTCGATGTGCCGATACCGCAACCAATGCCCGGGGTACATTTCCGGAAAGGGGAACGGGGGTGAGATGGAATGTGTCATCGGTTCTCAGCGGGGGTGACCGTGCGATAAGATGCCTGCGATGTATTCGAGCGTCCCAGGAGTCGTTCGATTGAGAATATCGTATCACGGGAGAGGCTGTCGATGGCCGGGCAACTGGGCGAGATTGTGATTTTAGGGAGTGGGACCAGTCATGGAGTCCCCATGGTGGGATGCCGTTGTCCGGTCTGCCTGTCGGATAATCCCAGGAATCAGCGCACGCGGAGCAGCATTCTGGTGCGGGCCCCCGAAGGGAACTTCATCGTAGACACCACGCCTGAAATGCGGCTGCAACTGGTGCGTGAACGGATCGACCTGGTGCATGCAGCGGTGTTCACGCATGGCCATGCAGACCATATCTTCGGGCTGGATGACTTGCGGCAGTTTGGTTTTCTGCTGGATCGGGACATTCCGCTGTACTGCGAGGAACCGGTAGCGCATCAATTGCGTCAGGCATACAGTTATGCCTTTGCGCCGCCGGATGATCCGGGTCGTCGCGGCGCGATCCCACGTTTTGAGATACATCGACTGGATGAAATGCCGATCCAGTTGCTGGGGACGCGGGTACGGCCCATCCGCTTGCTGCACGGAAAACTGCGGATGCTCGGATTTCGGATAGGGAATGCCGCCTATTGCACGGATGTCAGCGAAATCCCATCGGAAAGCTGGCCACTGCTGGAGCAGTTGGATGTGCTGATCATCGATGCCTTGCGTTACCGCCCCCACCCCACGCATTTCAATATTGCCCAGGCGCTGGAAGTTGTCGAACGCGTGCGTCCCCGTCGGACATTCTTCACGCATATCTGTCACGACATCGAACACGAAACCGTCAGCAAGGAACTGCCGGCGGGGGTGGAACTGGCCTATGATGGCTTGAAAATCCCGATTGTGTTTACGGACTGATCCCGTGCAGTGATGGAATCATCGAGGGGTATCGAAAACGGGAAAAGAATTCAGAAATCCGGGGGCGGGGAGGGCAGCATGTCACCACACGAGCGAAGCCTGCTGAATTACCTGTATCTGGCGAAGGTTTCAAGCCAAAAGCAGCAGCGCCCGGGGCGCGATCGCTTTCTGGTGTTGTCGCTGGTCAAGGCCGTGCACACGGGCTGGCTGGAAATAGCGGAGGAATGCCGACGGATCATCACGGACGATTCGCCGAGGCATCTGCTGAATCGCCACGCAACAGCGGCGGAAGCGATGCGCACGGAAGACTTCGCGTTTTTTGCGAAGCAATTGGAACGTGGCTGTCCCCCGGAACGGGCCGAGCAACTTGCCCAGGGACTGGGTTTCGACGCGGACGCCGCGTTGGCGGCCTGTCCGCAGGAATTGTCTCGTCTATTGAACGAGCTGCTGCAGGGCTTCGGAGGTTCCGCGGGTTAACACGTTATCGCGGAAAGGTCCGGTGCCGTCGGTTCACTGCCTTATTTATCCACGTCCGGCAAGTCAAAGTCGAGGGGTTCGGCCTGTTCCGACTGGTTTTTTCTGGCCGGGGGAGGGGACGCTGCTGCAGCGGGCTGCCCAGGGATGTCTTGCAGTTCGCGCACGAGCACGCGGGTCCCGGCGACCTTGATAATCTGCACGAGCGTATCGCGTTCAATGACAACGCCTTCGCTGAAGGCATGAATCCGTTCCCGGTCGATCGTGATCATTCCACCGGGGTTGAGGGGTGTAATGGTGCGGGCCTGCTTCCCGACGAGGCGATTGAGACGTTCTTCCTCGCGGGCAAAGGGGCGAATGTCCGCTTCGGTGGGGGCTTCCAGAAAAATCCGTTTTCCGAAACGGGTCCGCGGGAGAATTGCCAGGGCACCGATCAAGGCGGTGGGCATGAACAGCAAGGCAAATCCCGCAAAGCCGAGGAAAGCGGTGAAGTTCGATTCGCCCCAGGTTTGCCAGGCGAAATAAAAGGAGGTAATCAGACTGATGAACATACCGACGGACAGCATCCCTCCCGAGGGTATGAAAACTTCCGCAATGATCAGAGCAGCCGCCAGTGCGAGAAGCGCGATAGCCATTAAGCCGTTATCCATCGTGTTGATCCTGAAATGAAATCGCAATGAAAAACCGCGGGCGACGGCGGCCGATCTGGAAATCCTGCTCAATTTCCGGAGCGGGGGCCACTGCCGGCATTGCCTTTGCGGCCGCTCTCACTCCGTTCGGGCATCGCAGGGATGAATCCCAGTCATCAATTCGTTTTCCCATTCGTCCAGCAGGGGCCAATCGACCGCGCAGGTGCCGAAATCGGCCATGTGCTGATACGTTTCGAGGCGATCGATGGTACGCTGAAT
The DNA here is from genome assembly GCA_014584345.1 of Planctomycetota bacterium. Taxonomy (GTDB): domain Bacteria; phylum Planctomycetota; class Planctomycetia; order Planctomycetales; family Planctomycetaceae; genus Rubinisphaera. The sequence goes on from JACTNB010000022.1 coordinate 71,550, forward strand.
CATGGCGGGATCCCGGGGAAAGACAGGTCCATGACTGGGGAGCAGCCACTTCACGTCGCTGTCGCGAATGCGTTTCAGCGAGCGAATGAAATCGGGGATGTTGGAACCGTGATGGGCATCGATATTGCCCACGCAGCCATCGCGAAACAGATTGTCGCCCGAAAACAGGAGGTCCCCCATCCGAAACGAGAGCTGCCCATGCGTGTGCCCGGGGGTATGCCAGACTTCCAGTTTCTGGTCGCCCACCTGCAGGTGATCCCCTTCCTTGATGATCTGGTCCACCTTGATGGCGGGGAGATCGATCGAAATATTTTGCGCGGGGATTTCCGCGTAGGTCATCAGGCGATCCTGATTCAGCAGGAGTCGAGCGGCGTCTGCATGCCCGACGATTTTCGCTTCCGGTAGGAGTTGCAGGGCGCGGTGGAAACCCTGAATGTGGTCGACATCGGCATGGGAGGCGACCAGATACTTGCAGCCCGCCAGGGGGAAATCCATCATGCGAATCAGTTCGACGATTTCGTCGACCGTATCTTCATACCCGATGTCCATTAACAGCCACTCGGGGCCATCGTAGACCAGATAAACCGAACACCCGAAGCGACGTCGAGCCTGATAGTTCATCTCAATTACGTGGGGAAACAGTTCCCTCCGCTCCAGCATGCGTTTATTTCCTTCGAAATCGGCTCCCGCGAGCCTGAATGAGCAGCCACAAGAAAAACGAGCAACCACTGAGTACAGTAATCGGTAAGCGGAAAAATACCAACTCAAACTTGCAATCGCCGGGAGGGATTGGCGTCCCCCATGGCGCGGATTCGAGCGAAACGGGAGACTCGTTTGCAAGCCGGGGGAGACCGCGTCACACTGCGTTTTTCGGTAACAATTACGATTCGGGCCACGGAACTTCTCGAACAGAAAGTGTGTTTCGCGAAAGGCGCACGAGTTCGATAACATCGTGAGACCATCCGCGGTGGTTCCGTGCAGGTCGTTCCATGAGGCGCGCCTGCGAGATTATACTACCGATCGTCTGGACGGACAGTTAACTTTCCATGAATTGGCATCTACTTTGTAAATTGCTGGGGATGTTGTCCCTGTTGGTGGGCATGGCAATGCTGATGTCGCTCCCCTGGGCCTTTCCGCTGCTGGGAGCTACGAATGTCGTTGAATACCGCGGGATTTGGGGCATCGGCGGGGGGACTCTGACGAGCCTGCTGCTCGGATTTTCGCTGTACTGGGTGGGACGCGGGGATCGGGGGGCCGTGCTGCACAAGGAAGCGTTGGCGGTGGTGGGCCTGGGCTGGCTGCTCGCGGGAATTCTGGGGGCATTGCCGTATTTGCTCGCTGGGGTGATGGTGGCCCCGGATCAGCCAATGACGGTGGTGGACGCGTTCTTCGAATCGGTATCCGGTTTCACCACCACGGGCGCTTCCGTGCTGACGGATCTGGAGGATCGCCGCATGATTCCCAAGTCCATCATGTTCTGGCGTTGCTTTACGCAATGGTTGGGAGGAATGGGGATCATCGTGCTGTTCATCGCCCTGCTGGGACATCTGGGAATGGGAGGCAAGGCGTTAATGCATCGGGAGGTGACAGGCCCGATCAATGAGTCCGTCATGCCCCGGGTCCGCGAGACGGCTCTGTTCATGTGGCAGATTTACATGGGGCTGAGCGGTCTGCTGTTGGTCACATTACTGCTCGAAGGGATGACGCTGTACGACGCCTCCTGCCATACCTTCACGACAATCTCCACGGGAGGGTTCAGCACACACAGCACGAGCGTGTCGTATTTTCAGTCGCCCGTGATCGAAATGACGATGATCGTGTTCATGATTTTGGCATCCACGAACTTCACCTTGTTTTATGTGATGTTGCACGGTCAGCATCTGCAGCGAAAGGCACGCAAGGGATCGTGGTGGGGGACGATCCTTCGAGACACGGAATGGCGGGCCTTTGTGTGTATTCTGCTACTGGCGACACTGGCGTTGACGATCAATCTGCTGATTACACAGCAGTACGATTCCCTCGCGAGCGCCCTGCGTCACGCGGGTTTCCTGACGGTATCGATCATGACCACGACGGGGCTTGGCACGGAAGATTTCAGCGAGTGGAGCGAATTTGCCCGAGGCCTGTTCCTGCTGTTGATGTTCATTGGCGGATGCGCGGGCTCGACCGCGGGGGGGATCAAGGTGGTCCGTTTCCTGCTGTTCTTCAAGATAATCCGGCTCGAAATCGAAAAGGCATTTCGCCCCAAGGTGGTCCGCGCGTTGCGACTGGGGGGCGAAAATGTTCCCGATGCACTCCGGCACGACGTGGTGGTGTATTTCAGTCTGATCCTGTTTCTGTTTGTTTCAAGCTGGATGCTGCTGAATACAATTGAGCCCGACACACTGTGGCAGAATGCGCGCGCGGATCGGAAAGCGGAAAAACTGCTGGATTGCGCGAGTGCCGTCGCCGCCACGCTGAACAATATCGGGCCTGGCCTGGGTGTGTTGGGGCCGACATCCAACTTCTCGGGTTTTTCGCAACAGGGGAAATTCCTGTTGACCTTATTAATGCTGCTGGGGCGACTGGAACTGTTTGCCATACTCGTGCTGTTTTTCCCCACCTTTTGGCGAAATCAATAGCGGGGAAGGGGCTTAAGGTGAGGCATGCCGGCATGTTTGCGTGACGCATTGTCCCAGGCCGATGCGATTCTGCTTCTGGATGGTCCCCTGGGGACACGGCTGGTCGACCATGGATTTGAAGTGGATCGTCCGGGCTGGTCGGCCCGCGCGCTACTGGAAGCGCCGGAGCTTGTGGAACGGATTCATCGGGAGTATGTCGCCGCGGGGAGCCAGTTGCTGACGGCTAATACCTTTCGGACGCATCAACGGAATCTGGATGCCTGGGGACAATACCAGCGGGCGGAAGAATTGACACACCTGGCAGTCTCGCTGGCGCGGCGGGCGGCGGGCAATCAAGCGTGGGTGGCAGGCTCGGTGGCGCCCATCGGAGACTGTTACAGTCCGGAGCAGGTGCTCGAAGAAAGCCGTTTGATCGAGGAACATGGCCGCATGGTGGAAAACCTGGTGGCCGCGGGGGTCGACGCGGTGTTGCTGGAAACACACGTTTCGTTGAAGGAGTTGGTGATCGCGGCAGCGGCAGCGGCCCGTCACCGGCTGCCACTGCTGATTAGCGTGACCACCATGGATGGAATACGGATGCTGGATGGCACGCCCCTGTCCACTCTGGGGGGGATCGTGCAGGCTTATGCCCCGGCGGCGGTGGGAGTGAATTGCCTGCCGGCAGAACGTGTGGCGGGCAGTCTGCGGGCGTTGCGAAGGAGCACGTCCTTGCCTCTGCTGGTTTACGCGAACTCAGGTGAACGGACCCCCGAAGGGAAATGGATACCGAGCCTGGGGGCCGATGTGGCAGCCCATGCGCGAGAGGCGAGAGCCTGGCGCCGCCTGGGGATGCGAATTCTGGGGGGCTGCTGCGGAACGACACCCGAGTTGATTGCAAAATTTTCACGGGAATTTCGCGACTGACTTCGGAGAACCGGTTCGGCGCGTCCCGAAAACTCCGGCAGGGGGAAAAACCGGGCAGAAGCGGTTTTTCTTGGGATTCCGCATGAAAGATGCCTTAAAAACGGGAATTGCACTTGAACAAAAAACCCGAAAAAAAAAGAGAATCCTCGAAATCCGGTCGATTCTCACGCAAGGTTTGCCCATTTTTTGACGAAAAAGAAGATGTACGAAGAAATGTCTGGATTCGATCTTTTCCTGTCCCGGCGGTTCCGTTACTTTTCGCGTCACTTCTCAAACCTCATACCTCCGATTCCTATCACCGCGACCTTCCTGGTCAAAACACCATCCTTCAACACTAAACAGTCTCTCCGATCCGCCGGGTGTCTACCGCGTGGGTCAGAGTCCCTATCCTCGATACTTTCGTTTTCAGCACCGAACGCGTGTTTCTCGTAATCGGCTCGCTGACTTCCCTCGTTCCCCTTCCGATTCCAGTTGACGTTTGTGTTGCACTCCCGGTGTCATCACTCACAACAGGGCATGCCCGTATGAAAACAACCCGGAATTTCATTGCCTGCGTAAGCTGGCTTTCCCGGCCGCAGCATGATGCAACGACAGATTCGGCTGGCAATCAGTCCAATACGAGTCCATTGCGGTTATCCGTCGATACCCCTGACGACTTGTGTCCTCGCCTCTCCTATCTCTCCACAGTGTCCGCAGTCATGAGTGAATACTTCACCTTGCTGAAACTGTTTGCCGGCAACTCGCGTCGAGTCTGGCTGGCCTTGCCTGGTCTGATCCTGGGGATTGTGCTGTGCCATCCTGGAGTGGCCACGGCTCAGCCGCCGTCTTACGGAGGTGAAATCCAACAGTCACCGGGGCAGGGGTCGGCCAGTTATTCGATCGGGACCCTGGAACCGGATTACTTCGCGATGAATCAGCCCCCGGTGCCAAGTTACGGCGATGGAGGCATGGGCTGGCTGGCACAATTGAATTACCAGGCGGGTAAAACCATAGGGACCGAGGAATCGCTGCTGAACTTCAGCGCGATGCCTTATGTCTTCTGGGAAAACACCATGTTCCTGGGGGACTTGAGCATTTATCGCCTGAACAGCGGGCGGGCCGGCGGATTCGTGGGGGCTGGTGTCCGCCACTACTTCCCGGGCATGGATCGCACACTCGGGCTCATCACCTCCTACGGGATGGATGGTGCCTATCAGGATTCCTTCAAGAATGTGACCCTCGGCTTGGAATCGCGCGGGCAATTCCTCGACTGGCTGACGAACATTTATCTGCCGATCGGTGAACGCGAGCAGGAAGTGGCCCTGGACTTTGCCGCGGGTTCCCAGGAATTCGTGGGTAACAACATTCAGTTCGATCAGATTCGTACCCGGGGTTACAACCTGTCCGGGTTCGACATGATGTTCGGAACCCCCTTGCCGTCGGAATTCGCCCAACGCTTCGACATGCGTGCCTATGCGGGGTTTTATAACTTCAACCATCCCGATCTCGATGATATCTGGGGTTGGTCGGCCAAGCTGGAGGCCAACGCACTCAAGTACCTCGACATGAACCTGACGGTGACTCATGACGATACGTTCGATACGCGGGTCAGTTTCAATGCGGCCTGGACACTCGATCCCCGGCGGCTGGAAAATCCACGTCGAACGACCTGGGATCGCATGATGCTGCCTCCCGCCCGGTTGTACACCGTGCCCAAGGCGGAAGTGAAGATCGTGGAGCCGGATATCATCGCCATCAACCCCGTGACGGGGCTGCCGTACCGGGTGGTGCATGTCGATTCCATCACCGGCGTGGACGTGGCCGGAGCCGGTACGTTCGAAACTCCGTTTGACAACATCGACAATGCCGTCAATGGCGTAAACGCCGTGGGCGTGAACGACTACGACATTCTGTTCACGTGGAGCGGTTCGCAATTCGATGCGGCCCCCAGCATCGTCGTCCCCGAAGGGAAGCGGTACCTGGGTGAAGGAGACCGCGTCGATCACCGCGTTGTGTACAACGAGTTCGGTCCGCAATTGATGCCCCGGGCTCGTGGAACTTATGACGATGGCATCTTCGATCCCCGCCCGTTGTTCACGAACCTGACCGGACCCGGCGTTACCTTCCAGGCAGGCTTTGTGAATACCAACGACATCACCGAGTTTTCCGGTTTCGTGCTGGGTGTGCCGAACGCTGCAGCCGCGATTCCAGGAGATAGCACCACCGATATCAACCCGGCTACGCCGATTGTTCCGGTCTCTGGACCGACCGGGAACGGGATGGAATTCGCCATACTCGATACCGACGCGACAGTCGTCCGCTTTGTGGATATTCACGGTGCCCAGGGGGACGGCATGGTCTTTGAAAATCTCACTGGGGACTTCAATCTCGATGCCATCGTGATCAATCAATCGCTCAACAATGAAATGCGTGTCGATGGGGGCAGCCCGAACATCACGGTGAATTCCGCCTTCCGTCCGGATACGGCGGCACGCGTCGACTCGTTGATCATCAATCGCGACAACGGTTCCATCAACACGCCCGATGGCGTGGGGGGTGCGGGTGATAATCACAGCCTGCTGGTTCGCAACACCACCGGGGGGCAAGTCATCTGGACCGACGTCATCACTAACGACAGTGGCGGGGACGGTTTCCTGTTTACAGGATCGAATAGCGACATTTCGATCCCCGTGAGCACCTTCCTGGAAAACACCCGGGCACAATCCATTTTCGTGGCCCCCACGACGAATGGTCAGATTACGCTGTCGGCGAGCCGCACGGACGGTAACCCCACCGGTACCCCGATGCGGATTCTTTCGCCGAACAACAATGCCATCCAGGTCGGTTTACCGACCGATCCATTTAACAATGCCTTCGTGACCCCCGCCTCGGTGCGGGTTCTGGAAGCGGTCAGCTTCGAGAATCTGAACCGGGATTTTTCCGCCTTGTTTGTCGCGGACACGTCGGGTGACATGATTATCTTCAGCAACGCCACCATGAACATGAACTATACCAACGGGCTGGGGACGGCTTCCGCGATCGAGTTCTTCCAGAATTCCACTGGTAATCTGACGTTCAATAACGACATCACAATCACCGCCCCTGGTGGTTCGGGGATTCGGGTCTCCAACAACACCGTGAACACCGCGAATGTCAATTCCCAGGCCCGTTTGCGATTCCTGGGCGATTCCCGGCTGGTGCGGATCGTCGGCGCGAATGTGAACGAAGGAGTCGACGGGGCCGCGGTGGTAATCGGCAACAACTCTCCCGCCGGTTTTCCCAGCAACAGTCTGACGGGCTCGCCGTATGAAAATTCCGTGCAGTTCACCAGCCAGTTGATCATTACGGCCGGGGCGGGCATCGGGATCTTCAGCGACGGCAACACGGGTCCCATCAGTTTCGAAAACGCGGTGAACATCACCTCGAACGTCAACGAAGTTTCCCAGGTCCTGCTGACAAACAACATCGGAGACATCAACTTCGCCTCGTTGCAACGGGATGGCAATGGAATCAACGTAGACCTTGGCTTTGCCAACCCCAACGAGCCGACGCTGGCGGAACTGGCCGCGTTCCATGCCGCAGTCGACCTCCGGAATAACCAGGGGGCCCTCCGCTTTGGTCAGTTGGATATCGAAGGGAGAACCACCGGTCTGTTCGGGATCAACAACGCGAACATCGTGATCGCGGGAGGCACCATCGACACTGTGGATGCAACGGCCCTGGAAATCTTCACGACGGACAGCCAGATCCTCGCGGGAGCCGATATGACAAACATCAATGTGACACTGGATGGCAACGGAGTGAATTCCACCAACGCACCGGATCACGGGGTGCACCTGGCAAATGTGAAGGGACGAGCCAATTTCACGAATGGCGTGATCAGCCTGGCGGGTCCTGCGTTTACCGGTTTGATCCAGAACCATCATGCGGGGATGTATATCGACAACCGGACGGTCCGCGATCGCGAAGAGGCTAACGGCTTCGACTTTTTCTCTTCCAATCCGTTGCGCGTCAGCGTGAGCAGCGTGGACTTCAACATCAACGCCCGCGGGATTCGCGCGGACTCGTTTGAAGAGTTGACCATCGATACCTCCCGTATTGTGTTGAGCAGTCGCGAAGCCCTGGATCTGGAAAACATCGTGTTTGCCTCGGTGGAGGAAAGTGTGTTCAGCCTGAACCAGACCGCCCTGACGGCACCCGGCGATGTCAATAACGACCGGGCAACGGTTCGCATGACATACTCCCTGGCCCTGAATGACGAAGACCAGGAAGACAACAACCCCCAGTTTTACGATTTTCAGTTTGGCCTTCGTTCGCCCGACTTCCAGGATTTCAACGACAATAACCTTCCCAACCTGATTACGGATGGCAACGCCCGGTATTCGGTGCTGATGGTCAATGCGGCCCGGGACAACACGATCGGTGTTTTGAACAACAGCACCTCCGGAGCCCAATTTGGGTATATCGTGAACAACAACTCCTTCACGCGACTGGCGGGGGGGAACGCGTTTCAGAGTTTTGTGTACTACAGGGATGAACAGAACTCGCGCGTCAACATGAACGTGGCCATGAACGAAATGGTGGCAACCAGCGCGATTCTGGGGAACAATGCCACGAGACTGGGAGCGATCGGCTTCAATCACAACTCCAATTTCAACGAGCAAAACGACAACATGGTCTTTACCGCCAGTGATAACAGCATGCAATTGCCACAGGCGGAATCGAGCGCCTATTACTTCATCACGCGAGGGACGGGAACCGCGACCATCATCGTGGACGACATCCCCGACGATGGACTGGTCGAAGACAACGACACCTTGAACGACCTGCCACTGTTCTTCAATCCCTTCACGTTCGCACAGACCGATTTCAACCCGGATATCCTCGTGGCGGGAACCGCGTTCCGGTTTGACCTCTCGGCCGATGCCAACGTGACGATCGCCAACTCGGAAATCTACATCGACGAAGACACCGAAGGCCAGCTGGACGCGGATACCTCGGTCTTCGTATTCCAGCGTGGTTTCTGGTTCGAGAATGTCGCGGCGACGGTTAATGCCAACATTTCCAACAATACGCTGGCGTTCGAGGATTCGAATGCCACGGGTGCCTTCATCATTCCCAAGATCGATCCGATCAGCGGAGCGATCCTGACCGTGGAAAACGACTTGCTGGTGGTGGAAATGGGAATCGTGACGGGACAGGCTAACCTGCAGAGCACCACACGCAACAATGCGATTTACTTCGATGGTGCCACCTCTGCGGCCTTGACGAACCCGGTGTTCCTGTTTGACGCACCGTCCTTGAATAACATCAGCGGACAGTTCAACTTCAACGACGTGTTTGTACCTTAACGATACCAATCGCGGGGGAGGGCCGCTGTGGCGGTCCCTGCCTCACTTTTCCCAGCCCAGGTTTCAGCCGTTCCGGCCCGAGTAAGCGACTTCAGATCTCACGGATATTCGATATGCGATCGCACCTGATTCAAGATCAACGTGGTGATGCCTGGGAACCTGGGAACCGGATTCTCTCGCATGGCGACAACCGGGTACGGACCGATACCATGATGAAAACCCTGCGTAATCTGTTGGCATGCCTTGGTGGCTGCTGTCTGTTCCTGGTGGCGACGGCTCCCTGCCAGGCTCAACCGTATCCTGGCCCTCCACCTGCCTACGCGGGGGGATTGCCCTGGGACATGCGGCAGCAGTACTACGAACAACTTCCCTCGGATCGGAGTCGACTCGATGGGGAGATGCAATCCCCGCTGGATCGTTTTCTGCGCCAGGTGATTCAAGAATCCTGGTTCCAACTCGATTACTTGCAATGGAATTTCGACGATGTGCCAGACAATCTGGTGGGGGCAACCGTGCTGGGCGTGGAACGTCCCGACCTGGGCTTCACGATCAACGATACCACCACCGGGGCGCCGTCGGTGAATCTGGACGACGTCGAACAGATCAACTACACCCCCCGGTTGGGGCTGATCGACCTGAATGATCAGAGCGGATTGCGACTGACATACGGGTTGGAAACAAATTATGGCACGCTGGAATCGAGTGCCATGTGGATTCTGCAGAACACCCGCCGCATGGAATCGACCCGGCCGTTTCCGTACCAGTCCAATGTGCTGCTGCGCGATACGAACAATGGTGTGGTGGCGTTGCCATTTTCACAGCTTGGTCAACCCGCCACGGAGGCCATCATTGCGGATCGCCTGCGCATCGGGTACGACACCTCGATGTTCGGTGCGGAAATCAACTTCATCTCGGATGACAATCGACCGATCAATGGATTCCATTTTCGCCCCGTGGTGGGAGTGCGTTACACGCGGCTGGAAGAAAACATGTCGCTGCACGGTCGCAACGATGCCACACTCGAGCGGCCTCAGCAGGACACGAACTTCTTTTCGAATGCTTTGAACCAGATGTTCGGACCGCAAGTGGGGTTCAAATCCGAACTCAAGGACGATTATTTCACGCTGGGAGCCAAAACGGCCTTCACCTTCGGCTTCAACCACGTGAATACGAAGGTGGTGGGAAACAATCCGCAGAACCCCTACGATGCCACGCAGGTATTCGAAAGCCAGGACTCCAACGATCTGTTCGCCCCGATGGTCAGCCTGTCGCTTTACACGCAAATCCGGCTCATGGAGCGTGTCAAATTGTACGGTGCGTATGAATTGCTCTACATCGACAGTGTCTCCCGCGCCTACGAAACGATCACGTACGACATCGGCCCCACCTTCGGCGGATTCACCGCGAACAAGCTGAACTCCCAGATGTTCAACCAGGGATTCAACGTGGGCCTGCTGTTCGATTTTTGATCGCAACACGGCAAAAAATCTGTTCACCGAAACTGAACCGCTGGGGACTTCACTCCAGCGGTTTTTTATGTCCCGTGTTCACCAAACGCCGGAAGAGTGGGATTCCTGCCCAAAAAAACAATCAAGATGTCTTGAATGTGGGTTTTACGCCCACTAAACTCTCGCTGTGTCCTTTGCGGTGCTTGTCCCGACAGGGCCGGCCCCTCCAGGGGACGTGTGATAAATAACTTTGTGAAGGACCACACATCAGCAGAACTGAACGGCAGCCATGTCAAGCGGGCAATTGATCACGGGCGAATATAAACGCACACTCGATGAGCGGTATCGCCTGTCTCTGCCCGTGGAATGGGTGGATGCCATCACGGACAGTTCCGAGCAGACGATACTGGTCAAGGAGCGATTTGGCTGCCTGAGTTTGTGGTCCGCCAAGGAATGGCAGGGACGCATGGATCAGGGAGTGGAATTAATCAAACAAAAAATTGCAGCCGGTCGGCTGGAACAGCGTTGGAGCGAAGTGCAGCGGTTGGGGAGATTACTTTCGACGCGGCAAACCACACTGAAACTGGCCAATCGCAGCCGCCTGCTGATCCCGGAAAGTTTTCGCGGTTTTCTGGGAGTACAACCCAATCAGGAAGTGATGATCGTTGGTGCTGTCGTGTGTCTGGAAATCTGGAATCCGGCTGCCTGGCTGGAAACATTGGTACAAGACATGCCTGAATTCAACCCACTGTTCAAGGAGCTGACGGCGTAAATTGCACTGGATGCTCCCGGCTTTCCGGGGCGGCACAGGGAAGGCGTAGCTCACTCAGCGAACTTGAGTTGCCCTCGCGAAACACCCAATGATGGGCCACCCGATGCACGGACGCGGAGTTTAACTCCACCGCCCGGAAAGCCTTTTTCCACTCCGAAACTGCGACGCGGAATACCCCAGGCAAGGCTTCCCTCTGCCGCGGACGTTGCCCCGGAGGCCGCCGTCGGCTTCGCGACGCGGATGGAAAACAGGATTCAGTTTGCCTGTTGTTCGAACTTCGCCTTGGCGTCGGGATCTTCCAGAATCGTGAATTTCCCGGCCTGCTGATCGTAGGCGTAGGTCTGGTAGTCGGGCAGGGCGTTGAATTCCATTTTGGTCTGTTTGATGAGCGTCATGATTTCATCGTAAGTGGGGTTACGATCCTCCGCGGCCTTCATCAGATTAACCTGATGCTGGAAGTTCAGCACATTGGCACGCGAGGAAATGGCGATATACCCCTGCAGTGAAGTGGTCAGGGGATCGGTTCCGGTGATTTTGTTTTCCACTTCGACCAGCTTGGGATTCTCCGCCTGGGCCTTTTGCAGATCGACCACCTCCTGGGTCCAGCGTTTCGTGAGCACGGGACGCGGTTCGGCCGGTTGCTCGGGGGCCGGTTCCGCCTGGCCAGCCGGGACCTCGACATTCTCGGTGCGAGGCGGCGCGGGAGTGTTCGGCTTGCATCCGCTGGAGCAGAACAGCAGGGTTCCGGCAACAAGGGCCGCGCCTAGGGACAGGAAACATTTCCGTGGTTCAGCGGCATCTTGGAAGAGAATCGGCATGGGAGAATTCCTGTTCGAGGCCATGAAACGTACGGTTGCAGACTATCAGATTCGCTGGAATTACTCCAGAAGAACGCCTTCGGGGCATATTGTTTTCGCAGGAAGGCACAGCGAATTCGAAGCAGTACGCGGACATTCGCGGGTTCGCCCCCGCATGCTCTGACCATCAACTCCGGACCAGCCAGGCAACCTGATACGGTTCGAGGGTAATGTTCTCGGACGTGTTGAATTCCCGCTGGCTGATTCGATCGAAAAAGAAACGGCCCAATCCGGCGGTACGCAGGGTATTGCCTTCAACCTGCTGGGGGTGTTCCGAAAAGTTCCCGAGGACCATCAACCGGTCGCCCTGATGGCTGCGCAGAAAACCAAGAACGTGCGTGTTTTTCAAGGGAATCAGTTCCATTTGCAACCCGGCGATGGCTGGCAGTTGTTTACGCAAGGCGATCAATTGTTGAATGGAAGTAAAGATGCGTTTGCGGAGGGAGCCTTCCCCGGAATGCTCGCTGGATTCGAGTTCCTCCAGATAATCCCAGCGCATTTTAGGCCGATGAATCCAGCGGGTATCGCCCGCCTTGGCAGGATCCTTCACGAAATCGTAATCGTTCAGCATTCCCCATTCTTCTCCCAGGTAAAGCAGCGGAATTCCTCCAATGCTGAGGATCATGCCATGCAGGAGAATTATGCGGCAAACCGCCTGGTCGATCAGTTGTTCGTTCCCCACATCAATTGCCTGTTCCAGCCCTGCCAGCGAAGCCAGCGTACCGGAAATCCGCATGTCGCCCGTTGCCGGATTGTGCTGAAAGGGAACCCCCCGCGCGAACGACCCCTCGAACTGCCCCGTGTAGAATTGATTCAAGAACTGGCGATGATCGTACCCATTGATACCCACGGCAGCGGCGTCGAGATCGTCAAAGGTCCAGCCGATGTCGTCGTGACATCGCAGGTAATTGGTCCAGATGGTTCCGGGAGGCAACCGTTGGCGGTGCCCCAGTGATTGCCGGAGTAGTTTTGTGTCCCGCGTGGCGAGCGCTTCCCACAACAGAGCCATCAGCGTGGGATTGTAGGAGATCTGGCACTCCCTGGGATCGACGTAGCGGACAACATCGTCGGGATGCACGATGGCCTCGGACTTGAACAGCAAGGCGGGCGCGGCGATACGGACCAGGGCATTGTACGCGCGAATCAGCGTGTGCGCCTGGGGCAGATTCTCGCACGAGGTTCCCATCTGCTTCCAGACAAAAGCGACGGCATCGAGCCGCAGGATATCCACACCCATGTTGGCCAGAAACAGCATTTCTTCGAGCATGGCTCGAAACACTGCGGGGTTGCTGTAGTTGAGGTCCCATTGGTAGCTGTTGAAGGTTGTCCAGACCCATTGCCGCATTCCATCGTGCCAGGTGAAATTGCCACGCCGCACCGTCGGAAAGATTTCGCGAAGAGTGCGTTCATAGAGATCCGGCATCACGCGATCGGGGAAGATGTAATAAAATTGCTGGTATTCCCGTTCGCCGGCCTGTGCCCGTTGCGCCCATTCGTGGTCGTCGGAAGTGTGATTAAACACGAAGTCGAGTACCAGGGAGATGCCTGCTTCCCGGAGTTTTTGCCCCAGGCTCCGCAGATCCTCGATCGTTCCCAACTGGGGATCGACCGAGCGATAATTACTAATGGCATATCCCCCGTCGTTCGCGCCCGGGCGGACAGCAAACAACGGCATGAGATGCAGATACGTCAGCCCCAACTCCTGGAAATAGGGGATGGTCTCCTGCAACTTCCCGAGATTCTCGCTGAACAGGTCCACATAGAGCGCTCCTCCCACCATGTTTTCCGAGGCAAACCAATCGGGCTGATGAATGCGGCGCAGGTCGACCTCCTTCAAATGGGGAGACCGATCTATCCAGCATCGCGCCGTGGCAAGCAGTATCTGTTCGAGATGATAGAAGAAATCGTAACGGTTGCCGTACAGTTCGAATAAATGTTCGAACAGACGGGGCCAGTACTCAAGTAACCGGACCAGAAACGCATGTGTCCCATCCGGAGGGACGCGGCGTTCCCGCCAGACTTCTTCCAGCCGGGGGAGCAGTCGTTTCAGGGAAAGTTCGGCTTCGAGGGAGATATCAAAACTGCTGTTCATCGACCTGGTCATTTGGGATGATGATGTTGCCCAGAAACTGGTAGTAATCGATTCCTTCCAGAATACCCCAGGCGTGAGAAGCCTCTGCAAAGTAGATGCGCGGCCAGTTTTTGAGTTTATTGAGTTCCGGGCTGTGATTCCCGACCACTACGCCCAGGGTTCGTCCCTTCAGCATCCCTTCGTCGTTGCCGGAATCGCCTGCCACGAGGACTTTCTCCGGTGCGAACCCCCAGCGATACAGCAGGTGCCGCATACTGTATTCGCTACCGCCACGCACGGGAATGATATCCAGATACATTCCAAGTGACAGAACCACATTCGCGCGCAGTCCCGCCTGGCGGAGCAGACGTTTCACTTCCGTCAGACTCGGGGCCAGTTGCGGATCCACCTCGTAACTGATCTTGAACTTCGTCTGATGTTCGGGCGACTGCCGATAGAAGCCCGGTTGCCCGTCCAGCAGTTTGCGAATTTCGTCAGGCTTCCACTGATAACCGATCTGATTGCGCCAGCTCTGGTCGGGAACCAACCCTTTGCCGTAATACAACTCCGTGCCCACGGCTGTATTGAGCAAATCGGGTATGGGCAACTGCAATTCTTCAATCAGGCCCATCACACTGTCCAGGGGGCGGCCGGTGGCCACGCCAAAGCCGACATGGGAGTGATTGCTGATGACCTCGATGAATTTCGCCAGCCCGGCCGCATCGCCCGTCAACGTGTTGTCCAAGTCGGTAATAATGAGGCGGTCGAAATTCGGTAATTGCCTTTTTTTCCCCAAGACTGCCAGCGCGGGTTCCGCGGAATGCGAGACGATGTCTCCAATATTCTTGAGGTATCTGCGGGCATGATTGGACCAGGTGTAATGCTCCGCGGCTCCCTGCATTCCTTGCTCCGACCAGGCCTGCCAGGAATCCGGTTCCGTCAGCGCGCGGAGCAAGGCGTGTTCGATTTCGCGGGGATCCAGGGGATTTACCAGCAGCCCATTGCGGCAATTGGCGACAATGTCCTGTGGCCCCCCATCATTCGTGGCGACAACAGGCACGCCGGAGGCAGCCGCTTCGAGCAGCGTCAGCCCGAAAGGTTCGGTTAGCGCGGGGTTGACAAAGACTCCCTGTTTCTGATGTACAAGCCGATACAGAGCGGGGACTTCCTCGGGTTGATGCATCTTGGGGTACGCCACTTGCCCATACAGATCGTACACATCGATCAGGGCGAGAATGTTTCGCAGCACTCTCTGTTGCCCCGAGGGTAACTCGCGGAGATCCTGTCGCGTCCCCAGAATTAACAGCAGATTGGCCCGTTCGCGCAAGGCTTCACTCTCGCCGTACACTTTCACCAGCATCTCGAGATTCTTGCGTTCGTCGGGCCGGGCCATGGTCATGATCAGGGGCTTGGCGGGATCTCGGAGAAACCGGTGGATTTCGCTCACAATGGGAGTGCGGGATTCGTCCACGGGGTCCGCGGTGTAGCGTTCGAGATCGACGCCGGGAGGAATCACTTCCATCCGCTCTGGGACATAGTGATCATACAGGGCATACTGATCTTCGACCTCCTGGTAGGTGCTGGTGATGACCATGGCGGCGGTTTCCAGCGCGAATTCCTCGGCTTCGATGCGAGTCGTGAGATTATATTGACGTTCGATGTTTTCGGCATTGCCGCTACCCGCCAGGAGTCGCTGCCGTTTTACACGTCCCAGCGAATGCCCGGTGAAGATGTAGGGGATGTGCAACAATCTGGCCAGGTAAGCCCCGGCCAGTCCGGCATCGGCATAATGGCCATGAATTACATCGGGCAAGCCGTTGCGTTTGAAGTATCCCAGGGCCTGATCGATAAACATTTCGATGTAGGGCCACAGGGCTTCCTTGCGCAGATATCGCTTGGGCCCAAAGGGAAGCCGCACGATTTTTGCATTTCCCTCGATGACTTCCTCGACGCGACTGTAATCCGACCCGACACGTTCATCGAAGATCTGTCTCGTCAGCAGTTCGATCTGCTGGATACCCGGCTGCCGCGATAATTCACGGGCCAGTTCCAGCACATAGCGCACCTGTCCTCCGGTGTCGGCATCGCGTCCCAGTTCGGGGTGCTCTGCGCGGATCAACCCGTGCAGGCTGATCAGTGTAATCTTTAAGGGTGCCTCGGAAGGCTTCGCTTCGTTCATCGGTGGTGATATCCTGCTGGAGGAGGATTCACGCGATCAGATTCCGACGTCTCTGCCAGCCCATGTTGACTGACTCGGTCGGATGCGGAACGCCACGAATGCGGGGGCGCTCCCTGGGACCACGTGTCCTCCTGGAGGAGATGCCTGTCGCCTCGAAGGACGATATCGGGAATTTGCCGCGCATGGAATGGATACGAGGCCACCAGCACCGAACTGATTCTCCCGGCAAACAAGAGCATAACACATAACGCACCCGACCTAAACCCATATCCTGGAAACCCTGCGGAGGAATCAAGAAATCATGTGGAACATTGCGGCCCGCGTGCTGGCCACCGATCTGGATGGGACTCTGATTCCCCTGCAGGGGAATGCCCAGCATCGACGTGATCTACTCCAGTTGACCAAAGCCTTCCGGGACCTTCCGATCGACCTGGTTTATGTGACGGGTCGGCATCTGGCCTCGGTACAGGACAAGATCCTAGAGCATGGTCTGCCATCCCCGGCATGGATGATCTGCGACGTGGGGACCACCATCTACCGTGTACAGGGGGACGAGATCCAGCCGATTTTTGAATACGAGGAATTCCAGCGCGAGCTCGTGGGTTCCTTTCCGCGGTCCCATCTGGTTAGGGCCGTGGCGCATATTCCCGGCCTGGAATTGCAGGAACCCGAGAAACAGGGGCCGCACAAGCTCAGCTTTTATACGGAGGCCAGTCAACTTCAGCGACTGGTGGAGGAAGTGCGCGAAGTGCTGCTGCGCGAGAACGCACCCTGGGAGGACATCCACAGCATCGATCCCTTCGAAGGGACGGGATTGCTCGATTTATTGCCGGCGGGTCTTTCCAAGGCACGCGCGATTGCCTGGTGGAGCGGGTACACCGGGACGCATCACGACGAAATCATTTATGCCGGCGATTCCGGCAACGACTGGGCCGCCTTCGTGGCGGGTTATCGTACGATCATCGTGGCAAACACCGATCGCGAAATCGCACGTCTTGTGGCCCAAGAACATGCCGAGCGAGGATTTCAGCATCGCTTGCATCTGGCCACGAAAACCGCGACCAGCGGCGTACTCGAAGGCTGCCAGGCGTTCGGATTGCTCCCCGAAAAACTTCCGAAGGGTCGGAATAGATGACGCCTTGCTTCCATGCTGGGGGCAACTTGTTAAGGCTCGTCCCGATATTTTCGGGCGGTTGCACGTGCGGCACGGTGAAACGGACGCAACTCAATTGCTCGCAGGTTGTCAACGGCAACAGGAAATATCCTCTGAGTGTGTGAGCGGGGCGGCGGGGGCATTTCCTGCCGCTTCGAGGGGGGTAGCCGCCGCAAGGTTCATCGCCGCTCCGGGGACTGCCAGCGGTGTCGGCGGTTCGAACAGATGCCTGGCGTGGGCCAGTGGGAGTGTTTCGGGATCGACACGATTGCCCACTGCGAGGTGATACAGAATCGAAACGCCCAGTGCGGAGACCGCGGTGAACAGGAACATCACCTCGAAGCCAATGTGATCGATCATGCCTCCCAGGATCGGCGCGGAAACCACACCTCCCAGGTCGATCATGCACAGCAGCAGCGTCGTGCCCGTGCCGCGATATTGCGACGGAAAGGTTTCCGTCCCCAGGGAAACTACACAGGGAAACAGCAGTGCATGGGCGAATCCGCTGCAAGCGGCCGGCAAGATAAAATGCCATTCTTGAGTGACCAGGCATAACCCGCCATACCCTATGACATGCCCCAGCATGCCGACCACGATCATCCGATGCCTGCCATACCGTCGACTCATGTGGCGAGTCAGGATGCGAATACAAAAGGCGGTGACCGCATAGGCCGTGAAATATGTCCCCACGCCCCGCAGCCCCTGTGATGTGGCGTAACGGGTCAGAAAGATGGTGGTGCCCGCAAAGCCCATTCCCATCATCATGGCGACCAGCATGACCCACCCCGGCCAATAACGAACGAGCAGCGGAAAGGCCGAAACCTGCTGGTGTGCCGCGGTGTGAGTTTCGTGGCGTGTCAACCACAGGACAATTCCCAGATAGAGAATTCCAAAGGCCCCCGACAAGCCGAACAGGCAGTAATAGCGGACCATCGAATCCGGAGTCAGCAGCAGAATCAGATCCCCGAGTTGGGAACCGGTCATCATTCCCAGGAAGCCACTCGAACCAAGCGTGGCAATCACTTCCGTGCGGCGATAGGCGGGCACCTGATTCTGGATGTGTGTCATCGAGCAGGCAAACATGCCCCCCAAGCCAAACGCGAGGAGGATGCGACCAATATACATCATCGGTCCCAGCGAGGGGACGATCAACATCAACACGATCCCCAGGACATACAGCAGCGAGCACCCCAGCCACAACGGCCTGACGCCGTAACGATCGATAAACTGGCCCAGGAACAAGCGACCGATCAACGCGCCGATGGCCCCCACACTGACGATGGTTCCCGCCACTTGTTGAGTTCCCCCCAGCAGATTGACGAGTTCGGCAAAGCGGAAGGTGAGGGCATTGGCAGTCACGAGCATCAGATTCGCGACGAATGCCCACCAGAACATGCGATTGTAGATGGTCGGTTCAGGGTGCGGGCGGGCCTCGTCCGGTCGTTGGCCCGTGACGTCTGGCGATGCGGCTTCCCGGGCGTCGAGCATCCGGGGGGACGTGGCCAGATTGGATCGCAACGGGGATGAATTCAGGAGGGACATCGAGCAGTCCTGCCAGTGGTACTGGCGGATGAAACGTCAGGGTTTGGAGGCATTTCGGGCATCCGCCACGTCTGCACCTACCCGCCATAGGCACCGTAGCGTTTTAGTCCGTGGCGGAGTGCCAGGCGATTTGCCTGGAGCAACAACACCACCCACAGGGCCTGGACACCCAGTTCCCACCACAGGTTCAGTGAGGGAATTTTCTGCAAGTACACGGCTGCGGGAAAAAACGCCAGGTACTTGAAAGGGAGCCAGTTCACCCACATCGTAACAGAGCCGGGCAGCCAGTCGAGAGGGATCATCTGTCCCGACAAAAAATAATTCAACATCATGTACACAAACAAGAGCGAACTGACCTCCAGGAACCAGAACCCGATCAAACCAAGCAATGCCTCCAGCAAAAAACCGATCAGAAAGCTCAGCAGCAGCGAGAGCCAGAAAGCAATCCAGATCTCCAGCGGAGGAAACGGGGGGAAAAAATCTCCACAGAGCCAGAAAACGACCGCAAACGGAACCGCGGCAATAAAATAGTACACAAGTTTGTGCGCGAGTCGATGCCAGAACAGATATCCCAGCAAATCGATCGGTTGCAGCAGATACTTCTTAATGCCCCCATCGCGAATATCGAGGGCAATTCCCCCCGCCAGACCGGGCATGCTCGAAAAGGCACGGGCCACCATCGCCAGCAGGTAGTAGGCCACCATGTCTTCGTAGCTATAGCCATTCAGCGACGAAATCTGGCTGTCGAGGCCCACCTGGTACACCTGGTACCACAGAAAAATTTGCGTAACGATCGGGAGAAATCGCACGAAGGTGGAGAAAAAGAAGTCTCCCCGATACACCAACCGCTCCTCCAGGCAGGTTTTGAAGACGACCCAGGCGGTTTGTGCCGCCCCCCGCCAGTCGTTCCGCCAGGGGTCAGTGATACCGTCCGATACTGCCAGACCCGTTGCCTGGTCCGCCTGTCCGCTCATGGGCCGGGTCCCCCCTTCGATTTCCGATGGGATTCGAACATTTCTGCGAACACATCCTCCAGCGGGCGATCGTGTACGGTGATGTCGTCCACTTCGTGCTGGCTCAGCAAACGCCCCAGCACTTCGGAAATACGTTCGCGATCGACCTTCAACTTCACATAAGGTAAGTCGGCCTGGAGCAGTTCCCCATACCGCACCAGGCCCTCGGGGATCACTCCATTGCGGAACACCAGAGACAGAACCTTGAAACGGCTGAAACGATCGAGCACCTCTCCCAGGGACCCATCGTGCCGAATTTCTCCTTCGTCGATGATGATCACCCGCTTGCACAAAGCCTCGACATCCTTCATGTAATGGCTGGTCAAGACCACGGTGATCTTCTGCTCCTGCTGATAATACTTCAGAAACTGCTGCACCTGTTTCTGACTGACGACATCAAGCCCAATCGTCGGTTCGTCGAGAAACAACACACGGGGATGATGCAACAGCGAAGCAATCAGCTCCATCCGCATCCGCTCCCCCAGCGACAACTCGCGGACCGGTTGCGACACCAGACGTCGGACTTCCAGCAGGTCGGTCAGTTCCTCCAGGCGTCGTTCGAATTCCCTGGCGGGGATGCGATAAATCGCCTGATGCAGCCGAAAGGATTCCTGCGCGGGCAAATCCCACCAAAGCTGATTCTTCTGTCCCATGACCAGCGAAAACTGCCGTCGATAGCTGTTTTCCCGCTTCCAGGGGATGTGTCCCAGCACCCGGGCCGTCCCCGACGTGGGGTAAATCAGGCCCGAAAGCAATTTCAGCGTGGTCGTTTTGCCTGCTCCATTCGGCCCCAGGAAACCGACCATTTCCCCTTCCTCGATGCGAAAGCTGACCTCCCGGACGGCTTGCACCAGCGTGTATTCCCGGTGAAACAGACTCCTCAGCGAAGCGACCAGCCCCTCGTGTTTCCGGTACACGCGAAACTGCCTGGAAAGCCGTTCAACTTCGATGACTGGAGGCATGGCCACTTCATATACGCCTGGAGGAATCCTGTTTCAGCGGATCTTAGAGGCTCTCCCGCGCGGAGTCTATTTTCGGAAGGAAAAAAAAGGGAATCCCTTGTGATTCCGACTGATGTCACGCGGTATGCGGGGAGAAAAAATGCTCGAACAATCGTCCTGGAGAGCACGCCAGGTTCGTCGGTTCGTGGACTATTCGGCCCGGCGCTTAAGCAGGCCCGCGGAAGAGGCGTACAGGGTTTCGCGGCGTTGCTGGCGGGCGGCATCGTCCGGGTCGGCGGCGAGGGATGCCTGCATTTCCTCCAGTTGGGCAAGGCAGAAGACGCATCCGACGGTCTGCACGTGAAATGCAATGTACTCGTCGAGTTGGGGGGGGTTGGCGCGCACGAGGAACAGCCCCAATTCGGTTAGACTGGGGCAACTCAGTCGATGCAACCGCCATTCGTCTCCGATCGAGAGATTTCCCTGGTCCCGTGCCTGCAGCAGTTGATCGAGCCGCTGTCGTAACGCAGCCTCTTCGCGAAGGTTCTGTTCAATGGCCGCCGAGGCTTCGACCGGGAGCAACTCGTCGGCGTAGGCAAGCAATTCCTGGTCGGAGGGAGTGGACATCTCGCTACAGTTCCCGGAATAGACGTGTTATAGTTTCCGATATTTGTCATTGCCTGCATTCAGCGAGAAACTGCCATCGCGGTGTGGCTCACGATGTCAGCCCGGAAAACCAGATTGTATGTCGGAAGTTCGATTTCGTCCATTTCGTAATTTCGATCCGCCGGAATTAGTCCGCTTGTGGAATGTTTCCTATACCGGACGGGGCGTGGCCAGTCCGATTACGCCCGATATTTTCGACATTGCGGCACTGGCGCATACCTACTTTGATCCACGGGGGTTGATTGTCGCCGAGGAGCAGGATCGCCTGGTGGGCTTCATTCATGTCGGCTTCTGCGTGAACGCCGAGCACACGGACCTGGATCATTCCCGCGCGGTCGTGTGTGCGATTGTAGTGGATCCCGATTCTCGGCATCATCAGATTGGCAGCCAGTTGTTGGAACGGGCCGAACAGTATGCCCGGTCGCTAGGTGCCCGGGAGTTGTTTGCCGGTCCCTCGCCGGAGCGGGATCCGTTTTATACGGGGATTTATGGTGGCAGCCGGGCATCGGGTTTTCTGGAAAGTCACAGCACCATCGGGCCTTTTCTGGTGCAACAGGGGTTCAGCGAGCATGAACGCCATGGCGTGTATCAGAAGGATTTGCAGCAGGCCCGCGATCCGATCAATTTTCGCCTGATCGCCATTCGCCGCAAAACGGAACTCCGGCTGACCGATCAACCCAGCTCGGTCGACTGGTGGTGGATGGTGCGGATGTGCCGATACGATTATCTCCGCTTCGAAATGTTTCCCAAGAATGGAACCGAGCCCGTCGCCGGAATCTCGGTGATCGGCCTCGATTTCTACACACCTGCCTGGAACGAACGTGCGGTCGGCCTGCTGGACATGCACGTGCCGGAACAGGAACGCCGCAAGGGATACGCGCAAGCCCTGCTGATTGACCTGGGCAGGCGACTCAAGGACGAAATGATTACACTGGCGGAAATACATGTTCCCCTCCAGATGCCCGAGGTCATCAGTCTGGTCGAGGGGGCGGGGTTTCAACGTATCGACACCGGGGTGGTGTATCGTCGCGATGTGCAATGAGCGCGTGGCTTTTCCCTCTACGGCATCAATGACCTCGCACCCTTCGGATTGCCCCCCTCCTGTTACTGAGTTATAACCGTCCCAGCGGCTTCGATTACGGATTGCGGCACGACGTAGAGGGAGCGAGTCATGTTGTTGGCAGGTGACATTGGTGGCACAAAGACGGCCCTGGCACTGTTCGATCCCGAGGATCCCCGCACTCCGTTGCATTACCGATCCTATCCCTCCCGGCAATACACGGGTCTGGAGGGGATTGTGGATGACTACCTGCGAGAACAGGACGCCCGGATTGCCGCAGCCTGTTTCGGCGTGGCAGGCCCGGTGACGGAAGGCCGCTGCGAAACGATCAACCTTCCCTGGATCGTGGAGGAAACCCGGTTGTCTGCCCATATACCGTCGGGCAAGGCAATCCTGGTGAACGACCTGGAGGCGATGGCCTGGTCGCTGCAACTCCTGCAGGGGAAGGACCTGCACGCCATTCATCCCGGACACGAGGTGGAAGGGAACCGGGCTGTGATCGCCGCCGGCACGGGGCTGGGAGAAGCGGGTGTGTGGTACGGGCGTTATTATCACCCCTTCGCCAGTGAAGGGGGACATGCCGACTTCTCGCCTCAATCCTACGAGGAAGATGCCCTGCTGAGTTTTTTACGCAACAAATACAAGCACGTATCGTGGGAGCGGGTGCTTTCGGGCCCGGGGATTGAGAATATCTATGAATTCCTGGTGAATACGTATCGGGTGGCACCGGCGACGCACATTCGCGAGCAACTGCAGTCCGGGCCGCGGGCGGCAACGATCACCGCGGCTGCCCTCAAGGGGGAATGCCCCGCATGCCTGCGCACGATGGAATTGTTTGTCGGACTGTACGGTGCGGAGGCGGGCAATCTGGCCTTGAAGCTGATGGCAACGGGCGGCATCTATATCGGTGGCGGCATCGCCCCCAAGATCCTCCCACTACTCGACAGCGATATCTTCCGATCGGCATTCATGCATAAGGGGCGACTGACCTCCGTCCTGCAAAAAGTCCCCGTGCGAGTGATCATGACGGATCTGGCTCCCTTGTTCGGTGCAGCCTATGTCGCTTGCCTGCTCGCGGATGACAAGCCGATTTATTGAACCACCGGCTTCATGTATATTCCACTTCAGTAAACTTTATTGCATGCTCTCGCGCCGCGAAAACTAGCCGCGCCCGTCAGGAAGCGGGCCAGGTTTGAGCCGCAATCGTCGCGTAGTGGTCCACTTCAGTGGATAATGATTCGGCCGTGTGATTGCGAGTTGCAGCGCCCGCGTGGCCCGTTTCCTGACGGGCGAGGCTAGTAACTCCTTTGCGATGCAAATACCGGGACATGTCATCGAGCCAGGGTTTATGATCATCCTTCGCGCTGCGCGAGCAGTTTGTTGATCGCATCGAATTTGTAATTGTAGTGCTTCTTATCCATCGTCCCCACGTAGCGCAGGCCAGGTAACTGGAGTAACGGGGAAAGGTCGCCGTCTTCGACGTTTGTATTGACAAATGAAAAGATGTCGAGACGCGACATCCCGTTGGTCCACTTGAGATCTGGCATCGGAGCGCAGTCCGATAGTTTCAGTCGACGCAGGTGGCTCGGTGCCGCCAGTGGGGCGTAGGATTCAATTTTCTTCGCATGTCCCAGGGAAACCTCGCGTACTTCGAGGACTCCCCGCGCGAAGGCATCCAGCGATTTGAGCTGGGGCGCGTAGGCAATCTCGAAGTACCGGAGGTCTTCGCAGTTTTCCAACCCGTCCAGGGAAACCACGTCGGTCTGAGTAAGTGCCAGCCATTCCAGACGCGTGGGGTTGGCAACGTCGCGAAGATCCCGCGACTTCGGCTTGAAGTGCCATGCACGCAGTTGCCGCAGTTCGCTGCAACCGCGGACGTTGGCATTGTCGGCATGCCAGTCACCGACAAACACCTCCAACTCGGGAAAGCAGGAAAAGTCGAGGCCCGCGCCGGGTGTTTCCAATTTCAGCCCGCGCAGATTCGAAAGTCCATCCAGGTACCGCGTGTTGATTTTTTTCTGATCCACGACTTCCAGGTAGCGCAAGTTTGGGAAATCGGCAAGAAAGCTCAAATCGGCAATGCCGGATACGCGCAGCCCACTGAAACTGTGGGGGAATTCCTGGAAAGCCCTCAGAGCGGACTGTTGATTCCCCGGCATGACACAAACCAGAAACTCGCAACACGCGGCGCGATAGGCACGCTGCGTCAGTGATGAGGTGCAGACCTCGGCATCGTTCAGGTACAGTTTCTGCATGATACGCCCATCGGATGACAGTGGAAATTGGCGAAGGGCTGGAACCGTGCACGTAGAGTCCGCGATACGGGCCTGGCAAGAGGGGTGTTGTCATTCAAACATGGCCGTATACCGCCGCTGCATTTCCTCTGGTTCAACCTTCTCAATTTCGTGCCCCAACATCCATTCATGACCAAAAGGGTCGCGGAGCGTGCATGACCGCTCACCATAGAAGGCATCCGCGGGTTCGCGGATCATCTCGGCTCCGGCCGCAAGGGCTCGCGTGGCCAGTTCATCACAGTTGTCGCAGTGGAGGTGGATGACCAGGCCTGTCGCGCCGGGCGTCTTGGGGGCCAGCAAACCATATTCGGGGAATTCTTCCGAAAGCATCAGGACGATGTTACCCAGAGCAAGTTCCGCATGTCCGATTCTGCCGCTCGGCTCCGTCAGTCGAAAGCGTTCCTGGGCACCGAATACGCCTGTATAAAAAGAGATGGCGGCTTCCGCGCCCTGAACGCGAAGGTAGGGAAAGACCTCGTGAACAGTGTTCTTGGTCGAGTTCATGCAAAATCCTCCGATTACATCCAACATTCACGTGCCTGGCTGTGAATGATGAGTTTTGAAACCTGACCGACTGCCGGCAGCCGTACTTGCCTCGCTTCGACCAATTAGTATGGAAGTACAAATGTTGATTTGTCAACCTGCAATAATGAGTTCAGAGGGAACACCGAGCCTCCGATCACGTCGCGAGAGTTCAGTCTGTGCACATAGTCAGGCGGAGCGCGCATAAAAAAACGACCGGCGTGGGCCGGTCGTGGAATTCAGCAGAAGTCCGGAGAGGCAATTACTTGTCGTCCTTGGTCTTCTTTTTCTTTTTGCCGATGACAGCTTTCATCACACGCACCTTGGGAAGCCCCAGCGCGGTTTGGCCTTCAATCCATTTATCATCGGCCTTCAATTGTTCGATGCGCTCGCCCCGCTTCAACACATTACGGGGCCGTTTCATCTTGCTGCCGGCCTTCAGACTGTTATCCAACGACATGGGGACACTCTCTTCTAAAGCATTGACATTATTGCGGTTGCACTGAAAATCAATCCGCCCCGGGCGGAAGTGTTCGATTCATTACCATCAGGCGAGTGCTGATCACCCGGCTGTTACCGTATACGGATGAGGAAGCGTCCCCCTTCAAAGTGGGCTCGCCAATGGAGAGAAGAGTATAAAAAGGGAACCTGTAAGATGCAAGCGCGGCCTCCCCGCCTTTGCAGGCCTTGCACGGGAGTTCCTGCATTCGGGAAACACGGATATTGGCCACGGGGAATCCGCTACTCCGTCGGCGGTTCCAGCCCGAAGTCGCGAATGGTCAGTAATGTCCGATGTTCCAGGCCACGTGCCGCGAAATTGGCGGCGCCCCCCTCCAGTCGATCAATAATGCCCGCGACACAAACGACCTGACAGCCGAATTCCTGAATCCGATCGACAGCCAGCAGGGCACTCCCGCCGGTCGTGACCACATCCTCGACAATTACCACCCGCATCCCCGGTTCGACAGGCCCTTCCACATATTTGTTGGTGCCGTGCCCCTTCGGTTCCTTGCGAATGAGGAATCCCTTAAGGTCTGGCCGGGTTTCCGCCGCCAGGGCCAGCATACCACCCACAATCGGATCGGCCCCCATCGACATGCCTCCAATGGCGTCGAATTCCAGGTCGGCAAAGAGGTTCAGGAAGCCTTCGCTGACCTGCCTCAAACCCCCGGCATGCAAGGTGACTTGTTTGCCATCGAGGTAATACTTTGCTTTTCTGCCGGAGGCCAGGGTGAAATCGCCGAACTTAAGTGCCCGCTGGCGAAACAGTTCGATCAATTTCGATTGGGGTGTCATGCGTGGAAACCTTGTTCCAGGAGTGTCGAAAGAAGAATCCCGTGCACGGGTGTGGTGCAAGGAGTAGCGGATCATAAACAGTGGCAGGGGAAAAGTCATGTTCGGGACTTTTCCCGAGGGGAATGTCGCGAAATGCCTCTCGAAATGCCATTCCGTTAATGATACCATAAACCAGTTGCCTCGCTTGTTCCGATTGAGACGGGTTCAGGCAGGATCGAGACTGCGATTAGACAGTCGATGCGCGATAATCTCTCTCGGGGAGTGCGGGAAATGCATGGAACACGGCGGCAGGCGATGATCGCGATGGGACTGTTGTTGGCCTCCGGTCCGCAAGCCTGGGGCCGCCGTCAGGATCCGAAAGTCAAACTGGCGGTGACGCGGGGCCTCGATTTTCTCGTCCGCGACCAGAAACGTCAGGGGTACTGGGAAGCGAACGGTGGGCAATACCGGGTGGCGATGACGGCCCTGGCGGGGACGGCAATGCTGTGCGAAGGATCCACGACGAATCGCGGGAAATACGCCAAGTCGGTCCGTTCGGCGGTCGATTATCTGCTGGACATGTCTCAGCCGAACGGTTTGATCGGTTACGAAAAGGACTACCACTACACCTACGGCCATGGTTTTTCAATGCTGTTCCTGTCGCAACTGCTGGGCGAGGAAGAAGGGGTGGAGCGTCGGGAGTTGTTGCAGAAGGTGCTCGTCAAGGCGGTCGACTTCAGCGGGAAGGCCCAAACCACCCGCGGAGGGTGGGGTTATGTTTCCGCCAAGGACGGAGGCGATTTCGACGAGGGATCCACCTGTATCACGCAGGTGCAAGGATTGCGGGCCTGCCGGAATGCCGGCATTCCGGTTCCCAAGGAAATTATCGAACGGGCCAAGAAGTACATCAAGGATTGCACCACGCCGGCGGGGGGGGTGCAGTACAGCATTCGTGGGGGGGGAGAACGTCCCCCGATTACGGCAGCCGCGGTGGCAGCCATGTACAATGCCGGGGAATACGATGAATCCGACCACGTGAAAAAGATGCTGGAATTTTGCCAGGAACATATCTGGCCAAATCCCAAGGGAAATAACAATTACTTTGGGCACTGGCACTACACGCACTACTATTACGCCCAGGTGATGTACCGCGATCCCGAAAACTGGCCGAAATATTTCGACGATATTTCCCGCCAAATCATCGCCAAGCAGAACGCCTCGGGGGCCTGGAAGGAAGGCCATATTGGTGATGTGTACACAACAGCCATCAATGCGACAATTCTGCAGCTTGACAATGGCTTCGTTCCCATCTATCAAAGGTAGTTAAATTTTCGCCCGTGCGATGCGGACCAGCTTACGCGACCTTACCCCGAAACCGCTTCGCCGTTGTTTCGTTATTCAGTCTGGAAATCATTTTCATGAACTCTGCCACGCACGATGCCAGCCCGAATTACCTGGCGATTTTTGGTATCCTTTGCGGATTGACCCTGGTTTCCATTCTGGCGGATTTCATTTCGCTTCCCGGAGGCAAGGTGCTGCTGGCGGCGATCGTGCTTTCCGTGGCGACGGCCAAGGCACTGTTCGTGATGCTGTACTTCATGCATCTGAAGTTCGAAGGGGGCTGGAAATACGCCCTGTTGACACCGACCGTGATTCTGGCCGTCGGATTGCTGATTGCGATGCTGCCGGATATCGGCCTGCATTATTACGTGATGGACGTTCCCCAGGTTCGTTAACATCGCAACGCTTCCCTGGTCAACCCGCACGACACTCTCCCTTTGACTCCATTTCCGAAGAGCCGGATTCACTACGCACATGTCTGTTCCCGTGTTTGCCGCAATTTCCACCTCCCGGCTGATGCTGCGCACCTGGGGCGGCATTTTATGGCTTCTGGTGATCGTTTCGCTGTTCGTGACGTGGTTCACTCCCCTGCCCCCCCGGATCGTTCGAGAACCCGGTGTGGAACTGGTGTTCGAAACGCCCGAGGGGAACGTGCCGATGCAACTCGTCCAACGGAAAGTGGCCCCCTTTACATTCACGGAACGCAATGGCGACACCGTGACACGGGAAACCCTGGCAGGCAAACCCTGGGTGGTCAATTTTATTTTTACCAGTTGCGTGATGAGTTGCCCGGCGAATACCACCGCAATGATGAAGCTGGCCCAGGCGTGCCGCGATCTGGATGTCCGCTTTGTGACCATCACCGTCGACCCGGAACGCGATACCCCCGAACGGTTGCGGGACTACGCGGAAATTTACGGGGCGGACCCCGAGCAATGGCTGTTTCTGACGGGAGAAAAGGAGGAAATCCACAAGCTGATCCGCCAGAATTTTCTCCTGGGAGTCGAGGAACGGCAAGGCTCCGATCGCCTGTTGGGCTACGAATTCGCCCATAGTGACCAGGTGATGTATCTCGATGCCGAGGGAACCATCGTGGGCAAATTTTTGTCCACGGACCCCGTGGAGATGACTAAACTCCGCCGCGTGCTGGCCGGAGAAATGGAAATCCCGGAAGAGCATAAATTCCTGGTCCCGGAACCGATCAAAGAGCCGGCTGGCGCCGAACCGGCAGCGGGCAAACCTGTGTCCATCCCCCCTGCCCCTGCGATTGCGGAGACTGCCGAGACAGTGGAAGGCAAACCCGCCGTGCCAGGCTGGCTGGCTGGCCTGCCTGCCGTGAATGCCTCGCTGAACGGCCTGGCAACCGTGCTTTTACTCATGGGGTTTGTATTCATCAGGCAGAAGCAGATCAGTAGACACCGCAACTGCATGGTAGGGGCATTTGCGGTATCGATCGTGTTTCTGGCGTGTTATCTGGTCTATCACTTCGGCCTGCAATACTACACAGGCGAGAGTTCGAAGCGATTTCCCGGGGAGGGCTTTATCAAGGCCCTCTATTTAACCATCCTGATCAGCCATATCCTGCTGGCGATGTCCGTGCCGATTCTGTCGGTGGGGACGCTGATTCAAGCCTGGAACAAAAACTGGGACAGGCATCGGATCTGGGCGAGCATTACATTTCCCATCTGGTTGTATGTTTCGGTGACGGGTGTGTTGATTTACTTGATGCTTTACCATCTGATATCATGATACTCCGGGGTTTTGCGTACCACTCCGGGTCGCTTTCCAGAACACATACAGCAGGAATGGCAGTCATGCGGCAATTCTCGAAATCCTGGCGGCGGCTGGGCAGCCTGTTGCTTCTGCTGGGAGTGTTCCTGGGGAATTGGGGATTGCCTGATGGCGTGAATGAATGCCAGGCATGTCCGATGTGCAAGGCGGCGACGGAAGCCTCGGGCGACCAGCGACAGCCCCGGGCCTACATGGCCAGTATCCTGACCATGCTGGGGATGCCTGCCGTGCTGTTTACCGTACTCGGAGTTTCCATGTACCGCATTGTTCTTCGCGAGTCGGCCGTTGTCGAGGAGTTGAATCGAGACGCCCCTGAAGCGAAACCGGACCAATCGTGCTGATTCGGTTCGGTTGCTCGTTTGAGATTGCCGCCCGCAGAGCGTAAACTGCCTCCGCGGCGTCCCTGATCATGAGTTTCAGCACGCTGCAATTGTTGCCGCCCAGATCAGTGATCTGTCACGGTTTAATTTTCGGGTTGCGTGCCACTGGCCTTGCCGGTGAAACCCCATGTTGACGAGAACCTGCAACGCACTGGCAGAGCCAGTGGCACCCGAATTCCCAACCCTGACAACGCACGAGGACGGCCCCCTTGACTTCCCCCCGCGCTTCGCTTGAGTCCGGCCTAGCCCGTTCGTTGATTACCGGGAGTGTTCGCTGCCTGCGTGTGCATCCTGGAATAAGACTTTAACCCCCTTTTGCAAGCAAATCGAAATGGCATCCGATTCTTCCCACTATGGTTTTTCCACGCGAGCTGTGCATGTCGGTGTGAACAAGGACACTCTGTTCAACAGTTGCACCACGCCGATCTACACGTCCTCCACCTACTACTGGAACGATTTAACCACCAATAGCGGTTATGATTACACCCGTAGCGCCAATCCCACGCGGAAAGCGCTCGAGGAAAACATCACCGCGCTGGAAGGGGGATTCGGAGCACAGGCGACCGCCACGGGGATGGCGGCCATCAACGCGGTGATGCATCTGTTCCAGCCGGGCGATCATATTATCGCTGGAAACGACATCTACGGGGGGACGTATCGCCTGTTTGCTGACCTCTTCACGAAAATGGGGCTGAAGTTTTCGTTTGTCGCCATGGGAGACCCGGCGCAGGTTCGGCAGGCCGTGACGCCCGAAACGAAGTGCATCTGGATCGAAACCCCCAGCAATCCTCTGCTGAATCTGGTCGATATCTCGGCGATTACCTCGGTGGCACGCGAACTGGGGCTGTTGACCATCGCCGACAACACATTCTTGTCTCCCTATCTGCAACGCCCATTCGAGCATGGAGTGGATGTGATTGTGCATTCGACCACCAAGTATCTCAATGGGCATTCCGATGTAGTCGGGGGCTGCGTGGTCTCTCGCACGGAAGAACTGGCGCGGAAAGTGGCCTACATCGTCAATGGCCTGGGACTGGGCTGTTCCCCCTTCGATGCATTTCTGGTATTGAGAGGGGTCAAAACACTGGGGCCACGCATGGAAGCCCATCAACGCGGGGCAATGGCGCTGGCACGCATGCTGGATGAACACCCCCAGGTGGAACGCGTGTATTACCCGGGGCTGGAAACACATCCGCATCACGAGTTGGCCAAACGCCAACAGAGTGGTTTCGGCGGCATGGTCAGTTTCGATATCCGGGGTGGGCGTCCGGCCGCCGAAAAACTGTTCGCGAACATTCGGATCTTTCAACTGGCGGAATCGCTGGGGGGGATTGAATCCTTAATCGAATACCCCGAAACCATGAGTCACGCCTCGATGACGCTCGAAGCCCGCCGACGCGGGGGGATCAGCGAAAGCACGATCCGGGTCTCCGTCGGCATTGAAGACCCCGCGGACCTGGTTGCCGACATGAAACAGGCCCTCGATGCCTGATTCTGGTCGCGTGCGTCTGACAGGCAGCCTCCGAGTAAGCGGAACGACCGCGCATGTTCCGCACGGTTACCACGGCGGGAAAGAGTGCCTCGAAAATCCCCAGAAAACGAGCCTCGCCCGTCAGGAAGCGGGCCGGCCGCGCGGTTCCTCAACGAGCACTCCTTGGACACAACATAAACCATGGCAATGCATTGCGACTAACCGGGCCCCAGTCTGGCCCGCTTCCTGACGGGCGTGGCTAGTTCGTCGGAGTCAGCAAGTCTGTTTGATTAACCCGGGGGTTGGGGAGTGGCCAGCGGGAGTTTGATGCGAAAACGGGTGCCCCGATTCGGTTCGCTTTCGCACTCAATCCGCCCGCCGTGTGCCTCGATAATCTTGCGAACGGTCGGCAGGCCCAATCCACTTCCCCCCGGTTTGGTGGAAAAGAAGAGGTCGAAGATTCGCTCGCGATTCTTTTCCGCGATCCCCTGGCCGGAATCTATCACGACGAGCACAACATGCTCATGTTCCTGGAATGTTTGAAATTCGAGAATCCCTCCCGCGGGCATGGCCTGCAAGGCGTTGAGGGTGAGATTCAACAAGACGCGGCGGAACTGGGCCCGGTCGAGCATGACGAGAGGGAGTCCGCTGGCCAGGTGGGGGCTGATTTCCACTCCTTGCGCGAGGGCCTGAGGAAGTTGGAACGGGATGAATTCGCGGACCACTTCGGACAGATCCAAGGGTTCGAGCGACAATTCGAGACCCCGCGAGAACTGCAGGAAGTGTGTCAGTAGTTGTTCAAGCTGTTCGCACTCGGCACGGATTACCCGAACCCGTTGTTCCATCCGTCGCTCGCGCGGCGTTCTCGCATCGGCCAATTCTTCCTTGAGAATTTCGAGATTCAGGCAGATGGTCGACAAAGGGTTGCGGAGTTCATGGGCCAAGCCTCCCGCCAGTTGAGCCAGGCGCTCATACTCCCGGCGTAAATCTGGTTCGAAAGGGGAAGCGTGGGGTACGGACATCGGACGGACTTTTCGCTTACCGAACAGACCAAACGGCGGAAGTCAACGAGGAACACCCCTCGTTGACTTCTCGACGTTTATTTGCAGGCGAAACCTGGGGAATGCAGGGCACTCTTGAGGGTTCGCGTGAGCCAGGATTTACAGGTCATCCTCGTCTTCTTCGATTTCCTCATCCACATCGGCCGTTTCCGCGACAACCGTCAGCAAGGCCTTGCGGGAAAGCTTGACGCGATTTTGTTCGTCGACGGCGATGACCTTCACTTCCATTTTGTCGCCAATTTTACAGACATCCCCGACATTCTTCACGAAGCCGTCGGAGAGTTCGCTGATATGGCACAAGCCGTCCTTGCCCGGAGCGATTTCGATGAAGGCGCCGAAATCCTTGATGGCAATCACCGTTCCATTGTAAACGCGACCCACGCGGACTTCCTCGGTCATCGCTTCGATGCGTGCCTTGGCGGCATCGGCCCCGGCACCCGAGGGGGAGGCAATCGTCACGGTCCCGTCCTCGGCGATATCGATCTGGGTATTGGTATCTTCCTGCAACTGCCGGATGTTCTTGCCACCAGGGCCGATCAACAGACCGATTTTTTCCGGGTCGATCTTGCAGGTGACGATTCGCGGGGCAAGGGGCGAAATCTCCTTGCGGGGACGGCGGATCTCGGTCAGCATGTGCTTCAGCAGTTCCAGGCGGGCCTTGCGGGCCTGCTCCAACGTCTTGCGGATAATTTCTTCGTTGATCCCGTCGATCTTGAGATCCAACTGAATGCCGGTGATCCCCTTCTGGGTGCCCGCAATCTTGAAATCCATGTCGCCGAAATGATCCTCGTCCCCCATGATGTCGGTCAGCAGGACATACTCCTGGCCTTCCTTCACCAGGCCAATCGAAATCCCGGCGACGGGTTGACGAATCGGAATCCCGGCATCCATCAACGCCAGAGTCGCATTACAGACCGAAGCCATCGAACTGCTGCCGTTCGATTCGGTGATGTCCGAAATCACGCGGATGGTGTAGGGAAAACTTTCCACATCGGGCAGAACCCATTGCACGGAACGTTCCGCCAAGGCACCGTGCCCAATTTCCCGGCGTCCTGGTCCACGGATCGGACGACATTCTCCTACGGAGTACGAGGGGAAGTTGTAATCGAGCATGAACCGCTTGGTATGTTCGCCGAACAAATCCTCGACTCGCTGCTGATCTCGAACCGTGCCAAGCGTCAGGGTAGCGATCGATTGCGTTTCACCCCGGGTAAACAGGGCCGAGCCATGCACGCGGGGGAAGATCCCCGCGCGACAGATCACATTCCGCAAGTCGCCCGCGCTACGTCCATCCAGGCGTTGCCCCTGCAGCGTGAGTTCGCGGCAGGCTTGTTTATCGACCTGATACAAGGCTTCCTTGAGTTGAGCCAGGGTTCGCCCCTGGGCATCTTCGGTTGCCCCCTCGGGGAAAAACTGCTCCTTCAATTCCTCGCGGAGAGCGGCGGAGGCTTCCGAACGCTCCTGTTTTTTGGGATTGCTGCGGGCTGCCTTGATTTTGTCGAAGGCCAATTCACGCACAATCGAGATAAACGGATTGGCGGCTGGTTCTTCCCAGACGAAGGGAGCCTTCCCTACGGCCTTGACCAGTTCGTCCTGCAGATCGCAAAGCTGGCCGATCCCCTTGTGGGCAAACATCAACGCGTCAGCCATGACATCCTCGGGAATCTGCCGACCGAACCCTTCGATCATCAGAATCGACTCCCGGTTGCCCGCAACGACCAGGTCGAGGTCCCCCTTGTCGATCTGCTCCTGCGTGGGGAACAGGATGAAATCGTCATCGATCATGCCAACCCGGACGGCTCCGATCGGGCCCTGGAACGGCAGGGGCGCGACACACAGGGCCGCACTCGCCCCGTTGATGGAAATGACATCGGGCGGGTTTTCCAGATCGCAGGCCAGAACGATGGTTTGCACCTGAACTTCATCGTGAAACGACTTGGGAAACAGCGGGCGGAGGGGGCGGTCAGTGAGACGGGCCGTCAAAATTTCCCCCGTCGAAGGGCGTCCTTCCCGTTTAATGAACCCACCGGGAAATTTACCGGCGGCGGCATAACGTTCGCGATAATCCACGGTCAACGGGAAGAAATCAATTCCTTCCCGGGCAGGCCCGGTTTGTGCGGCAATCAGCAGCACGGTTTCTCCATACTGAGCGATGATTGCTCCGCTGGCCTGCTTGGCTATTTCTCCCGTTGTAAGCTTGAAAACACGACCTGCAATATTCTTTTCGACACTAATCGCTTGTCCTGACACGTTTTTTTCTTTCTGTTGTTGATATCAATTCCGACATGGTTCTATTGATGGGATCGAATTACGGCGCGGCGTGCCGCTGGATTCTAGGTGACGTGCTCCCGGGCGAAGGCGCAACCCCATGGAGAATCTCGCGTCTCCCACGCACATAGGGCCTGTTGCTGACAGAACAGGGTGAATTCGCCGGGACGGCAAAATCCAGGGGTGCCGGCAAGCAGGGCTCTGCGTTCCTCCCGGGAAGGCAGTCGAAAACCCTCGATCCCGGAAAACAAACGACCCGGCAGGCTGTGCCGGGTCTCTGCATTACTTCCGCAAATTCAGCCGTTCGATCAGCGAGGCGTAACGTGGCGGATCGATTCGGCGGACATAATCCAGAAGGCGACGTCGTCGACTGACAAGCATCAGCAGTCCGCGGCGACTGGCGAAATCCTTCTTGTGAGACTTAAGATGGGCCGTCAATTCGTTGATGCGATGACTCAAGACGGCAATCTGCACATCCGGGGAGCCGGTGTCGGCTTCCGTTCGCTTAAACTCTCCGATCAACTCGTTCTTCTTTTCTTTCGTGATAGACATCCAGCATAGACCTTCTTAATTGATCCCTTCAGCCGCTCGAGTGAACATCCCACCCGGCACCCAGTTAACAGATTCGCGCATGTTGCGAATGACGCACTGTAACAATTCAGGCCGGATTTTCAACCGATAATCAGAGTTTCATGCAAATTCTGGCAAGGAGGGGGCCCACCGCAACTGGCACACCTGCTTTCCCAGCCTGCCAGAATATCTTGAGGAATCGGCAGGAATAGCCCGTCCGGCACGGAGAAGTCCTTATAACCAGGAGTACACATATTTTTCGAGTCAAATATAAAATTTACCAGATTTGTCTTGCAAAATCGGTCGCGTTGATTAAGTTTTTAGGGAGTGCCCGCTGATGCCATTCGAAATTCTTCAGGACGGCAAGGCTACCTCCCTGCTGGCGGACAGGCACTCAGATTAACTTTGGCAGTTCGATGTATCGGCGCGAGATGGATTGTCTGCGTCTCTCTCGTGGCCAGGTTTTATCTCGCCCCGGTTCCAGGGGCCATTCATTTCGTCTCGGGGAGGTTCTGATGACTGTGTCATTGAGGCGTCGCGCTTTTACGTTAATCGAGCTACTCGTCGTTATCGCCATCATCGCCATATTAGTGGCCCTGCTGTTGCCCGCCGTGCAACAGGCCCGCGAGGCGGCCCGCCGCAGTACCTGCAAGAACAATCTCAAGCAGCTCGGGCTGGCGCTGCATAACTACCACGATACGCACAACATGTTTCCGATCAACTGGATGGGCCTGGATTACACCACAAACAACGGGACCCCCAGTTTTTCCTGGGTGACGTACATCCTCCCCTATATCGAGCAAGGGGCGCTCTACGATACGATCAACTTCAATCTCGATCTGATCGACCCCAACAATCTGGCCGCTTCCCTGCAGCCGATTCCCGCCCTGCTCTGCCCGACGGATCCCCTCAACAACAAAGGGGTGCTCGGCTCGCGTGCCAACAGTGCGACGGGGACCCATGCCGTTTCGAACTACAAGGCCTGCGCCGGTAGTAACTGGGCCTGGGGCGGCTTTAATGTCTCGTGTGCCTCCTGTCGGCGCAACCCGGGCAGCAATAATGGGCTAGACGCAGGCAACGGTTTTATCGCCAGGAACACGGGCCGCAATTCCTCTTCGCAGGCTCCCACACTGATGAAGGATATCACGGATGGGACCAGCAATACGTTTGCGGTGGGGGAATGTTTGCCGGCGGCCTGTACTCATGCCTGGTGGTGGTGGCCCAATGGCACAACGGCGTCCTGTGGGGTGCCGCTCAATTACTATTACCCGCCAGGCAAGTTTTCCGCTGGGAGTTGGGACAGTAACTACAACTTTGCCAGCGAACACAAGGGGGGGGCCCAGTTCGTAATGACCGACGGGGCCGTACGTTTCGTCAGCGAGAATGTGGATACCAACATTTATCGCGGTCTGGCGACCATCTCCGGAAGTGAATCGGTCAGCCTCGATTAACGCCTCAAGCTGCTTTCCGGGCATGCCAGTTTCCAGCAGCCTGCCTGGTTTCCTCGGAACGAGAACTTTTCTGAACAGAAAGCCACTGCCTTGCGGAACTTCGTCGTGTGTTGCATCGGTTTGCTGCTGGTTTTACCAGGGTGCGGGGGGGCATCACTTCCTGCGACGGTTTCGGTTTCCGGAATTGTGACATTTAATGGCGAGCCCCTGGCGGATGCAACCGTGGTGTTCTACCCGGCGGAGGGAAAACCGGCGACGGGGAAAACGGGACCCGATGGGGTGTACAAGTTGACGACCTTCCAGGCCGACGACGGGGCACTGCCGGGCAAGCACAAGGTGGCCATCAGTAAGTCCTCGGCCGCGCCCGAAAGCAACTCGCCCGAGGATATGGCGAAGATCAAGCGGGAGATCCCCGATAAATATTCCAATGCCGATACGTCCGGGTTGACCGCCGATGTTCAGGTTGGTCAAACCGCGGATATCGATTTCAACTTAGCGGATTGAGAGTTCCGCGGCGTGTTCACGCTGCCTCAGTCATCCTTAATTTCCTTATCAAGGAGCGAATTGTCATGTGCACATCCTCGGCTTCGCGCGGGCGGCAGGGTTTTACCCTGATCGAACTGCTCGTCGTTATCGCAATCATCGCCATTCTGGTGGCCTTGCTGCTCCCCGCGGTGCAACAGGCCCGCGAAGCGGCCCGCCGCAGTTCCTGCAAGAACAATCTCAAGCAGATCGGGTTGGCACTGCATAACTACCACGATACCTACAATGCCCTGCCCATGGGTGTTTCGAGTTGGAACGGTTGGGGCCATTCCTGGATGCCGGGCCTGCTGCCGTTTGTCGAACAGGGGGCCTTGTACGATAAGTTCAACTTCAACCTGTCCGATTCTGGCTATTCCGGTCAGTGTACAAACCTGGGGGCGGACGCGACCACGCTGATTCCGGTCTTCCTCTGCCCGAGTTCTCCGCTGCCGCAACGGGTGACTTCGACCTGTGCGAATTCGATGGCGGCTTCCTATGTGGGGATTTCCGGGGCGGCCCACGATGCCACGTTCCTCGCGGCCCAGGCCAAAACCATGGCCCTGGAAGATGCCAACCAGTGTTGCACCATCGCGAACGCCCTGAATGGGATCAAGTCGACGGGGGGAATGCTGGTCGGTCTGGATGGGGGGGGGACCACGGGGGAAGGCCGTATTACCCGCGGGGGACGTTCCCGTACTTTTGCCCAGGCGGTGGATGGCACTTCGAATGTCATGATCGTTGGCGAATGTTCGGAATATGCCTTCACCTCCGCCGGGGCTCCCGTCCGCGTGGATGGGTCGTATCCGCATGGCTGGATGATGGGAACCTATCATGACGGAGTTCGCCGCCGGGAATTCAACCTGACCACGATTCGTTACGCCCCCAACACGCGGACCTACGAACTGCCCGGGATCGCCGATAACCACGGAGCTAACAATCCCCTGATGTCGGCCCATAAGGGGGGAGTGCAATGTTTGTTGCTGGATGGCCACGTGGCCTTCATCAGCGAGAATATCAACCTGTTGACATTGAAGCGACTGGCAACACGCGATGATCGCCAGGTGGTTGGCGAGTACTAACCGAGTCCAGTGTGTCGGTTGTCGTCTCGACCCTCCGCGGATGTGCCTCGCCTCCGCGGAAGGTTTTTTTCCCAGGCCGCGTTTTCGTCGAGATTACCCTGTTTCAAGGTGTGTTGTGCCGCTGGCCCCGGGATAGACCGTGGCTGTCGCCTAGCGCCGGTGGAACGGCCCCGGTTTCCTGTTCATCCGATTCCTTCAGACGAGTCATTGATTCCATGTCACATGTTTTCCGATTTCGCCTGTCTCTGACATTCCTGGGGCTCTGCCTGCTGTCCGGTTGCTCTGGTGGAGATACCCGGGAGTACGGTTCTCTCACCGGCCACGTGAGTTTGAACGGCCAGCCCGCGCCGCAAGGGACAATCATCAGCCTGCTCAATTCCACCACGGGAGCCGCCAGTTCGGCCCAGGTGCTCGCCGGGGGTGAATACAAGATTCCGCGTATTCAGGTAGGAACCTACCAGGTTGGATTTTCCTCCCAGGGACAAAGCGGTGCCCAGCAACCGACCGATCCCGATCAGATCATGAAGGCGATTGCCGACGGGCAATACAAAGCGCCGGAACCGAGCAAGGAAATTCCCGAGAAACTGCGTTCTCCGGAAGGGAGCGGCGTTAGCGTCGAAGTCAAGCTGGGCGAGAATTCACACGACTTCAATCTGTAAGCCAGATTTGCTGTCCCGAGCCAACGGGACTTCCTGAGCGTACCGCCTTGACACGACACCGGTTGTGCCAACTGTACCGATTGCGCACCGCATGCGCCGGTGGTCAGGTCAACTCCGCGAATTTGGGGGAGGTAAAAATAAAATTTTCTACCGCAAGAGTCGTCGGACTGTTACATTAGTGGAGTAGTGGACGTTTCGCGCGCCAGGTAACGCAGGGGCGTGGAAGTGCATTGGTAATCTCAAGATGCACCCCTCCCAGTCCGACGAGAAAAATAACCGTTATGTCCAGCTTGTGGATTTGGCCATTCGAGCTGCAGGAAAAAATTGGCGAAGGAGGCATGGGCCTGGTTTACAAGGCCCGCTACGTCAAGGATGACCGTCTGTTCGCGGTGAAACTGATTCCCGCCGACGTAAACAATAAAACACTGCTGGCCCGCTTCGAACGTGAGATCGACATTCTCAAGACGCTGCGTCACCCGAACATTGTGCGGGCCTTTGGGGGGATCTGCGAGGATAAGCAGCGTTTTTACGCAATGGAACTGGTCGATGGCGGTACGCTCTGGGACAAAATCCAGAGCAACGGGTATCTGCCCTGGGAGAAGGTGACCGATTGGGGTCAGCAGATGTGCGCGGCTCTGGCCTACGCCCACGAAAAGCAAATTATCCACCGCGATGTTAAGCCCAACAATTTTCTGATGACGAAAAACGGGCAGA
The DNA here is from genome assembly GCA_014584345.1 of Planctomycetota bacterium. Taxonomy (GTDB): domain Bacteria; phylum Planctomycetota; class Planctomycetia; order Planctomycetales; family Planctomycetaceae; genus Rubinisphaera. Next base: position 111,504 of record JACTNB010000022.1, read on the forward strand.
TCAAGCTGAGCGACTTTGGGCTGGTCAGCGTGATGTCGGATGCCAAGTTGACGGCCGACGGGCGCACGCTGGGGACGGTGCAATACATGTCTCCCGAACAGATTCGGGGCAAGCCCCCGTTGACGCATTCGACGGATATTTATTCGCTGGGCTGTGTCTTCTACGAGATGTTGACCGGCCATCCCCCCTTCGTGGGAGATAATCCGGGCCCCATCCTGCACGCCCATCTGCACGAGACCCCCCAACCGATCAGCCAGACCAATAGTGATTGTCCCGCGGCGCTGGAGCGCCTCGTGATGAGCATGCTGGAAAAATCTCCTGAGGATCGTCCCGCAACGGCCCTGGACGTGGCGGAACGGCTCTCTCATATCCGCATGTCGCCACAACGGGTCGAATCCTCGAGCGCGCACGTGCGGCATCGCACGCTCCCCGAGGAAGCGCTCGATGCGCTGAAACCGACCGTGACGGCTTTTAATGGCAGCCTGCGATGCGTCGGCATTGCTCTGGCCACCGCGCTGCTGATACTGGCAGCCGTCTGGACAGCGGCGCTGCTGCGCCCCGATGCGGGGACATCGCTGTGGATTCGTACAATGCACGAGCATCCCGAGACGGCGGTACGCGTCTCGGCTGCCCAGGCAGTGGGAGAACTGGCAAACGGAAATCGCAAGCTGCTGGAAACTCTGATGACAGTGGGCGAAGACACCTCGGCCGTGGCGGAGGTACGCGTCGAAGCATTACGGCAATTGATGAAGCACCCGGTTCGCGCCAACAAATTTCGTTCTCGTCTGAACAAGCTGGCCAAGAACGATCCGATGGATTCGGTCCGGTTGCAAGCCGCGGCCACCTTGGCCGCCTTGAAGACGTAATGGCGGGAAGCAGGTCCCCGGCCTCGAAATGCGTCGAGTTTACACGCACGATTGTTTATGATTGACAGGAGATGTGACTTCCCCCAAGGTTCAATCACGAACAGGATGCTGCATGAAACGTCTCCCGTGGTCTTGCCTGTTATTGACGATTTCGTTCCTCGCCTTGCCCGGGCTCGTTCAGTCTGGTTTTGCCCAGGAAGAGTTTCGCGTTACGGCCGCGAATACGCGGGCCCTGCTCGAGGCAATTTCCCAGGTCAGGGAATTGCGCGCCGGCGGAGAGTTATCCCCCGCGGTCATCCTGCTTCCGTCGGGACGTTATGAACTCCTCGAACCGCTACGGTTGACTCCCGCAGAGGTGGGCAATGGTTTGGCCATCAAGGCGGAAACCGCCGGCGAAGTCGTCCTGTCGGGAAGTCGCTCACTGGGCGCTCCCCGGCGCGACCCGGAGGGAAACTGGCGGTATCGGTTGCCCGAGAATTGGGAGCAGTTTGGCTTGCCACGGGTGATCATGATCGACAACCAGCTGCGCGGGGCTGCCCGCTATCCCGCGACGGGCTATTTACGCATCGAGCGGGCCCTGGCAGATCGCCGCAGCGGATTTGTCGTCGAGGCGGGGGATCTGCCCGCGGGATTGGATTTATCGACCGGGCACTGCGACCTGGTTCTGTTGCACGACTGGTCAAGCAGTCGCTTGCCTGTGGCTCGCTTCGATGCGACCACGCGCGAACTGAAAACGGTGGGCCCCATTGGCTGCGAGGCGCCGCATTACGCGATCGATCACTTCGAAAAGCAGCCCCGTTACTGGCTGGAAGGACATCCGTCCTTCGCCCGGCAACCGGGGGATTGGCATGTCGATCGGGTGAAAGGGGAAGTGGTGCTGAGGGCGGAACCCGATGCCGAGGTTGCCCCCGAAGTTTTCTGTCCCTGGTCGATGGAATTGCTGGTTGCGGAGGGGTCGGTGGAAGCGCCGGTGCGGCAACTCGCACTGGAAGGGATCACCTTTACGGGCTCGCGGTTTGCGATGCCTCCGGGGGGCTTGGCGGGAGCCCAGGCGACCATGCACGAACCACGAGACGCGGCGGGGCTTCGCCTCACGCGGCATCGTCCCATGCTCGATGCGGCAGTGCGTGTAGAACATGCGGAGGGCTGCCGTTTCACTAACTGCCAATTCGTGGAAACGGGAAATAGCGGGCTGTGGCTGGCGGGGAACACGAGAAACTGCGTGATCCGACGGTGCCGTTTCCGCAATCTGGGAGGGAACGGTTTGAATCTGGGAGAAGACAATTCGCGCCAGGTGGCGGGGCGTCCGTGGTATCTGGCGGCTCCCGAGCAGGTCCCCACGAATAATCGCGTGGAGCAGTGCGAAATCAGTTATTGTGGGACCCTTCTGCCGGGTGCGGTGGGCCTCTGGGCGCCGTTCAATCGAGGTTTGCAGATTCTGGATAATCATATTCACGACTGTCCCTACTCGGGGATCTCGCTGGGGTGGATGTGGAATCCCTCGGAAACACCCGCGCGGGAGAATCTGATACGCGGCAACCGGATCGAATTTGTCATGCAGGTACTCAGCGATGGCGGAGGCATCTACACGCTGGGCAATCAGCCCGATAGCCTCATTGAAAATAATTTCATCAGCGATATCCCCTTGAATGCGGGGCGTGCGGAATCGAACGGCATGTTCCTGGACGAAGGGACCACCGGATTCACGATTCGCGGAAACACGATTCGCCGGATCGATCGTTCGCCGTTGCGGTTCCACAAGGCGGGCAACAACCTGGTGCAGGGAAATGCCTGGGAACTGGCAACCGAAACGACTCCCCCCGTGCGATTCAATAACACGCCAGTCGCCAACATTTCCATCGCCGACAACAGCCTGCTGGAGAAACAACGCCGCATTCTCCTGATCGGCAACTCGCTGACATGGGACACTATCCCCTCCCGTCTGGACGAGGCGGTTCACTGGCATGTCGATTGTGGTAAGCCGTTAACCTATCTCTTCGAGCATCCCCAGCAACCCTGTGTCGGCAGTTCACGACTTTGGCCGGCCGCCATGCGCACGGCTCAATACGATGTGGTTTCCGTCCAACCGCACTACGGCACCACACTCGAACAGGATGTGGAGGTGATTTCCCGCTGGGTGGAAATGCAGCCGACGGCCTTGTTTGTAATTCATACCGGCTGGGCCAAACACGAAACACTGGCCGAGGAAGCCGCCGACAGCGACCCGGCTGGCCCACTGACGCACAGCGATGCCTACTTCGAGGCCCTGTTGCAGCGGCTCCGCGAGAAATACCCCGAACGGACATTCCGTTCCAGTGGAGCCATGAATCTGCTGTTTCGGATTCGCGAGGATATTGCTGCGGGACGGGCTCCCCTGCGGAATATCGAGGAAATGTATCGAGACGCCATCCACATGCAGATCGGTCCCGGGCGATATCTGATGCACAACCGCATGCGACAAGTTCTGGGGCAGCCACGCATCGAAACGGATTTCCCGGAATTCGACCCCGCCCTGAAACGCTACCTGGACGAATTGCTGGATCGCGTCGACTAATTCCGGAGGAGCGGATATCTGCATCACGCAAAACAGCAGGGCCGCGGAATACCATGCCGCGACCCTGCCAGTTTTCCCGTGATCGGAAATGCTGCACCTCGCTTAGCAGAGCTTGGCGAGAACTTCCTGCAGCATTCGCTGGGAGCGGCGAATGCCCTCGAACTCGTCGAGTTTGCCCCCTTCGTATTCGATCCCAATGAAGCCCTTGTAACCGGAATCGATCACAATTTTCATCATACGCAAGATATCGGTTTCCCGTTCCCAGCGAGTATCGACCGTGATAAAGGGACGATCATCGTCAAAATCGTGCGTTTTGAAGCTGACGGCCTTCGCGAAGGGCATCAATTCCGCCACCCCCTGGTAACTGTCGTACCATTCCCCCTTCTGGCGATTGATGCCGAAGTTGCCGAAGTCGGGCAAGGTGCCACAGCGTTCGAGGCCCACCTTCTTGATCACACTCGCCAGCCAGGCCCCGTTCGAGGAAAGCCCGCCGTGATTCTCGACGATCACGTTGATTTCGTGCGGGTTGGCAAATTCCGTCAATTGGCGGAGTCCATCGGCGGCCCGATCGACCTGTTCGTCGTAGCTGCCACTGCTGGCGGCATTCACGCGGATGGAATGGCAACCGAGAAACTTCGCGGCTTCCACCCACTTGAAATGATTTTCGACGGCCTGCTTGCGCTTGGCGGAATCCGCGTCCCCCAGGTGCCCTTCGCCATCGATCATGATCAGCAGGCTGGTGACGCCTTCATCGGCGGCACGAGTTTTCATTTCCCGAAGGTAGTCCTGATTCTTGACCTTGTCCTTGAAAAACTGATTGACATATTCGACACCGGTAATCCCGAATTCACGCTTGGAAATTTTGGCGAAGTCGAGATGATCGACCTTCCCGCCGAAAAGGGCCTTATGCAGCGACCATTCTGCCAGGGAGGTCGGATAATCGGAGGCTGTGGGGGCTGCCAACAACGAGATCGGCAACGAGGCGAGGGAGGTGGCGGCAAATGCCATGGAGCCCGCCTTCAAGAAACTGCGTCGTGAAATACTCATTAAGTTTTCCCCTGGTGTAATGCGGTCGGAAGATGCCCGAAAGTTCTCCCCGATGATACGAAATTGCGGGGCACGTCTCAAACATACCCCCCTCCCGGGGCATTGCCGTGGGCATGCAGTCCCCGCGTGGCCCGTGTCCTGGTAGCCGCTGTTCGTCAGCGGCATGGACCACACTTTGAGAATTTCGGGTCAGCGGGGGTCGATCAATTCCAATTCCAGCATGCGTTCGACGATTCGTCTGGCCAGGGGACCGGCCTGTTCTCCCCCCGCGCCACCATGGGCCAGCGAAACGACAAAGGCGTAGCGCGGAGATTCCGCGGGGGCATACCCGATAAACCAGGCATGGCTGGGCCGATCCAATCCGGTTTGCGCGGTCCCTGTCTTGCCGGCAATTTCGACCAGGGGAGATCGGACCGTCTGATAGGCGGTGCCCATGGGATCAGCGACCGTCCGCCGCATGCCTTCGCGGATCAATTGCCAGGTTTCGGGAGAAACCGGCAGCCGTCGGCTCGGGGCCTGCGCGCGGAGCGTGGGATGCGGCTGACTCTCCGCCGGTTCGTCGTCACCAGGAAGAATGCGGGAAACAATGCGCGGCGTCACCAACTCGCCTTGATTGGCAATGGCGGCGGTCAGCACGAGCATTTGCAGCGGCGTGACCGTCAAATAACTCTGGCCAATCGCCAGCCCGAGGTTGTCTCCCGGATACCAGTGATACGAGGAACTGGGAGAATTATCGGCGGGGTCGGGAACATGCCCGGACTGTTCGAAGGGGAGGTCCACTCCGGTGGGCTTGCCAAAGCCAAGTTCCCCGCACCAGCGGACCAAAGCCTCCGGTCCGACGGTACGGGCGGCCGTAAAAAAATAGACGTTGCACGAGCGTGCCAGCGCATCCACCAGCGAGATATCGCCGTGCCCGTGGCCCGTGGACCGAAAAATTGCACACCGGTGACTTTCCGGAGTATCCAGAAACCCTCGGCATTCGATGCGGCCGGGAGGCAACGTGGTTTCCTGGCAGAGTGCAATGGCCGTCATGGGCTTGAAGGTGGAGCCTGGCGCCAGGGTGACCTGCGTAATCCGCGACAGCAACGGGGAGCGGGGATCGGAATTCAAGGCCTGCCAATATTCGGAATCTCCCGCATTCATCCGCCCGAGATGGGGCCGGGGCGCACTGGCGGCAACCAGCAATTCCCCCGAGTAGATATTCATCACCAGCAGGCAACCGCTTTCGGGAGGGGATCCCTCCGGAACGGGCGTTCCCCGCGGCAAGGGAGGCAGGAGGAGGGGTTTCCCGGGGATGAGTCCGTCGAGCAGCTTCTCGGCCGTTTCCTGAAGTTCCGCATGCAATGCCAGAACCAGATGTTGTCCCGCCCGTGCCTGGCGTTCGGGAACCGAGCGCACAATTTCACCCCGGCGATTCAGAGTCAACCGCCGCGCCCCAGGCAAGCCGCGCAAGGTGATATCGTAACTGCGTTCCACGCCAAACCGGCCCCGGCGATCTCCGGACTGCAGGGACAACGGGTCGGCTCCATTCAGGCTCTGTTTCCATTCCTGCAGTTGTTCCTCGCGTAGCGTGGCCCGATTCCCCACGACGTGGGCGGCAAAATCCTCGCGAGGATAAACACGCCTCGTCTTCGTGGTGATCTGCACGCCTGGAAAATCGCGAGGATGCGATTCCACCTCCGCGACGATGCCGACGGAGATGTCGTCTATCAATTCGTGATAGGCCAGTTCCTCGCGAATCACGATGGGGTCGCGCGCCTCGCGCTCGGGAGGTTGAGTTAATTCGCGCACGACCAGTTGCCAGAGGCGCCGCCAGCCCGTCGCAGGGAGAGGCTCCTGGTCGAGCGGCGGATGCTCGGTGTTGTCCCGCTTCGCCTGGCGGCTGCGCACGGAGGTGGCGATTCGTTCCACGCGTTGCTGAATGCCGTCTCGTCGTCCGAGGAGATCGGCGACGCTCATTCCGGAAATTTCCGACAGCCGCTGCCAGAGCCGGGCTTGTTCCGCCAGTACCTCTTGTTTGGCGCGTTCCAGTTCGCTGGCATTTCCCCATTGCCGGCGATTCAACCGGGCCAGCGCCTGCTGCCGCCACCAGCGTGCCTGGGGGGGAGACTCCAGCCAGCGGTAATGGATGGACAGTGCAAACTGCTGATGATCGTAGGCCAGCAACTGGCCGTCGCTGGAGTAAATGCGGCCATCCATCGCGGGGACGGATTCGCTTTTCGTACTCGTGGGATGCGCATTCACCAGATAACCGGCTTGGCACGACTGCTTCAGATAGAATAAACGCCCGCTGATGATCAACAGGGGCAACAACACGAGCAGGCCCACCATCCAGGTCCGCAATTCCACCCGGCGATCCAGATCCCAGGCTTCCTCCCGCTGGTCGGCGGTGGAATCAATCAGTTGCCAGGGGGAATAGGGTTGATTGCGCATCCGTGCGTTCTTGTTTCAGCAGGCTCAAGCAATGCTTTCCGAACCGGCAGGTTGTGGGCACTGCACTCATCCGCCTATGACTCGGTCAGCAGCGAGTTTTTTCGCAGGCAATGGTGCAGCTTGGCCAGAAATGCGATACAATTTCGCGATTATTGACTAAGAACCCTCCGTACTGCAATCTCGGCTTGTAACTTTGTGATTACTCCACTGAATCCACCGGGGGCCAATGCCTGGCGTAGCCGCCACGATGTCCCCCGGGCACAACCTGGGCGAGGCTGGAAGCAACTTTCCCCCGCGGAACTGTTTATTGGCTCGTTTCTGCTGCTGTCCGTGCTGGGAACCATCGGCTTGAAGACGCTGCCCGGCCTGTACACCGGCGAAGGGCTGTCGTGGAATCAAGCCGCGTTTACCGCGACCAGTGCTGTGTGCGTCACGGGATTGATCGTGGTCGATACCGCGACGTATTTTACCTTTCGTGGTCAATTGTTCCTGCTGCTGTTGATTCAACTGGGGGGCTTGGGAATGCTGGTGCTCACCAGCGTAATCATTACGGCCTTGGGCCGCAGGCCGTCGCTGCGCACGGAAGCGGTCGCCGCATCCTCCCGCGATGCCTTGCCTCAAATACCCTCCCGAAAGCTGGTTCGCGATGTCGTTCTGTTTACCGCGATTATCGAATTCATCGGAGCCTCCCTGATCTATCTGGCCTGGATGCCGCGCCTGGGCCTTCGCGAGGCCCTCTGGCCGGCCATCTTTCATTCGATCAGCTCCTTCTGCAACGCCGGGTTTTCCACGAATACCGATTCGCTGATGGGGTTTCGGGACTCACCGTTCACGCTGCTGATCGTGTCGCTGCTGATCGTTGCCGGTGGGATCGGCTTCGTGACGATGGAGGAATTGACATTGCGTTATTCTCGCGGCAAGAAACGCATTCCCCGGCTTTCGGTACATAGTCAACTCGTGTTGAGCAGCACGGCCGGGTTGCTGCTGCTGGGCTGGTTGCTGTTTGCCTGCTTCGAGTGGCGGCAGACTCTTTCGGAACTCGGCTGGATCGATAAACTGGCCAACTCCCTGTTCATGAGCGTCACCTCGCGGACGGCTGGCTTCAATACGATCGATTATGCCGCAGCGACGGAAAGCACGAATTTCCTGACCATCCTGCTGATGATGATCGGGGGCTGCCCGGGTTCGACCGCGGGCGGGATGAAAACCACCACCTTCATGCTGCTGGGGTTGCTGGCTTGGTGTAAACTGCGTTCCCGGGCCACCGTCAGTTTTCATGATCGGTCCATTCCCGACGATACCATTCAACGGGCGATCGGCCTGTTCGTGATTGCCACCGGCATTATCGTGATGGGCATGTTCCTGGTGACGTTGCTGGCCGGGGGCACCTCCCTGCCCGATCCCTTCCTGTCGCGTCTGTTCGAGGTAGTCAGCGCCTTCAACACCGTGGGATTATCCATGGGTGTCACGCCGGAATTGACGGGGCCCGCGCAGTGGGTCATTATCGTGCTGATGTTTGTCGGCAGAACGGGCCCGCTGGCCTTTGCCTCGGCCCTGACACTTCGCCTCTCCACGCGGGGGCGGTTCCGGCTGGCCTACGAGGATGTCGTTGTCGGTTGATTGACTCGCCCGGTAACCGTTGCCGGGGGAAAATTGCGGTTAGTGACGCTACCTTGCGAGAGAGAGCATGAAACGATTTGTCGTGGTTGGCCTGGGGAATTTTGGGTTCACCATCGCGCAGACGCTGGCCGAGAAGGGGCACGATGTCATCGCGCTGGATACCGATGGCGAGGTTGTGGACCGCATTGCTCCCTGCATTTCTCGCGCTGCCGTCGGCGACGCCACGGATATCGACACCTTGCGCCGTGTTGGAGCCGACGAGGCCGATGCCGCAATCGTCTCCACGGGCGACGACATCACAGCAAGTATCCTGTCGACGATGGCACTGCTCGATTTGAAGGTGAAGGATATCTACGTCAAGGTCATCTCACGCGATCACGGCCGGGTCATGCACCGAATTGGCGTGACCGACGTCGTCTTTCCCGAGCGGGATTCCGCCATTGCCCTGGCGGCCCGGGTGAGTGGGTCCGCCTTGCTCAATTACGTGAAGCTGGGATCGGGCATCAGTATCCAGGAAATGGGCGTGCCCAATGAGTGGGAAGGGCGCACGATCCGCGATCTCAACCTGAGGCAGCGATACGACATCAGCATTGTCGCCTTGCACGACGTGCTGTTGAACACCATCACCGCCACCCCCAATCCCGATTATCTGCTCAAGGACTCCGATACGCTGCTGCTCGTTGGCAAGGATGCTACCCTCGCCAAGGTTGCCCAATTGCGTTGACCCTATTCCCCAGACTACCCCCCTGAATGCCGCACTACCATTGCCGCGGACGCACCGATCCCTGGACGCGCAGCGGCAGACCCATAATGCGGAGAAACCCTTCCGCATCGTCCTGGTTATAGGTGCCCCCACCCTCCATGCTGGCAATTTCGGAAACATACAGGCTGTTGGGGCTCTTGCGGCCCCGGACACGGCAATTCCCCTTGTAGAATCCGAGGGTCACTTCCCCGCTGACAGGCTTCTGGGTTTCGCGAATGAAGGCCATGAGCGCGTCCATCTTCGCGGTGTACCAGGTTCCGTAATAAACCATTTCCGCCACTTCGGGCGAGATGCGATCCCGCAGATGCAGCAAATCGCGGTCGAGCGTCATCTGTTCCATCGCCTGGTGGGCGGCATACAGCGCCGTCATTCCCGGCGCTTCATAAACCCCCCGGCTTTTCATGCCCACGAAGCGATTTTCGACAATGTCAATGCGGCCTACTCCGTTGCGTCCCGCGATGGCATTCAATTCGGTAACCATGGCCAGGCCCGACTTTCGCGCGCCATTCAGAGTGACGGGCACGCCCGATTCGAAGCCTATCGTCACGGATTCCTCGCGATCCGGGGCAGACTGGGGCGAGACCGTCATGCTGAAATCGATGATCGATACCCCATCGACCTCGGGATCTTCCAGATCCCCGGCCTCGTAACTGATGTGCAGGCAGTTTTCGTCGGAACTATAGGGTTTGGAGGTGGTCGCCTTGACGGGGATATTCTTGCTGGCACAGTAGGCCAGCATTTCCGTGCGACCGGGAAACAGATCGCGAAATTCCTTCATCCGCCAGGGAGCAATCATCTTGACGGTGGGGTCCAGGGCTTCGGCCGCCAACTGGAAGCGGCACTGATCATTCCCCTTCCCGGTGGCCCCATGCGCGAAGGCCACCGCCCCGACTTCCCGCCCGCGCTGCAGGCACGCCTTGGCGATAAGTGGCCGCGCAATCGAAGTCCCCAACAGATAGATCCCTTCGTATTTGGCCTGCCATTGCAGCACCGGGAAGGCAAAGTCCGTGCACAACTCTTCCTGGACGTCGGCCAGAACCGCGGAGGTGGCGCCAATTTTCAGGGCCTTGTCGAGCATCGCCTCGCGATCTTCGCTCGGTTGCCCCAGATCGACGTACAGGCAATGAACCTCGTACCCTTTATCCAGCAGCCAGCCGACCAGCACCGATGTATCCAAGCCCCCGCTGTATGCCAGAATGACCTTGTCTTTACTCACGTCGCACTCCTGAAAACAAAGGATTGTCGGTTCTTGTCTGCTCGTTTTTTCTGCTTGTCTGCTCGTTCCACGCGACGTGGGCCCTGTCCGCTGGAAGTCAACTGGTCTGGGCCTGATCGGCTTATTCCCATTCGATCGTGCTGGGCGGCTTGGAACTGATATCGTACACCACGCGATTCACGCCCCGCACGGAGTTGGTGATCCGAGTGGAGATTTCGCCTAGTAATTCATAGGGCAGGTGAGACCAGTCCGCCGTCATGAAGTCATCCGTGTTGACCGCCCGTATCGCCACGACGTTTTCGTAGGTCCGCCCGTCTCCCATCACTCCCACGGACTGCACAGGCAACAACACCGCAAAGGCCTGTTGCACGCTGCGGTAGTAACTGGTCCGCTTCAACTCATCGAGCAGAATGGCGTCCGCCTCGCGCAACACGTGCAATCGTTCCGGCGTAATTTCCCCCAGACAGCGGACGGCCAGCCCCGGCCCGGGAAAGGGATGACGCCAGATCAGTTGTTCCGGCAATCCCAGTTCCAGGCCCATCTTGCGCACTTCATCCTTGAACAGATCCCGCAACGGTTCGATCAATTCAAAACCCAGTTCCTCCGGCAGGCCGCCGACATTGTGATGGGATTTGATCGTGGCGGCAGGGCCGTCCTTGTTGGCTCCCGATTCAATCACGTCGGGATACAGCGTTCCCTGGGCCAGGAAACGGGCATCCTCGATCGATTCGGCTTCCTTGCGAAAGACGTCGATGAAAATCTTGCCGATGATTTTGCGCTTCTGTTGTGGCTCGGAAACGCCCGCCAGGGCTTGTAAAAACAGCTCGCTGGCATCGACGACGTGTAGATCGGTGCGAAAATGTTCCTGAAACTGGATGCGAACGGCATCGGCTTCCCCTTTTCGAAGCATGCCGTTATCCACGAAAATGCAGGAAAGTTGGGTGCCGATGGCCCGATATAACAGCGCTGCCACCACGGAGGAATCGACCCCGCCCGATAACCCGCAGATCACGCGGGATTTGCCCACCCGTTGCTGGATCGACTCGATTTCCCGGTCGATCAAAGACGAAATTCTCCAGGTCCCCCGCGCGCCACAGATCGTTTTGACGAAATTTGAAAGCAACTGCCCTCCCTGGGGTGTATGCGTCACTTCCGGATGAAACTGCAAGCCGTAAATCGGCCGCTGACGATGCTTCACCGCCGCATACGGGCAGGTCGATGTCGCCGCCAGCGAAATGAATTGTGCCGTCAAATTCTCAACCTGATCCCCATGACTCATCCAGACAGTCAGCTCGCTGGGCAGATTCTGGAAAAATTCCGCCGGCTCGTGCACCCGGCAGGTGGTCCGCCCGAATTCCCGCGAGGGACTCGGATTGACTTCACTCCCCAGGTAACGGCACAGCACCTGCATGCCGTAGCAGATCCCCAGCATCGGAATCTCCAGGTCGAAGATACCCGGATCCGGTTGCGGGGCGTTCGGACCGTACACACTCGCGGGGCCACCAGAAAGAATGATGCCGATCGGATTGATCTCGCGGATCCGTTCGACCGACAAATCGTGACGCACAATCTGGCAAAAGACATTTTGCTCGCGGACCCGCCGGGCAATCAACTGGGCGGTCTGCGAACCAAAGTCGAGAACCAACACCACTTCTTCGCTCGAGGGAACTGCGTGTACATCCACGCGATCACATGCCAGATTCTCTGTAGAGTTCATGTCGGCTCACTTCGCCATATCGCACGAGGTCTGGTTTCTTGCTGCCTCTCGTGAGTTCGGCCATTCACCGCTCCGGGCAGGAATGCCTCCTACGAGGACAGATCGGTTTTTTATTACAGAACCAAGCTCCCATGGTGACGGGAAAATGGGAATCCGATATGCTACCGAGCGAAGGACTTGTCTTCAATTCCCAGACAACCGGAATCGTCATTTAGCCCATCCCGAACCGTTGACATGGCCTCACGTTTATATCAGGTGATTTCCCCATGAGATGCCCCTATTGCCGTCATGACGAAACCAAGGTGATCGACTCCCGCACCAGTGCGGACTTTGCTATTCGCCGACGCCGGGAATGCCTGAAGTGTTCACGCCGGTTCACTACATTTGAAAAAATCGAGGAATTGCCGATCAAGGTCATCAAAAAGGATGGATCGCGCGTCCCCTTTAATCGGGAAAAAATCCGCGAGGGACTCGAAAAAGCCTGCTACAAGCGCCCGGTCAGTGAACAACAGATCGAATCGCTGATCAGCGACACCGAAGCGGAAGTGTACGAAAACTACGAGCGGGAAGTCCCCTCCCGCGTGATTGGTGAGTTGGTGATCGAACAACTCCGCAAACTCGATCAGGTCGCTTTTGTCCGCTTTGCCTCCGTCTATCGCGAATTCAAGGACGTCAACGATTTCGTCGAGGAACTTGGTTCCATGCTCAAACAACGCAGCGCCCAGGGGAAATAACCCGTTCCCTTCCGCTGGAACTTTCAGGCATGTCGTCTGACTTCGCTTCGAGTTATCGGGCAAATCGTGCTCGCACGTCGAGAGGATGCAGGACGCCAAGAAATCGGACGCAAGCGAAGTGATCGTGTTTTCTTCCCCTGTTTCCCTTGGGGGAGCGGAAACGCTGGGGCGCGCCCGCGGCATTCCCAGCGATTGTTCGCACCGTTCGTAACGCAACGGTCTTTTTGCCTGTTTTGACGGCGCCGGGCCCGAATACTGGGACGGAGCCAATTCCAGGGCAACTTTACTTCGAGAGACGCGGCCTCTATAACACCGAGAAACATCGGGCGAACAGGAGGCTTCATGCGAAACGACGGACGAGCTGCTGACCAGTTGCGGGCCATTCACATTCAACGGGGTTTCACGACCGTGGCCCCAGGGTCCGTGTACATCAAGGCCGGGCGGACGACGCTGCTCTGCACGGCCAGTGTCGACCTGGAAATCCCCGCCTGGAAAAAAAACGAGCCCAATCCTTCCGGCTGGTTAACCGCCGAATACGACATGCTCCCCGGGAGCACGTCTCCCCGGAAACGTCGAGATCGGGGCAAGGTGGACGGGCGTTCTTCAGAAATACAACGCCTGATTGGCCGTAGCCTGCGGTCGGTCGTCGATTTTCAGGCACTGGGCCCCCGTACCATCACCATCGACTGCGAAGTGCTCGATGCCGATGGAGGTACGCGAACCCTGGGCATCACCGGGGGCTACATTGCCCTGGTGGATGCGTTGCTCTGGTTGCAACGGCAAGTCCCCGAATGCCGCGCGGGGAGCATTCTGCGCGGCAGCGTGGCCGCGGTGAGTGTGGGGATCTGCGAGGGGCTTCCTCTCCTGGACCTCGATTATTCCGAGGACAGTACGGCGGAAGTCGATTTGAACGTGGTCATGACCGGCACCGGGGACTATGTCGAAGTGCAGGGAACGGCCGAGCAGGAACCCTTTTCACGCTCCAGCCTGGACAGCATGTTGACTCTCGCCGAACGAGGAATTGTAGAATTAACAAGGATTCAGCGTCAGGTGTTTGCCGATACGTGGCCTCTGGACGAAAACCCCGCAATCCGTTAAACCACTCCCGTTCGCGCGGAATTTCCGCCCGTCACGTCGCGCGAGGGATGTCAGGATGACACCGCTCGCTGGAATAATGCCCCGCAAGAATGGAGTCTGTCATGCGTGTTCTCTCCGGGATCCTCGTCGCCTTGCTCTTTTCCGGATTGTGCACCCCGTCGACCGCCCTGGCAAAAATCGAGGCGGTGAAGGGGAAGCAATACACCCTTACCAAGAAGCACGGACCCTGGATGGTGATGGTCGCGGTCTTCAGCGAGCCTCCCGAGGAATTAAAAACCGAGGGCCTTACTCCCGAACAGGCCGCCGAGGAACTCGTTTATGAACTGCGGCTCAAGGGCATCCCCGCATATACCTACCGCCGCGAAATGACCTATGAAACAGTCGAAACGGTGAATCGCCTGCAACAATCCGAAAAACGAAAATACAAGCTGGATACCGAAATCTGCGTGCTCGCGGGAAACTATCAGGGACCCGAAGCCGATCGGGAACTGGCCAAGCGAACCCTCGCCTGGGTCAAGGAATTTCAGCCCAAGTCCCTGGAACAAGGGGGGATCTACAAGCAGACCCCCGGCCAACCCGGCCTGCTCAGCGGGGCGTTTCTCACGATCAATCCGCTGCTCGATCCCGAGGTCGTCAAGAAGAACCAGCGCGACCCCGAACTCATTCGCTACAATCGCCACTACGATCATTCCCTGCTCGATAACCCCGGCAAGTACACCGTCACCGTCGCTTCGTTCTACCCGAATTCCGTGACACTCATCGGCTCCGGCGGAAACTCGTCGAAGAAACTCAGCGACAAGGGAGGTTTCGCGGAAGCCGCCGACCAAGCCTGGCAGGTGACGCGGGCGCTCCGCGAACGCAACATCGAAGCCTATGTGTTCCACGACCACAAACGCTCGATCGTCACCGTGGGCTCCTTTGAATCAACCAGCGATCCGCGGATCGAGGAGATCCGCAAAATGTTCGGCGCCCGCCTGGTGCCCGATCCCACCACGGGGCAATCGCAACTGATCGGCGAAGTCATCGTGCTCCCCAGCCAGGATGGCCAGTGGATGTGTACCTTCGATCCAAATCCCGAAACGATCGAAGTCCCCTTTCGGAAATAGGCCGAACTCTGCCCGTTCTGCTGATGGACGCCCACGGGGCCAGCATGTGTCGGCCCCGCTCCTGTTTCGACGGACCGAAGCCGAATACAGATTCCGTTCCCAACAACCGCTTCGCAGCATAGAATTTCCAGGCAATCCCGGTTTCGCCACGGGACAGACCAGGGAACTTCGCGCGGGAGTTTTCGATGTCCGTGTTATTTCTCACCGAACAGGATGTGCGCGAACTGCTGAACATCGAGGATGCCATGCGGGTCGTCGAGCAGGCCTTTCTCCACCTGGCAGACGGTTCGGCCAGCAATATGTCCCGGCAAAGGATCCGTGGCGAACGGACCATGCTGCACATACTCGCGGGGGCTGATCGGGCGGAAAGTCAACTCGGGTGGAAAATATACACCACCACCCGCCAGGGCGCACGGTTTCTTGTCGGGCTGTACAACGAGGAAACCGGCACGCTCGCAGGACTGCTCGAAGCCGATTTTCTCGGGCAACTCCGCACCGCAGCAGCCTCCGGCATCGCCACAAAATTCCTGGCGCGGCCCGATGCCTCCCGCCTGGGAATCATCGGCACGGGGTTGCAGGCACGCACGCAGGCCTGGGCGATTCAAGTGGCCCGCGATGTCCGGCAGGTGCGTGTCTACGGCAGAGACCAACCTCGCAGAACGGCATTCGCCAGGCAACTCGAAATCGATCTCGGCTTACCCGTTCTCGCCTGTGATTCCGCCTCGGACGTGGTGGCAAATTCCGATATCCTGGTAACGGCCACCACCAGCCAGTCCCCCGTATTCTCGGGAACCGATTTGCAACCAGGCACGCATCTGTGCGCGATCGGTTCCAATTTTATCCGGAAGTCGGAACTCGATCTGGAAACCTTCCGCCGGGTGCAACTCGTCTGCTGCGACTCCCGCGAGCAATGCCAGAGGGAAGCGGGAGATTTTCAGGCGCCACTCCACGAAGGCCTGCTTGACTGGGAGAACATCCACGAACTTGCCGCTGTTGTCGCGGGAAAAATCCAGCGGCCCCATCCGAACGCCATTACGCTGTTCAAATCGGTGGGGCTGGGACTGCAGGATGTTGCCTTGGGAACCCTGGCGCTGGCACGGGCCCACGAGGCAGGACGCGGGCAGACGCTCCCGATTTAAGCAGCGGGCCGCGACCGCGACGGACCAGTCCGGAAGGTCTCCCTTTTTATTCCTGCCTCCGTTGCCGCAATTCCTCAATGAACCGGTTCGCAATACTTTGCAGTTGAGGTAACTCGGCCATCATGTCGGCCAGGTTGTCGGAACGGGCCTGGATTTCCATGTCCGCGCAACACTGCACGAATTCCTCGACGCCAAAGGTTCTGCCCATCGATTTCATGGTATGCGCCAGCCGACCCGCTTCCTGGATATCATCTACCGCCAGCGCTGCGTCGAGATGATGCAACAGAACGGGCAGTTCCTCGCAACTGGCTGCTACCACCGCGTTAAGGATTTCCTCGTCCCGATCGGCCTCCGCATACGCGCCATCCCAGTTGATCAGTGGCTTGGAGCCAGACCCCTCCCCGACGGCAGAATCGGCCGCCAGGGCAGACGTCGCCGCTGTGGGGGAACTCTGTTTCGGCGGAAAAAATTCGGAGATACCTCGATACAAGTCTCCCTTGCGAATCGGCTTGGAAACATACCCATCCATCCCCGCCTCCAGGCAGCGTTCCCGATCTCCTTTCATGGCCCGTGCAGTCATCGCCACAATTGGGATATGACCTCCCGTGGCCTGCTCGAGTTGGCGGATGGCGGCCGTTGCCTGAAATCCATCCATCACCGGCATTTGCACATCCATCAGGATCAGATCGAAACGACCATCCCGATATTTATCGACGGCAATTTGCCCGTTCTCGGCGATTTCCACCTGGTGGCCCCATTTCTTCAGGACGGCGGTGGCCAAGCATTGATTGGCCATGCCATCCTCGACCAGCAGAATATGCAAGGGTGGAAGAGGGGGTTGAACTTCTTCCGTTTGTCCCGAAGGACTCCCTGCGGCTTGCTGCTGGCGACCGCATGCCGTCAGTACCGATTCCAACAATTCCGACTGCTTGATCGGTTTCATCAGATGCGAGGAAACCTTCAACTGGCTGCTCCGCGACAGATCTCCCGGACGCGTTCCCGAGGTCAGCAGAATGACCGGAACGTCTCGGACCTCTGGCCAGTTCCGCAGCCGTTCGATCAGCGAGAATCCGTCTTCCTCGGGCATGTTTACGTCACTGATGATCAAGGGGAGCCGCTTATGTGTGTCCACGCATTCCCGGACATGCGCAATCGCCTGGGAAACATCGGATACCGTGACCACCGCCAGTCCCCAACTCTGCAACATCTCGGTCAGCAGCAGACGATTCGTTTCATTGTCGTCCACCACCAGGACGGGCATGTGGTCCAGATCGGGCCAGGCATGCGGTGGAGGTTCCGTTCCTTCGGTCGCGTCGCATTGCGTTAACCGCAACGTGAAATGAAACGTGCTCCCCTTGCCCAGGGTGCTTTCCGCCCAAATGGTCCCCTCCATCGCCTGCACTAGGCGCGATGAAATCGCCAGCCCCAGGCCGGTCCCCCCAAATTGCCGTGTGGTCGAAGCATCCGCCTGTTCGAATGCCTCGAAAATCTTCTGCAGACGATGCGAGGCGATCCCAATTCCCGTATCACGAACCTGGAAATGCAACTCCACATCGTTGTCACGCGTTTGCAGGGTCTGCACCTGCACCACAATTTCACCCTGTTCGGTGAATTTGATGGCGTTTCCCACCAGGTTCATCAATATCTGACGTATGCGAACCGGATCGCCCAGCACCATCCGCGAAATACTCGGATCTACCCGCCAGGCAAGCTCCAACCCCTTGCGATGCGCCCGTGCGGCCAACGCTCGCAGGGTTTCCACCACCAGATCGCGCAAGTCGATCCGCTCCCGTGTCAATTCCAGATGACCGGCTTCAATCTTTGAGAAGTCCAGGATTTCATTGATGATTGCCAGCAACGCTTCCCCGGAATCGAGCACGGCCTTGACATAGGAATGCTGCGCCAGTTGCAATTCACTATCCAGCAACAACTCGCTCATCCCGATGATGGCGTTCATGGGGGTGCGGATTTCATGGCTCATGTTCGCCAGGAAGTCGCTCTTGGCCCGATTCGCCGATTCCGCCGCCTCCTTCGATTCCTGCATCGCCCGCTCGGCTTCCTTCTGTCGCGTGATGTCATGCGAAATGCCAAACGTGCCGATCACCTCGTCTGCCGCATTCCGCAATACCCCTTTCGTCGTGGAAACCCAGGTGTGATGCCCATCGACCCAGGCAGGATGTTCTTCCTTGCCGATGATCATCTCGCCGGTCTGCATCAGGCGTTCTTCATCCCGCCGGGCCTCTTCCGCATACTCTCTCGGAAAGAAATTGTAGTCCGATTTCCCCACTAACTCCCGGGGGCTTTCGCTGCCCAGTTGCGCGGCCAGCGATCGACTGACTCGCGTGAAGCGTCCCTCGCAATCCTTGAAATAAATACAGTCCGGCAAGTGATCGAGCAACGTGTGCAGCAGGAACTGCTCATCCTGCAATAACGCTTGGATCTCCTCGCGTTCCGCGACGACTCGCTCGTATTCCCGTCTGTTTTTTAGGCCGAGCATCTCTGGCAGGCAGCGAATCAGCCACGCACTTCCCCCCACCGTGGCCATGGCCGCCACCAGCCGGACCGCCCCCCCCTGCCAGGTCAACAGGCCACGAGCCAGGAAGGCATCCAGCAGGAAGAGAATCGCGCATCCCCAGAACAGGCTTGTCAGCACCAGCCCGTAGCCCCACGGAATTCCCTCCGCGCGGGACTGTTGCGCACGCCGCAGGACAATCACAGGGACTGACACGCAGGCAAGCCCCGCCACCACGCTTGCCAGACTGAGCAACCAACCCACCACGATCGAACTCGCGACCAGGGAGTCCGACTGTCCCAGCAGAGCACAGGCTGGCAAATCCCACGGAGTCATCGTTCTGTCCGCCTTCCTCGATTGCTCATCCAATACGCGCTCGTACGCGTCACCAAGTATCTCTTTCGACAGAATACCAAGTGTCGCCTTTAGGCTCACACAAATTCATCGGAGAAGTCCCGGAATTCAAAAAGTTCCAATGGTCCACCACCGCAACAAAACGTGGCGGCACATCGGGAACCCCGAACGAAACACCAAGAAACAAGGCCGCGCCCAAAGGGGAGCGGCCTTGTTTGCCTGTGTAAAAATCGAGTTGATCTCAAACGGGAAGGATCTCCGCGTCTTCCAGGGAGGGCAGCGGAATTTCGCCATCCATCAGCGGGTACATGGCGTCCACGAACCCCTTGAGGTGATTGCTGCGGGTCTGATGTTGCAGCTTCCTCAACGCTTTGGATTCAATTTGTCGAATGCGCTCCCGGGTCACCTTGAAGATGCGCCCGGTTTCCTCCAGCGTGTAACTGTAGCCGTCTCCCAGACCGTAGCGAAGTTTGATGATTTCTCGCTCGCGATAGGTCAGGCTTTTGAGCACATGATTGATTTTGTCCCGCAACATCTGCTGCATGGCGGTATCGGCGGGGGTGTTTTCAGAATCGTCCTGCAGGAAATCGCCGAAACTGCTGTCCTCGCTTTCGCCCACGGGCGTATCCAGGCTGACGGGATGTTTCCACGTTTTCATGATCCGTTCCGTTTCCTCGACGGACATGTCGATCGCCGCGGCCAGTTCTTCCATGGTCGGTTCCCGGCCCGTTTCCTGGCGAATTTGTTCCGCCTTGGCCTTCAGCGTGGAAATACTCTGGAACATATGCACGGGAATTCGAATGGTCCGGGCATGATCGGCGACTGCTCGCGTGATCGCCTGCCGGATCCACCACGTGGCATACGTCGAAAACTTATAACCGCGGCGGTATTCGTACTTCTCCACGCCACGCATCAGGCCCGCGTTCCCTTCCTGAATCAAATCGAGGAAACTCAAACCCCGGTTGCGATACTTCTTGGCGATCGAAACCACCAGCCGCAAGTTGCCGCCCGAAAGCTTCTGCTTGGCTTCCGTCCAGAAGCTGAAGCGACGCTTAATCTCCCGGACCCGCGCGACGAATTCCTCGGGCAATTCCAGGGTATCCTGAACGAGTTCGTTCAGCTCTTCCTGCATGAGCAGAACGTCCTGAGCTGCCGAGGGGAGCCGCTTAAGTCGCTTAATGTCCCTCATCAGCTGCGAAAGACGATCCGCCAACTGGTCCATCCGTTTAATGATCGGCTGCAAGCGCTGCGTCCGCAGGCTAAGTTCCTCGGTGAGCGTGGCCATTCTACGACGGCGCAGCAGCATGCGATCCAGCGCCGCCTTCCGCTCGGCGGGGGTGGCCGTTTCCGACAGGCGAATCTGAAAGTCCTCGCGGTTGCGGGCCAGCAGGTGCCGCAACGTCTGCAGATTCGGTTCCATACGCCCCAGAATCTGTTCCTTCTGGGCATTTTCCGTTTCCGAGGTCCGCAAGGTCCGCTCGAACGGGAGTTCGCCGCAATGCACCTTTTCGAGCATGTCGACCACGATTTCCAGCGTGAAGTCGGATTCCATCGCGGTACGACGGAAACGCTTGCGGGTCACTTCAATCTGCTTCGCCAGGTAAATTTCGTCCGCCCGGGTCAGCAGCGGTATGTTCCCCATCTGGCTCAAATACATGCGGATCGGATCTCGGGAAGAGACCGGTGTTTCCGGTCCGATCATCGCGGGGATCGATTCGTCCTCGCTCGCATCCTCCTCCTCGATAGGCTGGCTCGGAAGCCCTATTTTCTCCGGCAACTTCTGAATCCGGCTCGACGGATCGTCGAACATATCCAGGCCGAGTTCGTCGAGAGCGAGAACGATTTGATCGATTAAAGTCGGATCACCTCCTTCATCCGGCAGAAAATCGTCCATGCTTTGAAAACTGAGGCGACCAGTCTTCAAAGCCTCATTCATCAACGGCTGAATCGATTCGCTGAATCGAGGCACCATACACTCCCTTTGCACTGAAAAAAGGAACGATTTCGCGTGATTCCATGCACGCGAGGGAACTTGACGAGGAATTCTTGAGTCTTATCCGAAAACTTCACACCATGCCATGGATCGTTTCGGAATACAAGTCAACCCGTCACCAATTCACTTGGGAACACCTTTTCCGGATTCCACCGGAATCATGGGGGAAGAACGCAAGCGTTCTTAAAAAGCTCTTGCGTACAACATCCTCAGGCGGATGATATCAGGGCGGGAACGCAGTCGATCGCAGTCGCGACAACTCGACCAGTTCTCATGCGGGCCAGACTCGGCTCGGCAGCAGGACAATCATTGTCGTTTTCGGACACCGGAGCAATCCTCTCTTCATGGAGAACAGTGAGAAGATCTTGATTCGTTCCTTCGAATCCCCTCTCTCTCGGCACTCACTTTTCCTGCACGCCCATCTGGCATGCAGCTCTAAGGATGCCGATGGGAAAACATCTGCCTGATCCTGAGTGTGGCAACCTGTTTCCCGGGCAACAACTCTCGCAACAATACCAGAACCTTGCAGCCCGTCCATGAAAAAAATGCATAATCGGAAAAAAAGTGACATTTTCTCCATACATGTTGCAACATGTATTTAACCGTCTATTCTAAAGACCCCGCCGCTCTCCGCCCTGCTCTTTGCCCGCTGCTGGTCCCCCTGCGTGTTATTTTGCCGATACCTGCGTGTTATTTTGCCGATATACGATCTGCCGGGGGGGCCAAGCGACCCGCTCCCCTACCCGATCCGATAAACCGGACAGCCCGGAATTCTTCTCGACGCGCACGGTCTGGCGGGAGGCTCGAACGGCAGACGCCAGCGAAATCGGCGGGCGAGAAGGCTTGACCTCGTTTGGAAAACGCCGGTGCAGCGGAAAAATTGGAGTCGCGGACTTTGCAAACAGGGAAAATTTGTTATGCTTGACGTTTCGCCCGACGCCGGTAGCGAGGGCCAGCAGCTATAAAGTAATGGGAACGACGCGCGGATAAACTTCGTGTTACCGTCGGTTCCAATCGATATCAAGGTTTCAATCTCGTCTTAGCGTGGGGAGTGTGGAGTGTCAGTTCGGATTCGCATGAAGAAAATGGGGCGCACTCATCGCCCGTTTTACCGGATTTGCATTATGGATGCCCGATCCCCCCGGGATGGGAAAACGATTGAAGAAATCGGCACGTACGACCCGATGCAGCGGGACAAGTCCCAGCGGGTACGCGTCAACCTGGAGCGAGCCGATTATTGGCTTTCCGTCGGCGCGCAACCAACGGAAAAAGTAGGCGTGCTGCTGCGAAAGGTCCGCGAAAACAAGTGGGGCGTTGCCAAGCAACCCCCTCCGATGGCGGCTCCCAAGCCTCTGGAACAAGCCGCCCCGGAAGGCAGCGAGGAACAGGCAGGGGAAGCCTCCGCCGAGGAATAATCCCCAGGAAGGGCCTTGGTTGAGCGAGGGGACTGGTTGTCGTGCGTTTTGATATTCTCACGCTGTTCCCCGGCATCTTCGACGGGTTCCTTTCGGAAAGTCTGCTGAATAAAGGATTACAAAAGGGCCTGCTTGAAGTTCATCTCTGGAATTTCCGGGAGTGGACGACCGACAGGCATCAATCCGTGGACGACCGCCCCTATGGTGGTGGTCCCGGCATGCTGATTCGCTGCGACCCGGTGTTTCGGTGTGTGGAACATGTACAACAACAGGGGGAACGCCCCGGGCAACTGGTGATGCTGACACCCTACGGTCGTCGGCTCGACCAGCAACTGGTGGAGACCTTGGCGAATTATCCGCGACTTGTGTTGTTGTGTGGTCGATACGAAGGTTTTGACGAGCGAATTTCCGAGGGGTTGCAGCCTCTGGAAATTTCCGTGGGAGATTTCGTCTGCAATGGCGGCGAAGTCCCCGCGATGATTATACTGGAAACCGTGATGCGTCTGATTCCCGGCTTGCTGGGAGATGACGCGAGTGCCCGGGAAGATTCGTTTTCCCGCGCGGGGCAACTGGAATTCCCTCAATACACACGTCCGCGTGAGTATCGTGGAATGCAGGTGCCCGACGTGTTGTTGAGCGGCGATCACCAGGAAATCGCCCGCTGGCGACACACCATGAGTGATCTGCGGACCCGGGAACGACGTCCGCAATCCTGATTGGCGGTGCCTGCACGCCGGCCAGTGGGAACTCAGAAATACACATCGAATCCGTTACCTTGCTGTCCCCCACGGGGGAACAGCGAAATCTGTCTGTTCGGGATAACCAAAGAGATGCGAAATCGTCAGGAAATTCTCAAGTCCGTCGAGCAATCCAGTCTGCGTGAAGATCCGCTGCAATTCCGGATTGGAGACACGGTGGACGTGCATACGCGTATTCTGGAAGGGGACAAGGAACGCATTCAGATCTTCAACGGCGTGGTCATCGCCCGTCGCGGGGGAGGCACGCGAGAAAACTTCACCGTCCGCCGCATCGTGGCCGGAGAAGGCGTGGAGCGGACGTTCCCCATGCATTCCCCCAAGGTGGCAAAAATTGTGGTGAAGCGACATGCCCGCGTCCGTCGCGCCAAGCTGTTCTACCTGCGCGAACGCGTCGGCAAGGCAACCCGCCTGACGGAACGCCGCGCCAAGTCTGGTGAAGCCGAGGCAAGCACCAACTGATTTCTGCCCGAGGGCCACGCATTATGTCGCGTTGGCAACAGTGGTTTTCCCTCTTCTGGTTCAGACGGCCCGAGCGGCTTGGCGCTCGGGGTGAACGCCTCGCCGCGCGGTTTTTACGACAGCGGGGTATGCGCATTCTGGCGAGGAATCACCGGAATCGCCTGGGGGAAATTGACCTGATTGCCCTCGATCAACGCACGATTGTCTTTGTCGAAGTGCGGACCCGAACAGGGTCGCATCACGGTTTACCCGCGGAAACAATCTCGCTGAAAAAACAGGAAACTTTAACCCGGGCCGCCCTCTGTTTCCTAAAAAAGCACGGCTGGCTGGATTCCCCCGCGCGATTCGATGTGGTCACCATCGTGTGGGGAAATCCCGAGGCAACAGAGGAAATTCAGCATATCCCGAATGCCTTTCCGGCCAGGGAATAGCTGACTGCCCGCTCGCTACCGCCGGATAATTACGAATACTACCCGCGGTCCTGCCGCGGATCGCCCAGCCACAGGATGACGTCGATGAATAATACCCCGCTCCAGTTTGCCGCGCGATTGGACAAACAACAGGTCGAACAGGGGAACGCCCTGGCGCCGAAATTCGATGACAACGGCCTGATTCCCGCGATTGCCACCGATTACGCCTCCGGTGAACTGCTGATGGTCGCCTACATGAACGAGGAGGCTCTGAAGCAAACCATTGCCCTGGGAGAAGCGGTCTATTACAGCCGCAGCCGCCAGGAACTCTGGCACAAGGGGGCCACCAGCGGGCACGTGCAGAAGGTGATCGAAATTCGCGTCGATTGCGATCAGGACGCCATCTGGCTACGCGTGGATCAACAGGGGAGCGGAGCCTGTCATGTCGGTTACCGCAGTTGCTTTTATCGAGCGGTGGATCGCGACCAACTGGGCCAGACCGACTCCATTCCGTTGAAGTTGGCCGAGCAGGAAAAAGCCTTCGATCCCGCCCAGGTGTATCGCAAGTAATCCGGTCGCAACGCGGGGGGGCTCGCATCGGCTTTTCGGATTATCGATTATTGATCGGTGGCCCTCTGTTGCTTGATCAGCCGGTTCGGATCCAACCCCATCGCCGAGAGTAATATCTGCAGGTCATCGCGGACGAGACTCCGGGCGGAGGGATTCCGCAGCAGATAGGACGGGTGATAGGTACACAATACTTGTGCCCGGCCATACGTAAAAAGTTGGCCCCGTAGTCGGCCGATAGGCGTCTGATTCCCCAGCAGATTCTGGGCGGCGATAGTTCCCAGGCACACGATGTACCGAGGATTGACGGTTTCGATCTGCCCATCGAGATATTCCCGGCAATTGGCAGCTTCGATCGAAGTTGGGTTCCGATTCTCGGGCGGACGACAGCGGAGAATATTGCAGATATACAATTCCTCGCGGCGCCACCCGCAGGCTTCGATAATCCGATTCAATAATTGGCCTGCCCGGCCGACGAACGGTTCTCCCTGCTTGTCTTCGTCGGCACCCGGGGCTTCGCCAATAAACATCACTTCGGCTTCGGGATTGCCGACCCCAAACACGGTTTGCTTGCGCGTGGCCGCCAATTCCGCGCACCGCTTGCAAGTCGCCACTTTACGAGACAGGGCGGACAGGCAAGACTCCCGTTCCGCACGAGACAACACAGGCGCATTCATAAATTGATGTTCCGATGACGAAGGATTGGCTGCGAGAGTCGTTCCCGTCTGGGGAGGCGGGGGGAGTGTCCGTTCGGTCAACTTCGATGCAGCCTTCGGAGCAGGCGAAACGACTGGCGGGGAATCGGCCAGCGGTTTTACGGACACGGAGTTTTCGTGAACGGGAGGGAGAGGGACGGATTTGACGGATACCTGCTCGGGGGCCACGTCAATTGTCGGTTGCCCTGCAACCAGGGCTGCCAGATGCCAGGGTGACTGGGCAGGCCGAGGCAACGCACTTATTCCCGCACGCTGCAGGGATTCGAGCACCTGTATCAACGAGCGATCGAGATTCATGCTCCCTGCCTGATCAATATCGATACTCCCTGGAAAACACGCCACACACGTTCCCGATTTCGAAAGGCTTGCTGCTCTTCGAATGGACACCCTCCGAGACCGTGAATCTTTTGATAGTGGAGGCAACCTGCCCCTAATTTGTAGCGATTCGGTTGCCGAGTGGACACCCCATAAATGGTACGCACAGCGTACCCTGCGATAAATTCATGGTGTAGCCGCTTGCCGCGAGGAAACGTGCCGAGACAGGCATTTTCGGACGACAATACCCTGGTAGAATAAAACCGTGCGGGCTGGAACGCAAGCAGGGGGAACTGATTCGAAATTCGTCGCCAGGCTGCGTCCCTGCTGGAGTATTACGTGTGAATTGGCGTACAATATGGGGGCAAGGTCTTCGCTTTCCGCGGAGTCTTGCTCGAATTCCCGCAGTCGGAAATGCTTGAGATGATTGAACGTATCACGACAACATTTCGTATCAGCCTGTATCTGCTGCTGGCGTTGTCCGTGGTGACGATCGGGGTGGCCGAGGGACGGTTTTTCCCTCACTTCCTCACGCTGCCTCTGATTGCAATGGCCTATGCCTATCTGGACGAACGTCCCTGGTTGCGCATGGAAAGCCTGACGACCAGCCTGCTGGGCATCGTGGCCCTGGTTGTGGCTTTGTATGAATTCCAACAGGGGCGGATCAACGTGGAGATGCGTATTCTTTCCGCATCGCATTTGCTGGCCTATTTCTGTTGGATCGTATTACTGATCGAAAAGGATAGTCAGCAATATTGGTGGTTGCTGGCGTTGTCGGTATTGAACATGGCCGTATCGGCCAGCCTCACAAGTTCCGGGGGCTTGGGACTGGCCGTGGTGGCGTATCTGTTTCTGGCCGCCTGGACCCTCTCGCTGTTCACCGCGTATCGGGGGACCGCGAGCCTCCGATTGGGGAGCACCCGCCCGGGCAGTTCTCCCGCGTCGGCCACGATCGCGCGTCCCGCTGCCGTCGCGGCCTCTCCTGCCCCACTGGTTACTGTTACGGGGACTAGTCGGGCAAGGGGCGGTTTCCATATCGATCCCACGGATAACTGGCTGGGCTACCGGCTGCTGGGGAATGTGCTGTTTCTTTCCGTGGCCTCGCTGATGGTGGGGTTAGGCATTTTCATGATGACTCCGCGTATCTGGATAGGCAACTGGCAATTGCCGTCCAGTTCGGAGGAGGCCATTGCGGGGCTCGCACTGGGGAAATCGATATCTGGATTCACCACGGAAGTCCGGCTGGGTGATCTGGGCCAGATCCTCGATAATCCGACGCCCGTGATGTACGTGGATTTCTCCGATATCCGAACGGATGAAAAGCTGTCGGTCGAACAGGTGCTCGATCGTTTTCAGGTCGACGATCTACTGTTTCGCGGGACGGCGTTAAGCGTGTATCAGCGGGGGGGCTGGAACGAAGACTACGAAACGCCCCGCCCGGTGGAACTTTCCCAGAGAAATGCTCCGCGCAGTCCCGGATCCGTTCGCTTCAACTACGAACTCGAACCGGTGGGAAGATACACGATCTTCACGGTTCATCCAGTCGATTTTGGCACGATGCTGAATGATAAGTCGGTCATGCGACACCTGCAGTACAACCTGTTCACCCAGGAATTAAGCTTCAGCACAATCTCCGAATCGATGGGGGTGACCACATTCCGCTACGAAACCGTGGCCGTGCCAGACTCCGGAAATCGAACGGCCTCCCTGGAACTGAAATATATCAACAACGCGGAGGTCTGGCAGCAGTTCATGGAATTCATTTCCGAATCGATCGAGGAGGAATACCAGCAAGGAGTAACAGCCTTCCACAGGCAATCCACAGAGTTGGATCGCTTTCCGATGAATCGTCAAGCAAGGCCCCTGGCGCTGGGGTTCGATCGCTATTATCGCTCGCTGCTGGATCTGGATCGAAACGAACTTTCCGATCTCGTCGAACTGGCCCGCAACCTGTGCGAAAGCAGCGAGGGCGGGATCCTGCCTCCCGAGGAACGCTGCCGGAAAATTCAGGCGTACCTCCGCGATTCGGGAGAGTTTTCCTATACATTGAATATGGCAATTCAGGATGCCGAGATCGATCCCGTGGTCGATTTTCTGATCAATCGCAAATCGGGACACTGCGAGTATTTTGCCTCGTCCATGGCACTGATGCTCCGCGGCGTGGGAGTGCCTGCCCGCATCGTAAGCGGTTTCAAGGGAGGCCGCTGGGATGACCGAAAAAATCAACTGGTGGTGGAGCAGCGGCATGCCCATGCCTGGGTGGAAGCATTTGTCGGCGGACGCTGGCTTGTGTTCGACCCCACCACCGCCCGTGACGATTACGGCCAGGACGGTTCCGGTGGCCTGGGATATTCCCTTGCCGCCCTCTGGGGACACCTCAACAGTTTCTGGCAGAATAAAATCATCGGGGTCTCCCTGGCACGCCAGCAGAGCGACATTTACGAACCGATCATGAAGGGGCTCAACAACGCCCGGGCGGGGGGGCTAAATCTGGTGGAATCCTTCCAGAATCGCCTGCAATCCTCTCCGGGCCGCGGACGCACGCCACAGGATTATCTGTTTTATGGTTCGGTGTTGCTGTTTTGCGTTGTCATCATTGCCGCTGTCCTGCTGTATCTGTATTTCCGCTCGGCCATTTATTTGTTTGGCTGGCGTTTTTCGGCCCGCAAGCGTCCCGAGGCGCAACAGCAGATGTTGCAGTTCTTCCGCCGGTTCCTGGAAATATCGGCCCTCAACGGGCTCCGCAAGGCGCCGCAACTGACGGCCCGCGAATTTGCCTTGCTGTTTCAGGAACGCTTCCGCTGGCAATTGCAGTTGAACTCCCTCGAGGAGTTGCCGCTGTCACTGACGAACGCCTACTATCAGGCGCGCTTCCGGGGCGACAAGCTTTCCGAAAGCGATCTGGAACACTGGAAAAAACGTCTCGATTCTTTGGGACACGTGCTGAATCAACGGCGTGAAACCGGCAGGTCGCGCGTTTCCCAATGAAGGCCGCTCGCATGACATTCAACACGAAAACCTTCGAGGCCTCCTTGAAGCAGGGAATACTGGTGGTGACTCCGAACGGAGATTCGCTCAGCTATCGCGATGTCGATATTCATCGCGAGGGAATCGAATTGAAGGACTATATTCAGCAAGAAAAAATTCAACACGTGGTGGTCGACCTGGGACGCTCCAACTACTTCAGCAGTCTCATGCTGGGGGTCATCAACAGCCTGGGACAATCCGCGCGGCAGAATGGGGGGCGAATGCTGCTGTGCAATGCCTCCAAGGAAATGCAGACCGTCCTGCGGATCATGAAGCTGGACATGCTCTGGCCGTTAGTACCAACCCTCGCCGAAGCCCTGAAAGCCGTGAAGGGCTGAGTTCCCCCTTCCTCTTGCACGAGATGCCCTTCCCTGGCCGCGATCGAACGGAACACGCCTGGGTGCAGTTCGAAGGAATCACGCCGATATCGCGGACGCCTCAGTGTGCAGCATGCCATCACAGATTTCGTGATGCCTGTCGATGGCCGGTTTGCAGCGGCGCGCCAAGGGAAAATCATTTCTGACTCCCAGCCCCGATTCTTCGTGAATTTGATCGACCCGGTTGACCAGTTCATCGAGATTGAAGGCTGGCCACTTCTGCTCGAGCAGCAGTAACTGTTCCAGGCCCGAATAATTCTGCCGCAATTGGTCGGGCAACAGCGAGGAAATGGCCACTGCCGCCACCGAGCTTCTGCATAGCTGGGCATCCGCCAGCAACCGCAACCCGTGATGATGCATCAGAACGCAGCAGACGATTTCGTCCGGCAGATACCAGCGGTGCGCCAGGCAGGCACCGGCGAGCGCATGATCCCAACCAAAAGCAGCCTGTTCGAACTGGGTGATCAATTGAGGTTGTTCCTGGCGCCGCTCGACAAAACCGAGGTAATCCTCGAACAGGTCGTTCGTGAGAATCGGCAACAGAAAATCCTGCAGCATGGCTCCGGCAAAGGCCATGTCTTGGTCTGCCCCGATCAGTTTTGCCACCTCGCGGGCAAACAACGCCTTTTGCAGGCAGGCATTCCAGAAGCAGCCCTGGTTGATCAACTTCGACTTGCGCGCCCGGACCGCCGCTTCCATGCCGGTGGTAATCAGGAAGGTCGTGCTTTGCCGCTGCCCCAACAGCGACAACGCCTGCTGCACCGTGTTCGCCTTGTGACGCAAACCGATAAATGCCGAATTGACATATCGCAACAATTCCAGGGTCAGGCCGCTATCGGTTTCGATGATCCGCGACAACTCCTTCAGCGAGGTGTCGGGCCGACGGGACTTCTCCAGAAACTGGGTGACCGCCAGAGGGAGCGCAGGCAACTTCAGCGTGGGAGGCAACACGGAAATGGTTTGCCCGGCAAGATGCTGTTGGATGAGTTCTTGCCAGAGGGTTGCCTGGGCTCGGGGTTCCATGGTTCTGCGTTTCCTGTCGTCAATGGCTTCCAGTTGTGCCCAAAGAAGCCAACTTCTTTTCCAGACGTCGCTTGAGAGTCAGGTAGTGGACCTGGTCTCCCCCCATTTCCCTGTATTGCAGTTCGGTGCGTTCGGCCAGCGAGACTAGATCGAAGCGGGGCCAGCGGGACTGTAGTTCGATCAACTGGTCCAACCCCTGAACGCTCTGCGACAGCACATCCGGAAGCAGCGACGACAGGGCCACCGCGGCTGCGGAAGTTGTGGCGTAATCGGCATCCAGCAGCAGCGCCAGGCCCTGATGATGCAAATAAAGACAGCAGATCAGTTCGTCGGGGAAACCCCATTGCAATGCAACCTGAGCCGCGGCGGTGGCATGATCCCAGCCAAAGCGCTTCTGTTCATAGCTGCATAAAAGCTGGGGCGTTCGCTGCTGCTGATCCACGTAGTCGGTGTACTGTTCGAACAGGGCGGTAGTCAGCACCGGAAGCAGGAAATCCTGCAACATGGCGGCCGAGTAGGCGATCTCGGGATCGGCCTTCAACAGCAGGGCCACCTCGCGGGCAAACAACGCCCGTTCCAGATTATTCGCCCAAAACAGGTTAAGATTGATCAATTTCGAACTGCTCTTGGACATCGCCCGCTTGACGGCGGTCGTCAGGATGAATGTTTTCGCGCGGTGCAAGCCCAGCAGATTCAAGGCCTGCTTCACGGACGAGGCCTTGCTCCTGAGGCCAAAGACACTCGAGTTGACCAGCGACAACAGTTCCACCGTCAGGCCGCTGTCGCTTTCCAGAATCCGAGCCAGGACGTCGTTGGAAATATCCGGGATTTCCGAAGTTCGGCTGAATTCCTGCACCGCTCCCGGCAGGATCGGCAGTTTGAATTTTGCCGATAAATCCAGTTTTTTCGTCGTCCCCAGCAGGCGTTCCCGGTGTTCCCGCCAGTTCTGCGAGCCTGCTTCCGCCTTGATCCGTTCCATTGTCCCCTCGCACGCGCGTCAGGCCCCGACCAGGGCATCCAGCACTAAGCCGCATTTCCTGAAATTGATATTCAATTCACAAGAAAAGCATAGGCTACGATTTCTCCCCAGGACGTTGAGGGGCTGCGAATCGAGGTAAATTCCCGAAATCGAGCCGCGCCGGCCGGGACACAGTTCCGGCGGACGCAACATCAGGGAACGCGCCAGGAACACATCTGCTTCTCCGTCCATGCATTCCGAGCGATGGGAGCAGCGGGGAAGACCGCTACGTTTGAGCGGGGTCTTCGGAATCCTGGGCAGGCCAGCCTTGCTGGCCGATCAACTTCACGAATCGGCAGGGACAGAGTTCCTCCGCGTCCCAACCGTCGTGTGTCTTGCGAAACAGTGTTAACTCCTGCGAATCCTGGCTGCCAATGGGAATCACCAGCCGACCGTGCAATTTGGTCTGCTCCCAGTAACAGGGGGGAATCTTGGGGGCGGCGGCCGTCACCAGGATCGCATCGTACGGGGCATGCATGGGAACCCCCAACGTCCCGTCTCCGG
This sequence comes from Planctomycetota bacterium, assembly GCA_014584345.1. Classification (GTDB taxonomy): domain Bacteria; phylum Planctomycetota; class Planctomycetia; order Planctomycetales; family Planctomycetaceae; genus Rubinisphaera. The sequence goes on from JACTNB010000022.1 coordinate 143,245, forward strand.
TGAAATAGGAAATATTGTCCAGCCCCAGTTGCTGCAATTCGTGACGAGCCGAATTCGCCAGCTTGGCCCAGCGTTCAATGGTGTAGACATGCTGGCACAAGTTCGCCAGGATCGCGGTCTGATACCCGCTCCCCGTGCCGATTTCCAGCACGCGCTCGTGTCCATCCAGTTCCAGGGCCTGGGTCATCAAGGCGACGATGTAAGGTTGGCTGATTGTTTGTTCGCAGGCAATTGGCAAGGCGCGATTCTCGTAGGCCTCCTCCGACAACTGTTCGGGGATGAATTTTTCCCGGGGAACCGTTTCCAGCGCATGCAGCACCCTGGGGTTGTGAATTCCCTGCGACTTCAATTCCCTGATTAACAAATCCACTTCCGAGCGCATTGATGCCTCACAACGGAACCTCAGGCGGTTCGAGATTCATCCTGTCGCACAGCGGACGAGGCTGTGTCCCCTTGGAAAACTTCCTGATCGCTTTTCCAATCGATTAATTGTAACTCTACATTCATCCGACCACGAAATTCGTTGATGCCCGGTTTGAAACACAAGGCAATACTCCCCTGCGTCTGTTCGATCTGCTCGGCCCATTCACCCCGGCCAAATGCAATCGCGCGCATTTGATGCCCGTGTTGCTGGACGCGCAGCGAAAGATGGCGGCCTCCTTCTCCCATCACACGGGGTGGTTCCACCAGTTGAATGCCGGTGGTGACAAACACGGGACGCTCGTTCTGGCTGCCAAATGGCCCCAGGTATTCCAGCTCCTGTATGGCCCCCACCGTCAATTCATGCAGCGAAACCTCGGAATCGATCCGCCGGGGAGGGAGTTGCGTCTCTATCCCTCGCTGCCGGGTGGCGACTTCATTAAGCAGTTCGCGAAACGGGGCGATCTGCTCGGGCTGGATCTTAAGCCCAATCGCTGCCGGGTGACCGCCAAATCGATCCAAAGGCTCAGCCGAGGCAGTCACCGCGGCGTGCAGATCGAATCCCGCATGACTGCGGCCCGATCCCTGCCCCAGGCTGGTGCCAGTCCCCAGGGTAATCAGAATTGTCGGTTTCTCGAACTGTTCCGCCACGCGACTGGCAACGATCCCAATGACGCCAGGATGCCACTCATGATGCGCCACGACCAGCACCGGCTGTTCGAGCCAGTCCGGATGCTGCAGGATTTCTTCCCGGGCCTGCTTGAGTATCTTCCGTTCCACGGTCTGGCGCTGCTTGTTCAAGCCATCCAGGTATTCCGCCAACTGGGCGGCTCGGTGTTCGTCGTGGGTGACCAGCAATTCCACCGCCAGGCGGGCCTGTCCCAAACGCCCCGCGGCATTAAGACGCGGCGCCAGAGCGAACCCGATATCCTCCGCGTTCAACCCCGATTTCTCTAGCAAGCCCGACACTTGAAGCAAGGCCCGCAAGCCTGTTCCCGCCTGTTTACGCAAGGTCTCCAGGCCGTATTTGACAATCATGCGGTTTTCGCCGACCAGCGGGACAACGTCCGCCACGGTGCCGATCATCGCCAGACCGACCGCCGTCTTCAGAAAATTACGCATCCGTTCTGAGGCCCGTTGCCCATTGCCCAGTTGCTTGCAGACTGCCCAGGCCAGCTTGAAGGCGACACCCGCGCCGCATAATTCGGGAAAACAGGAAGTTTCCGGATCGATCCGCGGATGCACGACCGCGCAGGCCGATGGCAGTTCCGCTCCGAACTGGTGGTGATCCGTGATGATCAGGTCCAGCCCCAGTTCCCGCGCCAGACGGGCTTCCTCCAGACTGGAAATGCCGCAATCCACCGTCACCACCAGACGGCGCGGATCGGCCTGATGCAATTCGCGAATCGCTTCGCAATTCAAGCCGTAACCTTCCTCGAGTCTGCAGGGAATATAATAGTCCGCCTCGGCCCCTGCCGATTGCAGACACTGCAACAGGATTGCCGTTGACGTCATGCCATCCACATCGTAATCACCGTAGATCGTAATCCGACGCTTGTCGTGGATCGCCTGAACGATCAATTCCGCCGCCTGCTCCACGCCGGGCATCCGTTCCGGCTCCTGCAATTCCTGCAGCGTGCCGCTCAGAAAGGCTTTCGCCTGCTGATGGTCGGTCAATCCCCGCGCAAGCAGAACCTGAGCCAGCAAGGTAGAACAACGCATCTGCCTGGCCAGGGTCTGCACGAGGCCACTATCATGACTGGTGAATTGCCAGGTCCTTGGCATAGCGATTGAATTCTCCCCGTAACCGACATCACACGCGTAATTTAGTGTAGGATTTCGGCCCTGTTGCCTGTTCCGTGGCGGTAGTGTAGCAGATACGGCAACGGGCTGCCAGAATGCGGTCTCGCCAGGCAACTTGCCGACTGATTGACAATCCTCCGCCATTACCCAACAATGGCTGCTGATCGATTTTCCACGTCCCGGAAGAGGCCGCGCGTCTCTCCCGGAGCGGGGAGAATCCCTTGCGCAGGTGATTTGGCATGGGTGGTCCCGATGGAAATCGTCCCAAGACGATATCAAGCCTCCCTTAGTAAGTCCCCGGGCGTTTCAGACTCGTAATCGCGCGATGCGCGGCTTCCAGACATTATGTTTCCGATGACTTCCCGATTTTGATTACCTTCCGTTGATTCTTGGAGTGTTCTCGTGTCACTGAATGCAATTTACCGGGCAATCCGGACTGCCACGCTGCTGGTTGGTACCCTGTTCACCACACTGGCCGATGCCCAAGAGAACGGATTCGTCCCCTTATTCAACGGCCGGGACCTGACCGGCTGGGACGGAAATCCCGAATTGTGGTCGGTGGAAAACGGAATGATTACGGGCAAAACCAATGGTCCCGATCATCTCAAAAGTAACGAATTCCTGATCTGGACCGGTGGCGAGCCAGGGAATTTCGAATTGCGTCTCGAGTTCCGGCTGGAAGGCGTGAACAACTCCGGCGTGCAGTATCGCAGTGCCCGCAGGTTGGATATCGGGAAATGGTCTGTCGGGGGATACCAGGCGGATATTCACCCCAGCCCCAACTACCTGGGAATGCTGTATGATGAACGTGGTCGAGGCATCCTTGCCCAGCGGGGTCAGAAGGTAACTATCTCCGCCAACGGGGAAAAACAAACGGAAAAGCTGGAAAGCCCCCTGGATCAGAAAAATCTGGAGGAGTGGCACGAATTGACCGTGATCGCTCGTGGACCACGCCTGATCCACAAGATCGATGGCATCGTGGCCACCGAAATCATCGACCGGGATGCCAAGGAACGGGAGACCTCGGGGATTATCGCATTGCAGGTCCATCGTGGCCCTGCAATGAAGGCCCAGTTTCGCAACATCCGCCTGAAACTGTTCCCTGAAAAGGAAGAACAGCCGAAAACAGCCGCGCCCGAAAAACCCAAACGCGCGCCGGAAGCCACTCCCATCAAGGATCTGAAAATCGCCAAGGACTTTCAGGTGGAGTTGCTCTATTCGGTTCCGAACGATGTGGAAGGCTCGTGGGTCTCGATGTGTGTCGATCCGCGCGGCCGTCTGATTGTGTGTGATCAATATGGCGGACTCTACCGCGTCACTTGCCCTCCCCTGGGGCAGCAGCAACCGCTGAAAATCGAGAAAATCAATGTCGATATCGGCGAAGCCCAGGGCCTCTGCTGGGCTTTCGATTCCCTGTATGTCTCCGTGAACAAGGCACAAAAATACGAAGGGGGCCTGTATCGCGTGCAGGACCAGGATGGCGACGATCAACTCGACACCGTAACCCTGTTGCGTCCCTTGCATGGCACGGGCGAACATGGTCCGCATGCCATCTTTCCCACCCAGGACGGAAAAGGACTTTACATTGTCTGCGGCAATCGCACCGACCTCACGGAAATCGCCGAATCGCGCGTCCCGACGCATTGGGATGAAGATCTTCTGCTGCCCCGTCCCTACGGTCGCGGCTTCATGAAGGGAACCCCGGCCCCGGGGGGTTATGTCTGCCGCATCGATCCCGAAGGCAAACACTGGGAATTGATCGCGACCGGATTTCGCAATCAGTACGATGCGGCCCTGAATCTGGCCGGTGATATGTTCACTTACGATGCCGACATGGAGTGGGACGTGAACACCCCCTGGTATCGACCAACGCGGGTCTGCCAGGTGGTCAGCGGCGCGGAATTCGGCTGGCGAAACGGCGGTGGGAAATGGCCCGCCTACTATCAGGACAGTCTCCCTCCCGTGGTGGATATCGGGCCAGGGTCCCCGACAGGGGTGACGTTCGGTTATGGGGCGAAGTTTCCTGCTCGTTACCAGTCGGCATTTTTCATTTGCGACTGGAGTTACGGCAAACTCTATGCCACGCATCTGAAACCCGAAGGAGCCACGTATTCGGCGACCACGGAAGAATTCATCACCGGAACGCCCCTTCCCTTAACGGATCTGGTCATTAACCCGCAGGATGGAGCGATGTATTTCGCCATCGGTGGCCGCAAGGTACAGTCGGGGTTATACCGGGTGACCTACGTTGGCCAGGAATCGACCGCGCCACTGGCAACGGAAGTCGTCGAAACAGAACTGCAACGGATTCGACGGAATCTGGAAAAGCTGCATCTGGGGGACCACCCCGAAGCGGTTGCGGAAGCCTGGCCCTACCTGAATCATCCGGATCGTTTCATTCGCTTCGCGGCTCGCATCGCGTTGGAACACCGCCCGTTCGAGGAATGGCAGGACAAGGCTTTATCGGCCGAGGATGACTGGACCGCGCTGACCGCGCTGCTCGGCCTGGCCCGCAGTCAACGACGGAGCGACAAGGGAGAAGGCGAAGGAATTGATCCAGCCGCCCCGGATTGGAGCAACCTGCCCGAAACCGCCGGTCGGAATGCGCTGCAAAGCGAAATTCTATCGGCGTTGGACCGTCTGGCATGGAAAGACCTTTCCGAAGAGCAAAAGCTGACCTTGATGCGGGTCTATACGGTTGCCTTTGTGCGGCTGGGGCCTCCCTCCGAAAGTACGCGTCAGCAGTTGATCGAAAAATTTACCGCCGTCACGCCAGATCGTGCTCCCGCGGTGAATTCCGAATTGGCTCAAATGCTGGTCTATCTACAAGCTCCCGAGGCCGCCGCGAAAGTGGTGGCGTTGCTGAATTCCGCCCCGACCCAGGAAGAGCAGATCGATTACGCCAAATCCTTGCGACTGCTGCAAACCGGTTGGACTCCCGAATTGCGCCAACAGTATTTCAAGTGGTTTCATCGTGCGGCGGGATATCGCGGAGGGGCCAGTTTCTCGCTGTTCGTCGAGTACATCCGCAAGGCGGCCCTGGCAAATCTGAGCGAAGCGGAAACCCTGGCGTTAAAGCCGATTCTCGATGCCCAGCCAGTGAGCGGTAATCCTTTTTCGGCGGAACCCCGGGCCTTCGTGAAAGATTGGACTCTGGAAGAACTGGTTCCGTTGCTGTCCGAAAAGCTGACGGATCGGAACTTCGAGAACGGTCGGAAAATGTTTGGCGCGACCAGTTGCTTTGCATGCCACCGTTTCGATAACCAGGGGGGAGCGATGGGGCCAGACTTGACTGCTCTGGCGGGACGTTTCAGCCCGCGGGATATCCTGGAATCCATCCTGATTCCCAGCAAGCAAATCAGTGATCAGTACGAAGCCGTGCAGATTGTGACGGTGGATGGCAAGGTGATTGTCGGTCGGATTGTCAATCTGGCGGGAAATACCTACCGTATCAACACGGATATGCTGAATCCCGATCTGATGGTGACCATCGACCGGAACAACATCGAAGAAATGCTCCCCTCGAAAACATCGATGATGCCCACGGGGTTGCTTAACACCTTGAACCAAGAGGAAGTGCTGGATTTGATGGCGTATTTGTTGTCTCGTGGCGATCGAACCCACGCCATGTTCAAGCAACCCGCGACGGATGAGTAACGTCGCCAGATCATTCGTTCCGGAACGCCGAGTTGCCTGTCGAATCGAAGAATTCCCTGGCGATACAACGTCCGTCCCCGGATATAACAGAAATTATTGCCTTCCTTTCAGAGAATATCCCCCACCGTCTGCCGGGAACGGAACCGGTCGATGTGGGTACGCAAGCCGCCGATCGGTCGGGATGACATTATGATTACTCGCAACGGAATCGCGGTTTCTCAGGGCGTGGCCATCGGCGATGCCCTGGTGATTGGTTCGGAGGATTTCCGGATCCCGCAACGATTCATTCCTCGCCGGATCGTCGAGCAGGAACTGGTCCGTTTTCGCCAGGCCTTGCTGCATGTTTCCGAGGAAATCGCGGAAAACGAACGCCTGGCCAACGAAGCGATTGGCGTACAGTACGGGGCCATTTTTGCCGCTCATTTGCAGATGGCGCAAGATCCCAAGCTGATATCCGAAGTGGAAACCTTGATCCGGGATCGCTGCTACAGCCCCGAATTTGCCTCCAGCCGAACGTTGCGGAAATACGCCAAGCAGTTCCAGTCGCTGGGAAACGCTTATTTCGCCGAGCGGGCCGCCGATATCTACGACCTGGAAAAGCGAATATTGCGGCATCTGCTGGGCGAACGGCGCGAGAGCCTGTCGGAACTGACCGAACCGGTCATCGTGCTGGCCCACAATTTGACACCCAGCGAAACCGCCGGGCTGAACCGGGAATTCGTGCTCGGTTTCGTGACCGAAGCCGGTGGCCGTACCAGTCATACCGCGATTCTGGCCGCTGCCCTGCAAATTCCAGCCGTGGTAGGCGTGGGGCCATTCCTGGCCGATGTTTCCGGCGGCGAAACCGTCATTGTGGATGGCAAGAGTGGCGAGTTCATCATCGACCCCGATGACGATGCCCTCATTCGCATCAACGCGACTCGGGAAAAATACAAGGATGTCGAGGTACGGCGGCAACTCCTCAGCGATCTGATTCCCGAAACCCGCGATGGTACCCGAATACAACTCCTCGGGAATATCGAATTCCCACACGAAGCCGAACAATGTGAATTGCGCGGCGCCGATGGAATCGGCTTGTATCGCACCGAATTTCTCTATCTCGGCAAGGATACCAGCCCCAGCGAGGAAGATCATTTCCAGGCCTATAGCGAAGTGATCCGTTCCTTTCCGAATCATCCCATCATCATTCGCACACTCGATCTGGGGGCGGATAAAATCCCCGGCAAGCTGAACCGGCTGTATTCGGATCAAAGCAATCCCGCGCTGGGGCTGCGCAGCATCCGTCTCAGTCTGCACGACATGAAAATGTTCAAAACGCAAATCCGTGCGATTCTCCGTGCCTCGGTGAATGTCGATTTGGGCATTATGTTTCCACTGGTTTCCTCGCTGTTGGAATTCCGCCAGGCTCGCATGGTGGTCCGCGAAGTCATGGAAGATCTCGACGAACAACATATCCCCTATAATAGGGGCATCTCGCTGGGGATTATGGTCGAAGTTCCCGCCACCGTGATGATGGCCGAGGAATTTGCCCGGGAAGTCGATTTCTTCTCCATAGGCACCAACGATCTGATTCAATACACCCTGGCCGCCGATCGTTCCGATCCCATGGTGGCCAAATGGCATAATGCCGCCGATCCCGCCATCATCCGCATGATCGAAATGGTGGTCGCGGCCGCGAAACGCCACGATGTCACGGTCTCGGTCTGCGGACAGATGAGTTCCGATCCCAAATGCGTCCCCCTCCTGCTCGGGCTGGGGATTCGGCAGATCAGCGTCAGCCCGCATGCCATTCCGGAAATCAAGGAAGTGATTCGCAGCCTGACCATCGAAAAGGCTCGGGCGATTGCTGAATATGCGAAGACGCAGGAACTGGCACGCGACGTGGAAAGTTTCCTGAATCGCGAACTACGGCAACTCGTGCCGGAATACACCCGATGAGACCGCAGGTCAGTCCACGATGCCCCGTCGCTTGAGTTCCGCTACCACGCTGCTGACGATCCGGGTGACTTCGTCGGCGTTGGCCTCGACTGAGGGGTTCCCGTTGTGTTTGACGGGACAACCCCCGATCGGTTCGCTGGTATATCCATGACTGGCCAGCATGCACTGCAACTCTCGGCTGAGCGTGACGAGATTCGTCTGCTGTTGTCCAGACATTGGCTGGCGGCCACGGCCCATGCGAAACCCGCGCAGTTCCACGCCAGCCCGGAATCCTTCGGGGAATTCCGCGGAATAAATCAACACGTCGAACAACTTGACCAGATCGTATTGCAGCTGGCGGGCTTGTTCGATCTTGTGGGCGACCGTTAATTCGTAAAGCTGCCGTGTCAATTCGGGAACCACGCCAGAGGTGGCATTTGTCCCCCCGTCGCAACCGATCAACAACATCGGCATCAATGCCGCGTCCCAGCCGGTGAAGAAGCTGAATTCGGGCCGATTCGGTCGGACGGCCTGGATCATGCGGATCATGTGGGGTAAATCACCAGACGAATCCTTGATGGCCACGATTTTTTCGCATTCCTCGCTCAACCGCTGCACGGTGGGCACGTCGATCGGGCTGGCGAACATCGGAATATTATACAGGGTGACATCGACCGGCGTGTTGTCGCCAATTTCCTTGAAATAGGCATACACCGAGGCCGGGCTGAGCTTATAGTAGAAGGGAGCCACAATGGCGACCGCGCGAATGCCCAGTTCGTGGTAGTATTCGCAGGCCTTGATCGTTTCGCGGGCGTTGGCCTCCGCAGCGCCTGCCAGAATGGGGACGCGTCCTCGGGTTTGCTCGGCAATAATCTTCGTGATGCGGCGGCGTTCCTCGGGAGTAAACCGCGTGAATTCGCCCGTGGATCCGTTGGGATATAAACCGTGCACCCCCTTTTCAATCAGCCAGTCGATATAGCGCCGGAGTTCCGCTTCGTTGATTTCACCTGCATCACTCATCGGGACAAGGTTGGGGGTAAAAATCCCTTTCAGTCGTGTCTGCATCGGTAAGCCTTGTGGAGATTCTGTCTGGGGAACAAGTGTCAAGTTTGCCCGGGCAACGACTCGGGGGGAGCATGGTGGCAAAACGAGGGCGTTGTCATCCGTGGCGACTGGTTATGATTGTAATTAAGAATAGCTTGTGAAACTGGGGAAAATCACGAGAGAGAGAGGAAATGGGGCCTAAGTTTAGAAAAAAATCGCAAAGTGGCCTGTATTGGACCGCCTGCCGTCATAAGGAGGCAGCGAAATTGGCATTTCCTCAGCAATCTCGCGGCCTTTCGATTGTCTCGGCTTGTGATTGTCCGTTACATTGAAGGAAAGACGCTGGCCCTGGTTGCGCGTCGTCCGGCTGTGCCGTTTTTCACCGCGTCCTCGATTGCTCGGGATGTATTGCGCACCCGTTCCATATTTAGGCATCCTGTATCCATTTTTTTGACATTCAGAATCTTATGATTATCGTACTGAAGCCTGACTCTACAGATGAACAGATTTCACATATCCTGGCAAAGATCGAGGAAATGGGCTTTCGTCACGATCTGAGCCGAGGAGAAAAACGGACGCTGATCGGCGTCATCGGCGAAGAGGATGCCTTGCGGGAAGCCCCTCTGCGTGCCATTCCGGGAGTAGAAGACGTCGTGCCCGTACTCAAGCCTTACAAACTGGCAAGTCGCGAATTCCAGGATTTTGATTCCATCTTCGATCTTGGTTACGGTGTCAAGGTGGGGGGAGGTCATCTGATGATGATCGCCGGTCCCTGTGCCATCGAGGGCAAGGATATTCTCCAGGAAATCGCCGTCGCCGTGCGTGATGCCGGGGCGAACGTGCTGCGAGGCGGAGCCTTCAAACCACGCACCAGTCCCTACAGTTTTCAGGGGATGGGCGAAGAAGGCCTGAAAATCCTCCAGGAAGTAGGCCACGAGTTGCAGATGCCGGTGGTCACCGAGGTGATGGATCCCCGGCAAGTCGAACTGATTGATCGCTACACCGACATTTTTCAGATCGGTGCCCGCAACATGCAGAACTTCAACCTGCTGAAGGAAGTCGGTTCCACGAATCGGCCCGTCCTGCTGAAGCGGGGGATGTCGGCGACCGTCGTGGATCTGTTGATGTCCGCGGAATATGTGCTGGCACACGGTAATAAGCAGGTGATCCTCTGCGAGCGGGGTGTCCGCAGCTTCGATAGCTCCACCCGTAACCTGCTGGATCTTGCCGCCGTTCCCAACGTGAAGGGGCTGACCCATTTGCCGATCATCGTCGACCCCTCGCATGCCACGGGGCGGCCCGATCTGATCCCCGCGATGTCCCTGGCCTCCATCGCCGCGGGAGCGGATGGGGTGCACATCGAAGTGCATAGCAATCCGGAAATTGCCAAAAGCGACGGGCCGCAAGCCCTGTTGCCGGCTCAGTATGCGGAATTGATGGATCAAATGAAACAAATGGCCGAATTGCTGGGCAAGAAAATCGCCGATCCGGCTTCCGTAAGTTAACCGAGGCAAAATGTTATCGCATTGATTCCCCTTTCCGGGAAGGCTCGGGAAAGGGGAACACAGGCCGACGGCCAGCCGCGGTGGTGCCGGGCGACTTCTGGACGGTACCGGAATGCAAGTGGTCCACACCGGATAAACAACACACGATACCTACATGTATGAAGCAAGGATTCCCCCATGCGACGGTTTCTGATAGCGGGCAACTGGAAAATGAACACAACCCTGGAAACCGGCAGCCAACTCGCCCAGGGATTGGCCGACCAGGTCCGCGGACGAGACCTGCCGGTCGATGTGCTGGTGTGTCCACCCTTTCCGTATTTGCATGCAATCAAGCAGGTTGTGGCGAATTCCGGCATCGCGGTGGGCGCGCAGAACTGTTATTTTGAGGAGCCAGGGGCGTTCACCGGCGAGGTCGCACCAGAAATGCTGCGGGAGGTCGGTTGCGATTACGTGATCCTGGGACACAGCGAACGCCGTCACATCCTTAAGGAATGCGATGGCATGATCAACCGAAAAACCCGGGCCGCGCTTGCCAAGGGGTTGCAGGTAGTGCTGTGCGTGGGGGAATTGCTGGAAGAACGCGAGGCCGGTCGGACGGAAACCGTACTCGATCAGCAGATGACGGGGGGACTGGCGGATATTTCCGCCGACGATCTGGCGAACATCGTAATTGCCTACGAACCGGTGTGGGCCATCGGAACAGGAAAGACGGCGACTCCCGCACAAGCCGAGGAAGCACACGCTTATCTTCGCAATTGGTTGTCGACTCGTTACAATGAGTCTGCTGCTGCCCGCATGCGGATTCTCTACGGCGGCAGCGTGAAGCCCAGTAACGCCAAGGAATTGCTGGGGCAGGAAAATGTGGATGGGGCGCTGGTCGGCGGAGCGAGCCTGACGGTAAAAGACTTTGGCCCGATTATTGAAGCGGCCGTGGAACTTTCCGTTTAGGCAGGGCCTTGGTGTTTCCGCCGAGGTAATTCGCCTCCCCCGTGGACTGATTACGATTCAACGCGAAGGAGTATGCCCGAGTGGCTCAGTTTATCAGTTATGTCATGCTGCTGCTGTTGTCGTTCCTCAGTTTTCTGCTGATCGTGATCGTGCTGCTGCAACGCGGGCGGGGCGGTGGATTGGCGGGAGCCTTGGGTGGTGCCGGAGGCCAAAGTGCGTTTGGCACGAAGGCGGGAGATGTCTTCACCAAAATCACCGTGGGGCTGGCCCTGATCTGGGTACTGGTGGCTGGCATGAGCATCAACATCCTGAGTTGGTCGCAAAGCACAGTGTACTCCGGTGGCTCGGAAGCAAGTGACGAGTTGATCCGGGGTGATGCGGACAAGGAAAATTTGCCCCCCGTGGACCGTCCCGCCGCCGATCTGGGGCCTGAAACCAACTTGCCGAGCGGCGCGGATGCCCCGGCGAAGGAAAGTCCCGCCAAGGATACCGAACAATCCACGCCAGGCGCCCCCGGGACACCGGAAAAACCGGCCTCCGACCCCGAGACCAGCCAACCGAAACCGACTCCTGCTCCGGAAAGTTCCTCCCCCGCTCCCACGGGAAATCCGTCCGCGACCGAACCGCAACCGGCCACGGGGACACCTGCTGCGGATGCGAAACCCGAGGCGGATCCCACAGGGAATTGAGTCCTGAAATGGAGGCGGGCAGTCGAATGTCGGCCGACTCGTCATTTCGGTTTTCGGGTGTCGGGCAGCGACTTTCCAGATACCGAACGTGTTGATTGCACACACACCTGCCCGCATTGCCGGGCAGGTTCTTTTATCGAGGACGGCACTGTGATTCTGAGCATGACCGGCATCGGGCGTTCGCGTCATCAGGATGACCAGATTCAGGCGACGGTGGAAGTCAGAGCCGTCAACAACAAGTTTCTCAAGCTGAATTTGCGTCTTCCCGATGCGTTGAATGGTCGAGAGACACGCATTGACAGGTTGGTTCGCGAGTACCTGGAACGAGGCACGTTGTCCATTCAGGGGCAGTTGACCTGGGTGAAACAACTCAGCCCATACACCATTGACGAAACGGTGCTGGCCCAATACCTGAATCAGGCGAAGAAAATTTGCGAGCGACTACATTTGCATCCTCCCCTGGATCTCCGCGATTTTCTGACGCTTCCGGGGGTCGTCGCGGATCAGTCCGCCTCGCTGGACGACGAAGGGGAGGCGGAGTGGACCGTGTTCGAGCCCGCCTTGCGGGGCGCGCTGGAGCACTTGCAGACATTTCGGCGCGCGGAAGGGGAATCGATGGCCCTGGTATTGCGGGATTACTGCCGGGAATTGCTGGATGCCGTCACCGTCGTGCAGTCCCGTTCGCCGACCGTGCTCGAGAACTATCGCCACAAGTTGAAGGATCGCGTGAATGAATGGCTCTCCAGCCAGGGAGTCTCAATGGAATCCGGAGATATCCTGCGAGAAGTCTGCCTGTTTTCGGATCGCTGCGACATCAACGAGGAAATTACCCGGTTGAAAAGCCATCTGGATCAATTCCAGAGCTTTCTCGATGAAAAACATTCTCCCGGTCGCAAATTGGACTTTCTCTGCCAGGAAATGTTCCGGGAAACCAATACAATAGGCTCGAAGGCGAACGATATCGAAATTTCACACAAGGTCGTGGCCATGAAGGCCAACATCGAAAAAATTCGCGAACTGGTCCAGAATATCGAGTAAGCAGATTACAGAGGACGCTTAACTGCCGGACGGCGTTTTCGAGTGGCAGTGGAAAAATCGGCATGAACAATTCCCCGTTTGACATTCCAATGACGCGACGGATTCCATTTCGTATCGTCGTGTTGTCTGGGCCGAGCGGCAGCGGCAAGACAACCGTGGTGGCTCGACTGGAGCAGGAGTCTCCCGTCCCGTTGATGAAAGCGATTTCCGCCACGACGCGTCCGCCCCGCGTACACGAAGTGGATGGCGAACATTATTATTTTCTGACTCCAGCAGAGTTCGAGGAGCGGCGTCGGCAGGGGGACTTTCTCGAATACGCGGAAGTGTTTCGCACGGGGCACTGGTACGGCACATTGAAATCGGAACTGGACCGGGCAAGACAACTGGGGGCCTGGGCCCTGTTGGAAATCGATGTGGAGGGGGCCTTGAACGTCATGCGTCAATACCCCGAGGCCGTGACGATTTTTTTGACCACGCCTTCCGTCCGGGAGTTTGAACAGCGTCTGCGAGATCGGGGGACCGAAGCAGAAGACGTCATTCAGCGGCGACTGGAAACGGCCCGCCAGGAACTGAAATTTGCCGATCGTTACCAGTATTGTGTCGTCAATGATCAACTCGATCGTGCCGTCGCGGAAATCAAATCCATTTTTGAACAGAAACTCAGGGAGAGTTGCAAACATGCTTGAAGAACTGAAGGAAGAAGGAATCGTCAACAAGGTGGGAGGCCGCTTCAAATTATCCACCATCATCCAAAAACGTATGGTGGCCTTGAATCGGGGAGCACGCCCGCTGGTCGAACTCCCGACGAAGAACCTGATGCAGATCGTGATTCAGGAGATCCTCGAAGATAAAATTTTCCTGGATCGCACGGGAAACGTGGCCATCAAGGGGGATGTTGCACCCAACGTGGACCGATTCGACGATGGCCCCAGCCTGGATGACCTGGGATAACCGCCATGTCCGTGCGCGAAGTGCTAGTCGGGGTTTCGGGCGGGGTCGCGGCCTACAAAACAGCCGAACTCGTGAGTCGTCTCGTGAAGCGGAATATTTCCGTTTCCGTGGTGATGACGGAGTCGGCCAGTAATTTCATCGGCAAGGCCACGTTCGAGGCGCTGACGAATCGCCCCGTCCATCAAAGTCTCTTTTCTCCCCAGGAGCACTTTCTGGGGGAACACATCGGACTGGCCCGTCGCGCGGAACTGTTCGTGATCGCCCCCGCTACAGCCAACGTGCTGGGCAAAATCGCCCAAGGCATTGCGGACGATCTGCTGACGACGCTGGCGATGGCGGCGACCTGCCCCGTCATCCTGGCGCCTGCCATGAATACAGAGATGTGGGCAAAACCGGCGGTGCAACGAAACATCTCGCAGCTCCGCGCGGATGGCTTCCACCTGATCGCCCCGGGGGAAGGCTGGTTGAGTTGCCGCGTGTCGGGGCCGGGCCGCATGGCGGAAGCGGCGGAAATCGAAGCCAACATTCTTACCTGGCTGGAACCCGAAATCTCCCCTTGACATCTCCCCCCTGCCAGGCTGTGAAGATCTCGCAGGGTACTCTGTGCGTACCATTGATGCGGTATCCACGCGAGTTTCGGGCACACTAGGCTGCAATGAAGTGCACGCAACTTCTAACAATCCACGTCCACAGTGCGTGCCACAAACGATGTATTGCCTTGAGTGCCAAGCCACAACATCCCCAAGGTTGTTTCCGTCGTATTCACGACCACTGCGGCGATAAACGTCTCGGCGCGAATTGACTTGGGCGCAGGCCGCGCAGCATAAAAGGTCTCCACACTCGGCAATTCTCCTCCAGGGATTTCCGAAGAATTATTGCCGAATGGGAGACCACCCCCCCCTCACATCGCAGCCCGAAGGCTGCAGACGCTCGTTTCCAGTTGAAAAAACAGTCCCATAAGGTCGGCAGCGTGAATCCGTGGGGGGGGAGCCACCGTGGGAAATTCAATAAAATGTAAACATGACGATTCTATCGCCAGGGCAGCTACTCCAGGGAGTGAGCGAGGAGACCTGAGATAATCCAAGCGGAAGAGCAGTCTTCAGATGATTAGCGTTCGTTCACGCCTTCACGCAGGGCCTTTTGCTCTGCTCGGTATTCCGCGAGAGCACGCTCCTGATTCGGCAGCAACTCCTCGGGGCCAGCCGGGAAGTATTGGATATCGTCACGCAGATAAAATGCGGAAGGGAGTGTTTGGCCGCCGATTTGTGTCTGGCATCCCGTGAGCACCGTCGAACCTGCCAGCCCCAATAACAGCATGCATACACTCCGGCCGAGTCGTGCTTGACTTATCATTCCTGAACTCGCTTTTTCGAGAAGGGAGGAAGCGTGGCGACCGTCGGAGACCGGCTTGGTGCCCACGCCATACCGAATGCCCTAAGGCATTGGCCACCTGATTCCGTTGAATTGGTTGGTAGAGTCGTTGATAACCCTTAAGATCGACCGGCAGAAACGATTTCTTTGGCAAAATCGGAATATTTTGACACAGTTCACCCAGCGCAATCGGCTTGCTGAAACCAGAAGCGGGAATTCACGAATTTTTATCATTTTGCCGAATCCGGTGAAAAATCGGTGAAAAATGTCTTGTTCGCGCGAATTGGCCTCGATATAACAGCTCATTAAGAAAACTGATATAGGTAAAAACACGGCAAGATTTGCGTTTGTTTCCGAATTTGTCCCATTGTCGAGCGCTCGAAATGACAATCGTTTCGGATCAGGCTGAAGTAGTAACTGGCAGCCTTTACCAGGATGGTGTTCAGGAAGCTTTTCGACACAAGTGGATCGAAAGCGAAAAACATGGGCACGACATCGGCGAAGCCGCCATTAAAGAATGGTTCGGCAAGTATTGGCTGAAGCATTGCCGGGTTCGCAGAATCGAACATGTGATCGGCAATCGTCGCTGGATGGAGTTCCAGGACGGCCCTTCGGAATTGCTTCTCGCTTTGTACGAGGCCAACGATCTGCTGTTCGATCTGATTCTCGACCGTGTCAGCCACGGTTGGGAGAATCTGGATATCATTGTCTGGGCTCAGGACTGGGGCTTGCCCAGGGATCAAGTGTTTTCGATCCTGCTCGAATTGAATATCAATTGCGCCCGTCTCGAACCGCGATTTTCCTGAGACGAAACGCTACCATCCGGGCATGAATCTCCCCGAGCGCCTGCTTGAATCGCCGCCGGAGGCGGTGGACCGCAATCACTCCAGTCCCTCCTGGCTGGGGTCCGTTCGCACCGTCGGCCTGTTAACGCTTCTCAGCCGCGTGCTCGGTTTGATCCGCGACATGGGCATGGCAGCGGTTTTTGGCAATGGCCCCCTGCTGGACAGTTTCACGCTGGCGTTTCGCATCCCGAATCTCACGCGGCGGTTATTTGGCGAAGGAGCCCTGACCACGGCTTTTCTGCCCGAATTTGTCAAAGCCAATCACCACGATTCCCTGAAGGCGCGCCGTCTGGCCAGCGCCGTGTTTCTGCTGTTGTTCCTGCTGCTGGTCGGCTTGGTCGGCTTGGGAGAACTGGTCGTTCTGTGGAATTTGAGCAGTGTGGAGGTCGGAACCGCGGGGTATCAGATTCGTGTAATGACGGCATTCATGCTCCCTTATGTGATACTGATCTGTCTTTCCGCCCAACTGGGGGCGGTATTGAATGCCCTGGGAGAGTTTGCGATTCCCGCTTTTGTCCCCGTGCTGTTGAATGTGGTCTGGATTGCCGCTTTGTGGTGGATTGTCCCCAATTTCCCGCAAGACTGGGATAAGATCGTCATTGTGATGCTGGCAGTACTGCTGGGAGGCGCCGCCCAACTGATTGTTCCCTGGATGTACCTGCGAAACCGGGGGATGTCCTTTGATTCCCAATGGAAATCGGAACTGCCGGGCACCCGCAGGGTTTTTCGGTTGATGCTCCCTGTTGTCCTGGCGATGTCGGTCTCTCAATTGAATGCCATTTGCGATTCCTCGCTTGCCTGGTGGTATTCGCAACCCGAACAGGGGGCCTGGGTCCCGGCGGGAATGGCCTCCGCGCTGTACTTTGGCCAGCGGATGTACCAGTTTCCCCTGGGGGTATTCGGCTTGGCCTTGGGGACCGTAATGTTCGCCCGCCTGGCGCATCATGTCCAATCGGGTGAGCGGGATCGGATTCGCGGCGATGTGATCGAGGGGGTGAGGCTGGTGCTCGTAATCGGACTGCCGGCTTCCCTGGGCATGATGCTGCTGGCGGAACCGCTCACGCGAACACTGCTGGAGCGGGGAGAATTCAGCGAGGCGGATTCCCGTCAGACCGCCGCCACGGTTCTGGCCTATGGCTCGGCCATCTGGGCCTATCTGGGGGTCAGCCTGATTCAACGGGTGTTTTATGCGCTGGAAGATGCCAGCACTCCGGTCCGCGTCGGTTTTGTGGCGGTGGCGCTCAATCTGGTGTTGAATTTCGTGTTTTTGTTTCTGATTGGAGGGAGCGGGCTCGCCTATGCGACGGCCGTTTCCGCCGTGGTGCAATTTCTGCTGCTGATCTCGTTGTTGCACTGGCGGATGGAGATTACGTTGGACACCTCTGTTGTCACTTTTTCCCTGAAACTGCTGTTTGCCACGGGATTGATGGGAGCCGGTTGCCTGGCTTCCCTGTGGAGCATACGCGGAGTCTGGCCGACCGCGCCCCAGTGGATGCTATTGCTTGTGCCGTTGCTCGTGGCCACGTTGCTGTACGGACTGGTACTGAAACTACTGCGGTTGCCCGAACTGGGGCTCCTGTTGCAGATCCGCCCCGCTAGCCGGAACTCATGAGAAGTTCAGACGTTGCGAACGAGTGCCGTTGAAATCCGTAAAATCGTCACAAGTTTCCTGGCTGCGCCATCCGATAGTTTTCCTAAGCTTCGGCCAAGGGGGATGCCTATTCATGCCGTGGGGAGACTGTTCCGTCACGAGTTCGCAGGCAGCGGGATATCATTCGCCACGGCTTGGTCGCGAGCCCGTGAATCTGGGGAATCACAGTATTTCGCATCTAACGGGGAAATACGAAACGGACCAGAACCCAAGTCACGCCTCCAAGTAAAGCAGTTCCCTCGGGACGCCTTGGAATCGTGAGCCGAGTTTTTCAAGCCTAGGGGGTAGTTTCATGCGAGTCACGTTCAAAGCCGTTTGTTGCTTGTTCCTGTTGCTGGGCACTCTGCCCGCCTGGGCACTCGAACCTGCATTGGATAGCAAAGTCTGGCATCGAGACCTGCAGAAGGCCCATGTGTTGGCAAAACAAGAGAACAAGCCGATTTTGATCGTCTTCGGCGCGGAATGGTGCAAATTCTGCAAGAAGCTGGAACAGGACACGTTTTCCGACCAGAAAATGCAGCAGTTCGTGCAGACGAATTTTATTCCCGTGTATCTCGATCTCGACGAAGAAGCCAAGATTGGCAAAATCCTGGAAGTAAAATCCCTCCCTTGCACCGTGGTATTAAGTCCCAATGCGGATTTGCTGGGGAAGGTTGTTGGCTACAAGGACATTCCCAGCATGGAAAGTCAGTTGCAAAAGGCCCTGCAGACCGGTTCGGTGCTGCAACAGGCCGCGGGCGACAAGGTCTTGAAATAACCTGTGATTTCATCGAAACTGACAAGCCGTGCCGTCGTGGATCTTTGTAGGATCAACGGCGGGACGGCTTCCTTGTTTCGTGCGATGGCTTATTGATGACGATTTCTCCCGAACAATTGCACGCCTGCTGGTTTCTGGCAGGCCCGACTGCGGTCGGCAAAACCGCCCTGTCACTCCTCTTGGCGGAACAGTTGAACGCGGAAATCATCTCGCTCGATTCCATGGCGATTTATCGCGGGATGGACATCGGCACGGCCAAGCCCAGCCAGGCCGAACAGGCCCGGGTGCCCCATCACCTGATCGACGTAATCGATCCGCACGAGGAATTCAGCACGTCCGATTATCTGCTTCAAGCCGAACAGGCCATCGCGTCCATTCTGTCTCGCGGGAAGACACCATTGTTCGTAGGGGGGACGGGATTGTATCTGCGGTCGATCTTGCGAGGCGTGTTTGCGGGACCTCCCGCCGACTGGGAATTGCGGAGGGAACTGGAATCCCTGGAACGGCAGACACCGGGAAGCCTGTGGCGCGAACTGCAACAGCGAGATCCCCAAGCCGCGCAACGGCTGCATGCGAATGATCTGCGCCGCGTGGTTCGCGCTCTCGAAGTGTGTCGGTTAACCGGTCGGCCCCTGTCCGAACAACAGCAGCAACACGTACTGCCACGCGAACAGCGCCCAGCCCATGTCTACTGGCTGCATCCACCTCGCGACTGGCTGGCCGCGCGGATTGATCTTCGCGTGGAACGGATGTTCGAGCAGGGACTGGTCAGCGAGGTGCAACAACTATTGCAAACCGTTCCCCCTCTGGGACGCACAGCAACCCAGGGACTCGGCTACAAGGAAGTGATCGAACACCTGCAAACGGGCACTCCGTTGCCGCGGACGATCGAGACCGTCCAAACGCGCACGCGCCAATTCGCCAAGCGTCAACACACCTGGTTTCGCAATCTTGAAGAATGCCAGGAAATGGCGATCGCGGGGACCGAAACCAGCGAACAGCTTGCAGAACGTCTGCTCCAGCAACACTAGCCAGGCTAACCCGGACTGCCCCGGCCCAGGCCTGGTGGACTTCGGAGGAATTTCCGAGAATCCCACCAGAGGTCATTAAGGCAGACGACAAATAGCGGCAGCGCTTCACCCAGGAATTCAAGCTGGAGGAGGTCAACCTGGTTGCCAGGCCGGAGTACACCATTCGGGCGGCTGCCCAGATGGTGCAGGAGCGGTTCGTTCTGGCCTTTCAGTGGACGCGCTGGCCGGGTTGTGCCCCGGTGTCTGGTTGCAGCAGAAAGACTTCCTTGCCGCCGGGGCCCGAGGCGCAGACCATCCCTTCGCTGAGGCCGAACCGCATTTTGCGGGGTTTCAGGTTGGCCACGCAAATAACCAGTCTGCCAATCAGATCCTCCGGCTCATAGGCCGCCTTGATGCCGGCAAACACGTTGCGGGTGTGGCTGCCACCCAGGGAGAGGGTCAACTGCAGCAACTTGTCGGCCCCTTCCACCGGTTGCGCGGCCAGCACACGAGCCACGCGCAAGTCGACCTTGGTGAAATCGTCGATTGAACACTCCTCGGCCAGGGGTTCGTCCTGGAGCGGTTGGGGGCTGTCCTGCCAGGGAGACTCGGCGGCGGCTTGCATGGATTCGGGTTGGCCTTCACGGCTTTCTTCGATCATCTTGTGAACCTGTTCTATTTCGATGCGTTTCATCATGTGAGTAAAGGGTTGTACGGGAGTCCCCAGGAGGGGCGTTTGTGACTGGTCCCAGCAGTCCAGCGGTGCGTTCAGCAGGCTGCCCGTTTGCTTGGCCAATTGAGGCAGGACGGGGGCCAGATAGATCACGATCTGGCGGAACAGATTCAATGCGACAGTGCAGACCTCCCGCAGCCGATCGGCCTGGGCGGGATCCTTCCGCAGCACCCAGGGCTGGTTGTCTTCCACGTATTTGTTGGCCGCTTCCGCCAGTTGCATAATTTCCCGCATGGCCGGGGCGTAATCGCAGTTTTCGTACAACTCGGCGATCTCCGCTCCCTTGTCCGCCGCGCGCTCGAACAAGCTCCCGTCCTCGGGATACTGGTCGCAGAGCATATTTCCCGCAATGAATTTGGCACAGCGGCTGGCGATATTCACCACTTTCCCCACCAGGTCCGCGTTGACCTTGTCCGTGAACTCCTGCACGTTCAGATCGAGATCGTCGAGACGCGAGGTCAACTTGGAAGCAAAATAATACCGCAACCAGGCGGGATCCAGATGATTCAAATAGGTACGGGCCATCACGAATGTGCCGCGACTCTTCGACATCTTCTCGCCATTCACCTTCAAAAACCCGTGAATGTGCACCTTGGTAGGCAAACTGAATCCCGCTACCTTCAACATGGCTGGCCAGAACAGCGTATGAAAGTAGGTGATATCCTTTCCGATGAAGTGATGGATTTCCGTATCGCCACTCTGCCAGTATTTCGTCAACCCTTCGTCATGACGTTTGCACCACTCCCAGGTGGAACCAATATACCCGATGGGCGCATCGTACCAGACATACCAGTAATGTCCGGGAGCATCTGGAATTTCAAAACCAAAATAGGGAGCCGGACGCGAAATATCCCATTCACGCAACGGTTCTCCCAGAAAATGTCCCTTCAAGTAATTTGCCACCTCCGGCTGCAGGTGGGCACCCGATTGGGTCCATTCCGTGAGGAAATCGTGCAATTTCTCGATCTCCACGAACAGATGCGGTGCCGTGCGAACCTCGGGCGTGGCCCCCGAAAGTCTGCTCACCGGGTTCTTCAGTTCGCTCGGGCTATACGTGGCGCCACAAACTTCACAGTTGTCACCGTATTGATCTTCCGCGCCGCATTTCGGACAGGTCCCCTTCACAAAGCGATCCGCCAGAAACATCCCCGCTTCGGGATCGTACAATTGCGTCACATCGCGCGTGGAGACCAGCTTTGCATCCCGCAGCGCCACCCAGATGCGCTGACAGACCTCTCGATTCTCGGCGCTGTTCGTACTCCCGTAATTGTCGAATTCAATCCCGAAATCGGTGAAATCCCGCAGATGGGCGTCCCGCATGTCGGCAATCAGTTCCGTCTCCGTGCGATTTTCCTGGCGCGCTCGAATCATGATGGCGGTGCCGTGCGTGTCATCCGCGCAAATATAAATACATTGATGCCCACGCAACTTCTGAAATCGCACCCAGATATCCGTCTGAATGTATTCCACCAGATGGCCGATATGAATCGGTCCGTTCGCATAGGGCAAGGCTGCTGTCACCAGAATGCGTCGCGACATGAAAAGTCCTTTTTCGCTGAAAGTGTTCGCCCCGATTGTAATGCCTGCGCGGAGTGGTGCAAACGGCAGCCCTGGCCCCCGGGAAAAGCAACCGAATGCGACCGGAATTCTTCCTGCTCGTGGCCCGAAAGCCCGTTGCCCCATGCGCGAATTCCCGCTGGCATCGGTCGAGTCAACTTTCCTCTCCCCGACAATCTGATACGATCAACCGTTCGCACCGATGAAATTTTTGTGAAGAGGAGGAGCCGTAACTATTCGCGCCGGCTCCTGGATTTTATTGTTCCTGGAATACCCGAGAGACCACGGCAGCAGCGGCTGGTTTCTCGGTGCAGTGAATAGCCCGCAGACACAGAATGAGGACCAGCATGCCGTCAACGGAGACCATCAAGGCCGTGATTTTCGATTGGGCTGGCACCACCATTGACTACGGCTGCCAGGCTCCCGCCGCCGTTTTTCAACAGATTTTCACGGAGAGAGGGGTTCCCGTCTCGGTGTCGCAAGCGCGGGGTCCGATGGGTAAAAGCAAGCGCGATCACATCGCGGCCCTGTTCGAGTATCCGGATGTCGCTGCTCGCTGGCGGGAAAAGTATGGCACTCCCCCCGATGACGCCGCCATCGACGAATTGTATGCCCGTTTTCTTCCCTTGCAGAAAGAGATTCTGGCCCGGCATAGCGATGTCATCCCAGGGATTCCCGAAATGACGCAGCAATTGCGCGAACGAGGGATACGCATTGGTTCGACCACCGGGTATACCCGCGAGTTGATGTCCGTGGTCACCCCCCTGGCCGCTGCCGGGGGGTATGCTCCGGAAGTGCTGATCTGCTCGGACGATGTCCGTATCGGTCGGCCCGCTCCCTGGATGCTGCTGGCCGCCATGGAGCGATTGAATGTGTATCCACCGACCAGCGTGGTGAAGGTGGATGACACGCCGGTGGGTATCGAAGCGGGCCGCAACGCGGGATGCTGGACGGTGGGAATCGCACTGACAGGAAACGAATGTGGCCTGACCCAGGCGGAAGCAGAGGCTCTGACCACCGAGGAACGGGAAAAGATACTGGCCCCCATCCGCGATAAACTCTTTGCCGCCGGGGCACATGACGTGCTCGACTCCGCCGCGCAACTACCGAAACTGCTCCACAAATTCCAAGCAGGATGAGCAGGATGGGGCACCGTGGCTCATGTCGATTCGTTCACGCGTACCGAGCACTACGCGCCAGCGCCGGATATTGATCGGCGGATTCCCGAATAACCCGCGGCGACTCGCAGAGCTTAGGTATCATGCCGTGTGCCACTGGCTCGACACCAGCGCGAGCCGAAACGAGCTCGAATCAGCAACAAGCGAGCGGGTGATTCCGTCCCCCGCTCGCCTGGGTGCCATGCTCTGCGAGTGCGTTGACGAGCGAAAGCTTCACTCCTCGACAACAGGCTTGTCCTGTTGCGCGATGCCAGCTTGCCTCGCCAGCCATAAAAACAATGGACCAAGTCTACCGCTGCTCATTGGCAAATAGAGCCCAATGCCTCGCTCAAATGGGGATAACGAAATTCCCATTGTTCCTCGCGCAGTCGGCTTGAGACCACATATCTCCCGTACAGGGCAAGTTCCGCATCCGTTCGCAGAACCCAGCGTGCCCCCAATCGAACAAGCCAACTCGGGGCCGGCAGTCCCACGGGAATCTTCAAACAGCTTCGTAATTCCCGCATGAAGTCCTGTTGCGAGACGGGATGCGGCGACGATGCGACGTAGATCCCCTGCATGCCATGATCTCGAATCCCCCGTTCGATCAATCGATTCAAATCGGTCTCGTGAATCCAGCTCATCCCCTGGAGACCCGTTCCAAGCTTTCCTCCCAGCCCGAGCCTGGTTACCAGACGCAATCGCGACAACGCTCCCCCACCTGCCCCCAGATCCCGGCCAATCACGAAGCTGGTACGCAATACAACCCCCCGCTGTGTGGGCAGCACCGCGTTTCGAAATTCCGCTTCCCAGGCCTTGCCGACAAACGGAGCCAGTCCATATCCCAAGGGGGAGTCCTCCGTGCAGAGAACTTCGGGGGGATCGCCGTAGATGTGTGCCGTGCTCATCTGCACCCACACCGGTGGGGGCGATTGCAGCTTGCGAACGGCTGCCCCCAACACGCGCGTCGACTCCACGCGGGAACGCAAAATTTCGTCCTGATGATCGGGTGTCTTGATGCAATCGACACTCCGGCCTGTCAGATTGACCAGCCCCATCGCCTCCTCAAGGTGTTCGGTCCACGCTCCCAGGCTGCGTGCATCCCAGGGAACATGCTGCCACGGCCCCTGCACGCGCGGAGCCCGCCGCGAGAGCAACACCACCGATATTCCCTGTTCAGCCAGGTAATGAGCCAGCGAAATTCCCAGAAAACCACTTCCACCCGCGATCACCACATGATTTCCCATGAGCCGCTCACTCCATTTCGATTTCGCGAGACTCCAGCTGCAATTTACCCGTCAGGGTGCGATGCACGGGACAGCGATCCGCAATCTCGAGTAACCGTTTCCGTTGCTCGTCGGACAGGGGCCCCGTCATCTCGATCTGCTTCTCAATCCGGTCCGTGTAGTCCTCGGCTTCCCCTTCCTGGAGTTTCCGGTGTTGCAATCGCACCTGCAATGTTTCCAGCGGCCATCCTTTCCGTCGGGCGTACATACGCATCGTGATGGTTGTGCAACTTCCCAGCGCCGCCAGCAGCAGTTCCATCGGAGTGGGGCCGGCGTCCAGTCCTTCCAGTTCCAGTGGTTCGTCGGCCCATAAGGTATGTTGCCTTGCGACGATTTCCTGCGTGTAACCCTCGTTGTGATCGACAATTTCGACTTTGGTGATTTCCGCCATAAAGGTGCTTTCTTGCGTGGTACTCAGGGGGGGGCGTGAACATGTTGAGGGTAAAGGTGTCCGGATAAGAACCAGGCCCGGAATGGGATTTGTTCGGAAAGACAATTCTGGCTGCTTCCCGTAAAGATTTCAAACCGATGAAATTCCCGACGTTCGGTGATTTACAGTTTCCGGGACCCCACTTTTTCGATATCTTGCGAAAATCTGGAGCCGTGCCCTCGTGAATTGGGGCGGAACAGCCTCCCGCACCCGTAGCTCAGCTGGATAGAGCAACGGACTTCTAATCCGTAGGTCGGTGGTTCGAATCCACCCGGGTGCGCTGGTTCCAGGCTTCCAACATGCGCGCTGTGCCCCGCGGATGCATAAAATTTGCTTAATCCGAGGCTGCTCCGCCAAGTGTCATCTGGATTTTTCTGGCCACTCATGGCAGAATGTGCCCGGAGTCCTCCCGCCAGCAGTCGGGATGGCTCATGATCAGACAGATGGGGGGACAAACTCGCCGGTTCGCAAATCGGAGGGGGATGTCTTGTCTGGTCCAGATTTCTCCGCGGCCTGGTCGGTGCGGCAGGAGACGTGCCAGCAGCAATAAAAACCAGCTTGAGTCAACGCAGAACGGGTGAGGCAACGCAATGACCGCGTCGAGCAATGTGCTGAGTGTCGAACGTAAGTTTCACCGCAACGCCTACGAATTCGTATTCGATTCCCTGCGATTCACCCAGGAAATGCTGGATCGCGGCGTGCCAACGGAAGAGGAATCGGCGCATATCTCCGGGCAGGAACTGCTGGTCGGCATTCGCCAGTTTGCCCAGGAAAAATACGGCTTGCTGGCGGAAACGGTGTTTCGTCAATGGGGAGTCCATTGCACCGAAGACTTCGGACGAATTGTGTTCGAATTGATCGAACGGGGCGAAATGCGGAAAACCGAACGCGATCAACTGGCCGATTTCGTGGATGTCTACGACTTTCACGAAGCGCTCGACGCCAACTACGTCATTGACGTGCGGCATGCCTTCAAGGACCGTTAACCATCGCCGAGATTCGGAATCGCGGCGTGAATTCCCTTTCACGCCCATGGTGTGAATGAGAATTTCATGCAGGCAGCCTCGGCCGATTTGGAAATTGTTCCCCCCTCCGCTTCGCCTGAGGGACACCGGAGAAGTCAGCGCCTGGGAATTGCCTTGGCCGTGGGGAGCGGATGGTTATTGTTTCTGGCGGTGCTGGCATACCAGACTGCGAATCCCCCCACGGTCAACTGGGCGCAACTCACCCGGACCGACACCGTGATTCTGGCCACGATCCTGGATCCCGCGCGTGGGGAGGTCGAGGTCCATGAAGTGTTACTCAGGCGTTTGCCGGAACTCTCCGTTCCCTTGGGCCCACTGCTAATTTCCCCTCCGCTGGATCATTGGCAACGCAACCAACGACGGATCATTCCACTGGCAAGGACAACATCAGGCGCGTGGGTGGTTCCACAGGCGCCACTTCCCGCTGCCCCCCGGCTCGATTATCCCGATGAGAAATCCGTCCGGGTTCAACTGCAAGCTGTCTGGAAGACTTCCGGCTCGCTGCCAGTGACGGGGCGCGAGCCGAGGTAATGCGGTCCGCGGATCGAATCCAACCGCCCCTCGGACGGGAAAACCTTGCCAGATCCCGCCAGGGATTTCCCGGAGATTGACTCGAGCCACGGCCCCCCTTCCTCTCCCCAAGTGAGTTAAGATCGCGGGGGAAACCAGAGGAGGAGCACAGAAAAACGGCTCGTTGTTTTCGGGCCTGTTGGGAAGCGGGAGCCCCCGTGAACGCGTCACGACGCGAAGACGGAAACGATTAGTCCGGCTGAAATGGGAAAAAATGACGAATTCCCCAACAATTTCCTGCCCATACTCGTAACACGATTATCATCTGCTTATATTGCAGATGTTTTAATCGGCGCTGCGCGCTCCGAATGCGAGGACGCATGCGCTGGAATACGCCGCAGTAGTCGTTTTTCATATCAAGTCATCCGCGAACCCCATTCATTAGCATCAGAGGCGGTCGGAAATGAGTCAGGCGGAAAACGTCATCGAAATACGCAATTTATCCAAGGATTATCGCGATTTCTGGGGCCGTAAGAAGGTTCAAGCCTTGAAATCGTTGAGCCTGGATGTCCGCAAGGGGGAAATTTTTGGTTTGCTGGGACCGAATGGTTCGGGCAAAACCACGACCATGAAGCTGCTGCTGGGACTGTTGTTCCCGACAACTGGCGACGTAAGCATCTTTGGTCAGCCCGCATCGAATGTCGAAAAAAACGAACGGATCGGCTATCTGCCCGAAGAATCGTACCTGTATCGCTTCCTGAACGCGGACGAGACACTCGATTTTTACGGACGTCTGTTCAACATGTCCCCCGCGGTCCGGAAACAGCGGCGGGATGAGCTGATTCAACAGGTCGGCATTGCCCATGCCCGTAAACGCCAGTTGAAGGAATACTCCAAGGGGATGACACGCCGGATCGGACTGGCCCAGGCGTTGATCAACGATCCCGACCTGGTTTTGCTGGACGAACCCACGAGCGGGCTGGATCCCATCGGGACGCGGGACATGAAGGACATGATCCTGAAACTGAGGGAGCAGGGCAAAACCGTGGTCATGTGTTCGCATCTGCTGGCCGACGTGCAGGATGTCTGCGACCGAATTGCCATTCTGTATGGCGGCGAATTGAAGGTCATGGGGCGCGTCGATGATCTGCTGAAATCGAAGGATCAGGAGCAATTGCTGACCTCGCCCCTCTCCCCGGAAGCGCACAAGGAAATTGAAGCGGTGCTGAAAAAGCACAACGCGCAGCTCCTCTCGGCCGATCGTCCAACGACCACGCTCGAAGAATTGTTCCTGAAAACGGTGCAAATCAGCCAGGAACGCCCCGGGCAACGCTACGTGGCGGAAGAGGGGGGGGAATCTCCCCTCGAGCAGAAACAATCGGTCGAACCGTCGGCAAAATAGAGTCTTATCCCCAGGCGACCTCCCGGCCTGACGTTTTGTATTGCGTATGCTGTGATCTTGTCATTTCTTCTGTTCCCTGGCTGATGTGGAGTACCCCGAACAATGTCCTTTGACGTTGTCGATTTCAATCTCTGGGCAGGTTTGCTGCATTTTCTGCAGGTGTTCTGTGGCATTGCCGTCGTATTTCTGGTTGCTGGCTTCCTGATCTCCCTGATTCAGCACGGGGCGGGCGGAGTTGCGGGGTTCCTGAAGGGACTGACCGAGTTCGCAACGGATTTCGCCCGCACGTCGCCTCAACGGATCTGGGCCATCTGCCTGCTCACCTGGAAGGAAGCGACCCGCCGCAAGGCCTTGTATGTTTTCGTGATCTTTGCACTGCTGATCATGTTCGCGGGCTGGTTCCTCCGCAATGCAGTCGATCGACCCGAATTGCAAGTGAAAAACTACGTCAGCTTCGTACTCACAATCATCAGTTGGTTGTCGCTCCCCGTGGTGCTGCTGCTTTCCTGCTGGGGCTTGCCGACGGACATCAAGAACCGTTCGTTGCACACGGTGGTTACCAAGCCGGTCCGCAAGCACGAACTTGTGCTGGGGCGTTTCCTGGGATACTCCCTGGTAGGCACGGTCGTGCTGCTGGTAATGGGTGTGGTGGGCTACTTCTGGACCGTGGGACAGGTTCCCGAAGCGGCCCGTTCCGAACTGATCGGCCGCGTGCCGATTTATGGCAACATGAGCTTTTCAACCCGCCAGGGGGATCGGCTCAAGGCGGATTTGGGCGAGAATTTTAAGCCCGACGACATGGCTGGTGTCAACGTGGGAGACATCTGGGAATATCGCAGTTACATCGAAGGGGGGACGAAATCGCGGACCTTCTACGATTTCAAGGATCTGGACGTAGCGGCGATGAAACGCCAGGGCGAATTCCGGATCGAATACAACTTCGAGGCGTTCCGGTCGCACAAGGGAGAAATTGACAAGAGCCTGCTCTGCCGCCTGACCATTGAAAACCAGCAGCCCGATGCCCAGGGGAAGAAGTTGCGCGTCCCGCTGCCGATTTTCGAGGTGAAGGAATTCAGCAACCGGGCCAGCGAAAAAACGATCGTGCTGGGCGAAACCATTACCTATAACGAAGAGGGAACCAACGAGATCCGGACGGTCAATCTGTTTGATGATCTCCTCAAGGGGGGGAACATCACCATCGAGGCCCAATGCCTGGATCCCGGACAATACCTGGGGATGGCCCGCTCCGACTTGTACCTGCGTCTGCCGGACCGTTCCTTCGCGGCGACGTATTTTCGCGGCGTGATGGGGATCTGGCTGCAAATGCTGTTGATCATCGTGCTGGGCGTGACGGCGAGCACTTTTGTGAAGGGTCCGGTGGCGACGCTGCTGACGTTCGGCATCCTGGTGGTGGGTGGAACCTTGAGTGAACTGATGCGGGCACTGGTGACCGGCACACAGGAAGGGGGAGGCCCTTTCGAATCGGCCTACCGCATGTTCATGCATCTGAATCCCTCGGTGGCAGTCGAGGCGGGTCCGTTAACGACGATTATGCAAGCCGTCGATTCCGTGGCGATTGGTTTCCTGTGGACGGTGCAGTACCTGTTTCCCGATTTCAAAATTTTCAATACCACGCCCTACGTGGCGAATGGGTTCCTGGTTCCCTGGAAGGCGGCCTTGCTGCCCGGGATCGCAGTGACGCTGGCCTTTGTAATTCCCTGCCTGCTTCTGGGCTATTTCGCTATGAAAGTTCGTGAAATGGAGGCGAAATGACACGTCTTTCGTCACAACAAAGAAAACTGGCGTATCTGCTGGCCATGATTCTGCTGCTGGCCCCCATAGTCTATTTCGGCGCGCCGGGTGACGGCACGGCGAAGTCGGGAGGCCAACTCTCCCGCCTCCGCGATGAATATGATCTGGGAGAAACCAGTCTGGGGAATGTCGATCCCGCCTCGTCGACGATGAATCTCGTGCTGCTGGGGTTGCGGGGGATTGCCTCGAACATGCTTTGGCAGCAGGCCGTGGTTCAGAAGGACAAGAAAGACTGGGCCGGACTGAAGGCCACGGTCGATTCGATCGTGCTGTTGCAACCCCACTTTCGCCAGGTTTGGGAATTCCAGGGCTGGAATCTGGCCTACAACGTCTCTGCGGAATGGGATGGCGTGGTGGATCGCTATCAGTGGGTGAAGGAAGGGGCCAAGTTCATGATGCTGGGGGCCAGCCGCAACCACAAATATCCCGAACTCTACTGGGAAAGCGGTCGTATCCTGGGTCAGAAAATTGGTCGCGCCGATGAAAAGAAATTCTTCCGGCAATATTTCATCGATGACCCGCTGCTGGACGGCGGCGGGCCCGATCCGGCCATCAATCCCGATGGCAAAGATAACTACCTGGCCGCCAAGGACTGGTTTGTAATTGCCAATGAAGTGGAAGCCCGCCCGGGCATCACGCAGAGCCGCGTGGCCGATGTCCTCTTCCGCTCGTACCCTGTCCGGTCTCAAATCGATTATGCCGACACCTTCCAGCAGGAAGGAAAATTTGAGGAAATCGGCCGCATTCAGGAAGCTTGGGAAGTCGCCTTTGACGAATTGCGGAACCAGTGGGGAGCCGAACGCTACATGACCCCCGGCGGCTGGGTGGTAATGGAAGTCGACGAAAATAACGATGTCCTGCATGCGATTATTCAGGAAGAAGGGAACAAGTTCACCCTGTATGATAAGCTGGAGTGGGTGGACCGTCGCCAGAAAATGTGCAATTACCGTTACTGGCGCACCCGCTGCCTGGTGGAATCCCGCCCTGAAGTGATTCAGGCGCATAAGGATCTGTTTGAAGGCAAGCGGGCTTTCATCGATCGCGGAGACATCCAGGAAGCCGAGACCAAACTGATGGCCGGATTACAGGGCATGGAACGCATTCTGGCCGAATTCCCGGAACTCGAACTGGAATCGAACTTTCGCGAGGAAACTTTGAAGTCGATCGTGCTCTGGCGCGGTGCCAAACAGGCCAAGGGTGAAGAACCCCCGGCCACTTTCCCGTTGAAATACTTGTGGGATGCCTACCCCGAAGAAGCCGAAGGGTACACGACTCTCTTCCGCTCCCTGTATGGCGGCTAGGCCGACTCGCGGCCTGGAATGGAACAAAAACGCCCCGTCATGTCATATGACGGGGCGTTTTGCGTACATTGGGGCCTGGCGGAATCGCATCTTATTGATTGCCAGTCCCCGCGAAATGATCTTATGTATACTTTCACGGTCGGGAAATTTTTCGATCTATACTCAAGCGGGGACAATGGTTACAATAACAGTGTCTGGGTACTGCCGCAGTCATGTACTAGGCCCTGTGGTGAGCCGGAAACACTCATAAGGCAGGGGAGAGCGGGCTGTGGCCTTTTGTTCCCTGTATGAGAGTGACTGAGTCGAATCCCTGTATGCAATCGAGGCGAGCGTATGTCGCAATTTCAGGTGGGTGATCCCGTGGTCTACCTGATGACAAAACAGTCATCGCATCCGACATTGCGCGCCACGTATGTGGCTCCCTCGCAGCATGGAGATTCCTACTGCTACGTGGTCGAAAAATTCTGGGTGGTAAAGGAAATACGCGGCGATGGTCAACTCGTGGTGCAGACGCGCCGCGGCAAAACGCGGGTCTTGTCGCCCGATGATCCCTGCCTGAAACGCGCGAACTGGTGGCATCGCTGGGTCCACCGGGATCGGTTTCCACAATTGGACCCTTTTGCATCCCCGGAAGCAGCTCCCGTGGCCAAGCGAACCGAGGCCGTGCGCCCTTCCTCGACCGAAAAATAGCCTGCTCCAACCTCAGTGGCAGGGAATTATTCGAATTCGAACTCGCAAATGCTGGGACTCGTCCCGGCCTACGCCCTTGGGGATCCGAACCCCGAGGCTAGCAGCGATTTTTTCAGAATCCGCCTGCCCTTATCCGATGCTGGCGCATGGAGTTCGGTGTCTATTTTCCCGGTGGTGGTCCCAGGAAAAACCACAGGCCAATCGTGATCGAGGCGATGAAAATTCCCAGGCCAAAAGCCGTCCAGTACCCGATGCCGATTCGCTCCGCGAAGGCCATCGGGATGAAGAAGGGGAGCCCCAATGGAACAAGAATGAGCGTCTCGCGTGCCAGCTTCGACACAACGGCAAGGTCCTGTTCCTTCTGCCAGATGGCAATAAATGCGATGATGCTGACGATCGGCAGGGTGAGCAGCAACGCCCCCAGACGGGGAAGTCGATTCGCAAGTTCCGAGACACCCGCAACGATCAGCCCCGCAATAATCGCTCGCCACCACATACGCTCCTCCTTTTACTGTTCGCGAATGTTCGAGTCCCGGCGCGCAGCGGGATGTCCGCGGATCGATTAGTCCGCATTTCTCACACAGTTGCCAATGTGGTAAATTTTGTCTCGAAAGTGCCTGAAAAACTAGCCGCGCCCATCAGGAAGCGGGCCACGCGGGCGGTTTCCCGAGGAACACTCCTTGGACACAACATCAATTCTGGCAATGTATTGCAATAACCAAGCCCCAGTTTGGCCCGCTTCCTGACGGGCGCGGCTAGTTCGTTGATGTCAGCTATCCTGTTTTATGGACCTGGGTGAGAAATCATCCGATTCTGCGGTATGCCACTGCGGCGCATACGTTTTCGGTCGCTTCCGGATACTGGGAGAGGGGGTAACAGGGAAGAGGCACACCCGCAATTATACAACTGCCGGGCATAGGCCGGGGGGAGGAAATCAAGGCGTATTTGTCAGTCGCTCGTTGAATAGTTCCACGAGTTTCACGAGGGCTTGTTCGAGCGGGCCGGGAACGGTCGCCCCGGACGCTTGACGGTGTCCTCCGCCGCCGAAGATTTCCGCAATGGGGGTGACATCAAACTGTTCGCGACTGCGGAGGCTGGCCTTGAAGACGCGGTTCGGTTGCTCCACCAGAATGAAGGCGGCAATTACATCCTTGATCCGCATGCATTCATTCACCAGATTTTCAGTATCGGCGGGATGTGCCTTGGTTTGTGCAAAATCTGCTTGAGTGACATAGGTGTAGGCCAATTTGCCCGCGCAGGCCGTGGCGGCGCGCTGCATGGCAATCCCCGACAGATGCAGTCGTGCCAGCGAGGTCTGTTCGTAGAGCATGCGATACATCGTGGCGGGAGCGACCCCGGCCGACATCAGTTTACCGACGATTCGCATGGTATCGGGGGTTGTCGCGGGAAACCGAAACCAGCCGGTATCCGTGGCTATCGCCGTATAAAGACATTCCGCCTCCCAGGGGGAAGGTTCGTACCCGAGAAACTCCATGAATTCATACACCAGGCATCCCGTGGCCGGCGAGGCGATATCCTTGAATTCACAGGCATTCAGGTCATCACTGCTGACGTGGTGATCGATCACAACTTTGCGGGAAGGGGCAGCAGCCATGACCTTGCCTACTTCCGCCAATTGCGCCCAGGCGCTGGTATCGAGAATCAGGTGAATTTCGCATTCCTTAATGGCCTGGACGAGCCCGGGTTGTTCGTGAATGGCCTGAACCTGATTCTGGGGATCGAGAAATTTCAGATGAGCCGGAGTGCTGCCCGGATTGATGATGCGAACCTGCTTTCCCCGCGACAACAACAGCGATGCCATCGCCAGTTCCGACCCCAGAGCGTCGGCGTCGGGACGGACGTGACTGGAAAGGACGTACGTTTGATGTTGTGCAATTAGCGATTCCAGCTCTCCCCATGCCACGCTCATGACCATCTTTCCCCAATCCCTTTCAAGGATTATTTCACGATATCCCGCCGTCGGCTCGTCACGCGAAGGCCCCCTTCGCAAACACGAACCGTACACCCCGATCCTCCGGGCAACGACTGCCGCAAAGGCCGGAACGGAACCTCGCCATGCACAATCGATTACAGGCTAAGTGATTTCGAAACGTAACGGAACTCAACCTGGGTACAATTCGAATTCAATTCGAAAAGCGCCATACCGCGAATTCAATTCGAAAAGCGCCATACCGCGAATTCAATTCGAAAAGCGCCATACCGCGACCACGTAGCCCGGCGCGATTGCCGGGAAGGAGTTCGAACCGTCCCCCGGAGAAACGATGGAGGGGGAACGTGAAATGGCGATCGGCCGAGACCCGGGCGGAATACGGGAACTCGCATGGCAAAACCCTGTGCGGGAAGTACAATTCAGAAAAGACCTCTTACGATCCCATGTGATAGGGGAGCACGGATGCCGCGGCGATATCGTTATTCGATTCTATTTGGAGCCCTGGGCCTGATCGTATGTGGTGCCGGCTATGCCTGGCTTGGTCCGGAAGAGGCCAGGCCTGTTGCGCAGGCGACTGCCCGGGAGAATAGCCCCTCCGGGGTAGCTACTTCCCACGACGAGCAACTCGTGGATTCGATGAGGCTCCCCGAAGAACCGACCTCTCCGGAGGACCTGACTGGGGAACAGATTCAGCAGACGGTGGTGGGGCACTGGACCTCCGATTATTACGGCAGCCGCTATCTGACGATACGTAGCGACGGGACGGCGACGGTGTTGTTTCAGGCCAATACGCTGGCCCGCATGTTCGTGGGACATCGCTTGAAGATCGATTATACTTGGTACTACGACGTTTCAGCGGGGCAGGTTGTGTTCACGGTGGCGGGGGGGGCCCCCCCCCAGGGAATCGAATATGTCGTAAAATTGTGGGGGAATCAGCAAAGGCAAAATGTGTTATCGGTTTGCCGATCCCAGTTGCACCTGCAAGACCTGGATGGCAAGACAGAGCATGTCTGGAAGCAACTGGGTGCCATCCCGATGGAGATTGCCAGCAAGTTCGAGAAACTTTGAAAGTCATCGCAACAGGCGGGAGGAATTGCTTGGACAATCGATTACATCCCCGCGAGGAATATGTCGAACAGGCCTACTTTTTTCGTGCGTATCGGGAACGTCTGGATGACAATCTCGCCTCACAGGAAATTCTCCAGGGGATATCGCAGGAAATTCTGGCCACCACACGGCTGCCGATAGCCTTGGAGTTTCTGGCTTCCGAGATGCAGTTACATGGCCGGATCTCGGGAGGCATGTTGCGGTTGCCGCATTATTTCACCAGTTTTCAGAGTTATCTGATGCAGCAGGCGGAACGCGATCGTTCCCGTTTCGATCTGCGGATTGCGCTGGAGATACTGGAGAAGGAAGCCGAGTATCTGGCCAGCGAGCATCCCAGCCCCCAGGGTTTGTTTTTATATCAGTTTGAATGCCTCTCGCGCAACCGTCTGGGTTATCAGGAGGGCTTGAAGGCAATTGCAGCCGATCCCATGTTCAATGCGGACTGGGCGGAGTGGATAGGCAAGATCCGCCAGGCGCTGGGTGCGGTGGAGTTCACGGAAATGATCTATTCCCGCTCCGAATTTCGGGTGCAGGAAGTCCGTCGGCGCACCGAGCAGACCGATTATGTTCCCTCCTACCCGGTTTTGTTCGGCTTGCAGGAAGGGCGCATCGCCAAGGCGAACCATGGCCGCGATCCGCTGTACATGTTTGCCGCCCTGCAGCGTCACTTGAATTATCCCAAGCCGCCGCGTCCCCAGCCCCCCCGGAACAGTGCATTCGATCCCGCATTGGAAGTCCGTTTGCAGCAACTGGAAAGCCGTCTGAAAATCCTGGAAGCGGAAACCGCCGGCAAATTCGATCTCTCGGAATTTTACGTCAAGCCGGATCAGTCCGCGGGGGAGTGACGTTGTGGCCACGGGAGTGGATCGCACCGCCAACAACGAAACCGCCAACATCGAAAAATATCCCGTCGAGAATACTGCCGGGGTGTGAAAGGTAAGGGTGATGCCACGCTTTGAAGTTCTCCGTTCCACGGAAATCGAGGCCCTTCCGGAACCCGTCTACGAAACACTCGTCGATTTTCGGACGTGGCCGAAGTGGTCGCCGTGGCTGTGCGCGGAACCCGAGGCCAGCGTGATTGTTTCGGAGAATCCGCGTGCTGTCGGCTCAAGCTATCGCTGGTCGGGATCGATCGTGGGAGCCGGGGCAATACAGCATAAGTTGCTGGAACCGGGGCGTCGCATCCTCGACGAACTGTGCATCTTGAAACCCTGGAAATCAAAATCGGAGGTTGGCTTCCAACTGGAGCCCGCCGGGAAAGGAACCCGGGTGACCTGGTTCATGAAAGGGTCTCTGCCCTGGTTCCTGTTCTGGATGATCCCTCAGTTGGAGCCTCTGATCGGGATGGATTACGAGCGGGGGCTACGGATGTTGAAGGAGTGGGTGGAAACGGGACGCGTGGATTCACAGACCCAACTGCAGGGTATCGAGCCTATCGGCCCACTGCGCATGGCAGGCGTGAAGCGGCAATGTGCATTCCGGGAGTTGCCGGATTCGATGTCCGCAGCCTTCGAGGAAGTCCAGCAATACTACCGACAACACGGACTGGCAACCGATACGGAAGCGATCTCCGTGTATCATCTCTGCGACTTCAAATCGAACCTCTGCGAGTATACGGCGGGTTTCCTGCTTCCGGAGGAGCCGGGGCGGCTTCCGCGGGAATTATTGACCTGGTCGATCCCTTCGCTGCGGGCCATACGTGTCACTCATGTGGGCCGGTATGCGCATCTGGGGAATGCCTGGAGCACGGGGCATCAATTGGTACGCTATCAGCATCACAAACTGGCCAAAGTCGACAGTTTCGAAATTTATCGAAACAGGCCCGGGCAAACTCCTGCCCGCAACCTTGTGACCGATGTTTATATTCCCATCCGCTGACATGCCCCGTTGCACAATACCGCCGCATGTCAACTCCAGTGGATCCCGGCCCGCACCGTCTCGCTTCGGACAGTGCACCCGTGATTCCTGAAGCGCTGGCGCAAAAAGCGAAGATGGTCGGCCGGGGACGACACCAAGCCCCCAACCGACCATCTCGACGCAGGAGAACACACACGACTTCCAAAATCAGCGAATAAACAACATTTCCTGATATGTGGGGAGTGGCCACAGATCGTCGGAAACGTACCCTTCCAGTTCGTCGGCATAGAGGCGAACGGCATTCATTGCGGGCAGAATGACCTCGCAATAGTACTTGGCTTCCTCGGCCAGACTGTGGGAATGGTGGTCGTTGAATGCAACCTCCAGGGCCTTGGTGCTGTCCTGCAGGTTTTTGACCAGTTCCGTCACTTTGTCGAGCGTATCGGTATCGAAGTTGTATCCGACCAGTTTCAGGTTGGCACAGGTAGAGGCCAATTGGTTCTGATAACGAATGGCAGCGGGGAAGATCATCGTCCGGGCCACTTCAATGGTCGTCCGGGCTTCCACGCTGATGAACTTACAGTACTGCTCGAGGTAAATATCGAGGCGGCTTTCCAGTTCGCGTTCCGACAGCACGTTGTACTTCGTGAACAGATTCTTGACTTCCGGGCGTCCCAGGAAGGGGAGCGCCTCGGCGGACGTTTTCATGTTCAGCAGGCCACGACGAGCCGCTTCCTGATGCCATTCCTCGGAATAGCCGTCGCCATTGAAGATGACCGAACCATGCTCGTTCATGATGTCGGCGATCAGCGTCTGGATGGAAGGATTGAGCTTCGAGGGATCGCCACCCGTCAATTGTTCCAGCTTCGTGGCACAGTAATCCAGCGATTCGGCAACAATGGTATTCATGGCAACGAGCGGACCGGCAATGGACTGATGAGCCCCAACCGCGCGAAACTCGAAGCGATTTCCCGTGAAGGCAAACGGACTGGTACGGTTACGATCGCCAGCATCCTTGGGCAAGGGTGGCAGCACGTCGACGCCGACCGTCAAGGTGCCACGAGGAAGCGAGGACTTGGCTCCCCCGGCCTTGATCTGCTCGAACACATCCGTCAACTGATCCCCCAGGAAGATGGAGATGATCGCAGGAGGGGCTTCGTTGGCCCCCAGGCGATGATCGTTGCTGGCAGAGGCCACCACGGCACGCAGCAGCCCCTGGTACAAATGCACGGCTCGAATCACGGCGGCACAGAACACCAGGAACTGAGCGTTTTCGTGCGGCGTTTCGCCGGGATCGAGCAGATTCCCCTGCGAGGCGCTCCCCATCGACCAGTTCACGTGCTTGCCGGAACCGTTCACGCCCGCGAATGGTTTTTCATGCAGCAGGCAAGCCATGCCGTACTTTTCCGCGACGCGTTTGAGGGTCAGCATGATCAACTGCTGATGGTCGGTTGCCAGGTTGGCAAACTCAAACGTCGGAGCGATTTCGTACTGACCGGGAGCCACTTCATTGTGACGCGTTTTGACCGGAACGCCGAGCTTGAACAACTCCCGTTCCACTTCCAGCATGAAAGCCAGCACCCGCTCGGGAATCGCACCGAAATAGTGATCCTCGAATTCCTGTCCCTTGGGGGGTTTGGCCCCAAACAGGGTGCGACCGCAGTTGAGCAGGTCGGGACGGGCAAAGAAGAAATTGCGGTCGATCAGGAAGTATTCCTGTTCGGGTCCGGCGGTGGAGGAAACCAGAGCGCCATCCGTCTTGCCGAACAACCTCAAAATCCGCTGGGCCTGAACGTTCAGGGCCTGCATCGATCGTAACACCGGGGTTTTCTTGTCGAGTGCCTCGCCCGTCCACGAAACGAATGCCGTGGGTATGCACAGCGTGGTTCCGTTGGGGTTTTCCAGAATGTAGGCCGGGCTGGTTACATCCCAGATGGTGTAGCCACGTGCTTCGAACGTCGCACGAATACCGCCACTCGGGAAGCTGGAACCATCAGGCTCGCCTTGAATCAACTGGCTGCCACTAAACTCGGCAACTGCTCCACCATCTCCGTTGGGAGCCAGGAAGCTGTCGTGTTTTTCGGCGGTTAATCCGGTCAGGGGATAGAAGACGTGGGCGTAGTGCGTGGCCCCTTTCTCGATGGCCCAGTCTTTCATGGCGGAAGCAACGATATCCGCGATGGAGGGATCGAGCTTGGTGCCGGTCTCGATGGTTTTCATCAAAGACTTGAAAACAGGCTTTGGCAACCGGTCCTTCATCACGGCTTTACTGAAGACATTCCCGGCGAACAACTGCTGAGTCGGGGTCTCCATGAAGTTCATCGGGGGGCTGGAGGGTTTGTAGTTCGTCACGGCAGCAATGGCCGCCTGACGAGCCGATCCGTTGGAGCTGTAATAGGCAGGGGCAGATGCCTGGGACATCCCGGAACCGTCCGATTTTGCAGCAGCTGGTGTACTCACGAGAGCGCCTCTCTACTAAGTCTACATTTGTGAACATACGCAACGGACACATTTCTCCTGCGTCCGCCTAATCCTGAACAGCAACACACTGTTGTCATTGCAATATTTACAAGCAAGTCTCATGCCGATTAGGTAAAAGTCTGAAAAATCGCACAATCCACCTGATTTTTCAAGTCTTACGCTCTTTCAATCTCGATTCCCGGGCAGGGAATAAACCAAGAGGTGCACTAGATACAAGCACTCGTGCCCACTTGTGATGCAACACGCAACGTCACTCCTGAGAGTGTTTCCACCCGGTTTTTCGAGAGTCTCGCGAGCCCACGATTGGAATTTCGTGTCGAAATGTGATACCCTGTCTCGGACATACCGTTGTCCCCGTAGCTCAGCTGGATAGAGCGTCGGTTTCCGGAGCCGAAGGCCAGAGGTTCGAATCCTCTCGGGGATACTTCCAAAATGCCATAAGTCACCAACCAGAAAGAGTTTGCGGATTTATTGGCTGGGCAAGTAGAGGACAAACTAGAGAGATCGGCCCCTGCCCGATTCAAAACGACCTGGAAAGGCCACAAGCCTACAAAAAGCCCCGCCAGTGGATCATCCGCTGGCGGGGCTTTTTGCTTGCCGAACCGAGGAATGGTCACTCGATGTTCTGGCTGTTGCCGTGAACTTTGTTCGCAAGCCCGGACAGTTTCCTGTGGCGACGGCCAACCGTCTTGTAGGTTCGCTCGATCTGTTGGACCGAAGTACCGGCCATCTCTGCGACATC
This sequence comes from Planctomycetota bacterium, assembly GCA_014584345.1. GTDB lineage: Bacteria > Planctomycetota > Planctomycetia > Planctomycetales > Planctomycetaceae > Rubinisphaera. Next base: position 182,892 of record JACTNB010000022.1, read on the forward strand.
CTGCACTGACAGGTCATCCCTGTCCAACGCACGAGTGATCCAGGTGTGGCGACAGCCATAGGGAGTATGCCGGTCGGTCAGTCCAAGGTCTGGACGCTTCTCAATCAGAGTCCGAATGATCTCCGCAAAACGCTGGCCCGCCGTACCCGAAACCCAGGGCTTGCCACGCCGGTTCCGAAACAGATTGCCTTCCTCGTAGCGGTCCACGAGTTTACTCGTAAGGCCCTGCATGAAGTCGTCCAGGTAGATGATACGTCTGCGAGTCTTGACAATTCCCAAGTCCCAGCCGTAGGGCTTCCCGTCGCTCCAGATTACCTGTTCGACCATCACCCCGGCGACCTCAACGTAGGTGCGGCCTCCCGTGTGAAAGAGTGCCTGAACGAATTCAAGCAATCGACGGTCCTCGATTTCGTCGTAGATCGCCTGTTCCTGGGAGGCGGTAAACACGATGTCAGCCCTGGTCAACCCCTCCTCGATGTCGTAACCACGAGAGGGGGAGCGACTGATCAGCCCCCTTTTCCATCCCCAATTGAACATCGAAGCGATGGCCTTGAAGGCAGTTTCTCTTGTAGATGGGCTGTCCCATTCGGGGTGAGCGACAAGCCAATCGTCGAAAAGCATGTAACCCGCACCATTGAGGAATTCGGTGACTCGCCGGTTGCCAAAATGGGTGCAAAAATCGCTGAGATAGGCTCTTTTGATTTCCAACCTTCGCTGCTTCACCTTCCCACGTTCAACTTCGTCCCTGAACCACTGCAAATGTTCTTCGACGAGGGTATCGATGCGTCTATCGTCACCAAGGTTTCGGGATTCCACGATACGCATGATTCGCTGAAATTCTTTTTCAGCAAGCTCTCCATTTTCCCGACCATTTGCGAGCCGAATACGCTTCCGTCGAAAGATGGACACGAAGATTTCACTTTCTGCAAACCACGCATCCATCGACGGGTAGAAATTCGGTCCAATCTTCCTCGACTTGGGCTTTTTCGATTTCTTCGACATGACATCCCTTACTTTGTTCCGCTTTTGTCAGGATCAATAAACTCCCATGCTTTTCGATCACGTCGTCCGTAAGGACGAGGCTTTCCGGTGTCCGCAGGCGGGGGAGGTTGGACGAGAAGCTGATCTCTCAATTCTCGACATGCTCGGAGACTCGTCCGAAGCGGGCTCTTGGTCCCACGCAGCTTGCCGTTGTGAATCCAACGTCGGATCGTCTCGTCACTGACACCGAACAACTCGGCAGCTTGCTTGCAGGTCATCGAGAAGAATTCGTCCGACCCCTTGAAACCAAACGGTTTCAAGAAGAAGACCGACACGCCAACGCCGAGGACGAGGTTTTCTTTGTCCAGGACCAAAACTTCATCGACGTAGCACAGCACGCCCGGCCCAAGATTCAGAATCTCCCAGAGTGCTTCCTCGACCTGGGCGACCGTGCAACCGGCGACTTTGAGTTCGAGATCGTTTGGGCCGTGGGTGATTAGGTTGAGTTGCGTGGCAAGAGTGTGCATCGTGGTGGCCTCCTACTTCGGCAGACGATGTATGCGGTCGGACTTAGGTGGAAAAGCGTGACCGCACACACATTTCTTTCCGTTAAGTGGAACGTAGCTGTTGCATTGCGGGCAGCGTTTCTTGAAATGGTTGCGAGACTTGTTCTTGTCATTTGCCCACTCAATCCATTCCTGCGGAGTTACGTTGGGGTCGAGGAGAACGACGTAAGTGACTTTCTTCTTGTCGATCTGTTTCGAGCGGGTCACAAGAAGCCCTTCCTTGCGACCAAGCACCTTCGCCAAATCAAGAGTGTTCTTCCATTTGGGGCGTGTCACCCTATTTCGCCCGATCCGAACAGGCCGAAGATCGTCGGGGCCGAAGGTGCTGCCATAATTCTTCTCGATAGCCGTCTCGATCTGCTGCTGCGTCATGACGCCACCATGCTTCCGCAACTGCTTGACTAGAAAAGCACAGTAGGCAGGAGCCGAGTTCTCCTCCTGGGCTCTATCCTGACTCAGATGACGGATCGACCGTCCATCGTCCATCAGGAATGTTTCGGTTCTTTGCTTCATCTTGGTTCTCCCATGTCTGGTTGGTGCGCAACGTGGGCGCACGAGTATCTGGGACGTTTGATAGAGCGGTCAGCAAAAGACCGATCTCGCCGCCGGAGAAATGTTGCTTAGGTCAAATAGAATGCGACGGCAATCGATAAAGCAGCCGAGGAAAGCAAGAGCGTTCTCAATCGGCTGAAGGATTCTACACCGAGATTTGGCAATGTAAACTTGCTGCTCGAACGTCTAGTCGAGCAAGTCAAAATACAATCCGGCATTCATCAATTGACGAGTGCAGTAGTGATGGTCGGAGGCCGCTCGCCTGCCAATCATCTCTCTGTTGTTCTCGGCCACTGCATCAGGATTAGGAAGGTCAAATCCGTTGGCGGTTGCAATCGCAGCGTAATGCCGGCCATGACCTTCTTCGCACAGTTCCGGCCACATCGGGTGCAATGCATTGGCCAGATACACTGACTTAATCGCAGCCACGAAAAGACACTTCTCGCTGATCCCCACCGGTTTTTAACATAAACACCTGGTAGAAAGTGGGTTAACTGCTGTTTTTTGGTCGTGGCATGAGCGACGTAGACACTACCTCCTGCAGGGAAACGAAAACCGCAAAAAACACTGGCCTCGACGTCGCTCGTCGCCCAAGCACCCCTGCCAGCGTGGTGGGGATGAGCGAGAAATGTCCACGAAAACACCAAATTCTGGCTCTGATACCAACGAGCGTCTGAAGTTGTGGGAAGAACGAACCAACCACCGCAAGCAAGCCTTCTATGACCGCCTCGGTGAAGCCAAGGCGAACGGCGTGTTCCAGCGTATCTGTGGATAGCCGGAAAGTCGGAAACCCGGAAACGTGTGGCCCACGCAAAATCGCCCTTAGCGGCCTTACCTGACTCCGGTAGAATACCAGCAACTTTCTCCAACCTTCTCCACTGGCATCGCCCCGCTCTGGCGATCCCCGAAGCCGCAAATGCTTATCGGCTTCGATCCGGCCCCCGATCCCGAAAACCGCTTTTTCTGGAATCGATGTGGGCCAACTTAGTTCCCCAATGTTTGTCGCAACTGCGATGAGAATTAGATGCGAACTACTACATAAAGATAGGAGGAATTTTCATGAAACCACTTTTTTCGACGACTGAAGCCGCTGTGTTGCTTGATGTGGCCGAGCATCGAGTTCGTTACGCTCACCGGGCACAACACGTCCCGAAGCCTCAAACCACCATCGCTGGTCGGCAACTCTACACGGTAGGTGACCTAGAAAGGTTGTGTGAACACTTCGGTATCGAGTTCTCGACGTTGGAACTCGAAAGGACTGAATAGAAAAGCCCTGTGGGCGGCACAGCCGCCCACAGGGCTTGGGTACATCAAACATCCGTCGTGTCGGGATGGCAGTGACGGAGGGTTTGGTGGATGCCGATTGCGAGGACAACTCGGTATCGGCTGGTCGTAACTGCGGGAGTCGGCACCCGCTTCTATCTAAAGTAGTTACTCACGATGGATTCAAATTTATGCAAAAGAGCGCACGAGCGCAAGACTGATTCTCAAATCGAACGAACCCCCACAAAACATGAACAGGGGGTGTCGGAATGAGAGAATTGACACCAGAGGAAAAAATAGAACTTGATGAGATGGAAGTGCCCTTTGAGTCGGTTCCCAACGCAATTCGCTGGGACGAAGAACTTATGCGGCAACTCATGGCCATCGTCCTGAACGACACAGAGATGGTGCGGCACATTCTTGAACCAGACAATTTCACAAACGACATTCACAAAAACGTGTGCTCCATCGCATTTCAGTTTTTCGACGAGTTCGGGCAGGCTCCAGACCGCATCTGGGTGAAAAACGAACTTGCGGAGGCTATCGAAGACAAGTCCGAAAAGGTTCAGTTTCGCTACTTATCGGAACTTGCAGTCGTCTACGAATACTATCAACCGGGTATGGAATCCACGGAGGCAATCGTCGAGAAAGCTCGACGTTGGTCCGAAGTGATGCGAACCAAGGATGCAATTCACGCATATATTGAGTCGCAACGAACAGGCAGTCCGATGTCTGCTTCAGACTTCGCAGCAAAGTGCGAGAGCATTGGAACGACAAGTACAAGCCGAGAAGAAGCCCTCAACGCTGTCGATTTCTTCGCTTTCGCTGAACAGCATGAGCCGGAGTATCTCGTTGACCCGTATGTGGAGTCGGGAAACCTTTACCTGTTTTCTGGTGAATCCAAGGCGGGTAAAAGCACACTGACGACCTCGTTGGCAAAATCACTGGTTACGGGAGAAGATTGGTTTGATTTTCCCTGTCAGCAAACGCCTGTCGTAATCGTAGACCTGGAGAACCCAGCCTATTATCTCGCTGCAAATCTCAAGCGAGGCTTTCCGATTGAGAAGTGGCAGCAATATAGCGACAAACTGCATGTCGTGACGAGCAAACCTACCGTGACCGTGCCGTGGTTGAAGCGGTTGCTGAAGCAGCGGTCGTTGGAGAAGGCGGTCATTATTATCGATTCGGCTCGTGCCGCATTCGAGAAGCAGTTCGCTGGCGTGGCGGGATGGGAGAACTCGGCATCCGAGGTCAGAAAGGCTCTCCAACCGATTTCCGAATTTTGCCACGAGACGGGAAGCACGGTCATCCTGATCCACCACCACAACAAGTCTGGACAGACCTCGGGCTCTACAGACTGGCATGCAGGCGTGGATTTCATCTGGAACTATTACAAGAACGGAACTCAGCGAACGCTGGCTGTAGAAGGAAGGCTCGTTCAGGAAGTGCCTCCGCTTATTTTCGGCTTTGATGCTCGCAAGCACGAGTTGTACCTGGAGGGCAACAAGTCCGAGGTCGAGCAAGCAGCTAAGGACCAAGAAGTTGCGAACGATCTGGAGCAGGTTCTCGATGTGATTCCTTTCGGGAAAGAGAACGCACTGATGGGTAAGGATATTAACGAGAGAGTGAGTTTCTCTGTGGGCACGACCAACAAGTTGCTGAAAAAGTTGAAAGAGGATTGCAGGGTAGCAACCAAGCCGTTTAAGGATGGTCGCTCTCATGGCATCCTTTACTGGCGTGAGAAGATTCTAGGATGAGCGATTCATGGTGGAAGACGGATTCACGCCTGCGTGAATCCGTCTATGTACTGTTTTTTCAAAGACTTGCGGCAATCAAACGACGGATTCACCCGAACCCTGGGCCTGAAAGGCCCAGGGTGAATCCGTAAGTTGCCCGAATCCGTAATGGTGAAGTAAGCCTTTAGGTTTATTACTGGTTGCGACTGTCCGAGCCTCCAGCAGCGACGATGGCCTCACAGTGGTGAAGCTCCCTCCAGATGTTCACCCTACATTCCGCCAGCTTGCAGCCCGACTGCGACTTGGTATCAGCACTGCTCTACTGATTTCGGCTCAGTCCCAGACCCTTCCTTGTTTTGCAAGCACCAATGCCCCCGCCCGCCGCTGGTGCGGCGGGCGGGGGCGTTTTCTTTCATGCCGATCATACATACGGCATGAATTATTACGAGTACCTCCAGAGCGACATCTGGCGTTGGAAGCGTCGGCAAGTGTGGAAACGAGCCGGTGGCATGTGCGAGCGTTGCGCCCAGCACAATTGCCGCACGCCCGGCGAACACACCCATCACGACCGATACCCCAGCGTACTCGGTGAGGAGCCGATCTCAGACCTGCGGCTGTTGTGTGGTGATTGTCACCGCTTTCTGCACGGGCTCGGTGACGACCCATATCGCTCCGTCACCTGGGAAGAACTGCGTCGTAAGATCAACGACATCGGACGTTGGTAAAACACAGATCGGCTTCTCAAAAAATCGCTTTTTCCGACGAACACATAACCGCTCTTGGCGGCAACTTTTTTGTGCGCTACAATTCGGCCAGACACGTCATCTATTGGCATTGCAGAGTTCCATCGAGCTACTCGGACGATCCTGGTCGTCTTCTCACTGCTCCTCCCTGTGCCCCGTGTCGCCATCGGTTAATAGGCCGGTCGTCTCACGTTGAGTCGGCTGGTTCCGATGATTCTGATTTGACCCCTGTCAATCGCACATCTGCGCATCGTCATGCGCATCTGCTGGAGGAGCAAGGAATGCAAAATGAACGTATTGATAAAAGTCAGCTTCGTGAGCATTACGAACGGAGTAGACAGCGGAAGGCTCGCTACGAGGTAACTCCACCGGGCTCTCCGTGGATCGAAGGCGTAGAATTGGACTCGATCTTTCCGCAAGACTGCTACTGGCAGGCATATAGGTACGCTTGTGATACTCCAGATCGCTTGGGAAACTGCGGACACAAGCTCGTGCATGGCGAAACGTCACTTGCTCTTGGTGGGCATGCCTGGGTGGAACTGCCGAACGGCATTGTTTTTGACGGAGTGTACCAGCGATTTTACCGCCACGAGGATTACTACGGTGATATGGCCCTCGCTAGGGCGTGGTACATCTACGAGCCGAACGCTGCACTTCCGTTCCATTATCACTTGGAGTGTTCGCACGCTTCGTGGTGGGTGGCGTTGCGTTTGCCGATGATTTCTGTCGGACGACCGCCACTTGTCATCGACCGCCAGCAAGGGTGGGAACTCCTCATGGCCTACTACAGCAGGTTCGATGAGGAACGGCTTCGAGGGGTGCCTCTGAACATCCTGCGATCCGTGGCAAAGCACTGTGGCATTGCTGGGGTGTGGCGCATGAAGAAAGCTGACCTGATCCACGCAATCTCGCAACGACAGCACACAACAGCGTCTCATCAGGGGGAAGTACGAACGAAGGAGATTATCGAATGAGTCGCATCAACGAGGAAGGCCGCTCCCGACTTTATGAGTCGCTGATCAATGCTGAAATCCCCCAGGGTTTGACTCAGTTCGAGGTCATGGAGGCGTACATGCGGGCCACTTGCGTTGCGGCGGGCATTCCCGTTGACGGAGAGTTTCTTCAGCAGATATTGGATGCCCTGGCTAAGCAGCGTAAGTCGAGTGATCGCAAGAGGTAGACAAGCACGAGTCCTACCAACCACCACCGACATCCCTGCCGCCCAACAGACCACAAAGCTCACCACCTGGATCGGGTTCTAATTTGGACAATCCGCTCATATCGGGAGGCGTGGGCGGGTTTGGGGTGGCGGCGGTGTTGGAGGGAGTTCCGGTGGTGAGGGAAAAGGTTTCACGGGAGGCGGGTACGCACTTGCGAATACAACTCGACGGTCACTCGTCGAATGAAACCTTGTCGGTCTTGGAAGCAACGACCGAGTAGCTGCCGTCGAAGTTTGGTTCGACAATTACAACGAACACGCCACGAAAGAACGGGCGAAGTGCGTTCTTTATTTCTGAGTGTTTGAGAAAACACAACGTCGCTTTGCGATCTGAATCGAACCCAGGTTCCGCTATCTCATCTCGTTTTTCTGCGATGAGAGCAAGCCACGCAAGACTGTCGTTCAATTGAGGAAACTGGCTACGAAGCCGACGACGTTGCTGCTCGTTTGCGAGCGCACATCCATAGTAAAGAACTTGCACGAAAGCCGAGGAGCAAAAGCTGTCATTTTGGGCCTTTACCTCTGTATGAACTGGCGAACCATCGCACGAAAGCAGGATGTCCATCGAGTCTCGCCGTGGGTCAGCGTCGTCGTTGCCGTCCAACTGGCATGTCCAAGAAGCAATCTGTGAGACTCGCAACGGCTTGAGTTCGTACTCGACAAATCCCAGGCAGTCGCCGGATGGCAAGTAAAGTCCCGACTGTGCCTTGATCCATGCTCGTATCTTGCCGCCCTTGTCGGACGGGATTCCCGATCCTCGAATATCACCCACAAATCGGCCAAGCTCAGGAAGATCGGCGTAGTGCGTCTGGGAATCGATGAAATCTCGGAGCAACTGGCGACCATATGGTGATGGACCAGATTCGGCCATCAGGGAAACATATTTCCCAAGCTCACGGCGTTTCAGGAAAAGCGATGTCGTTAAGTCTCGATTGAGACTCTTGCGAATCGCTTCAACGCCGCCCTCAAACGCCTCCAATACATCAAGGGCCTCTGGCTCTGTTCGCTTGATGTTCCCGATGGGTTTGTCAGGCAGCATACGAGCGATCCCTTGAAGCTCCTTGGCAAGTTTTGTTGCGTCGGTAGACGACAGACTCATCGTGTCTGCGCAGAGTTGGACATTGGGATGGTCAATCAGCTTCCCCTTCCCAGACTTGCCATGCCTCGCTCGCCAAGCTCCATTCCGGGTTGTGTTTTCCCAAGCAGAAGTCTTTGTGCCGTCGATTATCACATTGATCAGCAGCATGGATCGGCCATCGCCACGCCTCGAAAGGAATGACTCGGTGGATTCATCAGCGTGCGGAAAGACGATCATGACTCAATCCCCCACCATTCCCCATCCTCGTGAAGCTCAACATTGTCGAACAGTTCGACAAACCGCTGCCGGTCTTGCAAGTGTACCGGAACGGCCTTGGCATCGGGGAAAGCTGCTCGCAACCGCTTCAGGTCGGGAATGGACGCATGACCTGATGTGTGGCAATGAATGATCTTCAGACTAGCCTCCTTCGCCCAATCCACGAACCACTTCTTCTCCGGTTGTTCCAGGTAGCCACCCCACATCGAGCAAACGACGACGGAACCATCCAGGCATTTTTCGGCTTCAAGATCACGGATCATGCTGGGGCGAAACAGCATCACGGATTGCGAGGCTGCTTCAGCAAGCTGATTCCAGTGGATTCGATAAGGCTTGTAGCTATCGGAAATGTCGAACGCTCCTTCCTGGATGATCCGATACTTCTGGCTTTTGGGCAGGAAGACTCTGATTCCATTCCAGTCCGCTTGAGGGATTCTCTTGTTGCCAGTCGCACGCAGCATCTCGGCAGTATACATATCGATGATAAACTGCCGGTTGGCTCGCCTGCATGCCTTGAAGACGGTCACGATTCGGTCGATGTTCTGGCTCGAACACCAAACCAAAGGCATGCCCAAATTCGTTTTGAAGACTTCGGCCAATTTTGGCACCAACTCATCTTCCGTGGGAAACGTGTGATCCTCTCGGCCAATGCAGGTTCCTTCCATCATCAACACGTCCACGTCGGTGGGCGGATTGTTGACCAGCTTGTCGATCAAGCTCGCCTTGCGACCGTGTGCCCGGAAATCGCCGGAGTAGAAAAGTCGCTTGCCGTCTGCTTCGACTAGGACGGCGTAGCTGTCATACGCCGAATGATCCACAAGAAACGGCGTGATTGTGAACGGGCCGAGAGTGATCGGCGTTCGGTCCTTGAGATGGATGACGTTTTGCAGCTTGACGCCACCGGGCGAGAACAGGGCCGATGCAGACAGAATCGCTTCAGCGGCCTGACCGATCAGGAACTTTGTTTCCACCGGGAGCCGGTGGGCCAATCCGTAGTGGTCCTGGTGAGGATGCGAGATCACCACGCCCAAGAGCGAGGGGTCAGGAGCGGCGAAGCCACGGATCGGATGCAGTGGAAATGAATCAGGGTCCGCAACGTCGAGCGGCAAACCAACATCCAGCACGATCCGCTGACCCTGAGCTTCGATCTCAACACAGGTGCCGCCGATTTCCTTCGTGCCTCGATGGATGCAGATTTGCATGGTGGCTACTCAGTCTGTCGCTGCTTCCTGCTCGTCGATCCTGTTTCGTGCTGAATCGAGTAGTTCCTGTGCCTGCCGAAGGACGGAAACCGTGGCATCAATGTCGAGCAGGCCGCTGCTGTCCGTCCTGCGATAGTCGTCGTCGAGAATGGCAACGGTCATGTATGTGCCCTTTCCAAAGCGACTCGGCTTTGAGATCGCAAGAGGAGCGTTAACGCTTTCCTCAATCAAGACTGCGTGCCAGTCATTCCTCCGGGCCGACTGCTTCGACTCGTCTTCGACTTCAATCTTGAAACACAGCTTCTCCATTTCTAACTGGAGATACTTGTCGTCCCGCCAGTACCACCAGAATCCCATAAATCCGCCACTCGGATTCGGAACGTAATCCCAACTGCCTTCACCGAGCCGCTTCTGCAACTCCAGAAAAAATCCTGTCCAGCAACTCCACTGCCAATTGGCAACTGGAACACTCTCGTAACCTGCGATTCCTTCTTCGATCTTGAGTAGATACTTGTGAAAGTCGAGGAAGATGCTGTTGTCAACACCGAACGATTTCCCCGTTTCGAGAACATTCAGCAGGTCACGCCGTCCGAATACCGAATAACCTGCCTCCTCGACTTCCCTGTAACTTGCCTGATCTCCAGTCTTCAGGTAGATGGCGGCGATCTTGTCTTTAGCTACTTTCTCCTCGCTTTCGACTTGGGCAAAGTAGCGACGAAGTTGGTCAGAGTGGTTTTGGGTGTTGGTCTTGTCTTCGATGATGATTGCGAAGGTGTCGTTTACAATCACCAACACGTCGATATTCTTGTACTGCTTTTTGACTTCAATCTTCTCGTACTGCTCAGGCTTGGTGACCTTCCCATTGGTTGCGTTGAACAACGCATCCAGAAAGGCTTTGCCGGTCTGGTGAAGCGATTTGTGACTGTTCTCGTTCAATCTGTCGGCCCAGGACAGCAGCCAGCAAATGAAGGCATCCTGAGACAGTTCGCTCGTTGCGAAGTCGAAAATGTTTGGTGCCGCCACGGTTTGCTCCAACAAAGAATCCGGGAAATGCTTCATTCTACCGACCATTGCTTCTGCCCGGTAGAATTACCCATCATGGCCACCCGCAAACGTAATCCACGATTCTGCACTGACAATGCCGCTTCCGGCTGTGGCCTCGGAGCGTCTACGGGCAAAAGGAAGAAGGGAACCGTCAGCCGAAAGGTCCATCGAGTCCTCGACGACCAGGGCGTCATCGTTGACCAAGACGAACAGGACCGATTCGTCGAGTTTCTGGAGCGGAGTGTTCGCCAGCGGGAAGTGGTTCTACAGCTTTGGGCAAGGCTCCACGACAACGACATCATCACCCTGATTGTTGCGGCTCGTGATGCTGGCGACCTGGACGAAGCGATCTGGCGTGGCTTTCTGGCCGCACACCTTGGTCGCCCTTCGGCGAGGCCCAAGACGGAGAATCAGGTTGAGAGTGCGTCAATGCTTTTGTGCGGGTTCGGGACCACGCCCAAGTGGACCTGGAACAAAGTGCAGAAGAATTGGAAATCGCTCCGGGACTGGCTGTACGACCACGACGACGATCTGCAATCGCTGTCGTTTGGGAATCACCGGAAGTACGAGTCCCAGCAGCCCGATCTGCTCTGGGAAGTGATCGAGTCTTTCATCGATCTGGCCGACGAGTACGGAGGGCCGATGGCGACATTCGCCCTTGAAGGCAACGAAGACGATCCATTCCACACGCTCTATCGCCGATTGTCCAAATTGCATCGATTCGGGCGCACCGGGCGGTTCGACTTCCTCGTGATGCTTCTGGACCTGGGTTTGATCACGGCAGAGCCCAAGTCGTGTTATTTGCGAGGAGCAACCGGGCCGAAGCAAGGTGCCGTGCGTCTTTGGGGCAGACGTGGGATTAGGGAGTTGGATCGTCTGGCTGCGGAGATCGCCGAGAAGTGCGGCGTATCGCCGGTCGTCGTTGAGGATGCGTTGTGCAATTGGCAGAAGTGACGGTCAGCCGGTTATCCAGCGTCTTTCTCTTTGTAGTAGTGCGAGTCCAAGAACGCCGTCCGTGCTTGCCACACGAGTCGTTCGTCACCTGACTCCGGTTCAGGCGAGGACCACCACACTGCATCTTGACGAATTCGTTCGATGATCGAATCCCAATACTGTTCGTACTTGTGCTTTTGTTTCAGTTTGACTTGGAAGTCTTTGCACAACTCTGTTTCGTTCTTGTCGTCAACGCACACGAAAGTGTCGGGCCGCTTCATCGCCAGGAGCCGGGTCGCCGTAGCGAGTCCTGCCCCGCCTTTGGGAAAGGCGTCTCGAAACCGGCTGATGTATCGCAGGTAATCCCCCCTCCTGACACTTCCTTCCAATGGAATAGCATCGAGTGCGTGCGATAAACCTGTCAGCCGCTCGTCATCGCTGTTAACCGCAGCTTTGAACTGCACTGTCATTAACATGCTGCCGAACAATCGGTAGTCAAGCTCAGGCGTGACAAGCAACCCCGCTATCTTCTTTCGTCCTTCCGGCGGAATGGCGTCAAACCGCTCGTACTCCTCGAAAAGTTGTCGTGCGGCCTGAATTACCTGAAGCCGAGCCCCCATGCTATGACCAAACGAGGTCATTTCCTCTGATTTCACTTTGTCGAAGAAAGACTCCCATGACATCTGAAGAATGTCCACATCGAGCGGGTGTTTCCCATTGTCATCGCTGTCATCATCGGGCTCGCCGAACTTGCCCGCTAGATTCTTCAGAACTCGGCGTTTTCGCTTCCACGCCTGCCGATAGGCTTCCAACTGCTTTACGCTTATTGGTGACGCAAGTTGCCAGTAGCGACTGATCGCCAACAAAATCTGGGAAAGAGCGTCCTCGGCTCCATCATCAGCGTCGGTGATCAGCGTGGCGACTTCTTCGTTGCCGCCAAGTCCGCCCGCCGTGAAATTCGGACTGCCGATGACGCACGCCCAGAAATCGCCGTCGAGTCTAAAGAAGTACAGCTTCGGATGAAACACGCCATCGGTGGTTCGCACGAACCTGACGTTGGCGTGCTGCATGAATGTCTCGATAAATGCTGGATCGGTCTGATAGAAATGCGTGCCGACGACCATCCGCTCGATCTTACCTTGGTGGTCACGAAGTCGGTTGAAGGGCTTGGTTCCAGTTGAAGCCCAGGCAACAGCGATCTGACACGACTGGCACTGCTTGATCAGTCGATCAATCGTCTTGTTGATTTCGTTTGCTGTTGCCAGGAGTTTCATCCGTCCTCCCTCAACTCCACACTTTGGAGAACTCGATGCGGTTAGCTCCAGCAAGACTCTCAAATGCGTTCCCCGCCGCAATCACTTGGCATTTCGGAAAATTCTCAGTTTCGAGTAGTTTCACAAATGGCTCGATGACAAAGTTCTCTTTGTCCTGAATTGACGAGCCATCGGGGAGTTCAGCAGGAAAGTCCAGTACCAGAAAACCAGGGAAGTTGCACTGTTCATCCTTAGTCAGGTTCATCAGTGCGTAGTGGTAGGCGATCAGGAAATACAGTGTCAGCGTTCCTCCAAGTTGCGTACTCCATTTTTTCTGCTCTCCAATCAGAAAACGAGTCCGCTTTTCGTCGATTCGTACCCGAACTGGTTTATGGGTCCACGAGGTTGGGGATGCCTGTTTTATTGCGTTCAGATAAGTGTTCATGGCATCTTCGAGAGCATCGCCTGCCCGCTCAAAATCAAGTTCGCCTCCCTGGCGTGCCACTTCCTGTTCAAGTTTGGCAGTCTCGGCTTGGATTTCGTCGATCTGTTCAGAGAGCCTCTCTCTGAGAGACAGACTCCGAGAGACTCGTTCGATTTGTAGCAGTTGCTCATGCAACTGACCGATATTTCTGTCGATCACTGCGATCTCAGGCGGAAGGACAGCAGCGGCGGCGGATCGAACAGGCTGAAGCAATACTCGGATTTCTCGAATTTGCATATCGAGTTCGGCAATCCGTTCCCCAATCCGTTCACGGTCCTTTTCCAGGACGGCAACCATTTCGTTGCCCTCGGCCAGAACCGCTCTCGTCTGCTCAACCTCCATTTCAAGTCGTTGTACACTCCCTTGCGAACTCGCCGCATCGAATGGTCGATGACAAAGAAAGCAACTGGCGTCGGAACTGTCCTGGGCAACAGGACGGTCGCAAACAGGGCAGTGTGTTACTTTCAAATCGGCGAGAACTGACCCCGCTTTTTGTGCCCGCAACAGCCTTTCTACCTCTTGTTCAATCGACGATCTGTACTCCTGAATCTCTGCTAGGCGGATGCGATTCCGCTCTCTGGCTAGTTGAAGTTCCTCCAACTTCCCTTCCAGGCTTGCCAGTTTCTCAGCAAGCTCATCAAGTTTGTTGGCGGAATCGACTTCGTTGTCAGCCTGACCAAGCAAGCCCTGGGTCAAGTTCGTGATCAGGGTTTGTCTATCTTGAGATAGCCCATCAATCTGCCCCTGAATGCGTTGCCTTGCTGCTTCCAAAGACTGAGGCGTAACGCCAACGCCAATCTCCTCTGCGGAGAGGAGTTCCTTCGACACATCAGACAACACGGACACAAACTGCTCTTTCTGTGCCTTTAACTCAATGATTTTCTTTTCCTTTTCCACGAGTTCTCCGTACTCCTTCGAGAACAAGTGCTTCGCAAGTCCGGTGAACTGGAGAATGCAAGCATGTTGCTCGCTCTCCGGCTGCTTGTCAGCAATGTCGCTCCAAAGAAGTTGCTGGCGGTACATGTGTCGATAGAGGCTTCGCCAGCCAAGTTCAGGCCATGTCCGCTGGCCATAGGGATTGCCTTGTGGGTAGTGCAGAATCGGTATTTCTAATTGGCTGAGAAGCCGATGGCGGTAGTCCTTTACATTAGTCGCTTCTCCGTTCAGGAAAACACGACTCTTTGGCGTTCCTTCATCCCATCGCCTTTCGATTTCCCACGCTTCGCCCGCAACCGTTACTCGTGCAAGCACCGAAGTGTACTTGTTGGCCAAATCCTCTCCGAAAGCACCGGAGGCGTCGTCATCGTCACCAAACAGGTAGTCCAGCATTTGCAGCCATTTTGATTTGCCGGTGTTCGGCGGACCAACAATAACATTCACGCCGGGTTCGAGTGATAAACGATCTTCAGGCCCACGTTCCGGTTGGCGTAAAAGCTCATTGATAATCAGTGTGTGACTCTGACTCATTGAATCGATTCTCCCAACGACCGCTGCCCGACTTCCTTATCGAAAATCTGGTAGATCAATTTCTTCAGGGTCGATCCCGGCTTTCCACCCAACGCTTTCTTCACCTGCTTCATCTGCTCAACCAGCGTTTCGTAGGATGAGTCCTTCGCAATCTCTTGAGCAGCATGTTTCCCCGTATCCGTCAGGGCGAGCTTGAATGCGTTGTTATCCTTCACAATGGACACCAGTCCCTTCGACTCCAGATAAGCAAGAATGTGGTAGTAACGATCATCCCACGGGCCGTAATGGAAGCGGATCATGCTTGATTCAACTGACTTGGCAACGGACTCTACCGGAAGTCCAAGTGTCTTACAGGCCACGTCAAAGAACTGCGGATAGCGAACGAAGAAATCCAGCTTGGCCATCTTCGTCAAACCGTCGATCCGAGTTACACCATCTGATCGGCTAGTCGTCCCGCAGAACTCAATGAGCAACAGCAAACGTGCCGCATGGAATTCAAGCAAGTCATCGGCAGCGATAGGTAGTCCCGCTGGTGCGTCTCCGATATTGCGTATCGATTTCATGCCGTTGCCCTCCGAAAGCGATGGACACAACGGTCGGCGATGTTGTACATGCAGCCCTGGAGAACCGAGAGCGGCGGTGTTTCTGGAATCGTCGTTTGCAGTTTCTCAACCGCCGTCAGGCAGAGGGAATGGAATTTCACTCCATCGTCTTCAAGATCACCTGCATCTAGTTTTGCTCTCAATGAGTGCAATGTCGCCCCGACCTCACTCTCAACCTCCGTAAGCCTTGATGTGGTTAGGTACTTCGGTTTGTACCGTTCGGCAAGATAGCGATGTCGAAGCTCAAGACTCGCTTCAATGTCCGGCCCTGGGATGTTTGCATCTTTGAGTTTGCTCTTTAGTTTTATACCGGCTTGGGATGCTGGTTTTAGACGAGTATCAATCTGCTTTTCCAGCCAGACTGTCAGCGAGGCTTTGGTTATCTTCTTGCTGTGGGGAGACTGGCCCCAATCTGCAACCGCAGCCTTTCTGGCAAGAGCAAGGAGATCAGCGTACAACTCGTCAAGTTGATCGGGCAGAACGTGGTGCCCTAGTGCAAAAGCAACTCGACTCAGTTTCAGCTTATTTGCCGATTCGAGGCTCGATTCAGACTGGTGGACCTCCCATCGAGTGTTCTCAAGCCAATAGCGAACGCCGTTTCCATTGCCGGATCGAAAAGAGGATGTTCGCTTTTCAAGGTCGGCAACCAGGACTTTCGAGTCGGCGAGTTTCTCCTGTCGATCCGGTGCATCGTATCGCAGTTGTAGAAACGCCAGATCGGCATTAGGTGGTAGCGTCGTGGTGAGCCGAAAGCGTGACGGCTCGGAACCACGGTCATTTGCCAGCGAACGCTCAAGTATCGACGTTCCTGCAACCGTCTTCTTGTCCTTTCTCTTTTGCTCAGTCAGTTTTGCAATTGACCAAAGCTGCTCCAACGTCAGAGCTTTGACCTGGACAAATTCGACTTCCTCGCAATCGTCTCCCTCCCAGAACAACGTGATGTCATCGTGTGTTTCGCACCAAACCTCAAGAAGGTCTGTCCGTTCGAGCATCTCAATGAGTAATTGTGCAGCAACGTGGTCCTGGAACTCAAATCCTTGTCGTGCCTCAACCCCGCCCCGTTCCAAAGGGGGCAAGTCACGAATCGATTTGATTTGAGGCGTCGTCATTGGGCTACCAGTCCTTACAAATCCATCCCCGCTCCATGTACCTCGTTCAGTTCATCCCTAACGCCTTCATCGCCGCCGTCAGCGGATCAGAGAAAAATACTGGATCAACCCGTTCAACGATGTCGCCGGAGACTTCGAGGAAGTTTCGTTTGTTCTCCAGCGGAACCAGGGCTCGACGTGCCCCGTTGTCCATGCCGACTTGCAGCGGTTCGGCCAACGAGCGGACGGCCTTGATGTTCCCCTGGATGCTCAGGTCGCCAAGGATAACGAGCCCAGCCAGTACGGATTGCCGCTTGATGGCGGAATAGACGGCTACGACCAAAGCGATCCCAGCCTCACAAGGAACGTGGTTGCTCAGAAGATCGATTGCTTCAACGTGGAAGTCGGTTGTCGTAAATTGCTGACCGACGCCCATCTTCACTTTCTGGCCTTGGAGATAGGCGAAAGCTCGCTGAAGCGATTCCTTCATGGCACCTTCAACGCCGCCAGCGATCTTCAGTTTGCCGGTGCCGGGAGACGTTCCCACTTCAAGGCGGTAGAGCCCAACTTTGCCCTGGTCATCGACCGACGCCGTATAAACGGAGCCGGGGGCGAGCGGGTCGGCGGCGATCATGTCACGGCCACCTTGTTCCGGCACGCCGACGAATCGTTCTTCACGAGTCTCACTGTCGATGAACGAAAATGAAGTCTGGTGATACTCGAAGGAACCCATCTTCTTGAGTTGTTCCTTGACACGACGACGGCCTTCCAAGGCCAAGTCGAGGAGTTCGCTCAATTCGTCCTTCGTGACTTCGCCGTGCGGGTAGATCAGTTTCACCAGACCGGCCACCGACTTGCGGACGGCCTTCACGTCACGAGCATTCAGGTGCGATCCGAGGGAGAAGAAGCGGTCGATGATCTCGGTGAAGTTGTGCTTACGAAGTTCCCTCAACGCCTCGGCCAAGTAGTCCACGACGAAGCCGTAATGGTCAGTGAAGAACTCCACCCGCATCTTCGGAATTTCCCAGCCCGGAATGTAGAAGTGGATGCGGTCGAGGAAGGCCATATCTTCCCGGATTACATCGGGCATCGGCATGAACAGGTGCGAGGATCGGACCATGACCTCGACGGGCTGGTTGGTGTTGCCGAACATGGCAATCGACGCCATGCCTGACAGCGAATCCTTGCCACGAGCGAACGTGCCCGATTCGCAGTAGGTCTTCAGAGTGGTCACGACTTCTTTGGGCATCTTCTGGAGATCGGCCACTTCGTCAAACGCCACGGCGTCCCAGATGCCGACCAGCCCCATCTTCCCGCTGGCCATGTTGTAGAACAGGTTGGCGACGGTCGTCGGGCCGGTGAGCAGGATCGTGTACGGCGATAGTTCCTGGTAGCCATAGCTTTTGCCAGTACCACGAGGACCGAGTTCGACGAGGTTGTAGTTTTGCTCGCAGAGGGCCAGCAGGCGAACGAGGAACAACAACTTCACACGCCGCTCGAAGTGCGACGGTTCCATGCCGATGGTACGCAGGAGCAAATCGACCCACTCATCGGTCGTGAACTGGCGGCGGCACTCCAGATATTCTTCTAGATCGAAGGTGGCAAGCTGGATCGGCTTCATGCTGTCGATCCAGAAGGGACTCCGCTTCCCTTTCTGCTCCTCGTCGAACTGGTGCCTCAGATCGACTTGCGCCCAAATGCCGCCCATAAGCAGGCGGTCGTAATCCCGCATGAAGTGTTCTGGAATGTGGACGTATTTGTGGCCGAAGTTCTTGAGTTCGGCCCAGTATTTGTCGTCGTCAGAAACGTACCGGACCTGCACTTTGTCGATCAGCGTGTGCTTGCCCTTGTCCTTCACCATCGACTGGGCCTTGTTCGACTCGTCGGGACGGACGAAGTTCGAGGACAAGGTGTTGTTGACCACCTTCAGTCCGGCGTCGATGGCCACGGGATCGTCCGTCGCACAATACTTGCCCAGCAAGTATTCAAGGACGAAGACCGGGACATTGGCTCCTACCTTGACCTTGCGGACCAAATCTTTGCGGACCACCTTCCCCGCAAACACGGATGCCGCCTTTTTGTCTAATTCAGGCATGGTTTATCCTCACATCGAAATGGCGACATCAACGATCAGTGGAGCCGCCAGTTCTACGCCGGTGGTTGCGTCGAGCAGGTAGACTCCCACAGTCTTTTGGGAAATCTCCTCCGACAACATCACGGTGACAGTATTCGGTTCAATTCGTTTGTTATCATCTTCGGCAATTTTCAGGTTCACTTCACCTGTCGCATCCTCAAATCCGTATGAGGCACTGACCGGCAGCGAAACACACTTCTTGTTCGCCCGCAGTTCGATCCTCACCTTGGGCGGTTCAAACCCGAACAAACTCGACTCGCTCTGGTGGGCAGCAATCTGCACCGAGAAGAATCGTGTGGTCAGCTTCGACGTACCGGGCGTCAGCGTCCATTGGATGCCGGTCGTCTGGGCGGTTGGTGTTGTCGTCGAGCGCAACACGACCACCGGCACGATCAGTTCTTGGGGAGACAAGCCACCGTGGAAATAGGCTCGCCCGCCTCCCTTGGATTTGAAGACGGCAAAGGTCCACGGAGTCGCTATGTCGAACTCGCTCTCCACGCCCAGCGAGGCCAAGGAAGTCCGCAGATAGGACGGCTCGGCGTTACCACCGACTCCCACCCACACTCTGCGATGCAGGTCTTCGACTTTGCCGCCGGGGTTCTCGATCTTCATGTCGTCGCCGATCTCGTCGGCAAACAGGTGCCCGTGATCGGCCACCAGCACGATGGTTTTGACGCCTTGATCGGCGAGTATCCGCACGCCTCGACGAAGTTGACTCAGCACGCCGTCGATTTGCAGCCGTGCTTGCGACATGTTATCCGCCTCGCCGAGTTCATCGATTTCCTGCGAGGTAATCAGAATCAAATCAGCGGCTTTGATGCCCTCTCTGATCTTCTTGCCGGGTTTGGGAAGCAAGTCGTCGAGCTTGGCATCAAAGACCGGGACGCCTGCATGTTCCTTGAGGAAAGCCACACGATCTTTGCGGTCCTTGATCACCTTGCCTGCGACCTCCAGGCCGAGCTTGCCGCTGCCTACGCTCACGACTTTGGCCGACTCGTGGGCTTTGGGCAACAATGCCGCCATGCCGATCTCGGTGATGGTGGGCATGGTGCCGATGGCCGGTTGAACCTCCAGGCTGAAGTCGTCTGCCAGCAACCGGGACAACTCACGGGCCATCTCGAACCGCAAAGCGTCTACCCAGACGTAAGCGACTTTCCCATCGCCCAACAGCGGCCTCACCTGCTTGTCGAAGATTTCACGTTGCCGCAGCAGCCCTTTGATCGGGTGCTTGGCCTTGGAAAACTGCGTGATGAAATGCTTGGCCAGTTCGGAGCCGACTTCGGTGTAGCGTTGCTCCGCTTTAGTGATCAGTTTCTCCAACCCCTGGTGATCACGGCTGGCGGCGAACTCGAAGTTATACTTGCGGCTCTCCATGTGCCGGTGATGCGTATCGAGCAGGCACCAAGGTTCGTCATCGTCGGCATATTCTTTGACGAGATCAGGGATTGCGGTGGGAGCCTTCTTCAGAACCTTGGCTACCCGGTCAGCTTCGAGTAAGACTTCGGCGGCGGAACAGATCAGAGCCCAGCGGGCTTGAATCGCCGGAGCCACATCCGCCCAGAACCGTGAGAGGCGGTATTCGGCCAATTGCAGCAGGGCCGGAGTTGCCGATTTGTGCAAGTCGGTTTCGACATGAACCAGCAGAGCCTGCTCGACACATTGGAAGGTTTCGTTCTCCTTCAGCGGCTCCACCGGGAGGTCGAACTGGTCGAGGTTGAGTTCCTGCTCGACACCGTTGGCCACGGTCACATAGCTATCCCGCAACTCCCGGTCGTTCCGCCATGTGCGGGTCAAGCGCACGCATGCATCCACCGCTCCCGTGCTGGTCGCAACCGACACCGATGCGAGCGACGAGGGCACGTCCTTCTTCAGGGCGGCAAACAAATCGGTCAGCAGTACATGTCGGCCCAGTTTGACCCGCCAGTTCGACAATGCTTCGGAAGCGGACAGTTCGATGTCGAAGCTGATTTGCAGCAGATGCCGCAGTTCCTTCTCGGCTTCCTTCTTGCCGATTTCACCGTCTTGCTTGTCGCTGTGAAGAAACGCCAGGGCGACTTCCTGGGGGTTGGCCGTGCCGAAGATCAGCGTTAGCACGCCGGTCGAGATGTCCTTGCCTTTGTCTGCCAAGGAATTCAGGTCGGCCAGCGAGAGTTTCCCGGCTTCGACTTGCCGCTCGATCTCACCGACTTGATCCTCGCCTAGGATCGGTTTCAAGGCGTTGCGGGCGACAACCGAGAGCCGGGTATTGCAAGCTGGAGGTTGCTGCCGGGGCTGCATCACAACACCGGCACAGTCGAGTTCGATCAGGGCACTGCTGGTCTTCTCCCGGTCGATAGGAACATACACAACCAGCCGAGGGGCGTGCCCGTCGTTGAGCAGATGGTCGATCTCTTTTCGCAACTGTAGAAAGCTGCCGTCGTATCGGGCCACTGTCGTTTCAGGCAGCGAGAATTCTCCCACAGCCTCGTTGTAGGCTTGTTCCGGGTCGTACCATACGACCAGCCCCTTGTCCTCGACCTGCTTTGCGATCAATTGTTCGAGATGTTCGGTGACGACGGCCATTACTTCACCAATCCTTTCTGGCGAAGCTGCTGGCCGATGGAGGACCACTCGTATTTGCCCTCAAGGAGTTCGTCCCAGTATTTCTTCGCTTCCTTCCACGGGACCAGTTCGTGCAGTGGAGAAATGTTGAAGATGACACCATCATTGCGATCCGGCTCAAGATGAAGTTCAGCGACTCGCCTTAGCTTGTCCTCGAAACCTCGGAGTTCGACAAGAACTTCTTCTTGTTTCTCTGCTTCTCTTGCCAACCGCTTCGCTTCCTTTCCGCTGTCACCAGTTGCGGCCTTTTGTCTGGCGAGCGTGTCGAAGCGTGTTGCTTCTAAGCGAATCTTTGGCTCAACGTAGTTCACTAATCCTTTGAAAAGTTGGTCCCTGTCGAGTTTGTGGTAGTACATCCAAAGGGAGTAATTCCTTTTCGACGACTGTAGCAGCCAATAAATGGGAGCCTTCCTGCGACTTTTTGAGTACAAGGAAATGTGTTGGTCGAAAAATCCGCCTTTTGACGCCTTGCGAAAATACTCTCGGAGCGTCTTTACGCCAAGTATCTCGCATGCCTCTTTCTCAATTGCATCCGCCCGATGGTTCCAAAGAACTTCCATGACATCTCGAATACGTCTCACCACATCGTCAGGATGACCTTCATCATCAACGAGAATCCCGCTCCACTGAATAGTCATCGGATAGCCATTTGGAGTGGCGATTTGTGGCAACCCGGTAGGATCGATCAGCATTCCTGGAGAACAAACAGGCAACTCGTCAAAAGGATGTGGTGAATTTACGCTGCCATTTTCAAGTGTTGCCTTTCGACAATCCCACCGCCCAAATGCAACGCCAAGACAGTACGACAATACACGGTGGGTGCATTCAACAAGCTCGGCGTCGGTCGCCCGTCCATACCTCGCAAATGCTTGCACCAGAGCATGGGGCGATTTTCGGCACAAATGACTGGCGAGTTCGAGCCGTCGATCGGCAAAGTAGGACTTCTTAATGACTTGGCGACTCGCCCCCAATTCCTCCTTCGCCTTGGCAACAAGTTCCATGTCATCGCAGGCCAAGTAGACGCACGCTGCACGTTCCTGCTCATCCGTCAACGTACTGTCATACGAACTCGGATGCGGTCCATATAGGTCATCGAACGTATTCCGATCGACATCCTCGAATTGGCAAAGGACAAACGACTCTAACTCGGCACTAGCTTCGATTAGTTCACACCCCAACCGCAGCAATGTGAGGCGAGTGGCAAATGCTATTTTCGATAGAGAAGCCATCTCACTGTAGGAGTTCGCAAACGGTGACTCGAAATAGCGTGTAGTCTCGTCTGTCGCAAAAGCTCGAATGCGAGATGAGATGCATTTGACAACCAAATCACAGATGTCTGCTCCAGGTTCTCGCAAAAGATTTGGGAGTACATTCAGGACACCGGGGCGGTAATGCCGTGCTGCACTACCTGAAACCGACGTGTCGCCTGATCCTACAAATGCCTCAACCAATACTTTGAAAGGCCGAGTGTAGGACGCTCCAAGATAGCCGAGCGTGTACTCACGAGACTGCGGAAAGAGCGCAAAACCCGTAGAACTGAAGATGATGCCTTTCGGCATTACCCGTGGACTAAAATCACTCGTCGTTCTGTCCGGGTAAGTAATCCCCTCGGCGTGATAAAAACCGAGGTTCTGCGGGCGAGATAAAAGTTTGCCATCTTCATTGACAAAGCTTTTGATTGTGCTTCCATCGTCTTTCCAAAACACCACAAGATGAATATCGTCGTAATACGGCTCGTACTCGCCCCCTTTGGCGAAGAAGCTCCATGACTTATCTTCCCCGATTTGCTCGACAGGAACTTCCCAAGCGGCCCGAACGAAGCGATGATTATCACCAGTTTGAAGTCCTACTCTAGCTGGCGACTGGTCATCTGCAACATTTGGCATTGACAGCGTGGCATACAGGAAGGCTGGTGGGAGCCAGTAGCACAGCACTTGCTCTGGGACCCGATCAAACAAAGACAACGCCTGAACCGTATTGTACGGACAGTTGTAACGGCAGGTTACAGCAGTCAGTAAATCGACGTCTTTATGTGTGCTAGAAAGCAGATTATGAAACACGACGCTGTTGTCGCTTGGATGTGAAACGACAACATAGGCTGCTGCTTCAACCATGGCTTCATCAAGGACGCCATATCCAAGATCAGCGAAAGCATCGATTCGTGATTCTTCACCAAGTAGCCTCTGCTTGCGTCAGTCGGCCATGCTGTCATTTGCAAGAAAGGTGCGTGAGGTTAGGGCACCAAGTCGTCCCGCATCTGAAAGAAGCGAAACACCTTGATCCACGAAGGCCATTCCTAGGTCTTTTGCAGATAGAGGGTATGTTGTGGCAAGAGATTTTCTCAGTCTAGGAATTGCTTCGCCAAATGGCGGATTCATCAGCACCACGTCATAACGCTTCTGGCACAGGTCTACGAACGCAAAACCTCGCACCGCATCCTCGGCAAAGAGTTGGCGTTGCAGCCTTTCGTCGTTGTGGGCTTTTTCGGCATATGACCGCAGGGTTTCAACTGCCTTCGCCTCAGCCTGCTCAAAAAACTGATCATCGGTAATGTCAGACAGATCAAAGAGCGAAGCCTGTTGAGGCTTATCAGCAAGTCGCTCCATTTCCGCTTCTGTGAATAGAAGCGTATGCCCCTTCTTGTCTGTGGCCTGTGTCGTTTCACGCACATACTGCTTCTTCGCAGCGGCTACCGTGTCTCGAATTTCCTCCTCGATCTTGAGAAGTGAACCTGCTTCGCCTGCCAGTTTCATCTTGTCGAAGACGGCTTCCACGATTTGGCCGAGGATTTTCGGTTCCAACTGACTGACAAACTCCTTGAGCATTTGCTCCTCACCCGGCATGGGCTCGGCACATACAAAATTGGAGCGAGTGATCTTTGGCCGATCTTTCTTCAAACCCATTTCCTGATAAGCCCGCTGACATCGCAGCCAGAGTGCCAAGGCCGCAATCTGGCTTGCACGCAGGTCGATGTCGATGCCGTGCAGATTGTGGGCGAGGATCAACCGAGGGACATCACGTTTTAAGTCTTCCAGTGTTGGGTAGTCCTCTTGGAGTGCCGGGCCTAGGTCAGAATCGGAGTACGCTTCCTCGTAGACCGTGAGCAAGAGGTCGAAGCAGTACAGCAAAAAATGTCCGCTGCCTGATGCAGGGTCCAGGACTTTCAGTTCTCGTGGGTCTTTCTTTGAGCGGTGCGGAATGTGGACTGGGAGTTTGAGCAGTTCTTCCTGCGAAAGTTCGTCAGTGTTGGCATTTGCATCTTCCGGTGGCTGTTCACCTTCACTCAAAAAGACTTCATTGGGGCGACGGACCATGTACCGGCATTGGTCCTTGAGCTTCGTGTCGCCCTGACACATTTCATACCAGATGCGACCGAGCGTGTTGTCGGTCAGAAACTCGACGACATATCGGGGCGTGAAGAACTGGTTGCGAAAAGCCAGTTCGTGGGAATTGCGTGGGGCTTGACTCCCGCCCCGTTTTACGTCCCTGGCAGCATCTCGCATTTCCTTGGGCGTGAAATACTGGTAGACCCATCCGATGGTTTCGTCCTGCGCCCAAATCTTCGGCCATTCCTCTCGCAGTTCGGTTTCCTCAGCCTTAATGCCGCCGCCGTTAAGTAGTTCGAGAACCTCATCGAGCGTCTTCTGGCGTGGGTACAGCCGGTTGGCCGGATCGTTCGGATTGAACAGCACACCGATTTCTTCGGACAGCAACCCACCCAGCCAGTCCAGGAAGTGCCGATACGCAATGTCCTGATGGCCAGTTTCAAACAGGCGCAGGTCATCCTCATGATCGGCCAGATAGAACTTCACGCCGTTAGAGTTCACGCCTCGGCTGACCGCTTCACGAAACTTTTGCCCGCCAACGTAGACATCACGGGCTTCCATCATCTTGTAGGCACAGAGCCGGTTGAGATGGGTGAAAGCGATTTCCCGTACCAGTTGTTCGAGGGCTTCCTTCGGCTTAAACCCACGGGCCATGATGTGAGCGTAGTGATCGAGAATGTCCTTGCGAGCGGCCTGTTCTTCCTCGATCAGATGCGTCATCGGAGCATCGGGATCGGCGGTGACCTTCTCCTTCTTGGCGAAGATGGCGTACTTGCCTTCAAGCTCCTGGGAGATGGCATCTTCCAGCAGCTTGCGGCATTGCGTCACGACATTGCGGAGCTTGTTGCGAATCTCTTGGTCCATGTCAGTCTGCCTCTCCTGGTTCTTCCGTCGTCATCGCTCGTAGAGTTCGCATCTGTTCCTGGATGAGATCGTCTAAGCAAGTCACAACATGCCGGATGGTGTCCACCGCCTGCATTGCGAACGCTGGCGAAATGTCCTGCTGCTCACCACTGAGGTCCGTCCTGCTCCGGTCGGCTCGATGTACGATGTCGTTTCGGCGACTCACGGTGTCCTCAACCAACTTGCCAAGCTCCGTGGGTTTGCGACTCAGCTTCGCTCCGATCTCGGCCCAAGGGTTGTCCACTCCGAACATGACCCCCACGACATGGACTCCCCTGCGTCCGCTGAGATTCGTCTCCAGGTAAAGCCGAACTTTGTTCGCAACGAAAAGGGTGTCAGGATCGCCAAGAAGTCGAAGGGCATCCTGTAAGTCGAACCGGATTGCTGATAGGTGGCCAAGCAACTCTTTGTCTTTGACGTTCAGGAATGATCGTCCTTTGATCTTGATGAGTTCTTCAAAGTGGGTATTCATGACCGCAGGCAGGTACGTCTCCAACCCAGTGCAGGCGATAACAACCGCTTGCCTCAACAAATTGCACAAAGCACTCTTGCGGATTGCTTTTGGTGTGATCTCGGCTCGTTCACGAATCAGCCCTAGAAAAATCTCGTTGTAGATGACCATCAAGCCTTCGTCGTCGCTTGCTTTGACCAAATCTTTGAGGGTTCGCACCACACCTTCTTCTGTAGTGGGCGCATCATGCTCCAGCAGCCGGTAGACCTTCAGTAGCAGGTCCGCTGGCCGGATGTTGTCTTCAAAAATTTGCCGAGGACTGAGCATGAATTACTCCAAGATGATCACGGTTTCTTCATCGATGCATTTCTGAAGTGATTCACGCAGAGCCTCTATCGTCGCATCCAAATCATCTTGGCTCCGAATCGGCTTGTTAAAGAACTGAGAGAGCTTGAGACGTTTGACGGGCTTCGGCTCTACGCTCAAAGACATCTCTTGGAGCTTTAGCAACACCGAAGATTTCAGGCCATCCGCTGCAACCAAGTCTGATTCCATCTCGGCAAGACTGGCTTTGCCCAGAGTTTTACCTTCGCTGACATGTTCTCGGTCCTCGTCGGCACCGACTCGTGCAAGTAGAGCGGCCAGCATCGTGTTGGCCATGACCTCTTTCTTGACGTTTTCTTGCTCACGCTTCGTGGCCTGATCCGGCGACTCGTTTTCAGCGGGCTTCAACGGGGCCAGCGGCGTCCATTCAGAACGGTCCTTGATCTCTGCAATCGCATCGAGGTAGCAAGTGCGTCTGCGATCAAACAAGTCGAGGTAGACCTGCTTGTAGGCGGATGTAATGGCCGATGTCTTTTCCTTGATCTCCGACCACGACTCCATCATTTGTTCGGAGGCGAGAAGCGTTCTGAGTTCGTCAACGGTCGTCTCGATCTCAGTCGTCGGGGCGTGCGAGGCCAATCGCTGCCACACTTCGTTGATAGCACGACGGGCATTTCGCAACACGTCGATAGCGTCTTTGTCTAGCGACTCCCGCAGCTTGCGAACCTTGTCCCTGGTTTCGCCGAAGTCCTCACCGTTTTCGGTCAGAATGCGAACGCAATCATCCGAGGCGGACGACTGGATGCCCGCCAAGGTCTGCTGATACTCGGTGAGCATCGGCAAGATTGGAAGCCGGTGTGCTTCGGCAGTTGCTTTGAGGGAATAGAGGTTCTCCAGTTCCTCCGCTGCCACCTTCTTGAATGCGGTGGCAATGGCCCCTTCTTCGACATCGACTTCTTCACCGATCAGGTCTTCGAGTTGTTGGACCGCCTGCGTGAGTGTCTTGAGCCCGACCGACTCCCGTGGCGAAAACAGCGAGGAGCGGAAGGCGGGATTATTGGTCAGCGGCGTGCGGGAAGCCGGGTCTTGGTAGTTGTGGTAACGATTGCCCTGGTGCGTGACTTCGATCTCACCGGCCCGGAACAGCGTGGCCAGGATCAGCCGCAGCATGTCACGCTCCCAGCCGTATGGCGTACCGCCGAACCGCTTTTCAAGAGCCTTACCCATGCGGCTGTCTTTGTTTCCGTAGCTGTGTTCGCTCTTGAGGTAGTCGAGAACTTCCTTGACGACCTCGGCCTTGGTGTTGATGACGAGCTTCGATCCGTCTTTCACCACCATGCCCAGCCCTTGATCGCCTTCGTAAAAGACTTTGGGTAGAGCCTTGAGATCAGCGGCCTTGAGAACTTGCTCGGCCTCATCGCCCTTGAGCGGGCGAGAACCCATTTCCAGCTTGGGGTACAAGTCGGGCACGACCTGACCGAACAGCTTCTTCAGGATTTCACTGAGCCCTTTGCCCAGAGCGGAAGCATCTTTCTGGACGCCCCGGAACATGCCGGTGCCACGCTCCATCGCTTCGGTCAGCTTGTCCCGCAGGCGGTTCTCGTAACCGTTCTTGGAGTTCTTTTCATCCTGGAGGCAAGTTGCTTCGTCAGGGCTGATCTTCTGCTGGGCACTGAGTTGGTTGTACTTGTCAACCATCTTGCGGGAGGCGTGAAGTTGAGCGACGAGTTCATCGATCTCCGGCGTCAAGCAGAACAACCAGTAGAGGTCGTTCTCATGCGACTTCTGCTGGCTCTCGGTGCGGATTTCCTCAATCCGTTTGGTGAGTTCGTCGGTGTCGTCGGACACGCAGAGCGTCAAAGGCAATTCGCCATCGTCGATAGTGGTGCCATCGATGCTAATGCCAATCCGAAAGGAGCGGTTCTGATAGCGAAACGTCTTGAACTCCGGCTCGTCAAAGATTTGCTGGAGAGCGGTACGAGTCAGTTCGTTTCGCTCACGAGGCTTGGGATCGAGATGACCGCTTCGCTCGTTGGTCCAGTTTTTCTCCTGGGCCGTTTGGAGCTTCCAGCCCTCCTCGGTGTTGCGGATGAACTTGGCCGCATCCAGCCGTTTCACAGCAGCCTGGACTTCACTCAGAGGGGTGGCCTTACCGACTTCATCTACCAACACGGCGGCGAGGTTGGCCTCGGTACGGGGCAAGTCCCGAATGAATTCCAAGAGACAAATGGCCTTGGCAACTCGTAGTGCCCAGCCCTGGTCTTCGGGGTCATCCTTGAATCGCTCGGCGATCTGGTGGATGTCGGTGCGTTTCTCATTCGACAGGTTGCCTTCCACCAACTCGAACACTTTGTCGAGCGTCACCAAAGCCCCGATAGGCTTCTTGGCGAACGCCGTGCGATCCGAAACAAGCATCTCGTATGCCTGCTTGATGATCGTTCGGTTGCTACCGCCGTAATGGCGTGGGGCACCGGGCTGAAGCCGGATGCCCGACATGATCCCGATACAGAGATCGATGTAGTGGGGTGGATAGGGATAAAAGTGAACGAAGTCGTTCTCGTTGATGTCGGTTCGGCGAGTCGTGCGCTCCAGCCGTAGGGCAGCGTTCAACTGTCCCTGGTTGTCGGCAAAAAGTTTCTGAAGTGGTTTTTCGGCTTCTTTCGTCTTCGCCAGGACACGCCTTGTTGCCACTTCCCGAATGTCGGACGGAGCAAGGTCCACCCGGTAACGGAAGCGGTCTTGAAGTTTGGCCAATTCGACTCGCTTGGAGTCGATGGCGGCTACAACTTCATCGAGCTTCTCTTGGGACGTGACCACGATCCAACAGGGGGCGGTAATCTTGCGAGCCTTGAGCAGATTCTTTCCGACTTTGCCGAACTGCTCGATGGTGGCCCGCAGGTCTTCAATCTTGTCACCGCTACGGGCAACGTGCTGGCCCACTTCGTCGATGATGAAGACGAGAGCCTTGCCGGGACGCCTTCGCCCCCAAAGCTCGAAGGTTCGTTCCACCACCTTACTTACGGAGATCGAAGCATCCCGGTTACGTTGAGCGTGTGCCCAAGAGTCGGCAGATGGGTATGTAGTAGGGTCGAGTTTGTGGAGAATGGCACTGGCACGGGACAGTTTTTGTGCCCCGGCTCGAACCGTTTCCCATTCCTTATTCAATTCCGACTTGCAGGTGGCGATGAACTCGTCGAGCTTCCCCTCGGCCTCAAGCTCGATCTCCAATTCGGCGATGTCAAAGTCCTCTGCGTAGCCAAGCTCACGCAAGAGAACCGTGTACATCAACTCGGCAATGCGTTGGGTCACCTTCCGGGTGTCGGCTTCTTTGGCCACTTCAAAGAGGATGACCTCGGTCGGCGTCTTGGCGTTGATCAGGTCGAGCAAATCGCTGATGCGTTCATCTTCAAGCTGCTGCTTGAAAAGGTCGGCAAACTTGCTGCCGAGGACCGGGCGGTTTTGCAGGGCATAGCCGAGGTTCTTGGCGAACGAACTCTTACCGGAACCGAAGAAGCCGGAAACCCACACGCCCACGCTTTCGTGAGGCTCAGCCGGGGCTTCGGCAATGGCTTTGAGCAAGTGATGGTACTGCTCACGAATGCTGTCGGTGCCGATGTACTCGGTGATCTCGGCATGCACGGACTGCTCATCCGCCTGATCGACCTGGATGATTTCTTCAATCTTGCGGCTGAGGTCACGAGTCAGCAGTTCGCCAATTGTCTTCATGGGGTTGTTCCTTGATCAGCCGTAGATTTTGACTCGGTAGTTGCCCAAAGCGTCCCGGTCCTTCAGGTCCATAAAACGCAGTCCCGTCGTGCCTTCGATGGAACCGGGATAACACAGGATCGTGGGAACCTTTGTTTTGCCGTGCATTTTGTCGAGCAACATCGACATGTGGAAAATTCCCGGAGACATCGCCGCAACACGAGTCAGGAAGACGACCGAAGTTTCCGGGTTGAATGATGACAATCGCTCTGCGAGCAAGTCCCACAGTGGCACCCAGACGTTGCTCGACAGGTAAGTTGTGATCTGCTGCTGCGATTCCACATAACCTCGGTCCTTCTCCAAGGCGATCACGGCCTCCAGGCCCTCGTCGTCATCCTTGGCGTAAACCTTTTCCAAAGCCGACCAGAGCAGTTCGGACATTGGGACGATGTGGACTTCTTTCCCAACCGCTTCGAGCCGAGTAGCGAGCAGTTTGATTTCACGCCGCAGTTCCCATTCGTCGGTCGGGTCATACCGCAGGATCGCAAACGGTAGGTCTTGATAGACGCCGATTTGCATCGGCACCGACTTCAGGTGGCTCTCCAGGGGAGCGATGCTATCTTTCAGCGAGGACATTCGCATACTCCTCCAGGGTTTCGACGGGAAAGGTCAATCGGGTGACGCTGCCAGCAACGTGGTACTCCAGCAAGTTGCGTTGGTGAGCCTCAAACAGAAATCGCTCCACTGCTTCCCGTGACAGAAAAAACAGCTTCCAGTCTTCCGACTCAATGAGTTTGACCCCGGAAGCCTGATGCTGTTTCAGGTAGAACACGATGTAGGCAAAGGCTTCCGTGGGCACGAAGGCGGGAGCGATCTTCTTGTTGACCGCTCCCTGAAGAACACCAAAATCTCGCAGGGCCGAAAGCAGTCCTTGGGAAACACGGGTAATGGTGTATTCCGACCAGGAGCCTGTCGTCTTACCTTCTTCGACCCACTTGGCCAAACAACGCTGAAACTCAGGCACGTTGATGTCCACCAATCCCTTTTCATGCATTGGGAGAAGGATTTCCGTGACCGCATCATGCAGCAATTGGTCGGCACGAGCAGAATGGAAGTAGAGCAGGCGGTCCAGCCCAGCGGAGGGAAACTTGCCACGAACCAGCGTAACCAAGGCGGTGGTCACCGATGGCTCGGTGAGGTATCGCTGGCGAAAGATTCGCAGGATGTCCTCGACACGGGAGCGGGACGCCTTGCCGAACACGTTTTCTCGCTGAAGTCGGTCGATGTTATCCGCCACCGAGGCGGCGGTGTCCCAGTGCGAGAGCAGTGTTTTGGTGTCGCCAATCAGGGCACCGGCTTTGATGATCCGGGACGAATACGGAGCGGTAGACCGAACCCGCTTCTCCTTGTTCGGTTTCTTCCGCTTCCCCATGTTCGATCCTCGTAACACTGTCACCATTGGAAGTGCCCAGTTGATGTAACTTCATTTCCGCTCGTCCGATGGCACCAAGGCCGCATCACTTCTTGGGTCGTTTCTTGCTTGCCGTTTCCAGTTGTTTCAACAAGGCGTCTAGGTCTTCTTTCTTGAAAAGCCGGTAGTCATTCACCGGATGGCGAATGGCAGCGACCTTTCCAGCATTAACCCAGTTGCGAAGTGTGTTCGGCGAAACGCCCAAATACTCAGCGGCCTCAGAGATTCGGAGGTAATCCGACAGCTTTTCCACTACGGCACTCCCCGGTTCGTGCGACCTTGGCTCCAGACCTCGGAGCCGACGTTCCCAACCTTACCAAGTTTGGTTATATTTGCCAACGAGACGAGCGGCCACAAAGGCGAAAATGAGCGGGGGCAAACAGATCGAATCATGGCGAAAATCTTGTTTCTACACGGCTGGACCAGCATCCCTGGCGGCGTAAAGCCGACCTATCTTGCCCAGAACGGCCACGAGGTCATCAACCCGGCCCTCGATGATGACGACTTCGCCGCTGCCGTCCAGACTGCCCAGGCCGAGTACGACCAGCACGAACCCGACGTGATCGTCGGCAGTTCGAGAGGCGGTGCGGTCGCCATGAATATCGAATCCAAAGACACGCCACTCGTCCTCTTGTGCCCGGCGTGGAAGAAATGGGGCACGGCGGCGACGGTCAAACCCAACACGACAATCCTTCATTCACGACAAGACGACGTGGTGCCTTTTGCAAACAGCGAGGAACTCATCGCCAACAGCGGCCTGCCATCTTCGGCGTTGATCGAGATCGGTACGGATCACCGGCTGGCTGACCCGGAGCCGCTGGCGAAAATGTTGGAGGCGTGTGAGGACGGGCGAGGATGACGGCACACGACGCTGAGCAGCCGCAGGGCATGAACCGCCGCCGACTGGTGCTGCGACTTGCTTGCCTGCCTGTGTTCATCGCCCTGCTCATGTTTCTGCCTGCTGGCACATGGGCATGGCCGAAGGGCTGGCTGTTCGTCCTCGTTGTGCTGGTCGTAGTTTCAGCGGTGTTTCTGATTCTTCATCGTGTGAACCCAGAAGTCATTGTCGCCAGAAGCAGCCTCCACGAAGGAACGAAAGGCTGGGACAAGATTCTGCTCAGCGTTTACTTCCCAGCGATGGCAGCAGTTCTACTCGTGGCGGCTTTGGATGATGGCCGATTCCACTGGTTCCCGGTTTGGTGGTGGGTCTGCGTTGTCGGCTATGCCGTGCTGCTCCTCGGAATTGGAATCGTCACTTGGGCCGAAGCAGTCAATAAGTTTTTTGAAGTCACGGTGCGGATTCAAACGGAGCGGGGGCATACCGTGATCGACACCGGCCCCTATGCCATCGTTCGACATCCCGGTTATGTCGGCGGAATTCTCCATGCAATTGGTATCGCCTTGTCTTTGGGCTCTCTGTGGGCATTGATTCCTGCGGGTGTTGCGTCAGTCGTGTTGATCGTGCGGACGGGGTGGGAGGACCAGACATTGCAGGAAGAATTGAACGGGTACGAGGAATACTCAGTGAGGGTTCGATACAAGCTGATTCCGGGCGTATGGTAACGAGAAAAGAGAGTTGTTGATCGATGGCTCACAAGAAACCAAACTTGCAAGAGAAAGTCTGCATCGTTTGTGGGCGACCTTTCAAGTGGTGGAAGAAGTGGGCAAAGGTCTGGGAGCAAGTGAAGTATTGCAGCGAGAAATGTCGTCGCCAGTCACGGCAGTCCGCTCCACATTCTGAATCGAAAGAATCAACATGAACTCGCCAATCATACGCAAATCGAATGAGGGCCGCACAATCGCCGTCGTCGGAGACGTTTACCGCTTTCTCGCAACAGGCGAGGACACGAACGGTAAGTATGCGATGTGGGAGGCCATCGTGCCTCCCGGCGGTGGTCCTCCTCCACACACTCACAGCCGAGAGGAGGAGTCCTTCTACATCCTCGAAGGCGAAATCACGTTCACAGTGGGCGAGGAGAAGATCATCGCCACAGAAGGCATGTTTGCCAACATGCCGGTGGGGAGCCTTCACAGCTTCAAGAATGAGTCTAACAAAACCGCCCGTATGATCATCTCGGTCGCACCGGCGGGTTTGGAGAAGATGTTCTTCGAGTTCGGAGTGCCGCTTCCCGAAGGCTCGTCTGAAGCTCTCCCTCCGACGAAAGAAGAAATCGACAAGCTCTTGCAAATCGCTCCCAACTACGGGATCGAAATCAAGGTGCCGGGGCATTGAAGCCGTCAGCGGTTGGAAATGGTGACACGGAATGCAAATTATCGGAAGCGATTTCACGTCCGACCCCAAACCCGGCAAACCGATCACTGCCACCCTGTGTCGCACGAAAGGTAACCAGTTGATCGTCGAGAAGGTGGAGCCACTGGTCAACTTCCAGTCCTTCGCCTTGCTTCTCGCATCGAAAGGCCCGTGGCTTGCGGGAATTGACTTTCCCTTTGGCCAACCACAGCAGCTAATTGATGATCTGGCTTGGCCAGATGACTGGAAGAAATACGTCGAGCATATCGCACGCCTCGGCAAACGGGAGTTCCGAGCCACCTTGGATGCCTATCGTGCAAAGCAGCCCAAGGGAAAGAAGGAGCATTTCCGGGTTGCAGACCGAAAGGCGAAATCGATCAGTCCGATGAAACTCTACGGGGTTCCAGTCGGGGTGATGTTCTGCGAGGGCGCACCTTTTCTCTTGGCCTCCCCCGCTTCCGTGCTGCCGTTTGTTCCTGATCGAGACGCTGACCGGATTATCGTGGAAACGTATCCCAAGCTGGTGGCGACGAAAGTTGTTGGTAAAGCCAGCTACAAGACCGACGACAGCAAGAAAGTAACCGCCGAACATCGTGAGGTTCGTAAGCGAATCGTCGATGCCATCCGTAGTGCCGATGAATCGATCATTCGTAAGCGGTATGGATTCTACATTGTTTGCGAAGACGTTCTTGCCAACTCAGCAGTCAACGATCCCAGCGGTGACATCCTGGACGCATTGCTGTGTTCCTTGCAGGCCGCATGGGCGTGGTCCAGGCGAAACCACGGCTACGGAATCCCAGCCAACGTCAATAAGCTCGAAGGATGGATCACTGATCCTGAACTGCTCGACGAATGAGCTTCTGAAACTTTCGAGTCGCTCGACCGAAATCTTTTCTCAACCGTCCGCCGCTCAGCGTCCATCGCTCGTTCGATTTGATTCTCGAAATCTTCATCGCCACGCTGTCGGGCGAACTCTTTGGCAAGCTGCTTGATGGCGATCACGATTTGCTTGATGCGGTAGCTGGTCGGCTCGCCGTACTCGACCGATCCCACCAACGCCTTTGTTTCATCGCCTTGCATCCTGAAGTCGAATACAGCCAAACCCAATGGCCCAAGGCGTGCGTGAACCAAATCACGGAAATCTTCGATCACGCCCTCATCTGAGCCCGCCAAACTTCGTCCTGCAATCTCCGAAGATGGAATGCCCACACCCGGCTCATCGCTGATCGGCACGCTGGGAATGTACCGACGCCGGGTTCGGTCCTTGGATCGCTGGTTGAGAGTCGCATTACGGACGCTTGCACGAAATCTGTGACCAAAGGCCCCGTGCCGAGATGGATCGTAGTTGGTGAACAGTCCGCCCAGCAGCATCTTGGATGCAATCTCGTGCGTCCGCTCGTCAAGCTCTCGTGGATCGGTGACCCCACTGTTTCTGACCGAGGCGGCAATGTAATGGGTCCACCTAAAGCCTCGGATGTCCTCCAGTTCTCCCCGGACGGTCGGCTCTTTGATCCGGGCAATCAGCTTTTCCAACTCGGCCTCGAACAGAGCGTCGTAAGCATCGCTATCGAGCGGGTAGAAGGTTTCGAGGAAGGCCAGACGGTTGGCCAGAGCAAGATACTGAACGTGTTCGATGAATGTGTGCATGAAGGTATTTAGCCGTGCTGGTTCTGGTTTTGCACGACGCTTGATGCCGTAGAAGTTTCTTCCCTCCCGTTTGGACGCAGTGAAGAACGCCCACCCTTCGCTGCACAGCAGCGAAGGGTGGGCCTGCCAATCTCAAGTCCCATCAACCACAGCCATCAATCTAACTTTCATATTTCGATGGCCGGTGCCGTCCTCCAACAAAAGTTGCTTGTTCATTCTCAACAAAGCAACCACCCATCTCTTGTTGGAATCAATCCATGAAAGATGAAACCGAGCGATTACGCCGCCAACGCTTGGCTGAGATCAACGAAAGCCCGAAAGATCGAGAAGTTCTCGAATCAGAGTACGGGCAAACCTGGGACACGAAAGAACTCGCCAGGGAGTTCATCGTGGTGGGCTTTCTCGCCCCGATCATCGTCGTGAAGCGAAAGGCCAATGGAGTCGTTGGCTCGTTGGAGTTCCAGCACGACCCTCGTTTCTACTTCAACTTTCAAGAGGACTCGAAACAATGACCGCACGCCTTAACTTGGGTCAGTTAGTTGCCACTCCGGGCGCATTGGAAGCTCTTGAGGGATCGGGCGAAACACCGCTCGACTTCATCAAGCGACATGCAGCGGGAGATTGGGGCGATGTCTGCGAAGAAGATGCCGAGGCTAACGAGGAAGCCCTGTGCAATGGCTCACGAATCTTCAGCGTCTATCACACGAAAGACGGTCAGCAGAAGCTCTACTGCATCACCGAGGCAGACAGGAGTTCGACTTGTCTGCTCTTGGCTGACGAATACTAGGAGCCACAACCATGCACCACACGAAACCCACCGTCACCGCTGACGAACGTGAAACCCTTCGCCCCTTCCTCTCCCTAATCCGTGACCCCGATCAACTCTACGCACGCACGACCGCTGGCGAATTCTTCGACTGTGCCGACCATGCCTTGATGGCCTTTCAGATTTACCGGCGAATGGGCCGCAGCAACGAAGCGACGGGGGCAGCATGGCGGCGACTTATGCAAAGCGATTGTGCGACACCGGATGTCATGGCCCTCGTCGCCTTCCATGTTTTCAACTTGCTTGATTGAGCAAGTTGCCCGGCATCGTGAGAAGTTTCAGGCGTTCTGTTGGGACACGGTAGAGCGAGCCCACGTTTGCCGCCACGGGCGGCAAACGTGGGCCAGTCCTATTCATCTCTCACCTATGCTGCTCTTTGTCCGTTCGGGTGTATCCCCACTGCGGTTTGTAACAAAAGCCGAGCGATTCGGTATTCACGGCGTAGGAGTCGCTGTGCGCCCATGTTTCAATTTCGCTCTCGTATCTGTCTTCAGTGCATCGCAGAAAAATGACAACAATCGCCGTCCTTCATCGAGACACACGAGTTCTTCCTTTCGTCGGTTTGATCAATTCAACTCAAGCAACGAAAGAAAGAGCAATGCCGAGCCAGCAGCAGATTCGTGAAGACATCACGACTCGTATCGTAGAAGCACTCGAATCCAATCTTCTTCCCTGGCGGCGTCCGTGGTCGATTTCGGCCAACGTAGGACGACCCGCCAACGCCATCAGCAAGGCCAACTACTCTGGCGTCAATCCCTTGTTGCTTGAATTGCACCGCATGAAGCACGGCCTTCAGTCACGTCATTGGGCGACGTTTCGCCAGTGGTCCGACCGTGGTTGCACCGTTCGCAAACGGCCTACCGATGTGAAGCCCGGCCAATGGGGCTGCACCATCGTCTTTTGCAAGCCGATCACCAAGACGGTCGAGAAGAACGGTGAAGAAGTCGAAGACAAGTTCTTCATGCTGCGGAATTTCACCGTCTTCAACGCTGATCAGGTCGAAGGCGAGTTTGCTGAGTCGTTGCAAGTTCACGACGACGAACCGAGTGGCGTTGTTCCTGACTTCGCACCCGCTGACGAATTGATCGAGGCGACCGGGGCCGATGTGCGGCATGGTGGCGAGCGGGCGTTCTACTGCCCCGCTGATGACTTCATCCAGATGCCACACAAGCATCGGTTTGATCCGGTGGGCAGCTATTACGAGTCGCTCTTTCACGAACTGGCGCACTGGTCAGAACCACGGCTTGGCTACACCCAGGAAGGTCGTGACTACGCCTATTTCGAGTTGGTTGCGGAAATGGCGTCTTGTTTCCTTGCGACCGAGTTGGGCGTTCCACAAGGCGAAGGGCTGGAGAATCATGCCGCCTATCTCAAATCGTGGTTGCGTTCCATGAAGGACGACGCCTACTACATCTTCAAAGCGTCAACGGCGGCGAGCAAGACGGCTGATTTTCTTCTCTCATTCGTCGCTCAATCAGCGGCAATTTATTCATCTGATTCACCCGCAGTTGTAGGAGCGTAGCCGTGACCAAAGCTATCGAAGTAAACGACGTGGCCCCTACTTCGCTGTCCCACATCATCGGACAACGGAATGTGGTCGAACAATTGCAGGTCGCCCTCGACGCTGCCTTCGCAGACAACAAGAAACTGGATGATTGCATGTTTTCGGGTGGCCCCGGCCTTGGCAAGTCCGCTCTGGCCAATGTCCTGGCGTGTGAAATGGCCAGCGGGTTTCACGAACTTCTCGCACAATCGGTCAGCAACATCGGCGAACTCAACGCCGTGCTTCTCGCAGCCAAAGACAAAGACGTTGTTTTCCTGGACGAAATCCACGAACTCAAGCCGGAGCTTCAAACGACGCTCTACCTTGCACTGGATAAACGCAAGGTCTTCATCAACGGCGGCAAAACAATCCAGAGTATTCCACTGGCCAACTTTACGCTGATTCTCGCTACGACCGATCCACACAAGTGCTTGGCCCCGTTGCGAAGTCGCATGAAGCTCTACCTCGAATTGACGTACCTGTCGGCGGACGAATTGGCACTTGTAGTCCTTCAACGAAGTCGGGCTCTCGGATGGCCACTCGATGACGATGTTCCACCGCTCATCGGACAGCGATCCAAAGGAACGCCCCGGCTCGCACTCCGGTTGCTTCAATCTGCCCGGCGTGTCTGTCGCAGCGAAGGCGATTCAACGATCACAGTCTCTCATCTTCAACGTGCGTGCGAATTGGAACAACTCGATGAAATCGGCCTCGGTCCCAGCGAACGCCGATACCTCGAAATCTTGAGCCAAGGTTCTACACGGCTCAACGTCATCGGCAGCACATTGGGGTTGGCTCCGGCAACCATCACCGAAGTTATCGAGCCATTCTTGATTCGCAGCGGGCTCGTGACCAAGGACAAGAACTCCCTGCGTCAACTCACCAGCGAAGGTTGGAAGCACATTCAGAGGGACAAGCACGATGAACAATGAAATCCTTTCCAAGTCCGCCGTCAGCATCAAAGACATGGCAAAGATGTGCGGCCTCTCGTATCAACGATTCTCTCAACTGCGTCGGCAGGGTTACATGCCGCCGCCGCTGATCAACGAAGACACGAACCGACCGTATTACGACGAGGAGTTGCAACAGGTCTGCCTGCTAGTCCGCAAGCGGAACACCGGCGTCAACGGCAAGACCATCATGTTCTATTCGCCACGCACTGTCACAACGGTGACTGGCCCGAAGCGGCGAAAGCCCAAAGCGAAGCCGCAATCGAGCAACGCCAATGCCGCACTGGTCGAGTCGGTCAAGTCGCTCGGCATGCCCGATGTGACACTGCAACAAGTCGATACCGCCGTGCGGGAACTCTATCCCGCTGGGAGTTCGGACGTATCTGAAATGGAGATCGTCCGTGCCGTTTTCGTCCATCTCATGCAGAAGAATTCAACAAGATAACAACCGAGTAAATGGGGATTTACTGGTCAATCGAGCCACTTTGACCGCTCATTCATCGCTAATTCGGAGCTATCAGCCATGAAACACTCAGCAGATAATCCTTTTCAAAGCATCCCTGTCGGCCCCAACGAGGCTGGTCTGTTCGCCGCCTTCCTGGATGATCATGACTTTGCTGCGGGCACTCGCCGGGGTTTCGTCCTCGATCTGCGGAAGTTTGCCAAGTGGTTCTCGACGGCGAACCGGGAGCCATTCACTGCGAGCCGGGTGACCGTGCGGGATGTTGCCGATTTCAAGGACCACCTTCGCCGTGAACGTGGGCAGGCAGTGGCCACCGTGAACCGCTGCATCGTCCTTGTCCGCCGGTACTTCAACTGGCTTGTGGATGAGGGCCACCTGGAGGCGAATCCGGCGAAGAAGGTCAAGCAACTCAAGCGACAGCAATGCAGTCCGAAGGGAATGGAGCGATCCCAGGTGCGGAAGCTGTTCCGAGAGATCGAGCTTCGCCAGGACATTCGGGCGAATGCCGTGTTTTCCATGTTCCTTTACACCGGCGCACGAATCGGTGACCTCGTGCCGCTTGAACTCCACGATTTGATTTTGAACGACCGCAGTGGATCGGTTGTGTACAAGTTCGGCAAAGGGTCGAAGCAACGCACCGTTCCCGTGCCGCTTCCCGCCCGGCAATCGGTTTCGGCGTACCTTGAAACTCGTCCGCCAGTGGAGAGCCAGCGAGTGTTCATCGGAGAGCGTGGGCCGTTGGGTGAAACCGGCTACCGTGCCCTGTGCGACAAGTACAGCGTCTTCATTGGCGTCGAGCTTCATCCGCACTTGTTCCGCCACACGTTCGCCCACCAGTACCTCGCCGATAACCCTGGCGATCTTGTTGGCCTCGCACAAATCTTGGGCCATGCTTCGCTCTCGACGACCAGCATTTACGCCCAGAAGTCGCAGGACGATTTGAACGAAGCTACGGACAGATTGACGTATTGACCAACTACGGGACTGCCCTGATTTGGGCCGCACCTGTCGCCGCCGCTGGCGGCGACAGGTGGCGTATGTCCTCGACAACAAGGAGAGCATATATGCCACACGATATTTCACGACGAGAGTTCAACCAAGCCGCAGCAGCGTTGCCGCTGTTTGCACTCCCCATCCCAAGTTCGGATGTATCCGGGGAGAGGTCGCAAATGAGGCTGCAAGTTCAATGCGGCCACATCTGCGTAGATGGTCGGCATCTTGATGGCGACGACTGGCGTCTTGAGTTTCTCGTTCGACTTGTCCAACGAAGGGAAAGCGACCCTCGATACTGGTACGGACGCATCATGGTGCCCACTGAAGATTTCATCCAGTGTCTTCGTGACCACGCCATCCAAGTCATACGCCACCGGAATCCGAAGCGGCTCGTGGCCGAACGAACCATGCTCCGAGGCGGCGTGGCCGGTCTTTGCGTTTTGTTGGATTCGGCATTCCCGACCGCACAGCAACACGAGTTCTACACCGATCCGACACCGGAGCGTTGGGGCGACTACACGATCCCAGATAACCGAGTGATCAAACGGTTCTGGGTCGGGAATGATGGAGGCAATTCATCGTAAGTGTTGTCACCAGTGAACTCCGGTCAGATCGAGCCATCGGGATTCATTAGCCCACCATCCACGAGGGCTGGAAAGAGGGCATTTTGGGCGTCCATCCGTTTCCTGAAGCAATTGGGGAAATAATCCGGCGTGACGCAACTGAAAACTTCCTGTGGTGTGAATCCCCATTGGCGTGCGAGGCTGAGAACTTCGTCCATCCAGCGGTCGAATCCAGAATCAACAGCCGATGCCCGTTGCTGGTGATCCCAATACTCCCCGTCGTCATCAAGCATGGCTTCAATGCCTGCCGAGGACTGCGGCTGATCTTCGTGTGCCCTTACCTCGAATGCCTTCTGGTGCAGAAGCCGGGCAACGTCATGCTCCTTGCGTTCGGACACCGTATCAGCCAACGAACAGTAATAGGAGAACTCGTCGGTTGCTTCATCCTTGAATGGCAACCACTCTCCATTGTTGAGAAAGTTCTTGACCTCTCTCAGCGCACACGACCAGCGGACTTCATCCAAGAGGGTTTGGCAGTGGTAGAGCGACAGTGCAGTACGATAGTCGTGAATCGCAAGACATGAATCTTCTGCCGCCGTGTAGGAATTGCCTCTGGCTCGGTAGGCGGATGCATAGAGCGGTTCCAACTCAATGGCTCTCGT
Source organism: Planctomycetota bacterium (assembly GCA_014584345.1). Lineage (GTDB taxonomy): Bacteria > Planctomycetota > Planctomycetia > Planctomycetales > Planctomycetaceae > Rubinisphaera. The sequence continues at coordinate 224,192 of JACTNB010000022.1, forward strand.
GAGATGCGACCTCGATTGGTTGTAGTCGCCTCTTGTGTAGAAGATGCTGCCGATGTCGTGGTAGATGAGTGCCGTGTCACCATACTTGTTGAGCGTGTCGTGAAGAACATCCAACGCCCTGTCTACTACTCCTTGATGGAAAGCAACTTGAGCGACACGAGCGTTCGTGAAGGCGTTGATCAGTTCGATGGATTGCAGCCACCGAGCCGCTGCAATGGCCAACTCCGGTTTTCCAGCCCGCAGAGCCGCCTCGACTTCCACGCAACGACCCTTCCACACTTGCTCTGGGGAAGTTGATTGCTGCAATCCGAAAGAGGCTGTCGCCAACGCACCGGAGTAATCTCCGACAGTGAGTTGCAGCACTGCGGATTCCAGGAATGTTCCTTGAGGTACGCCACCGAATTCAATTCTCGCTAAGTCTGCCGCTGCTTCAAAAAGCGTTGGTTTCCTCATGATCTGCTCCTTTTCGTGGAAAGGACCGATCATGCTTCGGACAAGGCTGAGAAAACCAAAGGCACGGTGGGCGCATCGGGATACGACGGCCACCAGGATGGCAATCCGAAGTCGAAAGCCAAAGAAACTAACCCAGACACTTTGATCGGAAAGCTAACAGGTTGGGACTCTGGGAGGGGGTGTCTGCGTACTGATGTGGGTTTGCCTTTTCTCTCGATCTGGGACTCCCGGAAAAAATTCCGGCGGAAAAAAATGGTGGCGTTTGGCCGGAGGCGATTTTTTCCAATCGGCGTGGCAAAGTTAGCGATAGGTTGCCTCAGACCTGCGGAGTTTCACATGTTCATAACCAGACTCGTTGAGAAACAAGCGTAGTGTTTCAAGGTCCACCCGTGCGGGATTCTTCGGCCCGACAACTACTTCAACAACAGAGCTTTCCTTGAAGGAGTCGTTGAACTTGACTTCAAGATAATGAAGCAACTCGTCTCCTCGAATTCGGAATCCCGATTTCTCCGCTGGGCCTACACGCAGCGTCTTGCCAGATGATGGGTCGTCAACCAGGATTGGTTCGTGGACGACTCTCCATTCTTGTTCTTCCGCAAACTTTGGATTCTTGCATCGCATCGAAGGCCCAAGTAGGGCACCATGCAATCCATCAGCTACCCGCTCGATTTCCTCATCCGTTGCTTCGTCGTCAAGTCCGCTGATTGCGTCATTGAGGAGTGTGTTCACGATATCAAGATGCTCGGTGCTGTCGTAGCACACATCGACCAATGCAGTATTGTTTGGAAAAACAAGCGACTCTGGATCAAAGCCTATTGAAAATCCTTTGCCGTCGTTGGCGTATGCTCGCCATTGACTGAGAACGTCGCCATCACACGAGAAACACACCGCATAAGGATCGACGTGAGGTACGCTCCTGAGTTGAATTTCCAACCTCGTGAGTAGCCGATTAGGAAGCTGTTTCTCTTGTGGGTCAAGAATCGACCATCTGTGCGGCCCTTTGAGCAGTTCGCTTATTCGCTCTAACGCAATCTTCTTGAGCCAGTTGTGTTCCATGTAGTCATTCATCGAAGACAACTGGCTCATCCAAAAACACCGATTCTCCAAGATGCTCTTGAATCCGTGGATGGATGCGTAGTGATATAACACGTCGGGCCTAGTTGGTGCATTTGCCATTGTGAGTCACCGTATCCAAAGTCGTACCATGCAGTGCCGTCTGCTTTATCCGAACGGGCATTTTACGATGTTTACTGATGTCGTCCCAAGCCAAAACCGCCCTGTCGGGCTCCTGCCCGACAGGGCGGTTGGTTCGTTCAATTCCAAATGATGCTCAATCGAGAAACGCCACAGCCGCCATCGCTCTCGACTGGCTTTCGGTGTTCATCGCCACCCGATGCCATCCTCCCAGCAGAATCGTAGCGTGGTCAGCGTGTGAGACTCGACCACACACGAACACCGTTGGGTCACGTTGCATGGCCTGCCAATTCCATTTTACGGCAGCGGGGTTCCGCTTGAACAATGCCTTGCGTTCTTTGTCGGTCAGACCGTTCGGGTATTGGCCGCAGACGTAAACTGTCGTTCCGCCCACCCGATACAGAAATTCGCAAGTGTGTGGCTTGCCCCGGCCTCGTCGAAGCGGTTCGTTTTGGAGGACGAGCTTTTCGTCGGCGGTTACTCCAGGAGCAGGAACAAAAAACCACTCGCCCTGCCGGATGAAGGTGTCGGTCTTGCGTCGGTGACGTTTCTTCCGCTTGCCCTTCTTGCCGCTCTCAAGGTTGCGGACAAGTTCTGGCTTGAGGGCTTCCATTGCCGTGGTGACCGTGCTGACTGGAGCAGATTCGGGAACGCCCGCCACAAACCAGTGGCGTTCGTCATGACCGCAGAGAAATTTGTCCTTAGTGTCGGGCAGACCGGGGCGGTCGGCAGGCTGTCGAACCATCAAGAGCAGATGGCGATCTTTGGGCTGAAGATCAAGGACGTTGACATCGGCGTCATCGGTCGCCTGGACATCGAAAAATTCGCCACGCCGGTCGGTGCCAATGTCGATGACTACCGGGCCGGAATTCTGACGCCAGCGGTTCGGCACGAGTGGGCGTACCTTCGCCCTGGCTCCGAGTTTCTCGAATTTTGATTGGATGAGATTCGTGTCCATGAAGACAGGGACACGGCTGATTCACCGGGGTTCGCCCCACATCTGAAGTTGGAGTGGGTGCCTCAACTACCTGGATTTGCATACAATCACTCTAGCAAACCGACGATTCCGGCACGAAAACCCCAAGTAGAGTGAATCCAGAGCTTGGGGCGTGGGTAGAGTGGAAAATGTGGTTGCCTGAAGTGGCTGGCATCAGTCGGAAGTGCTTGGTAAAACAGTAGTTTAGGAGAACATGCCTCGGCTAGAGTGAATCCTCTCGGGGACATTTTCCCAAGTAACTGCAAGCGATGTAGTTAGCGTACTCGTGATGTACTCTGCAGGCCGACCGGCACCACTATCAGCGGCAGAGGCGGCGATCTCCGCATTTCCAGGTGATTGCCCCCGCGTTCATACACCCGACTGGCGATTGTTGAAATCGCCTGCTAATCACTTCGAGACAGATCAAGCCGGGCCCCCCTGGTCCATGAAAACGCTCTTGATGCTGCCGCGTTTCACAAGAAATGCAGGGCAGACTCCTGTCTGCGTTCCTGGATTTGCCATTGCTGGCTGGTGGCCCCCTATGCTTCCCCGTGATCATCCCTCGTGGCAGGAAATGTCGGCGTAGAATCTTTGCCACACGCCCAATTGGCCTATCATGTGGGTCATCCCGAAGGACCTCATCCAGGAGTGCTCGATTTGCTGGCGTTGTCTTTGCCGCATAACGGCAGCGGTCACCGAGGACGGAGAGGTGACTTTCCATTTGTAAAAACGCGCAATCCGTCCTTCGGTGCACGGCATTGTTATTTGCTGGCTATCGAAGTCCGAACGTCGCTATCATCCCGGGACGCATCGCAAGAAGCCGTTCAAGGTGACTTTCCGCCCACATTTCGATCCGCAGTGCCGTGTCGGATTGGTTGTGATTCTCAATAAATGCAACAGCGTCAGCAGTAAACCGTCCGCTGGTTGCGATAACGTGAACGTCAATCCGTGGCGGTTCCCACAGTTTCATTTGATCGCGGAGAGAAGAAATGTCTGAGACGGAAATGCTTTTGGATAGCCAGTGTTTACATTGAATGATTACGCGGTGACGAATCGTACCGCCAAGGGAATCAACAATCACCCTTTGCACTGAAATATCACGGCCACGGTCTGGCGCATTGGTTTGCATCAGCCACTCTGGATTCTCGTAGCCCGCCTCATTACTAACAAGTGCAAACGTTAAACGCTCAAAGTCGGTTGAGTCTAAACTGCTCCAGTTTAGTTTCGTTGCAATTGGTCCTGTTGGACGAGCCTTAACGAGTTCGCCTAGGTCAGAAACCTCAACTGGCAGGGGGTCGTCCTCCGAGTACATCTTCATGTAAACGTGTTTTCGCACGTCTGGCCAATCGAGCTCAATGATGTCCCGTAAATCATTCGCCTGACCAAAGCGAAGGTGCCTCGTCAAATCTGACCAGCGTGAACCAGTTGGCATGTCACGTCCGAGCGTCATGACCAAGGAATCAACTTTCGTCTTTAGCGTCTCCCAGTGTTCGGATTCAATATTGGCACCAGCGTCGGCTGAATAATCAGGCGAAGCCTTCAGTGCGACTAACAAGCCATCAATTTCCTTGACTGTTTCTTCAATCGAATCACGCACCAAACGTCGCCGCGCACGATTGAAGTGATAGCGATATTCACGCAGTTCGCGACCAGGTGTATAGATTGCATTTTCTGTCGAGACCTTGCACTCAAATTCACCGATTTCCGCCGCATCCAAGCGCCTTTGGGCGATTGTATCGAGATCCATTGGTACGGTTTCTGGCTTGAACCCGTCTATTGCGGGAAGGTGTTCAAGAATGTGAGCGTATGATCGGCAGCGATCTTCAACATCCGCCGACTCGACGAAACAGATACCGCCAGGAATCTCGCTTTCAATTTCGGACCATAGCCGTTCAAGCTTGCATAGGTTGGCCTCAGCAAGTTCAAACTGCCGGATTGCGGCGTTAAGTGGGCTGTCAGTATCAACGCTCAATTTTGGACTCGCCTTGGTAAACGCAAATAACGGTACGCGTAACCGGGTACGCGCGAAAGATTCTCAACTTCAAAAACGCCGACTCGCTTACTCCGGTTCACGCGATGGTTACCCGCTTCCTAGGATCTATCGAGGGGTCAGAAATCCCAAACCGACAACCAAACCTTTTTCGATTTTAGGTCGATTACGATCAAATGTCCGTTATGCCACGGAATCGAATCGCAACAACGTTCCTTTGCGTCGAACAGAACGTCTTGAGAGCCAAGCAATCGAACAAGTGATTCATTCCCAGAATAGCTACCAGCTTCTTCGTTAGGGCCGCCAAATGCAACGCCATCAGTTCCAAATTTGCAGTGAAAGCCAATCTCTCCTGGCACCGGTCCTTCCTGCCATTCGGCAGACCAAGGCGGGGCGGAATCAACTAGATCATCAATCGCGGCTAGTGTCAGTTGGAAAATGGCAAACGTCTCGCCATCCCCAACAAATCCCCCGTGCTCGTCACCACTCTCGACCTCGATCCAGCCATCAGTCACCGATATACCAGTTTCGGCGAGGACAAATTGAGGCGCCGAAATGTCTTTTTTTACAGATCGCCCTGGGGAGAGGATCAATGGAAGTCCCGCGCAAACCGCAACCATAAAACATAATCCGATTGTCAATCGGACTGCCGCACTTGGAGTAAAGACTTTCATTCGTCGCGACAGTTCGGAAGCCTTTGTCGGGTAACGGTTGCCGTAACCGGGCGGCCGCAAAAGAACTTGAATTCAGGAAACGCGTTTTCGGCCACTCCGGTTCACGGCATTGTTACGCCACATTGTTGTTAAACGCACTGCTCAAGGTAAATCACCCGCCGCAATTGTTCGATCGTGAAAGTCGCAAATTCTTCAAGTTGCTTTTCGTGGTACTCGGGATGTGCGAGCAAGTCGTCGTCGTCATGTGGATCGTTCACGTGCACCCAGCGATTGCGAAAACGGCGAATCCGATGAAGCTCCACACGTAATTCCGCGTCGATTGGTGATTGTTCAATTAGATCATAGAACCCCAAACGGGTGCTATTGTGAAAGCTTGAATACTCGTATCGCAGGTGGCATTCCATCGCGGCTTGGGCGGAGAGAATCGCGGACAGATATGCGCCCGAACAGAAGGCTGTATCCGCATCCCGAACGAGTGAAGCGGTCCATTCCGAGAGCATTACGCCGCCCTTGAGATAACGCTCGTCTAGCGACACGATGAATTCCCATTTTGAATTTAAGCTCACGTGAAACTCTTCATTGAGTTCGGCGTATTGTGGCAGAACGTTACGGTTAACGTGGCGGCGGCCAGAAACCGTTGCTTTCAAAACCGACGTAATCCGCCGCTCACATTCAACCGATTGTTCGTCGGCCTGTGCGATTACGGGCGAACTTTTGCACGGAAACGTGGCAGTCGCCATTGCTTGCGCGGAACGTCCACACGCACTTCAAGGCGACAGACACCGTCATCGGTCACGTCATCGTAGTAGATTTCAAATCGATGGTCCATTTGATTCGATGTTTTCGATCGATCCGTGAACTGAATGATCCAAGCTCCAAGCTTCGCCAGTAAATCCTTTTCAATCACTTGTGCAACGTGGTGACGGATGGCCGACGGTACGGCATTCACCCACAGATTCAGAGAATGAGACATTCCGTTCTTGCGCGGGCCATGATAGTCCGCACACAGCACTCGGCGGTCATCGGACGGTCCACAATACGCCACGGCGGTTACCGCACTGATTCCTCGATCGTCGAGAAACGCGTCGAGTGTGGAGCGTTTCAGTGGGAAACTGAACTCGCGCCGTAGCCGTAACTTACCAATAAATTCATAGTCAGGCATATTGGGAGGCTCGTTTTGGCCGGATAACGATCAAGGTTAACCGGGCCGCGGGCAGCCAACGTTGAATTCAGAAGCCGCGCGGCCCGCGGCTCCGGTTGAACCGATTGTTAGCCGAGTGTCGAGCTTTGGTCTATTATAGGAAATCGGCAGTGCAATTCGTATTGCCGAGCCAGTCTGAGGCACGGGCTCTTGCTGGCATGGCTATACAGGCAATGCCGCTTGATGTGTTCGGTAGCGTCACGGTACACAAGGTTGGCTTGGAATCCATGCTCTCCTTTGCAGATTTGAGTACCAACGATGTCTTCCAGGGGTATCTCTACCTGTCGCTGGGGCGTGAGGATCGTCAGCTTTCCGGCATGCGGATCGATGACGAGACGCTGACCTCTGGCATTTCGGAACCAGTACATGCCTAGGACGCACATGCCTCCCCAGATGATCCCCCCAGCGATAAAGTATTTGACTTTGGGGCCATTACCAAGAAACGCCCGCTCATCCCACGGAATGAAGCATACGAGTACGGCGACTATAAACATCACTGCCGCAAAGCAGAGCTGGGAATACGAAGACTCGTGGACAAACCGGTTCGAGTGACGATGAAGTGCAACATCTGGAAACCAACTCGAGCTTGTTACAAGAGATGGCGTTGGCGACGTGGGGATTTCGGATGTCGCAGCGGCCATGAGGGAGTATCCAACTGTTGGCTAACGATAAGGCTAAGCTGCCGAGGCCGCCTGCAATGACTTTGAATCTCGAAAAACCAGGATGGCGGCCCCGGTCAGCTTCAGCCGCGGGTTATGCCCCGCCCCGAATCCTGTCGAGGACGGCCTTGCCAATGTCACTGCAATCGTACAGCGACCGGCCAACGTCATCAAGGCTCCAGACTGTTCGCAGAGCCGACTCCAAGGACTTTGCGTCGTGAGCGCCCACAAACCAATCGGCTTGTCCTTCGCCAGCCCAGACCAAGATGGCGCACTGGTTGCCAGCGAACCGATGTTGCGTACTACCGGGCCACCCACAAGTCGGCGGTTGTTCGCTGAAATGGCGCCGCAATTCGCCGACCGCTTCTTCGGAAAACGGCTCATTCTGTGCTTGCACCAGCGCCGGCTGATCCATCACGGCCGAATAGTCCCACACGCAAGAGTAAACGTAGGCGGAAAACGTTGGCGCCTGCATGTTCCATTGCTTGCCGTCTGTGTCCACATCAACATACACCGGCGGATCGTCGGACCCGTCAAGCAAAATCGACCATGTGCAAACGCCTTGGTTCTCATACTTGAAGGGCAACAGGCGTATTGAGTTCCATTCGATAACAGCGAACTTTTCAAGCGGGATCGGCGGATCCTGGTTGCTGTATTTCGCCAGGATGTCGACAGCTTCGTCGTCGCAATACCATTCCCGAACCGAAGCGGGAAGCCGGAAGCCCAAACGACGCTCGGCATTTTCGACGGCCGCAGACGAAACGTGCGGTTCGCTCCGAAGCAGTCGATAGGTGGCCGAGTGAAAGGATGTCATCGTATTAGGGGCATAACGGTCAGCGTAACCGGGCGGCGACGTTACGCTTTGATTTGAAAGCTCGCCGGAGTCGCCGCTCCGGTTCACGCAATTGTTAGCCAACGCGTTGAATTGGTTACTGTTTCGACCGTTGGTACGACGCGATGCTCTGGGGCCTTTCTGAATTGCGAGCGTAGGGTGCGAAATCGACGAAGAGCAAATCTAGCTCTCCATCGGCACCGGACACGAGGGACGCCTGTGCCGGAAGCATGCCCACACCTACAACCCCGTACCACAAATAAGTCCGACCATTGCTATGAGTGACCAAACATTCGGACTCGGTGACATTATCGTTACCATATGCCAATCGAATTCGACCAGTGGCGATGAGCTGATGCTTTTCTCGCTCGACATATTCTCGATACGATTGTAGGTCACCAGCTTTCAGTTTCTCGATTGATTTGCCCAGGTTGTCATCAACGGTGATTTCGATGAGGTGGGGTCTGGTTATGTCTATGCCTCCGCTCCTGCGTCGCGCGTTCGAATAGCCAAGCTTGCGATCGATTTCGTCGCACGGCTCCCACCTTCCAGCGAGGACGATTGACGGCGAATCGCGTTTGGCGGTGTCGTCTGCGTTGACGAATCCCGCCCACGCGAAGTGCTGCACAAAACAGACCACCGCGAGACTGATGAACGCAACGTTGTTTCGGAATCGGTTCATTACAGGCATACTGTTTCCTGTCGGCTAACGACTCCGTTCACCCAGCCCGCGGAGTGAACGCCACCTTTTGAAAAGCACCCGATCGCGGGCTTGGGTGCAACGGTTGGTTCGTCGACATTCTGAAGCAATGAAACCAACACCAAAGTCGACGTTTCAACCCATCGTATGCCATCACGCCTGGTCAAGCAATTAGTGCTTCGAAGAGGAAATCGTCAGATTGCGAGAGACATTCGAATTAACCGTATCAATGCAATCATGACGCCCAAACCATTGATCAGCAGTACCCACAATCCCAGCATATCAAACAGCAAGGGAAATCCACGCGTTGAGCATCCAAGCCAACACCAGAACCCAAATCCACAAAGTCCTGATAAGAGTGCAAATGAATATTGATGAGAAAAGAGTAGTGCGACTGTCGGGACAATGCAAATCGCTGCCACTGCCAACTGTAATGGCGCAGGCCAGTTATCGGGTCGTTTATGCCAGCCTGTATTCATTTCTTGAAGTCGACGAACGGTAGCGATCACCTCGCCGCGACGAGAGACCCTCCATTTCAAAACGCCTCATTTCACGGCTGAGGTGCATCGCTTGGTTATCCGCCATTTGGGATTCACGACGTGACCGATGCAGATCTGGATACTGCATCACGGGTGATTGTAGCGATTTTCTGTGCGTCCGGTGTACGGAATCTGTATTGAATTTGGCCGGACCAATCATCGTGATAGAGAGCGGCGTCGTGAGCGATATACAAGCTGTATTCATCCGCAGTAAACGAAATCTTGATGAACCTTGGGTCGTCGAAAGCAGTGTTAATCAGTCGTCTTCGCCCACGGAACGCGATGATATGATCTTCAGATACCGCAATTGATCCAGCGAACCACTGACGTTTCCAGTTACACGCGCGACCGGGCGCACGGAAGTTCCGAAGCGTGACAGAGCAGAAAAGATGTTCGCTGACGAGTAAACGATCATCTAGTGGTATGAGTGCATCCGCCTCGACTGGCAAGCGAGCAATCCCAAGCATTCGAAGTACATTCATACGCGTCGAATCTCAAGTCTGGATTTCGATCGGATAACTTGTTATTAGGCAGAACGGTTCTGTCTAAGTCGGTTGTGGATTCTGTCTAAGTCGGTCATAATTCTGTAGAAGGGGTGAGGAGTTGTCAAGCAC
>JACTNB010000031.1 GCA_014584345.1 Planctomycetota bacterium
GAACCTACTGATTAAGAGTCAGTTGCTCTGCCAATTGAGCTATAGGGGCGAAGCGAGTGCGTTCCGCTCGGCGGAACACGATCGAAAGAGGGATTATGCAGTAAGAAACGATCGCTTGCAAGTGGTTCGGGCATTCAAGTCACAATTTGCCGTCCGAAGCTCCTTTTTTCTGTGTTGCCGGGAGTGCTCATTACTTGCCCGATCCTCAAAGCAGTACGATCGCGGCCCGTTTGCGCGGTTGGTTGGCTGCGGAGGTAATGGTTCCTGCTCGGGTATATTCTGAAAATCGGGGTCTCCACAGGCGAAATCGGGACCACCAGCAAAGGCCGTGGTCTACTTCGGGTCTGGCCCGCCCGTGTGGAACTGATGGGAACAATAATGGTTTTCAGCCTCGTCGAACTCCTTGCACCGTGGGAAAAGAAGCTGTCGAACTCCCTGGGATCGGTTGAAAAGAGTCCACCTGGCGACTAGCATGCCCGGTTAAACATACTTCGATTTCAGTGTCCCTGAGCGATACGCCCCTTCGAGGAGAGCAGCACCCGATGACGACCCATCACCCCGAGGCCATTTCGGACAACGCATACCGGCTGCTCTGGGCCGGTTTCACGGCGATTCTTGCGGCTGGCGTGGGGTTTGCCATTCGGGGAGGGATTCTTGATAACTGGGCCGCGGAATTTGGTTTTACCAATTCTCAACTGGGGGAGATTGGCGGAGCCGGGTTCACGGGATTCTGTTTCGGGATCATCATTGGAGGAGTGATCGTCGATAAAATCGGCTATGGCAAGCTGGTACTGGCCGCGTTTCTGTTTCACGTGGTTTCTGCCGTGATTACATTTTTGCCGAACGCCTCGATGCCGCAGGATACGGTCTATCGTTTTCTGTTCTGGGGGACGTTTCTGTTCGCGGTGGCCAATGGCACGCTGGAAGCGGTGGCGAACCCTCTGGTGGCCACACTGTTTCCCACCAATCGCACTCACTACTTGAATATCCTGCACGCCAGTTGGCCTGCCGGGCTGGTCCTGGGGAGTGCCATGGGCTGGGTGCTCGACGATCGTATCGGCCTGCACTGGAAATTTCAGTTGGCTCTGTTCCTGGTGCCAACCGTGATCTACGGAGCAATGTTCCTGGGTCAGAAATTCCCGAAATCGGAAGCGTCCGAAAAGGGACTGAGCTTGGCGGAAATGTTCCGCGAAGTTGGTCTGTTGGGGGGAGCCGTCGCCTGTTTTCTGCTGGCGCTGTTCTTTGGTGGCGTGCTGGGGCCGCTGTTTCCGGAATCCTCGATGGGAGCATATATCGGCTACGGCATCGGCGGGCTGCTGCTGATTGCCGTCGGGCTGCTGACGAATTTTTCTATCGGTTCGATATTGTTGTTCGTGTTGTTCATTACGCACGCCCTGGTGGGTGCGGTGGAACTGGGAACCGATGGCTGGATCCAGAACATCACGGGAAACATTCTGAGTTCGGAAGAAGGCAAGTGGCTGTTTGTGTACACCTCGATGATCATGTTCCTGCTCCGTTTCTGTGCGGGCTTTATTGAAAAGAACATCGGGCTGTCGCCGATTGGTCTGCTCCTGGTATGTGCGATTCTGGGCTGTGTCGGCTTGAATCTCTCGGCAGGCATTACGAGTTTCGCGGGTGCCCTGGTTGGCCTGGGGGTGTATGCAGTCGGGAAAACCTTCTTCTGGCCCACGATGCTGGCGGTGGTGGGAGATCGCTTCCCGCGCACGGGAGCTATCGCCATGAGTATCATGGGGGGGATTGGCATGATGTCCGCGGGCCTGATTGGTTCCGCGGGGCTGGGGTACGCCAAGGATCGTTACGCGAGCGAGGCCCTGCAAGTGGCAGATGCCTCCACTTACGAAGAATACAAGGCCGGCACTCCAAGCCGCTTCCTGTTCTTTGGCGAAGTGGTGGGGCTGGATGGCCAGAAAGTAGAAGAAGTGAAAAAGATTCCCGCCAAGGAACGCAGCGGAAATCAGCAGCAAGTGGTGGATGCCAGCATTACGGGGGACCGCAAAACCTTGATCGCGGACTCCTTCATTCCGGGCACCATGGCGGTGATTTACCTGATATTGCTGCTCTACTTCAAATCGATCGGCGGTTACAAAACGGTGCACCTGGCAGGTTCCACCGCGGAAATCCTCGATCCGAACGACGAAGTCATTCCTGCTCACGAAGGGTAATTCTGCTGCGGGGAATGGATCACGGTTTCTCCGGAAACCAGTGGCCTCGGGATTCCCTCCGAGGCCTTTTTTTATGGTGTCATTCCATCTCCAGTCCGGAGGAACGGTTTACGAACACAAGGAAATCGGCATGACGAAACTTCGCGGACTGACATTCCTGACCGCCTGCCTGTTGACGACGGCTCTACTTGACCCGATGACTGCCGCGGAAGAGCGGCTCCCGGGGACCGCTCCCTGGGAACACGAAGGGAAATCGGTCGAACAGATGGCCGACGAGATGGTCGCCGGGATTGACCGGTTTCTGCTGGCGGAAACGGCTCGGGCAGAGGAAACCCGCGCCCGATATTGGCAGCGGGATTTCGCCTCTCCCGCCGCGTATGCCAATTCCATCGAACCGCAGCTGACCCGCCTCAAATGGTTGCTGGGCGTGCGGGAAACGCGCACACCCTTCGAATCGCCTCGGTTGTTGGCGGAGTTGCAGCGTTCGGCGGAATGGGGGCAGGTGGTTGTCGGCAAGGATCGGGCCACGCATCGCATTCTGGCGATTGAATGGCCCGTGGCCGGCTCCCTGGCATGGGAAGGCCTGCTGATCGAACCTGTCAAACCAGGAGCCGCCGTCGCAACCCACATACTAGTTCCGGATGCGGGAATGGAACCGGAGGATTTCCTGTTCAACAAAAACGGAACTGAATCGCCTGCGTTGGCGCTGGCCGGAAAAAACAGCCGTGTCCTGATCCCGGCGGTCATCTCGCGCGAGGTCCATACGCGAAGGCGAGCCGAACTGACGGATCGGGAATACATTTATCGCACGGCTTTCGAAATGGGGCGCACACCGGTCGGCTACGAAATCCAGGCGGTTCTGGCCTTGGTCGACTGGTTGAAACGGGATTCGCCTTCCCATCCGGTGACCGTCCTGGGAACCGGCGAGGGGGGGCGCGTTGCCCTGTTGAGCGCCGCCGTGGATGCTCGATTGGAGGGGGTATGCGTCAGTGGATATTTCGGCTCGCAGCAGCGAATGTGGGAGCAACCGATCGATCGAAACCTGTTCGGATATCTGGAGCGGTTCGGCGATGCGGAAGTCGCCACGCTGATTGCGCCGCGCCCCCTGCAGATCGAACCGCGTCCCCTGACTCCGGTGACATACGCCACCCAGGGGGGGGCACCGGGAATCCTCTCGCCCCCCTCCGTGATGGAAACCCGGGCCGAGGCCGAGCGGGCTCGCCAACTGCTGAGCTTTGCAAACTTTCCCTGGCAAATGGACGTAGTGGCCGAGCCAGTCGCGGGTAGTGCCGCACTGCCCACGCAGACCCTGCAAACTTTTCTTTCCCGGCAGTCCGCTCTTCCGGAGGGGACGCGGGAACTGGCCCTGGAGGCCTGGGCACGCCCGGAAGGAAAGCCTGTCGATCGGTTTCGAGAGCAGCGACAAGCCCGGCTGGTCGATCGAATCACCGAGTACAACCAGGGATTGCTCGCAGCCTCGCCTGAAATTCGCAAGGAGTTTTTCGCGAAGCTCGACACCTCCTCGCTGGAACGATTTCAGGCCACTGTCGAGCCCTATCGGGATTACTTTCGCGACGAAGTGATCGGTCGCTTCGATTCTCCCCTGCTTGAACCCCGCCCCCGCTCGCGGGCCTGGCGGGAAACGGAACTCTGGACCGGCTACGAAGTGCAACTCGACGTGTTTCCCGACGTTTTCGCATACGGTATCCTGCTGCTGCCCAGGAATATCAAACCGGGCGAGCAACGCCCCGTGGTGGTTTGCCAGCATGGTCTGGAGGGGATTCCCCTCGACACACTCGAAAAGAATCACAGCGCGTATCACGATTTTGCCGCCCGACTGGCCGATCAGGGATTTGTCGTCTTTGCACCGCAAAATCCTTACCGCGGAAAGGATCTGTTCCGCACCTTACAGCGGAAAGCCAACCCCCTGGGGAAAACCCTGTTTTCCCTCATCGTGCCCCAACACGAGCAAATCACCCGCTGGCTGGGAAGCCTGCCCGAGGTCGATCCCCAGCGGATTGCGTTCTATGGCCTTTCCTACGGAGGGAAAACGGCCATGCGTGTCCCTCCGTTGGTGAAAAACTATTGCCTGTCGATCTGCTCGGCCGACTTCAATGATTGGATTTCCAAGAACGTCTCCACCACGGCTCCATTCAGTTATGTCTGGACGGGTGAATACGAGATTTTTGAGTTCGACCTGGGGAACACCTACAATTACTCGGACATGGCGGCTCTGATCGCCCCCCGTCCCTTCATGGTGGAACGCGGACACTTCGACGGCGTAGGCCCGGATCACTGGGTCGCTAGCGAATTCGCCAAGGTTCGATTTCTGTATCAGGCCCGCCTGGGGTTGAAGGATCGTGCGGAAATCGAGTATTTCGTGGGCCCACACGCCATCAATGGGCAAGGCACGTTTCGTTTCCTGAAGCAACACCTCGACTTTGCCCCCTGAGGCACCCGGGAAAATCTGGCCAGCCGGATGAAATCTATATGAATCCCTGCTGACCGGGTGAGGCATCGTTGACCCGCACAGGCAAAGCGGCTATTTTACTGTTCACGGGTGCTGTTGCCCGTCTGTCATTGCCGTTCGCGTGACCTTGTGTTCATGCGTTAAACCGCTGGGGATTCGAGTCGATTGCCCCGGGGTTCGGCTCATCATGAGAAAGTAGAGAGATGTCTGAAATTAATGTGAAGGAAATTCTCGATGCCGGGGTTCACTTTGGCCATCAGGCCAGCCGTTGGAATCCCAAAATGCGACCGTACATCTATGGTCGCCGCAATCGTATTCATATCATCGATCTGAAGGAAACGGTACGCGGCCTGATTCGGGCCCAGCGTTACCTGCAGAAAGTGGCCTCCCAGGGATCGCTCGTTCTGTTTGTGGGGACCAAACGTCAAGCGGCCAGTTCCGTGAAGGAGTGTGCGGAAAGCTGCGGCATGCCTTATGTCAGCGAACGTTGGCTGGGAGGAATGCTGACCAACTACCGAACCATCCGGAATCGCATCAAGCGTCTGGAGGAACTGGAAAGTCTGCAGGTTTCAGGCGAGATGGCAACCTTTTCCAAGAAGGCTCAATCCAAGCTGGCCCGCGAATACCGCAAGATCAACCGCAACCTGGGTGGTATTCGCGACTTGAATCGGCTTCCGGAAGCCCTGGTGGTGATTGATCCCACCAAGGAGCACAATGCCGTCAAGGAAGCTCATATCCTGGGGATCAAGGTGGTGGCATTGATCGACACCGATTCCGATCCCGATACCGTCGATCTGCCGATTCCCGGCAACGACGACAGCATGCGGTCGATCCGACTGATCACTTCGCATCTGGCCAACGCCATTGCAGCGGGCAAGGCCACGCTGCCTCAGAAGGAAGAGACACGGGATCCGGCGGAAGAGAAGATGAAGCCCGTCCCCAGTGTCAAATAAATCATACCGAGCTTGAAGCGGAGTCCGCGCCGGTGCGCGGTTCCGCGAACCTCGGGCTTCGTCCTGGCCCCGAACCGTAGCGGCCTCCGTTTGCGGGAGGTAATTTCCAGGCGACCGCAAGTACGAACATTCCTGCTTAATTCTTTGAAGGAGACACTTTCGATGGCCGAAATTACGGCTGCCGCCGTCCGGTCGTTGCGCGACCGCACCGATTTGCCCATGATGCGTTGCAAGGAAGCATTGGTCCAGGCCGATGGCGACGAGGAAAAGGCCATTGAAATCCTGGCCTCGCAAGTCGAGAAAATCAAAGGCAAACGTGCCGACAATGCCACGACCGAGGGACGTATCTTCGTGGCCATGAAGGACGATGGCAGCGAAGCGGCCCTGGTCGATTTTCAATGCGAAACGGCTCCGGTGGCCTCCAACGAAGGGTTTGTTTCGCTGGGGAACCTGCTGGCCCAGCAACTGCTGGAAGGCCCTGGTGCTGCGACGCCCGATGAACTGCTCTCGCAACCGGCCCCAGGCGGCTCGGGTAAAACCCTGCAACAACTGTTCGACGAACTGGTCAATAAAATTGCCGAGAAGTTCGTGGTGACGGCCGTGGCCCGGGTGCCGGGACCAGTCGGATATTACATCCACCACGACGGCAAAACCGGCGTGCTGTTTCAAGCGGAAGGGGAGAATCTGAACGCCCCCATCCTGCGCGATGTCGCCATGCACATTGCCGCCCTGAAGCCCTTGTTTGCCCGCATCGAAGATTTCGATCCGACTGCCGCCCAGGCGGAACGCGATCGATTGACTCAAGAGGCACGAGCTTCGAAGAAACCGGAAAATATCATCGAGAAAATTGTCGATGGCCGGATGAAGAACTTCTATCAGGAACAGGGCGTGCTCGAAGCGCAGGCCTTCGCCAAGGAAGAATCCAAGACCGTCGCCCAGGTGCTGGCTGAAGCGAAGTTGAAGGCCAAGGCGTTCGTGCTGCGTTCGATTGGCTAGGGGGGATTTCTCGCGGCAAGTTCGATAAAAACCGGCAATCCCGTTTTATTGACCTGATTCGGGTCGACTGTTCGAGAAACCGTCGGCCCGTTTGTCTTTCCGGACCAGAAATCCATGTGGTAACGACCCTTTTGTTAACAGGGGAGAGTGCGGAAATGGAAGAAGCCTCGAGTGGGCCGGCTTACCGGCGCGTGCTCCTGAAGATCAGTGGCGAGAGTTTCTGTCGTGATCGCCAGGGAGGCATCAGCATGACTGAAATTTCGCGGGTTACCGAGGAAATCCGCAATGTCGTCGAGCAGGGCGTGCAACTGGCGATTGTCTGCGGTGGTGGAAACATTCTGCGTGGCAAGCAGTTTTCCGATGGGAGCAACGCCATCAAAACCGCCACGGCCCACTACATGGGCATGCTGGCCACCGCGATCAACGGGTTGGCGCTGCAGGATGCCCTGGAACACATTGGCGTTCCCACGCGACTGCAATCGGCCATCCGCATGGACAGTATCGCGGAACCGTTTATCCGCCGACGCTGCATCCGCCATCTCGAAAAAGGCCGGGTGGTGATTCTGGCCGGAGGAACCGGCAGTCCGTTTGTCACCACGGATACGGCAGCCGCCCTGCGGGCTCGCGAAATCGAAGCCGATATCGTGATGAAGGCCACCAAGGTCGATGGGGTTTATTCCGACGATCCGCAGAAGAATCCGCATGCCATCCGTTACGATCGAATTTCGTTTCAGGACGTGCTGGCACAGCGACTGCAGGTCATGGACGCCCAGGCGTTTCATCATTGCATGGAACACAATATTCCCATTCTGGTATTCGATTTCCAGAAGCCGGGCAATATCAGTCGCGCGGTTCGTGGCGAGCAGGTGGGAACGCTGGTGGCCGATGCCGCGGAACTGGCTTGATTGACGAATCGTGCCAAATGAGGCACGATAGAAGCAGTCTCCAGAACGGATGGCGGCATCGGGGCGGCACTCCTGTCTCGAATTCAAGAACGAACATGAATCTCCAGAGAAACGAGGCGAAGCATGGACCGGGATGAAATACTGCTCGATTGCGAAGAACGCATGGAAAAGGCCTCTCATGTGTTGACGGAACAGCTCAAGGGTTTGCGTACCGGAAGAGCCAACCCGGGTTTGGTTGATTCCATTCGCGTGGATTACTACGGTTCACCCACCCCTTTGAAACAACTGGCGAATATCAGCGTGCCCGAACCGCAGCAAATTGTCATCCGCCCGTTCGACGCAGGCGTGCTGGGCGATATTGTGAAGGCGATTCAGGCGAGCGACGTGGGCTTGGCTCCCAACAACGATGGCAAGGTGGTCCGCCTGAATATCCCCCCCCTCTCGACCGAACGCCGTAAACAACTGGTGGCCCGCGTCAAGGAGTTTGCCGAGGAATCCCGCGTCTCCATCCGCAATATCCGCCGCGATGCCAACAAGCATGCCGACCAGGCCGAGAAGGATAAAGTACTCTCCGAGGATGAACGGAACGACCTGAAGGAATCGATTCAGGAATTGACCAAGAAATACGAAGGCAAAATCAACGAGTCCGCCGCCAGCAAGGAAAAGGATATCATGGACGAATAATCCTGCGGGCAAGCGCTGCAAATATCTCTCGACGCAAGCGGGGCTTCGCTCCGTTTGCGTTTTTTTTGCGCGGACCACAGGGTTGATCCAAACGATAAAACCGGCCAGGCATAACCGGTGCATTCCTTACGACACCGGGGTTTCCGTTCCGTAAGCAGGCACCGGCGGATTCCGGGCAGACTGCCCGCCGAGGGGAGTCGATAACAGATATGGACGATTCTGTTTCCCCATTGATATCCGATTTCCCGAGGCGAACGCCGCCCCGTTCACAGTAACCATGGCAAGCAAAAAGTCACCCGTCGACACTGCGGTGGCTGAACAGAAACCGGGCTGGCGTTCCGTTCTGTTTCAGCCCAAGGTGATTACGATCATCGTGGTCCTGTCCGTACTGCCGCTGTTGCAGAGCCTGTCACGCAAGTCCGAACAGAAACTGACTACGCAGCCGACTTACCAGGTGGAACGTTCCGCGATCACGCTGGCGGATCGCCCCGATTATGTCCCGGCGGATCTGCTGGACCGGACCTGGCAGCGCGCGGAACTGCCGGAACGTTTCAGCATTCTGGAACCCGGGCTGGCGGAAAAACTGGGGCGAGCGTTCGAACAGTCTCCCTGGGTTCGTGAAGTGAAACGCATTCAACTTGCGTATCCCACCACGATCGAAATCGAACTGGAATACCGCCAACCGGTGGCCCTGGTGCGTAGCGCGGAAGGCTTTTATCCGATCGATCGAGACGGCATTCTGTTGCCCCCCTCGGATTTTTCCGCATCGCAGCTGCCCCGCTATCCGATTGTCGAAAACGTCCGCACATTGCCCCGCGGCCCGGCAGGAGTCCACTGGGGTGACTTGGCGGTGTGGGGTGCGGCTCGATTAGTCGACCTGTTGGTTCCCGAGGGAGACACCGCAAAATACTGGAAAAAATACGACCTCGCCAGCGTACGCGTGTACGGCGAGGCCGACCTGGAAACCTGTTCCATCGATCATCTGCACCAAATCAGTTACCGCTTGATCACGCGGGGGGGGAGCGAAGTAATCTGGGGTATTGCGCCCGGAGTTACCGACCCGACCGAACCGAACGCCGAAACGAAACTGAAACGCCTCAACCTGTATTACCGCGACTTCGGGGGCCTGCAATCCGAACAGGGCCCCGTGGAAATCGACCTGAGACGCTGGAAGGATATCGCCCGACGCCCGCTGCAAATGCCCGGAGAGACCAGAACGCGCTGACACTCGCGATCAATACCTTGCCAGCCGCGTCCGCCAGGGCCTGTCTCTTTTTCCCAGGGTATGACCTGCATGCCAGGAATACGAGTTGCCGATCGATCCCGGCCCCAATATCGCGACGACTGCGACTTCAATTACGCTCTGCATCCCGGCGGGCGTCTTGCAGGGTCTGCCTGAGCAGCAGGATCATTTCGACCGCCTGCAGGCGACGGGCGAACAAGTCCTCCGGGCTTCCGACTTCGCAACGGCTGCACCAGTCCACAAAGGCGAATGGATCCCAGGGGGAGCCCTCGGCCGCCATGTTGCCCAGCGTCAGATTCATTTCGCGGGCCATTTCGCGCGCCAGAGGTGCCAGTTCCGCGAAAATGGGATGCTTGCCCACGTGGCGAAACCAGTATTTCGAATTCCCATAATCCGGTTCGCGGCGATGCATGATGGCATGCCAATAATCTCCAGCGCGATGTGTTCCCGTAAACTCGATGGATTGAGCAAATTCATGCGAAAGCTTCAATTCATCCAGCCAGAGCAGTAAGCCCGCCTGGATCGCCCTGAAATCGGGCACGTTACGGTCATATTCGACGGGCAGCCAGGTTTCCGCCTGATGGATGAGCGCGCGTTGCGTGTCGGTGCAACGCCCCTTCCAGGGGACGAGTGTCGGCAACGGCAGGAGATTATCGGACCAGTCGATGCGTGGCCCGGGGGCTTCCGTGTCCGGGCCGTAGCCCGCCCGAATCAGCCAGTTCAAGGGCTGGAAACTCGCCGTCGCGTTTTCCAATAACCTCGAGGCGGGGACCAGCACGGTGCCCGCCTGCCATGCCGGAAACCACAGGCTCGCCAGCGACATGCCGACACTCCGCACCAGAAAATCCGCCGGCGAGGCAGGGACCAGCGGCAGCCACAGTGGTGTCTGGGCGGCGGATGTCAGATGGTCGAACAGGGCTGATCTCTGATCGGATTCAACCAGACGACTGCACAAGGCGACATGCGTGGCCCCCGCATCGTGAATCATCGCGGGCAAGGCGGAATGGGGCTGATCCAGTTTCCGGCCGGGAGCCAGACTATGCACTTGAAAATCCAGCTTCTCGTCGCCATGCGCCGGGGCCAGAACGCCAGGTGTGTTGGTCTCCGTGATGATGAGTAGTTTCATGCGTCCCTTCCCCTTTCCGCCGAACAGCAAACAAAATCCGACGGCAACCCACAGCCAGACTTCCCCGTCCCATATTTTCGCCGTCCCGAAGGGCACGATGCAAGCCTGTTTTACCCTCATCGGAACATTGCCAATTCCACGAGGACAGGGGACCGGCGGGGGCTGCGGTGTATTCCGAGGCTGGAGTTCTATCACATTTAGATTTTCGGGCTGTGTGCCGCTGGCAAAGACTGTGACACCCGAATTTCCAAGCCTGACAATGCACTAGTCCGCATTTCCCGCACAGTTACCAATGCGGTAAATTTTGTCTCGAAAATGCCTAGCAAACTAGCCGCACCCGTCAGGAAGCGGGCCAAGCGGGCGGTTCCCCGAGGAACACTTTTGGGACACAACAGCAATTCTGGCAATGTATTGAAAAAAACGAGCCCCAGCTTGGCCCGCTTCCTGACGGGCGCGGCTAGTTCGTCGAAGTCAGCAATCCTGTTTTATTGATCCGGGCGGGAAATCCGGGCTAGCGACTGGTAAGTTTCGCTTCGGATTGGCGTTTCTGGTCGGCGACTTCCCGCAGTACGGGGCCACATCGCTCGGCCAAGGCCTGCGAGTAGAGTTGTTGGGCTTGTTCATCCATGTGGAGCCCATCGAAGAACATCGCGAGCGAGATTCCCGGCACCTGGCGGCAATCGACGAGCCGCGCGGACGTGCTGTGAACGACTTCGAGCAAGCCGGCATCGAATTCATAAGGTGTCGGCACTGGCATAGCGGCCAGAATGACTTGCACGCCATCCCGTTCCGCCTGGGCAATCAGTTCCAGCAACCGGGAATAATCCGGTTCGGTGGTGATGCCGACTCCAGCCTGGGAATTCATGCGGCGATTCAGTTCGTCCATCCCCGCGCGATAGTCGGGAATCATCTGGTCCAGCACGCGGCGTTGAATTCGATCTCGATTCCCGAACGCCGAGGACAGATAGGATAACGCGAATCCACTCGATGCCTCGAAGCCTTGCAGATCGTAGCGGGCCAACTCGGGACAATCCTGCAGAGTGCAGTAATATTGCGCCAGGCGATCGGGATGATGCGAGGCGGCATCTCGCAGATGCCCCCCTTCGAATCCGATAATCAAGACGTCGGGCTTGATCCCACGCCGGGAAAAATACGTGCGGTACGCATAGAACCAGTCGGCCAGGGCCGTGTTGTCGGGGTTCAGCTTGATCCCTTGTACGACTTGCCCGTACTTCTGCTGCAATACATCGCGAAACGTGTTCGGATCGACGCCGTACCGCGTCAACGAATTGCCCAGGAACAACACCCGCGTGCCATTCGAGGCAGGCATCTCCGCCAGTTCCGCGGCAATCTCGGGAAAGGAACGCAAATGGGCAATATCCTTGGACAACTTCTGCCCCGCGAAGCGAAAGCCCAATTCCAGCAGCACGAACATCCCCAGTACCGTCAGCACCACCAGCCATTCCGAAGATCGTCCCGGCGTGCGGGCAATCGCTGCCTTCGGAGTTGAGGCCGGCTTGTGAGGAGTCTCGGGCGGTTTTTCCAACAAGATGGTGCTCATGCGGATTCAATCTCTACTGCGTTCGGCCAGGCAGGCACACGGTCATACTCATGGTTCAAAACTGAAAATAGATAAATGTTCCCGCAACTGGCGGGGGAAAACAAAGGCACATCAGCAGCGCATACCCGTATGCCAGGCTGCGCCAACGCCAGTCGATCCGCAGCAACGATTCCAGATCGCCACGAAATTCCAGCCACGCCTCGAATAGCAGCAGCGGCCCCGCGCAGAACACCAGCATGCCCAGCATCATGCTCGTCAGCGGAGTCCAGGTGAAGTTCGTCCCGATCAACCACAACAGACTGCATGCCTGCGAAATCGTTTCCGCGCGAAACAGCAGCCAACTCATGCAGACCAGGTGAAACATCAACGTCATGCAGGCCAGCCGCCGCAAGAGGGAATGATGTTCCGTGCTGCCGGCATCCGAACGGCGGGTTGCCCATAAACGGTAACCACAGAGCAGCACGCCATGAAAGGCTCCCCAGGCGATAAACGTCCAGTTGGCGCCATGCCACAGCCCTCCCAGCAACATCGTCAACATCAGGTTGCGATAGGTCAGCAGATTTCCCTGACGATTCCCCCCCAGCGGAATATAGAGATAGTCCCGCAACCATTGAGACAGACTGATATGCCAGCGTCGCCAGAAGTCGCTGGGATCGATCGCAAAATAAGGCATGCGGAAATTCACCATCAGGTCGAATCCAAGCCACTTCGACACGCCCCGGGCAATCGACGAATATCCGGAAAAATCGCCGTAGATCTGGAAGGCGAACGCATACACGCCCACCAGCACTTCCGGTCCCGTCAGTTCGTGCAGAGGGGTTGCGAAGATCGTGTTGACCAGCACCGCCATATTGTCCGCCACCACGATTTTCTTGAACAGCCCCAGTACCACCAGAAACAAGCCCTCGCGAAAATACTCCGGCTTCCAGATGCGCGGCTGGATCACCTGGGGTAGAAAGTGCGCCGCTCGTTCGATCGGTCCCGCCACCAGTTGCGGAAAAAAGGAAACATACACCGCGAAATCCAGCAGACTCCGCGTCGCCGAGCAGGCCCCCCGATACACGTCGATGGTGTAACTCATCGTCTGGAAGGTGTAAAACGAAATGCCCACCGGCAGTATGATCTGCAACGTCGGCAGAAACGCCGGCATGCCGACCGTCCGCAGCAGCGTATCGAGTTCGGTCGCAAAGAAGCCGTAATACTTGAAAAAGGCCAGGATCCCCAGATTGCTGCAGAGGGATAGCGTCAGCAACATTCGTTTGCGACGGGACGAGCGACTCGAGGCAATTCCCAACGCCACGCTGTAATCGATCAGCGTGGAAACCGCGATCAGGCTCAGAAAACGCCAGTCCCAGCAGCCATAAAAATAGTAGCTGGCCAGCAGCAGCAACACGTTTTGTCCACGATGGCGCAGGCGATAATACAGTGCCGCCACCACAATGAAAAACAGCCAGAAGGCAAAACTGTTGAACAGCATGGGATATCCATAACCACATGACCCAGGAAAATCACCACGTACTTATACCTCGTGGCGCGGAATCCCCGTGCTGGGGTTCCCTGGTTAATCCTAGGTTGGACTTCCCCCTTCGTATGATATATTCCCTCAAGAAAACGCCGGGAAGCAGTGGGTCAGGCCGATGATAACGATTAGCGGGCCTGATTTCTTTCCCTGCGATTGCCCTGGCCTGCATCTGAATCAAGGCCGGCTGAAAACCAGCGGGAACCAGGGCATAGGGTTGTGGGACATCGATGCGGGTATCTCAGGCCTGGACGGGAACCTGCACCCACTTTGCCAACTTTTCCTTCAGCATCACTGGTGTGAAGGGCTTCACCAGGTAATCGTTGACGCCATACTGAATCGCTTCCAATACCTTGGAGCGAGCCCCCTCGGTCGTCACCATGATCACGGGAACCTCCCGGTTGATCATGCGGATCGACTTGAGTAATGTCAGTCCATCCATGTTGGGCATGTTCCAGTCCGTGAACACAACATCGACCGGATTCGAAACGAACAGTTCCAGCGCCTGCACTCCATCCTCGGCTTCCAGAACCGAATGGCAATTCAACGACGCCAGGGTTTTCTTGGCAATCAAGCGGGTCGTACGTGAGTCATCCACTACTAAAATGTTCATTGGAGTCGCTCTGCAATAAAGTCAGAAATTGGCAATTGGCCCAGTTTGTTAAACGCGTATTGCCGTTACGCACTCTGTTGGAGTACCGCCGGGAAGGAGGACTGTGGCAACAAGAAACACGGCAGGGACGGGGCCGTTCCTTTCGTGAACGATGTGGAGTCCGGGTTTCCCGCAGGGAATTATCGACCATGTTGTCCATTTTTTCGCTCCGCGATCACAAAAACTTATTGTATTTATGTAGATTTCAAACAGGGAGTAATTCCTGAGACGTCTTGTTCAGTATTGTGCAGTGGTGGGAGAGTGGATAGCTCATCCATTTGTTAATCATTTGCTGGAGACTGCCAGGCGACAGGGGGAGTGCCAAGTGATCGCTGGCGACCAGATATTCGACGGGCAGTGGCGTACAATTTGTTTGAGGTTCCGTCAGCATCACGATTGGAAACTGGTGATGCATTTTTCGCATTTCCCAAACCAACTCTCCTCCCGGCCAATCCGGTAATTCTTCGCGCATCAATACCAGATCGACCGGATGGGACTGCACGAGTTCCAATGCCTGGGTCCCCCGCTCGCAAGTCCAGAGGTCCGTAAACCCCAGGCGGGCAGATGCGTCGCCGATAGCCTCCTGAACTTCCCGATCGGGATCTACCACCAGGATCCGCAACGAGGCACTGGATACAAATCCGCAAGCGAGAGTTAAGGGGCCCAGTTCCGTCTGGAAACTAAACTGTTTCGGGCGGGCGGACCTGGGAAATTCCTTCAGTGGAGAATCCTGCTGCACGATTCGCGGCAGCCCCAGTTTCAGGTTCAGGCTTCTCATCTTATCCTTAGTCCCCCCACCGATGATGTTGGCCAGTTCGCACATACTGTCTCGAACCAAGTCGTCGATTTCTTCGGTGGGCAGATCCAGCAGGCGTTCCACCACGGCACAGGCGGTTTGCCGGGGAAAACTCAGGCGAATGGCCCCGGTTGCTTCCCCCGTCAGGCCGATCACCGATGTGACATCCTGGTAATCCCTCGTGGCCTCCACATAGTCAGCGTGATGCCGCAACGGCGCGCATCCCAACATCACTTCGAAGGCATCCCGCGATGCTTCCCACAAGGCAGGGAGGAATTGGGCCGTGAATGAAGGGTCCGGTTTTTCGGACATGGTACTAGCTCCAGTAAACGGACATCCCAATGAACTACACGTACTATTCCTGTAATTCATGAAAAACATGCATGACGGAGTATCTAATTCAAGGATGCCGCAACTTATTGCCTACGATATAAGTATTTATTTGAAATTAGGTGTTTTTCATGAACTTTTCATGTAAGCACAGACCTCAGGATGAAAAACCGGTATTGACGGAATAATCGTTCTCATCGATACCGATTTGCGAGAATTATCGCTCCACCATGCGGCATTCCCCTCAAGCAGGGAAATTACAGGACAGAACGAACCTAGGATAGAATATTAGGCGTATTGATTGCGGTTATCCCGTGCGCTCATTTTGCTGACGGGAGGCTGCTGTAGAAATCCAGGGAGAAAATTCACAATGGCAACGGCGATCGATACCAAGTCCGAAAACGGCGTACCGGTTGAAAAACCGGACCTCTCCACTGTCTCCCTGAACGATCTGATTATCGGGCGGAAACTCCAGTCCCCCCTGTACGACGAACATGGCGTATTGCTGCTCGCCGCAGGCGCCACGATCACGCAGGAGATCAAGCAAGCCATCAGGAATCGGGGCGATATGCGGGTTTGCATCAGCCAGCACGATGCCCTGCATGTCACGCTGCAACCACAGCTTACGTGCGCGACTTCCAACCGTCTGGTGACTTTTGATTCCGAATTGACGCGCAAGGTCGATGCAATCATGGATGCCGGGCTTTTGGCCGTCAAAAACACGGGGCCGGCAGTCAAGAATGATGTCGTGTTTCTGGGACGCAAGGGCTACGACCACGATCAGCGGACACGATTGATCGACCAGCACGAACGGAATGGCCAGGCCCTCGGCACGATGATGAGTGAAGCCCTGCACGGCAATGTCATGGATGGTAACGTGGTCGCGACGATGGCAGCCGAGTATCTCAAGGAAATGACAACCGACACCGATAACGTGCTCTGTTCCGCCATCGACAAGTTCCAGGATGACGACATCGCCGGACGTTCCCTCGAAGTGGCCCTGCTGGCCATGGCCATTGGTATCGAAATGGACCTGGACTCCGATAATATTCGCAACCTCGCCATGGCGGGTTTGGTGCACGACTGGGGCATGATGAAAGTCCCTGCCGAAATCCGCAACACCCAACATCGTCTCAATGCAGTGGAAATGCTGGAGATCAAAAAGCACCCCATTTACTCACTGGAACTGTTGCAGCATGTCTCCGCACTCCCCCGCGTGGTTTCGGTGATTGCGTATCAGGTCCACGAGCGCTTCAATGGGACCGGCTATCCGCGCGGACGCTGTGGCACCAGCATTCACCCCTTTGCGCGGATTTTGCAGGTGGCCGATTCCTTTGTCGGCATGACCACTCCCAAGTATTACCGCCCCCCCATCATGCGCTACGGAGCCATGGAATGCCTGGTTCGCCAGGCCAAGGAACGTGCCGTCGATTCCCAGGTGGTGCGCGCCTTGCTGAAGATCCAGTCGTTGTTCCCCATTGGCAGTTATGTGACCCTCTCCGACGGATCCGTCGCGCAGATTCTGCGACGCAATCAGGACTATTACACTCAGCCAATCGTGGCCCGCATTCAGGATGCCGAGGGTAATGCCGTCGACATCACCGCCGAGGAAAACGTTATCGACCTCCACGAAGCAGAACACCTCAAGGTGGAACAGGCCCTCCCCACGCCGGGGAGCAACGAAATCCCCCTCAGCGAGGACCTGTATCAGGCATCTCTGGCTTTCGTGGTTTGAGAATTTCGAAGCCCACTGCTTCCTCCCTCCACCTCGCCGGGAAACCATGGTACTCGGTCCTTGCCCTCCTCCCCAAGAAAACTAGCCTCGCCCGTCAGGAAGCGGGCCACGCTTGAGCTACGTCATTCATTCTGCATTCCACCCGAGTAGACTTCTTTGCTTGCCGCTGGTCGGCTTGTCCAGCAGTGCAAGCGTGAACCACGAAGGGGCGACCTCGTACACGCGGGAAGAGGAACATTCGCCATGTCACTCAACACCGCCTCGCCCAGCGCGGGGGGATTCAATCGTGCATGTGTTTCAAGTATATTTGTTCCAGGTCGGCATGCCCGATTTCCTGGGCCGAGAGGGTTTCCACCAGTTGGCCCCGCTTCATGATACCCAGGCGGGTCCCCGCTTCCTTGGCGCGAAATAGATCGTGCGTGGCCATGAGTATCGCGACCCCCTTGCCGCTGAGCCGCAGGATCAATTCGGAAAACTCATTCGAGGCCTTGGGATCGAGCCCCGAAGTCGGTTCATCCAGCAGCAATGCCTCGGCTTCCTTCGCCAGGGCCATTGCAATCGCGACTTTCTGCCGCATCCCCTTGGAATACAGGGAGACGCGCCGCTCGATGGCATCTGTCGGCAAACCCGCCTCGACCAGTATTTCCTTCATCCGCTGGCGCGTCCCCCGGAAGTGGCCTGCCAGTCGGACAAAGTATTCCAGATTTTCAAGCCCCGTCAGGCTACCATAGAGCATGACCTGTTCGGGGATATAGCCCAGGTATTGCTTAGTTTCCCGCGCGTGCCGCGTTACGTCCAATCCTTTCACCTTCACCTGGCCGGAAGTCGGCTTGATGAAATTGAGGAAGAGATTGATCGTTGTGGTTTTGCCCGCGCCGTTCGAACCGAGCAGGCAAAATACCTCCCCCGGACGAACCTGCAGGTTCAAGCCCGCCAGAGCCGTATGGGCTCCGTACAGTTTCTTCAGTTCGATGGCTTCCAGCATGATTTTCACCTTGTATCGTAAGGCAGGGGGGCCGATTATCCCGGATCCGCTCGGGACTGCAACAGCCAGCCCCCCATCAGGAACAGTAGCAGGCTGGCGGCCAGAAGACCTCCCGCACGCAGCAGCAGGCCGCGCCAGGGAACCACAAGCTCGATACCGGGATTGGCATACACGGGCATCGCCAGCATGGTTTCACGGGTCGGTTCCCGTTCCGATTCCGCCATTGCCATCCAATAGCGCCGCAGTGACTCCTGAAATTCCCCCGTATATCGTGCAAACAGGCGATAGTGCGAGGCATCGGTCCCCGCCAGCAGATCACAACACGATTTCATGCCCAGCGCGGGAGACAGCCATTCCCAACGCCTGCGCGCCTCTTGACGCGCCTCGTAGCGTTGGAAATGCATCCTCACGAGTTCCTGCAGTTGACTATCGAGGGCCTGTTCGGAGGCTTGCGCAATTGCCTGCCATTGCTCGCGGCGGGCTTCCGGGTCTTCCTCGGACTGTTCCGCCTGAAATTGCTCGTAACGCTGTTGTTCCGCCTCTTCGTGCGCGCGCAGTAAGGCCTGCTCCCTGCCCATTAAAATAGCGGGGGATTCCACCGGCCAAGCCTCTGCAACCTGCTGGGCAAGTCGCGGAGGAACCACAATCACCAGCAATACCCACGCCAATGTCAGCAGCACGGCGTTGCTCACCGAGGAACCACGGAAGGCATTGACCAGCCACGCCAGCCCCCCCCAGAACAATGCATACAAAGCCACTAGTATTCCCCAGGCCGCAAACCGCGCGACGACCTGCGAGTTTCCTGGCTCCGCACCCGTCCACAACAGACCCAGCCAGGGAACGCCAACCACCACCACGATAATCCCGCTTAACCGTACGATCAGTTTTCGCAGGCAGACACCCCACAAGGAGACGGGCTGCGTCAGAATCAAGCGCAAGGTCTTGCGCTCCCGCTCCGCCGAAATCAGATCATGCAGCGCGACAATCACGCTCAGCGGCAACAGGACCACCACCAGCAGAGAGAGATCGAACATTCCCGTGCGGGCATGAAACGGATTGGACAGACGGGAGACATTCAGGGTCGCTCCCGTGGACTCGCTCCGAAGCAGGTAACTCTCGGGCCAGGCGGCACTCTCGCCCACCGACAGCGGAGCCAGCGGGGAAGGAGGCAACCAGGTACGCCAGATATCGGAAAGATAGGCCAGCAGCAGCGGGGTACGCGCTCGGCTTTGTAATTGCCGTGCCCGGGCTTCCTCGGCGGGAGACAACTGCCTGCCTGCCCAGCGCGTGAAATCGTCCCGGTCCTCCTCGGACGCGAACGCCCCCATCAGGATCGCCTGCTGTTCCTGATTCTCCCGCTGATATTCGAAGCATCGCTGCCGCTGCGCCTGCGCGCGCAGGTGGCCAGCAGCAAAGGTTGACGCGGCCAACAGTCCCAGCAGCAACAGCGTGGTCATATAGGCTCGGTCGCGAAAGACCAGCCGCCATTCGCCACTCCAGCCTCCACTCATTCATTCGTCTCCTCGCCTCGCATGGATTGCCTCCGGACTCTCGTGCGTGGCAATCGCCTCTCGGGACGATTGCCACGCATGCCCCCTGGCTTTACGCCATTAGTCTACTGAAGTGGACTAATGGCGATCGGGGCGACTTCCCGGACTCTGCAGGTGTTCTAAGCCATGCCCATGGGCGATTGCAACCGTGCCTGCCGCGTGCTGGATCACATGCCGACCTCGAACCAGCCGGTTATTCCGACGGCCTCGAAACAGGCATCCACTCGCGTCAACGGGGCCGATCGGACTGCGGGTGTCCCTGATCAAGCATCCGTATATTTTGATATTTTTGGGAAATATTTCCAGTTTTTCGTTTTACAACGGTTGTAGGAATAGTTAGCGTTAACGGAATGTTGTTGGGACAGTCAGCTTTTCCTATCTTACCTATTTTGTCTATTTAGTTGTTTTTTTGACTGAAAACCAACACAAGCGGTAAGTGTTTCTACGGCTTTTACTGTTGCAACAGAGTGCGGCAAACACGTTGGCCAACGTTGTTTGCCACGGGAGAGAAACGCTTCACGTTGTTCTCCCCGCGGTGGCCGGCCGGATCCCTGCAGACCGACTGGTGCTCCGCAATCAGAGTTTCGGAGGGTATTTCTGCCCTCGCACAAATGTTTCAAAATTTCAAAATGTCTAC
>JACTNB010000017.1 GCA_014584345.1 Planctomycetota bacterium
TTCCCCCACAGCGTCACACAATTTCAGATTGCCAAAGATCAACCATCAATTCAATAGAAAAATCAGCAACCAATCCCGTCAGGCACAGCCTGACCTACCTTGCTTCATGGCAATCGTCAGGCACAGCCTGACCTACCCTGCTGCTGCTGGCGATTGTAGCTGAAGAGAATGACGTCGGAGGCATCGACGGAATCGGGGTAGATTTCCTTGCGTTTCAGGAGAGTTTTGTAGGGCAGGCTCCCGCCTGCCTTCCTGGAATGTAAAGATGAAATCATGCCGAACTATCGCAGGGTGGCCCGACCGACTTGTCGGTTGGGTCGCGAAGCGACAAGATGAATTGACCTTGTGCTACCATTTCCGACCAGTTTTGTAGGGCAGCAAGAAAGGCAGGAGCCTGCACTACATTGCTGCGGGAGCGTGATCAATCAACACGGCAAGGCGATGGTAGACACAGCGTAGCCTGCGATAAGACCGCCAAGCGCGCCGGGCAGGCGGGCGGTGGGATGTTTAAGCGGCCTTGTAGCGGAGCAGATTCCGGGGGGCCGTCAGCTTGGTCTGTTCTTTACGCAGCACTCCCAGGCGAACCCGGCGAAACACGTTATACATGTGAATGGCATCCCGGAATCGGCCGCGCGGCCGCGGGTCGGTCGCGCGTTTCAGGAACTCGATGAATTCCGGGGTCACGCGTTTTCGCAATCGGGTAATCCCCGGACCGGGCCAATCGTAGGGATACTCGGGCCAATGTCCGCTCAGCATGCGATACATGATCAGCCCCAGCGAGAAGACATCCGAGCGAAAGGAAGGCTTGCCCATAGCCTGTTCGGGGGCCATGTAACCGATTGTTCCGGTGCCCGCCCCCCGCACCGTTTTCTGGGCAACCTTGGCGATGCCAAAATCCGCCAGCTTCAGCACACACCCGGAAAACAACAACATGTTTTCCGGCTTGATATCGCAATGGATGATTTTCTGGGAATGGGCGTAGGCCGCCGCCTCCAGCATCTGTTCGGACAACCCCAGAATCGTCGATAGCGACATCCGGCTCCGCAAGCGGTCCGACAGGGTCCGTTCTCCCAGCGGATAGACGATCACAAAATGATTCTCGATAAAACTCGCATCCTTCAACGCCAGAATATTCGGATGATCGAGTCGCGTCAGCAGCCGCACTTCGCGGCGAAAATCACTCAGAACCTGCTCCGTCACATGCGTCGGATGCGGCGCCTTTAACGCCACGTGAATCCCCTCGATGGTATCAAATGCCTGATACACCGTGGCGAAGCCTCCTTCGGCCAACTTGCGTTCGATACGGTACTTTCCCAGGAGTTGTCGGGTCTTTAGCAC
The DNA here is from genome assembly GCA_014584345.1 of Planctomycetota bacterium. Taxonomy (GTDB): domain Bacteria; phylum Planctomycetota; class Planctomycetia; order Planctomycetales; family Planctomycetaceae; genus Rubinisphaera. The sequence continues at coordinate 1,339 of JACTNB010000017.1, forward strand.
GTGAGGCCATCGCTTCCACTAGAAATACCGGGGCAAATCAGCCGATTTCTCCCTCCTCGGCGCAATCCAAGTACGCTGATTATCGGCTCGGCGAGAAAAGTCTCTGTAACCGAATCCCTGGAAGCATGGAACAGTTCTTCGAGCCAGGCAAATCATACCAAGCCTGCAAATACAAAGCGATTATTTCTCTTGCGGAATTCAGGAAAACTTTGCCGCTTCCGCCCGTTCCCAGACGCACCGCCCCATGGACCACCGGGCATTGATATCCTGCAACGGGCGTTCCCCCCACCCCCCTTCCGGAAGGCGATACTGCATGCTGTCGATACTCAAAGGCCCAAAATAGCCCCGGCTCGCCAGATATTCCGCTGCACGACGGGTCCCCCGCAAGGACTCCGGCCACGGAGTCTCCCCCTCCGCCAGGGGACGGTTCGCCAGATATCGGCCCCGAGGGTCGGTCAGCAGGTGCGTGGCCCCCAGATAGGTGACCCCATCGACCGGATCAAGCTGATAATGAAAGCTCTGCTCCGCCTCGCGGGGAAGCCAAGGCTCGAAAAACAGGGTGTCTCCCCGTTGAAAACGGTGTTCCACCCAGTTTCGTTGAGGCTCGGAAAGTGTGTCTCCCCGCCCCAAGACCCGCTCGCGCCCCGACATCCCGAATTCCGCCTTCAGCACCCAACTCGCCTCGGCCGGCAGTGTGCGGAGCAATGCCTTCAGTTCGTCTGCGTTGCGGCAGCAACCGCTCCCCGGGGCTTCCATTCCCCAAAGGTGCTCAAGGTCGTGCGAGGTCTGTCGTGAATTGGCCCACTCGACCACCGGGATGGGCGGAGCAGAAAGACGCCACCCGGATGCCCTCCCCCAGGCGAGGATTTCCTCCGTCCAGCCCCACGGCACCAGTTCGATGGCAGGCCCCGTCGGCACGTCTCCCCCCGAGACCAGCCTCACTCCGACATCCCCCGCCAGTTGCCGCAATCGCTCCCGCACCTCCGGCGGGATGGCGTCCGGTTCTGGCACCCAGAGAAAATCGCCCGGCACCGTCAGCGGCAACAAATCCGGCAACAGGCGTATGTTGATCGCAGCTAGTTTCCGGGGCAATTGCCTGATCGGATAGCGTCCCAGCCGGTGCTCGAAATCAAAATTCCCAACGAACAACCGGGGCATGCTCATCCCTTTAGCAGCAGCCCCCGCAAGCCAGCCGCGGGTTGATATCGGGAACCATATGTTTTCGCCAGTGTTTCCAGCGTTTCCAGCAACGCCGCGGACGGGAGTCGTCGCGCCAAAGCCAGAGGCCCACCCTCGAACGGGGCAAACCCCGTCCCCAGCACCATCGCCAGATCGATCATCCAATCCTCTCCGACAACCTGCTCGTCCAGACAGCGCCCGGCTTCATTGACCATCGCCAGAACCAGACGCTGTTGAATTAGCGACAATTCCTCGTCCAGGGGAGTGGCAGGTTCCTCGGGTAGATCGACCTCCAGTTCCGACAGCAGCGACTTCAATTCCAGCAATGGACCTCGCTGACCATGGGGATAGGCGAAGAATCCATTGCTGGTTTTTCGCCCCAGCCGCCCCGCATCGATCATCCGCTGCAGCACAGTCGCCGTCAACGACTTTTCGCCAAAGACGATTGTCATCGAGTTCGCGACATGCACCGCCACATCCAATCCCACCTGATCCAGCAATTCCAGCGGCCCCATCGGCATGCCGAAGCGACGCATTTCTTTGTCGATCACTCCCGGATCCTGTCCCCGGGCTGTTCGCTCCACCGCGATTTTCACCGCTTCGTCCAGGTAGGGCATCAACACCCGATTCACCACAAATCCCGGGGAATCCTGCACTAATATGGGGGTTTTTCCGACCAGGCGGCACAAACCGAGCAATTGTTCCAGCGTAGCGTCGGAACTCTTCCGCGCGCGAACCACTTCCACCAGGTCCATTCGATGCACGGGATTGAAGAAGTGCAGCCCCGCAACCCGCTCCGGTGCGGTCACCACGTTCGCGATCTCCGTAATGGAAAGGGCCGAGGTATTCGAGGCCAGAACCGTTTCCGGGGGACATTTCTCCGCCAGCTCCCGGAAGACGGCCTGCTTCAGGGGCAAGGTTTCGGGCACGGCTTCGATCACGATCTCGGCGGATTGCATTTCTTCCCAACCGGTGGTGAACACAATCGTATTCTTCTCCGCCTCGGCCTGGGGGGGAGTCAGACTGCGACGGGCAACCAAGGCGGCATAAGCCTGATCGATACGCTCGCGTGCCACATTGAGGGCATCCTCCTGCACTTCCTTGAGTACCACCCGAAAGCCACTTCTGGCCAGCAGGTGGACAATTCCCGCCCCCATCGTCCCTCCCCCCAGCACCGCAATCGTGGCGGACTTGGTCATTTTCCGTTCCCCGGGCATGCCCCATGTCGAAACACTACGCGCCTTCTCCCGCAGTAAAAACAGGCGCACCAGATTTTTACAGGTCGTCGTAAGCAACAACTCGGCTATGGCCTCCTGCTCGTAGGCGAAGCCACGCGAGGAATCGATTTTTGCCCACCGAATCGCTTCCAGGGCCTTCCCCAATGCCGGATAGTGACGCAACTGCCCCGCGATTTTTTTTTGCGTTGCCCCGATCACCAGCGATCGCCCCCAGCGGGTCTCGTTAAGAAACCAGCCCATCCAGGTCCGTTTGACGATCGGTTTCCCCAAACTGCCCGTTTCCGCCAGTTGCGTGGTGATTCGCCCCAGTTCCGAGTCCAGCGATTCCGGCGAGACAACCAGATCGACCAGACCCGAACGCCGCGCAGCCGAGGCTGTCAACTTACGGGCCTGCAGAATCATGCTGATCGCCTGCATTTCTCCCACCAGCCGGGGTAACCGCTGCGTCCCGCCCCAGCCGGGCAAGATTCCCAGTTCCGTTTCGGGCAGCCCCAGTCGGGTGCTGGCGGAATCGACCGCCACGCGATACTTGCACGCGAGGGCCATTTCCAGACCGCCTCCCAGACAGACCCCCTGGATGATCGCCACGGTGGGAGCAGGCAGCGCCGCAATCCGGGCGAATAATTCCTGACCGGCCCGTGCGACGTCTCGCGCCTGTTCGGAGGTTTCGATCGAGGCAAATTCCCGGATATCCGCACCGGCAAAAAAGCTGTTGGGCTTGCGGCTGCGAAACAGGACAAAACGGGGCTCGGGCCGCTGTTCGATCTCGACGAGCACCAGAGCCAGCTCGCCCAGCACCTCCGCGGAAAATACGTTCTGAGATTGCCCGGCGACATCCACCCAGACGGTCAATCCCGCGCCCGATTCCTCCAAGCTCCAATGTTTCCAAGCGGACATGCTGGCTCCCCCTGACTCCTTGTGAAATGAAGTTCCGCCTGTGCTGCGACAGGGCACCGTTACGGCTCTCGATCCAGCCACAGGGCCATCCCCTGTCCTCCCCCCACGCACAGACTTGCCAGGCCGGTCGTCAACTCCCGTTGCCGCAAGGCTCGCAGCAGTGTCAAGACCAATCGCGCGCCCGAGGCTCCCACCGGATGCCCCAAGGCGATCGCCCCCCCGTTGACATTCAACCGATTCCAGGACAACTCGCCCACGGGCGACTCCCGCCCCAACACGGTTTTACAGAAATCGGCGGAAGACATCGCCCGTTGACAGGCCAGCACCTGAGCCGCGAAGGCCTCGTTGATTTCGACCAACTCAAATTCCTCCAAGTGCCTGCCCGTGCCTCGGAGCAGCTTATCGATGGCAAACACCGGCCCCAACCCCATCCGTTTGGGATCGCAGCCCGCAATCGCGTAGGCCCGCAGGTATCCCAGGGGTTGCCAGCCACGTTCCGCCGCCAGGTCCGCAGGCATCACCACCAGCGCCACCGCCCCGTCCGTCACCGGGCAACTGTTCCCCACCGTCACCGTTCCATTTTTCTTCTTGAAGATCGGCTTGAGCTTCGCCAGCGATTCCAGTGTCTGATTCTTCCGCGGTCCCAGGTCTTCCTGCAGCGGAGCAGAACCTGTCACATCTCCCGGAATCAACAGGATTTCATCCCGAAAAAAGCCGCTTTCCTGTGCGAGTAGAGTCCTGCGGTGACTTTCCAGGGCGAATCCATCCTGCTCTTCCCGCGTGATATTGAAATCCGCCGCGAGCACTTCGGCGGTTTGCCCCATGTTCAAACCACAGGTCGGATCAGTCAACCCAAGTTGTAGTTGCGGTACAGGCTTGAACATCGAAGGACGCCACTGGCTGGCCACCGCCAGCCGGTCCTTCCAGTTCCGGGCCCGTTCGATGCGCATGAACCATGCTTTTGCGGCATCGGTGTACAGGAATGGAACCTGCGACATCGATTCCGTTCCGCCTGCAATCAACACCCGCGCCCGGCCCGCGCGGATAATCTGTTCCGCGTTGATGATCGCTTCCATGCCCGAGGCACAATTCCGGTTCACTGTATGCGCGATGCGATCGTGCGGGATGCCGGAACGCAGCGCGATCACGCGCGAAATATTCGCGGCATCACTCTGTCCACAAACATTCCCGAGGACCACCTCTTCGATCTCCTCGGGCTTGAGACCGGCCTCTTGCAAGGCCCCGCGAATCGCCAGCACCCCCAGTTGATCCGCCGGTATGCGTGCCAGCGACCCAAACGCCTTCACAAAGGGAGTTCGCTTGCCGGCCACGATCGCCAGCGGGGGATCCAGTTGAACGCAGGGAGAAAACATGTTGCCTATCCAGAAAGGGTTGAACCACACCAGCGAATGGAATCACCAGGCTATTTTTCAATTGTAGCAAGCAGATCCCCTTTCGCCATGAATAACCGCACATCGGACAGGGCATTCCACAATCGAAAAGGAAGCCATGCCCCCTGCCTGGCCAAGGTCGCGTGTCGCTATCGACTCGCAGATCCATCCCTGACACGAGCCACGCCTGCAAGGGCGTGTTGAGTTTCGGGGTGCCATGCTCTCACGACGTAGGCGGAAGAGTATGCCGAACGGCAGATTGGCACGCCCCGGTCGCGCACTTCGATCTACGACATTGGAAATTCAACTTGCCGCGCCCGTCAGGAAGCGGGCCACGCGGGCGCAACAACTCGAAATCACTTGCCCGACACAGGGTCCACAAGAGTGGAGGTCAATGGAGCAGGGGGACTCAAACGTGGCCCGCTTCCTGACGGGCGCGGCTAGTATGAGCGTATATCCAGGCATGTTCTCGCTCGCGGAGCCGTGGCACCCCGTTATTTAACGGGCCGTGACGAGCGTGGCTGCTTCGTCGAAGTCGGAACTCCTGTTATACTGGATTGTCGTGACATCCCCCCCAGGGCATTGACGGGCTTGGAACTTCGGGGGCCACTGGTTCACCAGTGACTTTCGGGCTTCTCGTCAACAAGGGGGGCACTCGCAAACCGGTGGCACGCAGCAAAAAACAAACCGTGACAGACAACTGGGTCATCCGCCGGGAAACACTCGCGGTCTACCCATAGAACAGAGAACAATGCCATGAGATCAACACTTATCCTGCTGGCACTGGTTATCCCTTTCCTGGGGACACCCGCGAGCGCGGCCGGTCAGCCGAATATCGTGCTCTTTCTGGTGGACGATATGGGCTGGATGGACAGCACGCCCTATGGATCACGGTATTACGAAACGCCCAACATGCAGCGATTGGCCGAACAGTCGATGCGGTTCACGGATGCCTATGCCTTGCCTTTGTGCTCCCCCACTCGGGCGTCAATCCTGACCGGACAATACTCCGCCAGGCACCGCGTTACCTCGGCCAGTGGTCATCAACCAGCCGCACCCGCAAATACTTCTCCCTATCCCGACAAGGCCCCTGCAAACAAGCGACTACTCTACGCGAATAGCCAGAACTTTCTGGACCTCGAACTCACGACACTTGCCGAGGTATTGCAGCAGACGGGCTACCGGACCGGACACATCGGCAAATGGCATCTCGGATTGAGCCAGACGCACTGGCCGGACAAACATGGCTTCGATGTAGTGTTTCATGCTCAGCCGAGCCCCGGGCCACCAAGCTACTTCTCGCCTTACGGGGTCCACAAGGAGGGAAACCCTTCGGGTCGGCATCACGTCGGCACAATCACCGATGGTCCCGTGGGCGAGTATATTACCGACCGCTTAACCGATGAAGCCATCGCGTTTGTCGAAGCCAACAAGAGCCAACCGTTCTTTCTCAACTTTTGGCACTACGGCGTGCATGGTCCCTGGGGTCATAAGGAAGAATACACAGCCGCGTTCGCCAGGAAGACCGATCCGCGGGGAATGCAGCGTAATCCCATAATGGCGTCGATGCTGAAGAGCGTGGACGAAAGCCTGGGGCGGCTGTTGGATCGGCTGGATGAACTGGGCCTGGCCGAAAACACCTTGTTCATTTTCTATTCGGACAATGGCGGCAACGTTCACAGTCGCACCCATGACGACACCAAGATCGCAAACGTCAAGCAGGGACATCCACAATTCGAGGCGATTCAGGACTGGCGAAAATGGGCCGGCGGAGAACCGCCGACCAATAACGCGCCGCTACGGGAGGGGAAGGGGCGCATTTACGAAGGGGGCCAGCGCGTTCCCTTGATGGTCCGTTGGCCGGGCCAAGTCAAGGCGGGCTCAACCAGCGATGCAATCGTGGGGCCGATCGACATGTACCCGACGATTCTGGAAGCGGCGGGCCAGAAGCAACCGAATGGACATGTAATCGACGGCGAGTCGCTGTTGCCGATCCTGAAGGAAGGCCGTCCCCTGAAACGCGAAGCGTACTTCACGTGGTTTCCGCATCTAATACCCGCGGTTTCCGTGCGGCAAGGCGATTGGAAGCTGATCCGGCGTTTCGAACCGCATCCCAGCTATCCAGATTTGCACGAGCTTTACAACCTCAAGGAAGACCTCGGTGAAACGAACAATCTGGCCAGGCAGATGCCCGAGAAAGTGAAGCAACTCGATACCCTCATCGACCAGTTCGTGAAGGAGACCGGCGCACTTTACCCGAAGCCGAATCCGGCCTATGCTGGGCAGCGAGACGTTACCAATGGGCTAGTGCCTCGGAACTGCCGACTTATCAGGGTAGAAGGAGCAATTCAGGTTCTCGGTGACGGCCGGTTGCCGTTCCTGGGAACTGCCAGCGTCAAATTAAACGGCCCGTTGAAACTGACCCTGCTCGCTCGCTGCGAGGCAGGCGGCAAAGGCCGAGTGCATTGGAAAACGAGTGACCAGGAGGACTTCCCGGTCACGGGCCAAAGCGTCGCGTACGAGTTGACCGGAGGGAATACATGGCAGACGATCACTCTCGACCTGCCCATCAAAGGCCAACCGCAGGTCATGCGGCTGTATTTGCCAGCGGATAATTCTCCGGTCGAACTGGGGGCGGTACGCTTCCAGGATGGGCAAGGGCGAGAGAAGACATGGGAGTTTTCCGAGGTGTCTCCTTAAACTAGAAGGTTCACATGATGCCACACTTGGCACTCATCCTCTCGGCGTAACGCTCCATGCCCTGTTCCGTGGCGCGTATGCACTCAGCAATTCCCTCGAGCCGCTTGAAATCCGCAACGAGATGTGCAACAACAAGACCGTCCCGTTCTGGTCGCCCTGGGCGGTCGGGTATCTTTTTCTGCCAGCCTTTGCGCCCTCGGCCTTGCCCCTGGAGTCTCCCCGACTATGCCGCGAATCCTGCAAGGCGTCCTGCCGATCATTCAGACTCCGTTTAACGACAACGACCAGATCGATACCGAAACATTGCGGCGGACAGCGGACTGGGCTTATGCCGTGGGGGCGGAGGGCATCGGCACGGGCATGGTGTCCGAGATACTGAGGCTCACGACGGACGAACGCAATTCATTGACGGAATGTCTGGTTGAATCGAGCGCGGGGCGCGGGGCGGTGTTCGCGGCTGTCGGGGCGGAAAGTGGGCACCAGGCGCTGGAATATGCCCTGCACGCGGAGCGCGTCGGCTGCGACGCCGTCATGGCTGCTCCCCCCCTGCTCTCGCGTCTCTCGGTCGGAGCTCATCTCGATTATTATCGGCGGCTAGCGGAAGGGGTGAATCTCCCGGTCATCGTGCAGGACGCCTCGAGTTATGTCGGCCAGGCCATTCCGCTGGACGTTTACACGGGCTTGCTGGATCGTTACGGTTCCGAGAAGATCCTGTTCAAACCCGAAGCCGCGCCGATCGGGCCCAATCTTTCCGCCTTGCGAGACGCGACACAGGGCCAGGCGCGCATCTTCGAGGGTTCGGGAGGGATCCTGCTGGTGGATAGTTTTCGTCGCGGCATTACGGGAACAATGCCAGGCATGGACCTGCTCGATGGCATCGTTGCCTTGTGGCGCATCTTGTCGACAGTGCCAGAGAACACGGAAGCAATTTATCCCTTGTATTTTCCCATTTGCGCGCTGGTCGCGTTGCAGCTTCAGGCCGGTCTGGATGGATTCCTGGCAATCGAGAAATATCTGCTGGTGCGGCGGGGATTATGGACATCCGACCGCCGCCGACCGCCCTACAGTTGGTCGCTCGACAACGAAACAGCGAGTGAAGTCGATCGTCTGTTCGCACAATTTCAGCTTGCCCTGGGAACCAGTCCCACATGACAGACTCCACGCCACCCCCGCCAGCCGTTTCAAGCTGGATGCGTTTGCGTATCCTGGGCTTTCTGTGTGTCGCGGCGGCGATTGCGTATGTGCATCGGGCGGCCATCAGCGTGCCCGCTGGGGAAATCGCAAATGATCTCCGGTTCTCGAACCTGGCAACCGGCATGGGGAACGTGCAGTCCGCATTTTATCTGGGGTATGCCCTGATGCAGTTGCCCAGTGGCTGGCTGGCGGACCGCCTGGGTAGCCGCAGGGCGATGGCCCTGTACTGCGGCTGCTGGTCGCTGTTCACTCTGCTGACCGCCTTCGCGTACAGCGAGCGATCGCTGCTGATTCTCTGGGGGCTGATGGGAGTCATGCAGGCGGGTGCCTTCCCGAGTGCAGCAAAGGCGATCGGGGAACTCTTTCCCGATGCCTCCCGTGCCCGGGCCTCGGGGTTGCTGGCCTGTGGCATGGGTATCGGCGGCGCGCTTGCCCCTGCCTTGACGGGTTTCGTGTTATGGCTGATGCTCCCACTCGCGGAGGAATGGAGTGTATTTCGTTGGCGTTTGCTGCTGATCGTGTACGCGATGCCCGGTTTCCTGTGGACCGCGGTCTTCCTGTTTGCCGTCCCTGCCCGGCAGCTTCCCGTCGCACCGAAGCGTACCACGCGAGCCGTCCGCATCAACTGGTTGCGGGCACTCCGGAGCGTCCCTTTGATACTGCTGTGCGCGCAACAATTTTTTCGAGCAGCAGCGATGGTATTTTTTCTGACCTGGTTTCCCACGTTCCTGCAACAGACGCGGGGCGTCACGCTGGAAACCTCTGGCCTGCTGACCTCCATGGCGGGAATCGGAGGCGTACTCGGCAGCCTGCTGGGAGGCTTCGCCTCGGACTGGTTATTGATCCGCACGGGAAATGCCCGCCTCAGTCGCCAGGGGATCGCGGTCGCCGGAATGTCCTTGTGCTCGCTGTTGATGATCGCGTCCTTTTTCGTTGCCGATGTCCGGGGAAGCGTGGCGTTGATTGCAGTCGGGGCATTTTGCGCCACCTTCGGGGGTGTCAGCGGCTACACCGTCGCCATTGCCTTCGGAGGGCGGCATGTCGCCACGGTGTTTGCCACGATGAACATGTGCGGCAATCTGGGAGCATCGGCCTTTCCGGCGGCGGCCGGCTGGCTTGTCGCGAATACGGGAAACTGGAACCTGCTGTTGTTTTTCTTTGCTGGCATCATGGCCGTGGATGCGGTCTGCTGGGCGGTATTAAATCCCAAGGGCACACTCATGGGGGACGAAGACGATGGAACGCATTAATACACCTCAGACGCGCTGCCGGGCAGGCGTGGCTCGCCGCGACATCACGCCGCCCGTAGGCATGTATCATCGCATGTGGGGAGCCGCGCTTCACGACTGCTCCACCGGGGTGCACCGGCCACTGGAAGCGGCCGTGCTGTGGCTGGAACCGCTCGGTCCCGCCAGCGGAAATCCGCGTGTCATCGTTTCGCTCGACCACTGCATCCTCGATCTCGACGATTCACGCCGGATGCGACAATCGATCGCGGATTCCACCGGAGTGGACATCGCTGACATCGAACTCACGCTGACACACACCCATGGCGCGGGGCGAATTACCCGCACCCGGGCGAATTTTCCGGGAGGCACGCTGATTGGCCCCTATCTCGACGACGTCATCGCCAAACTGGGCCCCCTTGCGGTCGAGGCCCGCGCTCGTACCGTGCCCGTCACCATGCTCCATGGGCAGGGACATTCCACGCTGGCTGCCGAAAGAGATTACCACGACGCGCAACGCGACATCGTCGTTTGCGGACGAAATCCCCGGGCTGCGGCAGACACCACCCTGCTGGTGGTGAAAATCGTCGACGACCAGGCACGCACGGTGGCTACTCTCGTCAATTACGCCTGCCACCCCACAACGCTCGCCTGGCAAAATACCCTGATCAGTCCAGACTACGTCGGCGCGCTCCGCGAAACCGTGGAAACCCATACGCAGGCCCCCTGCCTGTTCCTGCAGGGGGCTTCGGCCGACCTGGGCCCATGCGAAGGCTTCGTGGGCGATACCGAAGTCGCGGATCGCAATGGCAGACAATTGGCCTACTCCGTGCTGGCCGCCCTCGAAGCCTTACCCCCCGCAGGGACCGAATACGTTTACATCGGCCCCGTCGTCTCGGGAGCGATCATCGGTGCCTGGGAACATCGACCTCTTTCCGAGCAGGCACGCGATCAACAGACCCGCTGGCAATGGCATGCTTTCACTGTTGATCTCCCCTATCGTCACGATTTGGCCGACCGCCATCAAACCGAAACCGAACGGACCTTCTGGCTTGCCGAGGAGGAACAGGCTCGCCAGGCAGGCAACCTTGCGCGGCTCCGCGACTGCCGGGCTCAAGTTGAACAGCGAGAACGCCAACTGGTCCGCCTGCAGGAACTCCCGGCCGGAAAAGTCTGCCCCGTTTCCATCCGCATCGGCTGGCTGGGAGATGCCCTCTGGCTGTTTCTGCCGGGCGAAATCTACCAGGTACTGCAAACCACGCTGCGAGCCCGTTTCCCCGGATACCCGCTGCTGATCACGACTCTTTCGAACGACTGGAGCCCAGGCTACATTCCCCCCGCCTCGAAATATGGTTACGGCATATACCAGGAAATCATCGCGGCTACCGCTCCGGGTTCCCTGGAATTGCTAATCGAAGCCATCAGCCGAGAGCTCCACTCCCTGCTGGCTCCGCACGAAACACGCCCCCAGACGCATCTATCCGCAAACGGATAGTGCATTGTCAGGCTTGGGAATTCGCGTGTCACGGGATTTGTCGGTGCCTTGCGGGTTTCCCGTCAACATGGGGTTTCACTCACAAATCCGGTGAAACACTGAAAGTCCACTTTAGTGGACCATGACACGAATTCTGCGGTCCGAGCGTGTCCCGCTTCCTGACGGGCGCGGCTGGTTTTCGCAGGGTGCCTTCCAGAGCCCATTGTATATATCTCGTCGGCCCGAGACGGAGCCTCGCTCGAATTGAGCCCTGGAGCACAGTTCAGCAGCAAGACGGAAAGGATCAGGATAATCCCTGCAATACGCGAGCCAGCGTTAACAGTCCATCGCAAATTGCGACCCCGTCCTCGCCACGAAACCAGTAACGCGAATGGCCATCCAGACCGATCCTCGCTTGCGAAGTTTTCATGCCAAGCGCGAAATTCTCTCGTAGCGACTGCCGAAATCGGACGGAAACGGGAAGAGCCTCCCACCAGGCTTCCCCGGCGTGTTCAAATTCCTCTCCCAGCAACAGGCCAACACTCTCCCCGCGACACGACTCGGATATCAACAGAACGGTCAGCACTTCGCGCGGCGCAAGCTTTCGGCCCGAGGCGTCGAAGAATTCGCACGCCTGCCCATCCTCGCCCAACAGCAGCCCCAAGTCGGCCCCCAGTTCACGAATCTCAGCTTGCAGTTGTTCTTGAAGCAGACCGCCCGCCTCGTCGGCCAGGTCACCGCTCCACGGCAACGGGATCAACCGGAGCGGCAGTTCCTCTGCAAGGTCCGCAAGCACGTGCCTTGCAAAATCATTCGGACAGGCCACTCGGATGGTCGCGGCAGGCAAGTCCCGAAAATGCTTCCACAAACTTCCCAGATACGCCTTTCGAGCAGGAAAGGGACTCAGATCCCCCGAATTTCGGCCACATCGACCTTCGTCGGAGCCGCTTGTGGCACTGTGCAGAACATGCAGACTTTCCCCCGAAAGAGGAATGCCACCACGCCCAAGAATATCCAGCCCGATGACTGTTCGATCCGCTCCCGCGGACGTCGCATGGATACCTCCATCCGCCTCCAGGGTATCCACCACAAAACGCAGGCAGGGGCCACTGACTTCCCCCACGTCGATCACGCGGCAGCCCTGCTCGCGGACCGCGCGGATCGCAACATCCAGCACTTCCAATGAAGAGACTCGGCTGTCATGCCCCATGACGAGCAGCACGTTGGCCTGATGGGGGCTCCCTCCCGGTTGAGACAACCAGTTATCCCGCAACTGTTGACAGTAGGCCGCACAGATCCGCCGAACGTCTCGATGTGTCATTTCATTCCACAGAATGCCACGAAAACCATCCAGGAGAACTCTCGGCCCCGAGTTGTGCACCCCCCAACTTTCCCAAAGTTCCGTTATCTGTTGACGCGACATCAGCGAAGCATCCTCTCTGTGAGGACACTGCCGACACTTGGGATAATGCGCTCGCAGACGCGCCTGATGCACCGCGCTGTTAATCGCCAAGGATTCGCCGGGACACTGATATAAATCGGGACGTTCGGCCAACACGCGGAGTAACTCCACCTGTTCCATCAGGCCTTCCCGCGCAAGTTCTTCCCGATTGCCCATGCCATCTCTCCCCAATTTTCACCCCTCCCCGGAGTGACTGCAAATAAAGCGGCTCAGCCTGTCGTCCACGTTTCTCTCGCTGTCATTGAATCAGGGAAGGCCGGTAGCCTTCGAACGCTCCAGCACCGGACAAAAGACCACGCAAGCGAAGCATAACAGGCACGGGAAATCGCGGGAACAGCGATTCCGGGATGCGAAACGACGACCTAGGGTGCAACTACGCCCGGCCCTGCATCGATCAATGGGGGAGGTACCGGCAAATCGAGAAAATCGGGCCCATATTCAGCCAGATCGGCGGGTACCAGCCGATCGGGGCCATCGGATTGCAGCAGGGACACATACTTGCCTGCGGTCCACTGATCGAAACGGCGATCGGTTTCCACCAGGGAAATTGCCTTCTGCAGTCGAGGATTGACTTCCCGAATCGAACCGGATCCCCGAGCCCAGGCTTCGAAATCCAGGGATGTCACGGCCGCATCCGGGCTGGCCTGGCCACGAATGCTCACGTACCGATCCCAGCCTCCATACAGGTTGTGCTCGCCATCCCAGAACAGCAGAGCCTGCAAGGCCCGGTTTTCCAACGAGGCGGACAACTGAATTAACGGTTGTCCCGTCAGGCCCAGCAGAATGGAATCCTCCACGCGAAAACGAACGTCGACGGGTTGTCGGGGAATCGAAACCCCCAGGTCTCCACGCAAGACGCCATCGTTGAACACACCCGCCACCCGCGCCAGTCGGACATCAAAACTACTGTACGGATGCCTCAGATTGTTGTCGCCCAGGTAGCGCAGCAGGGCCCCATCCACGGTGATCAGGGTCCGCATAATCTCCACCGAAGTCGCCTCGGAGGTTTCCGCCAGGAGGACATCCGCCGTGCCACGTATCACACAATCATCGAACTGGACACGCCGCAGGATTTCTTCGCCGCCGTTGTCCTTGCCCATCGAATCGACCGCCTGCATCGGGGAACGATTCAAACGCACCACCGCAGCCGTGGATTGAACTTGAGAGTCCAGCGTGATCGTCGATTGCCGACATCTCAACCGCCCCGCCCCCTCGATGGCAAACAGCGACCAGGACTGCGACAAGGGACCGGCCACCACAACCTGCAAATGCAGGTTGGATAGCGTCAAAGCCCCTCCCTTGATTGTGATGAATTCACTGCTGCGGGCCGAGGCATCCAGCGCCGAGGTATCGCAACGCAAAATCAGGCTTGCGGTACCTGTCGAACGAAGCGTCACAGCCTTATCGACAACCCGCACGGGGCTAAGCCTGATCGCCGACGTTTTTCCCTCGACAGCCTGAAATTCAATTACGCCCCCATCTGGGACGGCTTGCAAGGCCGCTTCCAGTTCCCCGATATTCTGAAGAAACTCCCCATTGGCCGCCAGAATTCGAAAGGACAGTTGCTCCTGGGGTGGCGGAAACACAGCGGGATTTTCCGTTCCCGCGGAGGGTGTGCTGGACGTACCCATGGAGGCCAGTTGAAGTTCTTTTTGTATGTCGATGGCCAACAGGCCTGGCTCGCGTTCCGGAAAATCCGATTCATCCCAACCGGCGTCCCCTCCCGGAAACGCCCAGGGAGGAGGCGATTCCACCCGGAGTTTCGAGGCGTGCATTTCTCCCGTCAGCGGCGGAGGGATCTCGCCGATGTTCACTTGGGAGTTTTCGCTGAAGCCCAGGGGGGGAAACAGCGGAGGCTCCTTCCCAGGCTCGATAGTTAAATTCGGCGCGGGAAGTTCCGCCAGCGAATGACTCTTTTCCCTGTCCAGGATTTGTGTATTCTGCAGCCCGGAAAATGACGAATACGGCAGCGAATCGCCCCCCCCCGCCGGTTGTGGAGGCCACGTCGCCTGCAGGGGAACATCGCGGCTGACAACCCAGCGATCCCCGGCAATCGCCAGCAGGCACGCCAGCGTGAAGGCCCCCAACCACCACCAGAATATGGTCCCGGGCAACCTGCCCGAAGCCGTTTCGGTTTCGCTCCGCCAGGTCAGCCCATCGGGATGCACGGGCCGCAAGCCAGACTCCGAGGCCAGCATTAACAGATCGTGAGTCAACGCCTGGGGAGACCAGTAGCGATCCTCCGGATTACTCGCCATCATCTTCCGTACGATCCGCGACAACTCCCGGGGGACATCGGGATTCCGGTCGCGCGGGTCGGGCGCATTCTTCCCCTGATGATCCAGCAGTTTCTGCAACACGGTCCCCTCGGCATACGGCGGCGAACCCGTCAACATATGATAAGCCGTGCACCCGAGTGAATAGATATCGCTCCGCACATCGACATTCCGGGGATCTCGCGCTTGCTCCGGCGAAATGTAGTCGAATGTCCCCAGCGTGGTTCCTGAGACCGTCAGATCGAGCGAGTTTTCATCCAGACGCTCCTTGCGTGCCAGGCCCCAGTCGACGAGTTTCGCACGCCCCTGGGGCGTCAGGATCAAATTCGAAGGTTTGATATCGCGATGTACCACGCCCGCGGCGGCTGTGTGCTTCAACGCCATGGAAATCTGCAGCATGAAGTTGATCGTTTGCTGCGAATCCACGCCTCCCCGCTGGCGGATCAACTCTCGAACAGTGATCCCTTCCACGTATTCGAAGGCGATGTAATTCAATCCATGAGATTCGCCGACCGCATAGATCCGTGCGATGTTGTCGTGATCCAAACGGGCCGCTGCACGGGCCTCGTTTTGAAAACGCCGGACCGACGAGGGATCGCTCGACTGCGACGGAGACAGAATTTTCAAGGCCACCAGACGATCCAACTGTTCGTCCCGCGCCTTGAATACCGCTCCCATCCCTCCCGCGCCAATCCGCGATTCGATGATGTATTGCCCCAGCTTTAAACCGGCAGGCAAATCCGCCTGGCTGGCCCGCTGCTCCTCTACCGGAAACAGTCGCCCCAGCGCCGATGCCGAAACATGCCCCCCCACTTCACTCCCGGACGCATGGGAATCGCCCGACTGCGGAACACGCACAACCGTGACGGGATCCAACCCACCGTTCGCAACCGGGGGCTTATAGGCCGTGCTCGGAATGTCCTGTGCCGATGACGCCATTGTGTGCCGTCGTGATCTGTTCGTGTACTGGAGTGGATCCCGCAGATCATTCCGCCACGCCTTGTGACAGAATGTCGCTCTTGCCAATATGCCACTGACTTCTGGTCGGCATACTGACCGACAATCACGTTCAAATTCAGAGGGTGAAGTGAATTAAGAAGCGAATTACCGAGTTCCATCTCACTCAAGACAGGAAATTGAGGGCATCCGATGCCCTGCGGGTCTCTGGCAAATTCTACCCTGCAAGTTCGATGCTGACAAATCGAATTTCCCGCAATCACGCAAGCCCCGACGATTTCATCGGTTACGCACTTGACAGCCGCACCCCTCCCCCTCTTCCCGCTTGCCATTCCTGGCGGCCCCGTCGGATTTCTACCGGGTCGGGACCACCGTGACCCGAATCAATTTTTACAGGATGTGATTTATCTCACTTTTCCCCAGAGCAACGACTGTATATTATCAGAACAGACTTTCCGACCCTTTGAGGAATTGCATCACAAGTGAAAACAGGCATCGGGCCTCACCCGCTTGTTCGCTCGATTCCTCTTGCCGGGATCCGATATCATGTCTGCAGACGGTTCGACGACCTACCCCCGTGACATGAAACCACTCGGGTTCCCGCTTAGCTTAATTTCACGATTAACACACATGAAGACTGGAGATCCCCCCATGCTGCGTCTGTTGTCTCTGCTTTCCCTCGGTTTGGTTATCGGCTGTGCCGATTCCGGGACTCCAAGCGGACATGCCAACTCCTCCACATCCACGGATGCTCACGCGACCGTGCAGACCACGCCTGTCTCGTTTCACGCGGGGCAAACACTCACGCTGCATGTCCCCGATATGCACTGTCCTTTCGGCTGTTACCCCGCCGTGAAGGAAACCCTCGAAGCGCAGGAAGGGATTGATGCGGAGACCATCACGCTGGTCGAACAGAAACAGGAAGATACCATCGACGATCCTCGCGTGATCGTTACCTTGAAGGGGGATATCGACAGCCAGCAGCTTCTGCAGGCCCTGACCGACGCCGGATTCAAGAACTCCACCGTCGCCACCCGGGAATAAGTTCCCCTATAAGCATCCGCACAGATTCATCCTGTCCGATGGAATGAGACACGGGCCGCTCCTTTCGGGGAGTGGCCCGTGTTCGTTCCGTAATATCCCCTTTGCGGGATCTGGCTTGTGCGAGCGACAAATGCCTGCCAGAAATTATTCAATGCGGTACAGATGCGTGGTCGTGCGCACAAACAGCGCATTCCCGAGAACCGCGGGGGAAGCCATGGCTCCCGCATCCAATACGTTCTCCGCCAGAATTTCGACCTGTCGACCAGGCTTGAGAACCGTGCATTGGCCTTCATGATTAAACAGGTAAATGCGCCCGCTGGCATGCAATGGCGATGCCGAGTATTGTCCCCTCAGACGTTCTTGCCAGATCTGCTCACCGGTCAAGGCATCCAGGCACGTCGCAATCCCGCCGTCACTGGTGAAATACAATTCCTGCCCCACCAGAATCAGCGACGGTTTCTGCGGAACCTGACGATCCGAGTGCCACACCACATGGCTCGCCGTGACATCCCCTTGCCCATCGTACTTCACCGCCAGCAGCCGGGACTTCATGAAACTCGTGCAGACATACACCATGCCATGCCCCGAAACGGGACGCGGCACCGTCGAAAAGCCCAGTTGACCATAATTCGCGCGCCAGATTTCCTTGCCGGTGGCTGGCTCGTAGGCGTAAACCCAGTCCGATGCCGGCGAAATCAATTGATCCTGCCCGTTCACCGTCAAGATCAACGGCGTGCAATACGCCTTTTTGAATTCGGGGCGTTCCGGCATCACGGCAGTGCGCGGCGTCTGCCAGGCCACTGCACCGGTTTCCAGATCGTAAGCTGCCACGAATTGCTTGTCGGTTCCGTCGAAATGCACGATCAACAAATTCCCCCAGACAACCGGCGAACTCCCCGGCCCATTCTGATGATCGATGCGAAACTCCTGATTCCTCCAGAGCACGGTTCCCGTCGCCGCGTCGATGCCACACGTGCCGTATTCACCAAAGTGGCAC
Source organism: Planctomycetota bacterium (assembly GCA_014584345.1). Classification (GTDB taxonomy): domain Bacteria; phylum Planctomycetota; class Planctomycetia; order Planctomycetales; family Planctomycetaceae; genus Rubinisphaera. Next base: position 19,374 of record JACTNB010000017.1, read on the forward strand.
AACACCTTCCCCTCGTGGATCACCGGCGTTGGCGATGCATAGGTGTTGGTGGCATGCTTGGGATTGGCCGCCGGATACTGGAAACAGGTCACGTCGTGCAGCAGTTCCCCATGCCGCACATCAAAACACAGGGCCCGCAACGTCAACGCCCCGCCAAACTTGATGCCGCGAGGATTCGTCGTCAGTTTCGCGAGCTTTTCCGCCTCCTCCTCTTCCGACAACTGCGCCACGATAGCGGTTGTCAACCAGAGTTGATTCCCCGAAATCACCGGGGACGAATAGCCTTCGCCCGGCACCGCGACCTTCCACTTGATATTTTCCGTTTCGCTCCAGGTCAACGGCAGGCGGGCCGTTGTCGGGGCATGCCCTTCTCCAGTGGGGCCGCGAAATTGCGACCACTCCTCCGCCGCGGGCAAGGCCAGCGGAAAGACACACATCAACCAGACAAATCCCCAGGAGTAACTTCGCATCATTGCCATGACATTCCTACATGGAAAAAAATTGGATTCCGCAAGGCCCGACTCGAACGTCGGCCCCGCGCGCAAAAACCGCTCCCGTCAAACTGCCAGCACGCTGGACAATCGACCTGCAACTTCCCTAGAGTAATCATCAGCACCCGTTGATTCAAACCCGAAGCAACGGTACGTCGAAATCTCTCGGGTCCCACTCCATCAAGCCTGCTGAAGGTTGAGAACATGACTCAAACGCCAAATCCTGCTTCGCCTTCCTGGAATCGTCGCCAGTTCCTGCGCACCGCCACCGCCGTCGCCGCCTCCAGTGGACTCTCTCCCTGTTTCGTGCGCGCCTCCGACAAATCCGGAAATCGGGACGTGATCGTCGGCAGCGGCGAATACCAGTATCGCTGTCACCACAACTGGGGCAACGCATCCTTGCCCGCGGGACATCAGTACGGCGGGGCATCGCACGGCGTGGCAGTCGATGCCGCGGGACTGATCTACATCACTCACTACGGCAACCCCGGTTCGATTTTCGTCTTCGATCCCGAGGGGCGTTTCGTCAAGTCCCTGGGAGAACTGCATGCCGGCAAGGGGCACGGCATCGATATCCGCAAGGAAGGCAACGAGGAATTCCTTTACGTGTCCCCCAGTGAAAGTAATCTGTCGTTTGCCAAGCTGAGCCTGACCGGCGAAACCGTCTGGCAACGCGGCAAGAACGAACTGAACAAGGACAGCGGTGTCTACGACCAGCCCCGCACCAACTATCGCCCCACAAATGCCAGCTTCCGCCCCGACGGCGGATATTATCTGGGCGATGGCTACGGCAGCAACTACCTGTTCGAATACGATCGCAACGACAAATTCGTCCGCGCGATTGGCGGCACGGGCGATCAGGCTGGGCAATTCCGCACTCCACACGGACAATGGCTTGACGAACGGGATGGCATCCCCAAACTCGTCGTTGCCGACCGCGCCAACAAGCGACTGCAATGGTTCGACTTGAACGGCAAGCACCTCAAAACGCTGGATGGCTTCCTGTTCCCAGCGGATATTGATATTCGTGGGGAACTGATGCTCGTGCCCGATCTGCACGCCCGCATCACCATTCTCGACAAGCAGGACCAAGTGGTCGCCCAACTGGGAGACGACCCCGAGTGGCGCGCAAAAGTGCTCGGGAATGGATTTGCCATGCGCAAAACCCCTGCCGACTGGCAACCCGGCAAATTCATCCACCCACACGATGCCTGCTTCGACGCCGAGGGGAACATCTTTGTCGCCGAGTGGGTCGTGACCGGACGCGTAACCAAACTGGAACGCCTCACCTGAACAGCCCGCGATTTTTCATAATAGCTTTGCAAGGCCGCACACCACCAGTTAAGCCCACGGCAAGGAGGCCTGTTGAAAGAGGAGCCACAGGCTTGCCTCGCGCTGCGGGGCAAGCCGTGAATCAACCGGCGTACCCGGCATGCCGTACTCTGTTTCGTCTTTCGATTCATGACAGACATCCCGTTATCGATCAGCCGCGGGTGAAAGCAGGTGTCCTCCCCTGGCATTGGGCCTGCTGGCAAGAAGGCGAATAAGCATTGTCGTTTGAGGATATTCAACGATCCGTCGGAGAATAGAAGGACGTCAGGGCATAGCCTGGCCTACTCAACTATCAGAGTGATTTTTTGAGGCGGTCTGCGCCTTCACGACCAGACCGAGTTGGCGATGAACACGCACGCCTTGATGCTTTCATCTTGTCGCCGAGGTAAGATGAACGGGTTCTGCACAAAGAGATCGTCCGTGGAGGAGCCAAACAAAAGTCGTTTGCCCATTGCGAGCCTCATTGCGGCTGGAGCCTCATCGCTGCTGGTCCTTGCGATCAACACCTTTCCGTTCGATATCAAACGAGCAGTCCTCTTCATCACCTGCGTCAGCGCCTTTGCCAGCGTTGTCCTTGGCATTGCTGGTCTGGTCGCAACTCGTGGAGCAACATTCGGCCGCCGTGTACCTGCTGGCATCGGAATCGTGCTGGCCGGCATTGTATTTCTCTGGTCGGGCTTGGCCTTCTGGCTCTCCACACCGTTCTGATGTGCCCCCTTCGAGAAAGCGTGGAGGATTGGACTAATGCAAATGAACGACAAGATTCAGCTCACCGTGCTGGTCTATTTTGTCCTGCAAGTTGCACTTTTGCTTTTACTGCCGAAGTGGTGGAGGCAGCGGCTTGCCCATCGCTTCTGGTCTTGCCGATTATTGTCTTCGACTTGACGAACAGCGGAAATCTGTCGGGGTTCATCACGCTTTGGCTGACGCCCTACGCCATCGGTTGGCTCGTGGTGATCCTGCTGGTGTACGGCGTCACGACAGTCGTGCAGTCAAGGAAGCAGATTTCCGGCTCGAACGTCGAGGATGTCAGACCGGACCACGGACAAGCAGGCCAACGCTACGCCCGCCAAGACCGAATCAGCCCACCGCCTCAAGTTCGTCTTCCACCACCAAACACACAACCTCATCGTCGTCGCCGAGCATCCACTACAGGAACGGAAGGCCGTTCGCTCCGCGGGAGGGGATAAAAAAACCTCGCGGGAATCGGGGAGATTCCGGCGAGGTAGTGTTCACGAGACAGATGAAAACGGAGGTCAGCTTGCCTGTTCTCCGGATTCGGGGCTGTTTTCGGTGGAACCGACAACCGCCAATTCCTCGGTGTCTCCTCCATCGGTGAGGACGGCGTTGAAATCGAGTTGTTTGGTGTCTCCCACTTCCTTGACTTCAACCTTGATCAGGTTTTTGCCTTCAAAGGCATTGCGGAGCAGTTCCTCGGCCAGGGGATCCTCGACGTACATCTCGACAGAGCGACGTAAGGGACGAGCCCCGTATTCCAGGTTCTCCCCTTCGTGCCCTTTTTCGATGAGGAAGTCGCGGGCCGCCTCGGAAAGTTCCAGTTGCATGCCCCGTTCGCCCAATCGCTTGCGGACCTTGGTCAGTTCGATTTCCACGATCAAACGCAGGTTTTCATGCGTCAGCTTGCGGAAGATCACCACTTCATCCAGACGCCCCAGGAATTCGGGCTTGAACACCCGCTGCAGCACCTGGCGGACTTCCCGCTTCATTGTATCGTAGGACGCCTCTTCATCCTTGGAGGTAAAGAAACCGAACGGGGAGGCATTGGAAATGACCTCGGCCCCGGCGTTGGTTGTCATGATGAGAATGACGTTCTTGAAATCGACCTTTCGACCGAAGCTGTCGGTCAGATGGCCTTCTTCCATGATCTGCAACAGCATGTTGTAGACATCGGGATGGGCCTTTTCGATTTCATCGAGCAACACCACGGCGTAGGGCCGACGGCGAATCTGCTCGGTCAATTGACCTCCCTCTTCGTAGCCGACGTATCCCGGAGGGGCACCGATCAGACGACTGATGTTGTGCTTCTCCTGGTATTCGCTCATATCGATCTGGATGAGGGCATCCTCGTCGCCGAACATGAATTCCGCCAGAGTCTTGGCGAGCAACGTCTTTCCGACCCCGGTGGGGCCCGCGAACAGGAACACTCCCGTGGGGCGTTTGGGATCCTTCAGTCCGCTGCGGCTGCGGCGGACAGCCTTCGAGACCTGCTTGATGGCCTCGTCCTGGCTGATGACGCGGCGATGCAGTTCCTCTTCCATTTCCAACAGGCGGACCGCATCCTCGCTGGAAATTCGGGTCAGAGGGACGCCGGTCATCTTGGCCACCACGGTGGCGGCGATTTCCGCATCGACCAGGCCATCCTTCTGCTTCGATTTTTCCTTCCACTCCTGGGTGATCTGATCCTTCTTCTTGCGGACCTTGTCGGCCTTGTCCCGCAGGCTGGCCGCCTTTTCAAAATCCTGATTGGCGACGGCTTCTTCCTTCTGCACGTTCAGCCGTTCGATTTCCTCTTCCAACTCCTTCAGGTCGGGCGGCCGAACCATCGTTTTCAGGCGGACGTAGGCCCCGGCTTCGTCGATGACATCGATGGCCTTGTCCGGCAGGCAGCGTCCGGTGATGTAACGCGAGGAAAGTTCCACCGCCTTGGCGATGGCATCGTCGGTAATTTGCACCTTGTGATGGTTTTCATAGCGATCGCGCAAGCCCTTGAGGATTTGCACGGTCTGTTCCTCGGAAGGAGGATCGACCATCACCATCTGGAACCGGCGTTCGAGGGCGCCATCCTTCTCGATGTATTTACGGTATTCATCGAGAGTGGTCGCACCGATGCACTGCAATTCGCCGCGACTCAGGGCCGGTTTCAGCACGTTCGAGGCATCGATGGCCCCTTCCGCACCCCCGGCACCAACCAGCGTGTGCAATTCATCGATGAAGAGGATCGTATTCTTGGCACGGCGGACTTCGTTCATGACTGCCTTGATGCGTTCTTCGAACTGGCCACGGTACTTGGTGCCGGCCACCATCATCGCCAGGTCGAGGACCACTATCCGCTTTTCGGCGAGCAGATCGGGGACGTTGCCGTCCACGCACATCTGCGCGAAGCCTTCCACGATGGCCGTCTTGCCGACACCTGCTTCTCCCAGCAGCACCGGATTGTTCTTCTGTCGGCGGCAGAGAATTTGAATCACGCGTTCAATTTCCCGTTCGCGGCCGATCACGGGATCCAGTTTTCCCTGGCGGGCCAGTTCGGTCAGGTCGCGGCCGAAACTATCCAGTGCCGGAGTTTTGCTGCTCCGAGCCGATTTGGCCTGGCCCGCTCCGCCCCCTGCCCGTTCGCCCGTTTCCGAGCCTTCCAGGCCGTGTCCCAGCAGGTTGAGCACTTCCTCGCGGACGTCCTCGAGCTTCAATCCCAGGTTCATCAATACCTGTGCGGCCACCCCTTCCTGTTCGCGGAGCAAGCCCAGCAGCAGGTGTTCGGTGCCGACATAGTTGTGGTTCAGATTACGCGCTTCTTCCATCGCGTACTCGATCACCTTCTTAGCGCGGGGGGTCTGGGGTAATTTTCCCATCGTGACCATGTCCGGCCCGGTCTGCACAATTTTTTCGACTTCCAAACGGATCTTGCGCAGGTCGACTTCCAGATTCTTCAGCACATTCGCCGCGACTCCGGAGCCTTCCTTGACCAGTCCCAGCAAGATGTGTTCCGTCCCGATATATTCATGGTTGAAGCGTTGAGCCTCCTGGTTGGCCAACTGCATCACCTTGCGCGCCCGATCCGTGAAACGTTCGTACATTAATCGCTACTCCTTGATACGCAGATGAAATTCTCGACTGGTCAGCGACCAGAGTCCGGGAATGCTTCTGCTGTTCCTGTTGTTTATGCCAGTTGTAGGGAATCGGGGCTTACGAAACGCTCGCTTTGTTTTCACTTGGCAAATACGAGCACTACATCATCATAGCTGACCGACGCTTCCGAAGTGGATTTTTCAATGGATAATTGGCAAGTCCCCGTGAATTCACAGGCTGAAAACCAGGTTATTATCCAGGGAAGACCAAACGACATGACCAAAACCGACCGCTGAACTTGCCAAACGCCTCCTCGGTTCACAAATCTGGACATTGGTATTTTAGTCGTCCGATGGAGTGCCGACAAGATTACCCCGCTTCCCGAGGGCGGAACCTTTGAAGAGGTCCCACGTCTTAAGCCGCGCCAACGGAGGAAAAAGGGACTGCGGAGACTTCGAGGGGGAGGTGGCCAGAGGAAAGTCTTCAGCCTTGTGCGGCATACGCTTCCGCAAATTCCAGGACCCACAGGTCGATCAGATTCTTGAAGGAATCGAGATCCAGTTCCCCGAGTCGCTGGAAGTGGCTGCGCACCAGAATTTCCTTGTTACGAAGGGTTGCCTTGGCGGACAGATCGAGCAGATGACCAGGGGAGTACGGTCGGATCAGCATTTCAAAATGGCTGTAGAGGCGATCGGCCGTCCCCCGGGCGAGTTTGATGTCGTCGCGGCGGATGCGGGAGCCCCAACCGGTTTCGTCCACGATGGTCTGGTAGTCGAACCCGGGAAAGTGATCCGTCAGTTTGCGGAGGCAGTGTTCAATGTGTTCAGTGACCTCCAGGCGGGCACTGGAGTAGAGCGCGCGGAATTCCTCTTCGGTGTTGGCCTTGGCCTGCAGGCTTTGTTTCTCGTTGTGACGAGTTTGCTGCCCGCGGTCGATTGCTTTTTGTAGTCGTTGTTCGAAGTCCATGGATTCACTCTAACTGGCCCTGAATGCGCACGTCTCGGCCGGGGTGGGGACATCTCCCCCGCCGGGCCCCGCGGCCCCGAGTTTGGCGGAATTGGACGACAGTCCCTGGGACGGGTGACTGGCCAATAGCTGGATGGTAACAGAATCCAGAAATCGTTACCAACGGCAGGCTCGTCTTTGAGAGGCATTGCTTTCTGACGATGTCGCTTCGATAATGGGGGAGATCGGAGAATGTAAAAATGGCAGGGAAGCCGAACGAATTTTTGTAACGTTTGCGTGAAGCCGGGCAGAGGTATGCACGCCCGTGGGGAATGTGGCTGTGCAGATTCTGGCAAAAAGCATGATCTCCCGCGTGCTGGAAGCCAGTCTCTGGCATCTCGCGGGGTTGGTTGTCCTTCTGATATTGTTGGTCGTGATTGTTGTATCGATTAAAGGTTGGTTGCGCGACGATGACGATCTTGCGAACGCGGACCAGGAGATGCTGAGGGAGATTGCGGAATTGCAACGTCGGGGTGCGCTGTCCGAAGAGGAATACCGATCCATCAAGGGACGGATTGCCGAACGGTTGAACTTACCAGCCAACGGCGCGCGGCGTGAGACCAGGGAGGGCCAGACCCCGGAATCCCGGGAGGGGCGATAAGGCGTGTCCCCGAAAACATTTTAGGGCTCTGCCCGTTTGGGCATGGCGTTTGCTACGAATGAGATAAACCGACGAAGCCAGCTGTTGCGAATGCCAGCGGAGGGCGTTTCCGAGGGCTACAGGATCAGGGACGTACTGCATTGAAACTCGAGCGGCAAGGCCGGGATGGGCCTGTCGCGTTGAATAAACCGAGCGCTCTGAAACGGAGGCAGAGGGTTCGGTTCCAGCCTACGACAGACGAGACCACACGATCAAGGTTTTTGGTCGATAGCGATGAAGGAAAGCGAATGACCTCCGGCACAGACTTCATATCAGGGAAACGCGGCACCAACACCAAGAAGCATGCGAATTGCTCATTCTGCGGTAAAAGTTACCGTGAAGTGGGCCCGCTGGTCGAGGGGCCGGACGATGTTTACATCTGCGAAAACTGCATCGAACTTTGCCAGTCGATTCTGAACCAGGAGCGGAAACGCCGGGGCGGATCGCAGTCGCTGTTCAAGAAGGTTCCCACGCCCCGCGAAATCGTGGCCCATCTGGACCAGTACGTCATTGGCCAGGAGCGGGCCAAACGCGTGATGTCGGTGGCGGTGCATAACCATTACAAGCGGTTGATGAACCTGGAATCCGACAGCGATGTGGAAATCGAAAAATCGAATATTCTTCTGCTCGGCCCGACCGGATCCGGCAAGACCCTGCTTGCAAAAACGCTGGCGCGCTTCCTGCATGTCCCCTTCGCCATTGGCGATGCCACCACGCTCACGGAAGCCGGTTATGTCGGAGAGGATGTCGAAAATCTGCTGCTGAAGCTGCTGCACGCGGCCGATTTCGATATCGAAGCGGCTCAGCGGGGGATTATTTTTATCGATGAAATCGACAAAATCGGCAAAACCAGCCAGAACGTGTCGATCACACGGGATGTTTCCGGGGAAGGGGTGCAGCAATCCCTGCTGAAAATGCTGGAAGGAACCGTAGCCAATGTGCCACCGCAAGGGGGCCGCAAGCATCCCGAGCAGCAGTACATTCAAGTGGATACCACCAATATCCTGTTCATTTGCGGCGGGACCTTCGTGGGACTTGAAGACATTATCGCCAAGCGGCTGGGACGCAAGATGATCGGATTCAATGCCGCTCCGCAGGAACAGCGCGAACGGCACCGGGCGGAATTGCTGGCTCAAGCGGAAGTCGACGACATCCTGGAGTTCGGCTTGATTCCCGAGTTGCTGGGACGCCTGCCGCTGTTGAGCAACCTCTCGCCTCTGGCCGAGGAGGATCTGGTGCGGATTCTGGTGGAACCCAAAAATTCGATCGTGCGGCAGTTCCAGAAACTGTTCGAAATGGAAAATGCCTCGCTGGAGTTCACTCCCGAAGCCTTGCGGGAAGTGGCTCATGCCGCTTCCAAGAGGGAAACCGGTGCCCGCAGTCTGCGAGCAGCCCTTGAAGCGGTGATCTTCGACGTCCTTTATGATCTTCCGGACCATGGCACGGGCAAGAAATTCTTGATCACCCCCGAGATGGTTCGGGGCGAGCAGGCCATTCACCCGATTGACGATTCCGCGGCGGCCTGAGTTTCAGACTCGTCCGCAACACATACCGCAGCCCCGCGCCCCTTACCGGTTGCGGGGCTGCGGGCGTTTTCCGGGAACATCATTGTCCGGAATAATACAGCAGCGTCAGCGTCAACATGAATCCGTTGAACAAGGCATGCCCGCAAATAAGGGCCACGTAACTTTGCCGCTTGACCAGGCACCAGCCCAGGCACAGTGACAAAGGAAAGAGTTGCATCGCGTCGTGAATGCCATGCCCGAGGCAGAAGAACGCGGAGACCAGCCAGACCGCAGGGACGGGAGATAAACGACCCTGTTGCATCATCCCATTCAGCAGCAGCACGCGAAACAGGAGTTCCTCGAATAGTGGAGCAATGAGTGTCGCAGAGGTCACGATCACCAGCAACAATTGGGGATCCCGTTCGCTTTGCAGCATTCGCAACAGGAGGTGCAGTTCGTCTTCGGTTTTCCAGAGAGTTGAAAGCATCCCCAGCAATATCGTGGCAGGCATGGCGAGCAGCATCAGTTCGACACCCGCTTGAAGTTCCGCCCTCCAGCCCGGATCGAGAAAGTAGTCCCGCGGGCGGAACTTTTCCCCCGAGTATTCCCATAGAATCAGCAGAACAATTGAGATGCCGACGGGGACCAGAATGATCGAAGTCATCAGGACGGATATATCCGGGAACCCGTCCGCTAGATCCTCGACGGACGCGGTACGGAATAAGGTTGAGCCCAGAGTGCTGGCAACCCAGAAGCCTGCCAGCAGAATGGGAGCCAGTGGAATGGGGGGCGATTCTCGCGGCACGCGGCGTTGAAAACAGAGTGGCACGAAATCCCGGTCCCCTTTCCGCCAGGAGCGAAACCATTTCAGCCAGAGGTACGCGCCGTACCCGGCGACGGCCAGCAAGAGCACATCGGCAAGAGCCCGACCGAACGTGACAGCCGGCACTGCCTGATCAGGTTGAACCAACCCGAGCAACGCAAGGGGCCCTATTTGCCATGCCTGCTGCATCTGCCGTCCTAAGATCTGGTCACGGAGGGAAGGTCCGTGGAAGTACGTGAAAACCGAGGCCTTCGTAGTCTGCCTGGCCCGGGGAGGTCGCGGGAATGGAAAGAAGTTACCGCATTCGCGGCTTGGTGGGAATTGTCACGGCAGGAATTTACCGGAACGGGCGGCGCGAAGTGGACTGTTCGGCGGATGCATCCGTCTGCCGGGGGGAGCCATTCTTTTCTGCCAGTTGAAAATAGATGCGAGCCAGTGAAACATTGCCTACTTGCAGCGCCTGCTCCGCCTTGCGGAGATACTCCGAGGCGATGCGATCGGCAACAGGCCCTGCCTGCAACAGAGGCTGTGCTTGCGGAGCCGTTGCTGCCACGGGCAGCGTGGAGCGACGGACATTTCTGTCTCGAGGGTTGAGTGGGGCCGTCATGCCAGCAGCAGTTCGTTTGCGGGATTCCGCTTCGGATTCCTCGAAGGGAAAGGGAGGGGCGCTGTTGGGACGGTTCAGGAGCAGGCTATCCATTTCCGCCAGGTCGTGAATGAAGACGGAAGCCGATAGAGAGGAGTGCGTCTGTTCGCGCAGGCGTACACGCCCCGCGGGAAATGGGCCAAAACGCGCATCAAAATCGCGCCCCGTCGACAGCGAGCCCAGATGAGATCGCCCGCGATCGGGAACCAGGACCGTACTGGCGACGCCGAACTGTTCGACTATCGGCTGCTGCACGTTCAGGACTTGTGCCCGAACCGGTTGGGCAGGCAGAGCCCCGAAATAGCAGCCGACTACGAGGAGCAGGCCAGGCAGGAAGCGAGCATTCATTCCAGTTTTCCGACAGAACGTGCGCGAAGAAAATTCCTCTCGCGGGGGATTGACGCCAGTTTTGCGTAGGAGTCTCGTATCTTTTCATGGTAACATGCGAGCAGCGTCCACGAGGGCGAGGCAGATCCTTGTGGGCCTGCTGGTCTACCCTTTCCTCTCGGGTAATTATGAATTCTGGAATTCTCGTCGGCAATATCGGTTTCGTTAATTTGCATCAGGCCTGGTGAAAGGGCATATCGATTGAACAAGCAACCTTCTCATGCATCGGAGTTCTTATGGTCGACTCCGGATGCCTTTGAAGAGACGAAAATTGCAGCTCCCGGTACGAATTTGGAGCTGGAAACCGGGGCTGCCGCGGGACTGTACGGGGCAGCGGAAGTCGGCAATAACGTGCAATCCGACTGGGATATTGCGAGTTCGCCGGAGATGGGGGCGGGAGAAGACATCGTCGTCGGGCAGAAATTCTCGATTTATCGGTGTGATGCCTTGTTGGGCCAAGGGGGGATGGGCAAGGTTTACCTGGCTTATCATACGGAATTGGCGCGCCCTTGTGCGTTGAAAATCACTTCGCCCGGAAAGCTGACCAGGGGGGACGATCTCAAAGTACGTACCGCCGAGGAGGCGCGTTCGGCTGCGGCTCTAATTCACCCGAATATCGTGACAGTGCATGCCCTGGGAGAAGCGCGGGGACGTCAGTACATCGAGATGGAACTGGTCGCCGGGGGATCGCTGAAGCATCTGTTGCGCCGCGAAGGGCCATTGCCGACCTTGCAGGCCTTGCGCTGGATGTCTGCGATTGCCAGTGGCATGGATTACGCGCATCGTCAGGGGATATTGCATCGCGACATCAAACCGGAAAACATCCTGATCTGTGGTCGCGGCGTGCCTAAACTGGCCGATTTCGGACTGGCGCATCGGATTGGGCGCGGGGAATATATTCCGCGGGGATTTGTCTGTGGGACCCTCCCCTACCTGGCGCCCGAGGTCATCCAGACGGGGGATCATAGTACCGCGACGGACGTATACGCCTTGGGAGTTTCACTGTATTACCTGTTGACGGGACGGTTGCCGTTTTATGCCGATTCGCTGGAAGATTTCACCCAGCAGATACTGACGGCCCCCTGCCCGGAAGTTCGAGAATTACGTCCCGAAATCCCCTTGAACGTGGCGGGGCTGGTATCCCGCCTGATGGCCCGCGAGGCGAGCAATCGCCCAAGTTCCGGGACCGAGGCTTGGCATCTGTTGAATTCCGTGCTGGGGCAATTGCGCGATGTCCAGTCAATCCTGGACGAGGCATTGGGGTACGATCCAACCGTCTCCTGGATTCGCTGTGGCGAAAAGTATTGTGTCCGCGTGCAACGCCCCGACGGACGCCAGCAGCGGGTGTTCATCGAAAGCAGCGAACATCGTAGCGACGAGCAGTTACTGCTGATTTATAGCGTATGCTGCCCTGCGGAGAGTTCGTTCTACGAGACGGCCCTGCGGATGAATGCCGAGTTTTCGCACGGAGGTCTGGCGATCCGCGAGGTGGATGGCGCACCCCATTTCGTGATGGTCGATACCTATCCGCGGGGAACGGTCGATTCCGAGGAATTACGCAAAAGCGTGCATGAAATCGCCGAACATGCCGATCAGGTGGAAAAATGGCTGACTGGAGAGGATCGAAACTGACGGAAATCCGTGCTGAGCAAGGCGACTCCGCGGATTTTCGCGAAATTGCCCTGTCCATGCGGTAGCCGCTGCTCCCAGGATTCCGATTGAACACGTAGCCGATAGAATGCCCGTGGTTGGTCGTTGGGGGGTGCTGGCATTGCCGGGAGGTGTTCCGTGTGATACACACGCTACAATCCCTCCAAACCGTACCGGAGTTTGCCGGTCAGCCGGGAAAAGATTGATTTCCGTCGGCGGGGCGTGTTAATTTGAAGCATTCCATGCGGTCGAGAGGCCTCCATTCGGGGGCAGGTTGCATGGAAGTTTGCTCCCGAGGGAGCAGTATGAAAAAGTTTCCAATGGGAAGTTTCCATGAAACGTGCGTTCGCGGCTGCTGGAGTCTGTCTGTTTGCCTTGATGTTGCCGACGTCGGTATTGGCCCAGGGAGACGAAGGGTTCAACTTGAAGGTCGTGGCGGCGACCGAGGGAGAAGAACGTAGCCAGCAAAGTTCGCTGTGGGTGATGGATGTCGATTTGAAGCCTTTGCGGGTGATCTGGGTCGATATTAAGGATCCACGGACGGGGATGGTCCAGCCCGAATTGTTCTACTATATCTGCTATCGGGCGGTGAATCGTCCCATTGAAGCTCCCTCCACGCGGTCCACGGAACCGGTCAACCAGCTTGACCGAGAGCCAGGCCCGCCTGTGTTTATTCCGGAATTGACCCTGATCGGCATGGATGCCGAGGAACCCGCGGTGTTCGTAGACCAGATCATTCCGGAAGTTCAGGCAGCGATAAATCTCAAGGAACGCCGCAAGTTTAAGAATTCCGTGACGATTGCCGGCCCCATCCCCGCGCCCAGCACCGATGCACCCGGCGAGGAAAATGCCCTCTACGGTCTGGCCATTTTTCGTGGCGTGGACCCTGCCATTGACCACTTCATGCTGTACCTGAGTGGTTTTTCCAACGGCTATAAAGTGGGGCAAGGGCCGGATGGCGAACCCCTGCTGATGCGCAAGACGATACAACAGCAGTTTTGGCGTCCCGGAGACAAGTTCGATACGCAATCCCGCGAATTTCGCGTTCAGGGCGAACCCGTCTGGATGTACCGACCGGATGCAACCCCCGCCGAATAGTCGCGGGGTGCTTCTCACCTAAAAACGCGCGAACCCTGGTGCACGCATGCAGCGCGTCCAACACGTCGACGACGCCCCCGACACAGCCCGCTGGAATACCACGCGCCTCGCTGACATCGACAAACGAGTCGCGCCCGTCAGGAAACGGGCCCGGTTCGGGCCGCAATCGTCGTTATGTGTTCCACTCGGGTGGACTACTTAGGGTGACACTGGACGGGTTGTCCGCCTCCGCCAACGTGACTCCGAGACATACGCGCCAGCGTCGGAGATGGGCGGACGGATTCCCAATGTCCACACGGCTGGTACCTGCGGCTCGGATCGTCAACTCGGCAGGGATAAACCCCGCCGCTCATGTTGCCAATCGGAAGATCGGCATGCTCACCCGCCTTCGGCGCGAGAGCAAGGCACCCCTTAGATCAACACGCTCTGAAGGGCGCGGCTAGTTTTCTGGGCAATTTCGAGACAAATTTTCCGCATTAGTAACTGTGTGAGAAATGTGGGTTAGTCATCAGAGTCTCGTGTCCCGATTGGAACACCAAGACCCTCCTTCCACAGGGATCAGTTATTTGGGGCATGCCAGGTGAAGCCTGCGGCACAGCAAGGAAACGCCGTTTGGTGCAGCCAGAAAAGCCGACCATCGCTCGATCGCAGCTCATTTAGCTGTTTGACAAATCAATGTTGACAACTCTATGTTGTATAGCCAAGTACGTTCATCCCCTATCGCACTTTGTCGATCAAATATATCTGTTTGGCTTTTGAAACAACATCACACAGAATAAACAAACATGAAAGATATCGTAATCGCCATATTGGCGTTGATCACCATTGGAGTTGTATACGATGATGGTGCGCGAGGGGCTGAAAAGCAGATTCCTGACAGGAGGGAAGGGATCCCGCTCTACCTGGCCGCGAACCACCTATCGATCGCGACGGGCCAGCCCTCGCTGGTACTCATGTCGAGTGGTTCCACGCACATCCCGGTGTGGTCATTATCGGGCATCACCCCTGGACAGTCTGTCAGCGGCGTCATGACCGGCCTCCCCTCCTGGTGCGTCGCCGTGAAAGTCGAAATCGTCGTAACCACGACGGAAGCGACGATGAGTCCCGACGATGAAGATGTTTATAGGGTCCACCTGTCGCAGATGGTGGAGCATGCGCCGTTCACGGCCCGGCAATATCTCGGCAATCCCGTGCGAACCGCGCTTCCCGCCGCACCGTTTTACACCCGAACAATTCCCCTGGAGTCCTACTACCAAGTGGAGCCGAATGCACCTCTGTGCGTGCGGATTCAGCGGGAACCTGCCGATCCCGCCGATACATTCACGCGCCCTACTGGCCTGGCAATGATCAAGGTGACCCCCCAGGCCGCCCTTGCGAAGCCACTCGTCGTGCAAAACATAAGCGGCTACAACTCATGGCCGATGATTCAGTCCATCGGAGAAAAACTGGTCTGCGTGTACAGTCGAGGCTCGGCACACACGATCGCTGAAGACGCCCGCGCCGTTTACGCGCGCACCTCCACGGACCACGGAAAAACGTGGACGGAGGAAACGGTTGTCGCCAACACGCCGGGTTTTGGCGAGGTCGCTGTCGGGAAGGGGTTAGATACCACTGGAGCCATGCTGCTCTGGGTGCGTCGTATCGGATCGGAGTGGCACCACGACCTCTACCGCACCACGGATGGCATCACGTTCACGCTCGTGACGACGCCGAATCTCGCGGTGTCTCCCGTGCAGATCACCGACGTTTTCGCTGTCCCCACCGTCGGACTCATGGCTCTGTGGTTCGCAGGGAGCTACGGTGATGATGGTCCGAGTCACTCGTGGGGCAGGCTAACCAGCAGTGACAATGGCGCAACCTGGCACCAGACCACCATTGAATCCGGGCTTACCAAGGCGGAGTGGCCAACCGAGCCTTCCGCTGTCTATCTCGGTGATGGCAAGATTCTCGCTATCGCACGGACAGAACAGGGAGGCGTGTCCTCGACGAAATCTCAATTCCAGATAGTTTCATCAGATTTCGGCAAGAGTTGGACGCGCGCGCAAACCAATATCAGCGATGATTTTCTTTCCACTCCGAGCCTGATCCTCGACGCCGAAACCGGTTTGTTGAGCAACTATTACTATCAGCGTGGCCGAGGAGGCATCCTGCGGCGTCGAGTCGTTGATCCAGACAGCGTGTTCGCCAATCCTCTCCGCTGGCCAGCATCCGAAGTGGTCGTCGCGGGCAGCCAGGAAACGATCGATGCGGGCAACGTGAACGCCACCACGATTAAGAACACACACTACCTCTCATTCTACTCCGGCAAGGCTCCCGACACGGCGGTTCTCGTCTCCGGGCTCCCGGCACCGACTGCTGGTGCCGATGCAAGCGCATCTTTGCCGAGCGATTGATGAACATCTCGAAATGAAGCCGTCCGTGGATCGAATTCCGATATACCACAAATCTGGATATCCTGCCCAGACAATAAAACGGGAGTGTTGACTACGACGAACGGGCAGCGGGGGGTGTAATTTTTTTAATGGGAAGGAATTCCGTCCCCGCGATGGTGTGCCGTGGTATCAAGGGGAGTCCGCAATTTGTGATGCGCACAGCGTAACCCACGCAAAAACTACTGCCCTGGCGGGGGGCTCGTATGTGCGTTTACGAGCCGATACGGGAAATATCGGGGGCAAATCAGCGTGTGTTGGTCTGTTGCCAGAGATCCCGATGCTGTTTTCCCGTGGAAAGCAGCGAGTGCAAGCGCTCGGGTTGACGATCCTTCAAGGCGGAAAGCAGGGCCTGGAAGCGGAGCAGAAATTCCTCCGCCGCATGGATGGTTGCGTCTGCATTTTCCATGAAAATCGACGTCCACAACCGGGGATCGCCGGCCGCGATACGCGTGGTGTCGCCAAAGCCCGTTGCCGCCAACGGGAGGTCGCGTTCCGTCACGCTGGCCGCCAGTGCCGATGAAACCAGATGGGGCAGATGGCTGGTCATTGCCAAGATCAGATCGTGTTCGGCTGCACCCATCGTCACCAGTCGCCCCCCGAGGGAACTCCAGAACTCCGCGACCCGTTCCGCGGCGAAGGGTGCAGTGCTGTCATCGGGCGTGAGTATCACAACCGCCTCTTCGAACAGATCGGCCTGCGCGTACTCGAAGCCCGATTTTTCGGATCCCGCCAAGGGGTGCGCTCCCACAAAACGATGCCCTGTCTCCAAACCGTCGCGAACTCTACGACAGATCCCCCCTTTTGTGCTCCCCGCATCGGTAATCACCCCGCCAGCGGGAAGGCAAGCATGGAGTTCCAGCACATCCTCGGCAATTTGTTCGACCGGCGTACAGACGACAATCAGATCGGCTTGTGCAGCGGCTTCGCTCCCATGACAGGCATATTCGTCGATCACCCCCTGCTCCACCGCCTGCTGCAAACGCTGGGGATTGCGGCCCACGCCGATTATCCGCTCGAACAGCCCCCTGCTCCGCACGGCCCGGGCAATCGACCCCCCAATCAACCCGACGCCGACAATCACAATTGTCGTGCCGAGCTTGCCTGTTGCGGATGCGATGGTCTTCATGAGGAAAATTGTATCCCTGGAGTCTTCGGATTGCCAATTGTAGCCGGAGGAGCCGCGAGCAGTTATTCGTGAGCGGCCCGACTGAGACGGTCGTTCAAGGCCAGTCCCAAGCCGTGATCGGGAAACGGAGTGGCAAGTATCAGATCGAGTTGTGCCTCGTCCATTTCATGGAGAGCCGCGAAAAAACCGGCCGCCGCCTCCTCCAGATTCCCGTGGGGAGACAATTCCCTGACACAGGCAAACCTGGCCAGATCCGCCGCATTCCAGTCGTGGCGGTTCAACGTGAGCAGCCCCAATTGTTGCTCCGTGGTAAAGTCGACCGGTGGCTCGATAATTCGCAGTGGCGTTCGCGGCGCATAATGCTCCTTAAGTTGTCCAGGCACGAGCGGCATCGAATCGGAATCCTTCGCGGATGGTAACACGACGGATCCGAATTCGCTTAATTCCTCTCGCGTGACTCCCCCCGGGCGCAAGATTTGAATCGTTTGGTCCTCGACCCGGATAATCGTGGATTCCACGCCCACGCCACAGGGGCCACCATCGAGAATGTAGTCGATGCGCCCATCGAGTTGCCGGGAAACATGGCTGGCGGTGGTGGGACTGGTTTGCCCGAACAAATTCGCGCTGGGAGCAGCCAGGGGGCGCTGCACTACCTGTAACAGGTGCAGCGCGAGGGGATGGCGCGGCATGCGGACCGCCACGGAAGGCAACCCCGAGGTGACAAGATCGGCAATGGCCGCTGTTTTTTCGAGAATAATCGTAAGCGGTCCCGGCCAGAAGCGAGCCATTAGTCGCTCAGCCAGGGGAGGAACCTGTTTCGCCACCTGGGGCAACCAATCGATGCCGCCGAGATGCACAATCAGGGGATCAAAGGCGGGACGATTCTTGGCGGCGAAAATCCCCGCCACCGCACGCGGATTCAAGGCATCCGCGGCCAGCCCGTACACGGTTTCGGTCGGGATGGCAACGAGACCACCCTGGCGCAGGATATCAGCGGCACGTTCCACATCGGTGCCTATGGGAGTATGTCCGCCGTGCATAGCCAGTGGGGGTTTCAGCCAGGATTCAAGCGACCAGAAAAAATGGCGGAGTTTGTGTTTTCCGCCAGCCTGCTCGCATTATTGTCGCTGCGCCTGATTTTTCCACTGTTCCCATTGTTCCGGGGTTAAGTTCTCCGGAGCTGGCTCGGCAGGAACATGCGCCTGCCTCAGGAACTGCGATTCCTGATGCGAAGCGGAGTGCGCTGCAACCGCGTTAACCACAACCGTGCGGTTATCCGGGGCCGTTCCGGCAACGGTCGCGATGGTAGAGTTATTGGCCTTAATTTGAGTCAACCAATAGCGGGCGTGCTTCAATTCTGGGTCGAGCTGCAAGGCGCGATTCAGATACTGTTCTGCCAGCTCCGGGTTATTCTGTTCCTTCAGCAGGATGTAACCCAGATTGTAGTTGGCTTCCGCATCGGAAACGGTATCGGCCAAAACCCGCAAGCTGTCGTCTAACTGCCCCGCGCGCGCCAGGGTCAACCCCAAATCATATTTGAACTGCGCATTCCGCGGCGCGATTCGAACGGCCTTTTGCATCTCGACAATCGCTTCCGTGTAGCGCTGCTGAGAGGCCATGAATTGCCCCAGTGCAAACAACGACTCGGGCGAGGATTGGCTCATTTCGACCGCTTGCCGAAATCTCTCTTCAGCCTGCTGGTGCCGGCCGGCCAGCATATCGAGTCGCCCCAGCCCGATGATTGCCTCCACGGATTTGGGCTCCTTGGCGACCACTTTTTCATAAGAAGCCCGGGCTTCCGTCAGATGCCCCAACTGTTCCTGCAGCTTGGCATAGGACAGGTGCAGTTGCATCGGATTCTTGAGATCCTCCTCGGTCTTGGGCAGCGGTTCCTGCTGCACAATTTCGGGAGGATACAGACTGGATTCCTTGCCCGTTTTGACCTTCCGGGCATTCTGCTGCTGGGACGCCATCATCTCCTGGATGGCGGACTCCTCCGGGGAACGGCTCCACGGCGTCCATCCCGTGAAAACGCCACGCGATCCAGAGCAACCTGTCGCGCAAACCAGCGCCGCGAGAGTAAACACCCGCGCACACCCACGGATGCCCCGGCCCAGGTCCTTCATCGCAATCCTTTGCAGTCAAGGGAATTATAACGATACTCCACCCATCACGTGGCAGAGATATCCTTGCGGCAGTCGTTAACTATGTCCCATACGGGACGTCACATCGCTACGACAGCCTGTGTCCTATCAGAGGAATCGGCAGAATCCCCCTCATCGCTGCAATTGATTCCCAAAGAAAGCGTGAGTTATTCCCCTTCGCTGCTGTTGCCTTCCACGCTATACGGGATATGTGGCGCTATCATCCCCTCGACCCAGGCCTTCTGGTACATATCGACCTCGTGAGCAGGCCGGAAGACGGGGCTGGTGGCATCCAGCAGTACAGTCATGGAATCGGTGTTCCCCACCATGTCCATCAAGGACTGCTTAACACTGGCGAGGCGTGCCTCGTTGATATGCCTTTCCGTGGACAGTTGCACATAGGTAATGCGCCGCTGTTCATGGGCATGCTGGATAATCCAGAGGAGTTGCTGGCGTCCCGAGCGCGTTAATTGCTGGGTTTCGGGATCGAAGTGATAATCGTACAGGGTAGTGGCCTTCTTCCAGCCTTGTGCAATCTGGGCTTCCTCGAAAACCCGCACGATGCACTGGTCCTGTTCGTTATAGGGATGTGGCCAGAAGTGAGCCGCATGGAACTGATGCGAATAGGGTTGCTGGGGTTCCGTCGGTCGGGGTTGGGGCGGCCATAATTTCCCTTTACGGTAATTCTGCCGCGATCCAACGGGCAGCGAACTGGCGTACGACCACCATTCCGGAGAGTATTTTTTCATCCCCTGATCGGTCTTCTTCTCCCACGGCCATCCCGCTCGCGCGGTGTCGGGATTAACGACAATACCCGAGAAAAACGCGAACAGCAATATCTGCAGCAACTTGGATTGCATCCTGCATGTCTCCCCGTTGAGTCTCGGCTCACAGCCTGTGTCTCGCCTACCCGAGGGAGGCGAGATCGATAGGGGTTCTTCGAATCATTCGAAAATTTGGGCCAGCAACGGCTTCATCGCGGGGCGCAGCACATGCCCCCCAGGCTGATGTCCCTTAGGGAATATCGTCCGCGGGACGAACTCTACACCACTGAAAATGCCGGATATAACGGTCATTCAGCAGGATTGAGGGAACATTTCAAGAAGATGCCCCCGACTTGTCGGGTAATTCAAGCCACCAGCCCTCGGCATCGCGGACGAGTGGAAACGTGGCGGATTTGATCACCCGAGACAACTTCGATTCCCCCGTCGTCACATCGAACTGCCAGCCATGCCAGGGACAGGTGACAATACATCCCCGCAAATGGCCCGTTCCGATGGGCCCGCCCGCATGGGGACACAACCCGTCCATGGCATAGTAGTCGCCATCCACATGGAAGATGGCGATCACCTTGTCAGCGACGACAAATTCCTGGCCGGTCCCTTCGGGTATCTCGAACTGATCAGCGACTTTGTATCGAATTGACATTTCGCATGCGCCTTCGCTTAGCTCCGAACATTCCACATCCATTCAAATGGGCCCTGGGGATTCGGCACTTCGTGGAGCAAATCGGCTTGCCAGGCCCCGAAATTTTGGGCATCAATTTTGAATGGGGAGTTTTCTGGTCTCAATTTTTCCATTTCGCAGATACGAGATGGTCGCCTTGTCTCCTGAACGCAAGGCATTGTTGGCATGCCACAGGATCTCGGCTTCCGTCGTTAAATCGGTCCGGCCATCAAAGGCAATGAGGATGTCGTTGGCAGCGAACCCTGCCTGCTTGGCGACGGCATGTGGTCCATACTGACCGAGGTGTTCAATCCGCAGCGCCATGCCGTGACCAGGCAGATTCCGTTCTCGCCGCTGCTCCTCCGAGAGGGGTTCCAGTTTCATGCCCCCCAGAAACATTCTTCTCAAACCCCAGGTTGAGGCCCGCCAATTCAAGTCGCCTCCCTGTCGCCAACCCGCGGGGAGAGAAACCGTCAAGGACTGTTCAATCCCATCGCGGCGAATGACCACGGGAAGTTTTCCTCCCCGCGGATCGAAGCCATCCAGAACCCATTGGACATCTGCAATAGACAGCAACGGTTGCCCTGCAAGTGACAGGATCTCGTCTCCCGGCCGGAAACCGGCGCGGGCGGCGACGGAATCTGCCTGCACCTCTTCGACCGTGGCGCACTGTTTAGGATCCAACACCAACCCCAGGTTCTTGGGATGCGGGTAGGGAAAAAAGAGACGTTCAGGAATGGCTTCGTTTTGAAGCCGGTAGTGTTCCCGGCGAGCATCGCCAATCTGATGACAATGAATACAGGCCTTGACGACGTTTCTGGAAAAATCGACCGAGTCCGCGTATTTGTCGCGGAGTGTCGGGTATTTTTCGGGAGAAGCGAATTCCAGAGGCTGCCCCGTTTTCCCCGCGAGTCGATCACGATTCGCGGGATACCGGGCATGCCATTCCAGACCACGCGCGAGCGCCCGGGCAAGTCCTTCCAGCGAAACGTCTTCGTACCATTCCGTGCGATGCGAACGCGTACCGAAACGACCGTAGATTGTCCCATCCGCATTCAACAGAAACACCGCAAAGGACTGATCGGTATCGTACTGGAAGGTCGAGAGATCAAGGCCATTCGTGGAGACGATCCGGACACAGACGAACTTTTCGAGTAACGGCCGGATCGTCGGGTCGCGGTCCACCAGTTCGTCGTCCAGTTTTACGCATTCGATGCAGGGTATGCAGCGCAGCACCACCAGGAGGGGTTTGCCCGTCTTGCGTGCTTCGGCGAAGCCTGCCTGCAGATCATTGTAAATCCAGAAGGCTTCCCGAAGGACCTTCTCGCGATCCGCCTGCACTTTTTCCTCGCGTGTCTGCGCCTGCACGGAAACCAGGCTTAACTGCAGAGCCAAACAAAACCAAGCGATTAGTCGCAGCATAAGAATATCTCCGCTGGTTGAGTCGCGGAATTCCAAGCAAATTCCGCCTGATGCCGATGCCTGATGCAGCAATTCTCATCGGGTCAATAATACAGGAGTGCCGTTTTATTAGCGAACGAGAAGTGCCTGTGTGGAAACGGGCCATGTGGACACGGCACGTCCTCGCGAAGCGGAACGGAAGAGGACACGGAGAGAAAAAAAGAAATCTTCTGTGTGATCGGTCCCCTCAAGCAGCCTTTGCCAATTTCTGTTTGCGCGCGGGCTGACTTTTCCAGCGGCGATGGACCCAGAAATACTGCTCCGGATTCCGTCGCACGATACGCTCCAGCGCCTGGGTATAGCGTTCCGCGATCGCCTTGACATTCCCAGCCAGTTCGGGATCGCGGGGATCGATAATTTCCTCGGTCCCGATTTCGTAACGAGCCCAGCGGAAATTGATAAAGTCGTCTTCCAGTCGCCGCGCATAGGCCACGCAAATGGGAGCATCGAATTGCAGAGACAACACCCCAATCGATTTGAAGGTACTGGCCGGATGCCCGAAGAAATCGATGAACATGCCACGCGGACCGGCATCCTGGTCCCCCAGCATGGCCACGGCCCCCCCCTGCTCCATGAGGGTGGCAATTTCCTGGGACGCTCCCGACTTCAAAATCATGGTATGGCCGCTCTGCTCCCGAAATCGCTGGAACCAGCGATGCAGATAGGGGTTATCGAGCGCCCGCGCGACGGCTCCCACCCGATAACCGAACAGACCAAAACAGACCAGGGAAAGTTCCCAATTCCCATAATGACCACTCAGCACAATCCGGGGACGCTCCGAGACAAACGCCCGCACCCCTTGGGCGCGATTGCTAAAAGTGATGACTTCTCGGAAGTTTTCGCGGCGAATTTTGCGCGGCATTTGTATCATTTCGACCAGCAAACGCAGCAGGTGGGTCCACATGCCCAGGATGATTTCGTCTGCCCGGGCATCGGAAAGCTCTTCGCCAAATGCGATCCGCAAATTCTCGCGGCAAACGTGGTAGCGAGTCCATTTGCGCGGCACCCGAAAAAACAGCAGCCGCGCCAAACCTTGCGCCAGCATCACACTCTGGCGATAGGACAGACAGCCAATGAGCGCGCAGGCCACCTGGAAGACGAAGTATTCCAGGCGATAACGAATGGCTTTGGCGGTCATCCCTAACCTTCCTGCACAGGCAAATTCAGGTCACCGCCTCGATGCGGCTGCATTTCGTGGTCACGGCGGAAGCCCGCGGGAACGGGCTTCCGCTGAGATCCGAATTCTGGTAAATCCCTCGACTTCCGTCAACGGAAGTTCGAGGCCAGAATGGTGTACACCCGCATCAGCGGGGGCGTTTCGGATCGGCTTTCAACGGGAGTTCGACACGTTTCCCCGTCCAGGCCGATTTATAAATGGCGAGAATGATTTCGACACTTTTCCGGCCTTCCTCCCCATCGACCAGCGGCTTGCGCCCCGTTTGTATCGCGTTGATAAAATCCTTGAACTGGTTCAGGTGCCCCTGAAAGGAAATCGCCTTGGGATCGCTGGCACCGCCGGTGTTCCCCGTTTTGCGGGCATACTTTTCCTGAATCGAACGATCACGGGGGCTTTTCTTCAGAAACTCCCAGAACAGAATGTCATCCTGCTCGACGATCACGGAGCCCTCCGTGCCATGGATTTCGGTTTTCTTTAAAAACCCAGGCCAGGCGGATGTGGTCGCCGTCATCGTGCCGATGGCGCCGTTCGCGAACTGAATCGCCGCCACGCCGGTATCTTCCACTTCAATGCGTTCGTGAGCCAAGGTTCCCGTGAACGCCGTGACCGCCGCGACATCCCCCATGAACCACTGGAGCAGATCCACATTGTGTATCGCCTGATTCATGTAGGCCCCCCCGCCATCCAGGTCCCAGGTCCCGCGCCAACCGCCGCTGTCATAATAGGCCTGGGTTCGCCACCACTTCACGTAGGTATCCCCCAGAGTCAAGCGGCCGAAACGCCCCTCGGTCAGGGCCTTTTTCAGTTCCTGATTCGCGGCGCCAAAGCGGGAAGGCATTATCGTACAGAGTTTAACGCCGTAGCGGCGACAGGCCGCGATAATGGCATCGCACCGCCCCAGTGTGATTTCCAGAGGCTTTTCGACCACCACATGTTTCCCGGCCTTGGCAGCCGCCACCGCGGGATCCAAATGGGCGCCACTCGGAGTGCAGATCGTGATGATTTGAATTTCCGGATTGGCCAGCATGGCCTCGAGTTCGGCATAGGCGATGCAGTTGCGTTCCTGGGCAAACTTCTCGGCGGAAGCAAACGTGGAGCTGTAACAGCCGATTAATTTCGCGCCGCGCAAGTGTGCGATGGCCTCGGCATGGAAATTGGCGATCATGCCACAGCCGACAATCCCGAATCCAACGGGCATGAGCTACTCCTTACTAAGTGCGGTCACGGGAAGGCCCCGCTAGTACCTGATTGAGGTTTGAACCGTTTCGAACAATCGGGGCAAACCCAGAACCAACGCCATCTACAATTCAATCGCGTAGTTGCACGCGACAATACTTTTTCTTGCCGGCCCAGACTAGCAGATCCGTCTGTACGGGAATCATCTCCTCGATGTCGGAAATCGAGCGTTTCTCGGCACCGACTTTTGCTCCCCCTTGCTGGATCAGTCTGCGGCTGTCACTTTTGGATGCGACCAGTCCCAGGGCATGCAGCAGGTCAACTGCCCGCATGGCGCCAGCCTGCAACAGGCTACGCTCCAGCCCCACCACGGGAATGTCCTCGGGCAGCCCCCCGCCGCTGATTTCTTTTTCCCAGCGTTCAATCGCTTCGCTGGCGGCAGGGCCAGAGTGATATTCCGAAATGATGGTCCGAGCTAATCTCTGCTTGGCGGTTTTCGGATGGCCTGACAGTATCTGCTCGATTTCCTCCAGGGGCAAATCGGTCAGAAGTTCAAAGTAACTCCGCATGACATCGTCGGGAAGCTGCATGAACTTCTTGGCCATCTCGTAGGGCGATTCCGCGATGCCGATGTAATTGCCCAGACTCTTGCCCATGCGGCGGACACCATCGGTTCCCACCAGGATCGGCGACATCACGCCAATCTGCAGAGGCAAGCCCTGATCCTTCTGGAGATCGCGCGACAACATGAACGTATAAAGCTGTTCGGTCCCCCCCAGTTCGATATCGGCTCGAATCTCGACGGAATCCCACCCTTGCATCAACGGGTAGAGACATTCATGCAGATAGATCGGCTGCTCCTGCCGAAACCGGCGGGAAAAATCGTCCCGCGTCAATAGTTGCGCCACGGTCACCTTACTGCACAGTTCGAGCAGCCGCGCAAAGGACATCCGCCCGAACCAGTCCCCATTGCGATGCACCTCGGCGATATTCAGATCGATCACCTTGGCGACTTGACGCAGATAATCCTGGGCATTTGCCTCGACCTGCTCGGCAGTGAGACGCGCGCGGGTTTCATCGCGGCCGCTGGGATCTCCCACCATGGCGGTATAGTTGCCGATGATAATGACGGCCTGATGCCCCAATTGCTGAAATTGACGCATCTTCCGCATGGGAACCGTATGCCCGAGATGCAGGTCGATCCCCGTGGGGTCAATTCCATATTTAATCCGCAAGGGGGTCCCGGTATCGCGGCTCCACTCCAATTTGCGCCGGAGTTCATCCTCGGGCACGATTTTTTCCACGCCGCGGCGAATCAGCGCGAGTTGGTCTTCGACGGGAGGAAATGTCATCATCTATCGGTAATATGCTGCTGAAGAAAAAGTAATGGCGGAGTTTCACGCCGAATCATCAGCCGTCAAGTTAACAAGGTTCGACTTCCGAAACCAGCCTGCCCCTTGAGAGAAATGCACGATGACCGGATCGCCCCCCCGCAAACACCAGTCCTCCCGACTGATCTTTACGGGAGGGGGAACGGGGGGGCATCTGTTTCCCGGAATTGCGGTCGCCCGGGCCTGGCGGGAACAGCATCCCGACAGTGAGATCCTGTTCGTGGGAAGCAATCGGGAAATCGAGCGGAAGATTCTGCTCGAAGCAGGATTCCGGCACGCGGGCTTATCCTTTGTCTCACCCAGCCACGCCTGGCGGCATCCGATTCGATTTGTCCGCTGCTGGAACACGGCGCGGCGCGAAGCGAGCCGCGTGATAACCGACACCCTGCCCGACCTGGTGATCGGCCTGGGAGGATTTTCGAGTTACCCCCTGCTGCGGGAGTCGATCCGCCAGAAAATTCCCCTGGTGCTTTTGGAACAAAACGCCGTGCCCGGCAGAGTGACCTCGCTGTTCGCCAGGCAGGCGCGCTGCCTGTGCGGCAGTTACGAATCCTGCCGGGCACTCCTCCCCAAGGGAAGCAATTATGTGCTGACGGGAAATCCGCTCCGTCGCGAAGTCATGAACATCAAACATGCAGGGCAGAATGAATCTGGAAAACGGACGTTGCTGGTTTGCGGGGGAAGCCAGGGATCTTCAACAATCAACCGGTTATTCTCCCGTTTTGCAGCCCAACATGGCGCACAGCTTTCGGGCTGGTTTATACGCCATCAAACCGGCGTCCCTTCCCATTCCCCTACGGTAGAAGAACTATCACATATATACACAAAGATAGGCATTTCCCACGATATTAGAGAGTTTTATGCTAATCCCGATGAATATTATCGGGACTCGAAATTGATGGTATGCAGGGCTGGAGGGACTACCCTGGCTGAAGCGGCTTATCTAGGCATCAAGACCCTGGTGGTACCCATACCAAACACCGTACGGAATCACCAGTACGCAAATGCAGCGCAGCACGTGGCCCAACATGGTGGGGAAATCATCTTGGAACAGACCCCTACCGTCGAGGCAGATTTTGAACAAGCGTTATCCCGCATGTTGCGAAAAGCCAGCGCGCGTAACCATCCTCAATCCAACCCCCAAGACAGCGCCAGCGAAACGGCAGGTAATGTTGACGCCACAAGAAATGTCCTAAGAGCGTTGAATCGCGCGATCGAAGGGCCTCACGAGATGTAACGGCAGCATAATTTGTTGAGAGAAATGCGAATTCATAAGTCCACTCATCATTTCTCCATGAAAGTAGAAAATCCACCCGGATTCAGTGTTGCTATTTTTTTTAACCCAGCTATATATGACCTTAGCCAGACAACATGCCTGCCCATTATCTGCAAAGATGCGCACAATTGCACAGAACGTAGAAATATCAGGGCTCATTTGTATTCTCCCCCCCGAGTCACGCATAGCCGGGGCCTCCGTTCTTCCCGCGGGAAGATTTAGGATGCTCTCTTTCCTGTAGTACCTTCGAAAAATTTAGCAGTTGAGGAAAATGTGATGGCGGACGCATTGGAAAACCTGAGTGTAGTGGAAATTCAAAACGTATTGCGCAAGCGGCAGTCCCGTGTGAACGTGCTGCAAAAACGCCGCGAAAAGTTGCTGGAAGAAATCAAGAGCATCGACCAGGAAATCACCACGATTACTGGCACCGAATCCGGCACGATCCGATTCAAGAACAAGTTCCCCCTGCAACAGGTGATCTGCGAAGTACTGGGTAAGCACAAGAAGGGACTGACACTCGCGGAACTGACGGAAGCAATTGAAAAAACGGGCTACCAATCCGGCAGCGCGAACTTCAAGAATGTTGTTTACCAGAATGTATATAAGTCGGACCTGGTGGCTCGCGATGAAAAATCTGGCAAATACGTACTGGCTTGAGTCCAATCCTGTTCCCGGGAGACGCCTGTTGCCGGGCCCTATGTGATTCCATCCCACAGCAGCCGCATTGTCTCCTGTCGTTAATTCGAAAGAGGGGCTTCCTGCCTCGGTAGGTTGCCCCCTCTTGTCTTTTGAATTCATAGAATCGAAACTGATCCTTTGATTCGTTCCTGCGTCGCCAGCAGCAGGTATGTCCCGGTCAATCCTCAACATGCTGGCGGGGAACACAGCAACCATGCCACGAAAGCTACTCGGCGACTACCCGGTTTCCCTGTTGCTCAAACTACTCGAAATTCCCGGCTCCAGCAGCCGAGAAAAGCCCGTCCTGGATGTCATTCTCCAGGAAGCGTTGGATGCCGGTTTGCCTCAGGACGCGTATTGTTTCGATCAAGCCCATGTCAAAGCGAAGCACGGCGAATGCGGCAATCTGATTATCAAGCTGCCCGGTACGCGCCGTGGTCCCCGACGATTATTGATGGCCCACGTGGATACGGTCCCGCTCTGCCTGGGGGCAATTCCTCAATTGGGAGGAGATTACATTTTTTCGGAATCGCCTCGCACCGCGCTGGGGGGCGATGATCGCGGCGGAGTCGCGGTGGTCTTGTCGACACTGGTCCGTCTGCTGCACGAACACCCTGCCCATCCCCCGCTGACATTTCTGTTCACGGTCCAGGAAGAAATTGGCCTGGTGGGAGCACGTTATGTGAGTCGCGGCAAACTGGGACAGCCCAAATACTGTTTCAATTTCGATGGTGGACTGCCCAACGCGATCGTGATGGGAGCCACTGGCGACGAACACCTGGATATCGTCATTCACGGCAAGGCGAGCCATGCCGGCTCCCAACCGGAAAACGGGGTCTCCGCGGTCACGATTGCCGGCGTGGCAATTGCCGAGTTATATCGTGAAGGCTGGCTGGGAAAAATCAGCAAGCCGCAGGGGGAAGGGACCAGCAATCTGGGTATCGTGCAGGGAGGGGCAGCGACCAATGTCGTGACCGACCTGCTCGAAATTCGCGGGGAAGCGCGCAGTCATGTGCCGGAATTTCGCGCGGAAATTGTGGAACAGATCCGTGCCGCTTTCGAGCGAGCGGCGCTCCTGGTCACGAATGTGTCAGGGGAATCCGGCCAGGTCGATTTCACGCATCGCACGAAATATGAAGCGTTTCGACTCACGGAAAGCGATCCCGTGGTGGCCATGGCCGTGGCGGCGGTGCAGCGTGCCGGGTTGGAACCGCTGCCGAAAATATCGAACGGCGGCCTCGACGCTAACTGGATGACTTCTCATGGCATGCCAACCGTGACCTTCGGCTGCGGCCAGGAGCATATCCATACCACATCGGAACGACTCCACATTCCCAGTTTTCGTCAAGCCTGCACGGTCGCCTGGGAGTTGGCCACGGGAGCCGGCTGACTTTCGAGCGTTGGGACCTAGTTTTTTGGTGGTAATTCGGCAAGGCGGATACGGCGGAACGACATATCCGTGGTGGGATCGTGTCCTTGCAGGCTGAGATGGCCAGCCTCCAGTCGCAAGCCTTTGCGTGGATTGGGATCGGGAGTCCGCTGGTCGCGCCAGTTGACGACCGGATACCCTTGCACCCAGGTGGCAATTTGCGGACCGTCCGCAAGGAGCGTAATCGTGGCCCAACTCAGGTCATCAGCGACGACTCTGCGGGCCTCGACGCGGCGGAAAATGGCCCCGGTCCCCGCATTGTTGGGCCGATTCCGATCTCCCTCGTGAAACCCGTTGTGGATTTGCACTTCGTAGCCATTGGAAGGGGCCTGTTCGGTCCCCCGCTCTGCCCGGAAGAACAGCCCGCTATTCAGTTCCGGGGCGTGCGTCCGCGCTTCGAACTGGACGAGAAAATCCTGAAAGGTCTCCTCGGTTTCGAGAAATCCGGGACCATTCACAACGTGAATACTGCCGTCGACCACGTCGATCACGCTCTTCCCGCCCGGCACCTCGCGCCAGCCCGCCAGGTCGGTTCCATTGAATAACTCGCGCGAACCGAGCGGCTTGATCCGAATGTTGCGATAGGCCAGTTCGCCGGAATTTTTCTGCAGGCCAATCAGTCCACTCGGGCGCCAACCGGAGCGTTCGTCGCGAAATTCGCAGACGTCCCGACCATCAATCGAGACACGGAACAGGTTTCCCACGGCGGAGACGTGCATTTGATGCCAATTGTCGTCGGTGGTGGAAAAGCCCGGATTGGAGGGCGCATGGGCCACAAGACTGCCACTGAGAAACCCCTGGGGATGATCGTCGGCAATGTTCACCTCGTAACAATCCGTGGCGGGATCGGAGGGGGCCTCGGCACAGCGGACGAAGACGCCACCGTTGCTGCCGGGTGATCCCTTGAATTCCAGCGACAACTCGAAATCCGCAAACCGGACAGTGGTCAACAGCAACCCAATGGGTCCCTCGCTGGCGGCGATGGCCTGATCCGCAACGTGCCAGTTGATACCGGGGTCTCCTGACCAGCCAAACAGCGTTTCATTATCGAACAACAGCAACCAGCCCTCTTCGATCTGTTCCGGAGTCAGCGGGTTGATGTACGAGAGGGGCTTCGCGTGCGAAACGTCCGCCGTCAGTTCCGCCGCCGGTGTCTCGGAGGGCTGGGCGGAAACAGGTTGCGGTGTTTCTTCCGCGGGTCGACAGCCTGCCGCGAAAAATGCCAGCAGGCACGCTAGCACCGGAAAAGCACTCCAGGGAAGCGGGGTTCTCATTTTCAATTCCTCCGGGAAACGTTGGACGGTCGGGCCGCTGGGCAGTACGGGATGGCATGTGTTACCTGGCGGACTCCCTGCGTGGCCGAGGGCGGGTCAACCCAACTTGCCGCTCCCCTGCCCGACAAACCATTTCAGGTAGGCTTCGAGAAAGGGATCGAGTTCGCCTTCGAGCACCGTCAGGGGATTGCTGGTTTTGAGTTCGGAACGGGTATCCTTGACGAATTGTTCCGGTTGCAGGACATAATTTCGGATGGTTTCGCCGCCGAATCCAATTTTCGATTTTTCGCCTCTGCGGGCCGCCACTTCGGATTCCCGTTTCTCGATTTCCATCTGATACAGCTTGGCAGTTAACATCTTGCGAGCCGCCGCCCGGTTCTGGTGCTGGCTGCGTTCGCTTTGACAACGGGCCACCACGCCGGTTGGCCGGTGAGTCAACCGGACAGCGGATTCCGTTTTGTTGACGTGTTGCCCCCCCGCGCCGCCGGCCCGCATGGTTTCCTCGTCGACATCCTTGTCCCAATCGATTTCGATTTCAAAGCTATCATCGATTTCCGGAGTGACATCGACGGCGGCAAAGGCCGTCTGCCGCTTGCCGGCGGAGTTGAAGGGGCTCATGCGCACCAGGCGATGATTCCCGGATTCTCCCTTAAGATACCCGTAGGCGTAATCCCCTTGAACCAGCAGCGTGGCATGACGGATGCCGGCCTCCTCGGCATCGGTCCGTTCCAGCAATTCCGCCTTGAAATCGTGGCTTTCGGCCCAGCGGATATACATCCGCAAAAGCATTTCGGCCCAGTCGGCGGCATCCGTTCCCCCTTCCCCGGCTTGAATGGTGAGATACGCCCCCAGGGCATCCTCGGGTTTACCGAACAGGGTCTGGAATTCCAGGCGATCGAGAATGGACTGCAGGTGCGCGCAGGTTTGCTGAATTTCCCGCGTGGTTTCGCTGGAATCGTCTTCCTCCGCGAATTCGATGAGGACCGCCAGATCATCCCGGCCCTGCAACAGTTCCTCGAGCGGAGCAACAAAAGCCTTGAGCCGACGGAAATCAGCCATCAGATTCTGGGCTTTTTCCTGGTTATCCCAAAAACCCGATGTCGCCATCTGGGCATTTATTTGCCGGACTTGTGACGCTTTGACGTCGTAGTCAAAGAGAGTCCTTAAGATGAAGGATCCGTTCCATCAGATTATCACACGTGACGCGCAATTCGTTATTCATGCTGACCAACATTCCCCGAGTCTAATTAAGAGCGTAGTAGTTTGTCACAGTTTAATGTTTGGATTTTATGTTCAAGCTGTGTGTCACGGGCATTGCCAGTGATACACCGCTTGACGAGAAACCTGCAAGGCACGAGCAAAGCACGTGGCACCGGAATTCCTAGCTGTGATGCACCGGTCGTCGAAGACAATGAAACATTGTAGGGAGTAGGGCAGACGGAAGAAAGCCTGCTATCCCGGACTTTCGCGGGGACTCGGTGCCAAGTTTGGTCCGGGCGAAAGTTTTCGCACCGTTGGAGACGAAACCTCCTGCAACGGAAAAACTGGGGCGCGAGCCCCCCCGCAAATGGATCGGGAGATTATTGGGGCTGGGGCAAGCCAATCCCGGAATAATGGAAGCCGCGGCGTTTCATCTTGGCGGGATCGTACAGGTTTCGCCCATCGAAAATCGCGGGATTTTTCAGGGTTTGCTTGATCAGATCGAAATCGGGGGCTCGGTATTCGTTCCATTCCGTGCAGATGGCCAGGGCATCGGCCCCTTCGAGAGCCTCGTATTCCTGCGCAAAAAGTTGAATGCGGTCGCCGTAAAGTTCCCTGACATTATCCATGGCGACGGGGTCGTGGGCCTGCACACGGGCACCGGCTGCCAGGAGTTGGTCGATGAGCGTCAGGGCGGGCGCTTCGCGGATGTCATCGGTGCGGGGCTTGAAGGCCAACCCCCAGACGGCGATGGTCTTGCCGGTCAATTTGTCCGAAAAATAGTGTGCGAGTTTATGATACAGTACCGTTTTCTGTTTCTGATTCACTTCGTCGACTGCGTACAACAACTGGGGAATCATGCCCTGCTGTCCGGCGGTGTACATAAGTGCTTTCACATCCTTGGGAAAACAAGAGCCCCCATATCCCACACCAGGGAATAGAAACTGAAATCCGATGCGCTGATCGTGGCCGATTCCCTTGCGGACTTCGTTCACGTCGGCTCCCACGTGTTCGCACAGGTTGGCCATTTCGTTGATGAAGCTGATTTTCGTGGCGAGCATGCAGTTGGCGACGTATTTGGTCATCTCCGCACTTTCCAGTCCCATCACCAGGAAGGGGTGCTCGGTCCGCAGAAAGGGCTTGTAGAGTTCTTCGAGCAGATCGCCCACCTCGTCGCTCATCACGCCAACCACCACGCGATCGGGCTTGGTGAAATCCTGAATGGCACACCCTTCCTTGAGGAACTCCGGATTCGACGCCACGTGGACTTCGCGGTTCAATTTCGACTTCAGGCGTTCGTACAGGCTGCGATTCGTCCCCACGGGAACCGTGCTCTTGCAAATGACAACCGCCTCGGGCGTGAGATAGGGGGCAACACTGTCGGCGGCGGCCCAGATCCCGGCCAGATTCGCGGAACCGTCATCCCCCATGGGAGTACCGACCGCCAGAAAGACACACCGCGCCTCGGGCACACACTCCGCGACATCGGTGGTGAATGTCAATCGGCCCGCGGCGGAGTTTCTGCGGACGAGTTCGGTCAAGCCGGGCTCGTAGATCGGAATTTCCCCCTGATTCAGCCGGGCGATCTTCTCCGCGTTGATGTCCACGCAGGTAACGTCGTTGCCGCTCTCGGCAAAGCAGGTGCCAGTAACCAGTCCCACGTAACCGGTGCCGATGACCACAATTCTCATGTTCCGTCCTTGTTTTTCCAGATGAACCACGACCACCTTGGGAAGCTCTGCTTCCGGCAGCGGAACTGAAGTTCAATTTATCGTATATCGAACAATACCCTTGCAAGCAGGGAAGTAATGTTCCCTCGCGACCATCAGACAGGACAAACCGCTCCCGCGGTACCCTTCGCTGATTGATCCCGTTCACTGGTTGAAATGTAGGAAATCAGACGAATTTATGCGAGAGAACCTGCACTGTTACGTAGTAGAACCTGGCTCGTTCTCCAAGCGGGCTCCATATTGTTGCTGGTAATAGGCGAGATAGGCCCCCGTACGGATATGTTCCACCCAGGAGACGTGGTGGCGATACCACTGCACGGTCTCGCGCAAGCCTTGTTCCAGGGAAACCCGAGGACTCCAGCCGAGTTCCCGCTCGGCCTTGGTGCAATCGATCGCGTAACGGCGGTCGTGGCCCGGACGATCCTTCACGAACCTGATCAGGGATTCTGGTTTTTCAAGAATCGCCAGCAGCATGCGGATCAGCACGAGATTTTCAAGTTCACAGCGCCCACCCAAATTGTAAATTTCTCCGGGGCGCCCCTGGGTCAGGGCAGCCAGGATGCCCCGGCAATGATCGGCTACATGGATCCAGTCACGAACCTGGCGTCCATCGCCATAAACAGGCAACGCTTCATCATTCAGGGCATTGGCAATGAACAGCGGAATCAGTTTTTCCGGGAACTGGAAGGGGCCGTAGTTGTTGGAACAGCGTGTGACCATCGCGGGAAAACCATGAGTTTGCACCGAGCCACGGACCAGCAGATCGGCAGCGGCCTTCGAGGCGGCATAGGGGCTGTTGGGGGCCAGCGGGGTCGTCTCCGTGAAATACCCTCCCTGTTCGAGGCTCCCATAGACTTCATCGGTCGAGACCTGCAGGTAACGCGTTATCCCTGCCTCGCGACAGGCATCCAGCATCACCTGTGTACCGACAATGTTGGTCTGCACAAACGGGGTGGAGTCGAGAATACTGCGATCGACATGGGATTCCGCCGCGAAGTTCAGCACGGTATCGATGCGCGCTTCGTCCAGCAATCGGCGGACCAGATCGACATGACAGATATCCCCATGGACGAACCGATAGCGGGAATCCGTTTCCAGATCTCGCAGGTTTTCGGGGTTGCCGGCGTAGGTTAGCTTATCGAGATTGACGATGCGACATGCCCCGAACGAGTGCTCCTCCGAGAGCAGACAGCGAATAAAGTTGGCGCCGATGAAGCCGCAACCACCGGTAATCAGCAGGTTTCGCGGCTGATAGGGAACGGTATTCATCGGGGCGACCGTTGGATGGGGACAGGCATACGAACGGGGAATCCGCGGCACCGGCATGCGGCGCGCAAGCTCCACACTACTTTTTCAATGTTCCGGTGAGCCGGATGTCGTCGAAATTGCCGGGATCGTCAAACGAGCCGATGCCGATGCGGCCGTGCAGAAACGTCTTGTCCTCGGCGGTCATGACGGGGGTTTTCTTATCATCGAAAAAAACTTCGATCCTTCCCGAAGTGACATTCCTCACAATACGAGCCCGATGCCATTCATCGTCCCAGTTGGTCCCTTCGGTGGTGGTGAGCGAAATTTTCTCGCGGGGAGAGCCGTTCACGATGAAAATCTGGTTCGCGTGGGGGTCGGCGACTTTCCCGAAATGCACATAATAGAAATGCGATTCATCCTGGTAGCCAAAGAACAGGCAGAGGGAACGATGGCCGTAATCGCGCGAGGTGGATTGTAAATTCACGTCGAGCACAAAATCGGTTACCTCCACCTCCTTGACGAGGTTGCGATTATAGGGAGAGCGAACTGGTGGTTCGTAGTTGCTTTTGGCCTTGATGAGGGCATAGACCGTGTTGTCCCCCTGCTTGCGCAATTCCCAGGCGGAGGGATCGGTCGGTTCCCAGCGGTCTGACAGACCCTGTTCAAAGTCCTCGAAGAACACCGGTTGCGGAGACAATTTTAACAGCACGCGGTCTCCCGCCCATGCCAGCGGCAACTCCAACGCACACCATGTCAACAGGCACAGCCCCCACAGCCCCAACGAACGCATCGTCAACATGGCGTTACCCTTTCCCTTCAGTTTGATTCTCGATCAGCCGGATCTCGTACAGCATACGATAACGAGGGCCGCCGAGGCGAACAATCACGCCCCAGGAAAACCATTCCGATTGCCCCCTTCACACGCGAACCGAATTGTAAAGTTTACACAGCCTGCCTCTTAGTTTACTTAACCAGAAGGCTGCAAACTCCTCTTTCTCGCAAAGGGGAGCTGCCCCTATGATTCGCAGGAAATAACTGCACCAGGGGTCTGGTAACCAGGAAGGCACGTGCCAAGGATTCGTGCTGTTTTATTTGGAATATTGTTGTTCCTCGGGATTGTGTTGGGCGCGGAATACGCGATCCGGCAGAACGATCCGCGAGTGAGCGCGTGGATGCGCGATGTCGCCCCTTATTACGGTTGGACTCCCTCCGCCACGGTTTATTTCGACGCTCCGATAAACCAGTCCTGCCTGGGCCTGTCGCCTCGGGGCGAAGTCATTCCCCTGCACTACGACTCCCACGGATTCCGTGCGAAAAGCCCGCATCCGCACGAAACGGCGGGAGCATGGCTGTGCCTGGGGAGCGCCCGCGTGCTCGCCCCGGATTGCGAAGCGTCCCAGACATTTTGCGAACAATGGGGCACGAAGAGGGCCGGCCCTGCTGTCGCGTCGAACGTGATCAACGCCGGGATGCCGTTTGGCTGTCCCCTGCTCTATTCACTGCATTTGCAGCGACTGGAACCGGTGGCGCGGAAGCATTGGCTCTGTTTTCTCGGGACGGAAACCCCCCTGCACGATCGCGCGATCCGGCGTGGACTGGAAGTGAATCGCCAGGGAGAAACCGTGTCGTCCGTTCACCCACATGCCCTATTCGAGGGAAAACCGCCAGCCCCGCATCAACATCCACTGATGGAAAGCCGATTAGTAAAATGGATCCTCCCCCGGCTATGCGATGCCCTCTTGGGGCGGACCGACGATAGCCCCCATGGAAATTCGCCTTGCTCGGAATTGCCCGGGAGTCAGAATTCGGCGGAAATTTCATCCCTGGAGGGACAGCTTTCCCTGGAACCGCTGCACCTGTTACGAAATTTCGTGGAAACGCGCGGAGGAACCTTCACGCTGGTTTATCTCCCTTCCGCCTGCGAGTTTACACCGTCCAGTGCAGACCGAGCGGGGAGCGCGACAAATTTTCGTCTGCTGGTTCATGAATACGCGAAACAACACCAGCTGCCCCTGATCGACCTGACGGAAGCACTGAGCAGAACCCACCAGACAACCAACCTGTTTGGTTCCAGTGCTAATATTCTGACTCCCTCCGGTCATGAGATCGTTGCGGAGCAACTCGAACACCTGTTTTTTAGTCGCATGGCGGACCAAGCCTCTCCCAGGAGCCCCGCCGTGAATTTGCGGGAAACCCAGGAAACACTCACCCGATAACCACCAGCGGAAGGCGAGAGAGTCCATGAGCGGACGTGAAGCAACGGATCGATACTTCCATGAAGCAGCGGACATGATGGGGCTCAGCGCGAACATGCAGAAACTGCTGCTGACCCCGGAGCGGGAAGTTCAGGTGCAGGTGGCCATGGAAATGGATAACGGGGAAATCGCAACCTACATCGGCTTCCGCATTCAACACAACAAGGCCCGGGGACCGCTGAAGGGAGGCCTGAGATACCACCACGAAGTCGACGAGGATGAAGTGCTGGCCCTGGCCACGCTGATGACCTGGAAAACCGCCGTCGTCAATTTGCCGTACGGGGGGGCGAAAGGGGGCGTGCAGGTGGATGTTCGCAAACTGAGCGCCGGCGAACTGGAGCGGCTCACGCGACGGTTCGTGGACGAAATTCACGACATCATAGGACCAGACAAGGACATACCCGCCCCGGACATGGGAACCAACGCCCAGGTAATGGCCTGGATCATGAATCAGTATCAGAAGTATCACGGCTTCAACCCCGCCTGCGTGACCGGAAAACCAGTGGAATTGCACGGGGCGGAAGGACGCGAAGAAGCGACCGGACGCGGCGTGGGCCTGTTGACCACGACCTTGCTGGAAAAACTCAAGATGAATGTTCAAGGTGCCCGGATCGTCTTACAGGGATTCGGGAACGTCGGGACTTTCACGGCACGTTATCTGCACGACCAGGGAGCGCGGATCATTGCGGTTTCGGATGCTTTTGGTGGCATTCGCAACGAGGCAGGACTGGATATTCCCTCCCTGCTGGAATACGTGGCCACCCAGGGGACCGTGAAGGAGTTTCCGGGAAGCGAGCTGATCTCGAATGAAGAGTTATTGCTGCTGGAATGCGATGTCCTCATTCCCGCGGCCGTGGGGGGGGTGCTGACAAAGGAAAATGCGCCTTATATCCGAGCTAAAACAATCGTGGAAGCGGCCAATAATCCGACACATCCGGCGGCGGACGACATTTTTAAGGAGCGTGGCATCCCCGTTTTGCCCGATATTCTGGCAAATGCAGGCGGTGTGACGGTGAGTTATTTCGAGTGGGTCCAGAATCGCCAGCATTTCCGCTGGGATTTGAAACGTGTTCGAGAAGAGCTGGACAAGCGGATGCTGGATTCCTTCCACCGAACCTGGGACATGGCGACGACGAAAAAAGTGAATTTGCGGCTGGCGGCATACCTCCTGGGAATCGGTCGCGTCGGACATGCGACGGCATTGGGTGGGATTTGAGTTTTGTCGCAAGCGAGTTTGTCGCAAGAAAGATCAAACGAACGGGCCGCTTCGGACGTAGGAAAACTAAAATAAGGATCGAACGAAAATGATCGATAGGCTTCCCTACCGGTTGCAGTTGAATGAGTCGCCCCTGCTGCGCGACCTCGAAGAGGACGAGGTTAAGAGCCTGTTCAAACGCATGGAGCATCTGTGTTTTGAATCGGACCGCACGATCCTGGCGCAGGGAGTGGAGGAAAAAGGGCTCTGGCTGATTGGCGAGGGATGTTGCGAGGTTGTGCGGGGCAATCAGTCGGGAACCAAGGAACGGATCCTGGCCATGCTGGGCCCCGGGACCGTATTTGGCGAAATGTCCTTTTTTCAGCAGGCTGCCCATTCCGCCACCGTTCGTAGCGTGACTCCCGTTTCGGTGCACAAGCTGACGCAGCAGGGTTTCACCGACCTTCTGGCCGATAATGGCCGCGCGGCTGGCAAAATTCTCACCAATCTGGTCCGCGTGCAATCCGACCGCCTGAATATGATGGATCAATGGGTCTGCGAACTGATGGACCGGAATCAAACGGAAAACGGCGCAACGCATACCTTGAATGAATGGCACCAATTTCGCTCGAAACTCTATTCGGAATGGAATTTCTATTGAATGCCCGCGGCGGGGCAGGGTTGCTGGAACGGTCGGAGTCGCCGAACCGCACGTGTCGGCCGATGGATCCCTGAAACTCCGCTTTCTCCCCCTGCGGGGGTGAATTTTCGTGGGAAGTCTCGTTCTTTCGGCAGCCACCGCTTACAATACCTGCATTGCGGACACACAGATCAACCGTGTCCCAAGAGGGCCATTCCTCGCGCCGGGATCACTTTCGAGAGGGGTCCGGATATTTTCTTTTTCAGGATGCAGGGGGCTGGTGTTGTTGCACAACGCATCAGAGACACGGGCGGAGTTAACGTTTCATCTGATCATGGCGGATGCCAGTGGCGAGACGCTGTGCTTTCCACTGCATGAGGATCAGATTGCAAATATCGGCAGGGCCTCGACAAACCGCATCGTCCTTACGGACGAGAAGTGCAGTCGCTACCACTGTGAAGTCTTTCATTCCTCGACGGGCTGGAAGCTGCGCGACCGCAGCAGCCGCAACGGCACGTATGTCAACTTCGAGCAGGTCAAGCAGGATCATGCGCTGGCTGAAGGGGATTTAATCCGGATTGGGCACACGCTGCTGAGATTCACCAGCGACGTGAAGGCAGACATGCAGGCGCCGGCTCCCCTGGTGGATGGCGAAACTTCGCTGGACATGCTGGCGGGGGACCACTGGGATCATTCCGCGTCCATTGTACGGCGGCAAAAGCGTTCCAGTTATCGCGATGCGCCCGCGGAAAAGACGGACGAGGGCCGCTCGGGGTTGCAGTTGTCGCGGCTGTATCAAATGGCGCTGGAAATGGGAAACACGAAATCGGCGCAGGAGTTGGCGGATATCGTGCTGGATGGTCTCGTGGGGATCACGGGGGCGGATATTGGCGCGGTATTGATGCGCCAGGATTACGGTTCCACCAAGCTGGACGAGGCCCGCCTGGAACGGGACCTGGTGATCAGCAGTTATCGCAGCCTGAATGGCGAGACATACAAACGGGTCTCGCGCAGTTTATCGCAACAGGTGTTCGAAACCGCCGAAGCCATCCTGGCTTTCGATGTATCCCAAACCGAGGGATTGACACGCTCGCGCGACAGCTTGAACGATATCCAGGCAAAAAGTCTGATCGTGGCGCCCATCCTGGACGGCAGCGAAACCTACGGGTTGATCCATTTGTATTCCACGAACCTGGAGAACCCACTCGATGCCGACAGCCTCGATTATACCCTGGCGGTGGCGGATCAACTGGCGGTCGCCTTGAAGAATCTGCAGCAGCGGCAGAGTCTGCAGGAAGGCTTGAAGCGGATGAAGTCCGAGAACCTGCAACTGCGGCAGCAACTGGCCATCGAAAGCGAACTGGTGGGCCGCAGCGCGGCGATGCAGCAATTGCGCGAGACCATTTCCCTGGTGGCGCCGACCGATGCCGTCGTGCTGATCCGTGGAGAAAGTGGCGTTGGGAAGGAACTGGTGGCCCGGGCCATTCACGATAACAGCCGCCGCAAGGAGGCCCCGTTTGTCTGCATGAATTGCGCGGCGTTGAGCGAAAGCCTGCTGGAGAGCGAGCTGTTCGGACACGAAAAAGGCTCGTTCACGGGAGCCACGGGACAAAAACCGGGGAAATTCGAACAGGCCCACAAAGGAACCCTGTTTCTGGACGAGGTGGGAGAAATGAGTCCCTCGATCCAGGCGAAATTTCTCCGCGTGCTCGAGGGACATCCCTTTGAGCGCGTGGGGGGATCGACCAGCCTGCACGTCGATGTCCGCCTGGTCGCCGCGACCAACCGGAACCTGGAGGAAGCGGTGCGGCAAATGACATTTCGCAAGGATCTCTACTTCCGTCTGCAGGTACTCGAAATTGTGGTCCCCCCGCTACGGGACCGGGGGGAGGACATTCCCGTACT
The DNA here is from genome assembly GCA_014584345.1 of Planctomycetota bacterium. Classification (GTDB taxonomy): domain Bacteria; phylum Planctomycetota; class Planctomycetia; order Planctomycetales; family Planctomycetaceae; genus Rubinisphaera. The sequence goes on from JACTNB010000017.1 coordinate 59,941, forward strand.
GGCGGACTATTTTGCTCGGCGGCTGGCCCAGAAAACCGGGCGACGGGTGCATGGGTTTTCGCCATCCGCGATGGCTCGCCTGATGGATTATCACTGGCCAGGAAACATCCGGGAACTGCAAAACACCGTCGAACGGGCCGTGGTGCTGTGCGCGGGGGAATACATTGAATCGGCAAACATTCAACTTTCCAAACTTCAGGCATCGGCCGAAACAGGCGAGTTGCCCGCTGCTCCGTCAGCCCCTCTACGGGAACAATCGATGGAAGAAGTGGAAAAGGGGCACATTCTGCGGACCTTGGAACTGACCGAGGGGAACAAGTCTCGTGCGGCTCAGATTTTGGGAATCGAGCGTTCCACACTCGACCGAAAGTTGAAGAAATACGGGTTGAAAGTTCCTCGGGAGACCTGAAGCGGCGCGCTTGGAAGCCGAAATCCTCTCAGAAAAACAAGGGAGAAGCCCGACAGTTATTGAATTCTCCGAATTTTTGTGAAAATTTTATTGACATTTTCCCGCATGGGATCGAAAATCGTCTCGGAGTCACACAGACGGTCCCCGCCGAATTTCTTACATGGAATTGCCTTGTTTTTGGTCGTGCACCTTCGCTGCTCCCTGGCACGCAAAAACAAGTCAACCTTGGATGCCTGTTCCCACCTGTTTCCAGGAACCATTATGTTCTTGGACCAGCTAAATGTGGTTGAAGAGCGTCTTGCAAAGGGGTAAGAAATTCTCCAACAACCCCACCTGGGCGCGGAACCTCCGTAATCACACCACAGTTTTTTGATCACACCAAACGATTTCATGGAGTGAAGAATGTCTAAACCCCGTAATGTACAACCAGACTACGAACTCATGTTTGACGAACAAGACGCTTACGTTGCCGATTTTGCCGATGCCTTTGACATGGAGGAGTTTGAAAATCTGGGAATCAACCCCAGTGCTCCTACCGATGCAAAACCGGGTTCCGAAGACAAGGTTCTGATGCTGGCTGCCCGCTATGCGGCTGGAATGCCTCTCTGGCACGATGAAGATTGCTACGATCACGCTCCGACTCTGGAAGGGGACCTGCGTGTCGATGAGGGCGTGGATGAAGACCTGCTGGAAGAAGACTTGATCTGAGCCTCTGGCGGTACGATTTAAAGGAGCCTACCCGGGCTCCTTTTTTTACGCGCCGCATGTCCTATTGTCGCGCCGCAATTCCCGTGAGGCACTGCACTTCGTCAATAGTCCGTTCTCCCCCCCGGGGGAGCGCTGCAGCCTGCCAGGCCGCGCACCAGGCTCACGATCGAGCGGTGCCCCCTGCCCTACTGGAAATCCTTGATATCGACAATTTCCAGTTCGCGGAGCCCCTGAGGGGTTTCCACGGAGACACGCTCTCCCACTTTTTTGCCTTCCATGGCCTTGGCCAAGGGGCTGGAGGTGAGGATTTTCATCGGTTCGCAATCGTAATCTTCCTCGCCGGGTCCGACGAACTCGTAGGACTCCTCATCGTCCCATTTGAGATCCTTCACGGTGACGGTAGAGCCAAACGTGACAACCCCCTTGGGCATATCCGCCTTGTCGACGATATAGCAACTCGCCAATCTGGTCTTCAACTGGTTGATTTTGGCCTGAGCCAACCCCTGTTGCTCCCGTTGACCGTGATATTCCGCGTTTTCCTTGAGGTCCCCCTCCGCGCGCGCATCGGCCAGTCGTTCGTTGATTTCAGGCAAGACAACGGATTCCAGATGCCTGATTTCCGCCTGGAGTTTCTCGTGTCCTTCGCGGGTTATCGGCTGACGTTCCATTTCCAATCCTCCAAGAAAAAACAAAGACGGGGCGTGACCGAGAAGGTCACGACCCGCGATATCGGCATATTACCAGAGACTCGCCCGGAGTTTAAGGGCAGCAGGCGGCAAGCCCACGCAAATTACACATTTTGCCAACTGCGTTCCGCGGCGCTCTTGAGAACGGCGTCACAGACCCGCGCGGTTTCCAGGGCGTCGCGGAAGGTGGGGGGACAGGGAGCCCCCTGTTCGAGACTTCGCAGAAAATCGGCGACCTGGTGCACGAACGTGTGCTCGTAACCAATGCTTAACCCGGGAACCCACCAGTGCTTCATGTAGGGCTGATCTCCATCGGTAATATGAACGCTGCGCCAGCCACGCACAATCGATTCATCGCTGTGATCGAAGTATTCCAAACGGTTCAAATCGTGCAGGTCCCAGCGAATCGAGGCGTGTTCGCCATTAATTTCGAAGGTGTACAAGGCCTTGTGCCCCCGGGCATAACGGGTCGATTCGAACAACCCGAGAGAACCGTTGGCAAAATGGCAGTGGAAAATACAGGCGTCGTCGATCCCGACCTTTTCCACCTTGCCCGTGAGCGTGTGCATCCGCTCCTTCACGAAGGTTTCGGTAACGGCGGATACATCGGTGATCGAACCATTCAGCCAGATGGCGGTATCGATACAGTGGGCCAGCAAATCGCCCGTCACGCCGGAACCGGCAGCGGCAGCATCGAGACGCCACAAAGCGGCCCCCCCCTGGGGGAGTTCCGCGTTAATCGTCCAGTCCTGGAGGAAATTGGCCCGGTAATGGAATATCTTACCGAGTTTCCCCGATTCAATGATCTGCTTGGCCAGCGTCACGGCCGGAACGCGGCGATAGTTATACCAGACGGTGTTTGGCACACCCGCTTTTTCCACCGCTTCCACCATCGGCAAGGACTCCTGGGTCGTCCGGGCCAGCGGTTTTTCGCAGAGGACCATTTTACCAGCCTGGGCAGCGGCAATCGCGACTTCCGCATGCTGATCGTTCGGAGTGCAGATATCGACTGCGTCGATGTCATCGCGGGCGATCAACTTTCGCCAATCCGTTTCGTAGGATTTATACCCCCACTGTTCGGCAAAGGCTTTGGTTTTGTCTTCCGTCCGTCCACATACGGCCTGCAGGACCGGTCGGGATTGCAATTCGGGGAAGAAATCGCCCACCCGCTTGTAGCCATTGGAATGTGTCCGGCCCATAAAGCCGTATCCCACCAGTCCGATTCGTATTTCTTTAGCCATCGTTGCAAATCCTTCAAGTAATCCCCGCCCAGGGGCGTTCAAAGAGTCATTTCAATTCATTTTCGTCTGGAATTCCAATTCCCCTACGGTCTCTCCGCATCAATCCCAGCCGTGTGCATCGCGCACCTTGAGCATGGTATCGAGAATGGTATTCCAGGTGGCAGGCGTTTCGAGCATTTCGTTGGGGAACATGCAACCGTCCCAACAGATGTGCTGCATGCCCCGTTCGCTGGCCCCCTCGAGCCAGTAACCGGCACACCGGACAATATCGAGCTTGCCGTTGGGATCATCCGCCGGACAATGCTTGCCGGTTTTGTCGTGAGACCCCGTGCCGTGGACCTGTCCATCGTTCTGGGCAACATGGAAATCGATCGTCCAGGGACGCAGGGCAGCGGTCATGGTTTTGTAGGCCGACCAGAATTCCTCGTCGGAATAACCAGGTTTCAGTAAGGCATGTTCTTCCGCGTTGTACCCCAGGAGGTACAAGTACGTATGGGCCAGATCCGCCTGAAAACCGAGCGTTTCGGGCATATCGACCGCCTCGAGGAGATTCACCATGTGCTTCCAGGAATGCATGCCTCCCCAGCAGATTTCTCCCTCGGCAGCCAGACGTTCCCCGTAATCCGCAGCCACCAGGGCAGCCTTTTTGAAGGTTTCGGCAATGCGTTTGGAATTCGCTTCGGGGTTCTGGGACCAGTCGGTGACACCCGATGCCGAGTCGATCCGGATACACCCGTATTTCCGCACGCCGTGATCGTTGAATACTTTGGCGATACGGCAGGCTTTTTCGACGGCCAGCACGAATTTCGCCTGGGCTTCGTCGTCCCCCATGGCGGCATCTCCCACGGTCCCCGGCCAGACGGGGGCCACCAAAGAGCCGATATTCAGACCGAAACCGGCCACTTTGTCGGCGATGGCCAGCAGGTCCGCCTCCGAGGCATCGGGATCGGTATGGGGATGGAACAGAAAATAGTCGATCCCTTCATATTTCTGGCCATTCACGTCCGCGTTGACGGTCAGTTCCAGCATACGATCGAGACTGATCGGAGGATGGTCTGTCCCCTCTTCCTTGCCGACCAGACCAGGCCACATGGCATTATGCAACTTGGGCAACGTATGAGCCATCTTCGCAACTCCGTATCAGGTGTCTGTTCCAGGGGAAACCACAAAAACAGGCTGTTTCATGGATTCATGTTGATGTGATATGCGCAGGGTGATGAAATTCACGTGGGAAATCAACCGAACGAGAAGGTTTTTCCCCAGTGATCAGCATCCCTCGCAACACGGGGACGTCATCCTGCCAACAACCGGCACCAACTCCCCGGACGACAGGCAAAACAAATCGGATTTCCCTGTTTACGCCTTGCGGGAAAATTCGGAGCATGCCAGGGAATATTAGAGCGTTCCCCGGAAAATTCTGACGGACTTCAAGACATTCAATAACGCGGTCCGCAGTGGTCGTCACCTCGGATGACGCCAAGCCTCATGGGGAATCGTAGTCGAATTCATCCAGTTGTCGCATCAGTTCACGCTGCGCGGGAGAGAGTTCGAGGGGTGCCTGCATCAATTCCTGGGGCGTCAAGGGGCGCGATGTCTCGGGCACCTTGACGATGACAGGTTGAGGACGATGGGGGACCACGGGCACGGGCTTTATAACGGGCCGTTCTTGCACCTTGACGACGGGCAAGGGATGTTGGCGCGCCTGTTGTCGCGTTTTGGACGGGGGGATATTCGTCTCGGGCAATACCCCGTGAAAGGCCGGTGCCTGCGAAAGGACTTCCCCAAAACCGGTGTCTGGCCGAACCTTTTCCCGATTTTGTTCCTCCTTGACCGATTCCGCCTGAACCAGAATGTCGGCGTAAGGGTTCGCAAGGGACAACAAAGAAGGAGTAACCGAAAGTCGACGGGGTTGAGGCGGAGCCAGACGCAACGGAACGGCACACCGCGCGCAACGCCCGGCTATCGGGATGCCCCGATGTCCACACCGCGCACAGGTGACTAGTTGCATCGCCCCCGGAAACATAATGAAGCCCTTAAGAAGTTCTAGAGAAGGCTTCTTCATTGTACGGCCGGATTGGCGGAGAATTCAATATGTTTCGCATTCAGCCTGCGCCGGGGATGCCCGATCGTGGAACCTGGGGATTGATTCTCAGGCATGGGAATTCGGGTGCCAATGGCCAAGTCGATGCGTTCCGGTGTGGGCTCGAGCCAGCAAGTGCGCAACATCGAGGCCTGATAAGCGACACAGAATAATTGACACGCTCAGAGACAGTGAAGATTTGCTTGCGGAAGCAACTTGCCACTCCATGCGTGCTTCCGTTGAGGCATGGATACCGCATCAATGGTACGCAGAGCGTACCCTACGCATAATTCATGGCCGCGGTGCGAACCCAACTAAAATTCACGGCCTGGAGGTTGCGGAACGTTCCGGCCGGTTTATTTCCTCAGTTCCGCATGGGCTTGGGCGACCAGGTCGACGACGGTTTTCACGGCGGAATCCAGGGGAACTTTTTGTGGAAACTCGTCGGTGCGTCCCTTGATCTCGATCAGTCCTTCCTGCAGCCCCTTGCCTCCGATGACCATGCGGTACGGGATGCCGATCAGGTCGGCATCGTTAAACTTCACGCCCGGACGAGCCGGACGGTCGTCGAACAGGGTATCGACTCCCTGCTTCACAAGCTCGTCGTAAATTTTCTCGGCGACCTGCATCAACTCGGGGTCATCGGTTTTCAGCGGGATAACGAGCACTTCGAAGGGAGCGATCGAGATCGGCCAAATCAACCCTTTGTCGTCATGACACGTTTCCGCCAGCCCCGCGACAATGCGATTCACGCCAATCCCATAACAGCCCATGATCAGGGGATGCCGGGTTTCATGTTCGTCGAGGAACATCGCCCCGAGAGATTCCGAATACTTGGTTCCGAGCTTGAAGACGTGGCCCACTTCGATGCCGTGCACCAACTCCATCGGCTCACCCGATTTGGGACAGGGATCGCCAGCCGTGGCATTCCGCAAATCGTAGGTCGTTTCGAGCTGATAATCCCGCCCAACGTTAACGCCGATGTAATGCTGATCGGCGGAGTTGGCCCCCGTGATGGCGTTGGCCACTTGCGGGACATCGTGATCGGCAATCATGCGGCCCCCCAACCCGACAGGCCCGGCAAATCCGACGGGGGCGCCGGTGACGCGTTGAATGGTTGCCTCGTCAGCCAGTTCCAGGTTTTGGACACCGAGGACGCGGCGAATTTTCCCTTCGTTGGCTTCGTGATCGCCACGAACGAGCACGGCGACAGGTTGCTCGTCGGCCAGATAGATCAGGGTTTTGATCATCTGGCTGGGCGCGCACTTGAGCAGCCCACATACCGCATCAATCGAGCCGACCTTGGGAGTATCGACCATTTGCAGGGGAGCGGCTTCCGCAGCGGCCTGCAGGGAGGGTGTGGTTCTGCCCGTTTCGGCCCGTTCGAGGTTGGCGGCGTAACCTGACTGCCGACAATAGACGATGCGATCTTCGCCGTTCTCGGCTGGAATCATGAATTCATGCGAGGCATCGCCGCCAATCGGCCCACTTTCAGCCTCGACGGGTATGTAATTCAAGCCACAACGTTGAAAAATGCGGCAATAGGCATCGTACATGGCCTGATAGGTGACGTTGAGTTGCTCCAGGGAGGAGCCGAAGCTGTAGGCATCCTTCATCAGAAATTCGCTGGTTCGCAGTACGCCGAAGCGGGGGCGTTCCTCGTTCCGAAATTTCGTTTGAATTTGATAGACCGTCAGCGGGAGTTGACGATAACTGCTGATATGGCGGGAAATGAGATCGGTGACGACCTCCTCATGTGTCGGTCCGAGGGCGAGAGACACGCGGCGATCGCCCCGGCTCACCTCGAATTTCATGAGTACGGAACCAAACGCCTCGACCCGGCCTGTCCGTTCGAACAGCTCGATGGGTTGCAGCGCGGGCATATGAATTTCGACGGCAGCGGCGCGGTCCATTTCCTGTCGGATGATGGCGGCGGCCTTTTGCACCGCGCGCCAGCCGAGCGGCAGATATGTGTAGGCACCCGCCATCAGTTGGCGAATCAGGCCGGCGCGTAACATCAGTTGATGACTGGGAATCTCCGCATCCGAGGGAGTTTCCTTCATGGTGGGAATCAGGGATTGCGTCCAACGCATCGTCCGCCGCCTTTATGAATTTTCCAGGGGAAGGGTGAATTCGACGTTCGCCCACGCGCGAACACCGGGGATGATTCTAGCCGTTTCGGCGGTATCGTGAAGTCTGGCGGCGAACTTGTGAAGCCCAGCGGGAACGCATAGACTGGAAGACGGTTACGAAATCGCGGATTTGCCTGGAAATGAGTTGCTGGAATGCCCCGTCGCTTTGTCAATGAAATCACCGATGGTGAAACCATCGAGGAGACCTTCGTCCTGGCGGATAAGCAGTTGCGAGCCAATCGCAATGGCGATACGTACCTGCTGGCGGACTTGCGCGACAAAACCGGGTCCCTGCACGGTCTGCTGTGGAATATCACCGAGGAGAGCGTGGCCCACATCAACGCCGGTGATTATGTGAAAATCCGCGGCAAGGCACAGCTTTACAATGGTAACCTGCAAGTGATTCTCACGCGGGTGGAGGCCGTGAATGAAACCTCGATCGACCTCCAGGATTTTCAGCAGGGTTCGAGTCAGGACATCGACACGATGTTCGCGCGGTTGCGGGATTTTCTCCAAAGCCTGACCGACAGCCAGTTGCGGGACCTGATGCAGGCCTTTCTGGACGACGAGGAACTGGTCGACCACTTGCGGAATGTTCCAGCCGGTGTGAAGGCCCATCACGCCTATCTGGGAGGTTTGCTGGAACATATTGTCACCCTGATGGAAGGGGCGGAACGGATTGCGGGCCTGTATCCGCGGGTCAATCGCGATCTCCTGCTCGCAGGGGTGTTTCTGCACGACTTGGGTAAGATTCGCGAACTGGCCTACGACGGCACCTTTGTTTATACCGACGAAGGGCAACTGATCGGGCATCTGATCATCGGCATCGAACTGCTGAACGAAAAGGTGCAGCAATTGGCCGCGCTGGGCACGACTGTCGACGAGGAAAAGATTCTGCGACTTAAGCACATGATTGCCAGCCACCACGGCTCGTATGAATTTGGCAGCCCGAAACTGCCGATGACGCCCGAAGCGATTCTGCTGCACCATCTGGATAACATCGACGCCAAGGTCAACGAATTTATCACCATGATTGAAAGTGATCCCAATAGGCAATCGCACTGGACCCCGTTCAATCCGCGCATGGATCGCAAGCTCTACAAGGGAAGCAGCCTGGGCGAATAAGACCGGGAAGGGCGTGGCGCGGAGGGGGGAACGGCACGGGTTGATATTTAGGTTCCGGGAAGGAACAACACATGACATCGCTGCCGCAGGAAATTATGGAATTCGTCTCGCGAGACGGATACGAACCGCTGAAGGCCAAGGCCCTGGCGAAGAAACTGGGCATCAAGAAAAAACGGGCCGAGGAATTCGAACAGGTGTTGCAGGACTTACTGGCCAATCATCGCCTGCAGGCCACGGAAACCGGAAAAATCAAGTTGCCGAGCCAGCGCGTCGGGCTGCACGGAATCTTGCGGAAAGTGGCCAGCGGTAACGGATACGTGGTGTTGCACGAGCCCAAGCCGGCCGATTTAACCCAGGATATCTTCGTGGAAGCCCGCGACCTGGGGGACGCCCAGTCCGGCGATGAAGTGGCGGTGCAGCTAGTCAGTCGCGTGAAATCGGGGGGGCAGCGTTGCGGGCGGATTATCGATGTGGTGCAGCGTGCCACGAACCGCTTCGTGGGGGTCTACTTCGAGGAAGAGGGACAAGGCTACGTCTTTATCGACGGCTCGAATTACGAAGAAGCCATCTGGGTGGGCGATCCCGGTGCGAAAGGTGCCCGTCCGGACGATAAGGTTGTGATCGAAATGATCCGATTCCCCACGAATTTCCAGGTGGGGGAAGCGGTCCTGACGGAAGTGCTGGGCCCGCGCGGGATGCCTGGCATCGATACGCTGACGATCATTCACGAATACGGCCTGCCGACCGATTTTCCCCCGGAAGTGCAGGAACAATCGCGCCAGCAGGCAGAAGCTTTCGATGAACAGAATCTGGCGGACCGCCTCGATCTGACCGGCGAGACCATCGTTACGATCGATCCGAAGGATGCCCGAGATTTCGACGACGCCATTTCCCTCAAACGGACCGAGAACGGACACTGGCAGTTGGGCGTGCACATTGCGGATGTTTCGTATTTCGTGCAGCCGAATACCCCGCTCGACGACGAAGCCTACAAGCGCGGCACCAGCGTGTACCTGCCCACCAAAGTCATCCCGATGCTGCCAGAAATTCTCTCCAACGGTCTGGCCAGTCTGCAGCAGGGGCGCGTGCGTTTCGTCAAATCGGCGTTCATCGAATTTTCTCCCGAGGGGATTCCCCTGGAAACCCGGCTTGCCAATTCGGCCATCAAGGTGCAACAGCGGTTCGCGTATGAACAGGTCATGTCCTACCTGAACGACGCTGACACCCGCGCTGCCGAATTGAAACCGGAAATCAGCCAACTGCTGATGGACATGCAGCAACTGGCCCGCCTGCTGCGGAAACGCCGCTTCCAGAAAGGAGCCCTGGAACTTAGCATGCCGGAAGTCCGACTCAACTTTGACGACGACGGCCGTGTTTCCGGGGCGTACGAAGCCGAGCACGACGAAAGCCATCGCATCATCGAGGAGTTCATGCTGGCAGCGAATATTGCGGTGGCCCAGGAATTGACGGATCGTGGGATCCTGTTTCTGCGTCGGACTCATGGCGAACCCCGAGCCGAAAAAATGAAACTGTTCGGCGAGTTTGTCGATTCACTTGGACTGTCCCTGCCGTCCACGCAGGGCCGGCATGATTTGCAGAAGTTGCTCGATGAAACCGCGGGAACCCCATTGGAACGGGCGGTACACTTTGCTTTCCTGAGAAGTTTGAAACAGGCGGAATACTCCCCGGCGGAAGAGGGACATTACGCCCTTGCGGCGGAAAACTATTGCCACTTTACCAGTCCCATTCGGCGGTATCCCGATTTAACCGTGCACCGGATTCTGGACAAGCTATTCCTGGGAAACGGGAAGTATCGCGGCGAAAGTATCGAAAAACTCGATAAACAGGCGGCACACTGCAGCCAGACCGAACGCCGCGCGGAACGGGCCGAACGCGAATTGACAAAACTCAAACTGCTCGAATTCATGGAAGGAAAAATCGGTAGCGAATTCGATGCCGTGGTCACGGGAGTCGAACGGTTCGGAATTTTCTGCCAATGCCTGAATATCCCCGCGGAGGGTATGATTCATATCAGCGTGCTGTCGGAACTGGATCAGTTCGATTTCGAACGGGAATCGCACAGCCTGATCGGCCGGCGGACCAACATGCGTCTGCGGTTGGGGGGGATGGTTCGCGTCAAGGTCACCCATGTGGACCGAGACCGGCGCCAACTGGACTTGTCCCTGCTGAAAATCCTCGCGGAAATCGCCACGGCCAAAAAGAAACCGGCGGGCACCAAGCCACGTCAAGGCCGGGGTCAGGGGCGCAAGGGGACCGCCTCCACCAAATCCGCAGCCAGTAAACCATCGCAAAAAAAGACGCGGAAACGAAAGTAACCCGCCCCTCCAGGATGCGGGCCGGGATCGAGCTGCTACATTCCCATGGATATCCACCCCAGTGGACTGCTTTGCATGCTCACCCGCCTGCTGCTTGAGAGCATGGCACCCAACGCCGAAACTCGCGTGGATACCACATCGTCGTTACACATCGTGTACTCTAGGCTACGGGTGTCGTCGAGGTTACTGCTTCACCTGGTAGCAAAGCAGAATGTCCTGATCGCGGAGGAAGAGTTTGCCATCGGCAACGACGGGGCGTGCCCAGGAGGGGCGATTACTTCGTTCCGGCTGATTGAACTGGCCCTTGACGACGAAGTTGTTCGGGTCGGCTTCGATGAGATACATGGGGCCATTTTCGCTGCGGAAGTAGAGGTGTCCGTCGGCATAGGTAATCGCTCCCTTGCCATTCCCCCCCAGGCGGTCCTGCCAGGTAATTTCTCCCGTCTGGACATTCAGGCATGTGAGAATATTCTCGTTCGCGCCGTAGAGGAAGCCATTCAGTTCAACCATGCCGCCATGATGATTCTTCATTTTTTCGGTCTTGTAGGCCAGGGACGGTTTCGCTGCCCGGCCGGCAAAACGCAACAAGGCGCCTCCGGTCCCATACCCCGAAGCGTAGAAAATGGAATTGTTGCCGATGGCAATGGGGGAACTGCAGTTGGCGGTGGAATTCGCGGCATTGTTGTCTCCCCAGAGCGGTTGCCCGGTGCGGGCATCCACGCTGAACAGCCCATTGTGGCAGAAATTGACATACTGCCGCACGCCGTTCAAATCGGTGACGATCGCCGTGGAATAACCGGCCTGGGGATTCCCGGGAATGGCAGCCTGCCAGATGGTCTGGCCGTTGTTCTTGTTGAGAGCCACCATGGTGGCCCCGTTGCCTCCCGGCGTGCAGATGAGTTTATCGCCGTCGATCAGGGGGGATTCGGAGATGCCCCAGACGATATTCCTGGCCGCATGCTGGCTCAGGATATTCTGTTGCCAGAGGATGGTGCCGTTGGCGGCATTGATGGCGGTCAAATCGCCCGAGGCACCGAGCGTGTAGAGACGGCCATTTTCATAAGTGGGCGTGGAACGAGGCCCGTTCCCCATGTTGTCGTTGAACACGGCTCCACTGTTAACAGCCCAGAGTTCCCTGCCGGTTTGCAGATCGAATGCCAGGACAACTTCCCGTCCCTGGCGGGTGCCCATGCTGAAGAGCTTACCCTCGGCAATGCTGACGGAGGAATACCCTTCGCCCAGATTCCGCGCGGTCCAGAGCAAGCCAGGTCCGTCCACGGGCCAGGTGGCCAATAGGTTCTTGTCCGCGGAACGATTCTGGAGATCTGGTCCCAAAAAACCGGGCCAGGGTTCGGAGGGAGTGTTGTTCGCGGGGCGGCTGGCCGTCTGGTTGTCGGAAGCACCGGGTGCCGGCTTCGAGGGGGTCGGCTGGGTCGAAGCGGACGTTTTGGCGGGGGAAGTTTTTTCGGTGACCGCGGCAGAGGCAGACCGTGCAATGACACGCTCGGCCTGCCCCCCCGCATTCGTGATGATGGTCACGAGATTCCCCACTTGCAGTTGTTCCGACTTGCCTGGCTTGCTGTCGATGGTGATCCGCAAATTCCGTCCCGTGAGCGCGAATACCTGTTCTTTTTCCTGCGAAGTGGAAAAGACCGTGACTTGAGCCCCATCCGTGGAAATCTTCGTGATACGTCCCGAAAAGGTACCTGCCTCCAAGGAGCCGACGGAAATTCCCAGCAGGAAAACCAGCAGCGACGCGACGCGAGCCAACATGAGGTCTACCCTTTTGTGGTTGAACTGTTGTGGTTGAGTCCGGAACAGAAGGGACGGTTGTCTCCTCCTTCGTTGTGACGTGAACTCTGCCCGCGAACGCGGAAGGAGCGGCGATGTTCCGTTTCGCCCTCGATGAATCAATATCCATATTCTCGGTTGTGTTTACAACAGCAATCGAGGAATATCTCTCGATAACCATAAATCGAAGTCCCCGCATCGCGTGTCTCCCACAAGGGGAAACGGGATGTTTTCGAGCAAAGGAGCAGAACATGGCCAGGTCGATAGAAACACGATTGGTGGAGTTGGGGGAAACACTTCCCACGCCACCCACCGCGATCGGATTCTATGTACCTGTCCTGCGCACGGGAAATCTGGTGGTGACCAGCGGGCAACTGCCGATGATCGGCAAGGAATTGCCTTTTAAGGGGAAAGTGGGACGCGACGTTACGCGTGAAGATGGCGCCTATGCGGCCAGGCTGGCCTGCCTGAATGCGTTGGCCCAAATCAAAAGCTGCGTGGGGAGCCTGGACGAAATCCGACGTGTTGTTCGCGTGGAAGGCTTTGTGCAATCCGCGGACGGGTTTGTCGATCAGCCGCTGGTATTGAATGGTGCCTCAGAGTTCCTGGTCAAATTGTTCGGCGACGCTGGCCGACACACCCGATTCGCGGTGGGAGTGAACGAATTGCCCATGAATGCCTGCGTGGAACTCTCGCTCTGGGTGGAAGTTTAGCGGCCCGTTGATTAAAGGGATGCCGAGGCGCTGCCAGCCGTGGCACCGCGGAAATAACCTTGGAAATTCGCTCGGCATGCGGAGCCGTGGCTAGCGAATAGAGGCTGTGAATTGTTTGATTTCGGAGGCAGCTTGCCACCCGTATGTTGTGGTTCGGATGTCGCGTGGATACCGCATGAATGGTACGCATAGCGCACCCTACAAAAAATTCACGGGTTGGAATTCACGTAAATCAAGACGCCCTGAATCGAAGCGTCAGGAAAGTAGCGGATATTTTGCCCGAAACCATGCGCCGCGCAAGGGAACATCACAGCCAGAGGCTGTGATGTGGAGAAGCCTGCCATTTCAATCGCGCGTCAAACTGCACAAGCATGCAGCAGCGGAACCGCAGAATGGCTTATTTGCGATGGCGAATCTTTGCACGCATACGACGCTTCTTCCGCCCGATTTTCCTGCGTCCTTTACCCGTTTTTTTCGTACCCATGCAAACCAGCTCTCCATCGTCGTGGAACGGAGCTTAGAAAGCCCGCTCTTTCAGTGTTAGTGAGATATCAAAATTCGAAGCACAGGAGCATAGTGACTTGCCAGCGGAAAATCAACACGATGGGAACTTAATTCTGAGTTGCGGGCAGCGGCAGCCCCCAGCGTTGCACTTCCCCCGGACTTCAGCGGAAGTGCACTAAATATGTACCCATGCTCCTTGACGGACTTGTCCAACTTCAAAAAGATCGGTACACAAGCACAAAATGCACTTGCGTACCCACAAACTCAATGATCACTACCACAAAAAAATACTGACCACAAGAACACTCCGGGAATATTTCCTGAAATATTTACCGGAAATTCCCAATTTTTTCGAAAAAACAACTATTTTTTCGGCAATTGCTTATATCAACGCATCAAAACCAAAGTCTTACACGTTAACAAACTGGTGAGACTCCCTGACACTTTCGGCTTACCCAAAAGCATAAAACAACAGCGAATCGTTCTCCAGGAACACTTCGATTTCCTCCCGATAACGTCGGGTAAACATTGGGAAATAGTACGCTGCAGAAAGAGCAAGTCCATGCACGAAACATTCATGAACACAACGTCTCTTGCCACGAAAGAGCGCCCCCAGTTGGTGGAAGAGAATTCACCGCAAACGCAGCAGGTTGTTTATCTGGTGGACGACGAGCCCGATGTCCGCGAATCGATGACCTTTTTCCTGGAAAGTTTTCATTTGAAGGTGGAATCGTTCGGGTCGGGCCAGGCATTTCTGGATGGAATTTCGCCAGAGGCCACCGGGTGCGCGGTGATTGATATTCGCATGCCGGGCATGCTGGGTACGGAAGTGCATCAACGATTGAAGGAAATGCATGCCACGTTTCCGGTGATCATGCTCACGGCTCATGCGGATGTTCCCGTCGCCGTGGAATCGATGAAGCAGGGCGCATTCAATTTTCTGCTGAAGAGTGCCAGCCAGCACGAGATCATCTCGTCGATACAGGACGCGTTGCGTCACAGCCGACTCCATCGGGATCAACTTCAGCAGCGAAACCGCACCCGCGACCTGGTGAATTCGCTGTCAAAACGGGAACTGCAAGTCGCCGACCTGGTGATCGAAGGGTACACCAGCCGGGAAATTAGCGACCACCTTGATATCAAAGTCAAAACCGTTGATGCGCACCGGGCCAACTTGATGCGAAAAATGTCCGCTTCGAATCTGGCCGATCTGATCAACAAAATTGTCACGTTGCGAAGCAGTGAAGACAATTCCTGACGGGGCTGTCATTTATGTGAATACCATGGAATACAGCCACCAAGGTGTTGAGTCCTGGCTTGAAACAGAACACGCAGTGGATGATGCTCGCGGAGGCTGTGAATTCTTGAATTTCGCATGGGTTTCATCGCTACATAGTGTTGCCGAAACGCGCGTGGATGCCGTATAAATGGTACGCAGAGCGTACCCTGCGAAAAAATCACGTCCTCTACTGGTTGGCTTTGCGATAAGGTGGGAATTGGGACGCGTACCCCCTCGGGCGGCTTGCATTGTGTCTTGATTTTGTTGATGATCGGAGGCCCCTGCCCCTCTGATCGAGCAAGCTCCCATGAATGGTTATCAGGTCGAAAATGTTCTGGTACGCGACACTTTCGCCGAGGCTTTTTCCGTCACGGGAACCCGCTTGATCGTGACAGCGGCGACACCCCGCTGGGCAGAGATCGCGGCGTCGGAAGTCACGGGGTACGGCACCAGCGTGATTGCTTGCGATGCGGAGGCAGGAATTGAAGTCCGTCTGCCTGCCGAGCAAACACCCGATGGCCGCCCAGGCGTGGCGATCATGCTGTACGCGTTCAACCAGGAATCGCTGGGGAAGGCGGTCATCAAACGGGTGGGACAATGCCTGCTCACCTGTCCGACAACCGCCGTTTACAATGGGGTGGAGCAGGTCGCCGACGACAAGCAACTTCCCCTCGGAAAACAATTGCGTTTCTTTGGCGATGGCTATCAGGCATCGAAAGGGATCGGGGCGCGGCGATTCTGGAGAATTCCCGTCATGGATGGCGAATTTCTCTGCGAGGACATCTGCGGTACATTTCGGGGTATCGCCGGGGGAAACCTGTTGATTGGGGGCGAATCTCAAGCGGCAGCGCTGCAAGCTGCCGAAGCGGCGATTGCGTGCATGCAAGAATGCCCGGGGATCATCATGCCTTTTCCGGGAGGGATTGTCCGTAGCGGGAGTAAAGTGGGGTCTCGTTATGCTGGACTTCGCGCCAGCACGAACGACGCCCATTGCCCGACACTCTCGGCTCGATCGGAATCGCACCTGGCAGCCGCCACTCGGGCAATGTATGAAATCGTCATCGATGGCAGTGATTTCAATTCGATTCAACAGGGAATGCGAATGGGGCTTCGGGCTGCTTGCCAGCAATCGGGGGTGACGGAGGTATCCGCCGGCAATTACGGCGGGAAACTGGGGAAGCATCATTTTCATCTGCGGGACCTGCTCGATAAGCTGTAACTTTTCAGCAGAACGAATCTTCCTTCCGAATGCAGGAATGCAGCGATCGTGCCCACCCCAACTCCCCCCCCTGTCGACGCATCTTCCACCCCCTGGCATCGCCTAGGGGAACAAGCCGTTCTCACCCTGTTGCTGGGACTGATTGGCAGTCTGCTCGTTGCCCGCCTGAGCACCGCGGAACCCTTAGGAAGCGCGAACGATCGTTCGCGCTGGTGCACTGTCTGGTCGCTGGGCACACAGGGTACCTATCGGATCGACGAAATTATTCGCCGCCCCGGCTGGGATACGATCGACAAGGTGAGACACGAAGGGCATTTCTACTCGACCAAGCCTCCCTTGTTTACCACCTTGCTGGCGGGACTCTATTGGGGCATTCACCGGGCGACCGGGCTGAACCTGCTCAACGATACCGCCACGGTGGCGCGGATCATGCTGTTGCTGGTCAACATCCTGCCGTTTCTGTTGGCCTTGTATTGCTTCTGGCGCGCGTTGATTCGCTGCGACTTTGCCGCGCCCATCCGGCTGCTGGTGATCGCGCTGGCGGGACTGGCAACCCTGCTGACGCCGTTTCTGACCGTACTTAACAACCATACGGCCGGGGCAATCAGCTTGCTGTTTACCCTGTCGGCTGCGATTTTTCTGCTGGTGCGGAATGGGGACTCCTCGCGGGAGACTGGTCGCGGGAACGGCTGGCTGTATGCCGCGTGTGGTTTCTTTGCGGCGCTCACGTGTTGCAACGAGTTGCCCGCGGCGTTGTTGGGCCTGGGAATATTTGGCCTACTGGTGGCGCGCGATTGGCGCGCCACCGCGACGTGGTTCATTCCCGCGGCCCTGATCCCCTTGATTGGATTTTTCGTGACGAACTATCTGGCCACGGGAGGCTGGAAGCCGTTTTACATGTATTACGGCACGGAAAAATATGTCTATGAACATCTGGGAGTTGCCAGTTACTGGAGCAATCCGCAGGGCGTGGACAAAGCGCGGGATTCCATGCCTGTTTACGTATTTCACTGCCTGGTGGGTCATCACGGGATTTTTTCGTTGACCCCCTTGTTCCTGTTGATGCTACCCGGCTATGTGCAGGGGATCCGGCATCGGACGGGCGGCCTGCGTTCCCTGCATCTGCTGGGAGCCGCGCTGACAGTGCTGATCCTGCTGTTTTACTGGAAGCGCACGGAAAACTACAACTACGGCGGAGTGAGCGTGGCCTTGCGTTGGGTCCTATGGCTGATTCCCTTCTGGCTGTTGGCCGTCGCGGAGTGGCTGCAGCGGTGTCGGCGGGTCTATTCGCTGGTCCTTGTGCTGCTGATCCTGGGGAGCCCCTCGCTTTATTCGGCCTGGTCTTGCTGGAATACCCCCTGGCAACACCCCTGGCTGTTCAAGTCCATGGAAAGTCGTGGCTGGATCAATTATTCCGACCCGCCCGAGCCCTTGCCCCGCCCGATCCATGGTTGGGTGAACGGCCTCCCTCAGGGAGAGTCGGCCGATCCCGCATACTGGTGTCTGCTGGGCGATGGAACAGGCCGGCAATTACGAATTTCCGACGGAGGCCCGACTCTTCGCGATGGGCAAGCAACTCGCATAATGATACTGGAACAGAGGGATGCACAGGGACGCGTGAGTCGCAGTCGGATTTATTATGTGCTTCCCGACCAGCTGCTGGCTGGAGCCCTGCCTGGGGATTACCTGGTGGACTGGGAGGATTCCGATCCGCGGGCTACGCGGCTCGAACAACTCACCTTTTTACGCGGCACCCCCGCCAAGGCAGCTTATCGCGCGGGGCACTTCCGATACCTGTTTACTCCGGTACGGGAAAACGCGTTTCGGTGCCGACGGGTCGCTCTCCGCGCGTTCAGCCAGGGGAACGAACAAATTCCCGCGCGGGAAATCCGTAGCGACCTATGGCTCAGCGAAGAAGTCCCATATGGAATTGTCCAGATGCAGATTTCCGATACAGAACGGAAACAGGGCCAACTGATTGCCCGCGAAACCTGGACCGTGATCTCTTCCGGCTGGGAAAATCCGAGTTCTCACTGAAGCTGCTGGCAAATCCAGTCCCCGCTGTTTCACGCGTGCAAGACGCTGCAGCATGGCCACAGGATTGACACCTGCCATGCCACCCGGCATGATCGAAATCCGGTTTCCGTGTTCCTGATCGAGGCACACCTTACGACCAGGATGCCCCGACCTATAGGGAATTTTGAATGAACGTAATGTTTCGACGTGTCATGCCAGACTTCGTCGGATACCGCGTGATCTGCAACAACCGCGAATCAGAAAACGGGAAACACTTATGATATCCGCTCGTATCAGGCAGTGGCAAATTGCCCCTGGAGTTTTCAACCCCAGGCGCGTCTGTCTATTTCTGTGCGTGGTGTTATGCCTGATGTCCTTGCCGCGGGAGACATCGGCGGGGTTGCGTGCGGGTGTCGCCAAAATTGACATCACCGATCGCGACGTGCCGAATCCTCCTGAACATCTCTGGGCAAAGGCCCTGGTGTTGACGGACGACAGCACGAGCGTGGTTTTGATTACCGTCGATGCCGTCGCCATTGGGGAAATCGGACCGATCAAAAGTGGTTACCTCCCCACGGTCCGAGCCGCCTTGCAACAGGAGTTGCAGATAGCCCCCGAACAGATTCTGGTGAATGCGAGCCACTGCCACGGCATCGTCTGCAAGGATGTCGCCGAGCGAACCGTGGAAGTTGTCAAGCAGGCGTGGGCAAAGCGGGAACCCGTGCGCGCGGGGGCGGGGACGGGGCACGAGAATCGCGTCATGGAAAATCGGCGTTTGTATTTGAAGGATGGCCGCCAGGCCGACGTGAGACATGCCTATGCCCTGCCGCCGGACGAACTGGTGGAGCGTATCGGCCCGATCGACCCCGAGATTGGCATTTTACGGCTGGATCGCCTGAATGGCGAGACGATGGCGGTGGTCTTCAACTTTGCCTGCCACCCCATCCAAGGGACACCAGGCACCGCGGGTAACACGTTCGACATGACGGGCTACGCCGCCGAAGTGATTGAAAACAACCTGAGCGAAGGGACGGTGGCCCTGTTCCTGCAGGGATGCGCCGGCGACATCAACCCCATCCTGTACAAGGATGTCAGCATTCCGCGACATGCCGAGCCACTGGGGAACATGCTGGGGCTGAGCACGCTGAAGGGGGTGCGACGCATTGTCTGCCGGGACGTTGAACAGTTGAGTTATTCCCACTCAACAATCGAACTGCCGCGGGCCGATCACCGGGAACGCATCGTGAAGTTGCAGGCCGAGCAAGACCGGCTGGTCCAATCGCTGCAGGGAACCAGCCTGAACTTGAAGATATTTGTCCCGCTGCTGATCAAGTACAAACTCTCGGACGATTATCCCTCGTATTACTCGCATGGATATCTGCACGACCAGATGATCGGGCGCGACGACTGGAATCGGCTGGATGCGGAAAACCGCAGGAACCTGGAACAGTATATCCGGAATATCCACATCATGGAGGATTTGACGCGGGTTAAATCGAATATCGCCTTGCTGCGCAGGCACCAGAATCGAACCGAGGAGTTGAATGCCAGCACGGTCTCGGCCGAAGTCCTGGGGTTGAAGGTGGGCGACTTCACGCTGGTCACCTTTCCCGGGGAATTGACCGTGCAGATCGGCCTGGATATCAAGCAGAACGCCTCCCACGAGCATACGTTCGTGGCCGGATACACAAATGGCTATTTGTATTATGCCCCCACGGACGATCAACTATCCAATCCGGGGTGCGCCCAGGAAGATAGCGACTGCCTGCTCGGCCCCGGCTGGCTGCAACTGTTTCAGCAACAGGTCGTGAAGGTTCTCTCGGAGTTGTAACGCCCCATGAGGCAAGACAGTACCATCCGCCGAGGGGGAATCCTTAAGGTTCGATGAGCCGGTCCAACGTCCTGAGACTTTTTTTCGCGGCTTTTCGCCCCAGTTCGATCAGAAGGGCGGCCGAGGAGAAATCGTACCAGGGTACATGCCCGACATTCGGCTGGATTAACAGATCGGCATGATGCCGCACATGCTTGCGCCAATAGTTCTCGCCGATTTCGTCCACACGGATCAACGTATCCAGCGCGCTACGGACGGGGTGTATCGGCGTGATATCGGTACTGACCTCGACCGCAATCACGGGACGCATGCCATATGATTGCGCGAGCCTGGCGGGCAACGAACAGAACGTACCGGTATCGCAGAGTTGCATGGCCCCATGCGTGACCGGAGGAAAAATGCCAGGCAACGAAGAAGACCCACGCACCGCCAACCGGACCGACCCCTTCTCGATAATCACCTGATGCCCACTCACCAGGTCGACCGCCACGACGGAAAACGGGATTTTGAGATCTTCAATACAGACATCCTCCAGCAGATGTTCGACCACATCCTCGAGCAACACCCCCGGGAGCATCCCCGGTTGTGTAATGATGCGCCGAAACAGACTGTTCGCCTTGAGAAACTGCTGAATCCGATGATACCAGGAATAATACCCCCTGGTCTCGACGGCCGTACTGTCGCCACTCATGCCGAACAGCGTGCGCTGATGAACCTGAAAGCGATCGGAAAGGAGGTAATCGAGGCTTTTTTGTTGCATTTCGGTCGGAGACATGCCCGTTGCAGCCAGCGCGCCAACCAGGCTGCCCATGCTGACTCCCACAATGCGACGAATGGAATAGCCCGCATCCAGCAAGACTTCAATCACCCCCAGATGCGCCAAACCCCGCGCGCCGCCACCGCCCAACGCCAATGTGATCATGCGATCCGACATCCCTGCTGATCCTTGCCGTAAAAAGTGATCCTCGAATTACCACGCCAAAAATTTCATTCCCAGTTCATGCTCGCCGAGCCAGAGTTTTCCATCACGCCGGGAAACACTCGGTTGATTGCAGACCCCCGAGGGATATACTATGTCAGCCAGCGTGATCGCTGAATGCCGGGCGGCAAAAAACCCGGCAAATCAGGACAAATTGGTATTCTTTTGATCTTTCCGTTTCGTTGCGTCCAGGGATGCCATGTGCCCCCCCGTGCGACCCAAATTCGCGTGGAGCAGGCCTGGCATTACAGGAGATGGATGCGGGGTACGCGACGGTCATGGCGAGACGAGAGTCAACAACATTTCACAACGATAGGGAGTAACTGACGATGGCAGTCCAAGTGGGCAAACCGGCCCCAGAGTTTGAAGTTCAAGCCTACAATCGCATTGCGGACAACACGGACAAGCAGTTTTCCACGGTGAAGCTGTCCGATTTTCGCGGCAAGTGGGTATGTCTGTTCTTTTATCCGCTTGATTTCACGTTTGTCTGCCCCACGGAAATCGTGGCATTCAACGATTCGCTGGGGGAATTCGAAGATCGCGACACCGTCCTGCTGACGGCCAGTACCGACAGCGTCTACAGCCACAAGGGCTGGTGCGATTCCCACACGGACCTGCAGAAAATGAAATACCCGATGCTCGCCGACACGAGCCACAATTTGGCGCGTTCCTACGGCGTGTTGCTGGAAGAAAAGGGGATTGCCTATCGCGGCATCTTCCTGATCGACCCGAACGGCGTGCTCCGTTGGATGGCCGTGCATGACTTGGGGATCGGGCGGAATGTCGAAGAAGTCCTCCGCGTGCTGGATGCCTTGCAGACCGACAAGTTGTGCCCCTGTAACTGGAAGAAAGGGGAAAAGACGATCAACTGATTCGTCTTACTGGTCTGGTCGAGAATACGGCAGCCCATTCCAGTGGCTGCCGTTTTTTTTGCCAGGCCGATGGAGCGGTCGCCATGTCCGGTAGCCATCATGCCCGCGGGGGAGTTCTCGTTATGAAACGGCGTGCACTGCTGAAACAGGCCCTGGGAACAGGCGTGTTACTCCCCTTGACCGGTCCCGGGGCAACGCCTGTCCCGTGCTTGGCGGAGGCCTCGGAAAATGTTCCCTGGGAAATCGTGGACACAAACGCGAGCCTGTTTGCCTGGCCCTTTCGTCGACTGCCGCTCGATACGGCGGGCAAAATCGTTGCGAAAATGCGGGCACTGGGAATCTGCTCCGCCTGGGCCGGTAGCTTCGAGGGGATATTGCAGCGGGATATCACGGGAGTAAACGCGCGAGTCGCCGAGACGTGTAATGAGTACCCCGAGTTGACTCCCATCGGCACGCTCAACCCCAGTCTACCCGACTGGCGGGCGGACCTGAGACGCTGTGCCGAGGAACACCACATGCCCGGCATTCGCCTGTACCCGGGTTATCACGGCTACACTCTGGGGGAGAGCCGCTTCCAGGACGTCTTCGAACAGGTGGCGGGGCGGAACCTCTTTCTGCAGATCGTGGTCTCTCTGGAAGATCCCCGGACTCAACCGGAGTGGCTGCAGGTTCGCGATGTCGATCCCCTCCCCTTACGTTCATTGCTGCAATCCACCCCTGCCGCCCGGGTGCAACTTCTGAATGCGCGCCCTCGTGGCGGAATGCTGACGGAACTGGCATCCGTTCCCGGATTGTACTGGGACACCGCCCGTCTTGAGGGAACCGCCGGCGTGCCCGAACTGGCGCGGGGGCTCCCCCCGGGCCGTGTGTTGTTCGGCTCGCACGCACCGTTTCTGCTGCCGGAGGCCGCGCTGATTCGAGTCCATGAATCCAATCAACTGTCGGAGCAGGAACTGCGGGAGGTTTACGCCAGCAATGCCCGACGCTTTTTGAGGAGCCCGGCGTGACCAGCAGTTCCCTGAATCTCCCCGGACTGCCAGCCGCCTCGCAGTTGCGATCCTATCGCATCTGGGATGCCTACTTCACGCCGGCGCATGGACATCCAGGCCGCGATGGCAGCAGTCAATTGTTGCGCGACATGGAACTTTCCGAGCCGGCAATCCAGAAGGGGCAGTTCGAGAAACTCTGCTATTTCCCGCATGTCGGCCTGGGAACCACCACCGACGCGGACCTCGAGCAACGGCTCCGGGCACATCCCCAACTCGTGATGGTCCCGTTCGAGCGTTGGCCCGATCGCCTGCTGGGCATGATCCAGGTCAACGCGCATGACGTGCCCCGCTCGCGAGAGGCCATCCGGCGCTGGATCCAGGATGGGCCGATGATCGGCGCCTATTTCCCCGGGGGTGGCCCGGCGGCCATGACGTGCACTCACCGCAACGTCGCCCTGCTGGTCGAGGCGGTGGTGTCGGCAGGCGGAGTGATCATGCAGCACACGTGGTACAAGACCGGGGGCAAGCAGGGACCAGGTGAGTCCACTCCCGCTGAACTGGCGGAACTGGCGCGGCATTATCCGGAACACTCCTTTATTTGTGCCCACGCGGGAGGCGAATGGGAACAGGGAATCCGCGCGATCCGCGGAGAAAAAAACGTACTGATCGAAACCTCGGGGTTCGACGCCACCGCCGGTTTCCTGGAACGGGCCGTTCGCGAACTGGGCGCCAACCGGATTCTCTTTGGCAGCCATCTCCCCTCCCGATCGCTGGGAACGGAACTGGGCAAGGT
The DNA here is from genome assembly GCA_014584345.1 of Planctomycetota bacterium. Lineage (GTDB taxonomy): Bacteria > Planctomycetota > Planctomycetia > Planctomycetales > Planctomycetaceae > Rubinisphaera. The sequence continues at coordinate 83,644 of JACTNB010000017.1, forward strand.
GCTCGGCGCGGAACTGACCGAAGCTGACAAACAACGGATTCTGGGAACCAACTTTCGCCAACTGCTCCAGCGAGACGAAACCTGAAGGCAGTTGCCGCGGACGCCTCCCCCTAATGTGGATAATTTTTACGGGGGCTTTATTCGGACCGGGGGTTGCTACCGTTCCAATCCGGCGGCAGCCGTAGCGACCAGACTTCGCTGCTGAGGGGCTGCGCATGCCCACCCGCAATCCAGAGGCGGTCCTGAAAGACGAAGGCGGAATGCTCGTGCCGTTCCTTCCAGATGCTTTCGGTTTCCAGCCGCGACCAGTCGCGTCCATTCTTCGAATACCAGACATCATTCCGATTGGTGGCAGGCTCCCCCGACCAGCCTCCCAGAACCCAGATGTGATCTCGATAAACCACCGCCGGAAACCAGAGCCGGGCGGGCCACGGCGCGTGCGCGGTTTCGAGTCGCCATTCCACGCCATCGGCGGAACTCCAGACATCATTCCAGGCGGCGTATTCCGGAACGTAATTTCCGCCGCCGAACAGATAGATGCGATCCTGCAAGACAACCGCCTGGTGATACGCCCGTGGTTTCCAGGAAGCCCGCGCGGTGGCTTGCCGCCAGTTCCGGCCGTCCTCCGAGAACCAGACATCGTTCTTGAGACTGGCGGCATCTCCGAAGTAATAATTTTCCGTACCCCCCAGAATCCACATCCGTCCCCGATGCTCAACGATCGCGGATGCGAGTCGCGGAGACCAACCCGCCTGGTCGGTTTCCCGGGTCCAGTCGATGCCATCCCGCGAGGACCAGACCTGGTTGGAAGCAGAATGTCCCGGCAACCGCCCATTGTACCAGCCTCCCATGAACCACATGCGATTCCGAAATGTCAGCGACATCGACAAATCGCTGTGTATCCAGGGCGCCTGGGCGGCCACCTGCCGCCAGTTCTTGCCATCGGCGGAACTCCAGACATCCCGGGGCGGCGCCTCGAACGAGTTGAACCACCCGCCGAAAATCCAGAGTTTATCGTCGTGGACAAGTTCCCCCTGGGAATCGCGCGGTTGCCAACCGGCCCGTTCGGTCACCTTGATCCAGTCGGGTTTAACTTGCCGTGACGGCAGCGGTTGGCCCGAAACAGATGTCGCAACACACAGCCAAGTCCAGATCAGAACGGCAACACGACGCATTGCGAAGCCTCCTTGAATATCAGCGACACCAGCATGGGCAACACCCTACGCAAGTGAAATCTGCCCCACGCCTGGAACCGATCCGAAGTATCATCGTAAGCACTTTCTTCTGATTTCCACAGTGATGTGGCATCGACATGGCCAGCCTCGTCCCCTAAGGAGAGCAACTCGCCGGCATCTGTTTACCCGGTTTCGATTGCTTGTCCCGCGCCAACTGCGTAAGTTCATTACATTGAGATATCACGTGCCTGCCCAGTGCTCGGGAATACCGGGAGCCCCGGTGAAGCTCGGAATAGCAAGCTCGATGGAACAAGAACACCACGCAGACCCTGTCTGCCGTGGTAGAAGATCAGCAAGTGTACTCGAGAGGGGACAAACGATGTTTCGGCTACCGTGTGTGCTGATCGCAATGCTGCTGGTGTTGTTTTCGAGCGGTGCTTCTCAAGCCAGCGAACCCCAACCGATCCAGGAAGCGGGCGACTATCCCTTACTCTCGGGAGTGGACTCGCTGAAATCGATAGAAGTCGCGGCAGGATTTCAGGTGGAACTCGTCGCCGCGGAACCGCTAGTGTTCGACCCCGTCGCCTTTGACTGGGGTCCGGATGGAAAACTGTGGGTAGTCGAAATGGCCGACTATCCCTTTCACGAAGATGGCAGCACCCGGCCGGGGGGACGCATACGGGTTCTGGAGGATGTTGACCGGGACGGGGTGTATGACCGCGCGACGCTGTTTGCGGAAAATCTGAGCACGCCCACAGGGATTCTGACATGGCGGAAGGGAGTACTGGTGACTGCCAGTCCCGATGTACTGTACCTGGAGGACACCACGGGCGATGGGAAGTCCGATCGCGTGGAGAAACTCTATTCCGGATTCGGCGAGGGGAATCAGCAACACCGCGTGAATGGCTTGTGTTGGGGGTTGGATAACTGGGTGTACCTTGCCAACGGTGATAGTGGCGGAAAAGTGGTTTCGCACAAAACGGGGAAAATCGTCGATATCCGCGGCAGGGACTTGCGGATTCGTCCGGACACCGGGGAACTCGAAACACAGGCCGGCCAGACTCAATTCGGACGCAACCGCGACGACTGGGGCAACTGGTTCAGCTGCAACAATCCGAATCCCATCTTTCACTTCGTGCTGGAAGAACATTATCTGCGTCGAAATCCCCATCTGGTCCCCCCCGTAGTAAAGAAAAACATTCTGGTTGGCGACACCCTGGTATTCCCGATCGGCCCCATTGTGAGCCATTGCGATCCGAAATATCGCCCGATAGGGGCCACGCCCCGGTTTACATCGGCCTGCGGCACCATTGTGTATCGAGACACCCTGTTCGGTCCCGAGTACCGGGACGTGACGTTCACCAGCGAACCTGTTTACAACATAGTGCATGCGCGGAAGTTGACTCCGGCGGGAGTTACGTTCGCCAGCGAAAAGTTGCAGGGAGCAACGGAGGAGTTCTTTCGATCCAGCGATCCCTGGTCGCGTCCCACAATGTTGCAGACAGGCCCCGATGGAGCCTTGTATATAGCCGACATGGTCCGCGAGGTCATTGAACATCCGGAGTGGATCGACGACGAATTCGAAAAGACGATCGACGTGCATGCGGGCGTGCAACATGGCCGGATCTACCGCGTGATCCCGCAGGGAACGTCGCGGCGTCCCGTTCCCGATTTCTCCCGACTCAACACGTTGGCACTGGTCGATATTCTGAATTCGCCGAATGGCTGGCAGCGCGACCTCGCTCAACGGATGTTGATCTGGAAAAACGATGATCTGGCGGTTCCAGCGTTGCGAAACCTTGTCTCGTCGGCTACGTCGGAGCGGACCCGATTGCAGGCGCTCTGCACACTGGACGGCATGCAAAGCCTGGAAGCGGAGGTTGTGCGCGCGGCACTGCGAGACCAACACCCCGAAGTGCGCCGCCAGGCAATCCGTCTTTCGGAAGGACGGTATGCGGACACCGAGAACTGGCGGGAAGCCTACCGGAGCCTGCTCGACGGGGATTCGGCGTTTGTGCATCTGCAACTGGCCTACACGCTGGGAGAGGTCGATACCGCCTGGAGCGCGGATCTGCTCGCTGATCTGACGCTGAAAATACAGGAGGATCCCATTCTGGTCACCGCCGCCTTGAGCAGTCTCGGACAGAAGAACGTGGGGACGGTATTGCGGCATCTGACGAGCGAGGAGCGTGCCTCTCCCCTGCTGATTGGAAAAGTAACCGCCTGCGCCACACGCTACCGTGAAACGGGTGCCGTGGCAAATTTGCTGGAAACAATTTCCTGGAACCTGCGGACCATGCAGTTGCTGCGGGAATGGTTCCAGGGGATGGGAGCAGACAGCCAGCAACTGGAAAAATTCCTGAACTCTGCCAGCCTGAGCAGATTGGACAGCCTGCTGCGAGAGGGGAAGGCGAGCCTGCGACAACTCCCTCTGGAGGAACGGGCAGCTACCTTGCGGCTACTGGGACGCCGAGCGGAACAGCGGGACGACGATGTGCAACTGCTGGAAAGTTTTATTGAACCCCAACAGCCAATTTCGCTTCAACTTGCAGCCGTGCGAACATTGTCGGAAACAGGCTTGCCCACGGTGCCCCGCCTGTTGACCTCGAACTGGGAATCCCACGGTCCCACCCTGCGGAGTGAAATCCTGGAGACTCTGCTCGCGCGCCCCGCCTGGACGCGCGAGTTGCTTTCACTACTTGAGCAGAAGATTGTACCGGTTTCCAGTCTGGCACCTGCCCATCGTAATCAGTTGCAAGCTCACCGGGACCGTGGAATCAGCGAATGGGCCAATCGTCTACTGGGAGCAGTCTCCAGCAATCGCAACCAAGTCCTGATGCAATTCGCCCAAGCCGTGCAATTGGCCCAGGACAACGCGCGCGACTTATCCGCAGGCCGCGAAGTTTTCGGCAAAAAATGCGCCGCCTGCCATCGACTCGATCAACAGGGGCACGCCGTCGGCCCCGATTTGACAAGACTCGTGAACCGCGCCCCCGATGCCCTGCTGACGGCAATTATCGACCCCAATCGTGCCGTGGAAGCGAAATATCTGCAGTACCAGATCGTCACGACCGATGGCCGAGTGCTGGCGGGATTGCTGACCGAGGAAACCACGAACAGCGTCACCTTGACCGGTGCCGAAGGCAAAACCGTCACGCTGCCACGCGAGGCAATCGAAATCCTCAAGGGGAGTTCCCTGTCGATGATGCCGGATGGCCTGGAACAGGAATTAACCCTTGGTCAAATGGCAGACCTGATACATTATGTGGTGAATCACACCGCGCAATAAAAACCGGCCAGGCATCTCGCCAATCCCTCGGCCTCGCAAACTTCAACAAGGAAATCCACATGCCTCAAGCTGAACAAGCACAACAATTCGGGCTCCGCGGAAAAGTGGCAATTGCCCTTCTGGCCGCCACGCTGTATGTCTCCACTACCGCGCCTGCTAGTGGCCAGCAGAGTCCTCCCCCGGGGTTGTTTATCGAAGGCTACACGGATCAACTCAGCTACGCGCCGGGCGAAGAAGTCGCGTTTCACCTTTCGTCAACCGGGGGCACGGCGGATCTGGCCATTGAGCGCGTCGGCGCGAACCGCGAACGAGTCCTCGATTTGACGAAAATCCCCGTAGTCGAGGGAACGGTTCCCGATCGCGCATCCTCGCATGGTTGCGGTTGGCCCGCCGCGCATCGCCTGAAAATCCCCGCGAACTGGAAAAGCGGATATTACGAGGTCACTTTGACCGTTCGCGACAACGGCGGAAAATTTACGCATCGAAATGCCCGCACTGCGTCCAGCAAATGTTTCTTTGTGGTCCGATCGGCCACGCCCGGCAAAACGAGTCCCATTCTGCTGCAGCTTTCCACGAACACCTACAACGCCTATACGAACTGGGGGGGACACAGCCTGTATGCCTACCATGATCGCGATGGAGTGCAAGGCCACCGCGTTTCCTTCGATCGACCCATCAACACGCAGTTTTTCAATTGGGAACACCCGTTTGTGGTTTGGTGCGAGCGAAACGAGATTCCCCTCGATTTTGCCGTCAATAGCGATCTGGAGTTTCACCCGGAATTGCTTAAACAGTATCGACTGGTTCTCAGCGTGGGACACGACGAATACTGGTCCGCGCCGATGCGTGATCACCTGGAAGCCTATATTGCCGCGGGCGGAAACGTGGCATTTTTCAGCGGCAACACCTGCTGCTGGCAAGTGCGCAGCGAAGACAACGGCCGCGCGTTAACCTGCTATAAGCAGTGGTACAATATCGACCCGCTCTTTCCGGATGGCGATCACAAGCTGCTGGCCACGCTGTGGGGACACCACCTGATCAACCGTCCGGAAAACCAGTTGACCGGAGTAGGCTTTTTGTGGGGAGGGTATCATAAAAGTCATGGCCAGTTCATGGATGGCCCTGCCTCCTTCGAGGTGCATCGTCCCGAACACTGGGTTTATGCAGGGACGGAATTGAAGCGTGGCGAGCGATTCGGCGGCGCGGAGACTATTGTCGGCTACGAGTGCGATGGCTGCGAAATGGAATGGCGGGACGGGCTCCCCTTCCCCACGTTTCGCGATGGAACTCCCCAGTCGTTCGTGATTCTAGGAACCTGTCCGGCACGCTGGCATCCGGGCGACAGCCTGTGGTATGACCGCTTTCCAGCCGACCGCATCGGAGCGGCGGTGATGGGCCTGTACACCAACAATGGGACCGTGTTCACTTGCGGCTCGACCGACTGGGCCCATGGCCTGCGAGGCAAGGAACCCGTTGTCGAAAAAATCACCCGCAATATCCTGACCCGATTGTCCGCCGAACCGGCTAAACGAGCGGAGCCCTAGCCATTCAAGCCTGAAGGCCTGCGTTTCCACAAACACCTACCCGGGTAGAAATCGAACCATGGATATCACAAAAACACATATCGAGCACGAACATAAACATGGCCGGCCCCTGTTGAGTTGCCGCTTCTCGCCGACGGAACCTGCCGTGTATTTCGGCTCGGAGGATTACGCCGTCTGGAAGTGGAACTGGAGCACGGGACAAAAAGTGAAGTTCGACAGCGACGCCTGGGTCCGCGGACTGGCCCTGTCGTCGGATGGTCAGACATTGCTGACCGTCGGCTACGACGGACGCCTGCTCTGGTGGCCCACCGGAGTGGAGTCCCCCGAGCCGCTTCGCGCGGTGCCGGCTCACGAGGGCTGGTCTCGAGCCGTGGCCATTTCGCCCGACGGTACGCTGGTCGCCACCGTAGGCAACGATCAGCGCGTTCGCCTCTGGAACTTTGGCGATGGCAGTGAAGTACGCGAATTCAAGGGGCAAGAGGCCTCGCTGGAAAACGCAATGCGGCACGATTCGCACATCTACAACGTGTTGTTTCATCCCCGTGGGGAATCCCTGGTCACGGGGGACCTGATGGGAAAACTGATCGACTGGGATGTTCAAACCGGCGCGCCGAAACGGAGCTGGTCGGCGGCATCTCTCAGCAAATTCGACACGGGGTTTCGGGCACAAATCGGCGGATTTCGCGGATTGCGCTTCAACCACGACGGAAGCAGACTTTTCGGCAGCGGCATCACGAATGTCACGAATGCGTTTGCGGGAGTCGGCAATCCCTCGGTGGTGGAATTCGACTGGAACGAAGGCAAGCAACTGCTGGAATACCTTTCCAAGCCGGCCCTGCAGGGGGTCGCCTGGGGAGTTGCCGTCCTTCCGGATGGCACACTGATCGCGGCCCACGGCGGCAGTGGCGGAAATCTCGTTTTCTGGAAGTCCGGCACTGCGGATGCCGCTCATCAATTCAAACTCCCGCAAAGTGCCCGCGATCTGGATTTGTCTCCCGACCATGCCCGTGTCGCCACAGCCTGCGCGGACGGAACCCTACGCATCTGCCTGCTGGACGCCAAGCCCGCCTGACCTCTCATACCACGATAAATCCACGATAATTTCACGAGATTTCAAGGATCGTATTGACGCCCCCCACTTCATAAACTAGGCTTGATGCGTCGGCAAATGTCGATACCGCCCTCCTTATATACCTCACGCCCCCACACCACAGGAATGACGTGACATGCAGCGTCCTCCCTCACTGATCACCGGTGTTTTGTTCTTGTTCTGGGGATGGTCCGCCACACTGGCGGAAGAGATGCCACTGCATCGGCAAATCGATCAACTGATTGCCGCCCGGCAAATTGGACCAATGTCGGAACGGGCCGACGATGCGACGTTCGCGCGGCGTCTCTTTCTCGATCTGGCGGGGCGCATCCCCACGCATTTGGAAATCCAGGAATTCCTGGCGGACAGCACTCCGGATAAGCGGCAGAAATTGATCGACCGCGTGCTTGCGGGAGAGGAGTTTCCCCGGCAAATGGCGATCGTGCTCGATGTCATGCTGATGGAACGCCGGGGGGGGACGCACATTCCTTCGGACAAGTTTCGGGAATATCTGGAAACATCCCTGCGACAGTCCAAGCCGTTCCATCTTTTGGCCAGCGAAATTCTGGGTGCGGACGGAAGCGACGAGCGAATTCACGAGGCGGCGGCATTTTTCCTGGAACGCAACGTGGAACCGCAAGTGCTGACGCGTGATGTGGGACGCATGTTTTTCGGGATCGATCTGCAGTGCGCGCAATGCCACAATCACCCACTCATCGACGACTATCTGCAGCAGGATTTTTACGGACTGCATGCGTTTTTCGTGAGGACAAGTCTGTTTCAGCCCGACAAGAAAAATCGGGCCTTAATCGCGGAACAGGCTACGGGCGAAGCAACATTCAAATCGGTCTTCACGGATCGGGAAGGGGTTATCGGGGGACGTCTCCCCGAAGGGCGCGAAATGGTGGAAGCGACCCTGATGCCCGGCGAGCAGTACCGCGTGGCCCCCGCGAAGGATGTCCGTCCCATCCCCGCAATCAGTCGCCTGGAGATGCTTTCCAAGGCAATCGCGGAGACTCCGACTCCCGCTTTCAGTCGCAATATCACAAATCGGCTCTGGACTTATTTGTTTGGTCGTGGCCTGGTCCATCCGGTGGACCTGCACCATTCCGGCAATCCCGCCGTGTATCCGGAGGTAATGACCCTGCTGGCAGATCATTTTGCCGCGGGAGGCTATCAAATTAAACCCCTGCTGCGCGAACTGGCGTTGACCGACGCCTACCAGCGGTCGTTCCGGCTTCCCCCCGCCACGCAGGACATGCAGGCTTCCCGCGATCAACTCGCCACGCTCACCCAACAAGCCGGGCAATTTTCCGAACAGGCTGAACAGGCAGCCGGCGTTGTCGACGGATTGATCGACAAACTCGACGAAGCGGTCCTGCAGGGGCGTCCGCTGGAAACTGCCGAACAGCAGGCCTTCAAGGAAGTCGAGGCGGCCTTGAAGGCTGTCGGTGAAGCCGGCGCCAAAGTCCGCGGGGCCGAACAGAAACTGGCCACCGGGAAAGCCAACCACCAGGTGGTGCAGGACGCGTTGGAAAAAACCCGACTGGCCACGGAAGCATTGAAGGACGACAAGGAATTGGCGTCGGCCCTCAAGACGATCGAAGGTCGCGCCATGGCCCTTGCCGGTGTCATTCAGCAGACCGAAGCAGAACTTGCCAAGGAACAAGCGGCCCTGCAACAGATGAACGAAAAGCTGACGGTTGCCCGCACGGCCGCCGATGCCGCCATCAAGGCGCGGGCGCCGCACGAGGAACAGCTACGCGGGATGCGTCAGGAACTGTTCGCGGCCCGGAAGAACCTGGAGACCCTGCGTGCCCAGGCCACCGTGGCACAACGGGCCGTCGAGTCCCTGCAAACCGTGATTCAACATGGGGAATTGGTCCAGCAGCAGAACCAGATTGCCCAGCAGATTTCCACGCAATCCGGGGAACTCACCGAATTGAGCAAGCAAATTCCCGAGGTATCGCAGCAGTTGACTCAATACCAGGCCTCTGCCGAGCAGGCCCAGATGGCATACACAACCAAAATGCGGGAACACGAACAGATTCAGGGCGAAAAAAAGCAGGTCGAGGCAACCCAGGCGCAGCTGGTGGCAGCCATTTCCCAGGCTGATGCAGCCTTGAAATCGCTGAAGGAAGGAGACAGCGTAACCCAGGCCATCAAGCTGTTGCAGGAGAGTTCGGCAAAGGTCGATGAGGACCTGGTGGGGGTGACATCCCGATTGAGCGAGAGCGCCGTGCAACTGAAGGAACAGGAAAACAATTTATCCTTGGCGAGAAAAAACGTGGAAACGTCCACGCAAATGCTGAAGACACTTCAGCAGCGGCAATCCGCGTTGCAGGCAAGCGTGCAAACCCTCTCCCAGGAACAGAGCACGGTGCAGGCACGTATCGCCGCCACATGGAACGAGGTGGTCCAGAATGCCACGCATCGATTCCAAACGGCCGGACTGACCCCGCTCACCCCGGAACAACTGGCCTGGAGCGTGCTGATTGCCACCGGCGAGCACAACCGCCAACACGTGGCCATAACCGCGAAACTCAATAAGGAAAAGCCGCTTTCCGAGGAAGCAGCCCAGAATGCCACGCAACTGGCCGAACGGAATCGAGAGATTGAAGCCCTGGTGATCACGGCATTGAAGCCGGCTGTAAAAACGTTCGTCAATCTTTACGCGGCTGGTTCGGGACAACCCCAGGATGAATTCTTCGCGACAGCAGAACAGTCCCTGTTTGCCGCGAACGGGGCGGAACTGCGGAACTGGCTGCGCCCGTCGCCGGGGAACCTGACGGATCGTCTGATGCAGCAACAGGAGGCTAGTGCCCTGGCCACGGAATTGTATCTAGGCATACTCAGTCGCCAGCCCTCCCCGGAGGAAATCGAGGACGTAACGGCTTATCTTGCAAGTCGGCCCGAGGAAAAATCACACTGCGTGCAGGAGTTGGCCTGGGGCCTGCTGTGCTCGGCAGAGTTTCGTTTCCGCTATTAAACGCGAAGCCCACAAGGATTGAATCATGAAAAAACATCCACAGGCTTGTCATGGCCCCGTGCATCTCCTGGAACGGCGCAAGTTCCTGGGCGTCCTGGGAGGGGGGGCGTTGGGCCTGGGCGCGATGGGCACGCGGAGCGTAGCCTCGGAATTGGCCAAACAGCAGAAACGGGTGCTGGTCGTTTTTCTGTCCGGAGGGGTCAGCCAGTTGGAAACCTGGGATCCGAAGCCGAAGACGGATACCGGTGGCCCCTTCCGGGCCATCCCCACCTCGGTACCGGGGATTCACATATCGGAATTGCTACCACACACGGCACGGCACATGGATAAACTGTCGCTCATTCGCGGCATCAACACCCGCAACGGAGACCACGGCAAGGGTAGCTACCAGATGCAATACGGGCGGAATGAAATGCCCGGGATTTCCTATCCGCACCTGGGGGCCGTCGTCGCGCGGACATTGGAAAACCCCGCCAACCCGTTGCCAGGTAACATACGCGTTGGCGGTGGAGGCCGCGGCAGTGATGCCGCGTACCTGGGTCCCCGCTATGGCAGCATCGGAGTGGATGGCAAACCCCCGGCGAATTCCACCCGCCCGGAGACGATCAGCGAAAGCATGGACCGGCAACGGCAGGAGTTTCGCCGGCGTGCCGATCAGCGTTTTCTCAGCCAGCGCCGCACCGCCGAAACCGAGGTTTACACACAAAGCCACGATCAGGCGCTGCAGTTGATGGAAAAGCGGGAAGTATTTGACGTCTCGCTGGAACCCGCGCGCGACCAGGAACGCTACGGCAAACACGATTTTGGCACGCATTGCCTGATGGCCCGCCGACTCCTGGAAAATGACGTTCCGTTCGTACAGATTTCCCATACCAATTACGATACGCACAACGAGAATTTCAACTTTCACCTGGAACAACTGGGAGAGTTCGATACGCCCTTCTCCTGCCTGATTGGCGACCTGCATGAACGAGGGTTGCTCTCGTCGACCCTGGTGATTGTCATGTCGGAGTTTGGTCGTACTCCCCGCATCAATTCACTTTACGGACGGGACCACTGGGGAACTGCCTGGTCGATTTGCCTGGGGGGGGCGATGATTCAGCCCGGAGCCGTCATCGGAAAGACGAACGACAACGGCACGCAAGTGATCGATCGCGAAGTGGATCATGGGCATCTATTCCACACATACCTGGCGGCGCTCGGGCTGGACTCCAACACGTCCTTCAACATCGCGGGCAGGGAATTTCCCATGGCCGACCCGTCGAAATCGGTCATTCGGGAATTACTCAGTTAACACCGGCCCATCAAGGAACCGCCGCCGACTGGGTTTCTCCCCGCCGGGCATCATACTTGCCTCGCATCTGGCCCTTGGGGGTATGCAGGCATCGGAGGGGAGGGTTAATATACTTTTCACGGTTTCAAAACTGGCCCGTCCGCAAAAAGGTAAGTCTGCCGGCAGCGGAGGATCTCCCAGAATAATCCAGCCCCACGGAAGACCTCGACTTGAAAACCAGTAACAGCGCGGGGAGTTCCCCCAAGGCCCGGCGAGTCGCCAGTATCGACGTGTTTCGTGGACTGGTGATGTTCCTGATGCTGGCCGAGGTTTTGCATCTGTCCAGCCTGGCGGATAAATTTCCGAACAGTCCCTCCATCGAACTGCTGCGCTGGCTCAAATTTCACACAACTCATGTGGCCTGGCAGGGATGTTCGCTGCACGACCTGATTCAGCCGGGCTTTACATTTCTCGTGGGCGTGGCCCTGCCCTTTTCCCTTGCGAGCCGGCGTGCCAAGGGACATTCGCTACTGCGCATGGGCCTGCACGCGTTATGGCGCAGCGTACTGCTGATACTTCTGGGCGTTTTCCTGAGATCCCTGGGAAAATCGCAGACGAACTGGACATTCGAAGATACCCTGACGCAAATTGGGCTGGGGTATTTTCTGCTGTTCCTGATTGGGCTGTTGCCGAAACGGGGGCACTACCTTGCCTTAATGCTTGTGCTTGTAGGGAGTTGGGGGTTGTTCGCGGCCAGCCCCGCGCCCCCTGCGACGTTTGATTATCAGGCGGTGGGAGTCCCTGCGGACTGGCCGCATCACGAAAGCGGGCTGGCCAGTCGCTGGAATAAGAACTCCAACGTCGCCTGGAAATTTGATGTCTGGTTTCTGAATCAGTTTCCCCGGGAGACTCCCTTCGCCTTTAATCGAGGCGGGTACAGCACGTTGAATTTTCTGCCCACGCTGGCCACCATGATCTTCGGTCTGCTGGCAGGAACCTGGATGAAGGACATCGAACTAACCGGCCCGAGAATAGTTCGCTTCCTGTTGGCCATCGGCATTTGCCTGCTGGCCGGCTGGGGAATTTCCGAACTGGGCTTCTGCCCGCTGGTGAAACGGATCTGGACGCCGACGTTCGCCTTGTGGAGCGCGGGATGGTGTTTTCTGTTTCTCCTGTTGCTGCACCTGGTGTGTGACGTTGTGGGCCTCCGCGGGTGGGCCTTCCCGCTGATCGTTATCGGCAGCAACTCCATCCTGATCTACGTGATGAGCTGGACGCTGGAAACTCCCATCCAGGCCGCATTACAACGGCATCTCGGACAAAGTTTTTTCGAACAATGGGGCTCCGCCTACGCCCCCTTCCTGCTGGGAATGGGGACCTTGTTGACCATGTGGCTGATCTTGCTGTATCTGTATCGCCACAAGATTTTCCTGCGGATCTGACGGTTCCCGCGTGCCCCGGGCTCGCTCTCCCTGGCCGGGTTGTAATGTCTCGCACGAGAAGAAACCCTAGCCCCCGAGATGGTTGAATACGCCAATCAGGCGCGACTAGCTTCGCCCGTCCGGAAGCGGGCCATGCGGGCGCAATCACTCGAAAATCACTCACCGACACAAGATCCACTGAGGTGGACTTAAACGCCATGTTTGCGGCTCAAACGTGGCCCGCTTCTTCGCCGGCGCGGCTAGCTACACTATTTCGCAAAAAGCAACGCCCCGGCGGACCATCGAGCGTATGCGAAATTGTTGAGATTCCGAGCTTGAGTCAGCGGGGATGTCCCGGCTGACCGGCCTCTACGAGAAATTCTTCCCTGGCCTTGTTCACTTCGAAGCCCTTGGCGAAGGCCGCATCGCTGAAGACGAAGTTGAGTCGCTCCTCGGCTGTCGCGTCGTTGTATTTCCCCAGGCAGTTATTGCAGCAGAAACCAATTTTCACGCCATCTTCGACGGAGACATTGCACGGAGCGCCGCTCAGGGGGCATGCCTTCTGCTTTGCCTGGCTGGTTTCCACCAACTGGCGATTGGCCTTGGCGGCAAACGGTTTCGCGACCTTATTGAACTTGCCCAGGCAGTTGCCGCAACAGAAATAAACCTTGGCCCCCTTGTAGTCGGCGGCTTTATCGGCCGCAATGGGGCGGCCAGCAATCAGACACTTCACGCCTTCCAGTTTCACTTCGCTGGCAACTGCCCCCAGGGCAACCAGCAGGGCAAACAGCGGAGCCATCACAAACAGTTTTTTCATAGCCAAATACTCCCTGGAATGCGACACCGTTTATTTCATGCTGAAGGGATCACCTCCACACAATGACATATGCCATGGCAAGACGCAAGACGTACTCCCACAGGTCGAATGATGCGACTTGCCGATAATCCTCTGCTAATTCATTTGTTATCAGCCGGACCTGTTTTCGATATAGGGAACCACACGCGAAGCGGCGACAGCATCGCGTGAGAGTATGCCCGATTTACTTATTGACCGGATTTAACCAGATACGTTGCCGGGCGGCCGCCTGGATCTTTTTCGGTGAATAGAGTAGCGGAAAATGTTCTCCCTCGGCCCAGGGATGGAACAGGTCCTGAAAGTGGGGGTCGTGGGGGTCGCCTCCCTGACCGGGACTGTTCGTAGCCAGAGCGAGATCCCAATCGGCGGTATCGATGACCACACGGAAGGTCGCCCCGGTTGGCTGACGATCGGATCGGCCTGTATTGTTGACGGTGTAGCCGTTGCCACCGCGCGGCAACGGGCCGATATTCAGTCGTTGACGCAACTCCTCGTTCACCGCCGGGCCAAGGGGATGCTGCATCCAGACATGCTTATAATCGGGCTGCCCATACCGCCAGCGCACGGGATCGTGGCCGAAGCGGCGCGTCAGTTCCTCGATGGCCTGGTCGAAACTGGTTCGCAGCAACCGATTCCGTCCCTCGGCGGGGTCGTCGCCAAAGCGTTGATCGGGCTGTTTCAGCCAGGCGATCGATTTCCGCAGTGAGAGTTCCGGCAGATACCTGTCCGCCTGGCTGGGCACGAGCAGGCGGCGTAGATTGTCCTCCAGTTTGCGTTCGAACATGACATACAGGCCGGCGGCGTTGGACTCGGCACGGAGTTGGAAGTCCCAGTCGGCAAATAGCGCGAGCCCGGGGCGATGGGCGGGTTCGGATTGGGCGGCTTCCCGCAGCAGGGGAATCAACTCCCGCGCCGGAAGGGAAAGTTCGTCAAGTTGCAGTTGGGCCATCTCGGCGACGGTATGCTGTTGCGAGGCGGCCAGCACTTCGCGCACTCGGTCTCCCCGATATGGATCGGCCCAGGTCCACCCGACTGCCCGGCGATGGGCGTAGTTTTCGGGGACAATCGCTTCGTTGGAAGTGTTCCAGAATCCCTTGTCCGGATTATGGACGTGCGGCAATTCGGGAATCGGCAGGTAACCCTCCCATTCATATCGCCCATCACCGGGAACTGGAACCAGTCCATTCCAATTGGGCCGCACCGGGGCAACGCCAACTACTTGCCAGCCGATATCGCCAGATTTGTCGGCCCAGACCATGTTAAGCCCCGGGAGACGGCTGTAGGCACAGGCCGCGCGAAACTCCTGCCAGTTACGGGCCGTGTCCATCCGCAAGCTGGCGAGGTAGGGGGAGGCTCCCTGTTCGAGCCAGCCAGCCCGCAACGCATAGGCCCGGTGCTGCTCGCGATTGTGATAGAGCACGGGACCATGACGCGTGTACTGCAACTCGATCTCGACAGGCTTCTCTCCCTTGACTGGAATGGTTTCGCGCACGGTTTTCATTTCCTCCCAGCCCTCGCCCTGGCGATAGTAGCGGGGTTGGGCGGAATCGGTTTCGTAAACGTACAAATCCTCGGCATCGATGCGGTAGATCGTCAGGCCCCAGCCGCCGTGTTCGTTGTGGCCGATTGCCACGCCCGGCAAGGTCGGCTCGCCTCCTCCGATCACATTCCAGCCCGGCGCCTGTAAATGGACGAAGTAACGCAGCGAGGGAATGTGCAGCACGCGATGGGGATCGTTCACGACCAGCGGTTTTCCGGAAAGGGTTCGCGATCCGGAGACGACCCAGTTGTTGCTGCCGACATCGCGAAGGCTGAACCTCTCCTCGGCGGGGAGTGGTAGAAATCGAGCGGGAACACTTTGAGCCGTCACGCGGGCCGATTCCACCACGTCCTCGGGACGAAAGCGAATGGGCCCACGAGCTTCCCGATAGAGTTCGAGAATATCTGCGAACAGCAGTTCTCCCTCGATCGCGGGATCGAGCGAAATTTCGGGTTCTCCGGGATGAAAATCGATCAAGTCGCGCACTTTCTCCGCGCCCAGGAGTGAGACGGATCGTCCCAGGGAAAGTTCTTGCGTCAGATTGTGGACGAGTCCCTGATGCCTGGAAATCACAACCGCTTCGGTCCAATGTTCGGGTTGTATCCCCAGCAGGCGAAATTCCAGGGGGAGCAGTTCCGGATTTTCCCGCACGAGATCGATACGGGCATTTATCCCGCGCACAAAGGCCCGGATGATTTCCGCGCCGCGGGGGTGATAGTGATTCATTTCGGCCGTCAGGTCCCCTCGAAATCGCAGCAGACGAGCACCGATATCTCGCTTCAGTTCACGTCGACCAAGAATTTCCGCAACCGTGCCTGTCGCCTGCCTGCGCCACAATTCGAACTGAAACAACCTGTTCGTGGCCGCGGAATAACCTTGAGCAAAGAACAGGTCGTCTTCGTTGCTTGCGGTGATGTGGGCGATCCCCCAACGATCAACAACAATCTCAACCGGTTCCCGCAGACCGGGCAAGACCAGGGATACCGCATCAGCCCCCTGATCCGCCCGAGACGAGTACGGAACCAGAAGACAGAACTGCAGAATGAGGATGGAGCGGTAAATCGGATGAAAGCTCATTATGGTGCTTCCTCGGTGAAAGTTTCGTACTCCGACAAACCTTGATTCTGGCCGTGCTTCGTGAGCCGGAGACGCAGCTTGAAACGCGTTTACGCGACACAATCGGTCACAGCAAATCAAGCAGCCTGCATGGTCTGAAAAGTAGCCTCCCGCGTATTATCCGCTGAAACAGGGATGCCAGCGACTCCGCAACATACTGCACCACAAAACGTTACAACGCCATATCCAGACTCCAGCCATTGCTCGAACATTCACACAACAATTGCCAGACGGTAGGCGGATCAAGGCGTTGCGAGAAGAGTCCGTAACGCCGGGGGTAAGCATCAAGCGTAATGGATGTATTCTTGCCTGTCCACGTTGCGGTAACGGCATATCGCGGCGGAAAAATGCGTAAACAGGCACGCGCTTTGCAATTCGAACGCATAAAACTTAGTATCTGTAAAAAATGCCGGTGCGATATCCAACGCCGAGGCGGAAATTGCAATAGATAAGCTTGGGAAAAGTCCTTGTTACCGCAGGGATCCTAAGATTATCCACTCCGAAGACGTATCCTCATGAACTGTCGGAATGCGTGGCGGGTGCTGCCAAATTGGCAGAAGACTCCCTGCCCGATCCGATCCTCCGAGAGTACCGCGAGTCCCAACCAGAGAGAATTCCACTAATGAATGAAACCGCAGTCCAGCCCCCCCCGACGGAGGCGGCGCCCCCTGTGACGGCAAGCGAGATGATTGCCGCGGAAGGGTTGACCAAGTATTACGGGAAATTCATCGCGGCAGAGAACGTGACGTTTACCGTTCCCCGCGGGCAAGTGGTGGCGTTTCTCGGCCCGAACGGAGCCGGCAAATCGACCACGATGAAAATGTTGACCGGCTTTCTGTCCCCGACGCGGGGCCGCGCGAGGATTGCCGGTCATGATGTCTATTCCGACCGTCTGGAAGCGGCCCGGGTGCTGGGATATCTGCCGGAAAATGGTCCCCTATACGCGGAAATGACTCCCAAAAGTCTGCTACGTTATTGTGCCCACCTGCGCGGGTTGCCCAAGGGCCTCATCCAGGAACGTTTGGACTATGTCGTCAGCCGCTGCTCCCTGGGTTCTGTCTGGGAGAAACCGATTGGGAAGCTGTCGAAGGGATTTCGTCAACGGGTGGGGATGGCTCAAGCGATTCTGCATGATCCCGACGTGTTGATCCTGGACGAACCAACTAGCGGACTGGATCCCAACCAGACTCATCAGGCGCGGGAATTGATTTTCAGCCTGGCGGAATCGAAGACCATTCTGCTCTCGACGCACATTCTGGCCGAAGTGCGGGCGATGTGCAGCCGGGTGGTGCTGATCAATAACGGACGCGTTGTCCTGGATGGACCGGTCTCCGCAATGGCCAGCGATGTGGCCGGCATGGAAGATCGCTTCCGGCAGTTGACGGCAGGTAAGGTCTGAAACAGCTCCCCTGGCGACCCAGCGCCGCAGGACCGGGTATTCCAAGCGGGAGCCCGCGAATCGGCTGACCAATACAAACCTAGCAAACATTTTAACACAGAGGTCTTGCGATCATGGTTCGAGGACATGTGATCCTGGCAGTATTTTCACGAAACCTGGCGAGTTATTTCTCGGGGCTGCTGGGTTATGTCGTGATCGTGGCGTTCGTGGTGATCGCGGCGGCGTTGGCATTCTCTGCGGAGTTTTTCTCCAACAACCATGCCACGCTCGATCAGTTGACGAACAGCTTTCCGGCATTGCTGGTCTTTTTGATTCCCGCAATCACGATGACCAGTTGGGCCGACGAGCGAAAAATGGGAACGGACGAATTGCTGTTCACGATGCCCGCCACGGATTTTGAAATTCTGCTGGGCAAGTACAAGGCGGTGTTGTCTGTGTACACGATTGCCCTGCTGTTTTCCTGCACAAATCTGTTCGTGCTGGCGCGGATCGGCAACCCGGACGCGGGAGTACTCCTGACCACCTACATTGGGTATTGGCTGGCGGGTGCCGCCCTGATCAGTGCGGGAATGCTGGCCTCGGCTCTCACCAGCAACGCCGCCGTGGCATTCGTGGTAGGGGCGTTGTTCTGCTGCATTCCCGTGTATATCTCGTTGGTGACGAACGTGCTGATGTCCGGTTTCGCGGCCCTGTTGCGTACGTTTCAGGTTTCTCCGGAAATTGTCAGTCGCTACGTGCCGGAATCTGGGGCGATGCAAACCCTGACGGTGGGGCATCACCTGAACGATTTCGCTCTGGGAATTCTCCCGCTCGAAGGGACCGTGTATTTCGTTTCCCTGATTATCTTTTTCCTGTATTTGAATTACGTGGTGATTTCCCGTCGGCACTGGCACACGGGTGAAAAAGAAAACACGATGGGTTGGCAGTTTTTGGCACGCAGTATTTCGCTGATGCTGATTCTGGTAAGTTCGATCAGCCTGGCAATCGGCTCGATCAGCCGCTTCGATTTCACGCAGCAGAGGTTGTTTACCCTTTCGGGCACAACGTTGAACATCATCAAGGAGGTGGATCCGCAGCGTCCCGTGCGAATTCAAGCGTATGTCAGCCCCAAGGTTCCCGATGAATATGTCGCCGTCCATCAAAACCTGGTGGGGATGCTGCGTGAGTTTGAACACATGGGGGGAGCGAAAATCAACGTGCGGATGGTCAGCGTGGAACCCTACAGCAAAGAGGCGGATGAAGCGCGGCACCTGGGGATTGAATCCCGTTCAGTCCAGACGGAACGGGACGGGCAGATCAAGCTGGAAGATGTCTTCCTGGGGGCGCGGGTCAGCAGCGGCTACGATGAAGTGATCATCCCATTTTTCGATGTCGGTTCCCCCGTGGAATACGAATTGATCCGCTCGATCCGCACGGTTTCGAAGGATACCCGGCGCACGGTCGGCATTCTGAGCACGGATGCCAAGCTGATGGGCGGGTTCGATTCCTCGACGTTTCGTTCACAACCGGCCTGGCAGATCGTCACGGAGTTGAAGAAACAATACAAGGTGGAGGAAGTCTCCCCCGATGGGCCGATCGCAGAGGATAAATACGATGTGTTGATCGCGGTTCTGCCCTCTTCACTGACACAACCCCAAATGCAGAATTTGGTGGCGTATGTCGAACAGGGCCATCCCACGCTGATATTTGACGATCCCGTCCCCGTTTACGGCGGCGGGCGCGGTATGCAGAACGCACCACGCCAGGAAAAGCCGAGGCAGGGAGGCATGTTTGGTCAGGCCCCTCCTCCGGAGCCGAAGGCTGACGGAGGTCAACTCACCTCATTGCTGAATGTGCTACAAATCGCCTGGGATAACGGGGAAGTGGTTTTCGACTACGACACGCCCCATCCCCGGTTTGCGGACGCGGTACGTCCTGAATTGATCTTTGTCAGTTCGAAGAAGGGTGTCCGGGACGCCTTCAGCAAGGAGAGCGAGATCACGAACGGCTTGCAGGAGATGTTGCTGTTTTTCTCGGGAACCGTGGTCCCCTTGAAGAAGAGCGATGTCACGTTTACTCCCCTGCTCCGCACGGGAGCCAGCAATTCCGGTTTAATTCCCTGGGAGGACCTGGTCCAAAGCGATCCGTTCTTCGGAATGCAGTTGCAGCAGAATCCCCGCCGGCGCAAGGATGAATACGCCCACGTGATCGCGGCGCGGATCCAGACGTCGCCGGAAGCAGGCAAGGATGCCGGTGCGGCGAAAATCAACGCGATTTTCGTGTCCGACGTGGATGTCGTTTCCGATGACATATTCGGTATTGCCCAGCAGCAGTTATTCAACCTGAAGATCGATAACATCAAGTTTGTCTTGAACTGCGTCGATTCGCTGTGCGGTGAACAGGATTTCATCGGTTTGCGTACCCGCCGGGATCAGGCGCGAACCCTGAAACTGGTGGAGGACTTAACGACGAATTCGGTCGAGCAGCGCACCGAAGCCGTGCGACTCGCGCAGGAAAAGGCCGACAAGGAATTGGCGCGCGTGCGCGAGGAACTGGAAGAACAGGTGAGAAAGATCCAGGAGAACACCTCCCTGGACGAACGTTCGAAGCAGCGTCAGATCAGCATGGCGGAGTTGGCCCAGGAAAAAAGGCTCGAAGTGTTCGAGCGGGATATCAACCGGGAGACCGAAGCCGAAATCAAAGCGATCAAGGCAACCTCGGAACGGGAAGTCAATGCCGTCAAGGGGCAGATTCGATTCTGGGCGATTGTACTCCCGCCATTGCCCGCGATTCTACTAGGCCTGTTTCTGGGGATCAGCCGGGCCGCGCGGGAACGTCGCAATATCGTGGAAGAGCGGTTGCTGAAGTAGACCCGCGTATTCCCGTCGGGACAATGGCAACCTGTCTCGCGAAGCAAACACATAGTATTCCAAACCGAGTCACATTCCGAAGCAGCCTGGCTGCGGTGAAGATAGAGGATCACGATCGATGAATCCGATGAATCGAACCCTGATTTACGTGGGCGTGGCGGTTGTCAGTGTCAGCCTAGCCATCTGGAAGGGTTTGCCCACGCCCGAGATCAACCCGCAGGCCTTTGCCAACGTGGGGGAACCATTTTTTCCGGAATTCGAAAATCCGAATGATGCCACCGGAATTCGCGTGGTAATTTTCAACCCGGATACCGCGGAACAGAAATCGTTTGAAGTGAAAAACCAGGGAGGAGAATGGAAGATTCCTTCGCACTACAATTACCCCGCGGATGGGAAGGATCAACTTACGAAAACAGCCGCTTCACTGGTGGCGGTGCGGCGTGGCGTGGTGGCGGGCGAATCGGAACTCGACTTCGAACGGCTCGGCGTGGTCGATCCCGCCTCGGAAGATTCGAGCAAGATTCGTGGTCGTGGCGAACGGCTGACGTTGACGAAGGATAACAACGTATTGCTCGATCTGATCATCGGCCACAAAGTGGAAAACCAGAGTGGGTATTATTATGTACGTAAACCCGATGAAAAATTGACCTTCATCGCGCAGCTCGACCTGGAACTTTCCACGAAATTCAACGAATGGATCGAACCGGATCTGCTGCAGGTCAACACGACCGATCTGCGTGCAATCACGATCAAGGACTACTTTGTGGATGAAGCCAGCCGTCGCATCGTGATGCGCGATGTGCTCGAACTGAATCGCCCCGATTCCTCCACTCCCTGGAAACTGGAAAAATTGGAGGAAGAAACCGAGGACTTGAAAACGGCGGAAGTGAACTCGATGATCACCACCCTGGATGAACTGAAAATCGTCGGGGTGCGACCTAAGCCACCGGGAGTCAGCGCGGACCTGAAACTGAGCGGTGAAGTCCAAACCCGGGACCTTTCGCTGCTCGATCTGCAAACCAAGGGCTATTATGTGGTGCCCACGCAAAACGGTATGGAACTGTTCGCCAACGAAGGGGACCTGGAAGTGGTCACCTCGCAAGGGGTGCAGTATGTGCTGCGGTTTGGCGAAGTCTTCACGGGTAGTGAATTCGACATTGAAGTCGGTTCCGCACTGAAGGAAGGCGCAGAAGACGCCGACGGCCCCAAGGAGGAAGCAACCGATGCAAACGCCAATTCCTCCGACCTGAAACAGAGCCGATATCTGTTTGTCACCGTGGCCTTCAATGAAAGTGGTCTGGGACCTGCCCCCGTCAAACCAACTCCGCCCGCGGAAACCAAACCGGAAGAAACCAAACCGGAAGAAACCAAACCGGAAGAAACCAAACCGGAAGAAACCAAACCGGAAGCCGAGACCAAACCGGAAGCGGTCCAGGAAAACGCCGAGAGTAATGCTGATCCAACCGTGGAGCCCACAACGGAAAAGCCCGAGGCGGAACCCAAGGAAGATCCACAGCAGGTCTATGAAGCCGCCCTGAAAAAATACGAAGAAGACTTGGCGCGGTATGAGCAACAAGTCGAAGCAGGCCAGAAACTGGTGGCGGAACTGAATGCCCGCTTTGCCGACTGGTACTATGTAATTGATGCGGCCAGTTTCGACAAATTGCACAAGACGCGGGAAGATCTGGTCGAAAAGAAGGAACCTCCCGCGGAACCGAAGCCAACGACACCCGAAGGAAATACTCCTTCGACCTCGGCGGAAGAGAAGCCGGGCTCACCTGCCTCTCAACCCGAATTGAAAGCCCCAAGCACGGAAAAACCAGCCGCGACTCCGGAAAAACCGGCCGAAAAACCAGAGCCCAAGGCTGGCACACCCGAGCCCGCCAGCGAGACTAAACCCGTTGAAAAACCGGCCCCTGCCACGGAACCGACTCCGGAGCCAGCCAGTACAGAGCCACCAAAAGGCTCCTGAGAAAATCAGACGAACGGATTGACTCGAACGGGAACTTGCCGTAAAGTTAGGGCACAAGACGATTTTGGAACAGGCAGAACATGAACTTTGGCGTCATCATTACCGCGACGATTATTTGCGGCCCTGAGTAAGGGTGATGCTGAGGTTCGTTGACGGTTTCTCCACAATCCTCTCAGGTCACCCGCCTGAGAGGATTTTTTTATTGTTTTCCAGTGTCTGAAAGCTTTGCAATGGCCCGTATCCAGATTTACGACACAACTCTCCGCGATGGCAGCCAGGGGGAAGGGGTGAACTTCTCTCTGCAGGATAAACTCCTGATTACCCGGAAACTGGATGAACTGGGCTTCGATTTCATCGAAGGGGGCTTTGCCGTTTCCAATCAGAAGGACGCAGAATACTTTCAGCAAGTCGCCGACCTCGACTTGAAGCACGCCAAAGTCTGCGCCTTCGGCATGACACGCAAAAAAGGGATTGCCGCGGACAAGGACATCGGCATCCTGGCGTTGCGGGATTCCAAGGCGCCCGTCTGCACCATCGTCGGGAAAACCTGGGATTTGCACGTGGCGGAGGTGCTGCGCGTCGATGAAGCCGAGAACCTGGCGATGATCCGCGATTCCGTTGCCTACCTGGTCGCGGAAGGCCGCCGTGTCATTTACGACGCGGAACATTTCTTCGATGGCCTCCGCCATAACCAGGAATTCAGCCTGAAAACAATCCAGGCGGCCGCCGAGGCGGGGGCGGAACTCATCTGTCTGTGCGACACCAACGGCGGGTCCTTGCCGGAGCAAATCGCCGAGGGAGTCCGCGCGGCCCAGTCGGCAATCCCCACTCCGCTGGGCATCCACTGTCACAACGATTCCGACGTGGCGGTGGCCAACTCGTTGATGGGGATCGATGTCGGTGCCATTCAGGTGCAGGGAACCATCAACGGCATCGGAGAGCGTTGCGGCAATGCAGACCTGATCAGTATTGTCGCGAACCTGATCCTGAAGAAGGGACACGAAGCCCTGCACGAACATTCCCTGGGGAAACTGACAGAACTTTCACGATATATTTATGAACTGGCGAACATGCATTTTCGTCCGGGGCAGGCATTCGTGGGGAGTTCGGCATTTGCCCACAAGGGAGGAATGCACGTACACGCCGTGAATCGCCTGGCTTCCAGCTACGAACACATTTCGCCGGAAGTAGTGGGAAATTCCCGTAAAATCCTCGTAAGCGAATTGTCCGGGCGTTCCAACATCATCGCCAAGACGGTGAAATACAAGTTGCACGAGGACAACGAATTGATGTCCCGGATTCTGGCCAAGGTCGAGACTCTGGAATATCAGGGTTATCAGTTCGAAGCGGCGGAAGCGTCGTTCGATCTGCTGATCAAGAAAGTGGCGCAAACCTACACCCCGAAGTTCGATCGAATCCACTACCGCGTCAACGTGGAGACGGATATCCTGCGTTCGCCGGAAACGGAAGCCACGGTCAAGCTGAGAGTCAATGACGTGGTCGAACATGTTGTCGCCGAGGGGGACGGGCCCGTCAATGCGCTGGACAACGCCCTCCGCAAGGCCTTGATTCCGTTTTACCCGGCACTGGAGAAAATGCAACTGGTGGATTACAAGGTCCGCGTGATCAATTCGACGAGCGGCACGGCCGCCCGGGTCCGCGTGATGATCGAAAGCAAGGACGACAAGGATGTCTGGAGTACCATTGGTGTAAGCGAAAACATCATCGAAGCCAGTTGGCTGGCATTGGTTGATAGCGTGGAATACAAACTCTACAAGGATGCGGGGGAATTCGATTCCGCCGTTTAGTTCCGGCAGAGAGGAAACGGAAGTTGCATTTTAAGCAGCGGCGATCCCTTTCGCCCCTGAAACAGATTCCAAAACACGAGCAAAACATCCCCGGTGGAGCGGGATACATGACTGAACTTTCCAAGCAGTACGAACCCAAAGAAGTTCAACAGAAATGGTATGAATTCTGGGAGCAGCGCGGCTACTTCAATGCCGACCCGAATCCCGGGAAACGCCCGCATGTGATCATGATCCCCCTGCCCAACGT
The DNA here is from genome assembly GCA_014584345.1 of Planctomycetota bacterium. Taxonomy (GTDB): domain Bacteria; phylum Planctomycetota; class Planctomycetia; order Planctomycetales; family Planctomycetaceae; genus Rubinisphaera. The sequence continues at coordinate 108,212 of JACTNB010000017.1, forward strand.
AACGGGCGCGTTGCACATGGGCCATGCGTTGAACGGCACGATACAGGACCTGCTGACGCGCTGGCGTCGCATGCAGGGACACGAGGCCCTGTGGATGCCGGGTACGGACCATGCGGGCATCGCCACGCAAGCGGTGGTGGAACGGCGGATGTTCGAGCAGGAAGGGTTGACGCGGCACGATATCGGCCGGGAAGCGCTGGTGAATCGCATCTGGAAATGGAAGGATTCGTACGAGCAGCGGATTCTGAACCAGTTAAAGCAACTCGGGGCCAGTTGCGACTGGCGCCGCACGCGGTTTACGCTGGATGAGGTCTGCTCGCGCGCGGTGCGCAAGACGTTTCTGAAACTGTTCCAGGATGGTTTGATTTATCGCGGCAAGCGCCTGGTCAACTGGGATACCTTTCTGCAGACAGCCGTCGCGGACGACGAAGTGTTCACCGAGGAAGTCGCGGGGCACTTCTGGACGTTTCACTATCCGGTGGTGGACGAGACCGGCAGCCCGACAGGTGAAAAACTTTCGTTCTCGACGACCCGACCCGAAACCATGCTGGGCGATACCGCCCTGTGCGTCCACCCCGGCGACGAGCGCTACCAGCATCTGATTGGCAAGCGGGTGCGTATTCCCCTGAACGGCCGCTTAATCCCGATCATTGCCGATGCCCTGCTGGCGGACAAGGACCTGGGAACCGGGTGCGTGAAGGTCACTCCCGCGCACGACCCCAACGATTATGCCTGTGGCCTGCGCAATCAACTCGAGATGATCAACATTCTAAACCCCGATGGGACGCTGAATGAACAGGGCGGGGCTTTTCAGACACTAGACCTTTACGCGGCTCGGGGCAAGATTGTCGCGGAAATGGAGCGGCTAGGGTACTTCGAAAAGGTCGAGGACCGCCCGATTCCGCTCAAGCACAGCGATCGCTCCAAAACGCCGGTGGAACCGTATCTGTCGGACCAGTGGTTCGTACGGATGGACAGCCTGGCGCAATTGGCGATTGATGCGGTCAACGATAATCGCGTCCGTTTCTTTCCGTCCCGTTACGCCAAGACGTATCTCGACTGGCTGGGCGAAAAACGGGACTGGTGCATTTCGCGTCAACTCTGGTGGGGCCACCGCATTCCCATCTGGTATTGCGAAACCTGCACCGAGGAGGACTTACAGCGGGCCTTTGCGGGGCGGCAGGATGTGATCTATCGCCGCGATGCGGATGATCGCTGCTGGCTGATCTGCGCGGAACAGGATCTGGACATCGATGCCCTGGGAGAGCACGAACTGATTCAGGACGACGACGTGCTCGATACCTGGTTCAGTTCCGCATTATGGCCCCACGCCACGCTCGGCTGGCCGGACCTGGCGCATAATCCCCCGCTGAATGGCCAACCGGACCCTGCCGACACGGGAGAAAACCGCGTCCTCGATTATTTTTATCCCGGTAGCGTGCTGGTCACCAGTCGCGACATTATCACGCTGTGGGTTGCGCGGATGGTACTGACGGGCCTGTACAACATGGGAGAGATTCCGTTTTCGCACGTCTGCATCCATCCGAAGATACTGGATGGCTTCGGGCGGACGATGTCGAAATCGAAGGGGAACGGCGTCGATCCGATGGACTTGATCGACCGCTACGGCACCGATGCGGTCCGCTTCACGCTGGCTTCGTTTGCGGGCGAGACCCAGGATGTGAAACTGCCCGTTGGTTATGAAGATCCCGAAACCGGCGAAGTGGTCCCGCAACTCCTGGAACATACCGAAGCCAAGCCGGTCAACGGCGTAAAGCCGCGAATTCGTTTTCCCAAGGGCAAGCGGAAGTTGCAGTATTCCAGTCCGAACTTCGAACCCGATCCGGGAGAACCGGTCGCGCGGATGGTTTCGGAACGCTTTGAATATGGTCGCAACTTCTGCAACAAGTTCTGGAATGCAGCCCGCTTCGCGATGCTGAACCTGGAGGGATATACTCCAGGCCCGGTGAACGTGAAGGATTTGCCCCTGGAGGATCGCTGGATTCTCAGCCGGCTTGCCGACACGGTCGAAGAGGTGACGACCAGCCTGGAGCGGTATCAGTTGGATTTCGCGACGCGGACACTCCGCGATTTCATCTGGAACGAGTTCTGCGACTGGTACCTGGAAATGATCAAGCCGCGGCTGCGCGATGAACGCACGCAACCCGAAGCTCAGCGCGTGCTGGTCGGCATACTCGATCAACTGCTGCGTCTGCTGTGCCCCTTCACCCCCTTTCTGGTGGAGGAATTATGGCAGAAACTCGGGGAATTGGCCCCGCAACGCGGACTCCCCTTGCCGCAACCGGTCGAGCCTGCCGCGATTATTGCCGCCTGGCCCCGCGTCATGCTCGACTGGCGCAATCCGGAAATAGAAACCCGTTTCGAACGGTTGCGGGAAACCGTAATTGCCGTACGCAACGTGCGGGCCATCTATGGAATACCCCCGGCAACACCACTGAAACTCCTGATGCGCACGAATCCGGAAGTCTCGTCCGACATGCAGACCATGGCGGGCCAGTTCGACAATCTTTCCAAGGCCGTGCTGGCGGCCTCTGGCGCGGAAGTGCAACGGCCCGTCGGTTCGGCCAGTTTCACGATCGGCGATATCGATGGGTTTATTCCGCTCGAAGGGATTATCGATATCGCGGCGGAACTGCAGCGGCAGGAAAAGGAAGCCGAAAAAACCCGAGGCTTTATCCAGGGACACCAGGGAAAACTCAACAATGCAGGCTTCGTCAGCCGCGCCCCCGCCGACGTGGTCAGCAATGTGCGCGAAACCCTGGCCAACCTGGAAAACCAGCTCCGTAGCATCGAGGAAGTGATCTCGCAACTCCGCAAAATGCAGGGTTGACGTCGGGCCAGACCGACATTGGTAACGCAAGACCCGCAGCGGGACAGGTCTACCTCGGGAGCGGAATTTTCCCATGGCGCTACCCGTGCGCAATTTCTTGTTTATACTTAATGGGCCGAGGCGGGCCTGACGGGTTTGCCACGCCAATACGTTTTCCATCGCCACGAAACACGAACCCCCTTACAAGGAGATCGATGCATGTCTGACATTTCGCGACGCAGTATGTTGAGTCTGGCAGCAACCGGAGCAGCCGTGACATTCGCAGATACCCTATTCGGAACCACTATCGCCACCGCATTCGATGGCAAACCCGCGGAAGCATTCAGCCTGCCCGCGCTCCCCTACGCGTTCGATGCGCTGGCGCCGCATATCGATGAACAGACGATGCGGATTCATCACGGCAAGCACCATCAGGCGTACATCAATAATCTGAACGCCGTCGTCGCGGAGACTCCCGGGTTGAAGGGAAAGTCACTGGAGGATCTGCTCCGGGGAATCGACGAGGTTCCCTCGAGCGCGCGCCAGAAGGTGATCAATCACGGCGGGGGACACGCCAATCACATGTTGTTCTGGGAAGTGATGAGCCCCCAGGGGGGAGGCGAACCGGCTGGCAACCTGGCCAAGGCCATCACCCGGCAGTTTGAATCGTTCGCCAACTTCCGGGATCAGTTTTCCGCCGCGGCGGGAGGAGTCTTTGGTAGTGGCTGGGCCTGGCTGGTCGTGAACCATGGGCAACTGGAAATTCTTTCAACCGCCAACCAGGACTCTCCCCTGATGAAAGGGGCGGTGCCAGTGCTCGGCATCGACGTCTGGGAACATGCTTATTACCTGAACTACCAGAACCGCCGCCCGGATTACGTGAAAGCCTGGTTCAACGTCGTCAACTGGGATCAGGTCGGGAAAAATTACGCCAAGGCCATTCGCTAGAATGCTGCACAGCCCGGGGAGAAGTCCAAGACTTTTCCCCGGTTTTCTCTGCCTTATGCGGGCAGTAGCAGCCCAGACCTCCCCGAAAGCGGCAGGCATGCGCGGTCGTCCGGTTCGACTTGTGTGAGACAGCCGCAATTCCATCCGATATTCCGTGTTAGTACCAGCCTCAGAAACATTTGCGGGAGAACAAGCGATGTCCTTTCAGCAAGGCACGTTGACGGTTTACAAGGCCGGGCCACTGACGGTGGTCGGGTTCGGCGGTCAGGACGCCCTCGCCAAAGTGAACCTGGCAGAATGCCGCGATGAGCTGGTCAAGCTGATCAAGGAGCATCACTGCACGACGCTCGCGTTTGACTTGACGGGGGTCCGCCTGATGCCGAGCGGCACGCTGGGACTGATCGCTTCCATGCGCAAACTCGATGTCGACGTTCACATTTATAACCCGTCTCCCGACGTGCGAGATGTCCTGGAAATCACTAAGCTCGACACCTTGATTCATGTGCACGATATCGACATCGAACAGCCCGAGACCTGATGCCAGCCACACAATCCCCGCATGTGAAGTGTCCTGAAGGAGTTGGCGTGATGAATGACCCCAGGGACTGGAACAATCACTCGCGCTGGGAGGCTGCGGTATCACTGGCGGAACGGATGGTCGCGCGAGGGGACTTTCGAGCGGTGGCGTTTCAGGCATACGAGGGTGAATTCTCGCCCTGTGTTCGCTTGGGGACCCAGCGGGACGGCCAACCGCTCGATGGCAACTCGCTGTTTCTGGTGGCATCCCTCACCAAACCGGTCGTGGCCCTGACCGTGCTGGACCTGGTCCAGGATGGAACCCTTTCGTTGAACGAAAGGATTTGCGACTTACTGCCCGAGTGGAACACAAACGAGAAACGTCGCATCACCGTGCGCCATTTGCTGTCGCATACTTCGGGCCTGCCCGATCAGCTGCCCAACAATCAGGAATTGCGCGCCCGGGGTGCCTCCCTGGAGGAATTCTATCAACACATTCTGAGCACGCCGCTCGACTTCGCGCCCGGTAGCCGAGTGCAATATCAGAGTATGGGTTTCGTGGTGCTGGGCGAACTGGTCCGCCGCTTGACAGGCGAGAATCTGGGAACCGCCGTCAGGAAACGCATTTTCGAGCCGCTGGGCATGACAGACAGTTACCTGGGACTGGCCGATCACCCGGAAGCCGAGAGCATTCTAGCACGGGTCACGTCAGTGGAGTTGGATGCGGAACAGGCGGCGACCGCGGGGAACTGGAATTCCGCCTACTGGCAGTCCCTGGGTGCCCCCTGGGGGGGGATGTTGTCCACTCCCGTGGACATGCTGACCTTCTGCGCGAGCCATTTCGCGGGGGTGCCCAGAAAGTCGCGGTTTCTGCCTTACGCGGTACTGACGGAAGCGACGGTCAACCAGCTTCCCTTCCTGGAAGACATGAACCCCCGCGACCGGTCCTGCCGTCCCTGGGGGCTGGGATGGCGGCTGAACTGGGTGGGACATCGCGAAACCTTCGGGGATTTTCTGTCGGAGGAAACCGTGGGGCACTGGGGCGCCACCGGCGCGTTGATGTGGCTGGACCCGAGATGGGAACGGGCCTGCGTCCTCTGCTGCAGTCGCCCCACGTCGGAGTCGCGAATCCCTTTGATTCGCCTCTCCAACGCCATCCAGTCCGCCATGGAATCCGACGACTGATTTGACAGCCCCTGGCTTACTCCAAAACAACTGTTCCTTTAACCGCTGTTAACCCCTTACCTCCGGAGAGACCATGTCCGATCACCCGCAGCAGCCACGCCGTGAATTTCTGCAAACCACCTTGTTGACTGGAGTGGCAGGCCTCGCCGCCGCGCAATTCCCCAGCCTGGTAGACGCCGCGGAAAGGCCTGCTTCCTCCCCCCTGATCAAGCCGGGCAGCACAATCCTGTTTCAGGGCGACTCCATCACCGACGCGGGGCGGAGTCGTCCCGATGCTGGCACGCCCAATCAGAAGCCCGGCATGGGAAATGGTTATGCCTGGATGACGGCAGCCGCGTTGTTGACCAGTCCGGGAGGCGATACGCTGACAATCTACAACCGCGGGATCAGCGGCAACAAGGTGTTTCAACTGGCGGAACGCTGGCAGGCGGAATGTCTGGATCTGAAGCCGGACGTGCTGAGCATTCTGATCGGCGTCAACGATATCTGGCATCGCTTGAACGGGAAGTACGATGGCACCGTGGAAACCTATGAAAAGGATTATCGGGAATTGCTCCGTCGGACGAAGGCGGAACTGCCCGATGTGCGGCTGGTGATCTGCGAACCCTTCGTACTCCGCTGCGGCGCGGTCAACGACAGCTGGTTCCCGCTGTTCGATCAGTTCCGGGAGGCCGCCCACAAACTGGCCGGGGAATTCAAAACCGTGTTTGTTCCCTTCCAGTCCATGTTCGACGAAGCCGTGAAATACGCCCCGCCAGAACATTGGGCCGGCGATGGGGTCCACCCCACCGCCCACGGCGCGGCACTCATGGCTTCCCACTGGATTCGCTGTGTGCATTCCGCCACGTAGGGCTATAATCGAGAGAAAGGATTGCGTGCCTGCCGCTGGCCCAGCCCCGACTGGCCAGCGGCAGGCGTTGTTCCCCCGCGCGGGTCTGCGTGATCCGCGCGTAAGTACACAGATGGTTCCTACTTGCCACGAATCATGAATTACTCCGCCACGGTCAAGCTCGACGTCCCTGCGTCCTATGCATTTGCCTGGCACGCCCGTCCAGGTGCTTTGGCACGTCTGCTGCCGCCATGGGAAGGGGTGAAAATTCATTCCTCCAGCGGTGGTATTCGCAAGGGGGATCGCGTGGAAGTCAGCGTTCCGATCGGCCCGTTGCACAAGCGATGGCTTGCAGAGCATCGTGATTACGTGGAAGGAGAATACTTCAGCGATGTGCAGTTGCAGGGCCCGTTTGCCCGCTGGGAACATACCCATCGCTTCGAACCCCTGAGCGAAACCAGTTGTCTGCTGCACGACGAAATCGAGTATGAACTCCCCCTGGGGAATATCGGACGCACACTGGGCTCCCGCCTGGTAAGGCAGAAACTCCGGGCGATGTTCCGCTTCCGCCATGAACGGACCAAGGCCGATCTGGAGCAGCACTTTCTTCACCAGGCGAAACCGCGTCTGAAGGTGTTGATTTCCGGTTCGACAGGCATGATTGGGTCCGCGTTCATACCGTTTCTGACGACGGGCGGACACGAAGTGTATCGACTGGTGCGAGACGAAAAACATGCGGCCCTGAACCCAAGAGCCATCTACTGGGATATCGGTCATGGCGAGGTCGATCGGCAACGCCTGGAAGGCTTTGACGCGGTGATTCATCTAGCGGGAGCAGGCATCGCAGGTCACCGCTGGACCCCGAAATACAAGGAACTCATCAAAAGCAGTCGTGTGCGTTCGACGCAGTTACTATCTGGCCTGTTGGCCACGCTGCACCATAAGCCCAAGGTGCTGATCTCCAGCTCCGCCATCGGATATTATGGAAATCGCGGCGAGGAACCATTGACGGAACAATCGACATCGGGCGTTGGTTTTCTCCCCGAAGTCGGCCGGGCCTGGGAAGAAGCCGCCCGGGCGGCGAGCGAAGCCGGTATTCGCGTCGTGCACCCCCGCCTGGGTATTGTGCTTTCCCCTACGGGAGGCGCCCTGAAGGAAATGTTGACACCCTTTCGCTGGGGCATGGGAGGCATCGTAGGAAGCGGGCGACAATACTGGAGCAGTATCAGTCTCGATGACGTGCTCGGAGCAATCTACCACTGCCTGATGACAGAGGATATTCACGGCCCCGTCAACCTGGTGATGCCCCAGTCCACGACGAACCGTGAGTTCATCAAAACCCTGGGAGAGGTGCTGCAGCGCCCCACTCTGGTCCCCTTGCCCACGTTTGCGGTACGCACTCTCCTGGGAGAAATGGGATCCACCCTGTTACTGGACAGCACCCGCGTTGCCCCCGCGCGATTGCAGCAATCCGGCTACAAATTTCGCCACCCCAACCTCGACCAGGCGCTACGGTTTCTGCTGGGGAAATACTCACATCCACAAGCCACCCCGCCGACATAATCTCCGCAATGCTCGCGGTATTGCCGCTGCACGCCGTGTCGTCAACTCTTTCCGGAAACACCCCTCGCGGTCGTGGCTCGTTAAACCGAGTTCGGGACTCCTGTTTTCTGAATAGGATGAGGAAGTGGGCCTATGCCAGAATCAGGGACTAGCCACAGGCCACCAGCGGCTGCGCGAGTTCGGATCCGCACGTTCCGTCCAGCCCTTTCATGGGCAAGGCGGAATCCCCGATCGGCATTCTGCCGGGATTTTTGAGTGAATCCGCAAATCCAAAATCGACGGCAAGATTACCCCAAATCGAAGCCATTGGAATCGAAATCCGCTGACAGCCACTGGGAAAGCCGATCGATTGCGATATCCCGCAAATGACATACGGTATGGAAACATTCAATGAGAGCGGATGGAGATTCTGCCGGGCCACGCCCGCAATCTGGTTGGTCAACTCCGCGACCGCGTCGACAACCTGCCCATTCACCTTCGAGGGGCGGCTCCCCACGAGAAATTCTGTTGCCCGCACCGCCACCATGCGGTCAAACCCCATCGAGACAGCACATTCCCGGTCCCCACACAGGTTAATTACTCCCGTAATGTAATGATGCGGCGCATGGGTCGTGACGATACGCGGGGTCAGGACACGTGTATCGAGTTCCAGTAACTCCGAACATATTCTGCGTGTGGCATTCACAAATGCGCGAGCGTAGCAAGGGTCCATCGTTTACCTCCAGCGGGATTCATGCCTTCAATAGCGAAATTTTCACTACTGATTACCAGCATAAGTCTAGTTTGATCCGGAAATATCCCCGCGGGGGGGAAACACCTGCATGAATGCAGGTATATTCCTGCAGGGAAGGCACGGAATTGCAGACCACGAGCGCCCAAGCGCCTTACTCCACTGCAGATACCACAACCTGAAATAGGCCCCAAGACCTACTATCGTGCGGTCCAGCCCCCATCAACCGTCAACAGCGAGCCGGTCATGTAACTAGCAGCGGGACTTGCCAGAAAGATGGCTGCTCCCTGGATTTCCTGGAGTTTTCCCCAGCGATTCAATGCCACGGCTCCCACGATGAACCGCTTGACTTCCTCGGTTTCCGCGAAGGGCTGGTTCATGGGGGTCAGGAAGGGGCCAGGACAAATGGCATTCACGGTGATGCCGTGTTCTGCGAGTTCCAGTCCCAGGGCACGCGTCATCTGCACCACGGCCCCCTTACTGGTGGCATAGGGAGTTCGATTCGCCAGGCCGACTACCCCCAACGTGCTGGCCATGTTGATAATGCGTCCCCAGCGTCGCGTTTTCATGTCGGGAAGCACGGCCTTGCAACAGAGCCACATGCCATCTACGTTAATCTGCTGCACCCGGCGGAATTCTTCGTAGGTAAGTTGATCGATTGCTCCACGAATATTGATTCCCGCGTTGTTGATCAAAATATCAATCTGCCCCATCCGCGCAACGGCTTGTTCCACCATGCGCGTAACCTCGGCTTCCTGACTCACATCCGCCGCCAGCCCCAAACTGCGACAGTTGTATTCCGCGCTGATCAGGCGTGCGGCCACTTCCGCTTCCTCGAGATTACGACTGACCAGCACGACATCCGCCCCCGCGGAAGCCAGCCCGGCAGCCATGGCTTCCCCCAACCCCTTCGAACCTCCGGTGACCAACGCCACCTTTCCGGTCAGTTCAAACTGCTTGATACCGGGCCAACGTGTCATTCCCACCACTCCTGAAAATCCTGATGATACAGAAACTCCGATGCCGCACTTTCACGAGGTGTCAACTGGCACACGATTCCTCGTATTCGGCATGCAAATTGATATGCTCCGCGCACGCCTGCCGGGGTTCGGGAAAGTCCGAACGAAAATGCACCCCGCGAGATTCCTCGCGTTCCAGGGCGGAGGTCACCATGGCCCGCGCTACCAGCAGCATGTTCTGCAACGACCAACCCGCCGTGCCGTCGAATTCCTGACGCGAAACATAGCGATCCCAGAAATTGACCTGCCGCAACGCCTCCTCCATTCCCGATCGCTCCCGCCGAATCCCCACCAGTCGCCACATCACGCTCATCAGGGAGTTGCGGATATCCGTCAGATCGAGTTCCTTATACCCCGTGGTGGACGGGGGCCAGTTCGCCTTCAGCGGCATTGCACAGAAATGATCGGAAATCCTGCCTGCGTTTTCCGAGACTCCACGACCGGCAGCCCTGCCGTGATACAATCCCTCCAACAGGCTGTTCGAGGCCAGGCGATTCGCGCCATGCAGTCCACTCGAGGTGACTTCTCCCGCGGCCCACAGGTTCGGCAGGGACGTGCGACCTTCCTGATCGATGATCACGCCCCCGATCATGTAATGCGCGCCGGGTCGCACCGGGATGGGATCCACCGCCAGATCGAGACCAAATTGACTGCAGACTTCGCGGATATTCGGGAACCGCTCCGCCACCAGTCCTCGATCCAGGTGCCGCAAATCCAGATAGACACACGAATGCTGCGTTTTCTCCATTTGCGCGGTAATGGCCTGGCTGACCACGTCGCGTGGCGCCAACTCCGCCGCGGAATCGTAGTCGGGCATGAAACGATAACCGTTCACGTCCACCAGATAGGCCCCTTCGCCGCGGACCGCCTCGGAGATCAGATGCCGCGAACCCCCCGCGATGTACAATACCGTCGGATGAAACTGCATCATTTCCATGTCGCGCACCCGCGCCCCCGCGCGAAATGCCAGGGCATGACCATCTCCCGTCGCAATTTCCGGGTTCGTGGTCTCGCGGTAGATGCGCCCCGCTCCCCCCGTGGCCAGGATCGTCTGCTTGGCCCAGATGAATGTCTTGCCGTGATGCGGATTCCACACCAGCGCCCCCACGCAGGAATCCTCGCACGTGAGTAGATCGATGGTGAAGGTCCGCTCCCAGATCTGCGACTGAGGCCGCGCCCGCACCGCCTCGATCAGGGCACGCATCACTTCCTGCCCGGTGGCATCTCCCAGCGCATGAATGATGCGTCGATGACTGTGCCCCCCCTCCTGAGTCAAAGCGAGATGACCATGCTCCTCGTCGAACCGCGCGCCAAACGCGATCAACTCGCGAATAATCTCTGGCGCGGCAGCCGTAATCGTCTCCACGGTGTTCTCGTGGCACAACCCCTTGCCTGCCAGAATCGTATCGCGGGCATGATTGGCCACGCGGTCACCGGGATCGAGTACCCCCGCGATTCCCCCCTGGGCCCGCCAACTGTTGGAAAGTTGCACGACATCCTTGGTGAGGATCGTGGTTTCCAGGGTCGGATCCACTTCCAGGGCCGCCCGCATTCCGGAAATCCCCCCCCCGATGATCAACACGTCCGTGAAGGCGTGAGGAATTCGCTTGGGATGGAAATGCACCAGGTAGCGGCGGTGCACGGGGAGTTGCAATTCGGTATTCAAGGCGGAAGGCCTCTACTTCTAATTCTCGAAAACTACGCGACGCACTAGACTGCACCTTCCTCCCTGCAGCGGGTTCAGATCGTCATCGCGGAAAAGCCTCCGTCCACAACGATATTCTCCCCCGTGATAAAACTTCCCGCGGCTTTCGATGCCAGCAGCAACACCGCTCCCGAAAGTTCCATCGGCTCGCCAAAACGCCGCGCGGGAGTGTGGCGCATGATCGACTCCACGCGATCCTGTGTCAGAATTTTGCGGTTCTGTTCCGCCGGAAAGAAGCCCGGGGACAGAGCATTGACACGAATCCCCGCCTCCGCCCATTCCCGCGCCAGGTTTTTCGTCAGATTCAACACGGCCGCCTTCGATGCCGAGTAGGTAAACACGCGCGACAAGGGGGTAATCGCCGACAGCGAGGCGATATTGATGATCGATCCGTGCCGCTTCTGCTCCAGCCAATATCCCCCGAACACCTGGCAGGCAATCCGCACGGATCCGAGATTGATGCGGAAGATACGATCCCACTCTTCTTCCGTGATCTCCAGGAACGGCGTCGCCGCATTCGTCCCCGCGCCATTCACCAGAACATCCGGGACGCGTCCCTGCTCCACCAGCACCTGCAACAGATTCCGCAGGTCGCTTTCCGAGGCCACGTCCGCCGCGAGGAATTCCGCCGAGCCTCCCTGTTGTACAATCGACTCGACCCGCTGCAAACCGGCCTCGCGCGAGCGCCCCACAACAACCACATGGGCCCCCACGCGCGCCAGCGTTTCCGCAATGCCTCCCCCCAGAACGCCAGTGCCTCCCACCACCACGGCCGTTTGACTCGACAATCCAAACAACTGCTGCAAATACTCTCCCGATGACGTACTCATGGTTCTCTCTTCACCACTTGACAATGGGGCCTGCATGCGACAGACCGTGATTTTTCCCCGCTCTCGGAGAACACCCCTCCGGACAATCGATTCCGGTCTTCAACCGAGCCGATCTCGTTCCGCTCGATCGAAGCACTCTCTAGCCGATGAATTCCAGTTCGACCGGACGAGGGATGATGCCGGCTTCATAACCCCGCTGCAACAATAGCGCCACCGACTTGCGACCCACGTCCCCGAAATCCAGCGTCCAGTCGTTGACATACATCCCCACAAAGCGATCCGTACGGGCATCGTCCAGATTCCGCCCGTACTGCATCGCATGCCGCAGGGCTTCCTGGCGATGCTCCAGCCCGAACTCGATACTGCGTTTCAGCAGAGCCGTCACCTCTTCCATCACATCGCGGCCCAGGTCGCGACGAATGGCATTTCCCCCGAGGGGCAACGGCAGGCCGCCCGTCTGATCGTACCACCACACCCCCAGATCCACGACCAGCGATAACCCCTGATCCTGATAGGTTAACTGTCCCTCGTGAATGATCAGGCCCGCATCCACTTCTCCCCGCTCGACCACATTCAGGATTTCATCGAACGGATGCACCACGTAATTCGCCTGGTCGCCCAGCAGTAACTGCAAGGCAAGAAACGCCGTGGTCAGTTTCCCGGGAATCGCAATGGTCCGGCCCTTCAAATCCTGAATGCTCATCGGAGCACGGGTCACCACCATGGGACCGTAATTTTCGCCCATGCTGGCACCACAGGCACACAGGGCATACTGATCCGTCAGGTAGGCATAGCCGTGCAAACTGACGGCCGTCAGTTCGAGTTCTCCCCGAAAAGCCCGCTGGTTCAGCGTTTCAATATCCTGTAATTCATGCGTGAAGCGATACCGTCCCGTATCGATTTTATCGTTGGCCAACGCATGAAACATGAAGGCATCGTCGGGATCCGGGCTATGGCCTACGCGGATCAGCAGTTCTTCGGTCGTTGTCGTCACGATTGTTCAAATTCCGCCTAAAATGTCGCTGAAAACAAAGTCACACACTTCCTGCAACAGGTTCCTGCCCAGGTTAGTGAAAGCGCGGGAAACGCCACTCACGGCACCCAAGCCGAGAATCCGCTTATACCTCGCGGATTCGTTATTATTATGAACATGTGGCGCAGCCAACTGCAACCGCACGGAAAAAAACGCGGTGCCAATTCGTCGAGATTCCCGGTGGCGCGCGAAAACCCCGGGAATTTCCCGGTTTGCATGCTGGAAATCCCCTCCCCACGGGACTATTCTGAAATAAACCATATCCATGATGGGCGATACTTCGCCTCCTCCCGCGCGCATGTGATGAACGTCCATTGATGCACTCACTTGCACAAACTCGATTCTTTACACCCAGCGAGGAACAGATGAACCCACAGAGCAGCCGACGCGATTTCATTAAAACCACCGGGACTGCCGCCGCCTTGGCAGCCGGTGCCCAGCTTTATGCAACCGCCCCGGCCCGCGCGGCAGGCGCGAACGACAAGCTCCGCATCGCATTCATCGGACCGGGAGGGCGAGGCTTCGGCGCGCATGTGAAAACTCTGGCCCAGATCAAAAACGAAGGGGCCCACATCGAACTGTGCGCGGTTGCGGAAGTTTACAGCGAACAACTCGATAAAGTGGCCGACTTTATCCAGAAGGAAAACGGCAACGCTCCCGCGAAGTACGTCGACTACCGCGAAATGCTCGCGAAGGAAGACATCGACGCCGTCTGTATCGGCACCCCCGATCACTGGCATGCCCTGCAGATTATCGATTGCCTCAAGGCGGGCAAGCATGTCTATTGCGAAAAGCCAATGACCAAAACGGTCGAGGAATCGCTCCAGGTGGTCGATGCCTGGCGCAGCAGCGGCAAGGTGATGCAGGTGGGGGTGCAGTCCACTTCGCTCCCCGTCTGGAATCAAGTCCGGGCACTGTTGCAGGAAGGTAAACTGGGAAAAGTCCTGCAGTTCCAGACCGAATATTTCCGCAATTCCAACATGGGTCAGTGGCGTTATTACAAACTCGAAAAGCAGATGACCCCCAAAACCGTCGACTGGAAACGCTGGCTGGGTGTCGAGGAAGGACTCGCCGAGGAGATGCCGTTTGATCGTGCCGTCTACGCCCAGTGGCGCCGCTTCTGGCCCTTTGGGTCCGGCATGTTTACCGACCTGTTCGTCCATCGCACAACTTCGATGCTGAAGGCCACCGGCTTGCGGTTTCCCGCTCGCGTCGTGGGGGCGGGCGGTATCTACCTCGAATACGATGGCCGCGACGTCCCCGATGTCGCCACGGTCGTCGCCGACTACCGCGAAGGGGTGCAGGGCCTGATCAACGCCACCATGTGCAATCAGGAATCCCGCATTACTCAATGCATCCGCGGGCATCATGGCTCGTTTGTCTTCGGGAATGGCGAACAATTCGATAGTTTCCAGTTCATTCCCGAACGCCCCCAGGTCACGGGGGACAGCTCCTTGAAGGAAGAGCAAATCCTGGTGGATACGCCGCCGCTCAACAAGGTCTCCACGACCTACCTGCACTTCAAGAACTGGCTGGATGCCATGCAGGCAAACGATCCCCAGGCCTGTAACAACACCCCCGAACTGGGGGCCGCTGCCATCGCCGCCGTCATCCTGGGGGCCCGCAGCTACCGCGAAGACCGGGTGTTCTACTTCGATGCCGAAACCGGAAACATCTCCGATGGCAACGGCGACTGGGCCAAAAACTGGGAAGCCCATTCCCAGGCGCGCAAACCCGCCCAGCACATCCCCGGTTGGAAAGCTGGCGACAAAGGCTCCACTCTGGTGGAACCAGAATACATGAAACTCGCCGGCCCCTGGATCAACGGACAACCACCCCAACAGGGTTGATATCTCCCCCACGGTCGCGGCTAGTAATCGCTACACGAGCCCACTAGCCGCGCCCGTCAGGAAGCGGGCCATGCGGGCACAACATCCTGCAATACACTCTCCCGCCACGAAGTCCACTCGCGTTGATAACAACACGGCACAGGCTACCAAACCCTGGCTCGACTCCCTCACGGTCACGGCTCGACCGGGGTAGCCTCTTCGGCAAACACAATTTGACGCCTGGCTCGGTGAATCCCCAGCAGGCCATGGGTCACGGGGTCGACCGCTATCCCCTGCCCTGGAAAGGGAGTCTGCACGGTTTTCTGGTGTTCCAGCACCGTTCCCGTGTCCGGCAGGGCCAACACGTAAATCACCGGTTTATCGTGACCCGTCGCCAGGAATTTGCCATCGCGCCACACCCCGCCCGAGATGCTGAAACTTCCCAGATCGGAGACCACGCTGGCGGGAAAACTCCAGGTCCCCTGCTCCCTCCAGTCTGCGTCGTAACGCACCAGCACCGTGCGATGATTCTCCAGGCCATAGTGGGCGAATACGCACCACCAGACGTTGTTCTCGCGAACAGCCACTGTCAGACTGCCCCGCGGAGATTCCCCAAACGAATGGAAAACCGACATTTCCATGGTTTTCAAGTCCAGTTCCTTGATTTCACTCCGCTCCGGTTTTTGGGGATAGTTCGAGTGGGCGCTATACAGTTTTCCGGACCAGATAAACCCACTGTTGAGATGTTCCGCCTCCCCACGGCTGACCGCAATCCGATCTCCGGTCCGACGGTCATACCGGACAATCACCTTGTTATCGATCGCATAGACGTATTGCCCCTCCGCCGCAACGGCCTGCTTGGCCTCCGCAGCGGGCAAAACACGGCTTTGACGCCACTCGGCTTGCACGAACACCGAGCCCGCGCACAAGCCCATTCCCATCAGCACGATTCGCATGAATTGCCACATGAAACGATTCCCCACGCTCACTCAAGTCCCCCCGTCACCGAGCCACACCCGTCCGCGTCGGATGCCCCCTGTAGCTCGAGCCGTCGGTTCCAATGATTCCCGAATCCCGGGCCAATCCGGCTGCAACTGCCACGAAACGCATCATACTCCGTGACCGTTAATTTTCAGGCTCGGCATCTCAGGCTTTGCCAGTGCCCCCCTGTTGACGACAATCTCGAACTTGCCGCGCCCGTGTCGTTTTTCCGCCCCGAAAAACTAGCCGCGCCCGTCAGGAAGCGGGCCAAGTTTGACTCTCATTACCCCCATAGGTGTCCACTCCGGTGGACCGTGTCCCGGACAAGTTATTGCAAGTTGCAGCGCCCGCGTGGCCCGCTTCCTGACGGGCGCGGCTAGTTGCGCCATATAAACGCGGAGACGGGGAGCCGCCAGGATCAAGCAGGAATTTGCCGGTTTCTCGGCGCCTTTGTGTCTCTCCGTCTCCGCGCTGACATCTTTCGTAATCCGTTGACAATCCCTCCGGAGTGGCACCGGTCGGCTAATCCGCCAGTTGTGCAGGATGTTGACGCGAAACCCGAAAGGCACTGGCAAAACCAGTGGCCCCCGAATTCGCAAGACTGACTACGCAATAGATTTTGCGTACACGCACACAAGCCGACTACGCGATTTCGATACAACCACGTGCCCGATGTGACAAATAAATAAAACGGGGCGGACCCCAGAATGGATCCACCCCGTAAATGTGTTTATTACCCAAAGCCCTGGCTCACGGCCAGAGAACAAAAAATCAGAACTCGCCCAGGACGAAGCCATCGTTCCGCTGACGCAGGCGTTGATACGTCGTCATGCTGATATTTTCCGACAGGAAGATCACGCCCCCGTCGGACAAAGCCGCCTGCAGTCCTCCCTTGTGCGTGCTGTTGTTCGACCAGGCATATCCCCAGGTCGCGCTCGAGCGACCAATCATATAGGTGGAATTGCCCCCGCCATAACTATCCACATCGGTTGGAGTGATCCCGGAATGCCAGCCCACGGAATTTCCCGAATACCGCCCGCCAATCCAGAGACCCCCATCCCAGGCGCAGACTCCGCCACCACAATTGGTTAGCCCACCGGTCTCCGTAGTGGCGGAGCGTTCCACCACCATCAGGGTATTGGTCGTGCCATCGGTAATGTCCTTCATGTTGACTTTCGAATCCACCCAGAAAATCCCACGACGATCAATCGCGGCTGCATTCCCGGAGTTCCCCATGTAATTGGTTTTGCCGTAGTTGCCACGCTTTGTATTTACTAACCCCATGGTGTCGGAGGGACAACTGTAAGTGGCAATCCCCTCGCGGGCTGAGGCAATGGCATCGTTCACCGTGCCATCGCCGTTGGCGTCCATCCAGTGACGGGTGAAATTCCCTGTCTGTGTCCCCACCTGATCGTACAAGGCAGGCTGTTCAACGAACGGGAGGATCATTGTGGACCAGGCCAGACCGTTCGAGTTTTGCGCGGGCCCCTGTGTTTTGTTGGCGGTGTAGTCCGGGTCGGAATCGATGAAACCGGGTGGGAACACGTTGAACGTGTCGTGATAATTGTGCAGCCCCAGGGCAATCTGCTTCAGGTTGTTCTTGCAGGAACTGCGGCGGGCCGCTTCCCGGGCCTGTTGCACGGCGGGCAACAGCAATGCCACCAGGATGGCAATGATCGCGATGACCACCAGAAGTTCGATCAGCGTAAAGCCGGCCGACTTGAGACGCAAACGTAACATTGGCATCTTCATCATGTACACCTTGTTTTCACCAGAGAGGACGGAAAAGAAAACATGAACAATCGACCACGCAGACTGCATGAGCAATGTTTTTTGTAATTAAAACACGAAGGAATTAACCAGAAGTTAGCAGATTTCACGACATATCGAAAAAATGTCGCAACCAGACAACCCTGCAGAACACAGGATAAGAACATGTTTATATCAGCGATCGGCCAATAATCAATAGGAAATCAGCAATTCCACGAATTTTTCGCGCTTGCCACCGAAACAATATACATTAGAACACACCCCGCAACTTCCCTGGCATTCCTTTCCCAGCAGTTACTCGGAATCAATAAACCAATTCGATTACGGGCTTCACGCCTGATTTCCGACACGTAATGCCTGGCAAACAAAAACGGGTTGGAAACCAATCCAGGTTTCCAACCCGTGAATTTACATACACCGAAGAACCCGTGACGAGCAGGATATCAGAATTCGCCCAGGACGAAACCATCGTTCCGCTGACGCAGGCGTTGATACGTTGTCATGCTGATATTTTCCGACAGAAAGACCACGGCTCCATCGGTTAGCACTGCTTGCAGTCCTCCCTTATGGGTGCTGCTGTTCCCCCAGTCTTCGCCCCAGGTCGCGTTGGAACGATTTATCATGTAGGTGGCATTCCCGCCGCCGTAACTGTCGACATCGTGGGAAGTCACTCCGGGATGCCAGCCGACGGAGTTGCCTGCATAGCGACCACCAATCCAGAGGCCCCCCGACCAATTACACGCTTCCGTCGCACAACTGGTCAACCCGCCCCCTTCCGCCGTCCCGGAGCGTTCCACCACGATAAGCGTGTTGGAAGTCCCATCGGTGACGTCCTTCATGTTGACTTTCGAATCCACCCATAAAATGCCGCGACGATCAATCGCGGCCGCATTCCCGGAGTTCCCCATGTAATTGGTTTTGCCATAACTGCTGCGCTTCGTATTCACTAACCCCATGGTGTCGGAGGGACAACTGTAAGTGGCAATCCCCTCGCGGGCTGCTGCAATGGCGTCGTTCACGGTGCCATCGCCGTTGGCATCCATCCAGTGACGGGTGAAATTCCCCGTCTGTGTGCCAATCTGATCGTACAAGGCAGGCTGTTCAATGAAGGGGAGAATCATCGTAGACCAGGCCAGACCATTCGAGTTTTGCGCTGCCCCCTGCGTTTTGCCGTTGGTGTAGTCCGGGTCGAAATCGATGAAGCCGGGAGGGAACACGTTGAACGTGTCGTGATAATTGTGCAGCCCCAGGGCAATCTGCTTCAGATTGTTCTTGCAGGAACTGCGGCGGGCTGCTTCCCGGGCCTGTTGCACGGCGGGCAACAGCAACGCCACCAGGATGGCAATGATCGCGATGACCACCAGAAGTTCGATCAGCGTAAAGCCGGCCGACTTGAGACGCAAACGTAATGTTCTCATACACTTCACCTTACTTCTTTAGTAATGACACGACAGAAAAACACCAATGAAAAATAAATCAGACCCGCTACCAAGACAGGGATGGGGAAGGCTGATTTCAAGAGCAGCTCACCACACATTAGCAAAAAACAACAGATGTTCACATCAGACATCGACGGATGGGGTACCAGAAATCAAGCGATACCCTGAAATCCAGAGGTTAAATCGCGACATCTTGAAAGCACACCATCGTCATGTAGCTTGCCGTTATTGGGTCACCAGGGGAAAATCGTGGGTGTTCTCCCCCGCTTTAACTTCCACGTTCAATTCCGACTTCACATTGTATTTGGCCGGAACGGGATCTTTGTAGCCGGGAGGTGTCGGCGCGTCGAGCACGGTCGTGATTCTCACGACATTGGAGCCAATTTCAGCCCCCTTGGCGCCGTTCGCAAAGCTCAACTCGTACCGACCGGTGGCGTCTGTGTTGCCGAAGGCCACTTGCCCATTAGCCGATTCGAAATTGACCACCAGATTTCCGGCTGGTTGCCCGTCCAGGGTAACTGTACCACTCACTTGAGCCAGTTTGGGCATGTCGGACGGTGCGGAATTGCAACCGATACTACCGAGACAGCAGAGGGCCAGCGAGGCCAACAGACGAGTAGCGAACGACATATTTTGATCCCTGGACACTGAAAACTTGATGCGAAAAATTGTCACAACTGAATAATCTAGCGTGTTTTTCATCAACGTCAATTCATATACGCATGAAATTCCCTGTTTCCAGCCCCTGCGTGCAGGGTTCCGCCAGGGAAATCCGCCTGGATTCAGCTCTCCGCCGGTACCGGTTGATCGGCTTCTTGCAGATAGGCCAGCTTGCGGGCTGCCCGGCCGTGGCTGGGGCGGAGTTCCAGGCATTTCCGATACGCTGCCCGGGCGGCATCCCATTGCTGGAGATGAAAATTCATCTCGCCGATGTAATACCAGGCCACAGGGTCTTGCGGCATGAGTTGCGTCGCTTCGGTGAGGGGCTTTAACGCCTGCTTCAAGCGATTGCTGCGATATTCGGAGATTCCCTTCAGCAACGCTATTCGGCCCAGATGCGAGTCGCGCAACTCGGGTTCCCGCGCCCCGTAATACTCCGCCAGCTTGCGATGGGTTGCCAAATTGGGCATCAACAGCAAGGCCCGCTCCCAGCACTCCGCCGCCTTGACCAGATCTCCCTGTACCTGCCACGCATCTCCCTCGGCATCCAGCATTTGCGCGTTTTCACGCCCCGCCGCGCGGTACGTTTTCAGCATCTCGAAGATACGCTCCGATTGCTTTCGTTGACCCGCGACATACAGAAGCTGTTCGTCGACGGCCTCCGCCGCAAAGATCGGCTTGTCTCCCATGGCCTGGCGTATTTCAAGCAGTTCGCTTTCAAATCCGACCAGATTGGCATCCCCCACCTCATCGACCAGTTCCCGCAGCATCCGGGAGATACCGGTCATCTGGTCCAAAGGCGTGACGTACACCGTGTTGAAGCTTGCAGGAACCAGATACGCCGAGCGTTCCACCATCGTGGCGGCTTGAAACGCCTCGCGTGTCCGCCCCAAGGCTTCCAGGGCCCGTTGATGCAGGTAGTGAAATTCCAGCGAATATTCCACCTCCTTTAGTACGCGTTCGATGACGGGCAAGGCCTCCTCGGCCCGGCCATCGCGGATCAGCAGCTTCGCGTATTGGTAGTCCGCCGGTGCAAATTTGGCATTCTGACGAAACAAGTCCTCCGCCTCCTCGGCTTGCTCCAATCGCAGCGCGCACAGGCCCATCGCAAATAGCGCGTAGTAGCGCGTCATGGCCTGCGCCTCGCTTGTCGGTTTCAAGTCCAGCACTCGGCGATACTCCCGCGAACTCTCCTGCATGCGTCCGGTCCTGTCGAGAGCGAACGCCAGCCCGAATTGAGCCGCCATGGAGGTCCCGTCACGGCGCAGCGCTTCCCGAAAGGCCGGTTCCGCATAGGCATAAAACCCCTTGCCCAGGAGCGCTTCCCCGAAGCGAGTCCATTCGAGGGGGCCTCCCTGCTCGGCTTCCCGAGCGAATTTTCGCAGTTCCGGCATGATCAACGGATCATTGAGTTCCTCGTCGGGCACCCGGGGGACGGCCCGCCAGGCACGGCGGGCCAGCAAGGCCCCACCAACGACGGTTTCCAGCACCACCACCACCAGCAGCACGCGAATTGCATAGATCATGGGTTTCCCTTTCCGCCGTTGATCCAAGCCGAGATCCGGCCCAGGTGACGATGTGGTCTGCGCACATTCAGGCTCCCCGCGACGATATCGGGCTTGCCATTGCCGTTCAAATCCCCCACGGCGACGGTCACCAGATGCAGCGGTGTCGAACCAATCTGCCAGGTAGTGAAGTTCTGCTGACCATCATTTTCCAGCCAGACGATGCTGGCATTTTCCGGTTCGAGCCAGTCGTTGGTGAGACTGACCAGCACCACATCCTGATCGCCGTCACCTTCGAGATCGGCCACGGCAGCGGCATACGTCCCCCCCAGATCGCTAATGCGGTGCATTTCAAATTTCCAGTTCCCCTGATTCTCGAACCAGTAACACCCGTGATACGGCTGGGGATAGGCGTCGAAATCTTCCAGATTGTCTCCAGCTGGCATAATCAGATCGAGATCGCCATCTCCATCCAGATCCGCGACAAACAGACCGGCTCCCCCCAGATCGGGATTGATGGTAAACCACAACCGGTGAGCCACGAACTTGCCATCCCCCTGGTTTTCGAAACCCCACAGTTCCTCTTCATCCTGAGTGACCGTAGCGACGATGTCGAGATCGCCATCTCCATCGAAATCGCCCACGGGGACGTGAATCGTCCCCGGCGCGCTCAACAGTTCGTGAGCCCGGAAGTCAAAATTCCCCAGGTTTTCCAGCCACTGCACCGAGCCACGCGAATATCCAAACTCGGCCACCACCAGGTCGAGATCGCCATCCCCATCCAAATCTCCATACTGTACGTCGGCCACGCGCCGTACGTCGTCCAGAATCACGTGCCGCGCGAACTCGCCATTCCCAAGATTCTCGAACAGTTCCACGCGTCCAATCACATTATCATCCGGCATGATGTTTCCCAGAATCGAGACGATCACGTCGAGGTCGCCATCCTGGTCCAGATCCACCACCGTGAGATGCGCGGGGACGGAGACATCGGGAATCAATACCGATTCCACCCAGGTATCTTCGGGCTGCCGTTTCAGGAGCACCACCCGGTTGGCCAGAGCGTCGCACGCCAGAATTTCATTCTGACCATCGCCATCGAAATCGAGAATCTGCACGTTCGTGATCTGTGGCAACCCCGCCACGGGCAAGCCCACCGGGCGAAACTCGAACGGCAATGGGGTTGCGGGATAACGTGTTCCCCCATGAAATATCTCACCGCTGGATTTCACCGCCGGCACATACGGCAGCAAGGCATATGTCCCCGCGGGAATACCGATCGCCAGCGCGATCAGCAGCACTAACCGACCAGCCATGAATTTCCCCCACCATAAAACATGTTCACGTATAGAATCCAGAAACAGGGGGCAGTGTACCCGAAAGCCCGGTTCCGCCAAAATCCTCGGCTGGGGGGCGTGCGGCAATTTCTTCCATTTTTTTCGCAAGTTCCAATCCGCATGCTTACTTCCGGCCCGTATCTGCGTTAAAGACTCAAACGGTGGTGTTGTGCACCCAACCACCGTCAGCGCTCTTGGTGACCAACCCCCGCGCCACCAGCTGTCGCATGAGGCGATACGTCTGCGAGATACACATCTCGAAGGTTTCACCGATTTGACTCGCGTGTAAAATGCCTTTTCACCTCCGGCAATCGTCGGCCGAGATGAAGGAGACCTCGGCCGTTTTGGCTACCTAACCCCGTCAAGACTGGTGGATCAATTCGCCAGCGTTCTCCCGTAAAAAGCGACTGGCACATATCCAAAACCATCGCCAGCGTCGTAGGGGTGACGAACGCGTGGCTCGCCGAACAAGGACTGCTCTGCCTGAATACGTTGTGGTCGCAGCTTGCTCCCCTTCGTTGAACCGTCCCCAAAACAGCCGGCCCCGCATGTCCGCTGGTGCGGGGAAGGTCATCCGCGAGAATGGCCCTGATGCGATTATGTTTCTATTGTGCTCGCTCCGGGCGTCGTGACCGCCAGACCCAGGTCATGAGTATGATACCGCCGACAAAACCGGCAAGATAGCTAGCGTTATGCGCCCAGAGATCGACTAGAAACGGAATGTGTTTCTCCTCAGGCACGTTCTCAGCGATTGGGCCGACGAGCCAAACCAATCCCATAACCGCAGCAACATAGCCTATGAATCCGGACAACACGGCAAGCATTGCGCTGCAGGCAAACAGGATCGCAATTGGCCGAATCAATGAAACGGCAGTTTTCTTCGGACGTGAACCGATGCGGGAGATTGTTGCAAGCGGGACGCCGAGGATTGCACCGACCCACCACGTTGCGACGATACCCCATACAAGTCCAAGGATCGTTGGATCTTCCGTAGGAATAATTCGCGGATGTCCGATGGTGAAGTACTCAACGCAAATTCTCGCCGTGAACTGGTCGTGAATGATTCCATAAATGATGCAGGCACCGATCGAGAGAACGACGATTGCAAGCCAATGCATCTTAAAAAGCCTGAAAAAGTACAAAGGGGACATGCTCAATACTACTACGGCACGGAAATTGCGCTGCAGGTAAAATTGAAATTTACACTTGCGCGCCTTCCTTAATTCTGCCATCCTTCAGGCATGGCGGAAAGAGATGACAGGAAGATTAAAGCAATGTTAGGTCAAGCTCCCTGTTGACGTAACGGGAACAAGGGCAGTGATTTCATATTAGATGTCGGTGCGGAGTCAACTTTTACTTGTTCGGCAGGCACAGCCTGACCTGCACAGTTTGAGAAATCACGTATGTGCTCGTCCGTGTCGATACAACAACCGGCTATTATCTCGGCTTCTGCAGGAGAACGACATCCTGGCCCACCAGGCGCAGCTCGGCCGACCATTGCACTGCGAGCCAGGAGAACGTGTCGTCGGAGAAGAACGCGACGTGCGTCGGATCGTTCTTGTAATGCCAGTTCGCGAAGGCAGACTGGCTGAGTACGCGCTTGGTCATGATGCCGAGCCATCCGCCCGGTTCGAGGACACTCCAGAGATGCTGCAATTCCAGAAAAGGATGGTGCAGATGCTCGACAACTTCGGAGGCAGTGACAAAGTCGTACTGCTGTTGCCACACCTCAGGATCGGGTTCATAGAACGGATCGTAGATCACCGTCGGATACCCTGCTTCGGCCAGCATCAGCGAGAGCGTGGGGCCGGGACCACAGCCGAAGTCGAGGCCGCGTGCCCCCGGTGACAACACCTCGATGAGCGGTTGTGCGAGGCGATTGAGGAAGTGGCGGTAGCGATGGTCCGTGGGAAAGTTCTGGTGCTGGTCGTAGCACGCTTTTTCGGCCTCCGGTGGGAGGAAGTACCGGGACGGGACGAAAACCAGACTGCAAGAATCACAACGTCGGTACTCCCGGCGAGGATCTTGATGAAAGAGTGCGGTTCGACCGATTGTGCATAAAGGACACGGGGCAGATCGTTGCTGTCTCAACACAGTCAAAGTTGGCTCCGGATACCCGTCGGTTAGTGGATCGTGCATGACGAGTATAAACCCGAAATATCAACAAGCGTTGACTGGCCTGCTGATACACTTTGATTGTGAATCTTTTGGATCAAGGAGGGTATCGCCTGATTACACCGGGATAAGTGTCGAGACGGCCTCATTGAATGTCGCAAACCAGTCAGCTGAGATTGGATTGTACTTTGTCATTACCGTTTATTGAAATCCTTGCTTACAAAGAAACGGCTCTGGGACCATTGTGCCTGCGGCGAAGAATAAACCCTTGCGGAGCCGAGGGAATTGGTAATGGAGTGGCATGCCCCCCAAAACCCGCTCCATGTGTAATGAGAGTCCCGGTAGTCTGGATTATGGAGCAGGAGTTTCGGGGCCTGTTCTCTGCCCGCTTCAGGCTTGCAAACCGGGGTGGGATGTGTCACATTGACTTTTGTTGATCCTCGCTGAATATTGGCTCGCTCGCAGATAACTCCTAAAATCTGCCAAGTAAAGGTGCCCAAACGCACTCGATGAATCTTTGCCTTGATGATGATGGGAATCTCCTCGTCTGGGCCAGTCCGGAACAGGATTGAATGTGTCTCCCATCCGCGCCAAGGACGGTTTGGGTAGACGGCGAATTGCACCCGCAGGCTCATGGGCAGGCTGACGACGGGCTGAAGAATTGAAGTGGGGATTGGCTGTCCATACGGGATTGCCCAGGACTACTTAGGCGAGGAGCAGAGCATGAGTCGATTCCGAGTGAATGCCCCTGGCAGAGATGCTGCCCCAAGGAAAGTTGCTTGTTGCCGATGTATCGCATGGATGTGTGGAGTGCTGGGAGCCCTCGTATCCGCGGAGGTGCATGCAGATTGGCCCACTTACCGCCACGATGCCGTTCGGAGCGGATTCACTTCTGAACCGATTTCCAACTCGCTCCGATTGAGTTGGGAGTTTCGGCTTCCGGCCTCGCCGCGGCCGGCTTGGCCAACTTCGCAGCGGGTCCGCCACGACTGGGGATTCCAACCGATCATCGTCGGCGAGACCGTGTTATTCGGCAGCTCCGCCGACGACAAGCTGTACGCTCTCGATGCCTTCACTGGAGAAGTGCGGTGGACGTTCTTCACCGAAGCCCCTATCCGCTGCGCTCCGACGGCATGGGAAGACCGAGTGTTCGTCGGCAGCGATGATGGGACTCTATACGCAATTTCCCTTGATGAGGGGACGCTACTGTGGAGTCATCGCGGGGGACCGCGCGACGAACGGGTGCTGGGGAACGAGCGGATCATCTCCCGCTGGCCGGTGCGGGGCGGGCCGGTCGTGCTGAACGAGACGGTTTACTACGCCGCCGGTATCTGGCCCAGTGACGACGTGTTTCTCCATGCTCTCGACGTCCGGACGGGCAAGGTCCAATGGACCAACGCCCATTCAGGGGGGCTTAACATGCCGCAACCACACGGAGGAGCGAACGCGAAGAGCGGAGTCGCTCCGCAGGGGCACCTGCTGGCATCGGAAAACCAGTTGATCGTACCAACGGGCCGGGCCGTTCCGGCCGTCTTTCGCCGCGCGAATGGGGAACTGCTCTATTACCATCTGCAGAAGAATCAGCAACGGGGCGGCTCCGAGGCGATGCTGCTTGGAGACTACTTCTGGAACGACGGCTGCCTGTTCGAAACCGAATCGGGCGAGCTGGCGTTTCAGCATGGGCATGGCCTGGTTGCTGCCGCGAAGGATGGCGTGGTCCGCGTCGCCGGTCGTTCCCTGGTATACTCTCGCTGGAGTGAAGTGGAGCAGACCGACCGCCGTGGGCAGCCGATCAAACGGCGGGCGCTGCTGGAACAGCGGCTGGCCCAACTGGAGCGAGAAGCCCGCGCACTGATCGTGGCCGATCAGGATGCGATCTGCGGCGAAGAGGGACGGGTTAGCGCCATCGACTTCAACGGCCAGCGGAACGTTTGGTGGTCGCATGAAGTGGACGGGACCGCGTACGGACTGGCAGCCTCGCGCGGCCGCTTGGTCGTCACCACCGATACCGGAGTGGTCTACGGCTTCAGCGAGGAAACGCATAACAAATCCACCGCGGAGGATTTGCCCAGGAGTAAAGAAAATAATAGTGCCTCCGCGGCAGTCGCCGCCGCGGCGGAAGAGATCATCGCGAGGACCGGCCTCACCGACGGCTATTGCATCGATCTGGGGACAGGGGATGGCTCGCTGGTATTAGAACTGGCTCGCCGGACAAACTTGCGGATCTATGCCGTTGAAGCAGATGTGGAACACGTTGCCGCCGCTCGGCGGAAACTGGACGAGGCCGGCCTGTATGGCACCCGCGTCACTGTGCATCACGCGGATCCCTCTGCAATCCGGTATCCAGGCATGTTCGCGAACCTGATTATCTCCTCCCGTTCGTTGGAGAAACCGCTCGATGAGTCGTGGCAGGCAAACATCCGACGGATGCAACGTCCCTACGGCGGCCAGGTTTGCCTCGGACCGCCCGGAGGGATGACGGTTGACGTACGCGGAGAATTGGACGGGGCCGGGAGCTGGACGCATCAGAACTCGGACTCGGCGAACACCCTCTGTTCGATGGACCAGGTCGTCAAAGGACCTCTGCGAATGCACTGGTTCCGGGACGTCGAGTTCGAAATCCCCAACCGGCACGGCCAGGGACCGGCTCCACTGGTGCATCGGGGGGTGATGGTCGTGGGGGGCCTGCACGGCCTGTGCGGGACGGACGCCTACAATGGCCGGGTGCTGTGGACCGTCCGCATTCCGAACCTACTCCAAGACTACAACGGCATTCATCACGATGTCGGCGTGGGAGAGACCGGGAGTCCGTTCTGCCTCAGCGATGATGCGGTCTTCGTCCGCGACGAAAACCGATGCCTCAAATTCGACCTGAATACTGGCAAACAACTGGCCGAGTTTATCACGCCGGTCGACAACGATGCCAAGCACCGCGACTGGGGGTATCTTGCCTGTCGGGACGGACGGCTGTATGGATCGGTTGCCAATGCGGAGCATTACGTCAGTCCACGGTACAGGAATATCCGCCTGAGAACCGAGTCGGTGTTATTCTTCGTGCTCGATTCCGAGACGGGAGAGTTGTTGTGGCAGTACGAACCCAAGGAGTCGATCCGCCACAACGCAATCGCCGTGACCGGTTCGCACGTCTTCCTGATTGACCGCCCTCTGGCTCCGCAGGACCACGTGAGCAATCCCCGCCGCAACGGGCGGCACGCTTCGCAACTCAACCCGGAGGAACATCCGGGCGGAATACTGCTGGCCCTCAAGACCGACACGGGCGAGATCGACTGGCGGCAAGAGGAAGACATCTTTGGGACCCAGTTGAGCGTCAGCGAGCAGCAGGGGGTGATACTAATGACCTACCAGGCGGTGCGGCACAACTTCTTCCGGCTCCCGTCGGAGATCGGCGGACGGCTCGCAGCATTTGGAGTGAATGACGGTCGCCGTCTATGGGAAGTCAAGGCCGACTACCAGACCCGGCCGTTCATCAACGGCTATGTGGTCTATACGCAAGAGGGAGCGTGGAACCTGCTGACCGGGCAGCCGGTCCCGTTCAGCTTCGACCGTTCCTACGGCTGCGGCCAGATCTCTGCCGGGGCGCACCTGTTGCTGTTCCGCTCGGCGACGCTGGGTTACTTCGACCTGTCCCGCAATGTCGGGGTGGAGAACTTCGGCGGTATTCGCACCAGTTGTTGGATCAACGCCATCCCGGCTGGAGGACTGGTCTTGGTCCCCGATGGCTCCTCGCATTGCCAGTGCAGCTATCAGATGCGCAGCTGGTTGGCCCTGGAACCCTCGGAGTGACGCTGGAGCGAATCTTTCCGCGATCATTCCACCGACTATACTCATCGAGACGTTTAATCTCGGGGGCGGAATTCCAGGTACGGTCGCCTCCAGGCTCCAGGTGTTACCCGGGCGTGCCCATATTGGTTGAGTGAATAGTGGAAGGCGAACGATGACCAATACCCTGCTCCTGCCTGAACTGCGAGAATTGCTGGCCACGCAACAGACGGATGTGTTGAAAGAGGTGCTCAAGTCCCTGCACCCGGCCCGCATTGCCGACCTCTCGGAAGGATTGCAGCAGGAAGAAGTCTGGCAACTGCTGGAGGCTCTTCCGTTGCACCTGCAGACACAAGTTTTCCCGTTTTACAGCCCCGCGATGCAGCAGCAACTCGTGGCGGGGATAGGGCATGAGCATGTTTCGCGTCTGCTGATGATCATGTCTCACGATGATCGCGTCGATTTGCTGCGGCACCTGCAACCGGGCGTTGTCGAGCAACTGCTGCCACTGATCGATCAAACCGAACGGGACGACATTCGCCATCTGCTTTCCTTTCCGGAAGGCTCGGTCGGTTCGATCATGACCACCGATTTCGCGACACTCCCCGCGGATATCGATGTGGCCCAAGCATTGAATCGGGTGCGTCAGCAAGCGCGCACCGTCGAAACGATTTATTACGTGTACGTGGTGGACGAGGCCCGTCACCTGCACGGCGTGGTCACGTTGCGGGACCTGGTCCTCGCCGAACCAACGGCAAGCATCCGGGAAATCATGGAATCGGAAGTGATTTCCACACGCGCCAGCCAGGACCAGGAGAAAGTGGCCTCCGATCTGGCCAAGTACGACTTTCTTGCTATTCCGGTGGTCGATGACCAGCACCGCCTGATCGGCATGGTCACCTTCGACGACATCGCCGACGTGCTCGCGGAAGAAATGACGGAAGACTTTCACCTCTCGGCGGCGGTGGCTCCCCTGGTCGAAAGTTACAGTCAAAGCAACATACGCGCGCTGTATCACAGGCGGGTTGGCTGGCTGGTGATTCTGATATTCGTCAATCTGGCGTCTTCCGGAGTCATTGCCGCCTTCGAGGAAACCCTGCAGGCCATGATTGCGCTGGCCTTCTTTCTTCCGCTGTTGATCGACAGCGGCGGAAACACCGGTTCCCAGGCGGCCACCTTGATTGTGCGAGTTCTGTCGACAAGCGAAGTCAAGCTGCGGGATTGGTGTCGTATTCTAGCCAAGGAATTCCTGGTAGGATTGTCACTGGGGTTGACGATGGCGCTGGCCAGCTTTGTCCTGGGTTATTTTCGCGGAGGTCTCGAGGTTGGCCTCATCGTGGGGCTGTCGATGCTGGGAATTGTCGTCTTCACAAATCTGGTGGGAACGATGCTCCCCTTCCTGTTGACCCGCCTGAATTTGGACCCGGCCGTTGCCAGCAGTCCACTGATTACGACCGTGGCCGACGCGTCTGGCCTGTTTCTGTATTTTTCCATTGCCACCTGGGTAACGCAGCTGATCGGCCTGGGAGCACACTGATATACGCTGTCGGGCACGCCCTGCCCCCATGCAACAGCCCATCAGCCACGCAACGGCGGATAACACATCAGCCCCCAATTCTCGTCGGCCCCATAATGAATCCAGACTTGCAGGTACGCGCGCAACACGTGCCCCAGCATGATCGCGCTATATTCAGTGGCCTTCCGGTTCAGCGCTCCCTTGTAGGTCGCAGCCCCGTGCACCAGTTGGCATCGCAGAAAATAGATCCGTTCCAGCAGGTTTTCGAGGATCGTCCGCCAGCGTTTTTCCAGAAACCAGGTGGGGGCCTGATGGCCGTCGCGGCAGGCGCGTTTCTTGGAATGCTGCCCCGGTTCCTGCCAGAAATAGCGGCTCAGATATTCATCCTCGAAAATTTTGATGGCCAGCCTCTGGTTTTCCACGAGCATCCCGGAAACATGTCCGCCCCGATCCAGTTGCACCATTCGCTCCTGAAATCCGCGCCAGCTCTCGCGATCGGAACAGGGTTCCCGGGCCTGATCCGACCACTGGCCGTATAAGGCATTGAAGGCAATCCACTGGGTCAGCAGGATGCTGTCCCAATCCTTGTGTTCGAGCAGGGATTCCGCCTGTTGCAACCAACTGCAGGCCCGATGGAAACGGACATTCGTCGGATGTTCCGGATTCAACTGCTGCAGCCGTTCCTTGTGAGGTTTCCATTGCCGCCGTAAATCGCGCACCGTCAATGTCGTTTCGGACATGGCTTGACCTTCCCCTGATTCAGCAGGCAATCGGAAACAACCACCCGCCGTCCAGCGAGCTCACCGGCAATTTCTCTCCTTGTTCCATCTGGCACACTTATTCGAGGCAACTGCTCAGCACGACTTTTCCGCGGAAACGTCAGCCGCCCAGTCCTGGATCGCCCGGACACGCGGCGTGGGATCTTTGGCAAAAGCCTCCAGGGCTTGGATTACCGCCAGGCACCCCGGCAGAGTGGTCACGCAGGGGACGCCGTAGGCGACGGATGCTGCCCGAATTTTTCCCTCGTCCGTTTTCGGCCCCCGTTTGCTGGGTGTATTAAAAATGTAGCTTATCTCGCCATTTGCCATGAAATCGAGCAGGTTGGGACGCCCTTCCTGCACCTTCTTCACCACTTCCACGGGCACATTCGCTTCCTGCAGGGCAGTCGCGGTCCCCGATGTGGCGACCAGTTGAAATCCCAATTCCGTTAGACGCCGCGCCGGCTCGATAATCCGCTGCTTGAAGTTCCCGGCCATGCTGATGAATATCTTGCCCGAAGCGGGAATGGTGGCCCCGGCAGCCAATTGACTTTTGGCAAACGCCTGGGGAAATTCGTCGTCGATCCCCATGACTTCCCCGGTCGACAGCATTTCCGGGCCGAGCACGATATCTACTCCCGGAAAACGCGAGAAGGGAAACACGCTTTCCTTGACGGAAGTATGCCGAGGTGTGATGCCCGAGGTGATCCCCTGTTCGGCCAATGAAACACCGGCCATTACCTTCGCGGCAATCCGCGCGAGAGATAGCCCCGTGGCCTTGGAAACAAAGGGGGATGTCCGGCTGGCACGGGGGTTCACCTCCAGCACATAGACTTCGTACTTGCCATCGATTTCCTTCACCGCGAATTGAATGTTCATCAATCCGCAAACCTTTAACTCGCGTGCCAGGGCATGCGTGGCCTGACGGATTTCCTCGAGAGTCGACTCCGGCAGGGAATGCGGTGGAATGACACAGGCCGAGTCGCCCGAATGGATCCCGGCCTCCTCGATATGCTCCATGATTCCGCCGACGATGGTGGTCGAGCCGTCCGAAATCGCATCCACGTCGACTTCAATCGCATCCTGCAGGAATTTATCCACCAGCACCGGATGATCGGGCGAGGCATCAACGGCCTCCGTCATGTATTTGACGAGTGCCTGCTCCTCGTAGCAGATTTGCATGGCCCGGCCTCCCAGCACGTAACTGGGACGGACGAGCACTGGGTAACCTATCCGGTCCGCCTGCGAGCAGGCCCCTTCAATGTCGATGGCGATGCCGTTGGGGGGCTGCCGGATGCCGATCCGGTTGATAATCTCCTGAAAGCGTTCGCGATCCTCGGCTTCGTCGATGCTGTCGGGCGAGGTCCCGATAATGGGCACCCCGGCGGCCTCCAGGCCTTTGGCGAGATTCAGCGGCGTTTGCCCGCCGAATTGCACGATCACCCCATCCGGTTGCAGGCGATCGCAGATATTGAGCACGTCCTCCAGGGTCAACGGCTCGAAAAACAACAGGTCCGACGTGTCGTAGTCGGTCGAAACCGTTTCCGGGTTCGAGTTGACCATGATGCTCTCGATTCCCAGTTCTTCCAGCGCGAACGCGGCCTGGCAACAGCAATAGTCGAATTCGATCCCCTGCCCGATCCGGTTCGGACCGCCCCCCAGAATGATAATCCGCCGAGGCTTGTCGGGGTTGCGCGGCGGACATTCATCCTCCTGCTCGTAGGTGGAATAATAATAAGGCGTGTAGGCCTCGAACTCCGCGGCACAAGTATCGACCTGCTTGAACACCGCTTCGATACCGCGTTGTTTACGGTGTTCGCGCACCTGCAGCGCGGGCATGCTGTTCCACCAGCCGGACAACTGCATGTCCGAAAACCCCTGACGCTTCGCCTGTAACAGCAGCGCATCGGGGCATTCGCGGATGTGGCTATACTTCCTCAACTCCTGTTCGGTTCGCACCAGTTCCTGAATGTGACGCAAGAACCATAGATCTATCTGCGTCAAGTCGTGTATTTCATCGATGCTCATCCCCGAAAGCAGCGCGTACCGCAAAAAGAACACCCGGTCCGCGTTCGGAATGGACAATTTTCGGCGAATCTCCTCGTTCGTGGGTCGTATGTCCTTGTCCCACAGATCCTTCTTCCCGCCCCCCAGGCCGAAGTGTCCGATTTCCAGCCCGCGGAGTGCTTTCTGAAAGGATTCCTTGAACGTGCGACCGATGGCCATTGTTTCGCCAACCGATTTCATCTGCACCGTCAGCGTATCGTCGGCATCGGGAAACTTTTCGAACGTCCAGCGGGGAATTTTCGTAACGACGTAATCGATCGTCGGCTCGAAGCAGGCCAGCGTTTCCCGCGTGATATCGTTGGGAATTTCATCGAGGGTAAACCCGACCGCCAATTTTGCCGCGATCTTGGCGATTGGGAAACCGGTCGCCTTCGAGGCCAGCGCGGAAGAACGGCTCACGCGGGGATTCATTTCGATGATCACCATCCGCCCGGTCTCGGGCTGTACGGCAAACTGCACGTTCGAACCACCGGTTTCCACGCCGATTTCGCGGATACAGGCGAATGTGGCGTCGCGCATCCGCTGGTATTCCTTGTCCGTCAATGTCTGGGCGGGAGCCACCGTGATGGAATCGCCCGTGTGGACCCCCATCGGATCGAAGTTTTCGATCGCGCAGATGATGACGCAGTTGTCGTGCTTGTCCCGCATCACCTCCATCTCGTACTCTTTCCAGCCGAGCATCGATTCTTCGATGAGAACCTCGCCCACGGGAGAAAGCTGCAACCCCTTGCGCACTTTCCCTTCGAACTCCTCACGATTGTACGCGATGCCCCCCCCCGTACCTCCCAGGGTGAAACTGGCGCGGATAATTAATGGCAGGCCAATTTCCTCAAGGGCGGCACGCGCCTGATCCATATTCCGCACGACGGCGCTTTTGGCCACGTCCATGCCGATTTTCGTCATCGCCTCCTTGAACAGTTCCCGTTCCTCGGCCTTGGCAATCACATCGGCCCGGGCACCGATTAACTCCACGTTGTATTTTTCGAGGATGCCCCGTTTGT
Organism: Planctomycetota bacterium; assembly: GCA_014584345.1. Lineage (GTDB taxonomy): Bacteria > Planctomycetota > Planctomycetia > Planctomycetales > Planctomycetaceae > Rubinisphaera. Next base: position 142,158 of record JACTNB010000017.1, read on the forward strand.
GCAGATCCATCGCGGTGTTCAGGCCCGTTTGACCTCCCAGCGTTGGCAACAGAGCATCCGGGCGTTCCTGGCGAATAATTTCCTCCACATACTGCCAGGTAATCGGTTCAATGTACGTGCGATCGGCTGTATCCGGGTCGGTCATGATCGTGGCAGGGTTCGAATTAACCAGCACCACTTCGTATCCCAGTTCTCGCAAGGCCTTGCAAGCCTGTGTCCCCGAATAGTCGAACTCGCAGGCCTGCCCAATCACGATGGGACCAGAACCGATGATCATTATTTTTCGCAAATCGTCGCGACGAGGCACGTCTGTGACACCTTATATAAACATGGGAATCAGGCTGCGCGAATCCCCCGGCAGCACCACCGCGGAAAGTAACCGCTTCCCCCCCGATTTCATCCAGAGGGACATCTCCGCCAACCGCGCGCAAATTTCAGCAAGATTACCATGACGCCCGAGTGATGCAACCCTACGGAAAACAAACACCGCACAACAAGCCGCACACCTTGGCAACAATTGATATCAAACGCTCTTTTTGGGAGATTGCCCATTCCCCCCGACTCGCAAAACCGGATCGGACCTCCCTCCGGGGCCACGAGATTTTGTCCCGTGGGCGCACTCGTTATCATGAAACCGATGGCTGGCTGCGAACGTCTCCGAGCCAATCGACGCCAATTTTTCCGAGGCAATTTACCCGGCACCTTCTCCCCGTATTCTCCCATGACGTTCCCACACTTCGAGACGAACGCGAACCCCCATCCCGGCTGGGCCTCCGTATTAACTCCCGCTGGACGAGGAGCCGTGGCGACGATTCTGATTCACGCCGACCTCGAAGAACTGGACAGGCGAGCCGAGCAGGGGCAATTCACCTTTTTCCTCGCTCGCAATCGAATACGCTGCGGCTCCCAGGAATTGAACCGCATCCTGTTTGGTGCCTGGGGAAACGAGGAACTCGTGGCCTGTCGAGTTGCGGAACAGGACCTGGAAATTCACTGCCATGGAGGGTACGCAGCAATTCACCGGATCCTGCACGATCTGACTCGCCTGGGCTTGGAAATCTTGCCCACGGGGACTCGATTGCCCATCGAATTCGGGACTTGTTCGCAAGCCGAAATTGAGACCATTCACACTACAACACTGGCCCGCACCCTGAAAACGGCCGAATTCCTGTGGCAACAAGCGGAAATGGCGGGCCCATTCTGGGAACGAGTGGAACGGAGCCTCGCGGAACCTCAACCGTCTCCCCTGTCGCCCCGGGAATTGACCACCCTCGAAAACGCCCGGCACTGGACCCGATTTGGCCTGCACTTGATCACGCCCTGGAATGTTGTCATCGGCGGAATGCCTAATGTGGGCAAATCAAGCCTGATCAATGCGTTGCTCGGTTATACGCGAGCCATTGTTCACGATCGGCCGGGAACCACGCGGGATGTCGTCAGTGGGGAAACCGCGCTGGCTGGCTGGCCCGTACTCCTTAGTGATACCGCCGGCCAGCGAGAAACCGATGCAGCCCTGGAAGTGGCCGGCATGCAACTGGCCATGCAAAAGCTGAAACAGGCCGACCTGCAAATCCTGCTGATCGACCAGAGCCAACCCGAGGCCCCTCCGCTGAGGAATCTGCTGTCGATGTTCCCCGAGGCCCTGATCGTGTTCAACAAGGCCGACCTGCCTGCCCATCCCGACTGGCAACAGGCGGCCTGCGCCCCGGTTCCATTGGTCATTTCCTGCAAACAGGAGACGGGACTTGACGAACTGCTACAGGAAATTGCCCGGAGACTGGTGCCGGAAATCCCCGCCGCCGGTACGATCTACCCTATCAACGAGCGCCAGGCAGACCTGCTGAATCAGGCTTGGGACAAATGGGCGTATTCCACCCTTCCCCACACAAATCAGGATTGAAAACATGCCCACGCCCCAGAGGCTCCTCGAACTGCGACGCTCCCTACCCACCCCCGAACTGACCGATGTGGCCGGGACCATTTCCGAACAAATGGAGACCTTGCTGGGCGACTCTGCCCTTCGACCGGGCGACACCGTGGCCATTGCCGTCGGCAGCCGGGGTATTGCCCAGTTGCCGTTTTTGATCGAAACCCTCGTCTGCGAATTTCAACGCCGGGGGGCACGCCCCTTTCTGGTCCCCGCCATGGGGAGCCACGGCGGAGCCACCCCGGCAGGCCAGGCCCAGGTATTACGGAATCTGGGAATTGCAGCCCACAATTGGCAAGTGGAGATCCGGGCGGACATGGAAACCGTCCTGCTGGGAACGACCCCCCTCGGATTACCCGTCCATTTTTCGCGCGAGGCCCTGCAGGCCGACCATGTGTTTCTCTGCAACCGCGTCAAGCCTCATACCCGGTTTACCGGACCGATTCAATCCGGGCTGATGAAGATGCTTGTGATCGGCCTGGGGAAACAGGCTGGGGCCGCCGCCTGCCATCGACTGGCACACCATATCCCATTCGAACAACTCGTAATCCAGGGGACCGAGACCATCCTGGGGCGGGCACCCGTTCTCGGGGGTCTGGCCGTGATCGAAAATGCCCGGGAGCACATCGCCAACATCGCCGCGATCTCCGCGCGCGACTTCATTCAACGTGAACCGGACCTGCTGATTCAAGCCGAATCGCTCATGTCCCGCCTCCCCCTGGAACAGATCGATCTGCTGATCATCGACGAACTCGGCAAGGAAATCAGCGGTTCCGGCATGGACACAAATGTCGTCGGCCGCAAGGAGAACGACCACGTCTCCGGCAAGCGGGACTGGTGCCAGACCCGCTTGATTTACGTGCGCGGCTTGACGGCAGCCACCGCGGGGAACGCAACGGGCCTTGGAATGGCGGAATTCACCCGCCCGGAAGCCGTCGCGGAAGTCGACTGGCAAAAAACAGCCCTCAATTGCATCACCGCCGGCCACCCCACGGCTGCCATGTGCCCAATCGTGCTGGGGAGCGATGCAGCCGTGCTGGACGCGGCGGAAAGCATTCTTGGTCAACCGCCGCGACTGGTGCATATCCGGAACACACTGCAGTTGGAACACTTGTTCGTCAGCCAGGCCTGCCAGGCGGAAATCGACACGCGGGAATCCGGTTTGACGTGGGGGCTTCCCTTTCCCCTGACCTGCGACGCGCGGGGCCACTTCACGCATCGCTTGCAAAAAAACTGAGTTTTATACCTCAAAAGTTTTTTTGCGTTCCTTGGAATTTTCTCCAGAATTATCTCGACGATGCGGAATAGGTCGTTTAGTATCGAAAGTGTTCAGCAATTCCTGTTCAATTCCCATCTTTCGGAGATTCCCGACCGATGATGCGTGGGTTGTTCTCTCTCCATAGAATAACCAAGCATCCGGTAACCTTTCTTCTGCATATGAACGACCTCTCAGACGCTTTATCGAATCGCTGAACACGAGTCTCTGAATCCCTTTTGGTTCCAGGAGGTGTGAAGATGGCTTCGTTTCGCAATCTGACGGCTCGCGATATCATGGTGCGCAAAATTTTCGTGCTGCGCCCGCATATTGATGTCTGCGATGCGGCCCGCGTGATGTTGAAGCATCGCATTGCGGGAGTGCCCGTGGTCGATCTGTCGGGGCATTATCTCGGCATGTTTTCGGAAAAATCCTGCCTGAGCATGTTGCTGGCCATGGAATACGAAAACTCCCCCACCACGGAAATTGGCCATTTCATGGATACCAGCGCGCGAGTGGTCTATGAAGATACCGACGTGCTCTCCATCGTCGATATCTTTCTGAACGAGCCTTATCGCCGCCTCCCCGTGATCCGGGAAAACAAAGAACTCGTGGGACTTGTGTGCCGACGCGAAGTGCTCAAATCGTTCTACAATTCCATCGTCAACAAGCAGCGCGCGCCCCAGGACTCCGGCATCCTGTTTTTCAGCAGCGTCACCGATCGCTCGGAATCACCGATCGCCCCCTGAGTCTGCTCACGCAAGTGAACGTGCAGAACCCAGGAATTCGCCGCGGGTGGCCCGACCGGTAATACCGTTCAGACCATCCGCGGCATTTCATTCCACGGTAACTCGATCTCGAGCACTCTCCCAATCCAGCGGTTTCGGCGCTTGAACCATGTACGCGGACCTCGGCACACCTCAAGCATCATGCAAAACCGACCTCCGCCGTCTTGACACCAGTGCATCATTCAGAAAAAAATAATGTGCATCGGGGACCGGTTTGCCATAAAGTGATAGACAGATTCCTTCAGATTTAGACATAACGTAATTTTTCCTATAGTACAGTTCGGCGTAGGAGGTAGCGTGCAAAACGAAAAGATTCACCTTCAAGTTGACGACGCCACCATCGCGGCCGACGATCTTTCTGAGATCATTCGACCAGTCGCGTTCATCGCGAACATCTACGACGGGCCAGCCGAATACGAGCAAAGCTTACGGTCGTTCTCCCTGGCTCAGCGGCTCATTTACGCCCTGCAATGGTATGACGCCGAGGTGAACAACGGAGGTCACGACCAGTTCTATTGGAACTCGACCGGGATCGTCTGGCGAGACGCCCTCGCGGCCTACCACGCGATCGGCGCACTCGGAATCGCCGACATTCTTCAACAATCCGCAGACCGACTGGGTGGTTCGCCCTCGCTGGACCGTGGCGAGCGCCAGCAACAAATGTCCGACCTTGCCCCGAATTTCAATGATCTCGACGAACGGTTCTACGCCGAATCGAGCGATGACGTGGATCGCCAGATCATGAACTACATCCGTGCTCGCCCGGCCGACTTTTACTTCGATGGCTTTGTTGAAGTACCCGCTTGAGAGCAGACTAATCGGGAAGACTAGTACCTGATTAACAAATATAAGATGACTTTGCACCAACACCAACGTGATATCAACGCCCTCGTTCCCGTTGCGTCAGGCGTGAGCCTGACCTGCCTAGCTCGAAAATGCCCAGAAAACTAGCCGCGCCCGTCAGGAAGCGGGCCAAGCGGGCGGTTATTCGTGGAACACTCATTGGACACAACATTTATCCTGATAAGGCATTGCAACAAATCGGGCCCCAGTCAGGCCCGCTTCCTGACGGGCGCGGCTAGTTCATCGAAGTCAGCTATCCTGTTTTATTGACCCGAGTGAGAAATCCGCGTTCGTCTGGCACAGCATAAATGGTACGCAGAGCGTACTCTACGAGAAGATTCACGGCCAACTCGCGCGATTCTAATCAGGCGAGTTTGGTCCAGATTGCGTAGCTGGCGAGCAACGTGACGATCAGCACGATACCTCCTCCCAGGAGATTTGTCAGCAGACCGTTCGCATGACCTTGCATCAGGGCGCGATTGTTAACTGCCACGAGCAGGAACAGGGCCATCAGCGGCAGCAACAGGCCATTGGCAATCTGCGCGACGAGGATGATTTCCGTCGGACTGGCTTTAACCGTGAGGGCCACGAGCATGCCGGAGAGCAGCACCGTCATCCAGATCCCGCGAAAACGCCAGGATTTGAGATCCATCGGCCAGCAGAACACTCCGCACAGCGCGTAGCTGGCAGCCAACGGAGCCGTGATGGCGCTGGTCAGCCCGGCTGCCAGCAATCCCGTCGCAAACAGCAACTTGGCCAGCGGTCCTCCCAGGGTGGGTTCCAACTGACGGGCCATTTCCGCCGCGCTGGTAATTCCTCCCTTGCCATAAAAGGCAGCGGCAGCGGTAACCATGACGGCTGCCGTGATCAGTCCCCCGATCATCACCGCGGTGAACGTATCGCGCCGGGATTCGGGAATTGCCTTCTCCACGGGAACATCAGCCGTCCAATTCTCCTGAACCGAATTGGCATGCAGAAACAGGTTGTAAGGCACAATCGTTGTGCCGATCAAGGCTATCACCGTGCCCAGTCCGCCCCCAGGGATCGAGGGAACCAATCCCTGCACGATTTCCGAAGCGTCCGGCCGAACGATGTACGCCGTCACCATGAAAACGATACTCATCACCACGACCAGCGCAATCAGGCCTCGTTCGATGATTTTGTACTTCCCCGAGAACAGCAATCCGAACGCCAGCATACTGACAACCACCACCCACAGCGCCAAGGGCCAATCGGTAAGCACCTGCAGGCCGAGCGAGGCTCCGGTCAGATTCCCCGTCTGATACGCGGCATTGCCCAGACCAATCGCCAGGGAGATTAACAACGCCTGCAACACCCGGGCGCCGCGCGAGGGGAAAGCGGTCCGCACGACTTCACTTAATCCCCGCCGACTGACAATTCCCACGCGGGATGCCATTTCCTGCAGCACAATCGTCGCCAGCGTGGAAAACAGAATCGCCCATAACAGAGTAAAGCCGAAGTCTGCCCCGGCTCGAGAGGCCGAGGTGACCGTACCGGGTCCGATGAATGCCGCCGCGACAATCAGTCCCGGCCCGAACGACTTTCGTTTTTGTCCCGCCATCACCAGACCTCGGCTTGTCACGACAATTCATGACTCTGGGATTGCCTCGCGCCAGGCAGTAGAAAGCCAATCCTTCACGTTCCCTAGCCTTCACCTAAAAACCAGTTTCCCCGCCCGCGAGTTTGCAGTCAAGACAATAATGAACATAAGTCCGTGGGACACGCCGCATCCGAAAAGCGTCACGACCGCGCGGAGGCCACGGTGCCAGTGCGGGCGCTGGAATTGACCGCGAACACCGGGGACGCGAGAATGGGGAAACACCCGCCTTGTTCCTCCTGTAGATGCCATCGCGATGCACACTCATTTTTTGCCGGGACTCTGCCTGATGCTGGCCTGCCTGTGGGGTGGCAGCACCAGCGCTCATCCGATTTCCATTACCGATGCCTATATCCTGGTAGACGAGCGCAAGCTGGAAGTCCGTCTCGAAGTTTTCGTGGAAGATCTGTACCTGTTTCACCAGTTGCCGCTCACCGAACAGAATGCGTTGCCTCCCGACGCCGTGACGCGCGGCACCAAGTTGCACGAGGAGTTTCTGAAGGAGCGTTTCAAAATTCTCACGGGAGATGGACATCGCCTGGTCCCCGAAACCAGTCGTGTGAACAGCGATGATGTTCCCATGGAAGCGATCCCTTTTCCGAATTTGATGAACTACAAGCTGTTTTACGAATTCACGTATCCCCTGACGGAGCCCCCCGAGTATCTCACCTTCATTCAGGATTTCACCCGCGAGAATTCGCTGCTCCCCTCGGAACTCGAAATCAAGGTGAAACCGCCACGAGGGCGCCGATTTCAGCAGTTACTGCTCCCTAATCAACCCTGGACGATCCACCTCACTGGATTGACCGGAGCGTCTGCAGACGAGCAGGATCTCCCCCCCGCGGAACGCTTCGAACGCATGCGACAGGAAAAGCTGGGGATTACCTCGTACGGGGCCACCTATGCATTTTTGTATCTGGAGAAAAATGAAATCCGGCTCGAAACACTGATTCCGCTGGCCACGCTGACAGGATCCCTGAACATGGATCTTCAAGCCGACAGTCTGCTGGATCTGGAAAAACAGCAGGCGCTCCGGGAACCGATCCAGCAGAAATTCTTCGAGCAGATTCGCCTTGTCTCGGGCAACCAGCCGCTGAACCCCACGCTGCGGCGCATCGATTTTTTCGGGGTCGCCTTTCGGGATTTTTCCCTGCGGGCCGAACCTCGTCCCGTCAGCATTGCCAATGCCCGAGTGGGCGTCATCCTGAGTTTCCCCCGCAACGACCAGCAGGTCTCTGGTCAACTCGAGTGGAACTTGTTCAACGCATTCCTGTACCAGGTGAACCTTGCGGTAATTACGGCCGCGGGCGCGGAATCGCTCGCCTTGAGGCAGATCGAATCGGGCAATCTGTACCAGTGGGAATACCCGCAGCTCGACTCGACGCCGCGGGAATCTTCCCCCGCAACGTCCCTCCCCTCAGGAGATCTCGACCAGCTTGCCGTCGATGTTCCCGTGCTGATCCCCATCCGGGAAATATCCCTGGGAATCCTGCTGGCCTGCCTGCTCGCGTTGATTGGCGCTCGCGGAGCCAGCCGCCGGGGCCCCGCGAGCGGCGCACCCCCATCCTCGCTGCAGCGATTTTTTCCGCTGGCCACGTTGCTCTGTGGGTCCGTGCTGGTGTTGCTGCTGGGCCTGTTTGCCTTCACTCCCTTGGGCGAGCCCCCTTCCCGCTTGATGCCTCCCCAGCAGCAGGCGACCATTTCAGAGCTGTTGCTGGATCATGTGTACGCAGCGTTTAACCAGCGCAATGAAGAGGCGATCTTCGACCGGCTCGACGAAGTTGTCGATGGCCCCCTCTTGCGCGACCTGTATCTGGAAATTCGTCGTTCGATGACCATGGAAGAACAGGGAGGCGCCCTGGCCCGGGCGGGACGTGTCACCTTGCTGGAATGCCTGCCCGACGATGCGACCAACCGAAGCGGCAGCGAACGCTTCGCGGAAACCTTCACCTGTCGCTGGCGGGTGCCGGGAACTGTCGAGCATTGGGGCCATATTCACAGTCGGACCACGGAATATCTTGCCGATATCACGCTGGCCCCCCGCGAAACGGGAGCGGAACGCACTCAATGGAAACTGGTCGCGGTGGAATTACGCAACCAGGACCAATCCATCATGGAAACCTCGGTACGCCAGTTCTGAACGTCCGAGAAGGGGAATGGTGGTAAACTGACAGCGGAATTGCGGCTGATGGACGCATATTTCCCTAGGTTTTCCCCGCGAATGGGTGTAGAATCGTTGATCTGAAAGCTGACTGGTCAACGACTCGGGATAAAGATGGTTCTCGCGCGGGGCCACCCTCGAACAAGTTCCAGCATCCGAACAAACTGCCCTGCCCTGTGCCGTCTTGCCCGTTATCAGGTTCCTTCCCTGCCGCGAAGCTATTGAACCTCATGGAAACGATTCGTTTTCAATGCCCGGAATGCCATAAAACGCTGCGTATCGCCGCGAAATACGCGGGCACGCGCCGGCGTTGCCCCAATCCCGACTGTGGGCAGCCCATTACAATCCCCCTGTTCGACGAAACCTCGGCCTCTGATAAACAGGCCCCGGTGAAGCGTCCCGCCGCCAAATCGGCTGCGGCGGCCACCTCGGCCCCTTCGCGCGCGGAGCAGAAGTCGGCGTCAAAACGAACTTCCCATGCGCCGATACGTACTGCCGGGCGAAAACAAGCGACCAAGCCCACCCGCCGCGATGCATCGAAACAGCGACTCTGGCGCGGCCTGGCCGTGCTGGGCATGCTGCTTTTGGTGGGCATAATTACGGCCTACTGGCTCCCCTCGGGGACCACGGGCGATGTTTCCCCACAAGCCGTGGCGGTCCAGGCGAAATCGGAAGAGAGTTTTGCCAGCCGGGTGCAACCGTTTCTGGCAACCTATTGCCTGGATTGCCATGGTCCCGATCTGCAGGAAGAGGGAGTCCGTTTCGATCAGTTTCCCGCCCAACCCGATCTGCTGGCCGACTATAAATTATGGTCCAAGGTTTATCAGCAGATCTCGGTCGGCTCGATGCCCCCGCAGGATGTCGACGAACCTCCCCACGAGGAGCGAATGGCTGTCGCAGAATGGCTCGACAAGGCCCTGCATCGATTCGATTGCCAGTCAGTCAACAACCCCGGTCGCGTCACCGTGCATCGACTCAACCGCAACGAATACGATAACACCATCCGCGACCTGCTGGGGATCGACCTGAATTTGTCCCGCGATTTCCCCTCCGATGATGTCGGCTACGGCTTCGATAACATCGGCGATGTCCTTTCGACCTCTCCGTTACTGATGGAACGGTATCTGGAGGCCGCCGAAAAAGCAGCCGCTGCCGCGATTATCCTTCCCGAATCCCTGTTGCTCGACCAGAAATGGGCCCCCAACCAGTTCAAAATCACCGGGACGGGAACCGCCAGCCCCCGCGAACTCGCGTTTGCCTCCAGCGGACAGGGAACCATCCGCTTTGAAACACGGGCACCGGGCGAATACCGCTTTCGCATGGTGGCCTCGGCCACCCAGGCAGGGAACGAGCCCGCCAAATGCCGGATCAAGCTGAATGGTAAGGAAATCGGCATTCACGAAGTCCCCGGGCATCGCCAGGAAAAAATTCTGTCCTGGACGTCGTCGCTTCCGGTGGGCAATCACTCCCTCGAAGTGGCCTTCATCAACGATTTTTACGCCCCCGAGGCGGAAGACCCCAAACGGCGCGATCGCAATTTGTATATTCGCACCGCCGAGGTGAAAGGCCCCGCGAAACTCGAACAGGAACATTTTCCCGCCGCGCACAGGAACATCGTCACGCATCGCCCCGAGGGAGGCAATACCGTGGACTACAGTGCCCGCAAGGTGCTTCAACCCTTGTTGAATCGAGCCTATCGCCGCCCCGCCACTCTCGCGGAACTCGATCGCATCCTCCGCGTGTTCCAGATTGCCCAGGAACGCCAGGAGAGCTACGAACGTTCGTTGCAAATTGCCTTGCAGGCCATTCTGGTCTCGCCACAGTTTCTGTTCCGCATCGAGGAACTGCCGCAATCGGCCCTCGCCAAGGAAATTCAGACCCTCGGCGATTACGAGCTCGCTTCGCGGCTTTCCTATTTTCTGTGGAGCAGCATGCCCGACGAGGAACTGCTGGAATTGGCCCGGCAGGGACAACTGGCCAAGGACGACATTCTGGAACAGCAGGTGCGCCGCATGTTGGCCGACTCCAAGTCGGCGGCGTTTGTCTCCAACTTTGTCGGGCAATGGCTGGGACTGCGAAAACTGGCTGAGTTGCAACCCGATGCCGAAATTTTCCCGGAATACACTCCCGAACTGGCCGCCTTGATGCCGCGAGAAACGGAACTGCTGTTCGCCGACATTCTGCGTGAAGATCGCAATCTCACGGAATTCCTGACGGCCGATTACACCTTCGTTAACGAACTCCTGGCCCGGCATTACGGCATTCCCAACGTCACGGGGGCGGAGTTTCGTAAGGTCAGCCTGCGGGAGTTACCTCGAAGGGGATTTGTTTCCCATGCGGGAATTCTGACTTTGACCTCCTATCCCGACCGTACCAGCCCCGTCAAACGGGGGGAATGGGTGCTGGAAAATGTCCTGGCCCAGGCGCCTCCGCCAGCTCCCAACAATGTCCCGGGTCTGGAAGAAACGCAAAAGGCGAATCCCAATCTCTCCTTCCGTGAACAACTGGTGCTTCATCAAAGCGACCCGATCTGCAGTTCCTGCCACAAGTTAATGGACGGAATCGGGTTCGGCCTGCAGAACTACGATGCCATTGGCCGCTGGCGCGATCGCGAGGGCGAATTTTCCATCGATGCGCGGGGGGATCTTCCGAGTGGTGAAAGTTTTAACGGTCCGCTAGAATTGAACGCGATATTAAGCTCGCGCCCGGATGATTTTACTCGTTGCCTGACAGAAAAAATGCTCACCTACGCGCTGGGCAGAGGTTTGGAATGGTACGACCGTTGTACCGTGGACGATATTATTTCTGCCACGCGTGCCGACGGTTACCGTATCTCCCGCGTCGTGGTGGGGATTGTGCAGAGTCCACCATTCCGCAGTCAGAAAGTTATGGATTAGCCTTACCCGCTGATTACCGAAAGGGAACCCCTAATGAATACGACACACAAAGCCACTCGTCACACGGGCGGACCCCTCAATGCCCGTCGCGCGTTCCTCCAAGGCTTGGGAGGTGCCATGGTAGGGCTCCCCTGGCTGGAAACGCTGCACGCCTCGTCCCTCCTGGCAGCGGAAGGGGCGGCCAGCTCCACTCCTACCCGCATGGCGTTCATCTTCTTTGCCAACGGGGCCATTATGCCCGACTGGACACCTGCCGGAACTGGAAAGGACTACCAGCTTTCCAAGACACTCAGCCCACTGGCACCGGTCAAGGACGATTGCCTGATCATTTCGGGCTTGGCGCACGACAAGGCCCGCGCCAACGGCGATGGGGCGGGCGATCACGCCCGCTGCTCGGCCGCTTTCCTGACCGCTTCGCAACCCCGAAAAACCGGCGGGGCCGATATTCATCTGGGCATTTCCGTCGACCAGGTCGCCGCGCAGCACGCAGGCCAGGCGACACCGCTCCCCTCGCTGGAACTCGGCATTGAAGCCGGGCGACAGGCCGGAGCCTGCGATTCCGGTTACAGTTGTGCCTACCAGTCCAACATTTCCTGGCGTTCTCCCAATCAGCCGGTCGCCAAGGAAATCAACCCCAAACTCGCCTTCGAACGATTGTTTGGCATGTCCTTCCAGGATGCAAAAAAACGCGAGGAACGGGACTTTTATCGCACCAGTATTCTCGACGCGGTCGCTGAAGATGCAGGACGCCTGCAGCATCGGCTCAGCAGCACCGATCGTCAGAAAATGGACGAATACTTCACCAGTGTCCGCGAGATTGAACAGCGCATCGGACGTGCCGCCCCCAATAAACGTTCGATGCCCCAGGATCTAAAACTCCCGGCCGGTCTCCCCTCCGAAATGGCGGAACACATCCGCCTGATGTACGACGTGCTGGCCCTGTCCTTTCAGACCGACTCCACCCGCATCGCCACCTACATGCTGGCAAATGGGGGCTCCAATTTGCGCTACGCCCACCTGGATATCAAGGAAGGACATCACCAAATGTCCCATCACCGCGAGAACGCGGATCTGGTCAAGAATATACAGAAGATCGACCAGTTCCTGGTCGCCGAATTTTCGCGGTTCCTGCAAAAACTGAAATCGATTCCCGAAGGAAACGGAACGCTGCTCGACCATTGCCAGATTGTCTACGGGAGCGGTATCAGCGATGCGAATCGGCACCGGCACGACGATCTACCCGTCGTGCTGGCAGGCAAGGGATCCGGGACCATCAATACCGGTCGGCACCTCAAGCTGGACAAGGAAACGCCCATGGCGAACCTGTTTGTCTCGATGCTGAACCGCATGAATTGCCCGGTCACGCAGTTCGGCGACAGCACGGGCACCCTGCAGGGGCTTACATGAAGGCGCGGTAGCTCGCGATTGACAGGACGCATGATGTTTCGGGGCACCCTGAGAAACCAGGCCGGGGCGGTATGAAGGGCTTGATGCTTCTGGCATGGAAACACGCCTGTTTCCACTGGTGCCGCAGCCTGTTGTTGCTCGCCAGCATCAGCCTCTGCCTGTCCACGCCCATGGCGATTCACTGGATGACCGGCGACATCGAACAGGCGCTGCTCCAGCGTGCCCGCGACGTCCCTTTTCTGGTGGGACGCCCCGGGAGCGCAATCGATCTGGTCGTCGCGGGGATCTATTTCCGGCCCCAGCAGGTCGGCGAAATCCCTTATGCCACGCTTGCGGAACTCGAACAGGACCAACTCGTCCAGGCAATCCCCCTGCATCTGAGCCACACGGCTCGAGAGGCCCCGATCGTGGGGACCACGCTCGATTACTTTCAACGCCTCCACTTGAATCTGGCCGATGGCAGCATGCCTGTGCGATTGGGAGACTGCATGCTGGGGGCCAAACTCGCCCGCCGCTGGCAACTCGGCCCCGGCGATTACCTCCTGAGCGATTCCGACTCCTTCCTGAATCCTGCTGGTCAACTCCCGTTGAAGATGCGAATAACGGGCGTGCTGCGTTCCGCGGGGTCGATCGATGACGAAGCCGTATTCGTCGACGTCAAAAGCTGCTGGCTGATGGACGGCATTGGGCATGGGCACGAAGATGCCGTTCGCGCCTCCGATGCCCAGCGACTTGAAGCCGATTCCCGATCGGTCACCATGGGGGCCAACGTCCAGAAGTTCACGGAAATCACGCCGGAAAACATCAACACCTTTCACTTTCATGGCGACATGCAAACCTTCCCGCTTTCGGCAATTCTCGTGTTTCCCGCTGACGAGCGTTCCGCAATTCTCTGGGAAGGTCGCCAGCAGCAGCGGCAGGACCTGAAAACCGTGATCCCGGAAATTATTGTCGCGGACCTGATTTCCCTGCTGGTGAATCTGCAAACCGTCGTCGATATCGTCGCCGCCCTGCTGGGGCTTGCGACCTGCCTGCTGCTGGGATTTTTAATTTCGCTGTCGCTGCAACTGCGCAATGACGAACTGGAAACCTTTCAAGCCCTGGGGGCTGGCCGCTCGGTGCGTTTCAAGCTCATCACGCTCGACCTGTTGATGATCCTGCTAGCCGCCCTGCCGGTCACGATCGCACTGGCCCTGCTGCAGATACTTGTTGGCAAACCCTTTTTGATGGAATTGCTGATGTAACCCTAACCCGCTTCTCCACCACAGTTGCTCTGGGAGAACCGATCGCAAAACATGTCGTGAAAACTAGCCGCGCCCGTGAGGAAGCGGGCCTCGCAGACACCATATCTTGCAAAGCACCCTCGCGCCACAGAGTCAATTCGCGTTGATAACCCTGCAACGCAAGCGGTTCCACTTTGTCCCGCTTCTTGACGGGCACGGCTAGTTCAATCGAACTGGCAATCCTGATTTATTCCCCCCTTGTGAGAAACGCACATTCATCATGGAAATACGCGCCTTTGCCGAAAGAGTGCTATGCTCTGCGGACCTGGCGGACAAACTCAGCCCGGTGGAGGAGCCGTTGACGGATAACGATCCTGGCACGGGCTGCGAAATCCGCGAGCCGGCACGTACGCCAAACCTGGTGTTCGCACCGAGACGGACAGCCCCTGCCATGCCTAAATTCGGCGCGCTGAAGGATCCCGCCAAGCGGGCTATCGCGCATCACATCATGGCCAACCACGAACTCCAGGCGCTGGAGGTTATGGCCTGGACCCTGCTGAGGTTTCCCGATACAGACCCGCAATTCCGCCGAGGCATGGTCACCATCATGGCCGACGAGCAGCGACACACGCGGATGCATGCCGAACGGGCTGCACGACTGGGGCTGAACTTCGGCGATCTCCCTGTCAACTGTTACATCTGGAAGAAGGCCCTCTCCTTCGAAAACGTACTCGACTACCTCGCTGGTTTGCCGCTCGTCTTCGAGGGAGCCAATCTCGACCATTCCCTGGAATTCGCAGAGGCCTTCTCCGCGGCCGGAGACCCGCGCAGTGCCGCACTGATGCGAGTGATCCATCAAGACGAAATCGAACACGTTCGCTTTGGCCTGAAATGGTTCCGCAAATGGAAGCCGGAGACATTGTCGGAATGGGAAGCCTGGCGGAAACATCTCCACTGGCCTTTACGTCCCGTCAAGGCTCGCGGTGAAGTCTTTCAAGGAGAAGCCCGTCGCCAGGCGGGTATGAGCCAGGAATTCATCGATATGCTGGAACGACAAACCCCGGACACGGAATAAAAAAAGTCCCCTCGATCATCGAAGGGACTTCCCTTTTCGCTGCGCTCGCTCCGCCCGGGCGGATGTCCTATTGGATGCATTCCAGGGCGATTGCCGCTGCATCCCGCACGCGAGGTTCCGCATGGACGGAAATGAACGTCAGTTCCGCGACGGCCACTTTCGAGGCTTCTCCCAGTCCTCCCAGCGAAAGCGCGGAGGTCGCGCGGACTTGGGAATCGATATCCCGCAGGCCGCCCCGCAAGGCTTCCACCGCATAGGGACGCAATTTCCCCTGCACGGAGCCCAGGGCGTGGGCCGTCAACCAGCGGATCTCGGCATTTTCATGACGCATCAGTTCCGACAGACGCGCCACCGCTTGAACATTCTCGGGATCGTGTCGCAGCAGCGCCTCGGCAACGTGCATCGAGGTCATTCCCCGCGTGCTGAGCAGGGCGGCCTCCAATACGGGAACGACGCGTTCGCTCTCGCGAGCCATGTCTCCCAGGAACATTGCCGCCAGTTGAGCGGCCTGTTCATCTCCCGACGTCACCACGAATTCCAGTGTCTTGACAGCCTGTTCCGAGGAACGATTCCAGTGATACAGGGTAACTGCCGTATGCGTCCGCACAATCAGTTCCGGATCGTGCAGCAACTTTTCCACTTCGTCGGCCAGTGGCGTATGCTGGGCTCCATGTTCGTAGGCCAGCCGAATTCCTCGGAGACGTACCTGGTGACGCTTGTCGCTCAACTGACTGGAAATCTGCTGCAATTCCGGTGTCCACTTCGTGCCGCTGGGCTTGGCATTCAAATCCGCTTTTTTCCAGTTATCACTCCCCAGGGCATCTTCCAGCACGGCCAGAATTTCCTGGGAAACCAGCGGTTTGAGTGGCAATGGCTGAGTTGATTCCCGCGATCCGGAGCTTGGTTCGCGGATGTCCGCTGCCCCATTCGTCGCGGCCTGATTCCCATTCCCGGAATCCGCCCAGGGAAACTCCACCCGCGAACTGCCGGCTGCCTGCTGCACTTCGGCCACTATTTCCCTGGCGGAACTGGCGTTATCCCGCGCCCATTCCTCGAAACTCAACGTGGGCTGCGTGCCGGACTGTTCCGCCAGGGCCGACTCGGCAAGGGCTCCCGTCGCAACGTCCGCTCCCTTCTTCACCGAGACATCCGCGAAGGATGCCAGATCGAAGGCAATCAAGGCCGCGTCCTTCCGCTGTGTCAAGTCGGCTGATTTCACGCCGACGGCTTCCTCGGACTGGGTGACAACCGCCTGGTCTTTCGAGTCGACACCACCCGCCTGTTCGGTTTGTTGCACCTCGCTCAACAACTGTTTCATCTGACTTGTCAGATTACCCGCTGCGTTTTGCTCCACGCTCGCCCCATTCTCCTCTGTCTGGGCAATGACGAGTTCCGCCTGGGGAACATCGTTTTCCACAATCGGCCCCTCTGGCAAGGCAGATTCCGTATTGTTCTGCTCTCCATTTTCCATCGCCTTGAGATAATCCGCGAAGGGATTGGATTGCTCACTGGCAGGGTCGAATGCCAACGCGTCTGTGGTTTCAGCTCCGTCCGGCGAGGCTTGCTGTTCGACTTGAGCGGAAACGGTTTCAATGGTCACGGAGGGCGCGACGTCCGCTTCTGCAATCTTAAGCTCCTCGGACTCATTCAAACTCGCTTCTTCGGAAACCAGTTCTTCTGTCGAGGAGGCAGGGGTGGCTGTCCCATTTCCGAACGGGCGCCATTGCACGATACTCTCTTTTACCGAACGCCCAGCCTGGCAACCCGTAAGTGCCAAGGCCAACACGCTACATGTCACGATTCGATGTGATGTGAACATCTTGTCCCCACTCTCGCGTCAAATTACCGTGCCTGATTCCCACACATGTGAAAAAATCGCACTTTGCTTGCCGGCGTATGAATTCCATCGACGTCAGTGGAGCGCCGTACTCGCTTCCTGGTCGGCACACTCGACGGAATCCAACGAATCCATCTCACTTATCGTCCAGGTATTCCAGGCATTTCCAGCAAGTCTCTTGCCTTCCCGAGACTCAACGCAGAACCCCCAATTTGACACTCCCTGCCTCCCGGAAACGCCGAGCCGCGGAGGGTTCAAGGATTCGTCCACCATCGGCCGACGGTGGAGTCTGCGTCTCGGAACGCGCTCGCGGGTAACACTGGCTCTGCCAGGCTTGTATGTCTTGCATCAACACAAGGTTGCACTGGCGAAGCGAGTGGCACACAATAAGTCCACTAGAGTGGATCACAATATGCATGAAGTAGCCCAAACGTGGCCCGCTTAGCGACAGGCGCAGCTGGTTATCGCGGGTTCGGGGAGGTTCGCCGTGGCCGTGCGTGAGCCGCAGCGGTCGTGTTAATTTCGACTCCGGTGGGAAAATCAGGCGTCGCGGATCAAGCGACGACGACGTCTCCCCCGCCGATAGCGATGCAGATACTGTTCGCCATCCTCGGCCTCGACAAAGAAATTGCCCGCCAGCAACTTATAGAAAAAGAGAATCGTGAAGGCACCAGCTGTCGAAACGACCGCACCCACCACGGACACCGGCGTCACCAGGGCCCCCTGCCAGAAAAAGGCCAGGGTACCACAGCCGATCACACTCCCTCCAATCCCCATCATCACCGTGGAGATGGCCCCTCCCGGATCGCGACCGGGCATGATCGCCTTGGCTGCCAGCCCAATCAACGTACCAAAGCCTACCCACAACAGCATCTCGTTAGCTGCCTGCTCGGCTATAGCCATGATCTGATCTTGCGACATCCTTGTTTTCTCCCCCGAGTGGCCCGCATCTCGATCCCTCAGCGGCTCGCCGGAATTCTGCAAGCTCACTACCGTCCCCGCGATCTCCTGCTTACAATCGCCCCAGGGTACGATTGAAAGGTTCCCCCTTCACCGCACGGCCAGTCCGATCCTCGTCATGAAGACACGACATCCCCCGTGCCTGGAAACGGCTATCTGAAGAATCGACCCCCCGAGGGGAAAAACTTAGTTGATTTTTTCTCTCCAGGCAGATATTGTTCTTAAGTACACGTTACCTTTGAACACTCCACCTGAGTAACACCCACTTTTCCGCTTCCCGAAAGGAATTGCACTCGATGGCCAAGGCTCGCGCGAAAGGGCAGACTTCCCCGGAAGAACACGGCTCCGAAAAAGCATTGGACAATGCGCTGGGGCAAATCGAAAAGGCCTTTGGCAAAGGTTCGATCATGAAGCTGTCGGACAATTCCCTGGATGCTGTCCAGGGAATTTCCACTGGCGCGCTCTCGCTCGACCTGGCATTGGGGGGCTCGGGGTTTCCTCGTGGCCGCATCATCGAATTGTTCGGCCCGGAATCGAGCGGCAAAACCACCTTGGCCCTGCATGCCATTGCCTGTGCCCAGAAACAGGGGGGTGTCGCTGCAATCGTCGATGCCGAACATGCCCTGGACCCTGCCTGGGCCCGCAAACTGGGAGTCAATATCGACGAACTGCTGGTAAGCCAGCCCTCCTACGGAGAAGAAGGCCTGCAGATCGCCGAAATGTTGATCCGTTCCAACTCCGTCGACATCATCGTGATCGACTCGGTCGCCGCCCTGGTCCCCAAGGCGGAATTGGATGGAGAAATCGGCGATACGCATGTCGGACTGCAGGCCCGAATGATGAGTCAGGCCATGCGCAAACTGACCGGCGTCATTGCCAAGGCAAAAACAACCGTCATCTTCATTAACCAAATCCGTGAAAAAATCGGCGTAATGTTCGGCAGCCCCGAAACCACGCCCGGCGGTCGAGCCCTCAAGTTTTACTCCTCGTGCCGAGTCGATGTCCGCCGCGTCAGCAGTCTCAAGGAAGGCGAGGAGGTCATCGGTATTCGGATGAAGGCCAAAATCGTCAAGAACAAGGTGGCTCCCCCCTTCCGCGTTGCGGAATTTGACATGTACAGCAGTTGCGGCATCAGCATGGAGGCCGACATTCTCGACATGGCCATCGCCGACCGAATTGTTGATCGTTCGGGTGCCTGGCTCAGCTATGGCGAACTGCGCCTGGGCCAAGGCCGTGAAAAAGCTCGATTGTTCCTCGTGGAAAATCCGGCGATTACCGAGGAACTCAAACAGAAAGTTATAGAAAAACGGGGTTTTGGGACCACGATGCCCACCGCCGCCGATTCCGAATGAACCGCGGTTTTGACGGAGCGATAGACGTAGGACTCGGTTGCATCGGTTTTGTCCGCCTGCCCCTGTCCCGCAAGGCTCTCCGTGCCCGATGCCGCGAGCCGGGAAAGCAAACCACGCGCGTCGACAGGAAATTTTCGCGACAATCTTTCCCGCTCCAACTCGGCGGGTGATACGAACAATCCCTCAAAAAAAACAGCAGGCCGAATCACTCGGCCTGCTGTTTTTGTTTCGACTGGGAAACAGTGGTCGCGCAAGATTAGTTGCGTGTCGTCCGACTGACTCGCGCGGGAACGGGTGTTTCCTGGGGCTCTTCCGTTTTTTCCTCGCGTGCCTTGGCTACCGCCAGAGAGACCAGGTTCTGGGCAGCCGCAATGTGGGCTGGAGAAAACATGGAACGCGGACCAGCAGCGCCAAAGTTATTGACCGTTTTCGTTGCCAAATCCTGCCAGCTCAATTTGCTGCTGACATGCCAGGCGGCAGCCTGAGCCACATCGCGATCAATCCGGCCTTGCGCGACCAGACCTATCAACTCCTGCAGAGTCTTGTCTTGGGTGTAGTCCTCGGGCTTCATCAGCATGTAGGTCGAACGAGAAGAAGGCTCTCGCTTGCCGTATTCCAGACAGACAGAATGAATCGGAACCGCGACGGCCTTTTCAGCGGGAATCGAAAAGAAACCTCCTCCGCCCATCCCCATGCCTGTACCACCGCCAGCCATGCCGCCCCCCATGCCACCACCGATGGCTTGCTGGCCACCGCCAGCGCCACCGGCACCGCCTGCCCCACCGGTGGCACCAAAGGTACCGCCACCAGCTGCGCCGAACTGCGGAAAGATCTGGACGCCAACGATGGAATGCGGCAGTTCCAGCGAAATGGGAGCCTGAGTCTTATTTTCCAGCAACAACACCCCCTCCTTGGAGTTTTGCATCACCATCTTATATTCCACGGTCCCCTCTTCGATCGCCGCGAAAAGTTCCTTTTGCTCCGCATTCGGGTCGAACGTGAGCTTTTTCATGGGACGCTGGGTAATGGATCCCGGCAGCAGTTGTTCGCCTCCCTGGAGATTCAGCGGCAACACGGACAGCAACAGCAACAGGCAAAACGTGCTGGATACAGCCGCAACGGGCAGGCGGAAATTCATGAGCATGGTCTCGAACCTCGTGACGGAGAGAGTCTCGATGACAGTTAACGCAGTATGCGGACACTATCAACTGCACAAAACACCACCGCTTCGCATTGTAACGCGAACAACAATTCCAGCGGGGGCATTGAAAAACAAACGATTTTCTAATGCTATCGTGATTTCTCAAGGGGATTCAATGAAAACTTTCCGTCCCAGCCCACTTTTTCCAAAGCTTTCCGAGGAATCCTGCGGAATATGTCAACAATGCCTCATAAACCAGGCTGGGCGGAAACAATGCAAGCCAGGCCCCTTCACTGCGAACCCCCATTTCTCGCCCATCCAAAATACAGAACCACGGTACGGACGAATTCGTACCCTCCCGCTAAAAACGAGAACCCCGAATTTTCCTATCCGGAACAAACCACCTGGGACAGCCATAATTTTGACTGATTTCACTCGATCAAATTCTCGGGTTGTGACGATACCGACATTAGATGGGTTTGTGCCAGGAATGAGGAAGGGACCAATACGGGCCCCTTCCCACGCCACGAGGTTGTGAATATTTCGTAGGGTACGCTCTGCGTTCCCTTCATGTAGAGTGGCAAGTTGCCTCTGCAAGCAAAATTTACAGCCTCAACGCGGGACTCCAGGAGAGTCCCGGTCTCGAAAGGGGGGACCGCACAGGCCAGATCCGCGGGGGAGAAACGCTTTCCGTAATTCACTGCCCGCCCGTAACCTTTTACAGATAACGGTTACGAGGCCTGGCGGAAACACCAAGTAGACACATCATGACGATTTCCGGGAGTATCCAGTTCGTGATTTCAGCAACGCGAGCGGCGGGTGGTCGCCCTGCTCTATCAACGCTGTTGGCCTGCCTGTGCGGTAGCGTGCTGCTGTCGGGTTGTCGCGGGATGCCGGTCGCAAGTAAACCGGCAACTGAACCACGGAACTCCGGGCACCCCAGTTACTCGGCCCTGGTGCTCAATTACGAAACGACCGACTTTTGTTCGATGATAAGGCAGTTACGTCCGCAAGCGGTAGCGGCCAGTCTGTCCAGCAGCCTGCATCTGACCTCCGCGGAACAGGAAACGAAGGAGGCCATTCACGACAAAACCGGAAACTGGACCCAGGCCCGCATTCAGATCATCTATCCCCATCCCGATGGGAGTGAGGACAAAGGGTTGGCCCGTTTGATCGTGACGCGAAACTCGCCGCTCGAACAGGCCTCTCCCGAAAAATCCTTGAATTTGAAGAACACTTTGTCCCGAACCCTGCTTCGAGCCAGCGGCACGTCACCCGAACTCGCGGAACAGGCCCGAGATCCGCAGCCCCAGAATGTCAGTCTGGACGAGGAAATCTGGCAGTTGGACCTGGCCAAGGAAGAGCTGGACATGTTGCTGTCCGAGTTGTCGCACCGCGGCTTTTTCGAACAGCAGGAACGCCCCCGGGGTGAAGCCATCGTAACGGTGAAGGTCGATGAGGGAGCCCTTTCAAAACGCTGGACCAGCGAACCCCGTCTGGAGGGCCTGATGCTCCAGGTTTACAATGAAGGGGAATTGACTGCCTTTCACACACGTACCTCGCGAATTCGTCCCCAAAACGAGCCTCACCGGTTAGGACGACTCGGGAGTTGAACACGTCCGCCGGGCAGGAATTCACCGATGACTCAACGAGCACGCCGCACACCTTTTCCCGTCATCAAGTTTTTTGCCGACGCGTCGATCGTCATTGCAGCACTGCTCTTCGTCGGTTGCTTCCTGGGAATGGTCTTGTTTGCGGTGCAGGGACAGCGCCTCTGGTCCATCGGAATCGGCATCGCGGCAGCTCCCCTGGCGCTGACCTGGGCCTTCCACGGGGAACTTCTGGCGTTACTCCTCTCGCTGGAAGCGCACACGCGTCTGTCGGCCGAACAGGCTGAAAAAACGAACAAACTCCTTGACACGCTCCGGATGACTCAACCTGCCTCGCTGGAGGCAACAGGCGAAAACCTACTCATCACCTGCCCCGCCTGTACCGCGAAATTCACCGCGTCCCGGGATTTTGCAGGGAAGATGGTCCGCTGTGGAAAATGCGGGACCAAATTCATCGCGGAAGGCTAAGCCCGGCGTGTATGGTGGAAGCCAGGGAGGTTTCTTCCCCTCTTCCCCGCTCCACGGTATCCACTGCGATCTGTGTTGCCCCCTGTTGCTAGCCACGCGAACGGGATATTCATGAGTCACAGCGGGGGCTTCCGCGTTTGCGGAGCACCCCGCATCAACCTCACAAAACCCCCTTGCCTGCTAGCGGCATGCGATCACGAGAGCACAGGGGGCCCGCGGCAGGGACAACCCGCTTCAATTCTTCGCTTTTTTCTCCTCCCGCTTCTTGCGGGTATCCTCCAGCAGTTTCAACAATTCGGCCTGCTGGGAAGCGGACAGCATATTTTGAATCTCCAGCGTTTCCTGTGCCCGCAAGTCTTCGACTTCGCGCAGGAGGGTATCGATTTTATCGCGATATTCTGCCTGAATGGCATAGATTTTCTTCCGCTGTTCCTCGGAGAGCCCCAGTTTTCCGTAGTTATTCGGCAAGCGGTTACTGGATTTTGTTTCCGGCGTTTCCAGCTTGCCCTTGGAAGGCGTTTCCTGCGAAGTCCCCGAAACGGACAACAAAGCGGCAATCAACAAAGCCAGCAGCAGATCGCGTCGTTTCATCTTGATGCATCCTCGTTGGAAAGCGGGCCGAGTGGTCGCTGGACACTTCCACGTGGCGAAGTGTCCAGATCTGTATTGTGTTCAACAAACGAGGGGCTTGCAACTTTCCCAATGCACTTTTGAACAAGATTTTTGCGACAAATTTTTACGCAACGAAACAAAAAAAACCACGCCCAAGGTAAACATGGGCATGGCTGATCGGATTTCCGCAGGCTTGAAAAAAGCAGCCCCCGGTTTAACGCAGCGCCATCTCGGCGGGGGAATTTCCTTCAATCAGCGAGGCCAACTGATGAATTTCCCGCAATTGTTCGCGGCGCAATTCGAGAAGTTCCGGAGTCGGATCTTCCCGTCGTAATTTCACGGAACTGCTGATATACCTCAAACCTTCCAGCAACAGATCCTGCTGACGGCTGGTTAATTCCACATTGACACGGTTATCTGCGGACACAGTAACACTCCTTGGTAATTATGGGACGGCCGCCGAACATCCGTTCTCAGTAACCGACGATGACATCCCTCCCTCTTCGCGAAACCGGGGGTTCCGGTCCGATGCGAACATGTTGGGCTTAATCTGAAATGTTAGCAACTACCGGGCCATTCGCAAGGAAACTCGGTTTCTTATCACAAATTGCCGCTCAAATCCTGGGTCCGATGCCCCGAACTTCTCTATTCAGTGGCATCTTACGGGAACAGTGCTCACGAACCAGAACTTACTCTTAACATCGTATGCGGATGAGCCCGAACTTTTCCAGGACTGGGCTGGCATGCATTGATGGCAAATTCGGTCTTTTGAAAAAAATTGCAAATCCGCTGTAATCGTTACCCGCGCTCCAGGGCGAAGGTTTCGCCGAGTCTGGCAATAAACGACGCCGGCCATCCGCTGCTGCAAAATGAAGCTGATCGTGCCCGAAATGCGCGCCAGCCCAGGGGCCGTAAATTCATTGCCAAGGAGGGGACTGGCCGCTGTGTGCTGTGGTACGTTTGCTGTGTGGATACCACATAAACCCACATTTCTCACACACGTACCAATGCGGTAAATTTTGCCTTGAAAATGCCCCGTGAACTAGCCGCGTTCTTCAGGAAGCGGGCCAGTCGGGCGGTTCCTCAATGTGCACTCTTCAGACACAACATCAATTATGGCAATTCATTGCGACAAACTGGGCCCCATTCTGGCCCGCTTCCTGACGGGCGCGGCTAGTTCGTCGAAGTCAGCAAGCCTGATTTATTGACCCGGGTGAGATATCCGGGATAAAAGGGACACAGAGCGTACCCTCCATAAAATTCAGAGCCAGTCAGCGTGGATTCAGTTTGTTTCGGGGTTGTGAACGCGCAGATTTCCGCTGCGGAAAGCCTCGGCCATCGCCAGCGGAATCTGGGCTTCCGCTTCGATTACCTTGGCCCGGTTCTCCTGGGTCAAGGCGGTCATTTCCGCTTCGGTGGCCACGGCCTTGGCCCGGCGTTCCTCGGCTCGAGCACGGGCTACGCGCATGTCGGCCTCCGCCTGATCCGTCTGCAGCCGCGCGCCGACATTGTCTCCCACATCAATATCCGCAATATCGATGGATACAATTTCATACGCCGTTTGGGAATCGAGGCTTTTGCTCAATACGGCCTTGGCAAT
Source organism: Planctomycetota bacterium (assembly GCA_014584345.1). Lineage (GTDB taxonomy): Bacteria > Planctomycetota > Planctomycetia > Planctomycetales > Planctomycetaceae > Rubinisphaera. The sequence continues at coordinate 166,932 of JACTNB010000017.1, forward strand.
CAACATTGGGTTGGCCAGAACTTCCTTGTGACTTTCGCAGGAACCAATCGCCGAAACAATACCTTCCCCCACGCGTGCGATCACGGTTTCCTCGGTGGCCCCGCCGACCAACTGGGCCAGATTCGTGCGGACCGTTACCCGCGCGCGGGCTTTGAGTTGAATCCCATCCTTGGCGACGCCATCGAGCGTGTTCCGGGCATGTTTCTTCAGGTCCGGGCAGTCGATCACCTTCGGGTCCACGCTGGTGCGCACGGCATCCATCACATCGCGACCAGCCAGATCAATCGCAGATGCGGTATCCCAATCCAGATCGATTTTTGCACGCTGGGCGGCGATCAAGGCCTGCACCACGCGACGGACATTCCCCCCTGCCAGATAATGCGCCTCGTAGGCTCCCGTAGGGATCTTGGGCAAGCCGGCCTGCACGGACATGATGCGGGTATCCACGATTACATGCGGATTAACTTTTCGCAGGGACATCAGCACCAGACGAATTGGATCGACATGCGCACCGGTCACGAAACCACGCAACCACAAGTGGAAATACTTGCTGAACAGCACAAAGAAGACGATGACCAGAACGACGCCGAAAAAGATCGACGCTAAAATCAGAAACTGCACGGCTGTCATGGGGCTCGTCCTTCGAGGGTTACTGAGAGTCGATTCTCGGTCCGTGTTTTTATATTAACGTCGCTAGAGAAGACAACGCAAGCAGTCGAGCCCCGATCAAGCGAAATCCGTTCACAGGGCGGGAGGGGGCCCGGGCGGGGGCGGCCCCGGAGGCGGAGGCTCGCGGTCGGTTCGCTCGGGCAGTTCCCCCGGTCCATCGGGACGCCGACGCTCGGGAAAGTCGGGACCGGGACGCCCCTCGCGACCTGGGCCGAAGCGGCCATCCCGCGGCGGTCGTGCTTCGGGATTGCCCGGCCCTCCGTCGGGACGAGTCCCCATCGGAGGACGATCCCCATAACCTCGGGGAATCAGTTTACTCAACACGTGCTCGCGGAACTCCGCGTGATCAAACAGGCTGTTCCCTTTGTGCATGTCCCACAGGTACAACCATTTCAAGGCTTCGGTCTGGTAGTCGGCGGGACTATCCAGCAAGGCGGCTTGCTTCGAGGAATCGAGCTTCGCGAAATAGCCCAGCAGGTCGTTCTCCCTGACCGGAAACGCCCGTTCCAGTTCCCGCATTTCATAAATGAGCAAACTGCGAACCAGCAGTCGCCGAATGGCAATGCGTTTACGAATATCGACCGCGCTGAAACGATCCGAGCCACGCCCTTCTGAATCCATTGGCCCGCCAACGAGTTGAATCCCACTCTGAGACATCAATTGAAAGGCCGCTTCGCTCGGCCAGCTTTCGCGTGGTTCATTCAGGGTCTCCATCGACAGACGCAACACGCGGACAATTCGATCCAGCCCCTGCAGCCCTTGTGCCTCCTGCTGCGCGGCGGCATTCAATTGGGGCAAGAGCACCTGATCGATCAGGGTATCGATTTGGGCCTTGGAAAGGACGTAGGGACTGGCAAAGTCATAATCCTTTTGCTGGCGCAACAGCGAACGGAGATACCACGACGAGGGATCCGACTGACTAAACGTTGCGGCGATCAATTCCGGCAGACGATGCTCGACCTGCCGAGATTTGGCCTGCAGGATTTCCTCGACCTTGGCCAGCTTAAGGCTTGCGTCTGGGCTGTCTCGCAGTTCCTGACGTTCGAAGGTGGAGAGGGTATCGAGCCACTTGATGTAACTCTCGACCAAGGGTTGCATTCGCTGAGTCTCTACATAATTGTGGAGTGACTCGTACTGCGCCTGTTCCGCGGGGGACAAGGCTTTGTATGTTGCCAGATTCCGTTCCAGCCGGGCGCGTTGATCCTGAGGCAATTGCGAAATTTCCTGCTTGATCCGGTTAAAGTCGCGATAACTTAATCCCGAGCCCAGATTGGCACCAACCAGGACACACATCACCAGGAACAGGCAACAGCAGCCGAACAGCCGCGCGATGCCCCGATAACGTGCCCGGGAAGTCGGCATCCGCAAGGTGTGTGCCTCGCGGGATCTCCCAGCCCGGTCCGGGACAAAAAAGTGTTCCCTGGAATTCATCGTGCATCCCTTTCTCTCGGATTGGCTGGACGACGAGACCACTCCACGCTGCGTTGCAACCGGTCCAGAAACTCCGTGGAACCGATTTCCTGATATTGATCCAAATGCTTCAGCAGGGCGTAATTCCGAATCATGACATCCTCCGCGGACGGAGGCAGACTGCGAGCCGCCACGAAACCGAGGACACCACATGCCAGCACTAGAACAGTCCCCAATAACAGCGTCCCGATCCGCTTGGATTGCTGGAACCAAGGCTGATCCTGCAGTGAAAATTCCCGATTTTCCAGCTGCAGCGTTTCCATGGTCTTCTGGGAAAAACTCTCGGATGCCTTGACTCTGGGCATTTCATCGAGCAATTCCCAGGTAGCTGCCAGCGACTCCATGTCATGCCGGGCCACTTCATTTTGAGCAAGCAGATTCTCGATTTGCCGGCTCTGCTGCTCGTCCAGTTCGCCGTCCAGATAGGCCACGAAACTGGATCGCTGCTCGGATGTCAGACGTATGAGTTTATCAACCATGATTATGCCGCTTTATTTACGCATTCGCCGGCGTCTTGCATCGAGGCCACACCGTTTTCTCGTTGCCGACTGCCGACCCCTACTGAAAAACACATTCAGATTTCCCCCGACACCCGGCCAGGGACTCCCGTTTCGCCCATCACCACTCGATTGCGCGATGGCGGAACGTGCATCACATTTGCACATAATTTTCGAGGTATTCCCGTAAATTCTCCCGAGCCCGCGCTAACAGCGATTTCACCGCGGTGGGGGTCGTTTCCAGGGTTTCCGCGATGTCGGCGTAACTCATATCCTCGAATTTATTGAGCAACACCGCCATCCGCTGCTTATCGTTCAATGTTTCCATGGCTTGCCGGATCATTTTCTGGAGTTCGTCCTTGTCCAGCATTCGGGCCGGCATCAGAGCCGATTTTTCGGCTAGATTTTTTTCCGGAGGGCGGGTGCTCAGTGGCCCCGTATCGCCCGTTCCAAACTGAATTTCCTTCCTGTATTTCTTTTTGCGTCGCGTATTACTGACCAGGTTGTTGGCAATGTGGAATAACCAGGTGGAAAACTTGGCTTGAGGTTCGTAGCCACTGCGTGCCCGGTAAATCCGCAAGAATGTTTCCTGGGCCAGGTCTTCCGCCATCGACGGGTCGTCCAGGATATTCGAAAAAATACTGATCACCCGGTCCTGATACGTTTCCACCAGTTCGGCGAACGCTTCATCGTCTCCCTGTTTGACGAGCAGCATCAACTGCACATCGGGATCACTCAAATACGAGTTCCCAGGTATCTGCGTAGAGGCACTCACAACGATGCAACTCTTTCTGAAGGCGGCTCGATTCAGGTTTCAGCTTCCGGAGACGGGCCTCTCTCAAGCGGATTTCCTCATTCCGACCTGCCCGAGACAAGCCTGAATCCGCCCCTATCCTCGGGAAGATTCCCCATCGGATTGAACCGTTTTTCTTTAATAAATTAAACCCCACTCCCCGCGCGGAGTTCCGCGGCGAAATGTACTTTTCGCAAGTCAGGTCCTCCGCACTCGTCCCATCTTCGCATGTGACGAGGTTGGTTGACAAGTCAATCCCTGCCGATTGAGATGTATCCGGAAAAGTTCCAGCCCCCCGGCACCTCCGGTTTGCCAATCCCACGAGACAAAGTCAAGTTCATGTCCTTCTCCACGCTACCCCTGAGTTATTGCTGTAATGTTCACCCCTCGGAAACCGTTTCCGAACTCCTGGAGACCCTTGCCACGCAAACCTCCCGTGTTCGAAAACTGTCCTCACACCCCATCGCGGCGGGATTGTGGCTCGCCGATACCGTGAGCCGGGAACTGATTGCAGATGTCGGCAAACAAGAAGCCCTCCAACAGGCCCTGACAGACCACGAGTTAATCTGTTACACCCTCAACGCGTTTCCCTTCGGTAATTTTCACACTGCGCGCGTCAAGGAACAGGTCTATCTGCCCGACTGGACAAATCCCGAGCGATTACAATACACCCTGCGCTGTGCCCGGTTGCTCTCCGCGCTACTCCCCGAGGGTACGGAAGGGAGTATTTCCACGGTCCCGCTCGGCTTCAAGGAATTATCGCACCGTCCGGATTTCAGCCAACAATGCCTGCATCGGTTAATCGAGCTTGCGCGGGAACTCGATCATTTGCACGACGATACCGGCCGCGTGATCCGCCTGGCGATTGAACCAGAACCGCTTTGCGTGCTCGAAACCACGGCGGAAACTCGACAATTTTTTGAGCAATTGCACTCCTTCGCCGAGGCCCAAGACGCGTTCGACATTACCCAGCGGCATCTGGGGCTTTGTTACGACATCTGTCACCAATCCGTGGAATACGAAGATGTGGCCGAGTCGATTCGAGTTCTGCATGCCGACGGGATCCGCATCAATAAGGTCCATATCACCTGCGCCGTGGAATTAAGGCAGCCGGGCGAGCACCCCGACGCACGCGAATTTCTGGCCCGGTTTGCCGAACCACGCTACCTGCATCAAACATTCATGCAAAATGTCTCGGGTATCCGAAGTAACACCGACCTCTCCGCGGAATTCGCCACGAATCCCCCCGAGGACTGGCTCCGGGCGGAAAGCTGGCGGATTCACTTTCATGTCTCTGTGCATGCCGAGACAATTGGCCCGTTGCATACCACGTGTCCCGATATTTCCCGCGCGCTGGCGGCCGTGCGGAATCTCGATTACGCGCCGCATCTTGAAGTGGAAACCTACACCTGGCATGTCCTGCCCGGTGAAGGTCCGGTCGATGTCTGCGAGGAACTGGCAAAGGAGTTGAATTTCACCCAGACGCTGCTTCAGGAGCTGGGTTGATGGACCACCTGGATACGAATCGAGCAGCCTACGATCGACTCGCCCGGGAGGGTGCCGTGTTTGCACGCTGTGCCACCGACGAAGAATGTCAGCAACCCCTGGCCACGCTGGATAGCCGAGGCTGGCTCCCCAAATCCGTGCAAGGCCTGAATGTGCTCTGCCTGGCCGCGGGGGGTGGCTGGCAGGCAATTCTGTATGCCGTCGCGGGGGCACGGGTTACCGTGCTGGATCTCAGCCCTGAAATGCTGGCCCTGGATCATCGGGAAGCCCGGCGGCGTTCGTTGTCACTCCGCATCGTCGAAGGCTCGATGGAAGACCTCGGCATGCTCGAATCGTCAAGTTTCGATATCGTGCACCATCCCGTCAGTACCTGTTATGTTCCTCACGTGCAGCCCGTGTTCGATCAAGTGGCGCGCGTTCTCAAGGCCGACGGCATCTATATCAGTCAGCACAAGTCGCCCATCAGTCTGCAAATCTCCGACCGCAATGATCGGGATCAGTACATTATCGGCGTCGGCTATTACCACGAAGGGCCATTGCCACGGGTTCACGATGCCAGCTATCGCGAACCCGGTGCCGTGGAATACCTGCACCGCCTGGAACAACTCATAGGCGGCATCTGCCGGGCCGGCATGGTCATCGAAGCCTTCTCGGAACCCCGCCGCGGAAATCCCCAGGCTAGACCAGGAGACTTTCGCCATCGCGGCATGTACATTCCGCCCTATCTCCGCATCAAGGCCCGGAGGCTCGCCACCGCCACCGAAGCCCCACACACTCCACAATTGTGGACTCCGGGGAAATAGGCCCGGCCGAGTCTCGCTCCTCCCGCGGGGCAACGACTACAGGAGCTTGCGATACGTTACTCGAGCATCCCCTGGAGCGTAGAAATCGGGCAGAACGGAGGCCACCTCGTAACCGCACCGCTCGTAAAACAGGCGGGTCGGAGTGTATTGCTGGCGTCCGGAGGTTTCCGCATACACATGCCGACCACCTCGCTCCGCAATCCGGCGCTCGATTTCCCGCATCAATCGCTTGCCGATCCCCTGGCCCTGGCAGTTCGGATCAACGGCAATCCAATACACATCGTAAGAACCGACGGTACACGGGATCTCGCCAAAACAGCCGTATCCCACCAGACCTTCGCCCTGTTCCAGAAATACAAAGTGATAGTCGGACTGTTCCCCCTTGGCGAGCCGATCCTCGACCAACTCCACGGCAATTTCGATCTCCGCATCCGAGAAATATCCCGTCGCCGACACGATTCGACGCACCTGCTCCCGATCGTCCGCGACGCTCTCGTAACGAAATCCGGCCTGATCCTCTGCCTTCGACATAGCGTTCCACTTCACTGTTAAAACCATGGAAGAACCGAACACGTCCGCCACGCGCGAGAGTGACAACCCGGCTTTCTCGCCCAGTCAATAAAACAAGATTGCTGACTTCAACGAACTAGCCGCGCCCGTCAGGAAGCGGGACACACGGGCATAATCTTATACAAAACACTCTCCCGACACGAAGTCAACTGGAGTTGAAAACAACATGACGCAACGGCTCAACTCTGGCCCGCTTCCTGACGGGCGCGGCTAGTTTTCGCGACAAGTATTACTGTCTAAGTCACTGTGTGAGAAATGCGGAACTACCTGCTCATCGCGGAATCATTCGCTGCTTCTAAAATTCTCCCAATGGCCTGTTCATAGGGGATGCCGGCCTGGGCCAACGCCGCCGCAAAGCCCGCATCCGGCGAGAGACAGGGATTTGCATTGATTTCCAGAATCCAGGGCTGCCCGACATGATCCACGCGAAAATCGACGCGGGCATAACCGCGCAATCCGAACACGCGCCAACAGCGAGTCGCCATCTCCCGCAAGCTGTTCAGCAGTGACTGATCCGCCGGAGCAGTCGGAAACAGGCGGGGCGTTAACGCGTATTCAGCCGACGTTTCGTCCCACTTGGCGGCGTACCCCACGATCCGCGGCTTCGATTCCGCCAGGTTGGAAAAATCGATTTCGGCAACCGGCAAGACATCCACTTCAGCGCCCCGGGCCAGCAACGATACATTGAACTCGCGCCCCCCGACGAATTGCTCCGCAAAATGCGTCCGCCCGGTCTCCGCATTTCGTCGCGATACCGCCGATGCCAACGCTTCACGCGTGGTAAAACGCCCCACGCAGTCGTCCTGCATCCCGAACGAGGCATGTTCGCCGCTGGCCTTAAGAATTACCTCCCCCGAAAGCAACGGATCGGCATCCGGAAACAGGTCTCCCTCGAAGCAGGCGGGGGTCGGCAAGGCCCGCGCACACAGTATTTGCTTTGCCGTCAGCTTGTCGCCCGTCAGGCATATCGCCCGACTCCCAGCTCCCGTGAAAGGAAGCCGCAGGGTTTCCAACAGCAACGGAACTACGGGCATCAGTCGATCGGTCCCTGCCAGCGATTCCACCAGATTGAAGACGAGATCAGGACAAACCTCGAGCAGGGTGGCCCGCAATTCCGAAAGATCCAGCTCGCATTCCCGCACCTCGACGCTATGCCCCAACGCCTGCAAGGCGGAAACGACCGCATCCCGCTGGGTCAACACGTCCTGCTCGCTGGCATCCGCGCACATATCCACCTGCTGATGCAAGACCATCACCGCACGCCGTGGGGAATTCGTCATGGATTCACCCGTTGCAGAGCGGATTCGACGACTCGCCCGATCAATTCCGTGTAGGAAACCCCCACCGCAGTGGCAATCATCGGCAGATCGGAATGGTGCGGATGCAAACCGGCCAGCGGATTCGCCTCGATAAAATGGGGGTCGCCTTGCTCATCGGAACGCAAATCCAGCCTGCCGGCATCGCGGCACCCCAAGGCACGCCAGGCCCGCAAGGCAACCTCTTCCGCGCGGCGCACTTCGCAGTCCTCCTCGCCGCTCGCGTGGCGATACTCCACCAGTTCCTCGCACTTTTCCTTGTTGAGGTACGAATACACTCCTGCTTCGGCTTGAGGACGGAGCACGATTTCCAGCGTCCCCAGCACTTTCGCGGCCTCCCCCGTGCCTGTGATGCCCACCGTGAATTCCCGCCCCGGCAGATAACGCTCCACTAGCACGGGCTGCTGAAACTCCGCCAGTAGACTCGCGCAGATCGAACGCAGTTCATCGAGATTCCTGACCCGCGAAGCAGGCGTGACCCCCTTGCCGGTCCCCTCGGCGACAGGCTTTGCAAACAAGGGGAAATCGAGTTGCAGGGCATGCAGGTCCTCCATCTGGGTGACAAGCAGACAAGCCGGTGTCGGCACACCCGCCCGCGACACCACCATTTTCGTCAACTCCTTGTGCAGACAAACCGCCAGCACCAGCGGATCGGAAAACGTGTAAGGAATTTCGTACACATCCAGCAACGAGGGAACCTGCGATTCCCGGCACAACCCCCGTAGTCCTTCGCTGATATTGAATACCAGATCCCAGCGATCGCCCCTGGCCAGTCGCTCGACCAGGCGTTTCGCCCGGCCAATCCGATCCACCTCGTACCCCAGCTCCCGCAAGGCTGTCGCCAGCGCATCGATCGTATCCGCGCGGTCAAATTCCGCCGTTTCCGTCTCGCTGTAACCTTCGGCAAGATAATCGTCCCGCAAATCGTATGTGATCCCTATCCGCATATGTCACCAACAGGAAAGAATTTTGGGAAAGACCCGCGCGAGGAAACAGCGTTCCCTCGGCAGGCAACGGGGAAATGGGATTCGGAACGGGCGCGAAACAAATTAGCGAACGGCTCCGTCTCGAACCGCCACGATTTAGTCCCGAGTGCTCATGCTACGGAACAGGGGCTCACTCCACGGAAAAGCGATAAATACACACATGCCGATAATCGCTCCCCGGTTCCAGAATAATCGAGGGCCATTCCGGCTTGTTCACGGAATCGGGATGATGTTGCGTTTCCAGGCAGACCGCGGAGCGTTGCGGATAGATCTTCCCCGATTTACCCGCCTGTCCAAACAGAAAATTCCCCGAGTAAAGCTGAATTCCCGGCTGATCGGTCAACACCGTCAGCACGCGGCCCGAACCGGGATGCCTCAATCGTGCAGCCTCCACAACGCCCACCCCTTGCCGATCGATGACAAAGTTGTGATCGTAACCCAGAAAAGGGGATTCCGTCAGTTCGCCGATGCGCGTCCCCAGCACCTGTTTCTTCGTGAAATCGAGCGGGGTCCCCTGGACGACAGCAATCTCTCCGGTGGGAATCAGCGTTTCGTCCGCGGGGGTATATCGACTGGCCTGCAACTGCAGTTCATGATCCAGCACAGTTTCGGCCCCGGCCCCCGCCAGATTGAAATACGCATGATTCGTCAGGTTCACCGGGGTCGGGCGATCCGTCACCGCGCGATATTCAATCCGCAGTTCATTCTTCTCCGTCAATGTGTAAACCACGTCAATCAACAGATTCCCGGGATAGTTCTCCTCGCCATGCGGGCTGTGATAGCTGAACTTCACCGCTACCCCGTCCGCGGCAGCCTGCTCCTGGGCCCGCCAGACGACCTTGTCCAGACTGTTGCCGTTCCCCCCATGCAAATGATTGGGCGCATTATTGAGATACAACTGATAGGTGATCCCCTCCAGTTCGAATCGCCCCTGCGCGATGCGATTGCAGACGCGGCCCGTCGTGCATCCAAAATACTGGTTGCGGTCGGATTCGTAGCCGGCCACGTCGTCGAATCCCAGCACGACATCGGACAAATTTCCCTCGCGATCAGGCACATGCAACTCGGTCAAAGTGGCCCCCCGCGTCATAAAACGGGCCACCATCCCCTGGGAATTCCGCAGAGTTATCTGCTCGACTGGAGTCCCTTTCGCTGTTTTCCCGAAGGCTTTTCGTTCCAGCATCTGCTCCGCCCCTTCACTATTCACGGCCATCATCCCCATGCACCCCGATACGAACACTCCCCACACGATGCGTAACATGAAATCCTCCCCTTCCCCTTCAAGAATGCCCTGCGATTGCCGAGGTCCGACCGGGAACGGACCGCATGAACGGCCTCCCGCACCGATCCCGCGCCTCAAACAGGCGACTTCAACGGTTCAAATTCGCTTAACTGCTGCCTCTCCCGCTCCTTCACCCGCTCTCGTATTTCCCGATGGAACCGCTCCTGGGCTCGAAAGGGTTCTTCCTCGTTCACCACCAACTCGTAGGTTCCCTCCGATGTCAGCCTCTTCGATTTCACATTATCCCGAAAATACATCTCCAGAATTCGGATCAGTCGCGACTTGCACGGTTCATGTTCCACCGGAACCAGCAATTCGATCCGCCGATCGAGATTCCGCGGCATCCAGTCCGCGCTGGACAGGAACACCCGATCGTCACCTCCGTGATGAAAATGGATGATACGGGCATGTTCGAGGTAACGGTCGATAATACTGATGACGCGTATGTTTTCACTCAGATGCGGCACTTCGGGACGCAGACAACATATTCCGCGCACATTCAGTCTCACGGTGACACCCGCCGCCGAGGCATGATACAAAGCCTCGATCACCTCGGCATCGACCAGGGAATTAACCTTGGCGTTGATAAAAGCCCGTTCGCCACGCTGTGCCTGATCAATTTCCACTTCGATCATTTCCAGCAGGCGGGATTTCAACGTGAGTGGTGCCGCTTCGATTTTATGATAGGGCTGCGGTTGCGAATGCCCCGTGATCGCGTTGAAAAACGCTCCCGCATCCGCCCCCAGATCGACATCCGAAGTCATCAGGCTCACATCGCTATACAGCCGCGCGGTTTTTTCGTTGTAGTTCCCCGTCCCGAAATGAACATAACGCCGAATTCCCTGCGGCTCCTGACGCACGATCACGCACACCTTGGCGTGGGTCTTCAAGCCCCTCACCCCATAGATGACGTTCACCCCTTCCCGTTCCAGTTGTCGGGCCCATTCGATGTTGCGGGCTTCGTCGAAGCGTGCCTTCAACTCCACCACCACCGTCACATATTTGCCGGCATGGGCCGCCTGCAGCAAGGCCGCCACGATCGGGCTGGAGGCCGAGGTCCGATACAACGTCTGCTTGATCGACAGCACATCGGGATCCCGCGAGGCTTCCTCGATGAGTTGTACCACGGGGTCGAAGCTCTCGTACGGGTGCAACAACAGGATGTCGCGCTGCGATATCTGCTGGAACATGCCGACACCCGCGTCCACCTCGGGGGAAGGAAACACATCCCACGGCTCGACCGACAGCGCATCGAACCCCTTCAACCCGGACAAAGGCATTAAATCGGACAGATCCATTGGGCCATGGATCGGATACACATCGGCCACATCCACGCCATAGGCCTCCGTCAATACCCCCTGCAATGTAGTGGTGGATCGCGCATCGATCTCCAAACGCACGCCATGGCTTTCCTTCCGGGCCTGCAGCAAATGCTCCATTTCGGAAAGAAACGCCGTCGGAATTTCCTCGTTGACCGCCAAATCCGCGTTACGAGTTAACCGGAACGGTATGGTTTCCACAACTTGCTCGCCCGGAAAAAAACGATCCATGAACGTCGTGATGACGTCCTCCAGCAACATGAATTCGTATCCGGATTCGGTCGGCAACGTCAGAATCCTGGGCAATTGCTTCCCCAGGGGCAACAGACAATGCCGAAAGGGGGACTCCGATTGCTGCTCGGCACGGAGGCGCACGCACAAACACGGAATCGGTTCCGGCAACATCGGAAACGGCTCGTCCGGCCAGACCGCGATGGGCGACAGCACGGAGAAAAACTCGTCCTCGAAGCGTTCCTGCATGAAACGGCGCTGATGCTGACTCAGATTCTCCGGCGCTATTCGGCGAATGCCCGCCTCGCGCAAGGCCGGTTCCAGTTGCTGATTATAACAGCGATACTGATCCGCAATCATTTGCCGCACTCGCTTGCGGATCTCCAGGAGTTGCTCGTCGGGAGTCAGCCCACTCTCGTCGGGCCGCTGCAACTGCCTGCGGCTCATCAACTGCAATCCACCAACCCGCACCATGAAGAACTCATCCAGGTTGGCCGCGGTGATCGCCAGGAACTTGAGTCGCTCAAGCAAAGGTTCGGTATCATCGAGCGCTATATCGAGCACCCGCTGATTGAACTCCAGCCAGCTCAATTCCCGATTAATATAACGACTTGTCGCTTGCATAATGCTCATGACTGTTTCTTATATAACTCGTCCGCGCGACGTCGGCTACAGTCGGCGCCCTTCGCGCCGCTTCCCTCGCAGCAACAACGAGAGCCCAAAGGTTTCCTCGAACAATCCGCCTATCTGGCGCAAGGCCAGATGTTCCATCGATAAATCGGTCACATCGGGCACCGTGATCACCAACTGCCCCCGTTCCACCTGGCATTCAAATTCGTGGATCCGCTGATTGCGGGAACCGTCCAACGCCAGCGCCACGCGCAACAGCGCCGCCATCTTGATCACCGCCACGCGATCATCCCGCACCAGGTTCGAAAAACCCGTATGCGTCGGCTTCGGCGATGTCCGCCGATGATAACGCGCCACCGATGCAATCAGCGTCAACTGGCGGCGACTAAGCCCAAACAATTCCGAATTCGAAATCAGGTACATTGAATGTTTGTGATACGAACTCGTCCCGATGAACAAGCCGATCTCGTGCAACAACGCCGCCAGTATCAGCAACAACTCGTATCGCCGATCCAACCCGTGCAACGATTCCAGTTGATTAAACAGGATCTTCGCCAGCCGGGCCACGTGCCGCGAATGTGTTTCGTCGAATGCGAACTTACGCCCCACGTCGAGCGCCGAACGGAAAATCTGGCTCACCAGTTCATCGGACCACACATCCCGATCGATCAGTTCCCGCAACAGCCCATCGCGCAAGGTCGTCGGCAGCACATGAATGACCCGCGCATGCAGCGCCTGGGCCAGTTCCAGATTTGCCACCAGCGCCGGGCCCATCATCTCCGCATCCGGCAGGGATATGTGGAACTCGTTGACCAACTCATCCACCTTCATGCCCAGAATCCGTTCCGTAAACTGACTCAATTCCGCGCAGCGGATGCGGACGGCCCCCTGCCCGGGTTCGTTCCCTTTCAGCTTTTCGGCGACGAAACGCATCTCACCCCCCAACGCCAGCAGTTTCGTCGCCCGGGGCTTGCCCGAGAGCAACCGATTTTCCGACAGGGCGCGCCGGGCATGGCTCCGCAATAATTCCGGCCATTGCGATTCCGGTGCGTTGTAGTTGGTCAACAGGGAACGCATCCGCTGCGACCCCAGGCGGACCGCATGGCACGATTCAATTTCCCCATGTTCCAGCAACAGGAATTCCGTGTTCCCCCCGCCAACTTCCGCGATCACCCAACGATCCTGCGACATGCCCGGAAGTTTCTCGCGCCACGCCTGCACGCCCTGATAAATCACGCGATGGAGTTCCGCGACATCCAGTACCTCCACATTCCAGCCAGTCGCGATATAGATGCGATCCACGAAGGCCAGTGTGTTCTCCGCCTCGCGCACCGCACTGGTGGCAATCACACGGATATTCTGAGGATCGATCAGCCGATACTCGCGCAGTTTTTCCTGATACGTGCGCAACACTTTCACGCAGGCCTCGATTGTCTCCCGCGAAATCCTGCCCACGGAGTACGTATCTTCACCAATCGCCACCGGCTTGACGAGCTTTTCCAACTTACGGATTTGACCATCGGGGCTTCCCTCCGCAATGGCCATCCGGATGGCGGTCGAGCCGATTTCAATCACCGCGACGCGACGAATCGGGATTTCATTCTCCGCTGACATGATTCCTGCTTCCAACCACATACTCTCGGAAGATTTCTGCCGCCAGGCCTTAATTTATCGTGAGGTTCGCCGTCCGCGCCGCATACGACACATTTCTGTTGATCGCGGGACACACCCTCTTGCGGGCTGTTTACATGGTATTCCTATTCATTACAGCCTCTGCCCGGTCCGGTGGCGTACGCTCACCGAAACACTTCCTCAGGTTTTTATACGAATCTTGTGTCGTGCCCAGGCGGCTGCCCCCTGAATGCCCGCGTCATCTCCCAGCTTCGCCACCACCACCTCGCACACATCCCTATAGGGAGGCAACAACCACTGCCGCATCCCCTCCTTGACTTTCTTCAAAAAGAACTCGGGCATCGCTTCCACCAGCCCCCCACCCAGCACGATCCGCTCCGGTGCCAGCATATGCACGAAGCCCGCAATCGTCTTGCCCAGTTGCAGCACCGCGCGCGAGAGAATTTCAACGACAATCGGCTCCCCTTCCTTCAAGGCCTCCGCCAAAGTCCCACTCCGGATATTCGCCAGGTCCGTCCCGGCCTTTTCCGCCACCGAGGGGGCCTGTCCGCGATAAGCCGCCTGCGCGATCAGCGAACTGATCGCCAGCCGGCTGCAAACCGCTTCCAGAGAGCCGGGCAGACCTGCCGAGGCAATTGGCCCATCCGGAACCGTCGGAATGTGACCAATCTCCATGCAGGAAATGCGATGACCCTGAAAAATCTGTCCCTCGTAAACGAAGCCCCCTCCGATGCCCGTTCCCGGGAAAACCCCCAGCATGCTCCGGGCACCCCGACCCGCCCCAAACTGGTATTCGCCAAACACTCCCGCATCCACATCATTCAATACCACGACGGGCTTCTTGAATTCCTTTTGCAGCAACTCCGCTATATTCAAATTCTTCCAGCCCAGATTGGGCGCCTGCAGCAACACTCCGTTTTCCGGATCCACCGGCCCAGGGCACCCAATGCCGATACCTTGAATCTGGTCGAGAGTACTCCCGGCATTGGCAATCGCATCGTGGATACACTTGACAACTCGCTCGACTCCCGCGCCGGCCCCTTGAAACCCTTTTGTTTTCTTACGTTCCCGCCCCAGGCAGCGGTACTCTTCGTCAAAGATCGCAGCCAACATCTTGGTTCCGCCGAGATCAAAACCCATCCAGTGTCGTTCTGCCACGTCGTGTCCTTATTCTATCTGGAGTTTCCCCACGCATCGACAGGACGTGCCCGCCCCACACGATTTATCTGGGCTGAAACGCGTTTCCATCCTCACTACAACCATACCGTGGCCCCTTAAATTCCACACGCACTATAACTGATCCCCCTAGACTTGTCAGATATCCGAGAGTGGAAACCGTAACTTTCCCCTTCCCCCGCGGCAGGCCACTACACCCCAGAAAGAACCCCCTATTCCATGAATACCTCCCCGTCTACCCATTCCCTTTCCGGGGAAATGGCTGGGATTGTGCCGAATAACAAACTTGCAGCGAATACCCAGTTCGATGAATTTGGGAGGCCATACACCTATTGACCGATCTGAGAGTTTAACTACAATCACGGTGCATGGATAAAACGGTGAATCTACACTGAATAAACATGCGCACAGTTCCCTGACTTTCTTCAACTCCATGATTCACTTACGTTCTATGACTCGCATTCGTTCGGGATGCCGTTGCGGAACAGGAATTATGCAGTGAGTGAGTCCGGTCGCAACAAAGGAGTGTAATGGCCTGTCATCCCTGCCATGATTTAAGGGATGCAATATTGACAGGGCGTGAGAAAACCACTGTGTGCAGTAGCATGCAAGTCACACAATGGCGTTCGGGTGAGTCTGGCACGTCAATCCCCCGTCATGTCCAAATTAAGGATGGAGCGACATGAAAACCGTTTTTACCACAGGCGAGGCCGCAAAAATCTGCAAGGTGAGTCAGCAGACGATCATTCGCTGCTTTGATTCCGGACAATTAAAGGGCTTTCGCGTTCCCGGTTCCAAATTCCGGCGAATTCCCCGGGACGTCCTATTCAAATTTATGCGTGAGAATGGCATTCCCACCGATGCCCTGGAGAGTGGCAAGCGCAAGGCGCTCATCGTGGACGACGACCACGAACTCGTGGAACTGATGCGCGATGTCATGGAGGCCGACGGACGTTTCGAGGTCCGCGTGGCCAATAATGGCTTCGATGCCGGTATGATGGTCAAGGAATATCACCCAGACGTAATTGTGCTGGATGTGATGTTGCCCGATATCAATGGCAAGGAAGTCTGCCAGCGGGTCCGCAGTGATTCCGCCATGGATGACGTTCGCATCATCTGCATTAGCGGCATGGTCGAACGCGAAAAAATCGACGAACTCCGACAAGCCGGAGCCAACGATTTCCTGCAAAAACCGTTTGACGTGGAAACGCTGATGGCCCGCGTCTGTAAACTGCTCGATGTCGAGCCTGCCAGGGTCTAGGTCAATACCCACCCCGACGGCATGTCATTCACACGCCGCGCACGAGAGTGCGCGGCTATTTTTTCGGACGGCCCCCATGTCCGCACCGAACTCCTCCTCAACCAGTAAAACTCCCCCTGGCGAACAGGCGGGGCGCGAATTCGCACCCCGCGACGATTTATTGGCAGCTTTGGGTGAATTCTCCGCAGCCGCCGGACACGAAATCAACAATCCCCTGGCCGTCATCCTGGGACGCGTGCAACTCCTGCTGCCCGGAGAAACCGATCCTGCGCGACGGCAATCCCTCGAAACGATTGCCGGGCAAGCCCACCGCATTCGCGACATGATTGGCGATCTCATGCTGTTCGCCAATCCCCCCGCGCCACGTTTGCAAACCGTAAATGTCGCGGACAGCCTCGCCCCCTTGATCGATAACCTGATTGCTTCGAGACCCCCCAGCAGCACGATTCCCCCTCCGCAACTCGACTTTACCCTGCCGTCCGACCTCCGGGTGCAAGCAGATCCCGATCAATTCCGCACCGTCCTCGCCGAACTGCTCCGCAATGCCCTGCACCCCACTGTCGCCGCCACCCGCGTGCTTCTGCACGCGGAAGTTTCCCCCGTCGAGCCGCGCTGCTGCCTGCTGACGATTCGCGACAATGGGCACGGCCTGACCCCCAACGAAGCGGTCCACCTCTTCAATCCTTTTTTCTCAGGACGCCAGGCAGGCCGCGGACTGGGATTCGGCCTGTGCAAAGCCTGGAGACTGACGACGTTGCAAGGGGGGCATATCAAAGTGGTCGCGCACGGTGTCGACCACGATCCGGGCAGCGAAAATTTCGCCACGGAATTCCACCTGCATTGGCCCCTGACAAGTACCGACCCGGAAAACGAAAACTGAATCGTCAGCCCGCATTGCCCGCACCGCTGCGAACGCCGCCACCGAT
Organism: Planctomycetota bacterium; assembly: GCA_014584345.1. Classification (GTDB taxonomy): domain Bacteria; phylum Planctomycetota; class Planctomycetia; order Planctomycetales; family Planctomycetaceae; genus Rubinisphaera. The sequence continues at coordinate 183,999 of JACTNB010000017.1, forward strand.
CCGCTGCTCGGTGTCTCAGGCCCGCACCAGCCCGGGTGTCGGATCGATATCGAGTGAGGCAAACTCCTCCACGCGATATTTTTCCCAGGCAATAGCCCCCATGGCGGCATTGTCGGTGCAATATTCCCGGGGCGCGACGATCAATTCAATCCCCTGTGTGCCGCACATCAACTCCAGGTGATCACGGAGTCTACCATTGGCGGCAACGCCCCCGCCAAGACACAACACGCGATGCCCCGTTTGCTGCAGGGCTTGCGTGCTTTTCTCGACCAGCACGTCCACAACCGCCTGCTCGAAACTGGCCGCGATATCCGAAATTCGCAGAGCCGTCAGAGGAGGCGGCTGGCGATGCGCCCCCGGTTGCCCCTGCACTTCATACAACACGGCGGTTTTCAACCCGCTGAAGCTGAAAGCCAGGCGATCCTGTTTCGCGAAGGCGCGGGGAAAGGCGAACGCGCGGGGATTCCCTCCCCGCGCCGCCTTTTCTATTGCCGGCCCCCCCGGATAGGACAGACCCAGAATTTGCGCAACCTTGTCGAAGGCTTCGCCGGCGGCATCGTCGATGGTCGACCCCAACAACCTCTGATCCAGCGCGGACCGGCAATCGTACAAATTGGTGTGCCCTCCACTGACAACCAATCCGACGGCGGGAAACACGTTGCGTCCAGCCGCCATCTGACAGGCAAACAGATGCCCGGCGACATGATCGATGGCGATCAACGGAATCTCCAGCAACATGGCCAGGGTCTTAGCGGCCGTCACCCCCACCAGCAACGACCCGATCAAGCCCGGATGTGTTGCCACTGCAACCGCACAAAGATCGCGGGGACTTGCATCGGCCTCGCGAAGTGCCTCGTCGATGACCGGCAAAATGCGTTCCAGATGCGCCCGCGCCGCCAGTTCGGGCACCACCCCGCCAAAACGCTCGTGTAAGGCCACCTGGGAGGCCACGACGGAACTCAGCACTGACAGATCGTCCCTGATCACCGCAGCCGCGGTTTCGTCGCAGGTTGATTCGATCGCCAATAACATCCCAGCCATGCATCCCACTTCCCACACGGTTGACGTGCGCCTGCCACGGGCGAAGCCAGTGCAACGTCTTGATAAAAAAGACGCCAAGCACTGGCACCCAGCGCGGCTCGCTCGGCGACCGGTTAATCAGTATTTCTTACCCGGGTGAATAAAACAGGATGCTGACTTTGGCGAACTAGCCGCGACGGTGAGGGCGTGGCTAGTTTTCCGGGCATTATTGAGACAAAATTTCCCGCATTGGGAACTGTGTGAGACGTGTGGGCTAATCAGGCTCCTGGCGGAAGCGCGGATCAGAGCACGGTCATGCGAGGAACGACAAAAAAGCCTCGGGGTAACTCGGCCGCTTCCTTTTCTGCGGATTTGGCTTCCGGCGGCTGTTCCTCGGCCTTTTTCTGTTCCTCGGTGCTAGTCAGTTTCGAGTGAACAAACTCCAGTGCCTTGAGGAATTGCGTATCAACATAATCACTGGCCGGTGGGCCTTCCTTCCGCAACACATCCCGTTCACTGCGAAATCGCCGATAATCGAGCATCTGCTTGGTGTCGAACATCACTTCATAGCCTTCATCGGGCATCACACCCCATTCATCTTCCGGAGTGGCTTTTGGAAAGCGATGGATGTTCTTGCCGCTGGGGCGATGATAACTGGCGGTTGTCAGTTTCAAGGCACTTTCACCTTCTTCCAGTTCAATCACGTTCTGCACGCTTCCCTTGCCCCACGAGCGTTCTCCCACCACGACGGCCCGTGCGTGATCCTGCAAGCAGGCACTGAGAATCTCGCTGGCAGATGCGCTGAAACGATTGACCAGCACGGCCATCGGGAAACCTGTGAATGTTCCCCGCTTCTTTGCCCGCCACGTCCGTTCCTGCGTGTTCCGCCCCTTGGTGCTGACAATCTTGCCCGAATCGACGAACAAGTCCGAAATTTCCACCGCCGCCGTCAGCAGGCCTCCGGGATTCCAGCGCAAGTCCAGAATCAACCCCTTCATGCCTTCCTTTTCCAGTTGTTTCAAGGCGGCCTGCATCTCGCTGGCACTATTCCGGCTGAAGTGGGACAACCGGATATAACCGATTTTCTCCTCGGGATTCACCATAAAATTCCAGGTCCCGTCCGGGTTGTAGCGGTCTCCCATAACCGTCGCCACCTTGATGATGTCCCGAGTGACTTCCAGCGTTTCTATACTCGCCTTGCGAATTTCCACGTTGGCGTCGTCCGCCCCGTCCGGCTTCTCGCCTTCCGCGACTTCCGGAGAATCGCCCATCGGCGTCTCGTGGCGGACCGTCAATTTCACCTTCTGCCCCGGAGGTCCCTTCAACAGCAAGACTGCCGTGTTGAGTTCCTTACCCAGTTCAAATTCGACGACTTCCTTGCCCTCGATGCTCACAATCCTGTCTCCGGCGCGAATGCCGGCTTCGTAGGCGGGGCTCCCGGGCAGGGGGGTCATTACAATCAGTTCCCGGCGTTCGGGATCGAAATGCACCTGGATGCCAATCCCCCCAAACTCCTGCTGGACGTCCTGTTCGAACGAAGCCAGATCCTCGGGGCTGATGTAGTTCGAGTAGGGATCCAGCTTGGAAAGCATCCCCTGAATGGCCGCTTCGATCAAATCGCGACGGTCGATATCCTTCACGTAATTCCGGTCGATTTCCTCGAACGTGTCCACGAACAAACGCATCAGTTCGTAGTTTTCGTTATTCTCCTCGGCAGAGGAGACCTTCGCCCAAACCAGGGTCGCGGACAACAACAGGCAGACCAGCCAGGCAGCATTCGCGGAATTCCGCATAAAACGGCTCCTTCTCGTTCAGCGAGGATATTTCAAGGGAAAGATCGCAACACCAGTTCACTGCATTGTGCTGCCTTTCCCTTTTCTCATCAAATCTTAAGAAAACTACCCCTGTCCGGCAAGATGCTTCCGCAAAACAGGCCTGCGAAGCCCAGGGCTACTCTCATACGTGAAGAATCCCGGATAACGAGCCTCGTCGCGGCTGGCAGTCCCCCCCGATCCTCTGGCCGAGAAATACACAAAAAATGGCAGCCCCATCCTTGTAACACACCTCGCAGGATCCAACCGAGGGAACACCAAAGGAGCCACAACCCAAATAAATACAAGGCATTACAACAGACAAAAGCCCTGACTGACCCCGCTCCCAGCAATCGCGGCGGATTTGCACGAAACTGGCGGCCCCGTTTGCCCCCCGCGAAAAACACGGGATGACGTGAAGCAACATCCCTGGAATCATGTAATCGCGGAACCCGCTCCGCCTGGACGCAAAAAAAATGCTATAGATAGATTACTGACAGGATCCACTCTCGGCACAACTCAATTCCGGCCAGTCACGGAATTAAACAACAGCTCACATTTCTAATACGCGAGACAGGGGCACTTTCATGGGTATTCACCTGCTGACATCACTTTGGCACGACGAAGCAGGATTTATCGTCTCGTCGGAGGTCGTCCTGATCGGAACCATCACCGTGCTGGGCATGATCGTCGGACTCAGCGAAGTGGCCTTCAACATCAACAAGGAACTGGGAGATGTGGCCATGGCCTTCGGCCATGTAAACCAGGGTTACCATTTTCCAGGCATGTCCAGCGGCGATGGGGAGAATCAGGAAGATTCCGGCAGTAGTCTGGTCTGTGATGCCCCCCCAACTCCGGAGGGTTAATTACCCGGAATTTCGAGCCCTCGCTACCCGATGGAACTTGGCTTGCCGTCCGCGGGTGGGATTTTTTTGAATATTTGCAAGCAATTCATCGCAGCCTCATGTAGCCCAACCGCACGAGGATACCGCATAAATGGTACGCACAGCGTACCCTATGGAAAAATGGGGCATGCATGGGAAGTCTGGCCGCTCCCATGGATTCAACCGGCATCGGCCGGCGTTCCCGCCAACGGGATCCTGCAGAGCGCCCATTGCCCGAAGTTCTCCTCGACCTCCACTTGAATTTCATTCAGGCCCTGCGTCGCTTCCGCCCCCCAGCGATCGATCAACCGCTGTCCTATCCAGGAGGCGATTTCCTCGGCTGTTGTGTTCACCACGGGCAACAGAATGCAATCCTCGCGAGGAAACACCCAGCGCCGCTGTTCGAATCGTGCCTCGACCTCCGCGTCTCCAGCCGACACCTGAATTTGTGCGTGCCGAGTCGGCAGCAGCATGCGATGATCAAGTTCATTGACGATTTGTTGAGTCGCATCCCGCAGCGCGATGAAATCGAATACATATCGATTTTCATCGAGCGGCCCCGCCACCTCCACCGCTACGCGCCAGTTGTGGCCGTGCAGTCGCTCGCAAATCGTTCCGTTGAACGTAATGAAATGGGCCGCGCTGAAGACCAGATGATCCTTCGTAACCCGTACGCGGTAACTGGGAGCCTCATTCATCGTCTTCTCCTGTATGCCTCGAAACGCCCGGAAGGACCTCCGTCCTCCCAATAATCCCCTCCCGCAACCCCGCGAACAGCGTGGCCGCCACCAGATCCGCCGAAGTCCCGGGATTTCGGGAATGACCATCCTCCCGGAGCCACTGGTCCAACTGCTCGAACAGCAGCTTCGATTCCCGTGTCCGCGGCCAGCCGGCATCTAGCACCTGGCGAGAACGCAGCGCGGCTTGTTCGGCCAGCGCCCGCCCCCGTTTGCGGGCGATCAGGGAATCCGGGTACTCCGCCATCCAGTCCAGATGCAGTCCCACAACCGTTTGTTCGATCCGAAGTTTTCCAAGCCCCTCCGCAACACGCCACCAGAAATCCAGGCGATCCAGGCCGAACCCCAATACATCCTCAAAGCCATTGGCATATTGCAGGGCAATCAGATCGAAATCCCGCGCCAAGGCCATGACGGCCCGGACGGGCATGGTCGGTTCCTCGTCCACATCCTGCTGTTCGACCCGGCCAAGCCCCCCAGGCTGCAGGGTACGAATCGCCTGGTACAATCGCCGCGTATCCTCGACGGACAACGACTCCAGCACCGCACCAATCCCCGACCTCAAGGTCTGGGTGGGCGGAACGGCGGCCAGCGGAGCCAGCAGCAGCAAAATCCCCAGATTCGTATTCTTCCCCACCTGATCCCGAACGCGCCGGGCCACTTCCAGCAGGGAACGGGTCACGCAACCGGGCGAATCCCAGGGTTCGGGCAGGGCGCGATAATACTCAGCCAGCAAATCGGCGGAGCGCAGAAAATCGGTGAAATCCAGATCCGGGAAGGCCGCGCCGGGATGCACATTCCCCGCCTTGGCCGCGGATGCCTCCCAGAGACAGGCGGCATGCATCCAGCCCGGTCGGGGATCCGTGGACACGCGCACTCCTCCTGAAAAAAAAGAAGGCCACGTCTTGGGGAAGACGTGGCCTGAATTTTACCGAGGGATTACTTCCGGTTGCGACGCTCTTCCAGTTCCTTGCGTCGCCGTTCCGCCACTTCGTCCTGAATGTTGCGCGGACAGCGGGCGTAGCGGGCAAACTCCATGCTGAAGCCCCCCTTCCCCTGCGTCATCGAACGCAGTTCGTTGGCGTAGTCAAACATCGCCGCCAAGGGAACTTCCGCCAGGATATAACAGGAACCACTGCGGGTTTCCGACGAGGTAATCACGCCCCGCTTGCTGGAAAGATGCCCTGTGATCGAGCCTTGATATTCATCGGGCGCTTCGATGTCCAGGGTCATGATCGGTTCGAGCAAGGCCATGTCGGCTTTTTTCAGATTTTCCCGCATGCAGTCGAACCCGCAAATCTTGAACGCCATTTCCGAAGAGTCGACGTCGTGATAACTCCCGTCCTGCAGATGGGCCGAAACGCCAACCACTTCACATTCGCACAGAGGACCTTTCTCCAATGCACGTTTGAAACCCGCATCGACGGCCGGGATGTATTCCTTGGGAATACGCCCCCCCGTCACCTCGTTAAGAAAGACGTAGCGATCGGCCGAGCCTTCGGGCAGGGGTTCGATATAGCCCACGACGTGAGCGTACTGACCAGACCCCCCCGTCTGCTTTTTGTGCTTGTAGTTGAACTCGACCTTGCGCGAAGGGGTTTCCTTGTACGCCACGCGGGGTTCTCCCACGATGCACTCGCACTTGTATTCCCGCTTGATGCGCTCGATATAAATTTCGAGATGCAACTGCCCCATACCGGCAATGATGGTCTGACCGGTTTCTTCGTCGGTCATGACGTGAAACGTCGGATCCTCGCGACGAAAGCGCTCGAGGGCCTTGCCCAGTTTGTCGGCTCCGTCCCGTTGAGAGGGCTCGATCGACAACCGGATCACGGGCTCGGGCACAAAAATGTTTTCCAGGGCGTAATTCGCATCGCCCCCGCAGAAGGTATCCCCGGAAGCACAATCGACGCCGACCAGGGCGATAATATCCCCCGCGCCGGCTTCATCGACATCCTCCCGATCATTGGCGTGCATCCGCACCAGACGGCCGAATCGCACCATTTTTCCAGTACGCGCGTTCCGGTAGCTTTCCCCCTTTTTGATCATCCCCTGATAGATGCGGGTGAATGTCAACTGGCCGAATTGTTCCATGACCGTCTTGAAGGCCATGCAGACCAGCGGCTTGTTGTCGTCGGGCGACAAGGCCACCTTGAACGTGTTGGGATCGAGCTTTTCTCCGGTCTCGTTGGCTTTTTCCGCCTTGGCCAATGCATCGAGATCGATCGCCTTCACTTCCCGTTCTTCCGGACAGGGAAGATAACGGACCACGGCATCCAGCAGTTCCTGGACCCCCTTGTTTTTGAAGGCACTCCCCATCAATACGGGCGTGATGCTTTGCGACAACGTCGCCTGACGGATCAGGCCGTGAATCTTGTCGACGGGAATCTCGGCTTCTTCCAGCAGGGCTTCCATCAACTCGTCGTCGTACAGAGACAACTGCTCCAGCATGAACCCTCGCGCCTCGGTGGCTTCGTCCAGCAGTTCCGCGGGAATGTCTTCGTAACGAACCTTTTCGCCGTTTTCGCCATCGAAGTAAACCGCCCGCATGTTGATCAGATCGACCACCCCCTTGTGGTTCGATTCCAGACCGATCGGAATCTGCAAGGGAACCGGAGTCACCCCCAGCTTTTCCTGCACCTGCTTGCATACCGACTTGGGATTCGCACCGGTACGGTCACACTTATTGATGAACGCCAGGCGAGGCACGCCGTAACGCTTCATCTGCCGGTCGACCGTCAGCGACTGGCTCTGAACACCACCGACCGAACACAGGACCAGAATGGCGCCATCCAGCACGCGCAGGGAGCGCTCCACCTCCACCGTAAAATCGACGTGGCCCGGGGTATCGATCACGTTGATCGTATGATTATCCCATTTGACCTGCGTGGCGGCGGAGGTGATCGTGATCCCCTTCTCGCGTTCCAGATCCATATGATCCATCACCGCGCCGGCACCCCCACCCTTCACTTCTTCTATCTTATAGGTGCGGCCGGAATAGTACAAAATGCGCTCGGTCAGAGTCGTTTTGCCAGAGTCGATGTGGGCGGAGATCCCGATATTCCGTACTTTGTCGAGGTTTTTCATTTTTCCAAACAAGTTAAAAGGGACTGAGAGTTCTGAACAGCCTGACTGACAACCAGCCCGGGAACAGACACACCGGCAGTGACGCGAATCGGCAACTTCACCAACTCAGCCTCACACGCGAAAGGCTCAAGCGATTTCGGCCAGCGGCGCCGCGCAACCATGAACGCCGTCACGGTCTGCAAGCGGCAAACGAATCTTAACGATGCCCCTACCGGCTGAAAAGAGGAATCGACCGTTTTCCTTGCGGGAACGGCAGACTCTCTCCGTTGATCGCTCCAGACAAGGGGCGACCTGCTTCACAGCCTTTGGTGGATTCAGGCATTTCCGAAAATTGTTTCGACATTCCCTCGTAAAATCAAGTGACCCAGTTCTAATGCCGCCGTTTCCGACCATTTTCGACCCAACACGAATTCCTCTGCCAACACTCCCGCCAGGATGCGTCTGTACATGCGAAACTTCGGCAACGCAAATTCCAGCTTATACATATCACTGTAATAGCCCACGTATTTTGTCTTGGGAATCGCGGTCAGCCGACTGCGGCAGTCGTGCTCAATATAAGGAGGCGTATTGGAATACCACCAGTGCCCGTTGGCGATCACATTCGGGAAGATCCAGGCATAACTCACCAGTTCCTGATTACTGTTGCTTGCCAGCACGGAGATCGGAAACTTCACCCGTGGAAACGCATTGAACAGGGCCTGATATTGAATCAGGGAGGTCCGCCGATCGTACAAATCCTGCCCCTGGAACACACCGGCCAGATAAACGCGACGATTCACGCCGATCATCAGATCGAACGGAAGCTGAAACTCCTCGCAATTCCGAGCCAGTTCCCAGAACACATACCGGCTCAGTAGAACTGTTTCCTCCGCAGACACCGCGGCTCCATGAACCAGACGCAGCCACATTGCCGATACATCCCCTTCGGGCACCTCGGCTGGCGAAAAATCTGGCGGGAGGGAAATGGCACAGGCACGAGCCCCGCGAGCACTGAAATGCTCGAATAACTGCCGTATACTCGCCCGCAAATCTTCAACCGTTCCCAATTCCCGATTTGTCGCCACCTGGAGTCGCTGACGCACCTCGGGTTTGGCCAGATGAAACACCAGATCATCGGTGCGCAAACAGGGGACGTAAAAGCTCGTGTCGAAGCCCTCCAGTCGATCGTCGAAGTCGTTCGTCAGATACACCTGATCCAGCCGACTCTGCCGCAAAACCTGCTGTTCCCAATCCGGGGCCGACATTTTTGCCTCTGCAAGATCGTACAGGGCTTCCCAGTTATGCGTCGTGAGATGCTCCCCCTGAAACCCGAAGAAGTCGCGACAGATATCCAGCAACCAGGCATACTGGGCCGTGTTCTGGATCGTCTCCAGCCAGGGAACCAGACGCGAAACCTTCTCCTTGGGAGAAATCTCCGGTTCTTCGATCACCTCCCGGGAAAGTCCGGCCGAATGCGCCAATTCCGTGTAATAATGATACCCCAGTATATCTGCCAGCGTTTTCGACGCCGCCGCGTGCGGATTGATATGCGTATGCGGATCGATCAGAGGAAAGGCTTCCAACTCGTCAAACAACCGCATCTTCAATGAATCACTCATGTTTTCCTCACCGCCATTCCTGACTTCCGAACACAAAAACACAGCCACGATATCCTAGCGGGACGGGACCGATCACACGAGCGAACCACGACCGCGAGGCACGGGACCAAATCCCGCAGACAGGATACTGTCTCATCCTCGAAGCAAAACACAAGGGATCCCGCATCCGCTCACCCCACAAAGTCCCTCCCCCCCAGTGCTACCATCAGGGAGGAATTTAGACAACCCCACCAGGCAACTGCAAAACGTAGGCAACAAGCGCCTCCACGCCCATAACCCTAAATAACTACGCGTGCAAGAACGTTCCTTTCAGATAGCCCTAACTATCACCCAGGGTTATCCCAGCATAAGCATCTCGACGACTGAGTTCTTGCACTCGGAATGGGGAATGCTGGAAATACAGGGGAAAAACCGCGAAAAGCAAGCCTGCACGTTGCGGCAGCCCCAGATGCCTCGCAACCTCCGATCGCATTTTCATGCGAGCATCGATCGACATGTTCACGTACCGAGCCGTGGCTCCGTTCGCCAGCTTCCGAATATATTTTGAAAATTTTTCACTAAAATCCATTTTCGGATGTAGGTTTTTGGTGAGATCGAGCGTTATATTCCGGGCACTGCGTGAGTCACACCCAACACACCCCCCCACGACCTCCCGAACCACTCCACACTTTCACTCCACGCAAACTGTCCACCTGATCGGTCCCCACCGATCCTAATTCCACATGCGTTGCAACTGCTGGCCTTTCGCCCTGGCCAGAGTTTTCATTTACTGTTGGTGTCAGCCCCTTTGAGGAGTTTCTATGAGTCGAGTCATTCAAAAACGTAACGGATTTACTTTGATCGAATTGCTGGTGGTCATCGCGATCATCGCCATTCTTGTTGCCTTGCTGCTCCCAGCGGTGCAACAGGCCCGCGAAGCCGCCCGCCGCAGCTCCTGCAAAAACAACCTGAAACAACTCGGCCTGGCCCTGCACAATTACCACGATACCTTCTTCACGTTCCCTCCCGGATTCGTGAACCAGGGAGACACCGCACATTGGGGCTGGCAGGCCTATCTGCTGCCTCAAATGGAACAATCGGCCCTGTTTGACGCCATGCAGGTCGGCAATCGCCGCCTCCCGCAGGCACTGACGGCCGGGGTGAACCTGAACGAAATGCAGCAGCCTATCAACTCGCTGGTCTGCCCCTCGGATACCGCTCCCGGCGTGAACAATCGCAGTGCCTTGAGCGGCGTCTCCTCCGCCACGTCCAACTACGTGGGCAACAACGGGAGCTACGCTGAACGGAACGGCACTGTCACGACCCGTGCCTTCGAAGAAGCCTCTGCCCTGGCAAACGGCTGCTTCTGGATGAATTCCAAATTACGGATGGCGGATATCGTCGATGGAACCAGTAACACCATCATGACGGGAGAACGCGCCTGGGAACTGAACTTCTCCGGCGGCGGCAAGCGGGAATGCGATGCGGGACTGGTCTTTGGCGTGAACGGCAACGCCACAAGTGGCACGGCGCAGTTCATTGGTACCAAGACCGTCGGTGGCAACCAGGATCTCCGGGGAGTTTTGGGGAACGGCACCGCCACGATTAACAGCGTCCTTCGCGACACCACGTTTGGCTCGGGAGCCGATTCTGCCAGCGACCACTGCCAGTTCAGCTTTAGCAGCATGCACAAGGGTGGAGCTCAGTTCCTGTTGGCCGATGGAGCCGTCCGGTTCATCAGCGAAAACATTGCCCATACTCCCAACGGAGCCCATGAAAACGTGGTCTTTGAAAACCTGCTGAATCGTCGCGACAACAACCCGGTGGGTGAATTCTAGTCGATTTCCACAATCCGCGCGAGCGAGACGAATCAACCGCCACACAGGCGGAAATCGCCTCTGAGTTTTGATTCCTGTTCAAACACGACTGGCTACCAGACCTCCTGGAAACCAGTCGTGTTTTTGTTTTCCGCTCCCCCGGTTCCTTGTTCAGCCAGAACCTTGCCGAGAAGACTGTGGATGACTTACACTTCGCATCAACAGTACTTTATACCGGAGAGACACCCATGACTCGACGCCTGATTGCCCTCGCGCTGTCCCTGTTGCTGATCCAGTCCGCCCCGAAACCACCCTGTTTCGCGAAATCCGAGCGACCGAACATCGTCTTCTTCCTGGTTGACGACTTGGGCTATATGGATATCAGCCCCAATAATCCCGACACATTTTATGAAACACCACATCTGGAACGCCTGGCCCGGGAAGGAATGCGGTTCACAAATGCCTATGCAGCCAATCCGGTCTGCAGTCCCACCCGCTACAGCCTGATGACCGGCAAGTACCCCACCCGCGTGCAGGCGACCAACTGGTTTTCAGGAGTCCGTACAGGGCGTTATCTCCCCGCGCCGTTGAACGACCACATGCCCCTGGCGGAAATCACGCTGGCGGAAGCCCTGAAAACGGCAGACTACCAGACCGCCTTTCTTGGCAAGTGGCACCTGGGCCCCACGGAAGAATTCGGGCCCGAAAATCAAGGTTTCGACGTCAACATCGGCGGACACCACCGGGGTTCTCCGCCGGGAGGTTACTTCTCACCTTATAAAAATCCGAAGCTCGGCGATGGCCCTCCGGGAGAACACCTGACCGCCCGCCTGACCGACGAGGCGATCAAACTCCTGGATCAATTCGATGACCGTCCCTTCTTGCTGTATCTGTCGTTTTATACGGTCCACACCCCCCTGCAAGCCCCCGCGCCACTGGTCAACAAATACCAGCAAAAATCCGTCCATCTGGAAACTGTCCCGGAATTCGCAGAGGAGGAACAGGTCTGGCCCGAGGCGCCGCCGCGACAGGTCCGTGTTGTCCAAAATCACCCCACTTATGCCGCGATGGTGGAAACAATGGATACAGCCGTCGGCAGGGTGCTCGATCACCTCAGGCTGCGGGGTCTTGAAGAGAATACGGTCGTCTGCTTTTTTTCGGATAACGGCGGACTTTCCACATCGGAAGGGTCACCGACCTCCAACTTGCCCCTCCGCGGCGGAAAAGGCTGGGTTTACGAGGGGGGGATACGAGAACCGTGCCTGATCAAATGGCCCGGACACGTCGCACCGGGCACAACCTGCGACACGCCCCTGTGCAGCATCGATTTTTTCCCGACCTTCTGCGATCTCGCGCAAATCCCTCAGGAGAAGCGGCCACCAGTCGATGGCATCAGCCTGAAACCGCTCCTGCTGGGACAGCCACCGGCAACCGACCGGGCACTTTTCTGGCATTATCCGCACTACAGCAATCAGGGGGGCTTCCCCGGCGGAGCCATGCGCCAGGACCACTGGAAATTAATCGAACGCTACGAAGACGGAAGCTGCCAACTTCACAATTTAGCCAGTGATCTTTCCGAACAAGTCGATCTGTCCGAGCAACACCCCGACGTGGTGCAGCGAATGCGAACCGCACTTCATGCCTGGTATCGTGACGTGGATGCAAAATTCCTGCAGGCCCGCCCCGATGGCCCTGCTCCCTGGAAACCCTGATTTCCTGCACTCAAATTAAGCAGACGACTGCCCTCCAAACAAGCAACCGAAATGCTTCCCAAGGAAAATACGCACGCAAGCGAAATCAGCCCAAATAAAGCATAACGTACTAAAAACAGAGACCTTACAACACAATAACCAGCCCTGCCCATTGCCCAAGTCCCTCACGGTCCCGGATTGGTTCGAAAGTTGCTTAATCAACAACGGCTTACTTGAGAAAAATTTTACTTACGGGCACCTGCGACATTTTGCCCCCTCAAAATTTTCCCGAATGAAAATTGAGATATTGACAGACATCGAATTCTGTTGATAATACGACACAAGTGATGCGGAATAGAGATCCGAGAAACCCTGAAATTTTTCACGAGCGATATGCTCGCTCTCCCTTTTTGTGGCTGCTTCACTACTTGCTTGTACCGACAACCCTGCTTGCTGTCGCTTTCAACCCCAGTTGGCTCGAAAGCTTTCAGTGTTAACAAGCAATCTGGTAAGACCAGTTCACGATACCCCAGTATTGACCCAAAGCCGTACATGGAGATGTTTATCGACAAAATATGAAATTGTGCGAATTCCCCCCCCGGAATTCGCGGCAAGTTAAAATCTGGAACCACGGACTCCGCTCGAGTGTCTCTCAGGACATTCCAGCCAAAGTCACTTAAAATTGCCCAAAATTACAGTCGTATAAAAGGAAAATGAATTATGATTACCCCGATGCCCGAACCGAATTCCCTGACTATCAGTCCATCCGAGCTTCCGCGCGATCGCACTCCCATGCAAACCGACATCGATGAGCAACTGGAAAAAGACTTGGTACAGGTCTTCAAACTCCTGGCGGACGAAACGCGTCTGCGGATTCTGATGTATCTGCTGAGCGACAAGGAATTGCACGTCACGGCCCTGTGCGATCGCCTGAAACAAAGCCAACCCGCCGTTTCTCATCACTTGGCCCTGATGCGCGTGGCCGGTCTGATCGAAGCGCGACGGGATGGCAAGCACAATTTCTACTCCATCCGGACGATTCATTTCTACCGGTTGCTCTCCGAGTTCTTCTCGGCCATGAAAGACAAAGGTCAGGAAATTCGCTTTGAGGATTTCACGCTGACCCGTGAAAACTAAGCGCATCCCCGCGATGTTCCAAGATTTCGATAGCCATGCTGGAAACAGCATGGCTATCTGCTTTTCATCCCGCCGCCAGTCTGGTAAAAGACATTTCTACACGCTGTGTCATCCCAAGAGTGCGGGTGACATTTTTCCCTCCCTGATCCAGCCAGAAACAGGCGACGATGTCCAGAACCGCGAAGTTGGCTCTTTCGGATGGCTCCGTATTCACTGGAGAAGCCTTTGGAGCCGAAGGCGAATCGTTTGGCGAGGTCGTGTTCAACACCAGCATGACCGGCTACCAGGAAATCATCACCGACCCTTCGTATTGTGGTCAAATCATCGTGATGACCTATCCCCAGATCGGCAACTACGGGATCAATCCGGAAGATGTCGAAAGCGGCAGACCGGCATTGAAAGGTTTTGTCTGCCGGGAAATCTGTCATATTCCCAGCAATTACCGCGCAACCCATTCCCTGGCGGAATACCTCAAGCAAAACGGCATCATCGGAATTTCGGGGATCGACACGCGTGCCCTGGTGCGCCGCTTGAGAACACAGGGCGTGATGACGGGTGTGCTTTCCACGCTCGATCTCGACGAGGCATCACTCGTCCAGAAGGCTCGATCGAGTCCCGAACTGGAGGGACAGGATTTCGTCCGTCAGGTCATGCCCACGGGCACCCGACGCTGGACGGAATGCCTGGCGGAACTGGCGCAAACACCCGTCAACGTCCCCCGACGGAAACTGACTGGCAGGGATCGTCCCCTGATTGTCGCGATTGATTATGGCATGAAGTGGAATATTCCCCGTCACTTGGCCGCGACGGGCTGCGATGTGCAAATCGTGCCCGGCACCGCCACCGCCGCGGAGATTCTGGCCTTGAATCCTGCTGGTGTCTTTCTTTCGAACGGCCCCGGTGACCCTCGCCCGCTGGATTATGCGATTCAAACCATCCGCGAACTGTTGGGGCGGAAGCCGATCTTTGGAATTTGCCTGGGATTGCAACTTCTGGGCTTGGCGTTCGGCGGTCAGATTTACAAGTTGAAGTTTGGACACCGCGGTGCCAATCAACCCGTCAAGCATCTGCTCACGGGGAAGGTGGAAGTCACCAGTCAGAATCATGGATTTGCCCTAGCCGCGGAGTCCCTGCCGGCGGAGGTCGAGGTGACACATTTGAACCTGAACGATAACACGGTTGCGGGAATTCGTCATAAGTCATTGCCCGCCTTTGGTGTGCAATACCATCCCGAGGCTTCCGCAGGCCCCCACGACAGCCGCTATCTGTTCGATGATTTTATTGAGATGGTGCAAGGGGAATCAGCCAAGTCTTCCGTCTAGCCAGAGACAGGGAAAGACAATCAGACGTTTTTTTGCAATTCCTTTTCGAGTATGGAATAACGGAACTTTTTCATGGCCATTGAGCGTACTTTGATCCTGTTCAAACCGGATGCCGTCCAACGACGGTTGATTGGTCGTTTGCTGTCCCGCGTGGAGGACAAAGGCTTTAAGATTGTCGGCCTGAAGATGTTGCAGGTCACACCAGATCTGGCCCGGCAACACTATGCCGAGCATATTCGCAAGCCGTTTTATCCTCACCTGGAAGCCTTCATTACGGCGGGCCCGGTTGTGGCGTTGGTTGTCGAAGGCCCCGAAGCAATTGGCGTGATGCGCGGGATGATGGGGAGCACGAACGGTCGCGAAGCCACTCCGGGCACGATTCGAGGTGATTTCGGCACGTCCCGTCAGATGAATTTGATCCACGGGAGCGATGGTGCGGAGGCGGCGAGCCGGGAAATCGAGATTTATTTTCGGGCCGGGGAACTCTGCGAACATTCACTCTGCCTGTCCGATTGGCTGCTGGCAGGTGACGAAAAATAACGGGGCGGGGTTCGAGCCAGGCCGACTGCTCTTTGCGGTCTCTAAGGTGTTGGCATATACTCGGAATGGTTCTGGGGAAGCAAGCGCCCTGGAGACAAACCGAGACTTTTCAGCAGGGGGAAAGGACGCCCCGTCATTATGCACGAACCCGCGTCCCGGGAGTTGATCGCGAAACTCGAGCAGTTCACCGCTTGTCGCGAACGCGACTTGAGTGAGTGCCGCCGCTTCGTGCGCCAACTGAGCCGCGACTTGCCCGCGTTCGATTCCATCTGGCTCGACGCCTTGGTACAGGCTCGCAAGCTGACCCCCTTTCAGGCTGATCGCCTGGTCTCTGGGCGCGAGGCATCGCTGCTAGTGGGCCGGTTCCAATTGATCGGCAAGTTGTCGCAGGACCGGGTGCATGTCCGCTATTTAGGGCGGGATTCCCTTTCCGGACAGCGTGTGTTCGTGGAAGAATTCCAACTGCAGGGGCAACCGCAGGATCAAAGCCGCCAGGCCTTGGCGGATTTGAAATCGCGTATTGCCCCGCTGTCGGCTGCTCCCCAGATACTGGTTCCACTCGATTTCGTGTTTCTGGGAGAAAGCCTGTTTGCAGTGTACCCCTACGAACGCGGTTTGACCGCGCGCGAACTCCTGATTCGCCGGGGGCGTTTTCCCGAAAAGCTGGTCCGCACCCTGAGTCTGCAGTTGTTGCAGCAGGTGCGAACACTGTCCGCGGGACAACTGATCCACGGAGACATTCGCGCCACGAATGTGCTGCTGCATCCCAGTGGCCGCGTGATCCTCTTGAATGCGGGCCTGCGTCCCTGCATCACCCCCCACTGGACGGTTCAAACCCCTCTGCCATACGAGTCCTATGATACACTTGCTCCGGAAGTGGTCAAAACGGGTCAATGGACTGTGGCGGCGGACATGTATTCGCTCGGCTGTCTGTTATGGCAATTTGCCTGCGGCCGCCCCCCGCTGCACTCCGCCGATCCACTCCTCAAGCTGAAGACTCATCTGGAAAAATCCGTGCCCGATGCACGAGAGTATGCGCCCGATCTTGACGAGGAAACGGCCCTGCGGATTCACCGGCTGACGCGCCGCGTCCCAGCCGAACGTTTTACCAATCTGGAAAGCCCCGGGGAAAAACAGATCACGCGACATGGGGCGCGCCAATTAATTGGCCGATTTGTCAGGGAATTCGAGCAGCCCCCCCCGGGAGCCGTACACCCCTCGCGCGTGGGCCGAACGCGCCAGTCCGCACTGCCGGTCCTGGCGGCCTGCCTGCTCGTGTTGATTTTCTGGCAAGGCTGGCGGATGACGGGTGGCCTCGAATTGCCCGGCGGCAAAGGGAATCCCTGGTTGCTGAGCATCTCGACTGCCCATACGGCCGAACCGGACGAGACCATTCGACAGACACCCGAACGCGGCTTGTCAACCGCCATCCAACTGCCGCGCCCCGATGAACAGGGGCGGGTCCTGTTGACGCCGGGACAACGGTATCGTGCCGAGGATATCTCGGTGGTTGGCCCGCTCTGGATTGGCGTAACCGAACGGGAAGCGAATTCCCAGGAGAGACCCGCTGCCCGCGGCAATGCGATCATTGAAGTGGAAGGTCAACCCTGGCGCCTCTGGGGGACCGATGTGAGCCTGCAACAGGTCTCGCTGGAATATCGCCCCGCTGGGGAAGTCCCCCCGGAGAACCCGTCTAACGCGCTGCAGCCCCCGCCGGCCCTGCTGGTCTGCCAATCCCTCAATTTTCAGGCGGAACAGTGTCGCTGGGAGTCGGCAGCGTTGCCTGGCGGAGCAGCCTTTCCGATACGGGGAATCGCCTGGAAGCCCCTGGAATTGTCCGAAGTCAACAGTGGTAGACTCAGGCTCCAACATTGCGCGTTTCATCAGGCCGGCAGCAGCGTGATGCTGGGCGGGGCCACGCGTCTACTGGAGTTCCACAACTGCCTGAAAACCGGCCCCGGCGAGTTGCTCGAGGTTTCCGATCAAATCCTCGGCGCGCGGCCTCTGCTGGCACAACTCGAAAACGTCACTCTGCGCGAATCCGATTCGCTGCTGAACTTTCATTTTTACGGCGACGGACCACGGGCGACCATCGATGTGCGGATCCGTGCCACCAACTGTGTCTTTCATCTGCACTCTGCCGCATCCGGCTTGATTACGCTGACCGGCACCGAGAATCCCCTGCCCCGTTTGCGGCAACTCAACATCGAGGGGCAAATCCTGCTGCTCCAAGCCGACCGGCGCCTGGTGACATGGTGGCACCCCGAATCCGGCCAGGCGGAGGAAGTGCAGCCCCCGGGGCAAATCGAAGGAATTCTCGTTCAACAGATTGAATTTCCTGGCGAGGACCTGCGGGACGACTCCGCCTCCCAATTGATCGAGTACGCGGGCCCACGCTGGAACTCCGCAGCCCCTGGCATTCAGGCTGCCATTTCCTCCGACGAGCCCCGCGCCAGCCTCAAGTAGCACACATGGCCTGCCCCCGTCCTGGGTCGAGGTAGTTTTGAGGGGTTCGCCGCGCGTACCCTACGGGGCTGTGTTATCGTGCTCCAATCTCTTGCCCAGACTCACGACAGCATCCACCGAATACCCAAGTCGCCGATAAAACTCGAGCACGCCGTGATTGGATGTCCGCACCTGCAAGTTGATTTTTGGACAACCAGCCGCACGCAGTAACCGCTCCGCCTCGTCAACAATCGCTCTGGCATACCCACGCCGCTGATGCTCGGGAGCCACGGCCAGGTAATTCATCCAGCCTCGGTGCCCCTCATAGCCAGCCATGACACTCGCGATAAGGTGCCCATCCAGGAGGCCGACTAAAAATAAATCGGGCCTGACCTGGAGCTTGCGGCTGATATCCTTCCGCGGGTCATTCCAGTCGCGAAGCAGATCGCACGCACGCCACAGCGAAATGACTGCTTCTTCGTCATCGGGATGGAACGGTCGAATGTGCATGATGCCCCGAGTCGCATAGTCACGTTCATTTGGGCCATTGTCCATTCTCCAGGTTTGCTCCTCATTCACATCCCAAATGATGGAAGTTCAGTCAGCGGTTCAAAACTAATGCTTGGTTCGTACGCCATCACCATCAGTTTTATCTGGATCATCTGCTGGCTACTGACTTAACGTCGTGAGTCTTCCCTACTTAGTTGAAGACCACTCTGATAAGGTAACCAACAGGAGACGCCCAACTTACGGGATTGCGATGCGGATTACCTCATGCTGCCCATTGAAAGTAAACCGAGCGGGGATTAACCGACCAGTAGCGGACGCTGTTCGTTGGGCACGACCGCTTGCATGGCGGTAATAATTCGGTCGACTTGTTCGCTGCCCGAAATCTCCAACTGGGGATATCCCACCACATCTCCCAGTGCGTAAATGCCGGGAGTCCAGGTTTCGTAGTCGTCGTTGCACCAGACCTTGCCGCGATCATCGGTACTTAAACCGGTCGCCTTCAAGCGGCGGGTCTCGGTGTTCCCCCGAGAGCCGCAACAGACCACGGCGGCATCCACCTGTCTTGTCTGGCCATTTTCGAGGTACAGCGAGAGGAATTGTTCGTCGGCTCTGATGCCAATGACCGCATTATTCGCGGAAAGCCAGCACGATGTTCCGCCGGTTACTTTCCAGGCTTGTGGCGGACAATGAATATCGCGTGCATCCAGGCAATACAACCGGGGAATTTTTCCTTGAAGCCGACGCAGTGTCTGCACACCCATGTGCCCCATACCGATGATTGCCACGCTCTCGGCGGATTCTGGAAGCCGTTCCCAGTGGTCGGCCAGCACCAGACGGGGATGTTCGAGCATCCAACCGGGCCGCAGGGGAGAGGCGCCACAGGCCAGCACCGTCCGTTCGGCGGCGAAATGGACCGTGCCCGTGGCCGTCGCGCAGGCCAGATGACGTTCCGATTCAAAATGATACGGGCCCATCATCACTTCAATCCCCCAGGGGAGGGTATCAACAGCCGTTTCGGAATCCCGAACCCAGAGAATCCGTGCGTACTGACGGCGAGCCCGTTCCAGGAACAGGGGTGCCAGGAGATCGCAACCGAGAACAGCCAGTTCATAATACTGCATCACTCACGCCCCCTGCCTTAAATGCAGGCAACACCCGAACGTTGCCGTGGAATAGGTTAACCTTGCTGGTTGTACCTAACCGGTAAAATCGGCTGTCGGGGTTTTCAGGGCGAGATAATCAAGCGAAATCCCAAGGCCTGCGCCCGAAAGATGGTCAGATGCCACAAGCTGTGCCGGTTGTACGAGTAGTGCCGCGTACTGCGTCTGCCTTGACGGGAGAACAGATGGCCAACAGGATATTTAGAGAAAACGGGTTGATTTTTTAAGCTTCCAGCCCAAAGCGTGCGTTATGTTTGGAGACGTGGGGAATCCATCCCTGAATGGGAATGTGCATAGAAGGACAAAGTGATGGTAAGAAATCAGTTTGATCGCGGCGCGGAACGACTGAAGGCGGTCATGTATGGAACCGGTGGCCTGATGGTGCTGGTGGTATTGGGGGCGTTTTTTGCCTGGGCCGCGTTGAATTTCTTTCGGGTGGATGTTCCCACGGCACAAATGGCCATTCTGATGAAGAAAACGGGCCTCGATCTGAAAAACGATCAGGAGGTGGCGGAATCGAGCGAATACAAGGGGATCCAAAAGGAGTTTCTGCTGGAAGGAAAGCACTGGCTGAATCCCTATCATTGGGACTGGCAGGTAATACCTCAACAAGAGGTCCCTCACGGGAAGATGGGGGTGTTGGTATCGCTGTCGGGGGAAGATCTTGGTTATGGCGAGTTTCTGGCCCACATCCAGCCAAATCAGGATAAGTTAAGGGGGGGAGTTCTAACCAAGGGAATAGTTCCCGATGTATTGCGGGAAGGACGTTACCCGCTTCATCCCTACCTGTTTGAACTGCAAATTCACGATCCGGTGATCATCCCCGCGGGATACCGGGGCGTGTTGACGAACCTGGCAGGTCCCCTGCCGGAAAATCCCAATCAGTTGCTGGTCGAGCAAGGATTCCGAGGCGTGCAAAAAGAAGTGCTCGATGCCGGTACGTATTACCTGAACCCCTATGAATACCGTGTGGATCTGGTCGATTGCCGCAGCCAGCGGTTTAATTTATTGGAAAAAAAGGATATGGGGTTTCCCTCGAAGGATGGGTTCTGGGTGAGCCTGGATGGCATTATTGAATTCCAGGTGGATCCCGAACGGGCAGCGGAAGTGTACGTCACCTATAACGATTCCGAAAATGGTCCCCTGATCGACGAGGAGTTGGTCCGGAAGATTGTCATGCCCATTGCCCGCAGTTATTGCCGCGTTGAAGGGTCCAAGAAATCGGGGCGAGAATTCATTACGGGCGACACGCGCATGGCGTTCGAGGAAAACTTCGAACGCGTGATGCGCGAAGAATGCGAGCCTCGGGGTGTTACCATCCTCCAGGCGTTGATTACAGGGATCCGTCCTCCGCAACAGATCGCGGAACCGGTGCGAGAGCGCGAACTGGCCAAGCAGGATCAGGCCAAGTATCTACGGCAGATCGAACTGCAGTTGTCGGAGCAAGTGCTGGCAATGGACAAGGAATTGATCAAGCGGAAACAGGAACAGATCAAGACCGAACAACAGGTCGTCAAGATTACCACCGAAGCGATGCGGGAACAGGAAGTTGCTGTGACCAAGGCTAACGAGCGCCTCGCCGTGGCCAAGCTGAACCTGGAAGCCGCCGAGGACGAAGCGGAAGCAATCCGGGCTCGCGGCAAGGCCGACGCCGACGTGATCGACTTTAACAACGAGGCGGAAGCTGCTGGATGGAAGCGAGCGGTGGAGGCATTCGGCGGGGAGGGAGGGGAATTTGCGAAGTATCTGATGAATCAGAAGTTGGCCCCGGCCTACCGTCGCATCATGGCAAACTCGGACAATAGCCCGATCATGAAGATATTCGAGTCCTTTTCCTCGACGGCAAAAAAGCCGGAGGTGACGCCCGCCCCCACACAGCCGGCGACAAACTCCACCGCCGCGCCTTAGCAGTGCCGCCCCGCGGGGGCAACCGTGACTCAACCCATGTGGACAATTCCTCGAACATTCGCTTTTGAATCGAGACCAAACCATGTCGCAAGGCAATTCCGTTTATAAACAACGCGGTGTCATCTCCTCGGTGATCGTGTTCCTCATGGTTGCCATCTGCGGTTGGACGGCCTTTGAGTGGACCGTGAATCGCGTGTATGTACCCGAGGGTTTCAGCATGCGGCTGCGTTACAAGGGCCCCCCGCTCCCCTTGCTGCCCGGCAATCGCCCCGCCGCCACTTCCGGTTTTGCCAAGGTGGATGAACAGGGCCGGGTGCTGGAAAAAGGAGTTTTGCGCGACATGCTGGGTCCGGGTCGGCATTTCCGCTCGCCCCTCTACTGGGAGCGGGTGTTGATTCCCGATATTGTCATCAAACCGGGTGAAATCGGAATAGCGACATCGAAACTGGGCAAGCAACTTCCCGCGGGCGAGTACCTGGTCGACGGAGACCTGGAAGCGTCCGAGTACAAAGGCGTGCTGCGAAAAGTCTTCGGACCAGGCCGCTATCGCGTGAACGATTACGCTCACACCTTCACCGTGATTCAAACCAAGGCCATTCATGACCGGGACCAGGTGAAATACGCCGGCTGGGTGGAAATTCCGACGGGTTATGTGGGCGTGGTCACGAACCTGTCCGATAATCCGGCAACGGGCGCCAAGAAAGGGATTCAAGAGCAAGTCCTGCCGCCCGGCATTTACCCCATCAATGAAAAGGAACAGCAGATCGATATCGTGGAGATTGGTTACCGCGAGCTCAGTATCGTTTCGAACTTGAAGACCGATGCCAGGGGAGATTTGCTGTACGATGTGGCTGGCGAGCCGATCACCAGCCAGGATGACAGCGGAATTTTCTTTTACTCCAACGATGGCTTCCCCATCAACATGGACTTCACCGCGATCTGGGGCATCCTGCCCGATCAGGCTCCTAACGTGATCCGCACGTTCGGCAACGTGTCCGCCGTCGAACAGAAGGTTGTGATACCTCAAATCGAATCGATTTGCCGAAATGTCGGCGCCCGTTATGGCGCGGTCGAACTGTTGGTGGGGGATTCGCGTCAGGAGTTTCAGAAGCAGGCTTCCACCAATTTCGCCAAGGTTCTGGAGGAAAAAAATATCACCCTGTTGAACGGACTGATTCGCCATATCTACATTCCCCAGGATGTACGGCTCCCGATCCAGCAGTCGTTCATTGCCGATGAGCAGAAACTGACTCGCGAGGAACAACAGACGACCGCCAAGATCGAAGGCGATTTGCGCGAGGCCGAACAGAAAGTCGAACTGGAAATCGAAAAAGTCCGCGTCGAGACCGAAAAAATCGTGGCCAAGACGATTGCTGAAGGACAAAAGAAAGTCCAGGAAACGGTTGCGGAAACCAAGCGACTGGAAGCCCAGATCGACCGCGAGGTCTCCCTCATTGAAGCCCAGGCCACCGTGCTGCTGGGGCAAGCCAAAGCCGACACCACCCGCATGACCGAGGAGGCCCGCGCCAATAAATTCAAACTGGCCATCGAGGCGTTTGGTTCGGGCGAAGCCTACAACATGTGGGTTTTTGCCAACGGACTCCCCGAACAGATCGAACTTAACCTGATTTACGCGGGAGAAGGGACCTTCTGGACCGATCTCAAAGGCTTTACCGAAACCATGCTGGGCAAACAGCAAGCCTCGGGAAAGAACGCACCCGCAAAATAAGCCCGGAGCAGCCCGCAGGGGGCGCGAGGACTGGTGGGAAGCGGTGGTCAGTCCACGGAAGTCGCCTCCCGGAGTGGATAATACTCCCACCATTCGACGCCCTCGGGCAGGTGAGGCTCGGCGGCGAATTCCAGGTGGAGTATGCGGCGATGCTCCTGGCAACCGGGCAGCGACTTGCCACTGGCATGCGCCAGCAAGGGACGCATCAACAGCACGTCCCCTGCCCGGCAATGCAGCGTGACGGGCCGAAACTCCGCCCCCAATTCCAACCGCTTCCCGCTGCGATGCGAACCAGGCTGAACCTCCAATGGTCCGTTGTGGGCAGTCATCGAATCCAGGTGAATTCGAGCGGTCAACATGTTCTCTAGAACTTCGACCGGGGGTTCGGTGTGAGGCACTCCCAGCCGAGGCCGAGGAGGGGAATACCGGGGCGAATGCCGGGCTCCTTCGCGGACCGCAATCAGTAAATCCTTATGCCAGGGAAGCGACCAGGTTTGCTCGGGAGGCTTATCAAAAAACAAGCCCCGGACCAGCCCGCATTGTTCCCCCAGCACCGCGATTAACCGGGATTTCAATTGCGGATGTCGACCGATTCCGCGGGCTTCCGGCCAGTGAGTCAACACATTGCGTGCGGCATACACCGCCCCGCTCCGCTGGCGAATCGATTCCTCCTCTCCGCGAAAAGCCTGCCCGGACTGTTCCCTCAGGTCGACCAGTTCCGACTCGGAAAACACACCCGTCAACATCGCGTATCCCGTTTCGCGAATTGTCTCCAATAGCCGTGTGTGCTCGGTTTCCTGCATCAAGCCTCTCCCGTTGGATTCGAACTGTTCTCCCAACCCGCGGCAGCCCCAGGCCAAACAAACGTCACAGGGACCGCAGGACAACATTACTCAGATTTTTCAGAAAAATTAAATTGACATGTCGGAACCTTCCGATATATTTAACTGAAAGGACGACATGAACACCACACCCACGGCAAATTTGATCTCGCTGGCACGGCTGGAAATGGCAGCGGAGTGTTTACGCACCCTGGCCCATCCACATCGGCTGCGAATTGTCGAGATGCTGTTGAGGGGGCGATATACCGTTGGCGAATTGGCCGAGGCCTGCGAGATACCCAGTCATATGACGTCTGAACATTTGCGGTTAATGCAACGATGCGGCTTTCTGAACAGCGAAAAGGAAGGCAGATTTCGGTATTACACGATTGCCGAGCCACATTTGCAGGAAATCATGCAATGCATTCAGAACAAATTCGGCAAGGAATAGTCACTTTTTTCGCAGACATATCGTTTTGTCGCGACATTTAGATTCACTAAAATAAGTCCTGTAGATCAAGGAGAAATCATGAGCCAGACCATCACCCCTCAGGAGTTACGTCAGTTGCAGGCCAGCAATCCTCATTTGGAAGTGATTGATGTCCGCACGCCGGTGGAGTATCAGGACGTGCATCTCGAATTTGCCCGCAACATACCGCTGGACCGTTTGGATCCCCGCGCTCTGATCGCTGCCCAAGCCGCGCACACCCCGCAGCCCATCTATGTCA
The DNA here is from genome assembly GCA_014584345.1 of Planctomycetota bacterium. Classification (GTDB taxonomy): domain Bacteria; phylum Planctomycetota; class Planctomycetia; order Planctomycetales; family Planctomycetaceae; genus Rubinisphaera. Next base: position 208,923 of record JACTNB010000017.1, read on the forward strand.
TATGCAAATCGGGCAGTAGAGGTAAAATGGCCTGCGATAAAATCCGGGCGGCGGGCTTCGAACACGTCATCAATATCGAAGGGGGAACGGAAGCGTGCGTGTCTGCCGGGCTGCCGGTCAAACGGGGCAAGCGTGCGATGTCGCTCGAACGGCAAGTACGCATCGCGGCGGGAGCCCTGGTATTGACGGGTGCGGTGCTGGGCCTGACCGTGCATCCGTACTGGATTGGCCTGTCCGCCTTTGTGGGGGCGGGTTTGATATTCGCGGGCATCACGGATACCTGTGGCATGGGCATGATTCTGGCCCGGATGCCCTGGAACCAGATGGGCAGCAGCTGCAGCGTCAGGTAAGTTTACTCCCGTCATACATTCCAATCGCGATTAGAAAAGACGAGCAAGCCATGAAACTGGTCATTATCGGAGGAGTTGCAGGCGGAGCCTCGGCGGCCGCACGGGCACGGCGTTTATCGGAAGACGCGGAAATTGTCTTGTTTGAACGTGGTTCGGACCCCTCGTTCGCAAATTGTGGACTCCCGTATTACATTGGCGGCGAGATCCGCGAACGAAACAAACTGCTGGTGGCCCCCATCGAACTTTTGGTAAACCGCCTGGCACTGGATGTGCGAGTCCGCACGGAAGTGATCGCCATTGATCGTGCCGCGAAAACCATCACGGCTCGAAATCTGGCAACGGGCGAGGAATACCAGGAAGCATACGATAAGTTGATTCTCTCTCCGGGCGCGCGGCCGTTCAAACCCCCAATTCCCGGAATCGAATTGCCGGGCGTGCACACGCTACGCGACCTGAGCGATGCCGATCGTTTGCAGGAACTGGCCCGGAAATCCCGTCGCGCGGTCATCCTGGGGGGAGGCTTCATCGGCCTGGAAATGGCGGAAAATCTGGTCGGGCTGGGGATTGAAACCACCCTGATCGAATTGGCGGACCAGATCATGCCTCCGCTCGACCGCGAAATCACCATGCCGATTCAACGGGAGTTGACTTCTCGGGGCATCGAACTGAAACTGAGCGACTCGATCACGGAGATCACCAGCGGGGAAACGGGCCTGCGAGTGAAATTAAAGTCGGGCCTGGAATTACCCACGGACCTCGTGCTCGTTAGTGTGGGGGTGCGTCCCGAGAATCAGTTGGCGGAACAGGCGGGGCTGCCGCTGGGCAAACGGGGGGGCATCCAGGTAAATGAACACATGCAGACGAGCGATCCCGATATCTACGCCGTGGGTGACGCCGTGGAAACCTACGATTTCATGACGCTGCAACCGACCCAGGTACCGCTGGCGGGCCCGGCGAATCGCCAGGGGCGTCTGGCAGCGGATCATATTTTTGGTCGCGAGGCGCGTTACCGCGGCACGCAGGGGACGGCGATAGTCGGGTTGTTCGGCAAAACCGCCGCCATGACCGGGCTGAGCGAAAAAGCCGCTCAGCGCCTGGGGCTGGAACACAAATGCGCATACGTGCACCCCAATCACCATGCCGGTTATTATCCCGGCGCGGAAACCATGACCCTCAAAATGCTGTATTCCCCCCAGGATGGCCGCATTCTGGGAGCCCAGGGAGTGGGAGGCGCGGGAGTTGACAAGCGGATTGACGTCATTGCGACCGCCATCCAGGCCGGGCTGACCGTCTTCGATCTCGAGGAAATCGAACTCTGCTACGCGCCGCAGTTTGGCTCGGCCAAGGATCCCGTCAACATGCTCGGCTTCGTGGCATCGGGAGAATTGCGTGGCGATCATCCCCAGGTTCGAGTGGACCAACTTGAAAGCTCGACCTGGTCCGAAGCCCAGGTTCTGGATGTCCGCACGCCGCGGGAATTTGCCGCAGGGCACATCCCCCATGCCCTCAACATCTCTGTGGACGAGTTGCGCCAGAGGTTGACGGAACTCCCGCGCGACAAACCGATCGTTACGTATTGCCAAGTGGGCATGCGGGGCTACCTGGCCACGAGAATCCTGCTGCAACACGGGTTTTCCGTAGTCAACCTAAGTGGAGGATACACCACCTGGCGGATGTTTCACCCGGCATAGGAAGGAAACGCGATCAAGGCAGAAGTTGGGCCCAGCGGTCATCTCCGGCCTGGGGGGTAATGCCAAGGCGGTGAAGCATCTCCCATTCCCGTCGCCTCATGCTTGCCAGAGCGTTGTCGTCCAAATCGTCGTATCCGCACAGGTGCAACAGGCCGTGAATTAAATAAAGCTGGAGTTCCTGCTCGGCTTCCCAACCGATCTCGGGCGCCAGCTCCAACGCCATCTCCACGGAGATCACCAACTCCCCTTCCAGCGGATACTCCGGGGGCATGCGCTCGGGATCGTTCAGCGGAAACGTGATGACGTCCGTCGGGAAGTCGTGCCGCAGGTGCGCGAGGTTGATTTCATGAATGGCGGCATTATCCACCAGCAGGAGATGCAATTCCGATTCCCGCAGGCCGTGCGCCGTCAGGACGGATTCCACAATTTCGACCAGTCGCCGGTCATCGATGGCGAGCAGTGTCTGGTGATTGCTGATTTCAATTTGATGAGACATAGTTTTCCGCGCGCCTGCTCTTCCCCGATGCTGTCAACTCCGCACTGCCCGCCAGGACATACCTGCCGAAAACCAGGCCGGGGCCTTGTGCAGGCGGAATCAAACCGAGTAAACAAGGCGATTGCTTCCACTCGTGTTGATTAACTGGCCGAGCCTTCCCAAGCAGCGACTTCGCGCTGCAAAGCCGTGGCCGCATAGTCAGCCCTTTGACGGGCTTGGCAGTTTGGAGCAAGCGGGGTCAGGCGGTTTTCTGTTCCTTTTGTTGATCGGGATACGCGATTCTCCCGTGATGAATGCTGATCAGGGATTTGATCAGCGATTCCTCGATGAGGTGAATTTCGCGAAGGGTGAGGTTGCATTCCTCGAACTGCCCGTCGAGCAGGCGTTTCAAGGTCAGGGAATGGACCAGATGCGCGATGCGGGCAGGAGTCGGTTCGCTAAGCGTCCGGCTGGCCGATTCCACGCAGTCCGCGAGCATCATCACGCCCGCTTCCCTGGTTTGTGGCTTGGGGCCCGGATACCGGAACGCGGACTCCTCCACGTCCAGCCGCCGCTCGGGATCGTTGTCCGCCTTCTTGTTTGCCGCGTGATAAAAGTACTCCACCAGGGTTGTGCCATGATGTTGCTCGATGAAATCGATCAGCGGCTGGGGGAGATGATATTCCTCCGCCAGGTCCACGCCATCCTTGACATGCCCAATAATAATCAGGGTGCTCATGGTGGGGGCCAGGGTTTCGTGCCGATTGATCGCGCCCGTGGGACGATTTTCAATGAAGTACTCGGCCTTGGGAATTTTACCGATATCATGAAAATAGGCCCCCACGCGCACCAGCAGTCCATCCGCGCCAATTTGCTTGGCGGCCGTCTCCGCGATAGTCGCCACGGCAATCGAATGGTTATAGGTCCCCGGCGCCTTGCGGAACAATTCCTGCAGCAGCGGATGTGAGGAATCGCTCATTTCCAGCAGGCTGATCCCGGTGACAACCCCAAACGCTGATTCAATAAACGGCAGACTCCCGGATAAAATAAAGCCCGCGAGCACACACCAGCCGGCATATTTCAGACAGACTTCAAGCAATGTCCAATCCAGCCAGTGGTCGATGGAAGGGGAAGGATACAGCAGTACCTCCGTCCCCCAGGAAACGAACAATGCCGTGATACCGGCAAGAAATCCGGCAATGATAATCGTCTGGCGGGACTGAACCCTTTTCAATCGCGTGACGGCAGCCGTCGAGGCCGCCAGCATCACCGCGAATTGTGCGATATCGATGCGGGTCGACATGCCGATCAGCAGGCTCAGCATGAACGCCGTCAGAATGGCAAACCGCTGATTGTAAGCGACGGCCATCACCATGCTGGTGGCAACCACGATCGCCACCTCGCCCCTAACGGGGTCGAAGGAGGTCCAACGCCCCAGCAGCGCCGCCACCGCCACCACGGTCAGGTACAAGGCCAGACGGGGCCAACTGGCAATCACATACGGTTCGTAGCGCACCAGGTACCAGACAATCAGCGCCAGAAACATCAGGATCATCAAAAACACAATGCCTATGCGAGCCAACCGGGCTTCCCACGGGAACATTTCCAGCGAGGCCTGATACTCGGCTTCGAGCACCCGCAACAGGTTCTGGTCGATTACTCCATCCGGAGGCAGGAACACATCTCCCTCGTTAATGACATCGTAGACCGGTTCGACTTGCCTACCCGCCCACCGCCGCGCCTGCTGGGTGGCGCTTTGATCGTACTCCAAGGTCGGGCGCGACTGGTTCCGCAGCCAGGCCTGCAATGGCTGGCGAATGGTCTCGAGCGTCGGATAATCGCTCCAACGCTGGCTCAAATACCCGGCATCATTCAGCAGATCGCTCATGGCCACATCGGTGATGCGGACGGAGATCCAGAGTTGCTCATCCGCCAGTGGATTGTCGTCGGGCAACTGTGCCTGGCGATCGACAATCGCCAACTGCGAATCGAGTCCGATTTCCGTCCGTTCCAGCACCTTGGGATTCACCAGCCCCTTTTTATACAAGGGTTCGATCAACCGCACTAACTCGTCGATAATTGTCGAAATATGCGTTTCCGAGCGCACGCCATCCAACGGAGTAATTGCCTGCTTCAACTGACGAAAGCGGAACTCAGCGTCCTGTGCGGGATCCCCGCCAGGCTTTTCGGCAACAACTATCTCCGAGTGGGGTAACAGCCCGAAGGCACGCTGGACTTCCTCGGAGACATCGCCCAATTGCTTGGCCTCGGCGATAACCCCCAGCGCGGCTTTCAGGCGTTCGGGGAGACGGCGGAGTTCCGTGGGATCGTTGCGAAAAATCAGCGGCACCTCGCGTTCGCGATCCCGGCTGGCCCGTGAGGTTTCGAAGGCGTTCACAACGCGGAAGGTCATCCGTGCTGCCAGTCCATCCGCAAAACGATCACCGATACGGTGTGTGAATGGATAGTTCCAGCTTTGCAGTGCGGCCAGAATCGCCAGACAGCCGACAAAGCCGATGAGGTACCGCAGCAACCGACTCCGTTGCTGTCGCAACGTGACCAAACCCGCGCCCGCCCCCGCAGTGAGGCGAGGCATTGACGAACGGGAGGCTCGTGATCGTTTCGCTGAATGAAATAATTTCATGAAATACCGTGTCGCCAGGACACCGATTCGCTCCACGACAGGAGAATGTCATTTATGATTGGCGATCCCTGGTGGAGGTTTCGGACCAGACCACGGATCCCGCCACCGCGGACTATTTACTTTCCGAAGTCTTTTTTTCGTCATAAGCCTTGACGATTTCCCGCACCAGTCGATGCCTGACGATATCGCTCCCATCGAGTCGTACGCAAGCGGTCCCGGGTATGCCACGTAACCGGCGCATGGCGTCGTTCAGTCCCGAAACGACATGCGTCGGCAGATCGTTCTGTGTCTCGTCTCCCGTGACCACAATTTTTGACCCCGTCCCCATACGCGTGAGGAACATTTTCATCTGCGTCACCGTCGTGTTCTGGGCTTCGTCCAGAATCATGAAGGTTTCGTTGAGGGTCCGGCCGCGCATGAATGCCAGAGGCACTATTTCGATGACATCATGTTCCATGTAACTCTGAACCTGCTCATAATCCAGCATATCACGCAAAGCGTCAAGCAAGGGACGCAGGAACGGATTGACTTTCGCCAGAATGTCTCCCGGCAGGAAACCCAACTTTTCGCCCGCTTCCACAGCCGGCCTGACCAGTACAATCTTCCTAACCTGCTCCGTTTTCAAACAGTGCAGCGCCATCGCCACGGCCAGATAGGTTTTCCCCGAGCCTGCCGGTCCACTGCAGAATACCAGATCCTTGTTGTCGATTGCCGCGATGTAGCGGGCTTGCCCCTGACTCCGCGGGGCCACCGGTAAGTTGGCGTACGCAAATTCGTCGTTCGCGCCGGGTGGTGGTGCGATTCCGCCAGCCTTGGGAGCGACGGTGAGGGGCAACGTCGGCTGCTCCTTCAAGGCTTCCACTACTTCGCTTTCGCGCAGCTGCTTCTGCTTCTTTACCCGGGCAATCAATCGCTCCACAATCTCAGAGACGCGTTCGACATCGGCCGCGTCGCCGGATATCAGCAGTTTCCCCTCGCGTGCCACAATCCGCACGGGAAAGGCCTGATGGAGCAAGTTCAAATGAGCATCCTGAACTCCCAGTAAAATTCGCAGTTGGTCCGGGCTGGCGGATGTAATCGTCCGCGTCTGCTGAGGTTGCGTGGCTGCACTCACGTGGTTCGGTTCGCCTTTATAGTCCATCAATATCGTTGTGCTTCCGGTCGCGTCTGGAATCGGCAGCGACCATGGAGACTGGGAACAACGGGCCAGTAGGCCTTTCGCCCGTTGCGTCATTGTAAATTGGACCGTTCGCGACTCAATCCGCCAATTCGGGCGAAACATAAAATTTCAGTGGAATTTTCAGCGGGAACTCAAAAACATGACGCCATCGCATCGGGTTTATCCGATAACCGCGTCCGATTCCGAGCGAGACTCAAGCCCGCTATCGATTCTGCCGATTTTAACGACAGCGCGATCCGTTATCGACACAATTGTGTACATTTGGACTCTATTGTCTACTCCCCCAAGCCGCACGCTCCTTGCGGGAGGCACCAGAATTCGTACACATGCTGAAATCTCGACACTTGCCAGGCAGGGACGTTCGGCGAATGTATCAAAACTACTTTCAACTGAATCAGCGACCATTTTCGGCGACACCTGACCCGAATGCGCTCTATAGTGCCCCTTCGATGCGACTGGCGCTCTCGGCCCTCGAACAAACACTGCGGGATGGCGAAGGGATCGGATTGCTGACGGCACCAGCCGGAACCGGCAAAACGCTGGCCTGCAAGGTTCTGGCGGAAAGGCTGGCCAACGACCCCCTGCCCGTCCTATTGCTCAACTCTGCCTACGCCACGCGCAGTTCTCTGCTGCAAGCCATCCTGTTCGAACTGGGACGGCCCTACGCCCGCATGAGCGAACAGGAACTGAGGCTGGAACTGGTCTCTTGTGGCCGGCGCATTGCGGAATCGCAAACCGGCATGGCTCTCATTGTCGACGAAGCGCACCTGCTCGGCGAACATATCATCGAGGAACTGCGGGCGCTGACCAATTTCCTGTACGCCACGCGTCCCGTTTTCCGCGTGGTACTGAGCGGCCAACTTCCTCTTGAGGATCTGTTGGCTAAACGCTCACTGGAGGCGGTCAACCAACGGCTCAAATGCCATGTCACGCTCGATTTGCTGAACCAGCAGGAATCCCTTGAATACATCATGACCCGTATCGAACAAGCGGGGGGGCGTTTACTGAATGTATTCACGGAAAGCGCGCTGGAGTTGATTATTCATGCGGCCGATGGTCTGCCACGCTGCTTGAACCAACTTTGCGACCATGCCTGCCTGCTGGCCTCGGTAACCGCCTCCGGTCCCGTCACCCCCCAACATGTCCACGAAGCTCTGGAGGACCTGCAAAAACTCCCCCTGCACTGGAATATTCCCCTCCCCACGCGGGATCCCCTCACGGAATTGCGGGGAGGCAAGCCCGAGAGCTTCCACGACGAGAACAAATCGGCAGTTATCAGCGTGAACCGAGCGGACCTTGCTCCCTCGGCAAAAACACCAGGCGAATTGGCCCCCGCCACCAGTGTGATCGAAATTGGCGCGGAACTCTCTCAAGGTACCCGCTTGCCACGAGAGGAACAATTCTCGCTGGAAGACGAACAGATCCTTATCGAAACGGAACCGGACGAAGCACAACTGCCCGATGCTATCGAAACCGCGCAATCTCAGACGGCACCTGATGCTTCGGCCCTCGAAGCAACTCACCCGGAACCGGAAGAATTGCTGCCCGCGTTGCCAGCAGCAGAGTCCACGGCACCACCCAGTCCGCCAGCCGTGGCCCCGAAACCAGCGGAAAAACAGTTTCCAGCGGTTCAACCGCCTGAAAGCGAAATCATACAGGATCGCTACGCGCAACTCGACGCCCTGCGACACGGACAGATCGAACGTCCCGGCCAGCCAGTTCTCGCCGCGCCAGAAGCCCCTGCCTGCACTCCCGTCGTCGATGAAATTGAAGAGCGTATCGCACAAACCATCCTGGAAATTGCCGAGGAACTTTCCGGCAGCAATGGCACGGGACTGGAGGATTCCTTCCCCTCGCCGGATGAATTGATGCAGCGAGCCATCGATTCCGCATCGGCTCGAAACGATGTCGTACATCCCGCTAGCGATACCAACGATACCGGCGATTACGAGCGACTCTACGGCGAACTCCGCCGCAAACAGTCGGAAGGTTAATTCTTGGGCGTCCTGGAGCGTGCGCGAGGACCAGCCGCGAACGCGGAGGCGAGGAACAGGCTTGCAGCCGAATAAGCCGTTATGTGCCCCACTTCAGTAGACCAATCAATTGGCGAGTGCTTACGGAAATTGCGACTGCGTGGCCCGCAACCAGACGGGAGGGGCCAGTTTGTGGGAGTGGGGGGAGTATTAAGTTGCCCCCAATGCCAGACACGTTTCAGTGTACCACAAACCCGCTGAATGAATTCCGCTCGATTCACCTGGACACTTCGCGGGTGACTATGCTGTTGGAATTTCCTGGAGGCCAGTGGTATTCTAGCCAGATCACGCGGGCCATGTCCGCAGACTGTTTTACCCCTGCCTTCCCAATGGAATGTTCGAGGACAGGGCATGATCAGCGGATTTATCCAGGTCTTGAGGGGTTGGAACGATGGAGGAACTGGGAGAAATAATCGACTCGGGCGAAAGGACATCACGTCCACGGCCGGGAACTCCTCCGGAGGCCCCACGGGGCCGTTTTCTCCGCGCGAGTCTGATCCTGATGACACTGCTGACGTTGCTCATGCTGCAAGCCTGGGTTGCAGCCGCGCGACTTGCCCCCTGGGATGGAATTCGCAATGACCTGCAAACGGAACTCCCGGGAATCGGCTACTGGCTCGTCCATATCCACGGAAGTGGACTTCTATTGCTTGGAGCCGGCGCAATGACCGGCGTGCTGGGCCTTGGGGTGTTGAAACTCTGTTCCACCTGGCGAGTTGGGACATGGATCTGCCTGAGCTTGTTCAGCCTGGGGTTACTTGTACCGAGCGTGCAAATCGCGGGCGCGGCTGCCCGCCTGGATGACTGGCTGGCCGGGGAAATGGAACTCACTCCACCGTTGACGCCGGCGCGCGTACGGCAGGAACTCGAGGTCCTGGGCAACCCGAATGCCTCGCCTGAAGAAATTCGCTATTCCGCGCGTGCCATTCGCGCGACTGGCCTGAAGCATGCCGTGGGATTGATTCGGATTGAACCAGAATCCCGTCAGCAACTGATTCTGATCTGCCAGGATGAAACGCGGCCGGTCTCAACCCGTTTTTTTGCCGCATGGGCGCTGATGCCGATCGATCACGAGACCCCCGCGGCCTGCAGCGCCATCGCCTCCGCAATCCGCGCGAGTCTGGCAGACGGAGAGGATACCGTCCGCGAGTTTGCCGAGACCTATCGCAGCCACCCCTGCCTCGAAACCGTGCCTGCGTCTGTCGAATAACGCGGCAATCCGTTTCCGTGCAGAACACCTCGAGCGATCAAGGCGTTTTCTTGAGTCGGGAATCGATGCGCGCCTGATAACCGATGACAATTTCCCGGTCGAGGCCCGCCAGCCGCACTTCGCCCAATTCGGTTACGTGATTGACCAGCATCAGACGCCCCACGGGCAAATCATTCCGCAACTCCAGGGTCTCGCCAGTTCGCAGATCGACCACTTCGAGCAACAGCGATCGTTCCTGGTCTCCCGGGCGCTGCTGGAAATTCGCGCACATTACCACAAATGGCAGGCCCGAGGCTTCGTCATCGAGCAAAGAACGATTCCCAAACAGGCGAGTCCACTCCAGTTGTCCCGTGGTTGCATTCACCGCGATCACCGGTCCGTTAATGTGCGTCATGTTCCAGGGAGCCTCGGTATACCGACTCGTATAACCCTGTTCCGCCTCGTTGCGCTGTGTCTGATACATATTGATCAGATACCGCTCGCCACACCGCTGCACGCGCAGATAATTAGCCCGCACGCGCGACTGTTCATCCAGTTTCACATCCACTAGTTGGCGTGCTTCCAGCGGGCGATAAATGCGTAGACGGCCCTCGGCCCCCAGCAGCGTCAGTTCCTCCGCGGAGGCATGGAACAAATCGTGCGGGGCATAGGCTTCGTCGAGCACCAGTTCCGCCCGCAAGGGATCCCACAGCCGCAGTCGCCGCTCCTGGTTGGCATCCCCGGAGACCGCCAGATACATCAGCAGGCGACCATATGCATGCCGAGTGCGCTGGATGTGCGTCTGCCCCACTTCCAGTCTCCCGCGACGCAACAGTGTTCCGGTTTGAGTTTCCAGCAGTGAATATGCATTCTGATCGGGATGAAAATAGACCATGACATGTTCGTCCCCGATCACTCCCATTGCCCGGTCGCCCCACAACCCGCCTTGCGGATCCAGATCGCCACGGCGCCACAACAGGCGCCCAGTGGCCGGATCGAGGCATGTTAATGCCCGCGCCGTTTGCACCACGCAGTACCCCGAACCGACCGGCCCCAGTTCGACGCGGCGCGGACGTGTCGCGGAGACCAGTCGCTCCGCCGGAACCGCCCGGACAACCCCCTCCGCGTCTCGTTCCCAACGACAGGCTTCGCTGGGATAGACCGCCTCCAGCGTATCTCCACCACGCTCCCAGCAGGGTTGTCCCGTCAGCAGGGAAATTCCCAGCACATGCCCTTCAACAATCACCGGAAACAGATATCCCATTTCCTTGCGGATGGCGTTGGAAATCCCAATTCGCGTGCCCGGCAACGCGATGCGATGCCGCACAACTCCACTGGCCTGGTCCAGTAACAGCAGATGCTGCTCTTCAACGGGAGCCGCGTCAGGCGATGCCGCCCGCGTTTCTCCGGTTTGGCCCCCGTCCCCCGGGTTTGCCTGGGGGCGGCTCACTTCCACCTGTTGCATCACCAGGCAGCCTCGGTCGGTCAAAGCATGCAGCAGGCGACGGCGCGAGAAGGGGTCGGAGAGCAACGGCGGTTGACCTCGTTCTTCTCGAATGGAAACCTGGGTCACGGGTTGGGTCAGCCCGCTCCGATGCCGATAGGCTTGCCAACTCGGATGCTGGCGATCGAAATGCACCAGATAGTCGCGCGCCTCCAGCCACCTGGTATTTCCCGGGGGCAGTAAATGAGATACTGTTTCAATGACCGGCGCATCCGCAGGCGAGGAGACATACGTCAACAACCGCGACCAATCCTCCCGTTCCAGTTGAAAGACCTGACGGTCCGATAGCGCCGACATCTCCTGCAGGTATTTTCCTGCCTGGCGATAGTCTCCCAGGCGCGAATACAGATTCACCAACCCCTGGCAGGCCAGCAGTTGACTGCGTGGCAGCCCGCCATGCATCAACTCCAGCAGACGCAATTCGGCCTGTTGCACGTCGCCTTCGCGCAGACAGCGGCAGATCAGTTCCAGCCGCACGATATCGCGAATTGCACAGCGTTCGTAATGGGATCGCGGTGACTCTTCCACGCTTTCCGCCTGGCAGGAATACTCACCCCCCGTTCCTGAACGGTCCTCGAACAGGGGCTGCCCCGCGAAAATATCCAAAATGGTCAACAGTTGGCCCGACGACAAGTCGCGCAGTCGTTCCAGCCAGTTTGTCTCGAACTGGTTCAATACCACCTGCTTTTCCTGAGGGGTCAACTGCCGAAACATCCGGTCATACATGCCGGGCAACCAACTGGCAGAGGTCGAAAAATGACTGGCGTCCACGGCTGTCGACACGGGAATACTCACTCCAAGTTCCGTGAAACGTTCCGTTGCCAGCCAGAGTTCTTCGGAATGCCCCTGCTTCAACAGCAGTTCGATTTCGGTCAACAGGTAACGGGCCTGCTGCGCGGGAGAATCGGCCAGAGATTCCAACTCTTCGAGAATCGAAGGCATCCCCGCCACGGACTCCCCATCCGCCTGATCGCGCAATTCCCGGTACAGCAACTCTCGATACATCGACAGCGATTCCAGCCGATCGGCGGATCGCGTGTCGGGTAATTGCAGCGCCTGGCGCAAATGTTGCTTGGCCCGCGTAATGTGCCCCAGCACCAGTTCCGCTCCCGCCAGTTGTTGCAGTTGGCGCTCGGTCAGCGAGTGCCGTTCGCCGAGTTGTTCGAGTTTTGCAATCACGGCTCCTGCCTGGGGAAACCCGATGATCTGATTGATTCCCACCGCAATGACCTGCTGGTTGCAGGCCAGCAAATTCCCCAGCGGGAAGGCAAAGCCTCCCTCGGGGCGATTTTCTCGCAATTCCGCTTTTTCGAGCCCCGAGTCCAACCCGAAACGTTCCCCCGTGAGCAAATCCAAGGCCAGCACGCGACCCTGGCTCCGCACGGTCGTCCCGTCGGTTTTTCGTGCCGGCAGCGTACCGGGACCGGAGACCGGAAGTAAATAGGCCGTCCCTGCCTGCACGCCGTGCCCGGAAATAAACCCGATGGGTGTGTCCCAGAGCACCCGGCCGGTCTGGCCGTCCAATGCCCGGCACTTCCGCGCCCCCACCGCCAGAACCCTGCTCTCTGGCGCAGCCTCGTTCCGCGAAATTCGCGATGCATCGAGTACCACACCGGCCAGGTATTCCGTATCTTCTCGCGGTCGCGTCCACAACAGCCGGCCTGTTTTCAAATCGCAGCAGGAAATGAAGCTGGACCGATCAGGCAGCAGATACACTTTCTCCTCCACCACCACCGGCAAATTCAGCACCCCCGGTTGAGAGACCCGCGAGGACTGCGTGTAGGTCCAGCGTCCGGAATCCTGCCGTGCGTCATCGTCCGCATAACAATGCACCCACTGCATGTCTCCCAGCACCGCATCCACTGCAACCAACTGGCCATTCCCATTGTCGCAAAGCACCAGTCCGCCAGCACAAACCGCCATGCAGGCCCGCGTCGCGCGAATGATATCGTTTTCGATTTTCCGATCCACGAAGCTGATCGGCTGTGACCACACAAATCCGCCCGTTTCCGCGGCCAGAGCGGTCAGCCAGATCTGGCTTTCCTGTTCGCTCAACACATAGGCTCGCTGCTGATGCACGACCGGCGGCCCCAGAAAATAATGCCCGCGTAACGGATGATCGCTCAACCCCGACTTGCCAGCTTCGCTCCGTTCCCAACCCTGAGGCCCCACACTCCAGACTGGAGCGACCTGTGGTTCCACGGTCTCCCGCGAACCCCGCGATGTCCCCGCAACCGGCAGCGCCAGCACGCGATTCGCAAGCCGCGTATCGTGGGGTTCGTCCGGCGTGGAACTGACAGGGACGTCTCCACTCGACACCGCGGCCGTTTGCGCCGGTACGTCGGGCGACAGTCGGACAATCCCGTCGATGAAATAGACCCGTTGTCCGTCGGTTGTCAGACTGCCCGTCAACGAGTTGGCCAGATGCATGCGGTCCACGCTGGGGTGATTCGTGGTGACTCCCGTGAAGGGATCGCTCTCGTACGTCACCGCATCGGCCAGGGGACTGTTGCTGCTAAATCGCCACAATGGCCGTTTACTGACCATCCCGTCCTCGAAGGGCTCGCTGGCAATGCTTACCGCGTGCACCGCCTCCAGGTCTCGAAACACCAAGACATCGCCAGCCACCACCGCAAACAGCGAGGTCAACTCGGGTGAAAGCTGTTCGTGCTGCTGGGTGGCCCACAGTTCCAGGGAAAGCCGCAAGGAATGTTCCGCCAGACTCCCCAGGCTGCTTTCCTCGGCGTTGAACAACATCCGCGAAATTCCCCAGGCAGGCTTGCTGACCGGAGGCGTGTGCTCGCTCCACCCCTGATCCATCCCGTCCTGGTGTGGATGCCGCCAAATCGGTATCGCGGAACGCATTGCCAGATCGATTCGCTCGCGCAAGCCTTCGGTATCGGATACCAGCGTCCGTGCCCCCCTGCCGTCCGCGGGCTGTTGCCGCGTGAAAAACCGCTCGACCGCTGCCTGCAATTTTTCGTCCCGCGCTAATTCCGCAACCACTGTCACCTGTTCCAGTTGACGAGCCGTGATGCGCGAGGCATGAAAACGAGAACCCAGCAACAATCCCCAGAGATGCGCAGCCGTATCCAGCTCTCCACGATCCCAGGCTATTCCGGCCAGTTCCGTCATGGCCTGGAAACCCGCGGCCGTATGATAGTAGCGCCGCGCAACCTGGCGTCGACGCTCCTCGGATACCGCCCCCTCCACCTGCTCGGCGGCCTTGCCATGAAGTTCCGTATAAACTTTCCAGAGGCGGGGATGCTGCTCGAAGGCTGCCAACGTTTCCTGCCGCAGCGAACGAATTTCATGCCCTCGCCAAACGAAGGAATCATGGGGAAGATCAAGCAACTGCTGATACAGTTCCGAGGCCTCGACTAGATTATCCTTTGCCAGATGATGCTCGAAACGCTCGAGCAACAGACACTGATCGGGCAGCCGATACAGCGTCTGGTTCACCACGCGTTGACGGCGATAATCTATTTCCGAAGCGCGTTCCGCTGCCGGATCATCTCGCTGTTCCGCGCGGGCGGGGTGTTCGAAACATGCTCCCGCGCCCACAAACATCAACACGACAACCACCGGAATGCAACGTCTCTGCCCGGAAATACCCACACCGGAACAGGTGGAGCACAACCGCCCGAGAGACACCGCTGCGCCACGCCCGGCGGCGGGGCGCGTCATGGAACACGCATCGCTCGTTACCATCTCCCTCTCCTCTGGAGAAGATCCAGGAAATCATTTCCTTGGGGCGTCATGCCCTATGGAGATTCCGCGCAAGCCGCTTGCGAAGTGATTTCGCGAAGACAGCCTTGCAACAACTCGACGAGCGCGACGTGGTGAAGTTCAGAGAGGGGTAAGCAATTGTCGTGCCCGATAAAAAAGCGTATTACCCGCGGCGGAATTCCGACCTCTGGTTTTCCGCACAGAGAAATCAAAAAAACCAAGCAGACCCCGGAAATCTCTCCGAGGCAAAACCCGGCAGGAGTTGTCGATTCCTCTGTCCCACAAAGGGTTACACGCAATATCGCTTCCTGGATCGGAGCAACTTACTCGTCGAATAAACCGTTGCCTTCAAAACAAAAACAACGTTTGTTTCCTGTGTAAATTCTACGTGTGGCCGCGCGGCAGTCAAATTTTAGGGCAGATGTGTCACCAGATTAAGCAGCTATCTTATAACGTGGGCAAGGTGACAATACGTCTTCGCCAACGTCTATTATCGACCAAAATCCATATCAACACGAGTCGTAGTCGATTTTCGCCGGGGAGTCCAGACCAGTTTTTACGCACCCGCGACACATTAATATCCCCGATTTCACGGACACCATGCAGTGAAATCCCCCCTTGGATTACCCCCTGGCCTCCGGAATGCTCTTCTTTCCCCACCCTCGTTTCAACTCCCTCGGGCGGCCTATGCCGCGCGATTTCTCTTCCCGAATCCCTCCCATCCTGTTACAGTCTGGACGGGACAAGTGTAGGCCGCTCAGGGAGGAACGGGGTGTTTTTAACGTGCTCAATTCGCCGCAAGCTGTTTGTGCAGTTCGCGCTGGTAATCGTGATGGTGGTGATGATGGCCAGTTCCGCAATCGTGGGACTGGTCTCCTACCGTGGCGTGGTGGCCGATCTCAAATACAGCATCAACGATGCTCCACGAAAAGCGGACTTAATCGCGGCCATCGATGTGCTCTTCGAGCCCTTGTCCATGCAGCCCCGGGAAAATGCCCAGCACGAACCGGAAGTTTTTGCCGCTTTTCAGCATACCCAGTTTCGACTGGCGTTGAACCGATCCAAGGATGGCATTCGCGTCTTTCTCAAGCGGCTCGACGAACTGCCGCCCCATTCGATTCCGCCCGAAACCTACACCCTGCTGCGCACGAATGTCGTCCATGCCATCGAACTGATGGAGAACCTGCATCCGCAACTGATTGATCCTCAAGAACGCTCCCATGTCGCCGGAATCATGCTGCAGCGACTCGTGGCTTTGCACCAGTTTGTCAATGGTATTCCCGATCCCTTCGAAGTGTTCGTTCCCCGGTTGGCCGAGGCGGAACAGAATCTGCGGGTTTGCCTGAACCTGGTGATCGCTTCCAGCATCATTGCCTTCGGTTTATTCCTGGCCGTCATGGGCTTCAGCAATGTCTGGATTTTCGAGCCGATCAAGACACTCCACAAGGCGGCCCGGCGCGTGGCCAATGGAGATTTTCAATATCGTGCCGAACTCAATTCCGGCGACGAAATGAATGAACTGGCGGATGTCTTTAACCAGATCACGGCCCAGTTCTACCAGATCAAACAGGATCTCGACCGCAAGGTGCAAGAAAAAACTACCGCGTTGATTCGGTCCGAACGACTTGCGGGCGTCGGATTTCTGGCCTCCGGCGTGGCACACGAAATCAATAATCCCCTGCATGTCATTTCCACCGTTGCAGACTCCCTCGAAATGCAGGCCATGACCGTCCTGGCGGATGTTCCCGAGGCCGACCGCGAAACATTCACCAAGTATCTCGGGATGATCCAGACCGAAGCCTTCCGTTGCCAGGAAATCACGGAGAAACTGCTGAGCTTCGCGCGAGGACAGGAAGTCTCCCGCGCGGACACCGACTTAACCCGCCTGACCAGGGAAGTCGTCGGCATGGTTTCGCACCTCGGCAAATTCAGCGATCGCCACATCAAGGTGCTCACCGACGAACCCATCCGGGCGGAAGTGAATGCCGGCGAAATCAAGCAGGTCGTGCTGAACATGATTTCCAATGCCCTCGAAGCCATGGACAGCGGAGGCACGCTCGAAATCGAACTGACACAAATGAAATGCCACGCCTATCTTACCTTCCGCGACGACGGCTGTGGCTTGACGGAAGACGTTCAGAAGCATCTGTTCGACCCCTTCTTCACGCAACGAAAAGGGGGAGGCGGAACAGGCTTGGGACTTTCCATCAGCCATCGCATTGTACAGGACCACAACGGCGGCATCGACGCCTACAGTGCCGGTCCAGGCAAGGGGACAACCTTTCGCATCCGCATTCCCAAAAAAGTCCAGCAAACCTCGCTGGAAGAATCCAGCTACGAAGAAACCAGCTTCCACGCCGCCTGAATCTCGACTGGCATGCCAAAGATAGCAGTCGTACTCCGCAAACGAGCAGCGCCGCCGGGAAGCGGCAAGGCATCCGCAAATCATACGCCCATGTGGTGTCCACTCGAGTCGCATGCTGCGCCGGGTGGCCCTGATTGACGCAGTCGAGTAGGTCAGGCTGCACCAGCTCACTCATAACCCGGGGGATGTGATTGGCCTGTTTGCGACGCCGATCACTTTACTCCCCTTCACCAATTCCCTGGTGCAGGATGCGCTGGTCGATGCAGCCCTCTGGGCGTACAACAACCCCAGCCAAGCGGGCCATCTGTTCCTGGATGCCGTGGGCCTGGTGCCGGGCTTGGGCGAACCTGCGGATGCGATCAATTCGATCTGGTATTCGCTGGAAGGGGACACAACCAATGCCGCCCTCAGCCTGGCGGCGGCCGTACCGATCGTGGGCTGGTTCAGCACGGGGGGTAAGTATTTCAGCAAAGTGACGGGCGCCCTCCCCGTCACCGCGTTTAAGCAAATCACCAGCAGCATCGGGAGTTTCGTTGGCACCACGCTGGATTATGTGAAACGGATTCGGATTGAAATCAATCCCAACCCCGGGCTCTTCTCTTTTGGCCCGGATTTGTTTTCGCAGACCATTAAGATAAAATTGGTGCCACGGGGACTGATCGATGGCTTTGACTTTGGAAAGCACTTGAGGGAATTGATCGGTGATCCACCGAAAGGCATGGTTGATCCCCATGCTCACCACATCTTGTTCAAGAAGGGCTTGGGCCCTGCACAACAAGCATTGGTGGAAGAGGGGCAGGCGATACTGCGAAAGGTCGGGATCGATCCGATTTACGGCAAGGATAATCTCATCTGGGCGCCTTGGCGAGTTGCCGAGCAGCACGGGATCGAATCGTTGACCAAGGTTGTGGATGAATTGCGTGCTTTGGATCGTGCAGGTGGGGACTACAACGACTTTGTTGATCTGCTTAAGAAGCTTGGCAGAATTGCAGCCGAGAGGAGTTGAACATGTTAGATATCGACATCCAGATTCATAAGAAGATTAGAACTGCAATTAAACAGGGAGACCTTGAAACTCTGTCAAAGATGATTGGCGAGGAAAGAAGCCGCCTTGCTTGGAATGTTCGACCATTTGGATCGTGGCTACATATTGCCGCTTCGAACGGGCAGTTGAGAATTTTAGAATGGCTAATAGGGCAAGGGATGGACGTGAATCAGAAGGCTGGCATTTCTGACAGTAGCCCTTTGGACGAAGCGGCGTCGAACGGTCATCTCGAATCCGTTCAATGTCTTCTTAATCACGGGGCGAAGCTCGACGTGTCCAATTCAGTCGGAAACCCACTTTTTGGAGCAATATACGGAGGGCATACAGAGGTCGCCAGACTTCTCATCGACAGCGGCATTGACACGACAGTGAAATACTCCGGGGAGAATATGACAAACATGGATGCTCTTGCCTTTGCCAAAGAATGGGGCCGAAGCGAGATCGTTGATATGTTGATGCGGAAACCAAAGTAACTAGCGGGTGGCCTCTCCCTGAAAGAGTTGAATTTGTCAGGTGGGTTTTGGGGAGTATGGGGCGTACGTTGATCGTCACAGCGCCACGGTCTGTTCAAATGTGTCCGTACGGGCACCTGTTCCTGGATGCCGTGGGCCTGGTGCCGGGCCTGGGCGAAGCGGCGGATGCGATCAATTCGATCTGGTATTCTCTCGAAGGGGACACAACCAACGCCGCCCTCAGCCTGGCGGCAGTCGTTCCGTTTGCTGGTTGGGCGGCAACTGGTGGTAAAGTGATGAGTAAAATCCCACTTCCGTCTTTTGCGGAGGCGTCCGGGAAAATTCTCAATAAAGTCGATGACGCGCTGGAAAGTGCGAAGCGTATTGAACTTCCTGTTATACAGGAATGGTGCTTCGCACCCGACACGTTAGTTGAGACTCCGTCAGGAAAACGGAGGATTGATGAAATCCGAGAGGGCGAATCGGTCTTTGCTTTTGATTTCGCGAGCGGGCAATGGGTGGCGCGGCAAGTCCAGGCCTGCCATCACAGCCGATACTTGGGCGCGGTCATCGAAATCACGACCGAGCATGGTTCGGTCGAAGCGACGGCGTATCATCCGTTCTGGGTGCTGGACGGGCACGATCTGGAAAATCGACCGCGTCCACGAGAATTGGGCGTCAACGAAGATGAAGGGCTGTCGGTTCGCGGACGTTGGGTCAACTCGCATGATTTGTTCGCTGGGGACCTACTGCTGACGCAAGCTGGCCGTCAACTCCGCGTCTTGTCAATCAGGCAGCGATACGAAGAATCCTTCGAAGTATGCAACCTGACGATCGATACCAACCACTCCTTTGCCGTTGGCAACGACGGCTTACTGGTGCATAATACGGGCGGGTGTGGCAAGTGGGGAATAAATGCCCCAAGGGGAATAGTCAGCGGACATAACCCACCGATAAGCTCACGGCAAAAACTTCATGTTGATGGTACGCCCGGGAAATCTCAGTTCAATCCCGGTGTCGATGTTGAAGGTGTTGTCAGAACCGCATGGGAAGGCGGAACCCCTGTCTTTGACAAGAACGGGAAGTTCCTCGGTAAAAGGTTCACGTTTGACACACCCATTGGAACATCACCCTCAGGTCATCCGCAAAACTCTATCTTCGTGCATTGGAGTCCAAACCATGGAATTCATGGCGTTCCAACAACGGTGGGGACGACACCATGACCAATAGAATTACGATAGACGACATCACCGAGTCGATACATAGCCAGTTCGATAAGGGACCGCCTAACGGCTGGCTTCTTGGATGGGACGAGTCTCGCTGCTTTGCACTGATCAGTGCCGCTGCTGCCCCACATCCCACCAGCAACCATACATCATTCGACTACGGGTTTTGCAATTGGTTCGAGGTGCGTATCGACAGCGAGGGCGATGACCGCTACTGGACGCTGACGATCAAGTTGAGCTTCATCGCACCGGCATACTGCATTCATTGGACGCAGTATGAAAGTCCGACCCAAGGGGCTGTCATTCCTGCTGCACCAGTTGGCTACAAGATCGTTGAGGATAAGGTGCGTATTGCTGCGGAGAACGCAGGTTTTTTCGGGATTCCCACTGAGTGGTGCGAAAAACAGTTGCTAGGCGTGGAGCTTGAACTGAGCGGCACAGAGAATGTGACTTTGGGCAAGTGTCTATTCACCGATTATGCTGAGTAGGGTCATAGGACCTCACCATTTGGCTTCCCACCGCCTTCGCATTGAAGAGTTGGAGCTTGGCCGGTTGAGCAGGCTTCCACGGCTTGAACACCGGCACGCCTGACGGCAATGGCTTGGGCTTCTGCTTCAAGCTCTTGTTGACCGCTGAATCTCTCGGCAACGGGTTCAGCTTCGACAGCCCGATCACGGCATTTTTGTCATTGAGCCACAAGCCTTCGCATTGCCGCCGCTGTCGCTCTCTCAGCCATTCGTGAAACGTCTTCATGCTGGTATCTACGCACGGGCTGACCCATTCCCATGCGTGCGTGAGCGGTTGCGGTGGCATAAAGAAAAAGAACCGGGCGAAGCCGATGCAGGGGCCAGAGCGACCACCTTTGCCACCAGCTTTTTCGCCTTCGATTGATGCAATGTTCTTTTTGTTACAGCCATCGCCCTGACCGAAGCGACAGCACCAACAAATCAATCATCCGCACCATCACGCCACCGGCCTTGCCTTCGCTCTGGCTCCAGCGATTGCGGACAACTTCCGCCGATGGCCTTGCGAGCAAACGAGCAAAGTCATTCGCAGCGGCAAACCCTCTGCGAGCAAACGAGCAAAGTCCCTGCCTGCCGCCTGACCTTTGCTCGCAATCGCTGCGAGCAAAGTGCGTGCAAAGCGAGCAAAGCCCAGCAACACCCTTTGCTCGTTTGCTCGCAACACGGGGGCGATGGGAAAGGGGATGGCAAGTGGGGGGATGGGGATTTATTGATGCGTCAGACTTCGACCGGCTTCCGCTCCAACGCCTTGTAGATCGTCTTTCGGGTCAGACCCACCGTGCGAGCGATGGAAGCGACCGTGGCGGGTGGCACCGGTTAACGCGTAAGCGGTTACCGGTGTGGCATCGCGGGTGGCACCGGTTGACGCGGTAGCGGCTACCGGTGGGACGCAGTCACAAGAGGTTTACCCTGGCCATTCGATAGGAATTCCCACGGTCCGATGTTG
>JACTNB010000001.1 GCA_014584345.1 Planctomycetota bacterium
CACGGAAGCGGCAGCGGAAGGCGTCAACATGCAGTTCTGCTCTCTCGTCGTCAACTACGACCTGCCTTGGAATCCCCAGCGAATCGAGCAGAGGATCGGTCGTTGTCACCGCTATGGTCAGAAGCACGATGTGGTCGTCATCAACTTCCTGAATGAGCGCAACGAGGCTGACCGGCGAGTCCATGAGCTTCTCTCCGAGAAGTTCAATCTGTTCAATGGTGTGTTCGGTGCTTCGGACGAAGTGCTGGGGCAGATCGAGTCAGGCGTCGATTTCGAGAAACGCATCCTCGCCATCTACCAGCAGTGCCGCACGCCGGAAGAGATCGACACCGCCTTCAAGCAGCTTCAGGCCGAGATGGACGAAACCATTCAGTCGAAGATGGACGAGACCCGTCAGATGCTCATGGAGCATTTCGACGAGGATGTTCACGCCCGACTGAAGATGCGGCTCGACGATGCTCGTGCCAACCTCGACCGGATCGGTCGCCAGTTCTGGACGCTTACAAAAGTTGTACTGGATGGCCACGCCACGTTCTGCGACGACCAGTTGACCTTCGATCTGCGGCAATCGCCTGTCAGCGAATGTCGGCCCGGAACGTACCACCTGATCTCCAAGCAGCATCACAATGTCACCGGCGACTTCCTGTACCGACTGTCGCACCCTCTGGGCGAGTGGAGCATCGACACAGGCAAGCAGGCCCAGACTCCGATGGCAAAGGTCACGTTCGATGTGACCAACTATCCCATGAAGGTCTCCGTGGTCGAAGCCCTCAAGGGCAAGTCCGGCTGGATGACGCTTCAGTATCTCACCATCGATTCCTTCGACCGTGAAGAGTACCTCCTTTTCTCGGCGATGGACGACACCGGAAAGTCGCTCGATCAGGAGACCTGCCAAAAGCTTTTCCATTGCACAGCAACAACCGAACCCGTTGACGGCCTCCCCGAAGACGCTGAAACTCGGCTCACTGTTGAGTCGAAGCTGCACGCCGACGCCGTAGCTGCCTGCTCATTGGAGGACAACAACACGTTGTTCCATGAGGAGCGAGAGCGTCTTGAGAAGTGGGCTGAGGACATGGTGGTCGCCGCCGAGAAGGACTTGGCCGACACCAAGGCGCAGATCAAGGCCGTGCGGCGGCAGTCACGCTTGGCGACCACGCTCGATGAGCAGAACGAACTCCAGCAGAAGCTTCGTGACTTGGAGAAGAAACAGCGAAGACAACGCCAGCAAATCTTCGAGATCGAAGATGAGATCGCCGACAAGCGTGACGATCTGATCTCTGGCCTTCAGAAACGGATGACACAGAAGACGCACAGCACTCACCTCTTCACGATTCGATGGGAGGTGACATGAAAGAGGTAGTTCCAGATGCGGTGGTAAGAGATATTCAACAACACCTGCGCACAAACTGTGAGGTGGCGGAAGAAGGATTCGGCTCCGCAATGATGGACGAAGACTCTGTTACCGGCGCACTCGGAGAGCGGCTGAGGACTACGAGATCGCAGACACGCACTCACTACACAGGCGACTCAATATGGCAATGGAGAGTCACGTCTACAAAACTGAGAGGGCGTGGCCCAAATCCCGCTGAAAACACGGTTGGAGCAGATGGGTTCTTTCAGATCGAAGTCGAAGACTTCAGCAACGGCGCACTGTGGCGAAAGGGAATGCTCTTCCAAGCGAAAATGGAGAAGAACAAAGACACGAAATTGCTCATCCAAGAGATGAAGCACATGGAAGAGATCACACCTAACGAATCTCTCGTCGTCGAGTACAGCAGAAACGGCTATCGAGCAATCAGATCGTCTGAATTGCTCCGTACAGGGAAGAGCCTGCGAAGCGTCAGTGATAACGCAGTTCGTGGACTTGGAGACATTCTCGCCGACCAGTTCGTCGTTTGCACCCTCGGGGTTCGAGGAATGTACTACGACTCACAACGACAAATCATTTTGGTGCCATCACCGGAAGACATGCTTGCCCGTAGATTCGCCGTCGATCATCGCATCAGCATCGATATCTCCAAAGGCATCGAGTAACGATACAAAAAGGTAATCACACCGTGGCCACGAACTTTGAGAAACTCCAAAAACTCCTTGAGGAACTGTTCCAACTGGATCAGGCCGATCTGGATTTCGGCATCTACCGGATCATGAACCAGAAGCGGGATGAGGTCGTCCGCTTTTTGGAGAAGGATTTGCTGCCGCAGGTCAAGGAAGCGTTCAGCCACTATAAGTCGGCGGATAAGGCCACGCTCCAGAAGGAACTCGACAAAGCCATCGAACAAGCCAATGGTTTGGGTGTCGATCCCGAGACCACGACGAAGGTGAAGGAACTTCGTGAGCAGATGGCCGACTCCAGCGTCGATGTCACGGCGTTGGAGAACGAGGTCTTCAGCCACCTGTTCAACTTCTTCCGCCGCTACTACCACGAGGGCGACTTCATCTCCCTGCGTCGGTACAAGGAAGGCGTCTACGCCATTCCCTACGAGGGTGAAGAGGTCAAGCTGCACTGGGCAAACCACGACCAGTATTACGTCAAGAGCAGCGAATACTTCCGTGACTACATCTTCACCATGCCCTCGGGCAAGCGTGTACGAGTTCATCTGGTCGCTGCCTCGTCCGAGCAGGACAACAAGAAAGAGCAGGCTGGTAAGGAACGTCGCTTCGTCATCTGCGAAGAAGACCCGATCTACGAGGAGAACGGCGATCTCTTCATCCGGTTCGAGTACAAATCCGACAACGGCAAGAAGAAACAGGACGCTCTGAATCAGGAGGCCATTGAGCGAGTTCTCAAGTCCGAAGGATTCGAGGAGTGGACTCAAGAGCTATCAAAACCTGCTCCCACGAAAGCAAACCCCAAGAGGACGGTGCTTGAGAAACACCTGACCCAGTACACAGCCCGGAACACGTTCGACTACTTCATCCACAAGGACTTGGGCGGCTTCCTGCGACGGGAACTCGACTTCTACATCAAGAACGAGGTCATGCACCTTGACGACATCGAACACGACACCGTGCCCCGAGTCGAGCAGTACCTCAGCAAGATCAAGGTCATCCGCAAGATCGCCCACAAGATCATCCAGTTCCTCGAACAACTGGAGAACTTCCAGAAGAAGCTGTGGCTCAAGAAGAAGTTCGTGGTCGAGACGAACTACTGCATCACACTCGACCGAGTACCAGAAGAGCTTTACCCGGAGATCGCCGCCAACGACGCCCAGCGGGAAGAATGGGTGCGGCTGCTAGGCATCGACAAGATCGAGAAAGACCTGAACGGGCCGGGATACTCGAAGCCACTCACGATTGAGTTCCTGACAGGCCATCAAGACCTTGTGGTAGACACCAGATTCTTTTCTCAGACGTTTCGAGACCACCTGCTGCGTAAGCTCGACGACTTCGACGACTCTACGACCGGGTTGCTCGTACACGGCGACTCGTTTCATGCTCAGGGTTTGCTCATGCCCCGTTACCAAGCGTCGGTTCGATGCGCCTACATCGATCCACCTTACAACACGGGAAGTGATGAGTTCATTTATCGGGATAGTTACCAGCACTCAAGCTGGCTCTCGATGCTCCACAACCGAGTCGCCTTACTTCATGAATTGCTGGCTGACGATGGCACGTTGTGGGTGAGCATCGACGACAACGAATACATGCGACTCCAAGCCATGCTGGGGGAAACGTTCGGCCCAGATAATTGCGTAGCAACCGTGATTTGGCAAAAGGTGTTCGCACCAAAAAACACCGCACAGCATTTCTCAGACGACCACGAGTACCTCCCAGTGTGGACAAAGGATAAGTCTACTTGGAGGCCAACTCTCCTTCCAAGGAGCAGCGAGGCTGAAGCACGATACACGAACCCAGATGACGATGAGCGAGGCCCGTGGGCGTCGAGCGACCTCACGGCTCGCAATTACTACAGCGAGGGCGAGTACGAAGTTACCAGTCCATCGGGCAAGACATTTCGACCGACAATCGGAACTTATTGGAGAGTGAACTCAACAAAGTTTGCTCAGCTTGACCGAGAGAATCGAATTTGGTGGGGAGAGGACGGAGGCAATATGCCTCGCCTGAAGCGATTTCTTTCTGAGGTCAAAGCAGGTGTTGTTCCGCAAACGCTGTGGCATTGCAAGGACGTTGGGCATACACAAGATGCGAAGAGGGAGTTACTCGGGATTGTACCCTTTGAGAGAACTGCCGATGTCCTAAATACGGTGAAACCAACACGTCTGATCCGACGAGCCGTGCAGATTGGGACTGCCTTTGACACGTCTGATGTTGCCATCGATCTTTTTTCCGGCAGTGGCACAACGGGGCACGCAGTGTTGCTTCAGAACGCTGAGGATAATGGCAATCGTCGATTCATCTTGTGCGAGATTGGCGACTACTTCGATAGCATCCTGAAGAAGCGAATTGTGCGGGCATTGCACTCGCCGTCATGGAAGAACGGCACCCCTGCAACGGATCAGCGTGGAAGTGGAATCATCAAATACATCCGCCTCGAATCCTACGAGGATGCCCTGAACAACCTCGAACTGAAGCGAACTAGCCAGCAGGCGTCCTTGCTCGAACAGGACGATGACCTCCGTGAACAGTACGTCCTCTCATACATGCTCGATGTGGAGAGCCGGGGCAGCCAGTCGCTCCTGAACGTCGAGTCCTTCCGCAACCCCGACCAGTACAAGCTCCGAGTCGAGCGCAACGGCGAGACACAACTGGTCAACGTCGATCTGGTCGAGACCTTCAACTGGCTCTTGGGCCTGACCGTCAAGCACATCGACGTGATTCGAGGCGTGCGTGTGGTCGAAGGCACGAACCCGGACGGAGACCGGGCGCTGGTTCTGTGGCGCAACCTCGACGAGACCGACAACGACGCTCTCGACGAGTGGTTCAAGAAGCAGGACTACAACACGAAGGATCAGGAGTACGACCTGATCTACGTCAACGGCGACAACAACCTCGAAAACCTCCGACGTGGCGACCAGACATGGAAAGTCCGCCTCATCGAAGAAGAGTTCGGACGCCTAATGTTCGACGTTCAGGACGTGTGAGCCAAGCAACCCCTCGGGAGACCTAATGTGAAAATTGAACAGCTTTTAGCTCGCAGGACTGACCTGAGTACCTTCCTCGTTCACCTTACTAGAGCAGGTGAAGAGGAATCCGCAAAAGACCGTCTCATCAGCATCGTGAAGGCGCACACCATTGAAGCTCGTAGTCCTTATGGCCCAGCGGTGCCTCGCCTTGATAAAGCTGGGCAGCCAACGGAATCGCAGAAGTGTGTTTGTTTCACCGAGACGCCGCTTGAGCATGTCCATATTTTGACCAGCCAGATTGAGGATCGAAGTTTTCATTTCGAGCCGTATGGAATTGCAATATCGAAGAAACAAGGTCGAAAACGTGGTGTCAATCCAGTGTGGTATCTCGACATCACTCCCGGTCATAACTGGCTCACTCAACCGCTAGAACAAATGATCGATCAGGCAATCGCTGACGGGAATTATGCCGACCATCCACTTGCGAGACTCACGCCGTTCATTGAGCAGATGGGCAGCGGAGCAAAAGAGTTTGGTGATGGGGGGTATAAGAAAGAGTTCTGGTGGGAACGAGAGTGGCGTCATCAGGGCGATGTCACAATTGCCGGTAGGCCAATTATCCTCTGCCCCGCTAAAGACATTCAAGACGTTCGGGCAGCAATCGAACAAGACGAACAGGGATGGATCGATGATCCGTCGTTCATTGATCCTAATTGGAGCTTAGAGCAAATCATTGGGAAACTTGCCGGGTTCACAATGGATGATCTCGGAGCATTTTGATGGCAAAAAAACGAGCAAAGAAGAACGAAACGCCAGCACTGAGATTCGACGAAAAACTCGTCCTGAATCAGTGGATGCTGTCGCTGTTCGATGTCGGCGACTTCGACACGCTCGCCGAGCGATTGAAGCCTCTCCATCTTGAGGGACTGGACGAGAACAACGTCCACACGTTCCACAAAGAGTTGAAGCTACTCTGGGACTACGAGGAGTTCCCCGGCGACACGCTACTCGGCTACGACCAGAACATCGTCAAGCACACGCTGACGCTGAGCGAAAATCGAGCAGAGCCGCTGAAGTGGAAGTATTTCCAATACCTGTCTCTGCTATTCACCGAGGTCTATCTCGACCGTTTCTTCCGTGACCCGGATAAATTGCTGGCCGACCTGAACCAGCATGTCGCCAACTTCAATGAGGGAAAAACCACAAAGGAACAGCTACCGGCCTACCAGCCGAATGACCTGCGGAAGCTGGCCTTCTGGAATGCCACCGGCAGCGGCAAGACGCTGCTGATGCACGTCAACATCCTTCAATACCAGCATTACCTGAAACTGCACGACAAAGAGAAGGGACTCAACCGGATCATCTTGCTGACGCCTAACGAGGGCTTGTCAAAACAACACCTCGAAGAGTTCCACGCCTCGGGAATGGACGCCGACCTGTTCTCGAAAGAGTCTCGGTCGTTGTTCTCGGGCCGGTCGGTCGAGATCATCGAAGTCACCAAGCTCAAGGAGGAGATGGGCCAGAAGACGGTCGCCATCGACGCCTTCGAGGGGAACAACCTTGTGCTGGTCGATGAAGGACATCGTGGTGCCAGTGCGAGCGTCGAAGGGGCATGGATGAGCGCCCGCAACCGGCTCTGCGAGAACGGCTTCTCCTTTGAGTATTCCGCCACGTTCGGGCAGGCGATGAAGGGAAAGAAGGGACTTGAACCGATCTACGCCAAGAACATCCTGTTCGACTACTCGTACAAGTATTTCTACCGGGACGGCTTCGGGAAGGATTACCGCATCCTGAACCTCGCCGACGACTCGGACGAAGAACGCCGCAACCTGTACCTGACGGCTTGCCTCGTTGCCTTCTACCAGCAGCAAAAGCTCTACGCAGACAACCCGAACACGTTCCGTCCCTTCCTGCTGGAGAAGCCCCTGTGGGTTTTCGTCGGCGGTAGTGTGAATGCCGTGCGATCAGAGAACAAACGCAAGGTGTCTGATGTGGTGGATATCCTGCTGACGCTGGCCGAGTTCGTGAAGGAAAAGCGAGATTCGATCACCCTGCTGGAGCGGCTGCTCAGCGGCAGGCCCGGCCTACTCGACCAGTGTGGCAACGAAATCTTCGCCACTGCCTTTCCACACCTGATCTCTTCGGGCATGTCCGGCGAGGAGATATACAACGACATCCTGAAGGTGTTGTTCAACTCGTCCAGCCAAGCTGCCCTGCACGTCGAGAACCTGAAAGGCACGGACGGCGAGATCGCTCTACGCCTCGGTGAGAACGAACCCTTTGGTCTCATCAACGTGGGTGACGCCTCCAGCCTGTGCAAACTCTGCGACGAGCATGACCTGTTGAACGTGGACGAGAAGGAGTTCTCAGGTTCGCTCTTCCGAGGTCTCAACGAAGACGACTCGACCGTCAACGTGCTGATCGGCTCGAAGAAGTTCACCGAAGGATGGAACAGTTGGCGAGTCAGCACGATGGGACTCATGAACATCGGTCGAACCGAAGGCTCAGAGATCATCCAGTTGTTCGGTCGTGGTGTGCGTCTGAAGGGCCACGGCATGACCTTGAAACGCAGTAGCCAACTTGAAGGTGTCAGTCGGCCTGACCGTATTCATCTGCTGGAAACACTGAACATCTTCGGTATCCGGGCCGACTACATGCGGCAGTTCAAGGAGTACCTCGAAGAAGAAGGTCTTCCCGGCAATGAGGAGCGGATCGAGTTCATCCTTCCGGTCGTCAAGAACTTGAATGGGAAGAAGCTCACCAGCGTCCGCATTGAAGAGGGCAAAGATTTCAAGCTGCACGGCCCGAAGCCGACACTCGCTGAACCACCAGACCGACTTCTTCGTCACCCGATTTCACTGAACTGGTATCCCAAGATTCAGGCTCAGCAGAGCAAAGGCGTTGCTAAGACCGAAGACTCGGCGGTGAAGCACGAAGGCAAGCTGGAGGAGCATCATCTTGCATTCATGGACATCGACGCCATCTGGTTCGAGCTACAGCACTTCAAGAATGAGCGGTCGTGGTACAACCTAAACCTGAACCGGGACAGCATCGTTCCACTTCTGCTTGACTCCCGGTGGTACAAGCTCTTCATCCCGCCCGAGGAGTTGGAGTTCACGCAGTTCGACCGAGTACGACGTTGGCAGGAGATCGCCGTCGCCCTCCTCAAGAAGTACGCCGACCGCTATTACAAGAACAAAAAGCAGGAGTGGGAGTCAGACTTCTACGAGTACCACACTCTGACCGAGGACGACCCCAACCTTCAGGTCGAATACCGGCTGCTGATTGACGAGTCACAGGATCAGATTGTCGATCAACTCAAGGGCATTCAGAGCGATCTTGATGCAGGGGTGCTAAAGGACTGGCCGTTCGGATCGTGCATGGCCTATTCGTTCGGCCAGCATCTCTACCAGCCACTCCTGCACGTCAAGAGCGACTTCGTGGATGTCAGTCCGGTCTCACTCAACGAGGGCGAAAAGGAGTTCGTCACTGATCTCCGCAGGTTCTATGACGACAACAAACCATTCTTCGACGACCGGGAACTCTATCTGCTCCGCAACATGAGCCGTGGGCGAGGCATCGGCTTCTTCGAGGCCGGAAACTTCTACCCGGACTTCCTTCTCTGGCTGCTCGTGGACGGTAAGCAGTACGTCACGTTCGTTGATCCGAAGGGCATCCGAAACCTCGAAGGCCCAGACGATCCCAAGATTCGATTCTACCGGACAATCAAGGAACTGGAGGATCGTCTCGGCGACCCCAACGTGATCCTGAACTCGTTCATCATCTCGAACACGCCTTTCCAACAAGTCCGCTGGTGGACGGAAGACCTGACGAAAGAGCAATTCACGAAGTCTCACGTCCTGTTCCAGAAGGAAGACAAGGAGACGTACATCGAACGCCTCCTGACAACGGCGGCGAGCGACCAACAAGTCACTGTGGAGGCGTGAGGAAATGGCAAAACAAAACAACCCCACTGCTGACGAGTTCTTGCAACTGATTCAGGCGAACGCACCTAACAATCCCCAAATAGCCAGCACACAACGAGTGGTCATTAAATCTGGGCCACAAACCTACAAGGTGGCAAGCGTACTGCAAATCCAGAATCCTGCCACCAATGAAATCCGACATAAAGAACTTCGTCTCAACTCCTTCAAGTACCGAGTCGGAAAAGGCATCGATTTCTCGGCCAAGGAGCGACTGGCCCACTGGTCATGCACCGATGATGAAATCGAGCAACTCCGGGTTTTTCTCAATAACTTCGAGGACGCCATCACTCCGGGTGAACACATCGTCGTGCGAAGTGACAGAAACAGCACATTTGCCAAGCTGCTCGAATCACTGGGTGACGAAACGCTCAACACCGATCAACTTGTGGGCCTCGTGTCTGCTCTGGCCGACCGAGCTACTGACTTGCGCCAACTTCCACAACTTGGTGAGTCGGACAATGTAAGAATGGTAGCAGCCGCACTAAGAGTT
Organism: Planctomycetota bacterium; assembly: GCA_014584345.1. Lineage (GTDB taxonomy): Bacteria > Planctomycetota > Planctomycetia > Planctomycetales > Planctomycetaceae > Rubinisphaera. The sequence goes on from JACTNB010000001.1 coordinate 9,504, forward strand.
GCGCACCGAACGAATGCTCTTGAGTCACTTCATAGCCTCGTAGCAACAGATGCGGTCGAGCAGCGATTTCAAGAATTGCTTGAAGCAAACTGGTGGATGCTCGGAGGGCAATACATCGAGATGATTCCACGTCGAGACTGGACTGTTGAGGATTCACTTGACATCCTCCTGAAGAGTGCCGACCGATACTTTGAGATAATCGAATTGAAACGAAGTAATGCTTCTCTTTTTGTACAGGATCACGGCAACTGGATCGTATCGGGTGAAGTCAACCGTGCTGTCAATCAGGCTGCTCATTACATCGCCGAGATTGAGGCTGACCGCTCGAACCTTCTTAGGAAGTACAAAGTCGATCTTTACAAGCTGAAAGCAAAAGTCCTGATCGGGCATCTCGACGATGACGACGAACATCACGATTCCAAGAGAGAAGCGTTGCGGACTTACAACTCGCACCTTAGCAGAATCGAGGTGCTAACCTACGACGAACTTTACCGGATAGCGGACAACGTAGTTCATGCGAATCTTGGAGAAAGCGGACAGGAAGATATCGACACTTCGGTTGATGAAGACGGCCTTACTTTCTGAAGCGTGTGGCGTATCGTAGGGCGAAATGTACGGTTGATTGAATTACACCAGCTTCCCTGTCTGGTCGCTCAACATCCACTTTCTGTCCTCGAAGTCGAAGTTCCCTCCGTTTCTGAAGAGCATCACGGCGGTCTTCGCAGAGATGTTCTTGAGCATCTCAGGTTGGTCGTCGATGTAGAAGCTGATCTGCCGCTCGGCGATCACCTCAGCCTTCTGGTCGAATGAGTTGACCAAGACGACATCGGTGAAGCGAATCCGATACTTCTCAAGATCGGCGATGGCCTTCTCCCGGTCGCTGCGGAACGTCACCACGATCACATCACCGGGCCAGACAGTTGTGAGGATGTGAAAAAAGCCGGGAGCTTCGTCCACGCAGCCATCGAGGTCGATGCCGAGCGTCGGCTTCGGCTGATGAAGCGCCGCACGGACGACCTCGCTGGCGTGTTGGATTTGGTCTTTGAGATGTTTTTTGCTCATGGCAGTTTTCCTCGCTGACGTGAATGTTGCGTCTTCGACACTCGGGGGTGCCTCTCTCTATTCGGTCTCCTCATATCGGCCCGGTTCGAGTACGTTCTCATCGTTGGCCGAGCATTCATCAACTTCGAGAACCTTCGCCATCGGTACATCGATGATTCTCCAATGAATCATATCGTCATCATCTTCAATAGCATTTCCACCATCGTCGATGAAAACACCGACCTCGCACTCGCCAGTGGCGTAACCACTGTCCCAAACACTTGCCTTCTCTACTGCTTCGGAGCGGGTTTTAGCTTCGATCTGTAGTTCCGTCCTGACACGAGCATCGACGATCACTTCGAACGTCTTCGTTATCGGCGTTTCCGCCGAACGCAATTCGCCAGTGGATGACTGGTTCTGACTGAGTTCAGCCATCGGCCATTCTCCATTCCACACAGACAGAATTGGACAATGACCTTTGCAGTCGCAGGTGATCCGCTGGCCTCCGCAATCCGAGCAGCGTTCAACGTCGCATTTATTTATGTGTGGCTCGCCGATACCGACGCCGCAATCGGGACAGGTATTTTGCATTGTCATGTGTTCAATCCTTTTATCTAATCCAATAGTTGTAATGTGTTCTTCCCGAAACCCAGTTAGGGAAATGTGTCGTCTTAGTGGCGTGCTTTCTTTCGCCTTTGCCGCTCGGCCTTCTTCTTAGCACGCAGCACTTTGCGAAATGGTTTCCGCTTCTTTTCGTAGTAGGCGTCAAGTAGCCGATCTATCGTGTCCATCTCCTTCTCCCAAGCGTCCCAGTCAGAGTTGCTAGTACGTTGGAAGGTGATTGCGGCGTTTTCCAATGTAGCAACTGCTTCGACAACGAGAGGGTGGTCAACCAACAGCTTGTAAGCCCCTAAACGCTCGGCAGGCAGAGAGAAAAGATGTCTTTCAACTTCGTCGATGTTGTGGTCAAACACTTCAATGCCATCTGGCACGAACAGAACTCGGCCATCGCTATCCGGTGTTGGTGTGATGTCAAGAAGGCCGGATTCAGTTTTCAGGACGGCATGGTACTCTGCCGTCAACCAAAGGTTTCGAGTGACCCAGATGCCCCACCCTAAGACGGGTGTGCCCAACCCCAATTGTCTGGCCAAGTCGCAGTTGTGGAAACACAAATATGGCTTGGCGAAGGGCAACGGGCGATAGCGTGCATATTCTGGAGTGCCCCCTAGTTCTTTTGCGAACTCCAGAATCGCTGGTGTGATTTGAGTAGGCGTATTGGCAGCGTATTTAGCGTGTGCTAATTGTGAAATGTCCATAGCGACTTCCTTCTCGATGAAAAATCATCGAGTTGTTAGGAGCCTCTACGGACAAGTAAGCATTCCGTGTAGGTCGTAGTTCAGTGAAATTGTGAATCGCCTTCTCAAAGGCGGTGAGTGTTTATAGCGCTGATTGGTTTATTAGTCAAATTGCCTTTTGCGGGGTCTCCTTGGAGTAGAAGGGCTTATCAATCTACGGCGCAGGCATGATGAAGTGGAATGGCTAAACAAAGAGATAGGTCAGAGTGAAAGTGTTTGATCGGACGGAAATGTTTGGAGTCAAAAGGTAAGACTCGTGCTGGCACGCAATGTGAGATGCCAGAACTGATAAGAGGAGCAACCTGCTCAGCCATCTCACTTCTCACCATCACATGTCCTGCGCCGAAACGAGAAGAGCCGAGTTTCCCCGGCTCTTCTCATGTTCTGAACATCGCACACTCAAAAGGTGTTATTACCCACTTCACTCATCTCCTCGTTACAAGAGTTGGACTGATAACGGACGAGAATCCGACAACTATTAAGCGGCCTGTGAACCGCCCTCTTCCAAGCGGCTTCGAGCAATGTCAACGTACTTCTGCATCACATCGATGCCATAGAAGTGTCTGCCGGTCGCCTGTGCCGCCAGTAGGGTCGTGCCCGAACCAGCGAAACAGTCCAAGACCGTACCACCCTCGGGGCAGAAGGTCTTGATAAGCTTTTCAGCCAACGGCTGAGGAAACATCGCCGGGTGCATCACGCCCTTTGAGATCGTTCCCATCGGAACTGTGAACACATCCGAAACACGAGTCCGGCCAGATCGTTTTTCAGTGTTCTGGCCAGTATGAATCGGCAGATCGCTACCCATTCCAAAGCGAGTTGAACCACGGGACGAGATTTCATTTGACCATCCGCCGCAAGCCTTCGTATCGATGAACGGGTTGTGCGTCTTGCTGAACCAAAGGATGTTTTCATAGGCACGACGTGGACGCCGGTTGCTGCCTTGAAAACCTCCCCCATCTGGCTTGTACCAGATCAACTCTTCGCACTCGTGCCACCCAAACTTCCGAAGGGCGAGCCGAGTTCTAAGAACATAGTCGCTGATGACACCTTTCCTGAGATGAGGACGAATCACCATCAGCACAGACCCGTCGTCGGTCAGCTTCTCCCACAGCTTCGCCATCCACTTCACCGTGAAGGCTGGAAAGTCTCGCTCGGACACGCCGGGGTACATTCTCTTCCGCTGGTTGGCATACGGTGGCGAACACAAGCCCAAGTTGACCGACTGGTCAGGTAGTCGAGGGATCGTCTTGGCGCAGTCTCCTTGTACGACACTGTTGATCTTCAACGGTGGCTCGCAACGAACTTGTGCAGGCACATCTTGTTCCGCCTCCTCCTGCTTGTGCTTCGCCAGTCGGTGCAGGCTCGTCTTTCGATATTGCTCATCCTTCTCGATGCCGTGGATGTGATCCCACCCGGCCTTCAATGCTCCGAGCATTTCCGAGCCGCTACCCGAGTACGGCACGAGCAAGCGTCGGGCTGTTCTCCGCTCAGGCGGAAGGACGAGTCCAGCCAAATGCTCACACAAGCGAAGGGGTTTGACAGCCGGGTGATCGATACCCTGACGTTCTTCCTTCGACGCTTTGGCGACGTAGAAGAAGCGAGATGCACCACCCTTATCATCGTAGCCGCCTATGGCTGAATACCTAGACACGAAGGTGTTCATCGTCCTCCCGTTGCCAATCACTCGATCTTTGAGACCACAACGACCTCGACGAGACCGGCTTGGGCCGCTCTGCTCATCAAGTACCGCCGCCGCATCTTCGTCGAGCATCACGTTGGCGGGCCAGCGTCCTCCATCAATGGTTTCGACTGCGTGACCAGACCTTGCCCACTGAGATCGATCTTCACGACCGTCCTCGTTGCGAGGATACGGAGCTTGATGGCTACGCTTTCTCCCGCCGCTCGATCCAATCCGGCTTCCATCGATGTCCAGACCACCACACCCGAAGATGGCAGCGTTCTTGGCGTAGCTTCCGCAGGTGGGCTTCATTGCCAGCACGATAGGCTCCCATGCCGGTTTCAGCGTTGTACCACGACCACGAAACCGCTTAACTAGATCGCCGTGGCTACAGTATTGAGAGATGCCCTTCGAGAAGTCCTGCGACTTGGGGAATCCCTCACCGTACAACCAGCATAGAGTATCCCTGATTTCCCAACCGGCATCCTCGATGTGACACGCCAAGCGGTGGAAGGTCTTGGGGCTGCCGAAGGTCAGCAGGTATGCACCCGGTTTGCACACTCGGAGCATATCCTCCCAAACTTCGACGCTGGGCACGTTCTGATCCCAGTCCTTACCCATAAAGCCGAGGCCGTAGGGCGGGTCGCAGATGCCGCCATCGTAGCTATTCGCCGGGAGCGACTTGAGAACTTCAAGCACGTCTCCGTTCGTCACGTCGTAAGATTGTTTGTTGTGATTTTGGTTCAAGGTTCTCCTCCGATGTGCGCATGAGGAAACGAAGACGGCCACGCTCGGTGCGCATCGGGAGCGTGGCCGTGGTGAAAAAAGTAAGCTCAGTGGCAGCGAGCCACTGAGCTATTCAGCGTCGTGACGATGAAGGCGAGCGTTAAGAGCTACGCTGCCACCTCTGAGAGTTTGATGTCGGCGTCAATCGGGACAGTGCCGTCGAGTTGATCGAGTTGCTCGGTCGTTTCGCCAGCAAGCTCTGCCCAAACATCATCCATCCGTTCGTGGCCTACAACGACGTTTTCCTTCTTGTAGTCACATGAGACGCATTCACGCCCAAGTTTCATGCAAGCGGCTGCGGTCGTGAATCCGCCGCCGCAAGGATCAACGACAAGATCGCCGGGTTTGGTGAAGTTGCGAAGAAGGGTCTCGATTTCCTCCTGTGGTCGCTGCCAAGGATGGTAGTCCTTCTCCTTCACATCGAACTCAAGCGTGTCGATCCATTTGGCCCACTCTTTTCGCTTGCCTTTGGTGTAGACCACGAACGGAATCGAATTGCTTACGACCTTCAGTGAATGGATGGGGTTACACTCGCCGACCCACTTCGATGTTCCCATCCATTGGTAGGTCAAATGCTCATCGAACGCACGCAACTTCTCATTCAGCTTGTGCTGGCCAACATAGCAGATGAAGACACCGCCCTCGACCAGCACTTCCGCAGCGAACTGTGCCAAATGCACAATCTGATCGATCCATCCTCCGTCATAAGGGATATCGGTCAAGATGCACTGCACTGACTCGGACTTGAGATCAGCGATCTCCTGCAACTGCTGGAAAGAGCAGTGGAAGAGCCGAACGGAATCCGACTTCTTTGGAGCTTCAACCTCGGCCTGACGACGTTCGGCCAGCTTTCTGTTGTTCTTGATCCTGCGGACAGTCTTCAGAATACCTCGTCGCTCAGCAGCAGTCTTCGCCCCTCCGAGTTTCTTCACGGCTTCCTTTTGGATGTCCTTTGGTTCGTCGGCCAACTGAGCAGCGGCATGAGGCGAGACCTCGCCCTTGTCCATAGCTCCTACCAGTTCATCAATGGCATTCTCGACTACCTTCTTGGCATCGTCGTACTTGTCCATCTTCCACCCGGCGATCTCACAAGCTTCCTTTTTGGTCACACCGCTACCGTTTTTCCGGTATTGATCCGAACGGCGGTCGCCCCCACGGGTGAAGGAACGGAGGGTATCAGTGATCGCCACCATCTCGGAGAGGGTGAGGTCTTTGCGGATCGTGTTCTCGATCCATTCAGCGTGGGTCAAGTTCTCAATGTCGATGACCACGGCAGGAATCTCGCCCCAGCCCAGATGGTCTCGACAGGCCAGCAGGCGGCGAAGGCCGAACACGAGCCGCTTGTCGGGCGTCACCCCGATAGCTTGCAGCAACCCATCGTCGGAGATGGACTGGGCGAGTCCCTCAATGTCGCCGAGGTCTTTTCGGAAGCGGTCGCCGATCTGGATGTCATTGATGGAAATGGTCGTGGTGTTGCTCATGAATGGTCTCCTTTGTTGAAAATGTACCGTGAACAGGGCTAAGGCACCAGCCTTGGACGACTTGGCGTCTATTCTCAGCAGCTTGGTTGTGGCAAAACAAAACCCGGCGTGCCAACGCACGTCGGGTTACAAAACTTGGAATGCAGGTCTGGTGGGCACATGGTCGGCCCACTTGACCGTGCAAATTGTCTCGGGCACCCTCTAGTCGGGGATCGCCTCATCAGGTGCAGGTTTTTCTGTCTCCTCCTTTCCGTCGTGTCGGGTTCGATTCGCTGCACTAGGGGGTGCCCAGAAGTTGTCTGATTTGGTCAACTGGCACTGTCGTCTACACCTCTTGAAACCTGCCCGAAGTGAATAGGCGCAACCCACTCAAATTGATCCGAGGCATCAAGCCAGCCGAAAAACCAGATGAGTTCGGAGATTGTTCGTTGGGCAGTCGAAGAAGCAATCGGTTTTCCGGTCTTGGCACTGGTGGGGCGATCTCGCCAATGACCGATCATGTCCACGCAAACATCCAAAGTGATTTCGTGGAGTAGCAGATCATCGTGGTTCTCCTTCAATCGCCGAACAATCAGTTGGCGAGTCTGGAAGGTTGCCAATGAGGAATGTTCCGCCTTATGCTCGGACATCAATCTCTGTGCATAGGCATCGAGTGCTTCGTGGAGTGTGGATGGCTCAGTTTGGTCGTTCATGCTGGTCTCCTTTTTGTTTGGCCTTTTAGTATGCTCGACAGGCACATGTGCGAGCGGGCTGATCTCTTCGGCTAGGTGAGGGCAAAGAAAAACCCCGGCGAACCATGGCACGTCGGGGCTACAAAAATTGGATTGCGAAGTGCGGATCATGTGACCTTGCGGCCCAGACTGTTCGACTTCGACTTGTTCTGCGTTGGCTGAGTCCACCTCCTTTCTTGTTTCGGGTGCGATTCGCCGCACTAGGGGGTGCCCAGAAGTTGTCTCACTTCGTGTGGCAGCAGAGGTTCAGCTATCGAATCCAAGCATTCGGCGAGCGGAATTGCCGCTGATCTTCTTAGGGGTGCCCAGCTTCCGATGGAACACGCATCTTTCAGTTGTCACATGGCTTGCGACAACACGACGAAGATCAGAGAGCTTTTCGGTCAAGGCTACGGCAGAACCTACCGGCTCAGGTGCGGAGACTCCGCAGAAGAGATTCGCAGATCAGTTTGATGGCGACGCCGCAGAAAGAAAGTCAGCGTCAAACACACTGCCATGGCTCGGAACACAAGTTTTCGAGTCAAGGATGTTTGCGGCTGGCTGCCGCAAGAAGGTGCAAGAGTGCTGGTAGAAGAAATTGACTCCCTGATCTGGGAGCAGCGCAGTCGTCAGCACATGAAAACGACGGAAGGTCGAGAAGTGGTATCACGAGAGGAAGGAGTTGGGGCTGGACGGGTCAGACTTCTCCAAAACACGCCCAAGTTGGTAGAGGCAATTTCACCTACCGCATCGATCTATTGCAACCAAATCGGATACGGTTTCCGAACACGACAAATCGGATACACAAGTGTCGCCTCGAAGTACCCCTAACTTGTTTATTTGCAAGCACTTAAAAGTGCCCCCACAAGGACTTGAACCTTGAACCTACTGATTAAGAGTCAGTTGCTCTGCCAATTGAGCTATAGGGGCGAAGCGAGTGCGTTCCGCTCGGCGGAACACGATCGAAAGAGGGATTATGC
>JACTNB010000033.1 GCA_014584345.1 Planctomycetota bacterium
GAATCACTTATTTTTCATGGTTCGTAACCCGGCACGAATAACGCTCCAACTCCTTTCAGGATCATAATATTCAGCAAATTTTCTTGCGGTTTCGGACACCTGCCGGTAAAGGTGAAGCAATGCCTCCTGCCTGGGCCTCAAGAGGCCCCGAACAGTTGCGGCGCTCACCCCGGAACACCCCATACCCCAGGTGGTATATTTACGCACTTCGAGACAGGCTGCTGGCAAATCAATTCGTGTTTTCTGATTGGCGGGGGATGCCAGGTGGATACGCGCTGGTCGTGTTTCACCGGGCCTCCTGTTTTCTCTTGGACGAAGCGTCTCAGACATGGTGAAGTGTTCGCGAATTTCGTATCTTGTTTCCATGTGATCATCCCATGCCAAATCTCGATTCGGAAATGACCGCAGATGCACTCGCCCAACAGAACAGAACCGCGGGCTGTCTCAACCGAATGTTCCCGCAGGACGGCCCTCAAGCAGTGTGCTGCCGGATTGGTGGCCGCCGCGGCCGTTCCTGCCCTGGAGCTTCAGCCAATGAAAGCCGCAGAGATGCAACCCAGACCTTGGATTACGATTCGTGGTTTGTATGGGGGATTCCCCCAGGCCATTCTGGATGCGGGAAAAACGCCTGGCGACTTTGGCATCAACGCCATCTGGGTCGGTTCAGGGGGGTTGCAGCAGGCGGAGATCGAGCGTTATCACCAGCTTGGCTTGAAGGTCTTTGCCGAATTCAATTCGATGCACGCCTCGACTTACCTGAAGGACCATCCCGATGCCGCTCCGATTGGCAGTGATGGCAAGCCAGCGCCTCCGCCGCACGGCTGGCAAGGGGTTAGTCCGTTTCATGCGGGGTATCGCCAAGATCGCATGCGGGAATTCCGGAAGGTCCTGGAACAGTTCGATATCGATGGGATCTGGCTCGATTACCACCACGCGCATGCCAGTTGGGAACGCGATGAACCCGCAATGCCCGACACGGATTTCGCCCCTGCCGCATTGCGTCAGTTCCGCGAGCAGACAGGTATCGACCTGCCCGGAGAGACCCCCGCAGCCGCCCGTATGTTGTTGAGTACGTATCGCGACGAGTGGACGCAGTTCCGCTGCGATGTCTTTACCGATTGGGTCCGGGAATACCGGGAAATTCTGGACGAGGTCCGCCCGCGGGCCTTGCTGGGAACCTTTCACTGTCCGTGGTCCCCGGAAACCCACGAGGGAGCCATCCGACACAAACTGGCGATCGATCTGCCGGCCCAGGCGAAATACCTGGATGTTTTCAGCATCATGCCCTACCATGCCCGGTTCGGGTATCCTCGGGATCCTGCCTGGATTGCCCGCCAAACCGCTCAATTGGGCAAGTTACTGAACATTCAGGGTTCCGCCTCTGAACGGCATAAAATCTGGCCGATCGTGCAACTGGCCGACTGGGGCGAAAATGTGCCCGTTGAACAGGTTTCGGAAGTACTCGATTTCGGCACGCGGCAGCCAGCCACTGGGGTGATGGTATTCCACTGGAGTGGAATTTCAAAACAGTGGGAGAAGCTGGAAGCCCTGGGCCGGACCTATCGGGCAATGCACACCGGCTGAACAGGCCCCGCTCGACAAATTCCTGGTCGTCCGCGGCGGAAAATCGCTACTGGCGGCGATGCCCGTCCTCACCCTGTTAATCCGGGTAACGGGAGTCAGTACCGCCCCAGGCACGGTCCCGCGGCGGCGGCTATTCCGCGATCTTCAATTCTGTTTCGCAGCGTGCGCCAGGAGACAATCAACAGGCGCGCCAGCCTGTTCAACATTGGCCAGCGAGCAGTGACTGCCAGCAACCGTCCCGCCTTACTCCCCGCGGGCTCTCCCTGAATTTGCTCCGGTTGATTTCCCGCCACTCCCCATTTCTTCAGATAGGCAGACTGCTGCGGAATGGTCTCTGGCCGGATATCTCCCGGATGCCGCGCGACGACATAACTGAAATAAATCGAACCATCCAACCGTCCCAGATCCGACCAGCAGGGAGTGGGACGGTTCAGGTAGTCGTGAATCCTCCAGGGCTTGCGTTCTATGCCCGTTCGAGGGAGTCGGCATAAATACAGTTTCTGCAGCTCGAATCCCGCCTGGCCATAATAATCAACAAATAATGTGGGAGAGACACCATAAAACCCATGATCGACACAATTGGAAGATGGTGTTAACTGCACGATGCGCCCACCAGGTTTGGCCATCCGCGCGATATGTGCCAGGCAATGAGGCACATGAAACACGTGCTCCAGCGTGCCAAAGTCGAGCACCACATCAAAGCGTTGCCGCAACCCTGGCGGAGTTTCCGCCGTGTTGAGATCCAGAATCTCGTCCACGCCCTCATAATTGCTCGCATCGATCCGAATGATTTCCTGGAACCCCAGGAGTTGGAAAAAAGTGGAATCGGAGATCCAGCCCCGGGCAGCCAACTGGGGATCTTCATTCAATCGGGTTTCACAATCAATCAGTTTCGCGCCGAATCGATGGGCGGCTTGTTCGACCTCCACGCGGCTGAAATGAATATCCATCCTCCCCAACGTCGCGATCGCGCCGTGAAACGGGCGTTGACTTGCTTCTTCCACCAGCAGCACCATTGCTCCTCGACTGATTCCCAAAGTTCATCTCCCGAAAATCGCATGCTGCCATAGTGGATTACCTGTTCGGAATGGGTTCCGATACTCCCGTATTCTAGGAATTCCCCGGGCTCGCTGCATGTGGACGGGACCGGGAAATAGACAAAGTCGGGCAGCAGGGACGGCAACTCCCAGGGACTTCGCCAGTATCGTTGATGACATAAGATTGGACGGGCACAGGGGCGCCTCGCTCTTTTGCGGAATACGCAACGGTGCGGGCACATCCCTGCGGGGAGGCCCCGATTTCGAGAGGTCCTGCAAGGCGTGTGCTGCGTCTCGCAGGGGACGCATCAAGGCTGTTCCGCGGTCACCAGCGTTGCCGGGGCGACATCCGGATACTCCCCGGCAAGATAATAAACATAATTGACGAGATCCCAGATTTCCGCCTCCGTCACTCCCTTGCCTCCATAGGCCGGCATGGGAGTACCTTTGACTCCCGAGTGAATGCGACGGTAAAGATCCAACGGAGCACGACCACCGTGAAAGACTCCATGCGTGAGATCACGAGGCCGAATGGGAAAGCCCCATTCATCATGCAAGCCCGGTGTCTCGTAGAGCGAGCCATCTGGCTTTTTCTGACGCTGCGTCGTTTGTTCACCATCTCCCTTGCCGGTCAGCCCATGGCATGTGGCACATTGAAGATTCTTGGATAAATACAGGCTCCTCCCGTTCGCCAGCGACATCACATCAGGTTTCGCCTGCGAAGGGCCACGCGGATCCGTCTGGGAAGAAAGGGGAGCGACCAGGGAGGCGGGATCATCCGCCAGGCTCCAGCGTTCGGCCAATTCTTGCGTGATGTCGGCGGCAATCTCGGGCAGATCGGAATTGAGAAAGTCCTGCAGTTGCTCCTGGAATTCGCGTTTCCGTTTTTCCCGTTCCTGATCCGTTTTGGCCTGTTCCAGTATTTCCGTCAACGCGAGTTGACTGAAGTCGATTTCGGTTTCGAGACACAACTGCTGCTCTGTTTCGCCCCGGATGCCCAGAAATTTGACATATTCCGCGATGTTGGCCACTTCATGATTTCCCAGATTCTTGAAGGCTGGCATGCCCGTCCCTGCGATCCCCGTGCGAATCGTCTTCCGCAAATCTTCCGAGCTGGCTTTGACGCCGGGTTGCGTGCTTGTGTACTTGAACAGCCCCAGGCGAAAATCGCGTGGCTTGGGATTCAACACCTGTGACTGCGGCCCGCTGCCATCTCCGGTTCTGCCATGGCATAACAGGCAATGTTGATCGTACAACCGTTGCCCTGAAATCAACTTCGAATTGGGGCGAACCATCACTTCGTCGCCTGGGGAAAGGCTCCAACTCACGGTCTCCTGAAAGGTTACCTGGCGTTGAGCGGCATCGTATGTTCGGACGCCGACTTGCGGAACCGCCAGATATGCCCCACTGGGTCCCGAACTTTCCTCAAGCAGGGCCGCGGGATCCTTCACGGGTTCCACAAACACTCCCGCTTCCAGTTGAAAGCCTTCAGGCAGGTTCAATTTCAATCCCTGTATCCCCGCTCCCGCAGTGGCGGGCGTGATCGCCTCGATTCGAGCTAGCGTCCCCCCACGGTCAATCGGCAACCAGTGGGGAGATCGCGGGGCAGTGGGGGTGCCGTACAATTCTGCAAGCTGCTGAGATATCGCCACACGCGCTTCCGGAACAAGCTGTTGCACCCGCGCGCTTTCCATGAATTCCGGCACTTCACGACTACATCCCGCAAACAGGCAAGCTCCGCAAACAAGCCAGAGACACGTTATCTGCCGAATAGGAATATATTTCTTTGGCATTGCAGTCTGTCGATCGAAGAGGAATTCTCGTGCCATTGCTTCACCAAGCGAGTTGCAGATCGATTGCTCACCAATCCCCACCCGCTCGACATAAGTCTCTAGACACCATGATACAATATGCATGAAGGAGTATAAATTCCTTTTTCATAACGTTGCGACAATTTGTGGCATGCTGCATTTCGAGTGAATAACAGCACCGTTTTGCGTTGATCCACGCGCCGGCCGGGAAGGGCCATGTTTGAGGCGCAATCGTCTCCATGTGGTCCACCTCAGTGGACCATGGTGTGCACCACTGGCTGGCACGTCCGTCCCGGCGAGTAAGACTCCGAGCCGTATATGCCAGCGTCGGAGGTTGGCAGGCGGTTTCCCGAAGCCCTCACGACTGGTGCCGTTGGCTCGGATCCTCATGGCTCGGCAGCAGGTTCGAATCGAGCCTGTTTGGGTAGTACTCCGTCGCTTATTGTGCTCCGTGTACCTTGTAATGTTCCTGATTTTTCCGTGGCGATTATGCCACAGACTGGCTTGTCCGACAGTGTGATCCGGCGTGGGACATCCCCCGCCGGGAGCACCATTTTCCGGTTGCGGGGTTGACGCCCGCGTAAATTTCAGTTTAATGACTCCGTCCCTCGGCGAGAGTGGCGGAATTGGCAGACGCGCTGGATTTAGGATCCTGTGTCCTCGTGGCGTGAGGGTTCGAGTCCCTCCTCTCGCATTCGCTCGGAACTCCTGACTGGGCCGGAGGTTCGGCTTGTCTTGCGGATTTGCGCGTTCCAAACCGTCCGAGAGAATTTTCGCGATTTCTGGAGCCACTCCAGGACCATTGAAACGGGAGCGTTTCGCGGTCTGGACTTGACAAGTCCCCATTTTGCTTGAGAATACGATATATCGTAAAATCCCGTCCTGAATCGCATTTCTGCAGTTGGTTCTCCGAATCAAGCACCACTTTTCGCGACGTTTTATTTTGAAGCGACATCTGGTCTTACCAGGGACGATTTTGCGGATACACCGTGATATCTGAATGGTATTAAACTCGATTACCCCTTTCATTTGATTGCCTGTAGCCGATGAACATAATCCTTGCGGACAATAAACAACATCTGGGATCGCTGGCCGCCGAAGCAGGGGCCCAGGCGATTCGCGAGGCTTTGGCAGCGCGGGGCGAGGCCAACATCATCGTGGCCACCGGGGCCTCTCAGTTTGATACCCTGGCCGCTCTGATCGCCCTGCCCGAGATCGACTGGAGCCGTATCACCGGTTTCCACCTGGATGAATACCTGGGGCTATCGGCCGATCATCCCGCGTCGTTTCGCAAATATCTGAGGGAACGGTTTGTGGAAAAAGTTCCCCTTAAAGCCTTCCATTATGTGAATGGCGAGGCGGACGACCCCCAGAGCGAGTGCCAGCGGCTGGGCGAACTGATCCTGCAGCACCCGATCGACGTGGCCTTTGTCGGCATCGGCGAAAACGGACACTTGGCGTTCAACGATCCTCCCGCCGACTTCGAAACCGAGCAACCCTATCTGGTGGTTACTCTCGACGACGCCTGCCGTCAGCAGCAATTCGGTGAAGGCTGGTTTGAATCATTCGAAGCCGTCCCCCGACAGGCAATCAGTATGTCGGTCAAGCAGATCCTGAAATCGAGCACCATCATTTGCAGCGTTCCCGATGAACGCAAGGCGGAAGCGGTCGCCAACGCCGTGGAAGGGGAAGTGACTCCCCAGGTCCCCGCTTCCATTCTCCAGACACATTCAGGCATGTCCTTGTTTCTCGATCCCCCAGCTGCCAGTCGCCTGCAGTCCGTTTCCACATGAACCGGTGAACCAGCTCCGGTTTCCACGGGACTCCGGTCACTTCGCTGTCAATTTTTGAATGTCTTCACTTCGCACAACCGATCTTCTTCGGGGGCAGATACATGAAATCACCCGGGTATGTTGACCTGCAAATCAATGGGTATGCAGGCATCGACTTTAACCAGGACGAGTTAACCCTTGATCAGCTGCAGCACGTCTGCGCCACCCTGGAGCAAGATGGTGTCGCGGGAATTCTGGCGACCGTCATCACCGACTCCGTCCCCGCCATGCGGGCGAGAATTGAGCGGTTGGTGCGGTTGAGGCACGAAGATCCCGCGATTGAAAATATGGTCTGGGGGATTCATATCGAAGGACCGTTCATCAGCCCGGTCCCGGGGTATGTCGGGGCACACCCGCGGGAACATGCCAGCCAGGCAACCTGGGACGCCATGGCCATGCTCCTCGACGCAGCCGAAGGCTTGACGCGGATCGTCACGCTCGCCCCGGAACAGGATCCCGGACAAGTGGTCACACGCAAACTGGCCCGGCAAAATATTATCGTCGCAGCTGGTCATACCAATGCCTCGCTCGATCAGTTGAATGCCTGCATTGACCAGGGATTGTCGCTGTTCACGCACCTGGGGAATGGCTGTCCGATGCAGATGCATCGGCACGACAACATCATTCAACGTGCCCTTAGCCGAGCTGACGCCTTGTATTTCAGTTTTATTGCCGATGGTGCCCACGTCCCGTTTTTTGCCTTGCGAAACTATCTCAAAATCGCCGGGCTGGAACGTTCCGTGGTCGTAACCGATGCCATTTCAGCAGCGGGGTGTGGTCCAGGCCGGTTCCGGTTGGGGGGGCAGACGATTGACGTGGGCGACGATGGCGTCCCCCGTGCGCTCGATAACTCGCACTTGGTCGGTTCCGGCACGCCGATGAACCGCATGGCCCAAAACCTAGCCGAACATCTGGGACTTACTCCCGGGGAAATTGCCTGGCTCACGCGGCACAATCCGTTGCAGTTGCTGAATTCAGCGGAGCCCCCCTCGGGAATTTTACCTGTCAGCGCCTCGACCACTCCGGCCTGAATCAAAGACTTGCGTAAAGCACCAGTCCGCACACTTGATTGGCCGTCGAGTTGTCTTAACCCCCGTTTCCCACACAATACCAATGCAGTAAATTTTGTCGCGAAAAAGCCTAAAACTAGCCACGCCCGCGAGAACTAGCCGCGGCCGTCAGGAAGCGGGCCAGGCTCGGGCGGCAATCCTCGTTTCTTGATCCACCCCAGTGGACTACATTGCGTGTCACTGGACGGCATGTCCGCCTGTGCGAGCCAGACTCGGAGCCGTACATGCCAGTGTCGACCATCGCCCCCCGCGCCTGGCGTTTGTGGTAAAGCAAACAAGGCTCACCGCGGAGGCCCGCGAAGGATTGTGTTGTTCCTCATCCCATGAAGCGACTACCGATTTCATGGCGAGGCACACGTTGCGGGAAACGAGGTAAGGAAAAACTGACTCCGCGTCCTCTGCGGTAATTTCTCGAATCAACTAGCCACGCCTGTCAGGGAGTGTTGATTTACACATTTTCATGGGCCACAGCCGTGGCACCCAAAAATCAGCACGACCGTAACGGAAGCGTGCCATGCGGGCACAACAACGCGCAATCAAACGCCCATGGAGGTCAGGTGGATTCGCGTACAATCAACCGGGGTTGAATCACGCGAATGGTCTCCTCGGGCCCCAGGGTTCCCTGCAGCAGTCCCTCCGCCAGATCGAGTGCGGCCACGGCATACTGCTCGTGACACTGGTCGATGGTGGTCAGGCTCGGCTCGATCACGTCGGCGATGTCAAGATTGTCGTAGCCTGTGATTGCAATGTCGCGGGGAACTTCGTAGCCCCAGCGACGCAAGCCCTGAATCAGCCGCACGGCCCATTCATCATTCGAGGCAATCACCGCGTCCACTTTCTGGCCGACCACCAATTCCTGAATACACTGGTCGATCGCTTCCCGCGAGGGCTTTTGCCGGGATTCCGGATTCGTCCAGATCATGTCCGGTTCACAGGGCAAACCGCGTTCCCGCAACGCCGCCTGCCAGGCTTCCTGACGGATCGCCATGAGCGAGTCGGTTTCCGACCAGAGTTGCAGGCCAATCCGTTTCCGTTGCCGCTCCGCCAGATGCCCCACCAGCAGTTGTATCGCCGTCGCCGTATCCACGCGAACACACGGCTGGGTTCTGAACAGCGGCGCGGCGTGCAGTACCACCCGCATATTGCCGCGAAACACTTGTTGCAGCAAGGGCCGAATATCCTGCATCACGTCGAACAGGCACAACACCGCATCCATGCCTCGATCCGAAAAATCGTCGAGATAAGCCTGAATTTCGGTGGGGTCGTGGTGAACCTGACCAATCACCAGACGATAGCCGCGGGTGTGCGCCTCGGCCTCGATGGCAGCCAGACGAGCCGAGAAGACCGCAATGTTGACCGTATCCAGAATGACCCCCAGCATGCGGGTCGGCATCCCCCGCAATTGTTGGGCCGCGCGATTCGGGCGGTAGTCCAGTTCCCGCGCGATCTTCAGCACGCGTTCCCGCGTTTCTTCGGATACCCGCACATTGTTCATGCCGGAGTTATTCAGGATATGCCCAACGGCGGCACGAGACACCCCCGCTTTTTCCGCGATATCGACGAGTCGGACCTTGCGTCTTGGCAACGACATGAATTCGGCTTCCATGAAAACTGGAGGATCGAGAGCCTCCGAGACCTGTCAATTGAGACAGACGAGGAGTACGTTGAGAAAGGGCGTCCACACAATACTACACACAGGTCAATAGAGGCAAGTCGACGAAACCGACTTTCGCCCGACGAAAACACATGCTGGCGCAGGCACTTATGAATATCCATGCCTTGTTTTTCAGGAGAATAATCGCTCTCCAGAGACGGAACTCTGGCTCCCCGAAGCGGTTAAGATGAACAAATCGACCGAATTGCCCCCAGGGGACACTTAGATTTCAGTACGACTTACCGCCTATTGGCGATTCTCGCTCGGTGGCGGGAAGGGCAGACGGGGACATGGACTCTTAACCAAATCTTCCTTGCGGGCTTTGCTCAGGCGTTTTATTGCCCACTCCCGTTTCAGGGCCGCGCTTTTGTCGGGCTGAGTTTCCCAATAGACAACCTGCACGGGCAGGCGACTGCGTGTGTAGCGTGCCCCTTTTCCGGAATTATGCTGCTCCCAGCGACGCTCCATTTCCCGTGTAATACCCGTGTACAGCGAGCCGTCGCCGCAACGCAGTATATATACATACCAGGATAGAGAAATTACCGAGTCCATCGCACGATATCTGACGGCCTAAAAATGCAGGTGAGACTCCAGTGCATGCGGTTCTCTTACAGAACATCCGCCTTACCCCGTTTATCGACCAGCACTGGATCTCCGTCGGACTGTCATCCGGAGAATTCCCGAGACTCAGGGGAATTCTCGTCCGAGGAGTCCGAGGGGATGAATATTCGCAACAGGGCGGGCAGAAACACCAGATCCGCAAACAGGGCCGAACTGATTGTCAGTACACCCATCGTGGCAAATATGCGTTGATCCCTCAAATCGCTGAACAACACCGTCAGGAACCCAATCACAAGAATCACACTGGTCATGATCAACGCCGTCCCGGTGGCGGAAAACGCCTGGTCTATCGCTTGCGCCACGGACTGGTGGGCTCGTTCCTCCTGAAACCGGGTGAGAAAGTGAATCGTGTCGTCCACCGCAATTCCCAGGCAGACCGTAAACGCGCACACGCTGGCCAGTTCCAGCGATTGTCCCGTCAGCACCAGATACGTACCCGTCACCGCCAGCGGGAAAAAATTTGGAACCAGCGAAATCAATCCCAGACGCAACGAGCCATAGGCAATCGTCAGCACCAGGAAGATGATCAGCGAGGCACTCCCCAGGCTGAGTGCAAGGTCCACCACAATCTGATACAGGTCTTTCCAGCGGCTGACAGCGGAGCCGTGCAGCGTCAGCAGGAAACCCGGGCGCGACTGTTCGATCTCCCGGAGTTGCTGCTCGATTTCCATAAAGACCGGCCCATAACGGGCGATCCCCACATCCTGCACGCGAAAATCAACGTACGCCATCCGCTTTTCCGGTTCGTAGAAGGCCCGTTTGAGCGGTGGTGGCAACAATTCCACCAGGGGAAACCGATCGGCCGCCGTCCCTTCACCGGGCAACGCGTCAAGAAAATTTCGCAACGACAGCGGATACCCGATCAACTCCTGCCGCCGCAGCACGTCGTCCACCGCCATCAGGGTCTCCAGCACTTCGGGCGCGTCCGAAGCAATGTCGGCATTCCATTCCACGCGCACGCGGCTGTTTTCCATCCCCCCCAGGGCAGCATCCATGTGGCACATGGCACGCGAGACCTCCGCATCGAGCGGCAACGCATTTGCCCGGCGTTCGTCGGGACGCAGCGTCAGGGAAACGGAGGTCAGCAGCAGGGTCGCCAGTATCGCCACGCCACTCACCAGGCGACTGTGTCCCTGCACGAAGGCAATCAGTTGCCCCAGTTGAGTAATGTTCCGGTCGATCAACCCCTTTTCCTGACCCACGTGCAAATTTCGCCCCAATGGACTCGCGCAGGCCAGCGGAATCACCATGATGACCGACAAAAACATCAGAAACACACCCAGCACGCAACTCTTGCCGAACTCCTGCACGATATCGTGATGCGCCAGCGCCAGCGAACCAAACCCGATCGCCGTGGTGATCGACGTTAACGCGCATGCCAGCCCCACATGAACAATTCCCGCGCGCGCGGCTGCCCGTTGCTCCAGGCCCTTCGCACGCTGCCGCCGGATTTCCACCAGCAGATGCACTCCATCCGCCAATCCCACCAGGCTCAACAGCACCGGCAGCAGAATGTCGTTGAAGGGATTGTCCTGCAAATCGAAATAACGCAGGATGCCGATCGTCCAGAATACCCCCAGCGATGTGGCCACCCCCACAATGATGACCGCGCGGATCCCGCGAAACAGCACCAAGGCCATCAGCGCCGTCATCCCGTAACCGATCATCTGATACCACCAGCGATTCTTCGTTTGCGCTTCGATGAACGTCAGGTACATCGGGACCCGCCCCGTGATCATCATCTCGATCCCGGCTTCGGGGAATTGTGCCGCGGTCGCAGTCGCCACCTGCTTCAGCTTCGTGGTGCAGTCGGCATCGTCCGCCACGAACAGCCAGTCCAGCTTGATCATCAGCAGCAGGGTCCGGCCATCCGCGGAGAGCAATTGCCCCCCCACCAGGGGGTGTGCGATAGCCCGTTCCCGAGCCACTTCATACTGCCGTGGCGAAGCTCGTTCCCCCGGAAACAACGATTCCCGCAAACCGAACAAATTCAACACCGGCACCCGCTCCAGCCAGAAGACATCGCGCACGGTCTCGAGTTGTTCCAGGTCCCGCACGATCGCGCGGAGCGCCTTGACTCCCTGCTGGGTAAAGAACGATTCCGACTCGAGCACCAAAATCACATCCGCATCGGTCAGACTGACGGCGTCCACGTTCGGAATCGCACGGCTGGTCTCGGGACTGGCACCGATTCGGGCAGCCGGAGGACCTTCTTCCACGGGAGCCTCGACTGGCGCACGGGTCAGCATCTCTTCGATCCACCGCGGATTGATCCGTCCCATGACCGAAAACGCGGTTATCGAAAGAATCAGTACGCCAATTGCAAGCGGCGCATCGACCGTACCGCCGAACAGACGGTCAAACAGGCGGGACATACATTACCATTTCGCGAAGTGACGGAGGGTGACAAGAAACCTGGGCACAACAATATCCGGTGGCAGTGCCCAGACAGGCCAGACGCAAACGGCCTATTATTGCGAAGTGGCTCGTTGCCGGTTGCGGTAATGCTCCGCGATTTCCTCGCGATCCAGTTTCCCATCGTCGTTGCGATCCAGTTTCCGGAATCCGAAACGCTGCTGGGCCAATGGCATTTCGCCTCGCGTGACCACCCCATCCCGATCGGCATCGAATCGACTGAAAAAATCTTCCACGAACTGATTCAACGCTTTCTCCCTGGCCTCGGCCTCCTCGGCCTGCCTGGCGTTTAACACGTCGGAATCCTCCTGCGGTTCCGCAGGGGCATAATCGAGCGACTCGCCACGGGGAATCGCCACCTCAAAGAACGCAATTGCCATTTCCTCCCAGGATTGATCGCCCCAGGTGACAAAAGCCGAGGGATCGGGATTGAAGGGGTTCTCCCGCGAATTATCAAAGCGTGCCGTGAATTTCAATTGGCTGACACGCGCCAGCGACACCGGCGCAACCAGTTCATACACATGCTGCCAGTTGAAATCGTACCGGGGCACGTCCAGCAGGATTGTCTCGTCCCCCTCCTTCACCACGCTGGCTTGAAATGCCTTCCCGCGATAATGCATGTGCGGGGACAATGCCAGGATCTGGCCGTTCCGCGGTATCCGACTGGTCCCTCCATGCACCGCATAATCGGCCGCATGCGGAGGAATTTCAAAATTCCGGTTGATTGCCGGCAACGTAAAAACTTCGTGTGTGATGTCCCGTTCCTCGCCGAACAGCAATCCCAGGGTCGTTACATCCTCTTGTTCCGAACCGTTCGGGGTGTAGTGCATTTGAAACACCAGTTGCGAACCAGCCGCTACGCGGCGGGCATGCCCCGGGGGGAGCATGACCGAACGTTGCCCGGGCACGTAGGCGCTAATCCACCCCAGCCCCTTCAACTCCTTTCCATCGGGGGGCCGCACGAAGACGATACAGTGATGAACCACCGCCCGATTCCCCGGCATCACTTGCGCGCCGATGATCCAGCGATCCTCGCGGAACCCTGGATCGACCACGAAGTACTGGTATTCGATCACCCCATCCGCCGCTACCCGATACGGCGTCTTGCTCATCTTTACAATCTGATCCGGCTCGCGGGAAAGCTGCCACCCTGCAAGGTATTTCTCGGGAGGCGGCAGTTCCGCCGCATCGCCATATGGCATTCCGCCGCGAACCCATTCCTCCAGCATCTGCTTTTCCTTCGAGGTCATGCCGCGCTCGTTGGCATAGGAGCCATGCGCCGGGTTGGCATGCCAGGGAGGCATACGACCATCGTGCACCACTTCCAGCATCATCTCACCCCAGCCGATCACTTCATCATAATCCAGCAGGGAGAAGGGGCCGATTTCATGGGGACGGTGACATTCCACGCAATGTTGCTGCAGTAGACGGGAAATATCCTTGCAGTAAGTCCACCGAGACGTCACTTCACCCGCGAAGGCTCGGCCAATCAGGCAGCCAACGGGGTCCGTCTGCCGTACCGCCACGGTTTCTCCCGCCAACAATTGCCGCAGGGCATCTTCCAGGTGGTGATTCCGGGGTCGATCCCGATTGGCGCCCGGCTGATACTGATCGTCGATGCGTCCACGATAGCGCACCCTGCCAGACGCATCCACCACGACGATTTCTGGAGTCCGCTTCGCCTCCAGCAGATCGGCCAAGCGGTGGTCGTAATCCTTAAACAGGGGAAAGGTGATCTCGTGTGTTTTGCCGTATTCCGCCAGTTTATCGAGGGAATCCTGCAGGTTGCTGTTGATTCCCAGGAAACGCACCTGACGATCCGCGTAGGTCTCCGACATCCGCTGCAGTCGCGGGCCATACAATTTCGCCAGAGGGCATTCCGCCCCCAGAAAGCAGAACACCGTGAGCCCCGCCTGATCGCGAGGTAACACTTGGGCCACGCTGTCCCCCACAACAGGCAATTGCAACTCATAAAGCGATTCGGGAACCGGCTTGTCCATTTCATCGGCCACTACTTCATTGGCCACTGCCGAAACCGAAGCCCACAGCAGTACCACGCTCGCCACCGAAATCCATTTCCCCGTATCGAAACACATTGGCAATCTCCCTGATATCGTCTGTTTCTTCCCTTGTATTACGTCTCAAGCCTCAGCACGCAATTCCCGGCGCCACATCTCGGGGCATCGCGCGCTGCCAGCCGAGGCTACCGCAACGCCTGTTCTATCGCACCCTCCAGATCGCCGCTGGAATCTGAATTCCACACAATCACTCCCTCCTTGTTGGCCACCCAAACTGCCGGAATGTACTCTGCCCGCAGATGCATCAATGTCTCCACGGCACCATATCCGTTTGGCCACTCGATCCCCGTTTCCCGCAGAAAAGTTTCGATTTCCGGCAACATGCCCGATGGTTCGACCGTCAATCCCACGAATACGACATCGCCCCGTTCCGAAAATCGCCGATACGTCTTCACCAGGTGAGGCGCTTCGATCAGGCAGGGCAGGCACCAGGTTGCCCAGGCATCCACCACCACAACTTTTCCGGTCAGGTCGGGCAGGGGACCGTTAACCCACCCCTCGGCTTCAATTTTCGGCAGCAGTTCCCCCGTCGCCAGCCCCCCCTGTTCAGTCGATCCCAGCAGCCCTGTCAACAACACCAACAACACAACCGATCCCGCCAGCGCCACCGCGATAAAAATGGCCAGTGTCAATGCCGACGAGGGTGAGAATCGCCTGGTTTTCTCCCCGGAGGAATGCGTCGGGAATCTCATGGCTGCGACGGCTTTCGCGTAAAGATCATCAGGTGTTGACGTGGCAGCTTGTCTATTGTTTCGGTATGTTCCAGATTCCACTCCGGTAGAGTCAGTTCCCTGACGGCCTGTTTTTCCGACATTTTATGCACCAGTTTGATCGGCACGCGCGGGTCTTCCAGGCGATACTCCACCAGCGCGATGCGACCACCGGGCTTCAGCGATTGCGTCATGTTTTGCAGCATTTCGTAGGGAAATTCAAATTCATGATAGACATCGACCATCAAAATCAAATCGACGCTCTCCCGCTCCAGCTTCGGACTGTTCGCTTCCCCCAGCAACAGTTCCACGTTCGAAACCTTCTCCCGCGATAGCTTGTTCTGCAACAACAGCAACATTTCGGGCTGAATATCGACCGCGATCACCTTTCCGCCCGGCGCCACCTTGGGAGCCATCCGCATCGTCAGCACGCCACTCCCCGCGCCGATGTCGGCCACGACCATGCCCGGTTTCAAATCCAGCAACCGCGTCAGCAAGGTCAGGCGTTCTTCCGCCTCGCGCTCGGGACGCTCCAGCCAGATCGCCGCCGGATGCCCCATGACATGCGCGATCTCCCGCCCCAGATAAAATTTACCGATCCCATTGGGATCGTGTTCTTCCCGGAACTCGTAGCGAGAATTCGTCGCTGGCTCCTGGGCGGAAATTCTCGGCTGAAAGTGCACCTGCAGCAGGAACAGCATTGCGATCCAGCATAGACCACGCGGGGCAGGGCTCATTAATTCTTCCTTGGCTTTGAGGAGATTCCAAAGGCAGCACCCCGAAGAGGCATGCTCACAACGCTTCCCCCGTATCGATCGCGCGGGGACGCTCCAGGTACATCAGCAGCACGGTCAGATCGGCGGGCGTAATCCCACTAATTCGCTCCGCTTGTCCTAGCGTAACGGGACGTATCTGGCTCAGCTTGTCTCGCGCTTCATGCCGCAACTGCTTCAGCGACTGATAATCGAAACTCGCGGGTATGCGGACCGCGTGAATTTTTGACTGTCGGGCAATTTCCTTTTCCTGACGCTTCAAGTAACCCGAATACTGCCCGTCGATCTCCACTTGTCGCGCGGCCGCGGCGGTCAACTCCAGTTGCCCCAACTCCGGCACCATGTCCAGCAGTTTTTCCCAGGTCATCTCGGGCCGGCGCAACCATTCTTCCAGGGTGTTCTGCTGGAATCGCCTGGTCCTGATGAACTGTTCCGCCCGCTGAATCTGTTCCACGTGCCGATCGTACCGCGCCAGGCGATCCCCTCCGGCCAAGCCGATTTCGCGTGCCAGGGGCGTCAAACGGCGATCGGCATTGTCCTGCCTCAGCAACAGCCGATACTCGGCCCGCGAGGTAAACATCCGATAGGGCTCGTCAACTCCCTTGGTCACCAGGTCGTCGATCAGCACTCCCAGATAGGCCTCACGACGATCCAGCACGAATTCGCCCTGGCCCCCCGCCTTGCGTGCCGCATTGATGCCCGCGATCAATCCCTGGCCGGCTGCCTCCTCATAACCCGTGGTGCCATTGATCTGGCCCGCGAAGTACAAACCGGAAATCCGTTTCGTTTCCAGCGTCGGCGTCAATTGCGTTGGCGGGGCGTAGTCGTATTCCACCGCGTATCCATACCGCATGATTTCCGCGCGTTCCAGTCCCTTGATGGCATGAATCATCCGATCCTGCACGTCGCGGGGCAACGAGGTGGAAATCCCATTGCAGTAATACTCCTGGGTGTGTCGCCCCTCGGGTTCCAGAAAAATCTGATGCGATTCCTTCTCCGCGAAACGCACCACCTTGTCTTCGATCGACGGGCAGTAACGAGGTCCACGCGAGTTGATCTGCCCCGAATACATCGGTGCCCGATGCAGGTTCTCGCGGATCGCCTCGTGCACGATGGCATTCGTGTCGGTCAGGTAACAATCCAGTTGCGACTGCGAAATGCGTTCCGTTAAAAAGGAAAAGGGTTGCGGATCGTCGTCGCCCGGCTGAGGACTCAACTGGCTAAAATCGATCGTGCGGCCATTCAGCCGGGCAGGGGTTCCCGTTTTGAAACGGGCCAGTTCAAAACCCAGGCGACGCAACGAATCGGACAGCGTTCCCGTCGTCCCTTCGCCCGCGCGACCTCCGGCGGTCCTGGCTTCGCCCGTATGCATCACGGCCTGTAGAAACGTCCCCGTGGTCAGAATCACCGCCCGCGCCCGGTAATACGCCGATCCCCGCACGCGCACACCGGATATGCGGTCCTGCTCCACCACCAGCTCTTCCACCTGCTCCTGCCGCAACGACAGATTTTCCTGTTCCTCGACCCGCAGCTTCATCAGAAATTGATAGGCCTTTTTGTCCGCCTGGGCGCGCGGCGAATGCATTGCCGGGCCCTTGCTGCGATTGAGCATGCGAAACTGGATGCCGGTTTCATCGATTACCCGGCCCATTTCCCCCCCCAACGCATCGATTTCGCGGACGATCTGCCCCTTCGCCACGCCTCCGATCGCGGGATTGCAACTCATCTGCCCGACCGTGTCGCAGTTCATCGTCAACAATGCCGTTCTGGCTCCCAGCCGCGCGGCGGCCAGCGCCGCCTCGGTTCCCGCATGGCCGGCCCCAATCACCAGCACGTCATAATCGTAAACAGACTCTGTCATCGATTCTCTAATCAAGTAGTGGAAAGTTCCATTCAACGGCACGGAAAATCGGATTTCGCCAAGCCGTGCGTATCCGCGCCGTCTCAGACATTCGCCCCGTGTTTCTCGAACGCCCCCGGCTTTACGGCTTCCGATCGCTCCAGGCCCAGTCGCTCGGCTTTACCCCCTTCTTGAAGCCATCAAACCCATAAAACAAAGGTTCGAAGGGAGCGACGAACTCGACGTTCGCCCGCTCGGGGATCCGATCCTCCAGTCCTATGGCCCAGTAAGCCGCATTGACATGCAACCGCCGCAGATCCTCGCATTTCAGATCGATGGAGGAACTGAACGTCGTGCAGAAAATCCGGTTTTTCACCCCATCGGGATGCGTGTAGTCTCGTATCCACGCCAAAGGCATCATCGGCTCGTTCTTGTCGCCCTTAACCGGCGGATCCTCGGGATGCATCCCTGTCAGCACCTGACCATGCACCAGCACGGTGGCATCGGCGGGAAGTTGCCGAACCCCGTACACATCGGTCGGGCCCCACAAATCGACCACCCCCTTGAGAATCGGGTGCTGTTGCTGTTCGGGATTCAGCACACCCCGGGTACTTTCGGCCTTGTGTTTCCCATGATGCGAAAACCACGTCTCTCCGAACACTTCCATGCCGAAGCCGCCCCGCCATTCCGGGCCGCCGTGTGTCCACGTGTACTTGAAGTACGGACTGTTCTTGTTCCGGCTGTAATTAAACCCATGCGTGGCGGTCCGCAGCCCTACGATCGGTTTGCCAGCACGGAAGTAATCATCGAAATACTTCATCTGTTCGTCGGGAAGTTCGCGAAAGCGGGTGAATAACACCACCAGATCGGCGCTGGGGAGCAGATGCATTCCAGGGATGTTCGTCTGGTTCTTCGGGTCGATTTCTCCTGTTTCTGGATCGATCGAAAACAGCACGGTACACTTAAACCCGTGATGCCGGGCCAGAATCTGGGCCAGCATCGGACAGGCCTCCTCGGACCGATATTCCTCGTCCCCGCTGATGAAGACGATATGCTTCCCCACCCCCGGGCCTTGCGTTCCTTCATAAACCACCCACTGTTCGTCGGCTGCCAAACGGGCTGCGCCGAAAAGCAGCAGACTCAACAGACATAAGCCGTATCTTGCAATGGAGATCATCCCTCGGTCCCTTGAACGCTAGCTTGAAAAGGGGCATACCCCGCGACCAACACGGCTGCCCGGTTCGGTCGCGGCAACGACACTCAGCATACTCGGTTGGCGCACCCCGAACCACCCTCGGTCTACTACCCCCGCCACCCCTGTTGCGTTTCACGTTTTCTTGCGGGGTATCAGACCTTTCTGCAGATCTTCGACAACGCCCGCCAGCAGTGTGATATCCTGCTTGTTCATGATATGCTCTATACGCGACTCTGGTACCGAAAGTCGTCTTAGCAAATCTGGGATACCTTCCCATTTTTTTGCGGCCTGCCGGGGAGACGCCAAATACAGACTGGTCACCAGTTCGCTCAGTCGCTGTTCATCGATTTGATCACGATTTTCATAATATCGCTTGATGATATTTTTTTGATACCGAGAATATTCCTGTTCCGCCATAACTCTCCTTCCGTTGATCGTAGTGTCTGCTTGTCTGTTCCGGAGTCCGAAATTTCCTTGCGGGGGGCGAGCCGGACTCGAGAACGTATCTGGCTGCACGCTGTTTCATTCCTTCCGAGCCTGCCACATCGTGAATTCCATGAAGTTTTACTCTGTACATCCCTGTCCGACCCTTGCCGCGATCGGGCGTCCTCCCGATCGTGAAACCTGGCTCAACCTGTTGGAATTAGTGGAGCCACTCGGTTTCGACGGCATCGCACTTACCGATAGTCCCCTGTCGGCCACCCCGAGTCGGATGAGTCCCGCCATATTGGCTGCCATTCTTGCCCGGCGGACGAAACAGGTCAAGCTGATGCTGCAGGGTACTCCGCTGCCACTGCTTGGCTCTCCCCATGACATGGCACGGGATCTGATGACCTTGAACCTACTCGCCGAGGGACGCCTGATCGTCGGCTTCGGGCTGGGCAGAGGGACCGACTATGCCACGCGGGGAGTCAATCCCAACGACGCGCTGGCTATGCTCGCCGAGGGACTGGAAGAGCTGGAACGGATCAATCAGGGTCACACCCTGCAATCGTATCGGGGAACCTCTGAAAACGCGAGGAATCTGCCACCGGCATCAGCCGCGGAACCTGCCTTGCCGCTGGAATGCTGGATTTCAGGGAATGGCAGCCGCGAACTGATCGAACTGGCCGCTGCACGCGGACTCTCCTACGCCGGATTCCCACATGTCCACCAGGACCTCTGCCACAATCAGTTCAAATGGTTTCGTACGGCCTGCAAAAAGCAAGGCCCCACCTCGGCACCAGGGCACATCGCCTGGCAGGTTCCCGTTTATGTTGCGGAGGACGACGACCGGGCCTGGGCCGAATTCGAGCCCGTACTGTCCCGCTTTGCTCACTCCCACTTGCAGCCGGCACTCGACGTTCCACCGGGATATATGTCCATCACGGACAAGGCCCGGCTGGTGAAAATGAAGCCTAAGTTTCTGACGCACGTCTTGGGGCGAGAAGCCCTCTCGGAGGGAGGTTACGCGATCGTCGGCAGCCCGGAATCTGTCCGCTCTCAGTTACAGAGGCTACTTGAAAAACTCCAGATCGATATCCTGCTGGGAATGTTTCACTTGCCGGAAATGCCACCCGAGCAGTGCCAACGCAACCTGCAACGGTTTGCCCAAGACGTTCTCCCCGAATTACGGGCACATTTCGGCTCCCCGGATACGACCAGCCCCTCGGGCCAGCAAACAACGTGAACCAGTGCCGTTTCGTTTAACCCACTAACAGCCCCGAAAACGTCAGCAAGCCTCTTAACGCCAGATAAGCCACACCATCGAGACATTCATGTCATGTGAACCCGAAACACATTACCTGCAAATTTCCGGTCGTAAAACCCAGGTGACACGGGGAGGGCAGGGCCCCCCGCTGCTCTATCTGCACAGTGCCGGGGGCGAAACGGAATGGACGCGCTTCCACGCGAAACTCGCCGAGCATTTCACGCTGATTCTTCCCGCGCATCCCGGATTCGATGGCTCCGAGGGACTCGGAGCTGGCGCCAGCATCGACGACTTCGCCTGGCATTACGTCGATTTGCTCGAGGAACTGCAACTCGAACAGGTCCCGGTCGTGGGGTTTTCCCTGGGGGGCTGGACAGGCATGGAACTGGCGATTCGACGGCCCGAAAAGGTCTCGAAACTGGTACTGGTCAATTCCGCGGGAATCTATCTCGAGGCTGCTCCCATCGCGGAACTTTTTATCGACGATCTCGATACCCTGCGACAGCGGCTCTATTTCGACCCCCTGGGGCCTGCCGTGGCGGAATCGATGCCGCAATCGCTCAACGATCCCCGCATTCTGCAATGGATGCAGGCCAGTGCCGCAACCGCCCGCGTGGCGTGGCATCCCTACCTGCATAATCCGAAGCTGCCTATGCATCTTAAACGGATTCCCTGCCCCACGCGGATTCTCTGGGGGAGGCACGATCGTCTCATCCCCTTGGCCGTGGGGGAGTTCCTGGCGAGCCGAATCCCACACGCCACTCTCGAAATTTTCGAGGAAACAGGACATATGCTCCCCTTCGAACAATCCGAGCGATTCGTTCGTAGCACGCAAGAATTTGTCTTGGGTTAGCCTCGTCTGGAGTTTTGCATGCAACCGGAATCTCTGCCCCCCGGCATTCGATCGCTGACACGTCCCGAGGCTTATCCCCATTCCGCCACGAATATACACTGGCACGAAACCCACATTTCCTGGGTTTTTCTGGCCGGGGAATTTGCCTACAAAATCAAAAAGCCCGTGAACCTGGGTTTTGTGGATTTCACCACGCTGCAACGCCGCGAGCATTTCTGCCGGGAGGAACTGCGGCTGAACACAAGGCTCGCCCCGGAACTGTACCTGGATGTGGTCCCCATCACCGGAACAGACACGGAATGGCGGATTTCCGGTAGCCTCGATCCTGGCGCTATGCCCCTCGAATTCGCCGTGAAAATGCAGCGATTCCCCGAGGATTCCCTGTTAAGCAATCCCGACACGCGCTCTCGTTTGAAGGCAGCACATTTTCGACAACTGGCCCGCGACGTGGCCCGCTTCCACCTCGAAGCCACACCCGCGGATGCCTCGGCCTCCTGGGGAGATCCCGCGAAAATTCACAAGGTGGTTCTGGATAACTTCCCGGAAATCGAACGCTATCCCCTGACATCCCTCCACAAGCAGCAACTCGATCATCTTGAGGCGTGGCTGAATCAGAAGGCGAGAGAAGCGCGGGAACTGCAACGTGCCCGCGCGGCGGCCGGGGTCATTCGCGAGGGGCACGGCGACATGCATCTCCAGAACATGATTCTGCGCGACGATCGTATTCGCGTGTTCGACTGCATCGAATTCAACAACGCCTTCCGCTGGATCGATCCCATCAACGAAATTGCTTTTATCACGATGGATCTGCAGGATCGAGGGCTGTCAGGCTGGGCGCATGTCTTTCTGGCCGAATACCTGCAACAAACCGGTGATTTCGCGGGCTTGGCCCTGTTCAACTATTACCAGGTCTATCGCGCGCTGGTCCGCGCGAAGGTGAATGCCATCCGTTTTCTGCAAACCACCGATCCCCGGGAACGGCAAGAGATTGAAACGGAATTGTACCGGTATCTCGATCTGGCCACCCGGATCACGGCTCCCCCCGCTCCCTTTCTGGCGATTACCTGCGGGTTTTCGGGCAGCGGCAAATCAACACTCGCTGCCGCGCTGGTCGAACAGACCGGCGTGCTCTGGCTCCGTTCGGATGTGGAACGGAAACGGATTTACGAAAACTGGCCTGCGTTGGCGCCGCCTTCCCCGCCCGTCGCGCCGCTGCCAACCGAACCCTACAGCACCGAGGGGATTGAAACGGTGTACGCACGCCTCCTCCTGCTGGCGGAACTCATTTTGAAAACAGGGCATGCGGTCATCGTGGATGCCACGTTCCTCAAACGAGATCAACGACATCGCTTTCAGAAATTAGCACAAAATCGGCAGTGCCCCTTTCGCATTTATTACCTGGATTCCCAGGAGTCCTTGCTGAGAGACAGAATCGCCGCGCGCACCGCCGCCGCGGATAATGTCTCCGACGCGACTGACGAAGTCCTGGAGCAACAACGGCGGGAGTTCGAGGATTTCACCACGCAAGAGCATTCTTTTCTGGCATCTGCCTCGCCCCAGGAGCCTTGACCGCCTCGATTCCCGAGCAACGCATCAATTTACCGCACAAGAATTTACGGCGACCAAGCGGTCTCTCCAGGCATTCCCCCTTGACCAAACTCGCGGAATTGAGACAATTCGCGTCTGAGTTCAGCGACAGGCGAGCGAGACTTTACCGAACAATCGTCTCCACCCGGCGGAAGAATTTGTTCCCCCCCCAGGGCTGCCTTCGGTCACAACGTCAGGGATGACAAGGGATACATGTCTGCATTCCGTTTTGGGCCAGCTTCGAGCTGGCATTCGCTCCGGCAACTGATTCCCTCTGCAAGTTATGTGAATTGCGGCAACATCTCCTTTCGAGAAGTCGCCACACATGCGGAACACTGCGGCCCCGGTGTGCTGTTTGTCCCACTTGCAGGCAGCCTGCACCTGCAGGCCGAGTTTCTAAAGTCTGCCGCACAGCGGGGTGTTAGCGGCATATTGACCGATTTTCCCCTGCCAGACCTGCCGGTGCCCCAAGGTATTGTCCGCGATGTTCGACATGCTCATGGCTGGCTTGTTCATGGCATGGCCCAGTATCCCTCGAAACAACTGGAGACCGTGGGGGTCACCGGGACAAATGGCAAGACGACCATCACCTGGATGCTGCGCTCCATCTGGAAAGCAGCGGGCATCCAGGCCGGTTTGCTGGGGACTATCGAGTACGACGACGGCGTCCTGCCCCCCTCATCGGCCACACTGACGACCCCCGCCGCCGCCACCTTGGCCGAATGGATGCAGCGCATGGTACGCCAGGGAACATCCCGACTGGCAATGGAAGTCTCTAGTCATGCCCTGCAGCAACAGCGACTGGCGGGGGTTGCCCTGGCGGCAGCGGTATTTACGAACGTAACCCAGGACCATCTCGATTATCACGGCACCTTCGAGGCCTATCTGGCAGCCAAGTTACGCCTGCTTGATTATCTCAAACCCGGCGCCCCCGTGGTCCTGAACGGGGACGATCCCACCCTTCGTGGGATACTGACGGATATCCAGGAAAATTATCCGTGCAGGACAGTCGGATTTACTCCCGAAAACGACGTCCGAATCCACGTCAAGGAACTCCGTTTGAATGGGAGCACCTTTGAAATTCACGCAGCGGACTTTAGTCTGCTACTCGAAATTCCCGTTCCCGGGGCTCACAACCTGATGAATGCGGCTCTGGCAGCGACGCTTGCCTGCGAACTCGGGCTCTCTTCGGCGGCCATTCAACAAGGCCTCCGTTGGCTGGCTCCTCCTCCCGGACGCATGCAACGTGTTTCGAGGGAGGAATGCCCATTCGATTGCTTCGTCGATTATGCCCACACTCCCGATGCCATTCGGCAGGTGCTCTCCTCCCTAAGACCGCTGGTCACGGGCCGCTTGATTTGCGTGTTCGGAGCCGGGGGGGGCCGCGATCGGGAAAAACGTCCGGAAATGGCACGGGCGGCACTGCTTGCCGATCTGATTGTGCTGACGTCGGACAATTCCCGAAACGAACCGACTGAGCAGATACTGCGAGATATCACTGCGGGATTTCCAGCCTCGCGAACACCCGACCGGATTGCTCAGGACCGGGCGGAGGCCATTGATTGGGCCATTCAGCAGGCCCAGCCTGGCGATTGTGTGTTGATACTGGGCAAGGGGCACGAGACAGGGCAACAAATTGGCCTGGAAACCATTGAATTCAATGATGTCCAGCAGACACAAGCGTCGATAGACAGACATAATTCGCTTCATTCCTGCTTGCCCAAGCGAATCAGTGCCTGAATCCTGATTGAAACGATTCCCGACCCACCACGGCCCGCTGATGAACTTCATGACGCTGCAGCAACTGGCGGATATTCTGGAAGGCAAACTCGTTTGCTCCTCCGCCGAGCCCGCATGGGCTACCACTTACAGCGACAACAGTATTGACACGCGCACCCTGCAACGGGGCGATCTGTTCTGGGCCTTGCCGGGTACCAAGGCCGACGGGCACGACTTCGTCCCGCAGGCCTTCCTGAGCGGTGCCTCTTCAGCCGTTGTTTCCCGCCTGGAACCCTCCTCCCCCGGAGGGCCGGTGGTTCTGGTTCCCGATGTGGCAGCCGCCTTGACCCGACTGGCTTCCTGGCATCGAAAATATCAGGACGCCTTGCTGATTGGGGTGACCGGCAGCGTGGGCAAAACCACCACCCGGGAAATGTTGCATCAGGTACTGGCCCAGCGATTTTCGGGCATGCAAAGCCCTGCCAACTACAACAATCGTCTGGGCGTACCCTTGAGCTTGTTGCGCCTGGAATCAGAACACGAATACGGCGTGCTGGAACTGGCGGCCTCCGCCACGGGTGAAATTGCCGCGCTGTCGCAACTGGTGGCCCCCGAAGTAGGCGTGATCACGCATATCGCGCCGGCGCACCTGGATGGTTTTGGCACGCTCGACCAAATCGCAAACACCAAGGCGGAGTTATTCGCCGCCTTGCCCGCCACGGGGTTTGCCGTAATCCCCGAGGAATTCGCCTCCCAGCCCGCGGTGCGCCGTGCCGTCTCCTGCCGTCTGCTGAAAACGGGACTGGGAAATGACTGTGATATTCAGGCCCATGGGGTCAGCCAGAGCGAAGGGATCTTGCGATTCATTGTCGATCGCCAGCACTATGCCTTGAATGTTCCCGGAAGACACTTTCTCTCCTCCGCGCTGATCTGCCTGGCAATAGCCCGCGAGTTCGGTATGACGCCCACGGAAGTCCAGGCGGGATTCCAGAAATTTCGGCCTTTGCCCGGTCGCGGCCGGGTTCTTCGCATAGGCCACTGGACCGTTGTTGACGATACTTACAATGCCAGCCCCGTTGCAGTGCAGGCCGGACTGCGGATGCTGACAGGCTTGCCTGTTCCCGGGCCACGGATTGCCGTGCTCGGGGATATGCTTTGCCTGGGGGATCAGACGGCCTATCATCATCGGCGAATCGGTCGCGACATCTCCCGGGCAGGCGTGGATTACCTGGTGACCTTGGGCCAGGCCGCTCACGATTACGCTTCGGGAGCCTTACAGGGGGGGATGAGTGCCTCCCGCATTGCCGTCTTTCAGGACCTCGAACAACTGCAGCACATTCTTGGTCTGTGGCTGACGCCAGGTGCCGCCCTGCTGCTGAAAGGCTCGCGAAAAATGCAACTCGACCGCCTGATCCCCTGGTTGGAAAGGGAATCGACCCAGGTAGCCACCCTCCAGACGCCCGCTTTCCTGAAACGGGCAGGCTGACGGGAAACGAGCCCGGATTCCGACCACAGCGTCACGGCGTGTATGGCTCTGTGCGGTTCGAGGGACAACGATTGCCTCAGGGTTTTTGTTCGCTGGCAAGCGGGTATTCGGTAAGCGGAATTCGCGCGTGCACCACTTCGCGCAAGCGTACCCAGGCCGCGGTCACGCGTTGCTCGCGCTGACGCTGTTCCTCGGGGGGCAGCGGTGAATTGGACAACGGACCGACCTGCGCGGGGGGCGTGAATTTTTCGTGCACGATGTACCGTGCCAGTTCCAGGTCGCAGCGTAAATGCCGTTCGGGCGCGCTGAACAATGCGTGCAAGGGGACTTCCCCCAGAACATAACGCACGTAAAGGGAACTCTCGAGGAGATTTGTCACTGGTTCGCCGCAGATTTCGCAGCGATACCCTTCATCACAGGCTGCCATCGCTGGCCATGCTTTCGTTGGCTTGCCCGTCCCCTCCGTCGAATTGGCAGAGGGGCCGGGCAGGTTCCATTGAAGTCCATTACGAAGCTCAATTGCATTCCGCCACAAGCGGACCGGCCAGTTCTTCCAGGTAGAACAAGCGACCTTTTTGCTTCGTCATGTAGGTCGAGGGGATCCAGGGGGTCGGTTCGTGCTGCAGCGACATCCACATGCTCAGTCCCTGCCATTGCATGCCACGACTAAAGATCCCGTCTGCTCCTCCAATGATCTGGTCGGCATTGGCGAACAGGGCGGGCCCAATCGTGTTGGCCCGCGCGGGAACCAGCGTGGTTCGGCTCTTGAAGCTGGTAATCGCATTCTGCTCGATGGTCAGGGGATGCAACTTGGCGGCGATGCGATGCGTCTGGGCCAGCCATTCCGCTTCGCTGGCATATTCTCCCGCGAATTGAGGCTCCCAGAAGGCAATGTGACAAACCCGCCCGATGCCAAAGACCACCACCAGTTCCGCCCCTTTCGCGCGCAGTCCGCCGATTTTATCCCCGTAGGTGGGGAGCACGTCCTTCAGCGCGAAGTGACGTTGCGATTCCGGTACGGTCAGTTTGCCCAGGGGACCATAAAATGCCTGCTCCATCGCGTATTGAAAAGCGCCCGGATTCGTGGCGGGAAGCGTGTTCCCCTCGGCGTCGCTCCATTCGTCCATGTTAAAGCCGTATACGTGCTGGCAATCGACATTCCATTCCTTCAAGAAGTACACTGCCCAGCGATACATGCCCATCGGTCCCACCGGCAGAATGAAAATCAGTTTTTTGCCAGCATCCTTGCCCCGCTTGATGGTCATGGCAATTTCGTGCCCCATGTAGGTGTCGAAATCTCCTACGGACTGACACGTGACAGGTTGGAATTCCGGGTGCCACCACTCTCGGCGGCGGGCCAGACTCGACGGATCGTCCCCCACGCAACTATCGATCTTCGCCAAATCCCAACCGGCCGGGAAAAAGTTTTCCAACAGCGAACCTGCCAGTGTGCTCGGTAAATCCATGAGAGACTCCTTGTTGAATGTCCGCGGAAATCAGATCTAAAAAATGGACCGGTGCACGTTTGACGCGGCCGCCAGGAAAATTGCTTCCCGCTGGGCCGCTGTCCATCGTGCCTCGTTACTTGCCTCTGGAGTGTGGAGTATGACAGGATGCAGCACGTTTTTCCGCTGCGAGGAAACGCATTCGAATAACGGGGCACTCCTCCTGGGCACCAATCCGCACGGAAGACACCACCTGTCAAATCGGACTCACTCCCTCAATCCCTGTTTTCCATCCATGCTGCGGGAATATACCGATCCATCGTTGCCTGTATGCTAACTTCCCGCTCGGTCGATACACAATGCAGCGGCGGTCCACACGGCCCTGGGCTTGCGAAAAGGGAAATCCGTACGTCCGTGAATTTATCGTAGATACGCTGGGCTTACCATGAATATGGTCTCCACCCAGTATTTAAGCCACGGCACTCAGTGCTGAATATTCACCCGTAATTCAATCATATCACAACCTTTGTGCGGGCGCATGCCCCGTACGGATGCACGCATTTCTGGTACTTCGGGATTTTTTCCTGCCCATGTTTCGTCGGCATCATCGGCCCCGAATTGCCTGAATCGGGAAAAACAAATGCAAAAGCATTGATCATTCCGTTCCCGTCGGATTACATTAAGTAAAAGATCCTACCCCTTGGGGAGTTTCCCGCAGGGAACTTCCCGTGAATGGATTGTGCCCTGATCCCTCCCATGATGACAGTGCCAGCCTGGCACTCCTGCCTGATCGAACTCGGGGAACACTCGTTATGAAAATGTTGTGGTACTCATTTAAGGTGCTGATGGTTTGCGCGGGCAGCCTCGGAGCTGGCTGGTACGTGTATCAGCGCAGCATGGAAATCTCCGCTCTCCCCACACCCACTCCCCAGCGTGCCCAACTGACCGTGGAAGTCGTCCGGACTACGCGAACGCAATTGGAAGACCAGATTCAATATGTCGGCAGCGTGCAAGCCCTCGCGACTGTGCAGGTCCGTTCCCGTGTGGACGGTTACATCCAGGAGATGCCCTACAACCTGGGCGAAGAAGTTCTGCGCGATCAAATCCTGATTCAACTGGATCCCTCGCGGGACCTGGAACTGGTCCAGCAAGCCTCTTCCGCCCTCAAAGTGGCGGAGGCTCAATTGCAGGCCAAGCAACATGCCCGCGACCTGGCCCAGGAAGAATGGGCACGCATGGATAAATTCATCAACTCAAACGTCTACACCGAACAACAACGACTCCAATTGACCACCCAGCTCGATATTGCCAAGGCGGAAGTGGCCCTGGCCGAGGCTCAGGTGGACTCCGCGCGTTCAGCCTGGCAAAGTCGCAAGCTGGAACTGGAGGAATTGGAGATGCGTGCCCCCATGTCCGGTATTGTCGCAGAACGCCTCGCCGAGCCTGGGGATTTGGCCCGCGTGGACCTCCCCTTGATCACGCTGGTGAATATCGAGTCCGTCCGTGTCACGGTGCATGTCTCGGAGATGGATTATCGTCTTGTCACCGTGGGGCAGAAGGCCACGTTGCAGGTCGACGCGCTGCCGGGCCAATCTTTCATCGGCACGGTCCAGCGCAAATCCCCCGTGCTCGACCCCGGCACGCGGACCGCGATTGTCGAAATCGAAGTTCCGAACGCAGACTATCTGCTGAAACCCGGCATGCATGCCCGGGCCACCATTGTCTGCTCGAATCCCCGCCAGGCAATCACCGTGCCTACCGCCAGCCTGGTCGATCGGGATGGGCAAAGCCTGGTGTACGTGTTCGATCAGGAGCATGGCACCGTCAAGGCGCAATCCGTGCAAACAGGCATCATGCTTACCGACATTGTCGAAATTCTGGCCGGCATCACCGAAAACACCCCCGTCGTGCGACTGGGAAGCAGCATGGTCGAAGACGGGCAGGAAGTGGCCGTCAGTTGGGCGAAGTAACCCCGCCACCGCCTCTCCCCCCTCCCGCAGGCCCCAAACAAACCTCCATGGAAAGCCCCCCATGACTGGAACCATCCTCCCAAAGTCTCCCGCCGTGACGCTACGCCCCCTCGCTCTGCTGCTGGTTCTTTCCGCGATGGCATTGCCCACGCTGACCAGCGTTCGCGCCGAACAGATCTCCTTTCAACTCCGGGATGTGCCCGGCCAATATCTCGACGTGCTGGCGGGTGATAAAATTGTGGCCCGCTACCAGTATGCGTACGATCCCTCGACGCCCGAGTCTCTGCACGAAACCTACAAACCCTACCTGCATGTGATGGATGCCGCGGGGGAAATGCCCATCACCAAGGGGGCAGGGGGGCAATTCACGCATCATCGGGGGATTTTCATCGGTTGGAACAAGGTCGAACAGGATGGCAAATCCTACGACCGCTGGCACATGAAGCAGGGGGATATCGTTCACAAACAATTCGAAAACCTGCAGGCCGGACCAGGTCGGGCTCAATTCACGTCGCTTACTCACTGGAATAAAGGGCCCGAGGATAACGGCGAGACGCTAATCCGGGAAAAACGGACCATGACCTTTCTGCCGGGAACCGGCCCCGTCCGGCTCGTGATCGATTTCGCATCCACGTTAACTCCCACTGGAGGAACCGTGCGGCTGAATGGGGATCCCGAACATGCGGGAGTACAATTTCGGCCTGCCGATGAAGTCGATCGCAAGCGGACCCAGTATCTGTTTCCCCGGGAAGGGATGGATCCCCGCAAGGATCAAGATCCGGCCTGGGTGGGAGAAACGTTTTTCCTGAAAGGCCAGCCCCACAGCATCGTGCATGTCAATCATCCCCGAAATCCCGCGGGGACCTTGTATTCCGCCTATCGTGATTACGGCCGTTTCGGCGCGTTTTTCGTCACGGAAATTCCCGAAGGGGAATCCTTGACACTCCGCTACCGCTTCCTGGTCATCGACGGCAGTCTGCCAGATCGGGAACTGCTGGGCCAGTTAGCCGAAGAGTTCGCCCGCAAGGCTGATTAATTCCCGTGCCAGCCGAGCCGTCTTTCCGCCAGACTGGATTTCCAAGGGCATGACTCCAGAAGCACTCGACAAACAGAATTCCGGACTGACTGGGCTTGCCGTCCAGCGCCCGGTGACCACGCTGATGCTTGCCGGCATGATCCTGCTGCTCGGGGGAATTGCCCTTTCCCGGCTGGCGGTCGATCTGATGCCGGACATGAGTTTTCCCACACTCAGCATTGTCACGGTGTACCAGGGAGCCGGCCCCGAAGAAGTCGAGACCCTGATAACCCGACCGATCGAGCAGGCCGTCTCCAGTATTCCGGGGGTCGATCGCATCTTCAGTGAATCCATGGAAGGGAGCAGTGCCGTTCGTGTCCGGTTTGCCTGGGGAACGAATCTGGATCTCGCCCTGAGCGATATTCGGCAACAACTCGACCGCATCCGCCGCGTGCTTCCTGATGACATCGATCCCCCCTATGTGCGCAAGTTCGATATCGCCGATACGCCCATTCTGCTGATGGGGCTGCACAGCGAACTCTCGGCCGCCGAACTGACCATTCTGGCGGATCGAGTCATTTTGCCTCGGCTGGAACAGGTGGATGGCGTGGCCCGGGTCAGCCTGCGTGGCGCGGAGACCCGGGAAATACAAGTACAGTTGGATCGTGGCCGCATGGAATCCCGCGGTGTCGGCGTGAACGATGTGCTGCAGGCCCTCCGCAAAAGCAATGTCACCCAGCCCTCGGGCGATTTTGAACGGGGGGACACGCGCATCCTCGTGCGCAACCGGGGAGAATTCCGCGAGTTGGACGAAATCCGCCAGACCGTCATCCTCAATCGTGCCGGTGCGGTCGTCCGCGTCGCGGATGTGGCCACCCTGGTCGATGGCTTTCAAGACCGCACGGAAATGACACGGGTCAATGGTCAACCCTCGTTGATGGTGTATGTCTTTAAGCAGTCGGGAGCAAACACGGTTGCCGTCAGCGACAACGTCCATCGTGCCGTCGCCCTGTTGAACGCCGAACTGCGCGATGCCGAGCTACTCGTGCGGCAGGATCGTTCCGACTTCATTCGCGAAGCCATTCGCAACATACAGGTGGGCGGCTCGCTGGGTATGCTGCTGGCAACGCTGGTGTTGATCGTCTTTCTGCAAAATCTCCGGAGCACCCTGATCATCGGCGTCGCCATGCCCTTGTCGGTTGTGGCTACCTTCACGCTGATCTACTTCCAGGGTTTCACGCTGAATATTGTCTCCTTCGGCGGGCTGGCTCTGGGTATTGGATTGCTGGTCGACAACTCGATTGTTGTCCTCGAAAGCATATTTCGTTATCGGGAGCAGGGCTACGAAGCAAAAACGGCGGCCATCGTCGGCACGCGTGAAGTTGCGGGGGCCATTACCGCCAGCACCTTGACCACGCTGATTGTGTTTCTTCCCTTGATTTTCGTGCAGGGAATCACCGGAGTGCTGCTGCATCAACTCGCATGGGTGGTTTCCTTTTCACTCTGCTGTTCCCTGATGGTCAGCCTGACGATTACCCCGGTGATGGCAGCATACTGGCTGCCGCGCTTCGAACCACCGCACGATCCGTCGGCCGCGGGCCCGCCAGGACTAGTCTCCCGCATATTCGCCCCCTTGCATGCCTGGAATCGGGCCTGCATCGCCCTTTGCGAACGCGGCTATCATGGCCTGCTCGCGTTCACGCTTCGCAGGGGGTTCCTGGTGGGGGGGATTCTCTGCATCGCTCTGGCGAGTTCGCTGGGACTGTTCCCGCTCGTTAAATCGGAATTTCTACCGGAAACCGACGAAGGGGTAGTCACCGTCACCATGCAGATGCCGCCCGGCATTACTCTGGAACGGCTCCATGCTCAAGCCCTGGAGGCAGAACAGAGAATTCTGAAGCATACTCCCGAACGCTTGAACGTGGCCGGTTTCATCGGTGGATCCAAGGAAGATCCAGACCGCTGGAATCGCATCTATTACCGAATTGTCTTGTCCCCCCGGAACCAGCGCGAGGCCTCGTCCGAGGATGTCCGGAAAAGACTCGAACACGTACTGACCGGCATTCCGGGATGCCGACTTTCCGTGCGTGTTTCCCAGGAACAACTGCTGGCGCGCGCCATCAGTCGCATGGGAGACGGCAAGCTTTCCGTGTATGTCCGCGGACACGATCTGGCCGTCATGCAGCATCTGGCCAACTCGGCCATGAACACCATGAAGGAGACACCGGGCTTCGTGAATGTGGAACTGGCCCAAAGCGATGCCCGTCCCGAACTCGGGACGTTTATTGATCGCACCAAGGCCAGTCAACTGGATGTCAGCGTGGAAGATGTGTCGCAAGTTCTGGAAACCACCCTGCGGGGCACGCAGGCCACAATCTACCGCGAAGACGGCGATGAAATTCCCGTCATGGTACGTTTCCGCGAGGATGATCGCCGCACCGCCCGGCAAATTGAACAGGTGACAGTCACCACGGCATTGGGCAAGCAAATCCCTTTGCAGAATCTGCTCCGCTTTGAAAGTGGACAGGCGCCGGTCGCCATTCAACGCATGGATCAACAACGCACCATGGTGATCACCGCGGATTTATCGGAGCGCGAGTTGGGCAGTGCCGTGCAGGAACTTACCGATCGGTTGCGAACAATCCATCTTCCCAACGGATATTCCCTCGGCATCGGGGGAGATTGGGAAGAACAGCAGAAGGGGTTTGTGGACCTTCAGCAGGGATTCCTGCTGGCCTTGCTGCTGATGTACATGGTCATGGCCAGCCAGTTTGAGTCCTTCCTCGATCCGCTCCTGATTCTGGCGTCGGTTCCCCTGGCCGGAATCGGCGTGATTCTCGTCCTGACGCAGTTCCATACCACGTTGAATGTCCAGTCCTTTATTGGTGTCATTGTCCTGGCCGGGATTGTGGTCAACAACGCCATCGTAGTCATCGACTATGTGCGGCAACTCCGCGAGGAACATCCCGAGGCTCCCGTTTCGAGTCTCGTGGAGCAGGCCTGCGTGCGGCGGTTTCGACCAATTGTCATGACCACCCTCACCACCGTTCTGGCCATGATCCCCGTGGCTCTTGGTTGGGGTGACGGAGGCGAACTGCAGGCGCCGATGGCACGCGTGGTGATTGGGGGATTGATCTCGGCCACGTTAACCACGCTCATCGGGATCCCGCTGCTGTATGTGGCTGTCGGCTCACTGGCCAAGCGTGTGCAGCCCTTGCCGGAAACCGTTCCCGCCACGACTCGGCTTATCCCGGAACCTGTCGCTTCAGCGATACAGGCCACGTCCGCTGTTCCCCATTAAGCTGGATTCTCGCGAGGAGTATCCGAGACGCCGGGCGAGCCGCGGGTTATTCAGAAATCCGTCTGTCACCCTCCGACGTTGCCGCGTGCTTCTTGGTGTCTCGAACGCGGCTCGTTCGATCGTATCGACTACCGCACCGGCCAGGATGCAGAGGGATTTTCTCGCCACTTGCTTTCAAGGGAGCCAAGGCATCCGTTAAATTGGCTGTTTTCATTAACATCGGGAAGATAACGATGGAAACTCATACCGATCCCCAGGAAGCCTTTCACGAATCGGGACGACAGTATTGGCGCCGGGTCATGCCCTGGCTGCATCTGCTGCGTGTGCCCGGAGTTGCTGGCAGCCCGCGCGTACTGCTGGCCGGGTTCGTGGCTTCTTACGTGTTCATGCTGTTCGACCTACTGACGCTGGGATTGACGATTCGAGATCGCCTGCCCACCTTGGAACGAGTTCTCGAATTACCCGTAAACTTCGGATTGTCGGTTTTGGCTCCCAACACCATGATGTATTTGTTCCTCTCGGTAGCTTCGGGACGAAGTGTCACGCTGTATCCGTTCCAGTTGTCCGCGATTGTTTTCGTGCATCTCTTGGGGGGATTGTTTATTTCCCGCCTCGCTGCGGGTATGTTGACCCAGGGAACCAGCCCTCCCGTGGATCAGGCCGCGCGCTTCTCGCTCGTAAAATTCCCCTCCCTGATGCTGGCACTGGCATTTCCGCTGTTGGCGATCGCCCTGCTGGCTGGCCTGGCCAGTGGCCTGGTTCTCCTGGAAAGAATTCCCCTTGGAGGGCCCTGGCTGGCAGGTATTTGTTATGGGCCGGTGTTATTGCTGACGTTTTTCGCGATGATCGTTGCGGTGGGGCTAGTCGTCGGCTGGCCGTTGCTAGTGGCCACGCTGGCAACGGAAAATTCCGATGGTTTCGACGCCTGGAGCCGTTCCTTCGATTACCTGCGGTCACGCATTCTTCCGATACTCATTTCGGCCGGTCTTACCCTAATGCTGGGACTGGCCGTGCTGGTGCTGATCAGCGAACTCGCCGAACGCACTTTCAGTTTCGTTAATCTGTTGCAATCGCGTCTGCTGCATCTGCCCGCGAATGAAATTGCGCAGCGAGCGAACGCCACTTTCGCCGACGGTCCCAACGGCTTTCAGAATCTGTGGCGGACGTTGGGCATGTGCGTCATCCATGGGTACATATTGACCTTGTACTGGACCACGGTCGTCGCAATTTATGTACAGGCGCGGCTAAGCGTCGACCGAATCCCCCTGGATGAGTTCCAGACGTAACAGGCCCTTCCGCCTGTTTCTCGCTGCCAGCACAACTAGCCGCGCTCGTGAGAATGCGGACCATGTTGGGAGCGTCTGCTTCCTGTCTTGATCCACTCCAGTGGACATCGAACCGCTGGCGTCTGCGTTGTATGATGATGACGGATTCTTGAAATCCCCGCAGTTGGGACAAGTCTCGGCATTTCCTGCAATTTTACATAAACTCACCGCGGAGAACGCAGCTTTTCGCGGAGGAGTGTCTTGTAGAATCCAATACGCCCGGCAAGGGATATTGAGATGCAGAACACCTTGCAATTAAACATGTACGAGTAATACCGACTCTGCATTCCCTGCGGTGCATTCCCGAACCACCGCGACTGCGGAGCAGGGTTTCAATAGGTCAGGCCACCCCGCAAGAACACCGTCGGGTCCTGGGAGTAACTGCCGAGATTGGAGGAATAGTCTACTTCGCGACCGATCACCAGCCCCGTTTCCCAGAACCAGGAACGGTCGAGCGGTTGGCGATATTCCATGCCTACCAGGAGACGATAATCACGGATCGTGACCACATCGTTCACGCCTCCCGTGCGTTCAATGGCCCATGTCCCTCCGCCAAATTCCGCGGCCAGGTATCCCCAACGCTCCGTTTCACCCGAAACGGCGATTTGCCGCAAAAATCGCGGACGGGGAAAGGTCAACTCCAGCTTGGTTCGTGCGTCGGGCGACCAGTTCAATCCCACCGCGGGAAGTAATCGCACATCGTCTCGATTCAAATAGACTACGCCGAACATCCACTGAAGCTCGGAAGACTGCGCGAAAATCAACATCCCCATGCCGGAGGTTCGGATCGACTCGGAACTGGTATTCTGAAAGTCGCTCGAAATGCCTGGGGATACATTCGCCTGGGCGATCAATCGTTTTGACAACGGCAGCATCCCCGTGATACCAAGAGATGCCTGGTGGAGCGTGCCAGGAACGTCGGTGCTGTCCGGCCCATTCAGGAAGGTCATTTGATAACTGGGCGAGATACTCAGAAACGGGACACGAGGACTGGTAATCTTGGCTCGCAGATTCACATTGCTCATGCCGATGTTGTCGCCACTGCCTGGCAGCCAGGTGGCCGACAGACTCGTCGATTTCAAGGCAAGCCACGGGGCAGGGGACTCTTCCAGGGGGAGACAGGGATCCGGGGAGGGAGTCGCAGGCCCCTGTCCCGCCTGCAAATGATCTTCAATGGCGTTTTGAGCTTCCTGGAAACCGAGGCGATCTTCCTCGTAAGCGGCCAGCGCGGTCGAGTTCAGCGTGGTGCTGCTGGGGATTGGCTCGGTTGCGGTAATCGCAGGTTCGGTGCTGGACTGAAATTCTTCCCGTGATTCCTCCACGAGAGAATCCTGGATAATCCCTGCCAGCCAGACCGCGTTTGAATCGGTGGATTCTTCGACACGACGGACATCCGCCATCGACTCCGCACTGGAGGGTCCCGCACCGATAATGCGAAAACTGGAGAGAGCTTCCTCCTCGGTTCCACCGGCTACAACGGGACAGGCGATGCCCAGCCCGACCAGAGCGGTCATCAATCGGAATGCGAGAGAGGTCAGCATGATGCCAGGCCGAGGTGTGGGAGGATGCGAGAAGGGATTGCATTTAATATCGGGCGCCCGCTCCGCTGTCAATCCGGCCTGTATTTTCAGCGATTTCCTCCAAG
Organism: Planctomycetota bacterium; assembly: GCA_014584345.1. GTDB lineage: Bacteria > Planctomycetota > Planctomycetia > Planctomycetales > Planctomycetaceae > Rubinisphaera. Next base: position 36,657 of record JACTNB010000033.1, read on the forward strand.
GGGTGTAAGTTTTACAGGATTTCTTGCCCCCACGAGACAGGGACATTTCACGGGCGCGCAGGCCGGGACTCCAATAAACTTCTTTTGAAGGCCTGTTCCAACTCCCGATATTCGGGGGGAGCGGGCTTGATGGTGGGGGCGAATTCATCCCGGGCCTCAGCTCCCCCTTCGGGTCCCGTACGGGTCGATCGGCTACCCTTCAACTGCATGTTCTTCAACATTTCTTCGAACTGCAGTTGTTTCAGGTCCGGCTGATCGGGATTTGACTGTCCTCTCAGATAGTCCGCCATGCGCTGTTGAAACTGCTTGAGGTTATCCTTGCTCCAGCCCAGTTCCTGCAGCAGTGTTTCATCGACTTCCCCCCGCTTGAGATCCTCCTCGAGTTTATTCAGGACCAGTTCCGCAGCCTTCTTGCGGTCCTCGATGGAATCGCTGGTTGCCTGGGAAGGGCCCTGATCGGCTGCGCCGGGAGTGCTCTGTTGATCCTTTCCGACCGGCTGTGCACCTTTTCCGCCGCGTGCCTGGCCTATCTGATCGGTGCTCGGCTCTTTCCCTTCGCCAGCTCCCGGTTGCGATCCCGTGGGCTTTCCCGCACCCTCTCCCTGGCCTTCGCCTTTCCCCTCTCCCTCACTTTTGCCCTGGCCTTGCCCCTCACCTTCTCCCTTCCCCTGGGATTGGCCTTCCCCTTTCCCTTGACTGTCTCCCTGGCCTTCGCCTTCGCCTTTGCCTTTGTCCTGTCCGGTAGCCTTCCCTTCGTCGCCTCCCTGTTTTTCCTGGGCAGCGGGGGCTCCGGATTCCGGTTGTTCCGGCATATCGGGGGTTTCGGCACCGTTTTTCCCGCTCTCCTTCATGGTGGGAGTTTGATCGGACGTATCGGGTTTCTCGCCCGACGGTTTCGCGGCGGATTCCGTGGCGGGCTTATCGGTTTGGGGGGATTCGCCCGAGGGTTGTTGTTCCTTGCCTGCGGGCTGATCCATTTCCCGACGACCGTCCTTCGTTCCCTGTTGGGGGCTGGGAGTATCGGAAGTATCCCGTTTCTCTCCCGACGGGCTGTCCTTGGTCGGTTTTTTCCCCGAGCCTTCCTGCTTCGTGGAATCTCCCGAGGGCTTTCCAGTATCGGGCCGCTCCAGGGGTTTTTCCGCTTGAGGGCCCCCTTTGGAAGGATCGGTTTCCCGCTCGGTGGGGCCTTGTTCCTTACCCGTGCCCGGTTGAGATTCTCCCGTTCCAGGTTGCTTTCCGGGCTGCTTGTTTTGCATGTCGGCATCGCCCGGTTTTTTCTGCGTATTCTTTTCGGCTGGTCCCTCCCCGTCAGAAGTAGGCTTGTCGCCCGGTCCTGGTTGAGTGCCCGCTTCCTTCTCCCCCGTTTGTTTGGCAGTTTTTCCCGCGCGCTCGTCCGCCGTCTGGTCGCCTCCCGCGGCAGGTTCTTTTCCCTTTTCCTGGGACTCATCGCCGGGGGCAGCGGAATCGGATGCCGGTTTACTTGGGCTCTCTTCCGAGTTCGAGGGTTTATCTTGCATTTCGTTTTTATCCGACTTGCCCTGCCCGTCGTCGGCAGGGGATTGGTTGGGGTCGGTTGCCCCCTTGGTGTCGGGCATTCCTTCATTGCGCGGACGTTGCTCCCCGTTCTCCTCCGATTTTCCGTTGGGATCGGGATGTGGACTTTCGGGCTGCTCCTGACCTTGCGGATCGGGGCGCGTGTTTTCCCCTGGTTTCTGTTCCTGGTCTTTCAACTTCTCGATCAATTTTTCGAGAACGCGGTCGTCGTCCTGGCCATCGGGACTGAACTTCGGTTCGTCGCTCGGTTTCCCCTGGTCTTCGGAGGGTTGTTCCTGATCGGAAGGCTCCTTGCCTGGCTGGTCCTGGGGAGCTGGCTTGTCGGAAGTCTGACCTTCGCCAGACTTTTCCTGACCCTTGGGAGCTTTCCCCGATGGATCGGACGATTCCGCCTCGCCATCATCCTTCTGGGGCTGATCGGCTCCCTCTGGCTGACTCATTTGTGGTTCTTCGTCCGGGGCACTGGGTTCCCGGGACGGATCGGATAGCTGGGGTGGGGTTTCCTCCCGTGCTTTCTGTTCCTGCTCCTGTTCCTGTTGACGCTGCTCGTCTTCCCGTCGCTGTTGCTCGGCCTGTTCGCGCGATACGGGATCAGTCAGGCGGATGCGCTGCTTGGCCGTGCCACGGCGATTGGCGTGGGGTTCCCGGTTGTCGCGTGCTTCGATCCAGAACGAAATTTCATCGCCAGCCTGGACAGGCAAGCGACTCAACTCTAGCGGATGCTTGACTCTCAGTGATTGGCGATTGCGGGCATCGATCAATTCGCTGCTGATGATTTCGCCCTGCAACTCGACCTGAACCGAAAGTCCACTCAAACGAAAATCGGGATCATACGCTTCGATCAGCAAGGGGACGGTCGCGTTCACGGGACGTTCGAGATCCCGGGTGGGGTCCAGCAGGCGGACTTCCGGACGCAGGTCCTGCCGAACCAGGATCGCATGCAGCGGCGGGGCGGATTCGCGCGAACCGTCCTCGGTTTCACACTCGATGCGATAAAAACGCGGATAGGTTCCATCATCGCGAATTTTCAGTGCCCAACTCCCCGACAGATCCTGTCCCGCCTCGATGTTCACAGGGATTTGGCCCGCGCGATCCGTCAGATCCTCGGAATTGAACAGTTGGATCCAGGCTTTATTAACGGGGATATTTGTCCGCGCGGAAAGTTCCACCCGCGTCCCCTCGATGGCATCGATGGCGCCGTTCTGTTGCACCCGCGGTGGATGCTGCGTGTAGGCGGGGGGCGTCAGCGTCAATTCCCGCAGGCTCGCGTGGGGAGCAGCCTTGACCGCCAGCTGAAACGTTTCGGTCTGCCCGTCGCCGGCTTCCAGGAAATAAAAGGTCGGTTGATCGACTCCGCGACCGTTTTCCCCCGTGATGATCCCCCGATGCCGCCCCAAGCCTTCCCCCGACTCGTACAGGGGAATCCGTTCGTTTACCAGCCGGCGATCGGCCGTGGTGTAGATCAGCCACACCTGCTCGGGAATTTTACCTTCGATAAACGCCGAGACTTCCACATGGGTGCCCGAGGTGACGGTCACGCTGCCCGGCTTCACATCAAGAATTTTCGTCTGCGTCGGGGCGGAAGTGATTGTCCACGGAAGCAGCAAGCGATATAGCGATTCCCCGACACTTTTTTGACTAAGCAACGCATATCCCAACCACAGCAGGGTGCAGGCGAGCAAGGCATGGAGCAACCGCAACAGCAGCCGGCGATCCACGGCCTGATCGATATCCAATTCGTGCAATGCCAAAGCAGCCCGCTTTTCCAGGCTGCCGCGAATCAGAGGCGTCGGTTGGCGCTGATGATACTCCAGGTCCGCCAGGGTCAATAACGTGTTGCGCAAGCGATGATCGTTTTGCTCAAGCGTGCGGGCCGCGTACAGAGAGGTGACATCCTTCCCCGCCGATGTCTTCAAAAAATAGATCAGGGGACCACATACACTCGCCAATAGACCCGTGAAAGCAAGCCAGCGGAGGAGATGCGACAACCCCTGCGTGAACATCCAGTGGTCCAGCAACACGAACGCGAACAGCCAGAACAACACCACGGTGGCCGTCCCTGTGGCCAGCAGCAGCACATCCGTTTGACGAATCAATCCACGAGTGCGTTGCAACTGGAACAGAATGTATTCGCCGAAATCCACATACTTCGGATGTTGCAACTCGCCGGTTTCCGCCATGTTTGGCTCCCCATTTCGCTGAACTCTACCCAGGCTTCGGGCATACGGCCATGCATTGGATCTCGCGACCGGACGCCATCAAGCGGAACATGTCACCCGCTTTTCCCACACGGTTACTTATGCGGTAAATTTTGACTCGAAAAAGTCCTGATAACTAGCCGCGCCCGTCAGGACGAATTGATTTACGCTTGATTGTTGGCAAGGCAGAATCACGCAACAAACAGTGTGCGTATGTATCCGCTGGTTATCCTATGTTTTTGGCAATGCTTTCGCGGGGGACTCGTCCCGGCTTCCGGCTCAGTCTTCTCTCATTATAGGGAATAGATTCCGGGAGTGAATCATTTGTTCCCTTTTGTATCGGCATTTCTCCCGGTTCAAACCAGACCCCCTTGTTTGCGCAGGATCCATTCCAACGTCATGAGAAACGTGAACGCAAGCACCAGGGGCCAACCATCCCACAAATTCCAGGTGGAGGCAATCTCCGCCTGTGTTACCCAAGGCTTCCGTTTCAGGTAATCCTGGAGAAACACGGACAGATCCTCGGGGTTTACCACCCGGGAATCCGTAGCCAGCCCCGCCATGCGTGCCAATTCGTTCAGCAGCCCGCGATCCACGATGGGGTTATCCAATTCCAGATCGCGATCGTGCACGACGAAGCGGGATTGTGCCGGGAATCCGACACTGTTTCCGTTTCGCAGCGCCTCCACCTTCACGAAGTAATCTCCGGGAAGCAACGTATCGGTAAACGTGGCGAGATGTCCGCTGTCCCCTGCGACCCCGGCGACGGTGGCATTGACGCCATCGGGACGCGTCACCGAAACCTTGAACTCGGCATCAGTGATCGCAACTCCCTGTTCGTCCCGGGCGCCGTATTCGAAGGAGAGTTGTCCTCCGGGAGCCACCGTTTTGGGAGTAATCGAAATCCAGATCGGTTGATCCGTGTCCAGTTCCTTGTGTGCCAGCCACAAGACTGCTTGTCTCCAAAAACGTCGATGGGCTTCCTGAAACCCTGCTTGTCCCCAGAGATACGACTGATCGAAGGCCAGGCACATGATACGAGACCGGCCCGTTTCCCCCGAGACAATCAGGTGATCGCCCGTCTGGCTGGTGGCCAGAACTTCGACGAAATCCGACTTCGCGCGGATCCGCGTGGCTCCCGTGAACGGAGGCAACTCCGCCCAGGCTTCCGCGTTGCGTGCCAGCGAGTCGATCTGCGTGACGTAATGCCGATTCCCGGCGGCGGTCGGCTGGACACGCAACTCATCCTGTATCTGCAACTCGCGCGCAAAGACATCGGCGACTTGTTTCTCCGCGGGATTCAGTTGGACCGGGAGCAAATCCCGCAAGGGACTCTCTGCATAACCACCCGCGCTGTAGGTGTGATAGCCCCCGAGCATCATCAACCCCGCCCCATCCCGGACCCGTAGTGCCAATTGGGCTAATGCTGGCTGGCCGAACTGGTCCGCCGAGACGTCACCGATGATGAACACATCGTAGCGGCCTGGTTCAAACCATTGCGAATCGACTGCTGCCGCTTGCTCGAAACCGCCGGAACGCATCATCTGATAGTCGACCTGCAGCTTGTCGGAGGCGTTCAATTGACGAATCGATTTCACTTCCGTGCGAAAGATGTCGAAATACGCGACCCGTAACCCTCCCTTGCGAACGGTGATCAACGTTTCTCGCATGTTATTCCGGAGTTGCACCTCTCCCTCCAGGGGTTCGACTTCCGCGGCCAGTTTGAATTCACCCGAATACTCCGGGGTGAACGACAGGTCGACGACTTGCGATCCCTCGGGGTACCGCGTAGCGAACTCCACCGACGTGACCGAGTATTCACTGCGTGGGATCGGCTTGAGTGGCCCCGATTGTTCGGCACGCAATCCACTACGATCTTCCAGCAGCAGGCGGACCCGGATATTTCGGTTTACCGCTCCTCCCCAGCGAACGGTTACCTTCACCGGAACCCGTTTTTTTTCAAAGACGACCGGGTCCACCTGGATTTCCTCCACCGCGATGTCCACTCCCGCTTGCGCCGAACCCGACTGGCCGATCGGCACGGGATACAGCGACACCCCCAGTTCACCCAATTCCATGGCCCCTTGACGCGGGTCCGCATCGTGTGGCGGCACGGCCCGTTGCGCGCCATCGGTCAGCAGGAATATTGCGGCGAGGGGGCGTTGCGCATGGGTGAGAGCGGCTTCGCGAAACATGTTGCCCATGGCGGTTTGTGGGCCCTCCGCGGTGTCCGTCAGTGTCTCTCGCAATTCCACGGCTTCCGCGAAATCATACCGTTCCAATTCCACTTCCCGGGCCAGCGTGTTCAGGGGACTCTGCAGGGAATCCAGGATCTGCAGCAGGTTCTGGCGTCGACTGACACCGCCCGGCCCATCTGTGACTCCCATGCTGCGCGAGGCATCGGCCATCACCCAGACACGCGGGCGTTCTCCCTCGGGCGAAACCCATTGAAGTTGAGGGCGCGTCATGGCCACCAGCAGGAGCAACATCGTTGTCAGCCTGACGCACAGCAGGAATTTCCGCCGACCGCCAGGAAGCCCCCGCGCCAGGCGATATCCCAGCCATACCGCGATCCCCATGGCCACGGTCGCCAGCACGACGTAAGGCCAGTACCAGATGGGATCAAAATGTAGACGCAGGGACGACATACGGGGGTTCGCTCGGGGTGGTAATGGACTCGTTCATCCTTCAGGGGAAACAGCGTTTCGCGTCTCCGCGGGGAGGCAAGGAGAGAAGCGTGCTTCCGTTTACGTGTGTGGTCAATTCGGCTTCTCCACGCGACCATAAAACAGATTGGCAACCAGATGCTCGCCCACGAAAAACAGCAACAGCAGACTCACCAGCAGCGGGTAGGCTTCCTGACCGATTCTGCCTAGCAGCACGGTCCGTTCCAACTCATCGTAGCTGCGTGCCAATTGCCAGCGATCGGTACCAAAGAGCGTATCCAAATCCGCATCGCTCAGTTGGACCAGACTGGTTTCCTCGTCCGGCAGATGAATCGAAAATCCCTGCGAGGGACGCGGTGTTCCAGGAAACAGCAAGCGGTAATGTCCCGTGTCACCCGCTCCCAGATTCTCGCCCGAAGTGCTGGCGGGAGTTCTGCCCGCCGAATCCCCCGTCTCTGTCGTCAGGCCCAGATACGGGCCGCGATATGGCAGCGAAACCTTCCCCTGGCGCAGATCCGGCAATTGCAGCAGGGCGTCGCGAACCCCGTTAGCCGCGGGGATCTGCAGCAACATGGTTTCCCCCGCGGGGCGGTTCAGTCGCAAGGACTCCGCGCCACGCAGGTATTTTGTCATCTGGTCCGCCCAGGCGGTGTATATCCAGCCGAGACGCGCCAAGTCGCTCCAGTTATTCTGCGTCGCGGCCCCCTGCAAATCCACTGCCGTGGAAAGCACCAGCACTCGGCCCCGGCCAAACCGCCCGGCTACCAGGGCAGGGCTCTGTTCCGGATCCGTAAACCGCGCCAGCACATCTCCCTCGGGACCCGGCTCGACTTTCCAGAATCGTCTCACGCCCGCGGACGAAAACAGCGTGAGCGCGTCCAACCGCTTGAGATAGTCAAAGGCGGGATGATCCGGGCGGACAACATCCAGCCCCACGAGAGGGTTGGCACGCGTATGAACCGTGGGCAGGCCAGGCAGCCAGTCGGCCTGCCCCTGCTCCCGATAATTCAAGGCTTCCACCCGACTGTGCCCCAGAATCGTTCCCAGACCTCCGCCCGCCGATACGTATTCGCGGAGCGCGCTCCAGGCGGCCGGGGAAAGCCTCGCGAGATTCAGGATATAAATGGCATCCGGAACGCGTGCGTCCGTGCCGCCGGCTTGTTCGAGCAAGGCGTTCAGTCTTTGCGGACGAATCACGATGACTTCGTACTGATGAACTCCCCGCTCGATCAGTTCCGCGGGGGCCAGGGCCTGCTGCCAGACAAAAGCTTCCTCCGCTGTCTCCGCAACGAGCCACACGAGCGGCCTGCGTTCCACCTGCAGCGTGAAGGGCAGGGCGTTATCGCTGGACAGGGGATCGGTGCTGGTCAGCCGAAATTCCCCTTGCAACACACCCGGTAGCTCCACGGGAAAGGTAAACGAGACCTGCCGGGACTCGCCCGCCGGGATCGAGAGTACCTGCTGATCCCGCTTGAGTGGCGTTCCGCCGTGGTCTTCCAGGAATAACTCCACATTCATCTCCGCCGCTTGCGGGGACTGGTTATTGACTTCGCAGGCAACCCGAGCCAGTCCTCCCTGCACGAGGCGTTCACGAGCCAGCTCGAGATGACTCAAGGAAAAATTGACCACTGGCGACACGCCCACGTCGATCACGTACACACGGAGCCAGGGGACGCGTTCCATTTCGGCCTGCAACCGGGACGACTGCTGCAGGGACCAGGCGGATCGAGCACGGTCCGTGTAGATGTAAACTTCCCGGAGAAATCGATCGGTTTCGCCGCCGCCACTTTCCGACAGAATCTGATCGCGATGTGACTGTTGCAGGGTAATCGCCGCCAGGACCCGTTCATTCAGCGGCAGCGTGGCCGCCCGAGGTTGCCGGGATTCCGTCCGTTGCAGCCGGATCAAGGCGGTTGCGGGATCATTCAGAAATGTCAGCGAGCCGCTACTGGCATTGTCTCCCAAAGCCACCCGGGACGAGGCAGGAAAACCGCTCACCTGTTGCTGTGCCAGTTGAAAGGCCTGCTGCGTGCGTGACTGGTTTTCGTACTGGTATTCCATGCTGATACTGAGGTCGAACAGCAGGACGGCGGCCACGGGTAAATTCAACTGCCGCTGGTCACCCGGGCTGCGAATTTCGCCTTGAACCCGCCGTTGATATGGCCAGGCAACAAACAGCAGCAGCAGGGCTATCGCTCCCAGGGTTGTCCCGGCCCTCAGCCAGCTTGTGCGCAGCAACCGCGCGCTCGCTCCGTTTTTTTGGGGGACCCAGAACTTAAGCCCCGTGTAATAGATTGCCCCCACGGCAGCCGCGACTATCAACAGCCGCGCCCATTCCCCGCCAGAAAGTGCATAATTGGCCGCGGGCAGTGTCGGCCGGGCAACAGCCAGCACTATCACCACCAGCAGCAGAATTCGCAGCAACAGCAGACCGAGATGACGTAATCGCAATCGCTGCACGTTCTGCTTGCGAATGTTTTCCAGCAGGCGCAAGGCGGGGAAATCGAACTTGCGGGGCCGGGACCGCATCAGAAAGTGCAGTACCACCGGGATCGCAGCCAGGATCAGTCCGTATAACAGGCCGGGGTGCAAGAGTGACATGCCGCGGTTAGGATCCCATGAAATTCAGATGCGGGTGAATAACGCAGACTGAATCATAACCATGTCGGGCAGAACGTCCAAACCGAACGCCACATTCCCCGCGATCAGAAGATGCCCAACTGATCCCGGGCATCTTCGGTCATCATGTCGGGCGTCCAGGGGGGCGACATCGTCAGCTTGATTTCCGCATGATGGACGCCGGGCATCTTTTCCAGGGCGGATCGCGCTTCCGATACGATTTGAGGCCCCGCCGGACAGGCCGGGCTGGTCAGGGTCATCGTTACCACGACATCGTTTTCCTGTTTACTGATATCGTAAACCAGACCGAGATCGACAATGTTCACAAACATTTCGGGATCGAGCACCTGCTTCAAGGCATCGAGCATGGCCCCCTCGCTCGGAGCCTCCAGAAAGGGATTGCTGCTGGCCGGCGAGGCCTGCAAGGGTTTTGTCGTTGAACTGCCAGCCTGGTCGGCAGGAGCACGGTGTGTCCCCTCTGCCGCCGCGGGAGCATTGGAAACGGCTTCACCCGCGCGGGCATAAATGCCATCGTCCCGGACATCCACCTCGAACACGCGAATCGCTTCCGTGGCGGGCATGCACAAGGCCGCCCCCGTTTTAACATCGAACCGCGCCCCATGCCGGGGACAGGTGATTGCTCCCTCGCGGATTTCTCCATCCGTCAGCGGCTGACCATCGTGAGTGCAGACATCCTCAATGGCGTAATAGGCCGACTCGTAGCGGATCAACAGCGCTGGAGTATCGTCAATAAGCACCGAAAGCCTGTCCTTCTCGCCGAGACCGCTGGTCTCCGCGATTTTTTCCCACGCCGTCACGGATGCATTTCCCGTCAGATTCATTTCGCGTCTCGTCTCAATAAACTCGTCTCAAAAAACTGTACTACTTAATGGCTCGAATGATGCCGACTCGAAAGGCACCTTTCAGTTTCCGAAACCCAGCTTTTGCTGCACGGAGTGGCTCAAGGTTTCCCGGACGGCTTCCACCTGGATGCGGTCGAAGACCTGGGCAAAGAACCCTTCGACAATCAGATGCATGGCCTCCTTGCGGGAAATTCCCCGGCACATGCAATAGAGAATCTGCTCTTCATCCACTTGGCCGGCGGTCGCACCATGGGTGCAGCGGACATCATCCGCCTTGATTTCCAGGCCAGGTATCGCATCGACGCGGGCCTCGCGACTCAGGATCAGGGAATCGTTTCGCTGATATCCGTCCGTCTGCTGGGCCACCTGGTCCACTTCGATCATTCCTCGCCAGATCATGCGGGCGCGATCCCGAACTACTTCCTTGTACAACAGGTCCGAACGGGTATCGGGGGCCTTGTGGGCCTGTCGCGTATAAAACGAGAGTTTTTGCCGATCGGAGGCAAAGGCCACGCCGTTCACTTGCGCTTCCGCTCCGCGTCCATCCAGCATCACATCCTGATGCACGTGGGAAACCTTGCTGCCGAGTGCCCCCACTGTCCACTGCAGGGACCCATCGCGCTGCACGCGTCCGCATTGATGAGCCAGATGAAAGACCCGGTCGTTCCAATCCTGTAACTGCACGTAGCGCAGCTTGGCTTCCCTGCCTACCAGGAGTTCCACCGCGCCCAGATGCAGTCCCGCGTGTTCGGGATGCATCGAACCGGTCTCTTCCAGCAAGGTCGCTTCCGCGCCCTCTTCGAGCACCACCAGCGTATGCGAACACTCCGCCGTTCCCGCGGATGCCAGACCGATCAGGCTGTGCAGCGGCTGTTGTATTCTTACGCCGCGGGGCACGTACAAAAAGGTGCCCCCCGTCCAGAAGGCCGCATGCCAGGCGGTGAACCGATCCGCATCCGGCTTGACGGCCTGGGTCATCAGATATTCCCGCAGCAAATCGGGATGTTGTTCCGCGGCCTCGTTTAAGCTGCAGAAAATCACCCCCTTGGCCGATAGATCCGCGGCCAACTCACTCCGCACCAGAAATCCATCGCCATGGGCCACATGCCCCGCGAAGTCGGCCCGTTCCGCCATCAGCGTGGTGAATCCTTCCGCCGCGTGAGTCTGTACGGGACTCCCCTGCAAGGCGAAGTCGGTCGGTCGAAACACTCTCAAATCGAGGCGGCGATATTCCTCCGGGTCGAGTTCCTGGCGACACAATTCCTGATACAAGGCAAACGCCTCGCGGCGCTGTTGCACGATCCAGTCGGGATCGTCCCGCAAGGCGAGAAAGTCTTCAAAGCCCTCCGCCGTGGTCAGGGAAAATCGAGTAGCGGCCGTTTGCATATCACTTTCCAATTGAATCAACCAACCATGCTGTTATTTTCGAATCCGGGGAACTGCCGTATTCCTGGCAGACCGGGATTAACCGACGGAACCTTCCATTTGCAGTTCGATCAAGCGGTTCATTTCCACGGCGTATTCCATGGGCAATTCCTTAACGAGCGGCTCAATGAACCCGGTGACGATCATGGCGGAAGCTTCCGGTTCCGTCAGCCCTCGGCTCATCAGGTACAGCAGCTGTTCTTCCGCGATTTTGGATACGGAGGCTTCGTGTTCGATGGAAACATTGTTTTCATCGATTTCAATGTACGGGTAGGTATCGCTTTGGCTTTCCGGGTCGAGAATCAGGGCGTCGCAGACGACGTTGGAACGGCAGTCCTCGGCCCCCTTGTTGACCTTCACCAGCCCACGATAACTGGAGCGTCCCCCGTCCTTCGAAATGCTTTTCGAAATGATGCGGCTGGAGGTGTGGGGGGCACAATGCACCATTTTGGCCCCGGCATCCTGGTGTTGCCCCTTGCCCGCGAAGGCAATGGAGAGCGTTTCTCCCCGCGCACCGGGTTCCATCAGGTATATCGCAGGATATTTCATGGTCAGTTTCGAACCGAGATTCCCGTCGACCCATTCCATCAGGGAATCGCCATAAGCCATGGCACGCTTGGTCACCAGGTTGTAAACGTTGTTGGACCAGTTCTGAATGGTCGTGTAGCGGCAGCGACCACCGCGTTTCACAAGGATTTCCACGACGGCGGAATGCAGGCTGTCGCTGCTGTAGGTGGGAGCCGTGCAACCTTCCACGTAATGGACCGAGGCGCCTTCGTCAACAATGATCAGCGTTCGCTCAAACTGGCCCATGTTCATGGTGTTGATGCGGAAGTAGGCCTGCAGGGGAAATTCCACCTTCACCCCGGGAGGCACATAAATAAACGACCCGCCCGACCAGACCGCCGAATTCAACGCGGCAAATTTGTTGTCAGCCGAGGGAATTACGGTGCCGAAATATTCCCGGAAAATCTCTGGATGGTCGCGCAGTGCCGAATCGGTATCGGTAAACAATACTCCCTGCTTGGCCAGATCTTCCTGCAGCGAGCCATACACCACTTCAGATTCATACTGCGCTTTGACGCCGGACAGGTATTTTTTCTCCGCTTCGGGAATACCGAGCCGATCGTAGGTGCGGCGAATGTCCTCGGGGACATCGTCCCAGGTCTTTCCCTGATGATCGGCTGCCTTGACGTAATAATAAATGTCCTGGAAATCGAGATCGGACATATCGCCACCCCAGTAGGGCATCGGCTTCTGGAAAAAAATCTCCAGGGCGTGCAGGCGAAATTCCAGCATCCACTCCGGTTCCCCCTTGAGACGGGAAATCTGAGTCACGATATCCGCATCCAGCCCCTTGCGGCTGGTGAAGCTGTACTTGTCGGTGGGATCGTGGAATCCATAACGATAGGCACCAATATCTACCTGGCTTTTTTCGACTACATCCGTAGACATGGACTTAATCTCCTCACGGGCGATAAATTCCGCGGCGGCGCGGCTCGGTTTTCATACAAGTGCAAAATTGAAATTCAGGTCGCTCTCACGGCTCAACTGGCCGAGGCAGCGTTTTCCGTCTGTTGTTCACGGGCGGCTTCCTCGGGATGGCGTTTGCGGACTTCCGCGTATCCATTCGCATGGAGTTCGTGAGCCAGCGACGCATCTCCGGTTTCCACGATTTTTCCGGCCAACATCACATGCGTATGCTGGGGGATGTTATATTCCAGCAGGCGCTCGTGGTGGGTAATGATCAACACGGCCATTTCCGGACCTGCCAGCTTGGACAATCCTTCACTGACCACGCGAACCGCATCGCTATCCAGACCGCTGTCGGTTTCGTCCAGAATGGCGAAACGCGGTTTCAGCATGGCCATCTGCAGGATTTCCATCCGCTTCTTTTCCCCACCGGAAAACCCTTCGTTGAGATATCGGCGGGCAAATTCCTCGTCCATGTTGAGCTGCCCCATGATCTGGCGCAGTTCCGTCCGGAATTCTCGCATGGAAATCAGGTTTTCCCCTTCCTTGCGCTCGGGGTTCCGCACGTTGGAAACGGCATGCCTTAGAAAATCGGCCACCTTCACTCCGGGTATGGTCACGGGATACTGGAAGGCCAGAAACAGGCCGAGCCGGGCCCGCTCGCAAGGATCCATCTCGTTTAGGCCGACCCCATCGATTTCGATCGTCCCCTCCGTGATCTCGTATTTGGGATGGCCGATCAGCGTGTAGGCCAAGGTGCTCTTGCCCGAACCATTCGGACCCATCAACGCGTGAATTTCGCCCTGGCGAATATTCAGCGTAACGCCATTCAAAATTGGCGTCTCCCCGACACGGACATGCAGATTCTCAATTTTCAGAACTGAATTCATCGTTCCCGTTTTGCCTTCAAACTGAAAAAACATTGAAAATGCGACGGCTGTCATGCTGCCGCGACATCTGGTCTCTCACTCACTATTTCTTCAAGGAGACTTCCTCGAAACGGCAACAGCCGTGACCCTCCACGCAACGTTGTGTCAATTGCAGGGGCACTCCCACGATACGGCCAAAAACCTCCTGCTCCATATCGCAGATGGAGCGATCCTGCACCGCCAGATCGTGATAGGGACAACTGCGTTCCATCAGGGCCAGATGGTCGGACCGGGCATCCACTTCGACATGAAATCCATGCTCCGACAGGGCCAGTTGCAATTGCGTCAATCGTTCGGCTGGGGTGACGGCGTCGATTTTCTGACCATACCGATCAATCAGCGAGGTCACCACCTGTTTGACGATCTCATCCCGCAACTTCTGATCCTGCAATTGCCCCAACTGGTTCCAGAGGATGGTGGCCAGTTCCGTATAATTGTTTCCGAGCAGCTTTTTCCCTTCGACCGTCAGATCGTATTCGTGGTGGGGCCGCCCCCGCTGTGTCTTTACCGTTTCGCGCGAAACCAACCCCGCCGCCTGCAGCCGATTGAGCCTCTGACGAACAGCAGTAGTTGTAACCCCCTGCGCCTCACAGATATGTGTAATCGTACTCGAACCCAACTCATGCAACTGCTTGAGGAATTCGCGATCGGATTGGGATATGGGGTCTGTCATTCGTGCAGCGAAATCTGGAAAATTATGCCGATTCTCCCTCGCGGAAGGTCGCGGAATTGGGCCTTATCGGCAAGAATCATGTGGTTATCCTAGCAGATTCCACATTTTAGACAACCGTAATTGTCTAAAAACAGGCGGAAAAAGAACCGGGTGCAATGGTTTCTCCGTAAGTATTGATCTGATAGAGTGGTACGTCGAATGTTCACGCGTTGTCCGGGCAGCATCGGAAGGAGATGGGCATGAATCAGAGAGAGAACTGGGGGACTCGCATTGGTGTGATCCTGGCTGTTGCCGGCTCGGCCGTCGGACTGGGTAATTTTCTGAGATTTCCCGGTCAGGCCGCTCAAAATGGGGGAGGAGCCTTCATGATCCCCTATTTTATTTCCCTGCTGATTCTGGGCATTCCCCTCTGCTGGGCGGAATGGACCATGGGACGATATGGTGGGACACGGGGATTCCATTCTGCGCCTGGCATTTTTGCAGTCATTTGCCGCAATATGGGGGCCCGCTACTTTGGGGCTCTGGCCTTGCTGATTCCCCTGGTGATTTACATGTATTACGTGGTCATCGAAGCCTGGTGCCTGGGCTATGCCATCAGTTATCTGGATGGCAGCCTGATACCAGGCAAAGAGCCTATCGATTACGGCAAGCATTTGGGGAATTATGTCGGGGCGGGGGCCGATGGGAGCCTGCTCACTCCCCAGCACTATGATTTTCTGGGAATCCTGACCTTCACGTTCATCCTGAATTTCTTTTTGATCTATCGGGGAGTGACCAAGGGGATTGAATCGTTTTGCCGCTATGCCATGCCCTGCATGGCCCTGTTGGCGTTAATCGTGTTGTTGCGGGTCATGACGCTCGGGACGCCGGATCCAGCCAAGCCCGATCAGAACCTGCTGAACGGGTTGGGATTCATGTGGAATCCGGATTTTTCAGCCCTGACTAACTCGCGGACCTGGCTGGCAGCGGCAGGGCAAGTCTTTTTCAGCCTGTCGGTGGGCTTTGGCGTGATTATCAACTATGCCAGTTATTTGCGCCGCACGGACGATGTGGCGTTGAGCGGCTTGACCGCCAGCAGCATGAACGAGTTTTTTGAAGTTTGCCTGGGGGGGTTGATCACCATCCCCGCGGCCTTCATCTTCCTGGGAATGGGCTTGCAACCGATCGTGGATGCGAACAGTTCCTTTGCCTTGGGATTCGTGGCCTTGCCGAATGTCTTCGCGGGCATGCCATATGGACAACTGTTCGGATTCTGCTGGTTTAGCATGCTGTTCATCGCGGCCATCACCAGCAGCTTGTCAATGTTGCAACCGGTGATTGCCTTTCTCGAGGAAGGACTGGGACTGAAACGACATGCCGCAGCTGCCATTCTGGGGCTGGTAACGGCACTGGGGTCTGGGTTTGTGGTCTATTTCTCCGAGAACACACGGGCTCTTGACACACTCGACTTTTGGGTTGGCAGCCTGGGATTGTACGTGCTCGCGATGATTCAGGCACTGGTGTATGGCTGGATATTCGGCGTGAAACGAGGTCATGCCGAATTGCACCTCGGCTCGCACATCCGCGTTCCCTTCTTCGTGCAACTCATGTTGAAATATGTCACGCCGACATTCCTCGTGGTGGTTTTCGTGGCCTTCTGCTACGAGAAACTGCCAGCGGAAATCGCCAACATACGCGGAAACCCGGTGGTGCTGGCCTCGGTGCTGCTCATCGCGCTGGTCCTGGGCTTCCTGTTGTTGATGGTTCACATCGCCGGGCTCCGCTGGATTAATAATGGACACTTCGCCGTGCTGCTGGAAGAATCCGATGAGCCCTCCGGGCAGTTCGAAAGGGGGGAATGATGAACGCATTAGGCTGGATCATGATGATAATTTCCGTCGGCATCGTCCTGGCTCTCTCGGGTTACTGCCTGAAAACGGTGCTGGCCTTGCCTCCCGTGGAAATGGAAGACATCAAGGGGCCTCTCGAAATCGATACCCTGGACACCTCGGACGCTGATTGAAGGCAGTCGCGATTCCCTCGGTGATTGCTGCGCGACCGCACAGGGAACGGCGGGGTTGAACCCCGCAGCATATTATTCCACGCAGCATTCCTGTTTGACCGGACGGGAAATCCAGCTCAGGTTTGTTCGTTCCTGTGTTTATTTATCCACTCGATCGCCTGCTGGCGCTGTGAAATCTGCTCGTCGAGTTGAGCATGCCGAACCTGTTCGAGTAATTGGGAAAACTCGTGGCCGGGCTTCAGGCCGAGTGCGATCAAGTCCGCGCCATTGAGGAGGGGCGGGGGATCCAGCGTTTCCGCAGGCGTTCGGCTCAGGTATTCCTGGCAATAGGCGAAATGTTCCCGGGCTTCCGCACCCTGGCCGAGCGTCAACAGGCGGGCCATTTCCAGCAGCATGTCGCGATGTTCATGCGCTAGCAGTCCCTTGAGTTGATGCAATGGAAGTTGCCTGCCGCGGAGCAGCAGGGGAACCTTGTCGACTAGCCAGCGGATGGTCTCGATCTCCCGGTTTGATAATCGCAGTCGTTTTCCAAGCTGAACAACAGGCGAGGCGCGAAGCTGTTGTTTTTTACTGGCTGCGGGGATTCCGGAAATGTCTGCTTCCGTCGGGAGTTGTCGAAACAGAATTGCCAGCGAGAGCACGCAGGAGCCATCATGTTCGCTGGCCAGCATGCGGAGGCTCTGTTCGGCATAGTCGGGATCACTCCAGGGTTCTTCCAGATCGGGAAGTACGAGCGGCAATAATCCCGCTTCATCGAGCATGCGGATTCCCTTCGCGCGGGATGCATGCGCGAGCATTTTTCGCAGTTCCTCGGTGATCCGCTCCTGGCTGACGACTCGGATCTCGCTGGCGAGTTTGCGAATCGCCTCGGCAGTGCGCTGATCGAGATTGAAATCGAATTTTGCGGCGAAACGGATCGCGCGCAGCATGCGCAACTTGTCTTCCTCGATCCGTTCCTCGGGGTCTCCAATGGCGCGCAGGATGCGATATTCCAGATCGATACGGCCTCCCACGTAATCGATCAATTGTTCCCGCAGGGGATCGTAAAACATGCCATTGATGGTAAAGTCCCGCCGCCGGGCATCCTCCCGAGCCGTGGAAAAGGTGACGGTATCGGGACGTCGTCCATCGGAATAACTGCTGTCCGTACGAAAGGTTGCCACCTCCACCTGCCCGGCTGTTCGGTCGGGCCCCAGGACCACAATCACGCCGAAGCTTTCACCAATCGCCAGTGTGCGCCGTTTGCCGAAGACAGCACGCACCTCCTCGGGGCGGGCACTGGTGGCCACGTCGAAATCGGAAGGCTCGTTCCCCATGAGGAAATCGCGGACACACCCCCCCGCCCAGAGTGCTTCGTAACCGGCATCCACCAGGCGTTGCACCACCTCAACGGCAAACTCACGAGAAGCGGGCAGGCTCATTTCCACACTCCGGTTCTCATGGCGATGGCGGGGTCAGTATCGACGGCAACCGGCCGGGTTGGCAGCAATCCGGCCATGTCGTTAGAACTATTCAAGAATCGTTCCCGAAGTACCAGGAAAGGCAATGCCTCGAACCACATTTGAAATAGAATCCGGCGGCAGAGAGTTTTGAATAGTTTCGGCAGGGAACGCGGAACCCGCGACGACCGGTAGGATTTTCGCAGGCAGCATAAGGAAACCAGCATGATATTTTCGCGTCTTCGAGATGTCGTGGAGCAGGGCCAGGCCAAGCATCTGCATCTGGGAATTCAAGTGAGTGTAGCAAGTTCACAGTGGGAATTCGACCTGGCCTTCGGCGAACGGAAACCGGGGGAACCTTTAACCCCGAGCCATGGCATGTTCTGGCTTTCGGCGGCCAAGCCGATTACGGCCATTTGTATTCTGCAACTTCAGGAGCAAAAGAAATTGTCGATCGATGCTCCCCTGGAGACTGTCCTGCCCGAATGGGAACACGGTGAAGTCGCGGGGGCACGCGTGACCTTGCGTCATCTGCTGACACACACGTCCCCCCTGCATGAGATTGACACGGGCTGGCCAGAAACGAATCGCGAGGAAATCCTGCGTCGCCTCTGCCAGGCCCCCCTGAAGGCGGATTGGCGTCCTGGTGAGCGAGCCGCCTATCTCCCCTCGGCAAGCTGGTTCTTGCTGGGAGAGATTGTGGCACGCGCCAGCGGAATGACATTCAGCGAATATGTGCAACGTACAATTCTGGAACCACTGGGAATGCTTCAGACACGTTGCCAGGCCAGTCCCACCCGCGTGGATGTCGAGGAACCCGTGTTATACGATCGCGTGAGGGGAGAATTGCATCCCAGCGAGTACTTGTCTCGCCTGAAGGCGACGATCCCTTCCCCCGGTTCCAGTTTTCGCGGCCCCGCGCGGGAACTGCGCCTGATCTATGATGGCCTGCTGCGAGACCTGCGAGAGAACACGGGACTGCTCCTTAAACAGGCCACCGTGCGAGAGATGACTCATCGGCAACGCGCAGGCCTGTTCGACGAAACCCTACAGCACAAGGTGGATTATGGCCTGGGATTAATTATCGACTCCAAGGAATACGGCAGCCAGACAGTCCCCTACGGCTTTGGAGAAGCCAGTTCGCGCGAAACGTTCGGACACGGTGGGAGTCAATGTGCGATTGGCTTTGCCGACCCCGCCTCGAATCGGAGCATGGTGATCGTTGCGAACGGTCGCCCGGGAGAGGGGCAGCATCAGCGGCGTTTTCGAGAGATGTTGTCCGCGTTGGAAGCCGACTTGAACTCGTTGTAATCCCGCGGGCCGATCAGGGAGAGACCGCCCCCACGTACGATTTGAAGTTCGGAGCCCCTTCAATTCTCCCCTTGCCATCCGCCGGCTTGAGGAAATTCCCCGCCGCCGGATCCACACTTTGAAATTTCAGGTCGGTCACGGAATGCCGCCCATTTCTGTCGAACAGGTTGACTCCCCCCTGGGCCGTGGGCAGGGGCCGTGTCGTCCAGTTCCAGCCGGTACCGTCCTGGTCGACCATCAACAGGGAGCGAAAGGCCTCCTCCGTGAAACCCTGATCGACGAGCATGTCGTGCTCGACCGAGCCGACGAACAGATTGCGGACGATCCCCAGCTTATTGCTCTTGGCATCGGGCATCTGCCGGAAACGGATGCCGACGCTACATTGATGGAATGTATTGTTGCCCAACACCAGTTCTTCCAGGGTAGCAGCGGTAGCGGTCAGGTCCACCCCCACCGCCAGTCCATGGAACCGACATTCCTTGATATTCACCCAGCGATACAGGTCGGAGGCCAATTCGACCCCGGCAGCATAATTGCCGGCGAACAGGCAGCGTTCAATCAGGATGTTCTCACCATGGGCATCTCCCGCATCCAGTTGAATGGCCTTGGCATTGAGGCGTTCCGTCAGAAACTTGATGCCCTCCAGCCGCACCGCGGAGGTGTAAAGCCCAGCCACTCCCGCCAATTTGATGCCGATTCCGGAGAAACCATTGATCTCGAATTTTCGCAGCGTCAGGCCTGGGCAACGTCCTTCCAGCATAACGGCGGCCTGGGCTTCGTCCGTTTCCAGACGAAAATTTTCAAATGTCAACCCCTGCACGTTTTTCAAGTGCAATAAGGGCTCCTTGCCACTCACTTTCCAGAGTACGGGATCGTTCGACTGGCTAAGGATCTGCATTTTCTTGGGGAAGCCGGGAGGAGGATCCAGAATCTTCAGGGGTTCCGTGATCACAACCCCGGCCGCGATGCGAATTTTTCGTTCCGACGTGATCGACAAGGGATCGTTGTATTTGATCAGATAATCGATGGCCTGATTCAGCGTGGCAAACGTGCCGCCCGGTCCGACACTGATTTCAACCCCGACGATCGGGAGATCCTCGGGGATTTCCACCGGGGCAGGGGAGGGCTGCGGAGAATCGGGAGCTTCCGTGATCACCGGAGGTGATGACTGCGATTTTCCGCTGCCGAACCAGTAGACCAAGCCGAGCAGTAGCCCAATCCCTAGCACAATCGCTCCGACGAGCCGAGGTTTTTTCCGAAAGATTTCGGCGACCTCGGCAAATTTCAATCGCAACTGTTTAAGGATATTCGGGGGTTCTTTTTTCGTCGTCGGAGCCTTGGCCACGGTGGATGAACCAGGCTCGCTCCCCGTTGGAGTGGCCAGGGGAACGTCGCTCTTCTTGGCCCAATCCATGACGGCGGAACCAGGAGCAGCGGAAGTGGACGGTCCCGCTGATCCGCTGAGCCAGGCCGGTGGAGCCTCCTCGCCAGCGGGAGGTGTCCCCAGCGGAGCGGAATCGGGCCGCTCCGCCCGGGGGCTGGATTTCGACTTGACCGAAGAGGGCTTGCCGCTGGTAGAGGCTGGCTTGCTACGGGCAATATCTGAGGAATCAAGCACGGATCCGGAGACGGCCACCGGTTGCGTATCGGCCGTCCCGGATTTTGGCGCAGGGGTTGATCTGGACGATGGCGCGCGTTTCTGGGAATCCGCATCGCTCAGGCTGCCGGAACGGGGAGCGGAATCGGCGGGAGAAAACCCCGAGGAAAACGGCTGTTCCTTGCCGATCATCGTGAGAAACTGACCGAACTCATCCGCCCCGGGAGAATGTTCTGCCGCTTCAAGGGGAGCGGGCGTCGGAGGGGAGTCCATGGCCCGGGGTTTGCCCTTGACGTCCCACTGATTGCCATGTCGAGAAAGCCAGGCTTCATCCGCATGTTCGGCAATCCAGGTTTTGAGCGCACTGGCGACATCCTGTGCCGACGCATAACGGTCGTCGGGTTTCTTGGCCATCATTTTTCCGAGAATGCACAGCAAGGAGTCCGGCACATCGGCGCGATAATGCGTAACGGCCATCGGTTCCTGTGTTTGATGGGCCAGCAGGCGTTGCGCCAGGCTCCCCTGTTCGAACGGGGCATGTTTTGTCAGCAGGAAATACAAAGTACAGCCCAGGCTGTAAATGTCGGCACGGGCATCGACATTATGGCTGTTGATGGCCTGTTCGGGAGACAGAAAATCGGCCGTTCCCAAAACCCGTTCATCGTGTTGGATGGTCAGGGAGTTTTCGTCGGACTCATCGAAGAATCGAGCCAACCCCATGTCGAGAATCTTGATGGTCCCCTTGAGATCGAGCAGCAGGTTGCCTGGCTTGATGTCGCGATGCACCAGGCCTGCCTGATGGGCATGTGCCAGCCCCATGGCTGCCTGGCGCACGTACTCGGCGGCGTCCAGGGGTTGCAGCGGTCCTCCCTTGGCCACCAGATCGTGCAGATTTTTCCCCTCGACATATTCCATCACCAGAAAATGGACTTCCGTCTTGCCATCGATGAAATGATCCACATCGTAGGCACGCACGATATTCGGATCATCCAGGGCGGCGGCGGCCTGGGCCTCGAGATGGAAGCGGCCAAGGTAGGAGGAATCGTTGACGCGATTCGCGGGCAGCACCTTGATGGCGCAGCGGCGCTTCATCAGGATGTGCTCCGCCAGATAAACGGCCGACATGCCGCCGCGTCCCAGCAGTCTGAGCAATTTGTATTTGCCCAGGAAGAACCCCTTGTGCTTGCCGCTGAGTAGTTTTTCCGCTTGCCAGGTGGTGACATCGCCGGATTGGATGAACGCCTTGGCCAGCGTCTGATGGTCCGCCGGGCTTTGCGGCGTGATTCCGAGTTCCTTCAAACGAGCCTGAAGCCGACTTTCGGTGATCAGTCCGCTCTTTCGAAGAATCTCGATAAAGGAATCCATGGTTGCCGCGCTCATCAATTACGCTTCCTTCAATTTCCCACACACTCATTCGGAAAAGCTTGAGTAGCAGCGATCATGGCCTCGAAACATCTGAAATTAACCGACTCCACACAGGTTCGCCATCGAAACCAGTGATTTACAATACCGTGTCATTTCCACCTCCCGATATCCACCTGCCATGAGGGACACTCACAGCTCCCGCGGGAATCCACGACCCCCTCGATACGGATCGGAAATGCGAGGGAAATTTTCCGAACCGGCAAGTGCACCACCGAATTCCCCCTCAGGCCGAACAGGCGATACTTTTTTCATCACCAACCTTGCCCAAGTAATGCCTCGGAAAGTCTTGACGCGAAATCCTAAGGAACCGAGATCCCCTCCAGAACAAAGTAGACAAAGATTAACTATCGAGAAATTGCCCTCCTGGAGCCTCGGGAATCATTTTTCCCTCCGCAAGCCATCCGGCTTCGGCTAACCCGAACACTCGGAACGAATGAAGATTACCCCGAAAGAGAAGTCTGAAACCAAGACCGAGAAACGGACACGCATATGCGTTATTTGATAGTATGGAACGTCGCAATTCAATACGGCAACTCGGAATTCGTGTTGGAATCTCAACCGGAATTTATCCCAACGGGGTTATGGGGGTATTTTGATACTGCAACACACACGGCCCGGGAACCGCGTATAAACCTTTAATCGGGTAACTCCGAACTGCGGAATTTCCTGCTTCCCAACCCGTTTCTTCCCGGATCTGGCGATGGATAGCCTGAAAATTCAGGGCTCGCATGGTTTCACCAGTCAGGTCTCCCAGGCCGAACTCCTTTCCGGGCGATGCCTGCCTTGGTTTAGATCGTCTCGAAGCGGTCGGGAAATCTTCCGGGACTGGCGGAATATGGGAATTCCATTACATTGGTAACATGATTTTTCATTTTCACCGGAAAATCTCGAGAATGACTTGCCAGGGAAACACATGACATCCGAGCAGCAAAACTTACCCAGCCGAATCCTGATCGCCGATGATAATCAGCAGAATCGGGAACTGGTGGAAGCCTATTTGAGCGATGAAGATTACATCATCGAGATGGCGCACGATGGCCAACACACACTTGCACAGGTCGAGGCATTTCATCCGGACTTGATCCTCCTCGACATTATGATGCCCAAAATGAGCGGCTTCGAGGTGTGCCAGCAATTGAAACGCCACGAGTCCACGCGGTCGATCCCCGTGTTGATGATTACCGCGTTAAGGGAGTCGGTGGACATCGAAAAAGCAGTCGATGCCGGGGCCGATGATTTTCTATCGAAACCCGTGCATCGACTGGAACTCAAGACACGTGTTCGCTCGCTATTGCGTGTCCGGCATTTAACAAATGAACGGGATCGTCTGCTGGCTTATCTGAAGGAACTGGAATCTCGCGAATAACGGCCTCACGACGCCAGGGGAAAAAGTGAATGTTCCCCTGGCAGGACGGTTCCAGTGTCCCCAGTTTCACTCCACCGGGGCTGAACGGGGATGATTGACATCGCGGTCTGCCGCGAATTTCCCGGGTCTGCCCGAATAATCGGACCATTTCAGGAAACGTAATCGGCAGTCGTGATCCGTGCCTTTGACTGAAATAACAAATCCCCATGCGTGCCGTAGTTCAACGAGTTTCCTCCGCCAAGGTCATTGTTGCGCGGGAAGTGGTCGGACAAATCGAGCGAGGATTGCTGGTTCTACTGGGCGTGGCGGCCGACGATACAGACGCGGACCTGGTCTGGCTCGCTGAGAAAGTCGCGGGGTTGCGATTGTTCGAGGATACCGCCGGGAAAATGAATTTATCCCTCGGGGAGGTCGGGGGAGGGGTGCTGGTCGTCAGCCAGTTCACCCTGTATGGCGATTGTCGCAAGGGAAAACGCCCGAGTTTCATTCAGGCTGCCCCCCCCGAACTCGCCCAACGATTGTACGAACAGTTCGTAATTGAATTGAAAGGCTACGAAATTCCGGTGCAAACCGGCCGATTTCAAGCCCAGATGGAAGTTTCCCTGGTCAATCAAGGCCCCGTGACATTGCTGCTTGATAGTCGAAAGTCGTTCTGAACATGCCACGAAAATCACGCCGGGCGACTCCTCCGCAAGAGAATTTCGATGAGGGCATCCCCTACATTCCGCCACGCGTGGAAGAACAACTGTTGATCCATCACATGGCGGATTACCATGGAACCCGGCTCCTGTGCACCAGTCATGGTCGCGGGCAACTGGCCGGCTATCTGGCCAGCCAGAACCCCGAGGGCATCGTGGAATGCCATTATCTGGACAGTCACCATGCCGCCCTGGCACGGGAATACTGGGAGCAAGCCGATGCCCCCCCCCGCGTGTTGTGCCAGCCCGATTTTCCCGAAGAGGAATACGACGCCATTTGTATCCCGGTGGTGAAACAGGGAAACGCGGAATTGACTCGAGAATTGCTGCAGCAGGCGCATCAACGCTTGAAATTGCGGGGCGAACTGTTCGCCGCGGTCGATCACCCGCGAGATCATTGGCTGAATGAACAATTCGTGGAAATGTTCCCCAAGGTGACCCGGCTCGTCAAGAAGCAGGGAGTGATCTACATAGGCAAGAAACTGGGACCATTAAAGAAAACACGGAATTTTCAGGCCGATTTCAGCGTCCCCTATCTGGGCCGCCAGCTCTCGTTCATGACTCGTCCGGGCGTCTTCAGTCATCGGCATCTGGACGACGGTGCCTGGGCCTTGATCAAGTCCCTGCCGATCAAGCCAAAAATGTCGGTACTGGATCTGGGCTGCGGCTGCGGTGCGGTGGGGATCGCGGCCATGCTCTCGGCGGATCGGGTCCAAGTCACGGCCATCGATTCCCATGCCCGGGCCGTGCAATGCACGCAGGAGAATGCCCGGCGCAATTTGACGGAAGACCAACTCCGACGTTTTCGAGTGGAAATGACGCATACCGCGGAGCTCACGGAGCATCCGGCTTTTGACCTGGTCGCCACGAACCCCCCCTATTTCTCCCGCTTTCAAATTGCGGAATTGTTCGTGGAGTCTGCCCGGAGAATGCTGAAAAGGAACGGAAAGCTGCTCATCGTGACGAAAATGCCGTTCTGGTACGAGGAAAATCTGCCCCACACATTTCGTCACGTGGAGTTACGCACGATGGGCACATACACAATCGTGGAAGCCTCGGCCTGATCTGCATGCCCGCAATTTGCGAGCCAATCGCCGAGCCCTGGCGGCCGACCGTGAAAAAATTACACAGGAAATCAAGATTTTACGCGAAATCGTTATTGACATTCAAAACAATCGATGTGTAACCTCATAAGGTGAACACGAGCTTTACTGATCGCCGATAGGAAACAGTAAAACTCACCAGAATGACACCGTTCATTCACAACCTGCCGAATTTCCCGCAAGTTCTACCATTTTAATGCATCTCCGCTTGTACAAGCGGAGATGCATCTTACCTGGAGACGACTGAATTTCCCTGCATCGGGCCCTTCCGGTGTACTATAAAATTCAGACCGAATGATCCCGAGACCGGAATCGACAACTTAAATTTCCCCGCAATTTCAAGGAGAGGCTTACATGGGTCACAGCGCGTCCAGTTGCAATCCGAGTCATTTTCGACGTCTCTCTCGCCGTGGCTTTCTGTCGGTGGGCGCCCTGGCAGGAATGGGACTGACCTTGCCGGATTTATTCCGACTGGAGTCCGCCCGGGCCGACTTGAAGGATTACCAGAATTTTGAGGGGACAGCGAAGTCGATCATTCACATTTTCCTGCCGGGAGGCATGGCTCATCAGGAGTCGTTCGATCCGAAGCCCCACGCGCCGCTCGAATATCGCGGTGAAATGAAGCAGATTGCCACCAAGCTGGATGGCGTCCGGTTCGGAGAAACCCTGGCGAAAACCGCTCAGATCGCGGATAAGCTGACGATCATCAACTCGATGAGTCACGGCGAAGCGGCTCACGAGCGCGGCACTCATAACATGTTTACGGGATATCGACCGAGCCCCGCGATCAAATTTCCCAGCATTGGCTCGGTGATCAGTCATGAGTTCGGCCCCCGCAACAACTTACCTCCTTACGTGTGCATTCCGAACCAGCCAAACGAATTTGCCGGAACGGGATATCTGAGCTCCTCCTATGCGGCCTTCAGTCTGGGGAGTGATCCGGCTACGAATGGCTTCAAGGTGCGAGATCTGGATCTGTTTGCGGGAATCGACGATTCCCGCTTTGCCACCCGTCGTTCCGCGCTGGAAGCTGTTAACGAACACTTCCGATCCCTGGAAAAATCGGACAAGATTGCGGCGATGGACTCGTTTTACGACCGGGCCTACTCGCTGGTCAGTTCTCCGGAAGCCCGCAACGCGTTTGACCTGGAAAAGGAAGAAGGCTCCCTGCGGGATGCGTACGGCCGCAACACGGCCGGAGCACGGATGTTGATGGCTCGCCGTCTGGTGGAAGCGGGCGTTCGCCTGGTGACACTAACCTACGGCGGCTGGGACATGCACAACAACATTGTGAATGGCTTCCGCAGTCAGATGCCCTCCTTCGACCAGGCATTTTCCATGCTGATCAACGACCTGGAACAACGGGGCCTGTTGGACAGCACGCTGGTCATGGTCTCCTCCGAATTCGGTCGCACGCCGAAAATCAACAAGGACGCGGGCCGGGATCACTGGCCAAAAGTGTTCAGCGTGGCCTTGGCCGGCGGTGGCCTGAAACGCGGCTTTGTGTACGGAACTTCGGATGCCACCGCGACGGAGCCCGACCTGGATGCCGTGAGCCCGCAGGACTTGTTCACCACGGTCTACCATACCTTGGGCATTGTCGCCGACAAGGAACTGATGGCTCCTGGTGATCGCCCGATCGAAATCGTCGATGGGGGAACGGTCATCAAGCCGCTGCTGGCCTAATTGGATGACTCATGCCCTGGTTCTGGCGGTCCACGCTGGAACCCAGGGCATTTTTTGAATCCGGTTCCGTAACGTCGTCTTGCGACACGGAACTGCTCGATACAAGGTCGAGCGAGAAGTTTGCCCGGCAGGGGGCCGAGCACTCTCGGATGCGATCTATAAAAATTCCATGAGCCTGAAGGGGGAATCGCTCATGTGGAGTTGTGCTCGTTATATACCCACACGGTTGTGCCGGGGAGTGCAGGGCGTGTCCCTGACCATGCTGTTTCTCTGCTCCGTATCGACGGCATGGGGAGTAAATCCTCGCGTCTCCCGCATGGAGCCCTACGGAGGCAAAATCGGCACGGAAGTGGAAGTGAAATTCTTCGGCGACCGCCTGGAAGATGCCGCGGAGGTCCTCAGTAGTGAACCCGGCTTGACAATCACGAACTTCGTGGTGACCCCAGACAAGGGAGGCAAGGAGGCGACTGCCAAAATTGCGATCTCGGCCGATACGCTCCCCGGCGTGCGCCGCCTCCGCCTGCGCACACTCAGCGGGATATCCGACATCGTGAATTTCTTCGTCGGTCCTTACGACATCGCCAATGAGAAGGAACCGAATACCGATTTTACCACGCCGCAGGAGATCACCAGCAACCTGACGATTCACGGCCGCATCGATAACGAGGACGTAGACCACTTCGTGATTGATATGAAGCAGGGGGAACGCCTCTCGGTCGAAGTGGAAGGCTTGCGGCTGGGCCACGTTGCCAACGAAAACTTTCTGGACCCCTACCTGGCCGTATTGAATGAAAGTCGGTTCGAGTTGGCAGCCCAGGATGACCACGCGTTGACGCGTCAGGACGCGTTCATATCGCTGGTTATTCCCGAAGACGGTAAATACATTATCCAGTTGCGAGATGCCTCCTACGGGGGGAATGGCAATGCCTATTACCGGTTGCATGTAGGGAATTTCGCCCGGCCGACCGGTGTGTTGCCGGCAGGTGGACGTCCCGGTGAAACGGTCGCCGTGAAATTTCTCGGCGATCCCCTGGGCGAATTCGAACAGGCGGTGGTCTTTCCGCAAGGTATCCCGCTGACATTCGGTGCCTTCACTGAGCAAGGGGGCTTGCGAACCCCCACGATGAATCCATTGTGGGTTTCTCCCCTGGATAACGTGATCGAAGCGGAACCGAATAACACGCTGGAGCAGGCCACGCCGATGAGTATTCCCTCGGCTGCGAACGGAGTGCTCACCAGCCCGGACGACCTGGACTATTTCAAGATTACTCTCAAGAAGGATCAGGAAGTCGACATCGACGTGATCGCCAGGCGTGCCCGATCGTCCATCGATTCCGTGCTGGATGTCTTCAACGCCAAGGGGGGACGTCTGGCGGGGGACGACGATCGAAAACGCCCGGACAGTTGGCTGCGTTTCAAGGCACCCGAGGATGGCGATTTTTATCTGAAGGTGCGGGATCAACTGGGGAACGCGGGCCCCGATTATTTCTATCGGATCGAAGTGACACGCCCGCAGCCCTTCATGGAAATTACCGTGAATGACGTCACCTTGTACGTACAACCCGATATCGTCGTGCCCCAGGGGAGCCGGAAGGCCGTGCTGGCGAATGTGCGCCGGGAGAATTTCGGTGGACCGGTCCAGTTTACCGGACAGGGCTTGCCTGCTGGCGTGACGCTGGAATCTCCTGCCGATTGGGCCGGCGATGGCACCGTGCCGTTGATGTTCCACGCTCCCGCGGATGCCCCGCTGACGGCGGCCTATGCCACTGTGGAAGGAACCTGGCAACATCCCAGCAATCCGGAAATCAAAGTGACGGCCCCCGTGCAACAGCGCTACTGGCGGATTCGTGCCCGGAACAATCAGCCGTTCTGGATGGAAAGTTTCGATAAACTGGCGGTGACCGTCACGGAAAAAGTCCCCTTCGATGTGCAAGTGGTGATCCCCAAGGTCCCCCTGGTCCGTGGAGGGTCTCTCGACTTGAAAGTGATCGCGACCAAGGAAGAAGGGTTCGATGAGGATATTCAACTCCTCGTGCTGCAGAACCCGGCGGGAGTGAACTCGAGCCGGTCGATCAAGATCAGCAAGGGACAAACGGAAGCCGTGATTCCCTTCAATGCCAGCGGGAATGCTCCGTTGAAGGAATCATTGATTACCGTGCGAGCCATCTCGCGGGTCGGAAACGGTACCGTGGAGATTTGCACCCCGTATTTCCCGATGACCGTGGTCGAAAAATACATGAACCTCAAGTATTTGAGTGTCGCGGTGGACCAGGGAGGGGAAGTCGAACTGCCCATCGAGATCGAAAATCTCACTCCGTTCGAGGGGACCGCCAGCGTGGAACTGATCGGGCTGCCCACCAAGACCTCGACTACGCCGCTGGAGATTACCAAGGAAACGACTCAGATTTCCTTTCCGATCAAAACGGAGGCCGATGCCCCCCTCGGAGAGACGAAAAATCTGTTTTGCAAAATTGTGGTGATGCAGGAAGGCGAACCGGTGCTGCATAACATCGGCACCGGTCGTTTGCGAATCAACAAGCCCTCTCCAGTGGTCACGCCCAAGCCGGCAGCACCGGTTCAGGAAGTGAAGAAAGAGGAGCAGCCCAAGCCGAAAGTGTTGTCCCGACTGGAAATGTTGCGACAACAACAAGAAGAATTGCGGAAACAGATGAACAATTAACGACCTTGTTGTCGCAGGGCAGGGAAATTCCCTTGCCCGCAACACAGGATCGGAAATGATGTGTTTGTGATTTTTGAACGCGGGACTGGTCGGATATATGCTTGAGCATTCAAGAAACAGAAGTCGAGGAAGGTTACCCATGAGCTTGATTCTTCGTAGCTCTTGTGCTGTTGCGTGTCTGGGAATACTGTTTTCCTGTCTCTCGGTTGGCATTGCCGCCGAACGCAGCCTGGTCAAGATCGCCGTCTATCCGCCGCAAGTCAAATTGAAGACCGCGAAGGATTTGCAGACCATCGTGGTGCAGGCGTTTTATGCGGATGGTATCACCGAGGATATCACCAGCCAGACCGAGTTTCGGCTGGAAGGGACCCCCTGCGTGCGGATTGAGGGAAATGTTCTGCGTCCGCAGCAGGACGGCGAGGCGAAACTGACCTGCAATTTTTCGGGTCAGTCGGCCAGCATCCCTGTGAATGTGGTGGCAGCCGCGGAGCCTCGGCCGGTCAGCTTCAAGCTCGATGTGATGCCCGTCTTTATGCGGACTGGCTGCAACACGGGGAGCTGTCACGGGGCGGCCCGCGGCAAGGATGGCTTTAATCTGTCGCTGTTTGGTTTTGATCCCGATGGCGATCATTACCGGATCACGCGAGAGCAACTGGGGCGCCGGATCAATCTGGCGGTTCCTGCGGCCAGCATGTTGATCGAAAAGGGCGTGGGAAAGGTTCCCCATACAGGGGGGAAATGTTTTGACGTCGATTCCGTCTACTTCAAGGATCTGGTGGAGTGGGTCGAGAACAAATGCCCGCAGGATCCCAAGGACATTCCCTATTGCGATTCCCTGGCCGTCTATCCGGTGCAGTCCGTGCTCGACGGGGCCGGCACGACCCAGCAATTAACGGTGCTGGCACACTACAGCGATGGAACTGAACGCGATGTCACGCATTTGGCCTTGTTTCAGTCGAGCAACGACAACTCGGCAACGGTCGACAAAACGACCGGGGCCGTAACTGCGGCCAACCGGGGCGAGGCATTCATCATGGCCCGTTTCGCCACGCACACGGTCGGGGCACAATTTATCGTGCTCCCCAAGGGACTGGTCTATGAACCCTCCACGGAAAAACCGGTCAATTATGTGGACGAACTGGTGCTGGACAAGCTCAAGAAACTGCGATTGAACCCTTCCGAAGTATGCAGCGATGAAGTGTTCGTGCGGCGGATTTATATCGACATGATCGGCCTGGTGCCGAGTGCAGAGGAATATGAACAGTTTGTTGCGGACCCCGATCCCGAAAAACGGGCCAAACTGATCGACCGCCTGCTGGAGCGTAAGGAATTCACCGAAATGTGGGTTTCGAAGTGGGCGGAATGGCTGATGATGCGTTCGGTGGCAAACCGCGTGAGTTACAAGTCCGTCCTGCTTTACTACAACTGGTTGGCCGAGCGAATCGCCGACAATGTTCCGCTGGATCAGTTAGTCCAGGAACTGCTCACCAGTAACGGAGGAACATTCAGCGAACCTGCCACGAACTACTATGAAGTCGAACGCGACACCCTGAAGGTTGCCGAAAACGTGGCTCAGACATTCATGGGAATGCAGATTCAATGTGCCCAGTGCCATAATCACCCCTTTGATCGCTGGACACAGAACGATTATTACAATTTCGCGGCGTTCTTTTCCCAGATTGGGAGAAAACAGGCGGAAGACGTCCGTGAAAGTATTATCTTCAACAGCGGTGGCGGCGAGGTGCGACACCCGGTCACCGGACAAAACGCCGTCCCCGTTTTTCTGGGAGGCGCCCAGCCTGATGTTCGCGGTCAGGATCGGCGCAAGGTGATGGCAAAATGGCTCGCCTCGCCCGAGAATCCCTTCTTCGCGGAAAACTTCGTGAACCGCATTTGGCATCACTACTTCGGCATCGGCATCGTCGACCCGGTGGATGACGTGCGCGTCAGCAACCCCGCGACCAATCCCGAACTGCTGAAGGAACTGGCCCGTCGATTCACGGAATCGGGGTACGATTACCGCCAGTTGATTCGTGAGATCTGCAACTCCAACACCTATCAGCGAACGACTGTCCGGAACGAAAGCAACGCCACCGACGAGACGAATTTTTCGCATCAGAGTGCCCGTCGCATTAAGGCGGAATCCCTGCTGGATATTATCAGTCAGGTGACCAGCACAAAGGATAAATTCCGTGGGCTGCCCCTGGGGGCTCGCGCCGTTCAAATCGCCGACGGGGCCACCTCGAATTATTTCCTGACCACGTTCGGACGAGCCACGCGCGAAACGGTTTGTGCCTGCGAAGTCAAGATGGAACCCTCCTTGTCCCAGGCGTTGCATCTACTGAATGGCGATACGGTCAACACCAAGATTCGACAGGGAGGCTTGGTCAAGCAATTCGCGGACGCCAAACTGCCTGCCGACGAGGTGATTAGCCGATTGTACATTTCCTGTCTTTCACGCCGCCCCACGGAAGCGGAACTAACCAAACTGCGTCCCCTGTTTGCCGAAGGAAACGATTATTCACAGGCCTGCGAAGATATCTTCTGGGCGTTGTTGAACAGTCGGGAATTTTTGTTCAACCATTGAGGTTCGTGAATACCGGTTCGTAGAGGCACTCCACGACATCCCACAGGCTCCGGAAGCCTTTAATCCCTCCCGCATGATTCCGCTGTTCCGTGACAGCCAGCATTGATAACTATTTGACAGGTTGAGGTCGTTCGATGTTTGGACAACGCTTTCCTGGCCTTTTACTGTGTGGTCTGCTGTGCGGATCGTCTCTGTTCGTCGCGGGAGCGCCTGCTCTCGTCCTGGCGGAGGATAAGCCGGAAGAGGCGAAGAAAATCACTTATGACGATCACATTCTGCCGATTTTTCGTCAGCGTTGCGGTTCCTGCCACAATGCGAACGATCAAAAGGGGGGGCTGGCACTGGATACGTACGCCGCCCTGATGCAGGGAGGGGGCTCGGGAGATGTTGTCGAAGCGGGTGACGCGGGGGCTTCATATCTGTACATGGTCGTGACGCATGATTCCGAACCTTACATGCCCCCCAATCAGCCAAAAATGCCCGATGCCGAACTGGCATTAATCCGCGAATGGATTGAACTGGGAGCCCTGGAAAACAAGGGGAGCAAAGCCGTCAAGAAGAAGCAGTCCGACCTTGCCAAGATCGAGATTTCCACGACACGCCCCGCCGATGCTCCCGTGCTTCCTCAGGGAGTCAGCCTGAATCCCGTGATAACGACGAGTTCGCCGAACAGTGTGACGGCCTTGGCAGTCAGTCCCTGGGCTTCCCTGGCGGCAGTCTCGGGTCAGGCACAAGTGCTCCTGTTTAACACGGAAACCGGGCTGCTATCGGGAGTCTTACCCTTTCCCGAGGGAATCCCCCAGGTGTTGAAGTTCAGCCGCAATGGTCAGTTGCTACTGGCAGGAGGCGGGCAGGGGGGAGCCTCGGGCAAAGTCGTGGTCTGGGATATCAAAACCGGCGCCCGGGTCGCGGAACTGGGAGATGAATACGATTCTGTGCTGGCGGCGGATATCAGTGCCGATCATTCGCTGGTCGTGCTGTCGGGCCCCAAGAGGATGGTGCGGGTCTATTCCTTGCAAAGCGGGGAATTGTTGTACGAATTGAAAAAGCATACGGACTGGGTTCTGGCAGCCGAGTTTTCACCTGACGGCGTGCTGTTGGCCACGGCGGATCGCAGTTACGGGATGTTTTTGTGGGAAGCCTTGACGGGCAATGAATACCTGTCGATGAAAGGCCATACCGGAGCGATTACCGACATCTCCTGGCGTCCGGATTCGAACATCGTGGCCAGTAGCAGTGAAGATGGCACGATCCGCCTGTGGGAGTTGAATAATGGGAACGAGGTCAAACGCTGGAACGCTCATGGTGGAGGGGTTGCGGCGATGGATTTCACTCGGGAGATGAATCTGGTTTCCATTGGGCGAGACAAAACGGTCAAGCTGTGGAATGGGGATGGCGCAAATCTGAAAACCTACGGCGGGCTGAGCGATCTGGGGCTGGAAGTGGCCTACGACGCAGAACTTAAACGGGTGCTGGGAGGAGACTGGGCGGGCGAGGTGCGCGTCTGGGATTCCGAGTCTACCAATCACCTGTACTCGTTCCTCCCCAATCC
The DNA here is from genome assembly GCA_014584345.1 of Planctomycetota bacterium. Lineage (GTDB taxonomy): Bacteria > Planctomycetota > Planctomycetia > Planctomycetales > Planctomycetaceae > Rubinisphaera. The sequence continues at coordinate 70,503 of JACTNB010000033.1, forward strand.
TCCGGGGCTGAATGAGCAACTCAGCGCGACGCAACTTCGGCAGGAACAGATTCAGCAGGAACTGGCGGCCATCACGGGACAGATCAACGGACTGAACCAGCAGATTGCGGGGCGTAAGCAGGCCTTCGAGACCGCTCAGGCGAAGATGACGGAACTCGAAGCGGGGCACAAGAAAACCCTCGAGGAACAGACGGCCGTCGGAAAACAATTGGCCGACGCCAAGGGAGCGCAAGGGACCCACAAATCCGCCTGGGATCAGGCTCAGAATCTCTTGAATACCACCACCGCCACCCTGCAGGCAATCCAGAAGGAATTGGCTGCAAAGGCAGCCGAGAAACCGCAATTGGACGCTGCCGTAACCAACGGCATGAAGCGTGTCGCGGAATTGAGCGCCAAACTGGAAGAACTGCAGAAGCAAGGTGACGAGGCCAAGTCCGAACTCGAAAAAGTGACGCAGGAACACCAGGCAGCCGTGAAGGGCCTCGAAGAAGCGAAAACGCGCGTCGCCCAATTAGCGGAACAGGTGATGGCCCAAACCAAAATGCTGGAACAAACTCAGGCATTGGTGAGCGAACAGACAAAAAGTCGAGATCAACACAAACTGGCGTACGAGCAGCAAGTTGCCAGCGTACAAGCCCTGGAAGCGAAGTCGAAGCAAGTCGGAGACGCGCTGAAGGCGCAAGCCGGGCAGATCGAATCGCAAAAGAAGAGCGTGGCTGATTTGCAGAAACTCGTCCCTGCCACGGAAGACGAACAGAAGAAACTGGCGGAGTTGGCCGGGAACCTGAAACGCGTGGAAACAATCCGGGATCGTCTCCAGGCGCATCTCGCGGAATTGCAACGACAAATTTCGGGATCGTCCCAGGCCGCCGCAAACTGAATTCAGACTCCGCAGAGGAGGGGGGCTTGTCGGGCGTGTTCGCCGCAACCCACTTTTCTGCCCTGCTTGGAAATTGGAAGTTTCCGCTTATAATGCAGTGCGATCGAAGTTCTTGAACACAGGCTTGTAAAGGGTAACGCGATGAAGTCTCTGCCGACGCTGCTGGGAATCACTATGGGATTATGCCTGGCGACGGGCTTAAACGCCGCCGAGCCAACTGGGCCGCTGAGTTTCACAATGAAGTCGCTGGATGGAAAGGACGTTAAACTTTCCGACTACCAGGGGAAAGTGTTGTTAATCGTCAACGTGGCGAGCCGATGCGGCAAAACCCCCCAATACGAACCGCTGCAGCGTCTGCACGAAGCCTACAAGGACCAGGGGCTGGTCGTGCTGGGATTCCCCTGCAACCAGTTTGGTGCCCAGGAACCGGGTACCTCTGCTCAGATTCAGGAATTCTGCACGGCAAAATATGGCGTGACCTTCGACATGTTCGAGAAAATCGACGTGAATGGGCCGACTGCCGCCCCTTTGTATAAATACTTGACCTCTCCGGAGACCAACCCGAATTTCGCCGGCCCAATCCGCTGGAATTTCGAAAAGTTTCTGATCGCGAAGGATGGCTCGATTGCGGCACGGTTCGGAACCGGCGTGGAGCCGGATGCCGCGAATGTGATAACTACCATTCAGAAAGAACTGCGCAAGTAAACAGGGATCTGGCTTAATTCATTCCAGGGCCGCATCCATTAGAATGGAGCGGCCCTTTTTTACGGCATCTCGCCACGGTGATCATCATGAAGTTCCGCCTTCCCGAATTGTTGAACTGTTTTCCACACGGGATTTCTGCCGAAGAGGGGCCGGATTTTCGAACTGCCCTGCGAGGCTGCGGGATACAATTCGCCGTAACGCGAGGGGCCAGCGTCCTCTTGTTCGCCTGGTTGTTGGCCTGTCCATTATGCGTCCACGTTGGACGGGCGGAGGACGCACAGGTTCCGCCTGCTGGCGGTGCCACGGCGGCAGCAACCACGGGGACCACCGATGATCCCGGCAAGGCCAGCGATTTTTTCATCGAGCTGGCGCGCAAGTCGCGGGAGGCCATCGTCACCGTGACGCATCAAGGCCGCGAAGGCCAGGATGTGGGGTTGGGGACCGGATTTATCATCGATGAACAAGGCCTGATTGCCACCAACATGCATGTGATTGGCGAAGCCCGCCCGATTCAGGTCCAATTTTACGATGGCAGCAAGGCGGACGTCGCAAGCGTGCATGCCACCGATCCCCAGGCGGACCTGGCGATATTGCGGATCGAGAAGCGGACGGAACAGTCCGCTCCCCTCCAAAGTTTGCCGCTGGCAAAGACCGAACGGATCTCCCAGGGGGATCTGGTTGCAGCCATTGGGCATCCGCAAGGACTGAAGAACACCCTCGTGGCGGGGTTGATTTCGGGTTACCAGGAAATTAACTCCCGGCAACTCATCCAAGTCGGCATGGCGATTGATCATGGCAACAGTGGTGGACCGTTGCTGAACCGTCAGGGAGAGGTAATTGGAATCATCACCTACAAGAGCGGTACAACCGTAAACCTCGGGTTTGCCATGCCGGTGGTCCACTTGAGAAACCTGCTCGACGCCCCAAATCCCATTTCCATGCAACGCTGGGTGACAATCGGGGCTCTAAATGCGACACAGTGGACGCCCTTGATGGGAGCCACTTGGAGACAACGCGCGGGACGAATTCAAGTTTCGGGGCAAGGCCGCGGTTTTGGCGGGCGTTCGCTGTGCCTGTCGACGATTACGCCGGACGATGCGCGTGATTTTGAAATGGGTGTCTGGGTCAAACTGGACAAGGAATCCGGTGCCGCTGGCCTGGTGTTTCACTCGGATGGCCAGGAACGTCACTACGGGTTTTATCCAAGTGCGGGAAAACTTCGCCTCAGCCGATTCGATGGCGCGGATGTATTCCAATGGCAAGTACTGCGGGAAGTGCCGAGCGAGTCCTATCGCCCGGGAGAATGGAATTATCTGCGTATTCGCGTTCAAGGCCCGGAGTTGTCATGTTACTGCAATGATCAGCTCGTCGTGGAATTTCGAGATGACACCTACACCCACGGGCGTGTCGGACTGGCAAAGTTCCGAGACACGGAAGCCTCGTTCAAGGGATTCGCCGTCGGCCAGAAACTTTCCAGCCCGCGGCTGGCTTCCGACTTGTCCGCCAGGCTGCTGGAGATGTTGCAGCCGCGGGAAGGTCCCTCCCTGCTGGAAGCCGAGTTCGCGAAGGAAGTGAGCAAATTTCCCGAAACCAGTGGAGATCTTCTGGAAGCGGAGGCGAAACGGTTGGAACAGCGGGCGCTGGCGTTGAGGCAACTGGCGAGTCTCGCACATGAACAGCGTGTGTTGGCTGAAATCGAACAGGAATTCACGCGGGAAACCCCCGATCTGGCCCGGTTGGCACTGCTGCTCGCACGGTACGACAATCCGGAAGTCGACGTCACATCATATCGCGAAATGCTGCGGCAGATGGCGCAGGAAATACGCGGGCGAATGGCAGACAAAAACCTTTCTCCCACGGAACAGCGTGGCGTGCTGAATGCCTATCTGTTTAAGGAAAATGGCTATCACGGTTCGCGCAACAATTATTACAACAAGTCCAACAGTTATCTGAATGAAGTGCTGGATGATCGCGAGGGACTACCAATTTCCCTGTCGGTGCTGTACATCGTGCTGGGACAAGAACTGGGGCTGGACATTCGAGGCATAGGGCTCCCGGGGCATTTCATCGTCTGCCATTATCTCGAGAACCAACCAGGAGACTATCTCGACATTTTCGAGCAAGCCAGCGTGATCTCGCCCCTGGCGTTGCAATTGAAATTGAACACGGTGAATGAAGCGGAATGGAAAACGTATCTGGAACCACAACCCGCGAGAAAAATTCTGACGCGAATGATACGCAATCTCCAAGGACTGGCGGAGGGAGAAGAAGATTATGCCCAGATCCTGCGCTATTTGAACTTGCTTGCCCACATCGATACGGAAAATGCGGTGGAACTCGCTACCTGCGGGCCTTGTTGCTGATCCGCAACAGGGATCGTCAGGCAGCCGAGCAGGAAATCGCCTGGCTGCGGACCCATGTGAAGCCCGGGGAACAAGTCGAGCAGTCCCATCTCGACGAACTGCAGAGATTTGCGGACCGATGGCTGTCTCAGCCGGAGGCACGGGATTAGCGAACCGGGTACCCGCTGGGGCATACCGGAAAATGGCGGAGGCTGTCACCCGGCGCGGGGATCGCTTCCAGACGGGCGTGGCCTGCGTGTTCAAACTTGAGTCTGGCGTGTCACTGGCTTTCCGACTGCCCAACAAGCCAATCAGTACCAGGAGGTTGCACTGGCAAGGCCCGTGGCAACTCCCCCTGATTTCGTTCCGAGGGCGCACTCGCCTTGCGAAATCTTGCAATGCGGTGCAAGTTTCCACAATGCCCAGAAGAGGACTCGAACCTCCACGGGGTGTAATCCCCACCAGGCCCTCAACCTGGCGCGTCTGCCAATTCCGCCATCTGGGCTTCTCTCCGAGGAACACGAAATCTAGCGTGGCACGCGTCTGAAATCAACTGTTGGACCTGGATTTTACCCCGATGTTCGCCTGGAATTTGAGTCTGGGCGAAGATTTCCTCCACCAGGTGATCCAACCTGTTGGACGAGAGCCGACCGAAACATGTGGCTATATGTATGCTGATTTGTTGCCCGGTGTGTTAGCCATTGCACCGGTGCAGGCACGGTATCCGGTAAATTGAGGGGAAGCGAGGCATTTGTAGTGACTAGACCAGAGTATTAAGTCGGTTACAGAATCCCGGGATCCAGGAAAATTCGTAAATTGAACCAACGAAACAGGGACCAGAGGCGTACTATGAAGCATACGGCCCCTCCGTTTCTATAAGTGAAACAATCCCGAGATGGCACTAACATCGATCACTCCAGAAGAAGAGCAATCGCTGGCGATCAGTGATGCCCGGCTTGTCGAAGAGACCAAGGCGGGGGATCAACAGGCGTTTGGCAGCTTGGTTTTACGCTACGAAAAGCGTTTGTATCGTGTGATCTACCGGTTTGTACGCGAGGAATTGCTGGCGGAGGATCTGACGCAGGAGACGTTTCTGCGAGTGTACGAAAATCTGGGGCAATTCGATCTGTCTCGACGGTTTGGCCCGTGGCTGTTTCGCATCGGCGTGAACCTGACGCTGGACTACCTGCGAAAGCGGAAACGCCGAGGGTGGACAGCCGTATTCAGCGATGTCAGCCCCGAACGCCCAATGAATCCTGGGGTTTCCGATCCACGAGACGGCATCGATTTGCAGGAAGAAGTGCATCGGGTGATGTCGGAGATTCCAGAAAAATACCGTATCATATTGGTACTGAGAGAGTTGGAACATTTTTCCACGGCCGAGATTGCCGCCATTGTCAACCGCAAGGAGACAACAGTTCGCTGGCGTCTGGCAGAGGCTCGTAATCGATTTAAGTCGTTGTGGATGCTGCGAATGGGAGAATCACCTCCCTGGCATAACGAGACTGCATCCGACAAGACAGCAGAGAGCGAACAGGATGATGTAAGGAGCGGGTACGATGTGTGAGTGCGTGGTCAATCGAAGGCGTTTAGCGTTGCTTGCGGGCCAGGATGCGGTGGCGCCGTTACCCGAAGATCTGCGTCGCATTTTGGCAAACTGTCCGCATTGTCGTGAACATTATGAACAACTCCAGATTTCTCAGCGGGTCTTGGAACAGATGCAGGAAGATGCAGGCTGCGTGCTAAATCGCAGCTTATGGCCTGAACTAGCCCCGCGACTAGTATCGCGTCCTCCGCAGTCTCCCTGGCTGGGCCGGTTCAAACAGCGGTTCATTCCGGCATTTTCCCTGACAGCTGCGTGCCTGGCGTTACTAATGGTGTTTTTGGACGGGAACTCCCTGGCACCGCGTACGTATCGCACGGCCGTGACGACAGGCGAATCCTATTCTCCACTGCCGCTGGTGACGGTAGGCAATCCCAGCCAGTCAAGCATCAATTCCAGCAACCCGTTGTGGGCAGGGGATAGTCGCCTCCCTCTGATCCAAGCGTCGCCCCCACACAGGCTTTCGACGGGCGCCCCCTGGGATTCCCCTGCGACGGGCGAAGATGCGTGGACTCCCTCTCAACCCGACTCGCGTGAACGGCTGTTGCTGGACATGCTGCGTCTGGAATTTGAGCGGGAACTCCAGCGACTCCCTCGCTAATTGCCCGGCGGGTGAGAAGGACGATTGGTTGAACAGCCCTGGAGAGATCGGTATAACGCGGTAGAGTTAGAAAAGCGGGGAGGGCAGGGGGGCTCGCCTCGCGAATTTCCAAGTGCCCGGGGCAGGTGACGAATCCAGAGGGAGAACTTTCGAATGCCGCTATTTGAGTATCGTTGCGAAGCGTGTGATGCGGAATTCGAATTGCTGGTGCGTGCCGCGGAGACACCTCGGTGCCCGCAGTGCCAGTCGGCTCGGCTTTCAAAACTGCTGAGCGCGCCGGCCGGGCATGTACAGGGAAAAAACATGAGCTTGCCGATCGCGGGAGGCTGTCCCCCTCAATCCGCCGGACCTTGTGGCCCCGGGTGTTGCCGACTTCCATGAGCCTGCGGATCGGCCTGGCCGAACCGAACCGCTTGCTTGCGTTTACCCCGATGTCAAGTGCATTGCCGGGCACTCCGCACCCGGAACAATGAGCAGCGGGACTTCGAACCGCCGGGATAACATGCTGGAAATAGGTGCCATGCTCTCACGCCGAAGACGCGTGAGCTTGCCATCGGTCGATCGGCATGTCCTGGGAATCCGAGACGCCAATTTCCGTCGCTGGCGCATGCTACTCGGACCGCGATTGCGCTGGCGGACAAGCCGGCCAGTGGCATAATCAGTAGTCCACCATAGTGGACTACGAAACGACGAATGCGGCCCGAGCGTGGCCCGCTTCCAGACGGGCGCGGCTAGTATTGCGGGGCGGTAAATTCGGGCGACACGCTGTTAGTCCACCCTGGTAGACCATCGGAAGGATCGGCTCCGGCAGTCCGTCGAGGAAAATCCGCGATGAAAAATTGTCTCTGACTTTCCGATCAAGGCGTGATCACTTATTCTATTCGTGCCGCGATGTCTCGGCGGCGCTGTTCCTGCAGTGGTGTTTTCCGGACAAGGAAATACCTTCTCTTCCTTCTGCGTTCAGAATACGGGATCGCGAAATATGTTGCGTCACTTTGTGTCTGGTCGTTGCTTCTCCTTGCTGCCGTGGGGAATCTGGGCTGTCCTGTGCTGCGGAGTCAGCGTCGCGGGGGATTCGCTTCTTGAGGTATCCGTATCGTTGAATGGCACGGAGATCATCCTGCAGCAGTCGGCCACCCCTGTTTCCCCGCAATCCGATGAAAACTGGCAGCGGCTGGAACACTTCGAGTTTGCCGCGGAGAGTGCCCGGGCACCATTCACCTGGGAACCCGATGAAACAAATGGAAACCGGTTGACGTTGCGGGGTGATCTTACGTTGCGGGTAAGCAACGGGGGAACGTTGTCGTCGCGTGAATTGATGTTCCGGCGGAATCCGGGTGAGACGAAGTGGCAACTGGGGCCGGGAGAGTTCAAGCGGCTTTCGCGCGTGCGTGGGGTGGCGTTGGGACGTCCCGCGCGCCCCAACGTCGTGGTAGTGATCTGCGACGACATTCGCTGGAATGCCCTTGGCTGCGCGGGACACCCCCACCTGGTGACACCCAATATCGACCAGTTGGCGCGCGAGGGGGTCTACTTTGAAAACATGTTCTGCACGACAAGTCTCTGTTCGCCCAGTCGGGCATCGATCCTGAGTGGTTTGTATGCCCACACTCACGGCGTTGTGAATAACTTCACGGAATACCCGGCAGGATTTTCCAGTTTTCCGATTCAGCTCAAGAACTCCGGCTACGAGACGGCCTACATCGGCAAATGGCACATGGGGGAAGACAACGACGAACCGCGTCCGGGGTTTGATTATTTTGTCACGCACAAGGGGCAGGGGCTGTATTACGACACGACCTTCAACCTGAACGGCAGGGAGCGCAAGACCTTTCCGGGGTATTACACCACGGTTGTTACCGACATCGCGCTGGACTGGTTGCGAGATCGAACCGATCAGCCGTTCTTGCTGATGATCGGACAAAAGGCGCCACATAGCTTTTACCTGCCGGAACCCAAGTATGCCCGAACGTTCGACGAGGTGGACGTTCATTATCCACAAACGGCCTTCCACATGGCGGGCAAACCCGACTGGATGGTGAAGCGGCACTACACATGGCACGGTATCTATGGGCCTCTGTTCGCCTGGCGTAAGGACTTCCCCGATGATACCGCCGCGGGCGTGAGCGATTTCGCGAGAATGATCCGCGCCTACTGGGGCACGATACTCTCGGTGGACGACAGCGTCGGGCGATTGACGGCGGAGTTGCGGGCGATGGGCGAGTTGGACAACACCATCTTCGTGTTCATGGGAGACAATGGTCTGCTGGAAGGGGAACATGGCATGGTCGACAAGCGGACGATGCATGAAGCCAGCATTCGCATACCAATGATTATCCGCTATCCTGGGTTGACCCCCGTGGATCGGCCCAAGCGGATTCCGCAACAGGTGCTCACCCTGGACTTGGCCCCTTCACTGGTGGAATTGTGTGGGGCCACCCCCTTGCCCAAGGTGCATGGGCGATCGTTCAAGAAACTGATTACCGAGGGGGACGATGATTGGCGCGACGCCTGGTTCTATCACTACAACTACGAAAAACAGTTTCCCTACACCCCCAACGTGCGCGGCATTCGCACCGATCGCTGGAAGTATGTGCGTTATCCTCATGGAGACGGGACGGCTGATAGGCACCTTGCGGAATTGTATGATTTAACCGGCGACCCGGAGGAAAAATACAATCTGATCGGCGACGCCGACAAACAGGAGCTGATTCGTTCCCTGCATGATCGATTGCAAGCCTTGATGCAGCAGGCCGACGTAGGAGACGATCGCATGCCCCTGGATGAAGGGATCAAGTCGGAACTTCCGGATAAAAACATTCGCTGACGGTTCGAGCGAGCCGAGGAAACTCCGAAGACGGAGTTCTTAATGATCCCTCTCGGTACAGTGCTGTTCCCTGGTATTCAAAATCGAATTTCCCGAAGGTGTTCCATGAATGATCGTCGTTGGTGGCTGAAATGGGGACTGACCTGCGCGGGGTGTTGCGTATTGTTTGCAGGCAACATCGCCTGGTCGGCGGAAAAGCCGAATGTGTTGTTCCTGATCTGTGACGACCTGAATTGCGATCTGGGCTGTTATGGTCATCCACAAGTGAAGTCTCCAGCGATTGATGCCCTGGCGCAACGGGGGCTGCGATTTGAACACGCCTACTGTCAATATCCGCTGTGTGGACCGAGTCGGGCCTCGTTTATGACGGGGTTATATCCCGATCAGACTTTAATCCAAACGAATGCGATCTATTTGCGGGAAAGACTCCCCAACGTCACATCGATGACACAATTTTTTCGGGATCATGGGTATTACGCCAGTCGCATCGGGAAGATTTATCATTACAACGTACCCAAGCACATCGGGACGGGAGGACACGACGATCCGTTTTCGTGGGATCAGACCTTCAACCCGCGAGGCCGGGATGTTGATGATGAAGCCCTGATTTTCAGCCTGCGGCCCGGGCAGTTCGGAGGGACGCTGAGTTGGCTGGCGGCAGAGGGAAGCGACCGAGAACAGACGGATGGAATTGCCGCGGCGGAAGCCATTCGACAACTGGAGAGCTTATCGCGCAAAGGGAAACCGTTCTTTCTGGCAGTCGGTTTGTACCGGCCCCATACACCTTACGTGGCTCCCAGGGAATACTTCCGAAAGTATCCCCTGGAGCAGATTGTGGTCCCCCAGGTGCCTGCCGGATATCTGGAAACATTGCCGGCCCCCGCTCGGCGTTCATTGACTCAAAAGAAGGACCAGGTGAACCTGCCGGAGGAACTCGCGAGGCAAGCCATTCAGGCCTATTACGCGTCAATCTCCTTTGCGGATGCACAAGTGGGGCTGATCCTGGAGTCCTTGACCAAACAGGGGCTGGATCGGAATACCATCGTGGTGTTTACCTCGGACCATGGTTATCACATGGGCGAACATGGGCATTACCAGAAGACGACCCTGTTTGAAAATGCCACTCGGGTCCCCTGGATTATCTCCGTTCCAGGCATGACGTCTGCCGGGCAGAGCACGACAACAATTGCCGAAATGATCGACTTTTTCCCCACGCTGGCGGAATTGTGCGGCCTGACGCCGCCTCCTGCCGTCTCGGGAATCAGCCAAGTGCCCACGTTGCGGGATCCCAGGGCCATGACGCGCACGTCGGCTCTCTCTCAGTACCTGAACGGCTACAGTCTGCGCACGGAACACTTCCGTTATACAGCATGGGGAGATGCGGGCGAGAATGGCGAGGAACTGTACGATCACTCCAGCGATCCCAGGGAAATGCGAAACCTGGCGGGAGAGACTAAATACGCCGAGATACTCCAGAAATTGAGAATCCTGATGCAGGAGCGGATCGCTCAAGCCCTGACGCGACCTCCGGGGGTTCATCAACGCCTGCCGGGCGAGTTAGTTAAATAAGCTCCTTCCAAGGGGCAGGGTTTCTCCGCATCACCCGGCAGTGACCGCTTTGGGGGTGCGTCGAAGCGTTGGGTTTCGCGACAGCTTGTCAAAAGCCCGATTTTCTGAAATTCGGCGGAGGATCGGGCTTGATGAATCTCTCAATGCGGAAATACTGTTGAGGTATTGCATTGATGGAAACATCGCGATGCATCCGCTGCCCGCATTACCCCAAACGTCCGGCACGGACCATGTAATCCGTGGTGTTGCCGTACGATTCCCCGAGATGACATGACCTTGACTCCCCATTCCAGTCGCCGGAAATTTCAAGACTATCGCAGACGTCTGTTTCAGCCCCGTGCGGAGGGACCGTCCACCAAGCCCCCCGTGCGCGAGCGATCCGCGCTGCAACTGGTACGCAGTTTTTTCTCGTTGCTGGGCAAGCATCGCGCGGCGATGGTGCTCTCCCTGGCGACGCTTACGCTGGCCACTCTGCTGGCGTTGATACCTCCGCTGGCAGTGAAGTTCGTGGTGGATCATGTCCTGGGGAATCAACCCTTGCCCACAGGTTTGCCGAGTTGGGTGCCACGCGATCCCTGGCCGCTGCTGGTGACCATTACCTCGGGCGTAGTGCTCATTTCGTTCCTGAAGGTGGCTTTGCATGTCTGGGGGCGCTGGCATGCGACACGGATCACGAAGCGGTTGCAGATGTCCGTGCGAAAGCGGGTGTTCGAGCATGCCATGCGACTCCCCTTGCAGAGAATTCACGAGCTGAAATCGGGAGGCGCTGCCAGTATTTTGCGGCAGGACGCGGGCAGCGTAGGGGACCTGGTGTTTGATCTGCTGTACAACCCCTGGCGCGCGGTGATTCAATTGCTGGGAAGTCTGCTGATCCTGGCGTGGGTCGACTGGAAACTGTTGCTGGGGGCCTTGCTGGTGCTCCCCTGCGTGTACGTCACCCATCGCACCTGGATCAGTCGCATCCGCCCGCAGTTTCGGGCGATTCGGGCTCAGCGGGAACGCGTGGATGCATTGGCGACGGAATCGTTCGGCGGGATGCGAGTCATTCGAGGTTTCAGTCGCCAGCGCGCGGAGACCAGTCGCATCATGGAGGGAAATCATCTCATGGGGCGGCAGGAACTCCACGCGTGGTGGTGGGCCCGTTTGATCGAAATCCTATGGGAAACGCTGATTCCACTGGCATCCGCCGGACTACTGTTGTACGGCGGCTGGCGCGTGCTGGAAGGGAAACTGACGCTGGGCGATCTGATGATGTTTCTGGCCTACCTGCTGATGCTGCTGGAACCGCTGGCCATCCTGGCGCAGAGTTCGGCTTCCTTCCAGAACAGTCTCTCGGGGTTGGAGCGGGTGCTCGATCTCCTCCAGGAACCACGAGAGATGCAAGACCACGGTCTGGGTGCCCAGCTACAACCCAAGAGCGTTCAAGGGCGGATCCAATTGGAAGGGGTTTCCTTTCGATATCCCGGTGTGAAGACCGAGGCGATATCGGAAATAGACTTGGACGTCCGTCCGGGCGAAACCATTGCGCTGGTGGGGCCCAGCGGGGCGGGCAAGACTACGTTGTGCAACCTGGTGGCACGATTCTACGAGCCGACCCTCGGCCGTATCCTGCTGGATGGTCGGGATATCTCCGAAATCGACGTGGAAAGTTATCGACGTCTCCTGGGAATCGTGGAACAGGATGTCTTTCTGTTCGATGGCACCGTGGGAGAGAACATCGGCTATAGCCGGCGCGGTGCGAGTGAGGCGGCGATCCGGGAAGCGGCCCGCATTGCCCATGCGGACGAATTCATTGAACGATTTCCGAACGGCTACGACACCCTGATAGGCGAACGGGGCGTCAAGCTGAGCGGCGGTCAACGGCAGCGGATCGCCATTGCGCGGGCGGTGCTGGCGGACCCCCGAATACTCATTCTCGACGAAGCCACCAGCAATCTGGACAGTGAAAGCGAACGGCTGATTCAGGACAGCCTGGCAGTCCTGATGCGGTCGCGCACCTGCTTCATCATAGCGCACCGTCTCAGCACGATTGTCCAGGCCGATCAAATACTTGTGCTGCGAGAGGGACGCATCTTCGAACGGGGAACTCACGAAAGCCTGTTGCGGCAAGGGGGGCATTACGCCGAGATGGTTGAAATGCAAATGCGACACCTGGGCGAGACAACCCTTCCTTGATTTTCCGGCGGGACTGGTTGTTCCCGGAGGGGGCTGATACACTGAAACCACGAGTATCCGCTGGCCTCGCACCCCCGTGCGGCATTTCGTTCCTTCCCTGATGCAGGCATGACATGAACAAGCTACTCTTTCGATCGCGGCGTTTCGTTCCCTGGGGATGTCTCGTGGTATTCGCGGGAATCTGGGCATTGAGCCACGCCACCACCCTGATGCCGCCCGGATTTCCCAGGGTTGCCTGGGGTAACGAGCCTCCGGCGCCAGCCCGCGACTCCAAAGTGAATTCGACTCCCGCGGCATCCTTATCCACTAAGGTAGACTCCACCCCCGCGCCATCCCCGGGCAAGCTCCAGGTTCCCGCGGGTTTTGTGGTGGAACAGGCAGCGGCGCCCCCCTTGGTGCAACACCCCACGATGGCATGCCTGGATGACCGCGGGCGGATGTTTGTCTGCGAGAATGCGGGAGTCAATCTCTCCGCAGCGGAATTGGAGGCCCAGTTGCCGAATTCCATCCGCATGCTGGAAGACACGAATGGCGACGGGATTTTTGATCGCGCCACGGTTTTCGCGGATCGGATGACGTTTCCCATGGGCTGCTGCTGGCTGGATGGATCGTTATACGTGGCCTCGCCCCCCCATATCTGGAAACTGACCGACACCACGGGGGATGGAGTTGCCGACGTGCGTATACCGCTGGTCGGCAAATTCGGCTACACGGGGAATGCGGCCAGCATTCATGGCTGTTTTGCGGGGCCCGATGGCCGGATTTACTGGTGCGATGGCTACCACGGACATGAATTCCTCGCGGAATCGGGAGAAATCGTCAGCAAGCGGAGCGGTTCCTATCTGTTCTCCTGCCAGACCGATGGAAGCGATGTGCGCATACATTGTGGCGGAGGAATGGATAATCCGGTCGAGGTCGATTTCACGAAGGCGGGGGATATCATCGGCACGGTGAATATCATGTACACCCGGCCTCGCGTGGATTGCCTGGTGAACTGGCAGTATGGCGGGGTTTATCCCCATCGCGAGAAAGTGCTGGAAGAACTGCGGGTGACGGGCGACTTTCTCGGTCCTATTCATCGCTTCGGGCACGTGGCGATCTCGGGCACCATGCGTTATCGCAGCGGGGAATTGCACCCGGAATGGCAAGACAACTTCTTTGCGACCTTCTTCAACCTGGGGAAGGTGGTCCGCCTGGAATTGACTCCGCGCGGTTCCAGCCACGAGGTCGTGCAGCGTGAGTTCATCTCCAGCACCGACCGCGATTTTCACCCGACGGATGTGCTCGAAGATGTCGATGGCAGCATTCTGGTGGTGGATACCGGGGGCTGGTTTTATCGCGGTTGCCCCACATCGCAAATGTCGAAGCCCGATATTCAAGGCGGAATTTACCGTGTCCGGCGCGAGACCGGTCCCGATCGCGGCGTGGCCAACGGAAACGAGATCGACTTTGGCGGATTGTCGCCGGACGACCTGATTCCGCTCCTGACCGACAGTCGCTACCGCGTACGGGAACTTGCCTTGCGGGAATGCGCGCGGCGCGGCAGTGACATGATTGCTCCACTGCGCGCGGGGCAGGGGGGAAGCGCCCCGCAACGGCTGAACATTACCTGGGCCTTGACGCGGATCCTCGGCGGTTTATCGCAAGCAGGGACGGGCAACGCGCGGGAAGCGATGGATCGGGCACGCCTGGGGTTGATTGCGTCGCTGGCCGACACGGATGCCAGCGTGCGTCAGGCAGCCTGTCAGGCCTTGCTGGCCTATCCTGCTCTCCAGGCGTGCGATTCCCTGCGGCAGTGCCTGGAGGATGCAAGCCCCGCTGTTCGCCGGGTAGCCGCCGCCGCGTTGGGACGGAGTGGCGATGTCTCGAGTATTCCGGACCTGCTGCGGGCATTGAATCGGACAACCGATCGCGACGAGGAACATGCCCTGCTGTATGCCCTGCTGGAACTGAACACGCCCGAGGCGACTCAACTGGGGTTGACTGATCCCGCTCCGGCGATCCGCCGGGGGAGCCTGCTGGTAATGGATCAGATGCCGGAATCGACGCTCCGCGCGGAACAGGTCGCCCGCGCGTTGCAGGATCCGGACGAGGCTGTTCGGTCAGCGGCGTTGAACATACTCGTCCGCCACAAGCAGGACCAGGCCTATCTTTCGGAGATCGTCGCGGTGTTGGAGCAACGTCTGCCAACCAGTAAACTCCTCCTGGACCAGGTACAAACGGCGGAACTGCTGGTGCTCACCTCCGCGGACGAGCGGATTTCCCGCAGGATTGCCGGGTTGCTGGCATCGCCCGACGATGCATCCGGATTAAGTACACAGATCTTGCGTCGACTGGCGCGGGAGTCTGGTTTGACGCTGTCGGCTGCTTGGCTGCCCGCGCTGGAAAAACGCTTGACCTCCGCCGACCCGGAACAACTCGCGTTGGTATATCCGGTCTTACAGGCGGCGAAAACACATCCGTTTGACCCGCTGCTCGAACAAATCGCCACGCGCGAAACACTACCTCGGATCCTTAGAATCCAACTGCTGATGACGCGCACTGGCACCCGGGGGAAGGTTGGCGACGATACCTTCGCACTGCTGCTGGAGATGCTGGATCGCCCCCTCAATTCCCTGGAGAGCGGCCAGGCGGCGCAGGCATTGGGAAATGCACCGCTGAATACCGCGCAATTGGTGACGTTGGCTGGCTATTTGCCGAATGCCAATGCCTCGTCCTTGCGGGAGTTGATCCGTCCGTACCAGCGAAGCAGCAGTCCGGAGGTTGGCAAGGTATTTTTTCAAACGGTGGGGCAAGCCCGTTTTTTCTCCACGCTGCCGCCCCAGGAATTATCGGACATCATCATTCGCTACCCTCAGGAACTGCGCGAGCAGGGAAACCAGTTGTTGCATCAACTGAAGCTGCAGGAACAACAGAAACTGGACCAGATCGATCGTCTGCTTCCATTGTTGGCGCGGGGAGATGCAGTGCACGGCAAGTCGTTGTTTTTCTCGGAGAAGGCGAAGTGTTCCACCTGCCACCGGGTCGGGTCCGAAGGGCGACAGGTGGGGCCGGATCTATCCGCGATTGGAGCGAATCGTGCGCCGCGAGACCTGCTGGAATCGATCCTATTTCCCTCGGCGACGATCGTGCGGGATTACGATGCCTATACGGTCGTGCTGATCGATGGCCGCGTTCTAACGGGTTTGATCGCGCGGGAGACAACCGATGCGGTGGAATTGCAGCAACCCTCGGGAATGATCGAACGTATTTCCCGGGAAGAGATCGAGGAAATGTCGCCGAGCAATGTCTCCCTGATGCCGAGCGGACTGGAAAAGGAAGTCTCCGATCGGGAAATGGCGGATATCATCGCCTACCTGACCAGTTTGCGTCAGGCCGCGACAACAACGGCACTAAATTCGGCGGACTAACCCGGAATTCTCACCCGATCAATAATACAGGATGCTGAATTCGGCGAACTAGCCTCGCCCGTCAGGGTGTGTTGCTTTAGGGGGCGCACGGCTGTGTGAGCCGTGCGCATATCCAGGCATGTTCCCGCGTTTGCACGGCTCGCAGAGCCGTGCAAACGCGAAATTGCGTAAATCGACACGCGGTCACGCTTGTGGAATGTTTACCTGCAGTTCCGCGGCCAATGCCGTCAACTGGCGCCAGGTTTCGTCGGGAATGGACACCCCTTCGCTGGTACGGGTGGCCTGAACGCGTCGTTCGATTTCTCCGGGAAGCAGGATTTCCTCGACCCCCGGTCGCTTGCGCGCCGACTTGAGATGTTGTTCGTATTGCCGCATCCATTGATCGTATTCGTCCCTGCCGGCGACCTGTTCGATATCAATCAGTTCCATCCAGACCCCATTCGCGCCACGGGGTAGATCCGTGCGTCCCACTCCACTGCCGGAGAGGATGCCACAGAAGACATCGACCATGGCGGAAAGCCCGTACCCCTTATGGGCCAGCGGCCCTCCCAAAGGGAGAATGCAGCCGTTTGGTTCCTTGTAGTAATCGCCGGGATCGCAGCTGGGATTGCCGTCTCCGTCGATGATCCAGCCCTCGGGAATACTTTTTCCGGATTGAAAGGCCACGCGGAGTTTGCCCTCGGCGGTGGCACTGGTGGTCATGTCGAGCACCACCGGGGCCTCGTTGCCAGGAGCAGCCAGGGAGATGGGATTCGTCCCCATGCGGCGTTCCATGGCCCCGTAGGGGGCCACCTGGCCCGGTCCCGGAGCATTCACGCTCATCAGGGCGGCAAAACCGAGTTGGGCGGCCTGGTCGGTGTAGGAACCGAGTCTTCCCACGTGATTGCAATTGCGAATGAAGGCATTGGAACACCCGCACGCGCGGGCTTTTTCGATCAGCCGCTCCATTGTCCAGGTCGAAGCGACCTGACCGAATCCGAAATGGGCATCGACGACCAGAAAGGCTGGCCCTTCCCGCACGATTTCCGGATCTTTTCCCGGCTGAATGTGCCCCTCGCGAATCAACTGCACGTATTGCATCAACCGCATCACGCCGTGACTGTCGTGCCCGACCAGATTGGACGAAGCGAGTTCGGCGGCAACGATCTCGGCCTCGCGGGGGGTGGCCCCGGCGGCAGTGAGAATCACCTGTCCCATTTCAAGAAGTTGATTTGCGTACAAAATAACGGGCATGTCGGTTTCCTGTAGATTTTTCCGAGAGAGTTCGCCGTGGGACAGTTCTAGAATCTGGCCTTATCTTAGAGAAACACCGCGAGATTTGTAGCGAACACCTGCGACATACATTCGAGAAACCAGCGGAACCCATTTCGCGGGGCCCCGGCTTGAACCGTGCGCGAAGCGACACGAGGAAAGCGGCGAGATTCAAGCCGCCTGGTTCTGTTGAGACTGACAGGCGTTTTCGATCCAGAACTGTACTTCGTTCAGATCGGGCATTTTACCGCTTCTGAGAATCGCCTGTCCTTCCGATGTCAGGCAGAATTCATTCACAAGTGATAACAGATCCTCGGGGCGGGCCTGCGCCAGATCTTGCCGGTTGGCCACGCCGACCCCCTGCAGAATTTGGGCATCATGGCATCGCAGCGCTGGCACTGTGCACATCAGTTCCGCCTGTTGTTGCCAGTTTTGCACCATGTCCGGGGTTATCCAGCGGGCATTCAATTTCTGGGAGAGATGGCGGGGTTCGCTGTCCAGCAGTTCCCGCACCTTGTGAATGTTGATTTTGCGGAAACGACTGGCGGTTTTGGGGCCAATCGAAGGGGCATCAACAATCGGGGAATCGAGTTTTAGATAATAGCGTGTTCCGTTCGGAGGATCCGTGGACGATTCCGTGTCATACAGGGAGGATTCGTCTTCGAAATCTGGCGGTTCGAGTTGTTGCTCGGGGACGTTGACGGGGCGGATTCCCCAATGTCCACTTTCTTCCTCGAAGGGATCCAGCGTCGCTGGCGTGGACGGGGGGGCGGGTTTGGTCGAAACCACAATTCGCGGTTTTTCCCGCGGGGACGTTGGCTGAACAGCGGGGGTATCCGCGGAACCGGATACTGTCTGTTCCTGCTGGAGCAGATCCCGCAGGACGCGATTTTCCTCGGGCAGATATTTTTCCACGGTTCCCGTGCGGCGGAGTTCCTCGTATATTCGCGCCACTTCCCGCCGGGCGGAGACATCCGCCATTTTTCGAGTGACCCAGAATACTGGAATCGTCAGTTGTCCCAACAGGGCATGCAGCGAGAGCGAAACCGTCGGCGGCTTCTGTCCGGATTCCTTCAGGCAGCGGTCTAGCACGATGGCCAGGCTGGCGCACGCCCGACCGAGCGTCAACGCCATTTCTCGCGTGAGGGATTCGTCGAGTCCCTCCGCGGGATTCTTGATGCCCTTGTCAAAGTTGTAGCCATCCACCAGCGAGAAATACAGAAAGTGGGCGTGAGTGGCCTCCGCGCGGATCAACTGCGATAACCAGTCGTCGCCGGGGGGATATTTAATGTCGGGAAACCCGCCGAGATCTTCCTGCAAAAGGTCTAGCAGGTCGTCATAGCTGCAACTGATACTCCACTCGCAGGCTCGATGGATAATGTTTTCCCGGGCGGATTGCCCTGTGTGCAAAGGACAAAATATGTCCGTCAGATAATGACTCATGACGCCAGCCGAGTAAACTCCCTGCTTCCACTGGCCATCGGCAAAGGCCTGCCGGGTCTTGCCATACCATTCCCACGTGGCCTGAACTGCCCCTCCCCAGTAGTTATCACTGGTGTGAAGGACATGGTTCCGGAAATCCTTGAATTTGGTGTCTGGATCCTTCGTACCGGTAAGGTAACTTTCGATGTACCTCAGGAACAGGTCGCACCAGTCGTCCGCGTCTTCCACGGAGAGCAGTTGCAATGCATCCATGGCCAATTTGTGGTGCGTTCCCTTGCACTTCCAGGCATACAGGGTTTCGTAATAAAGCGACATCGAGACACCACACCGGGGGAGTGATTAAGTGAAAAAAAATTGAAGACGAACAGAGGGGGGATCGCGGGGCGGAAAAATCATGCCGGAAACGGGCATGTGAGGCAAGACAGCTCGCGTGATTGCAATATCTACCAGGCAGTGCACCCTCGCGGAGCAGGGGGACGCATGGGCATGAAGCAAGCAGCCATTCCAGGCAATCTGAAAGCTGGCAGAGGGAGCAAGCGTCTCCCGGGGGGAAGAGCGGCTGAAGGGAATCGAACCCTCATTTAAAGCTTGGGAAGCTTTCGTGTTACCACTACACCACAGCCGCGATTTTGCCCAAATTCTACGTTCGAGATACGAGCTTGTCTACCTCGGACCAGGCCGTATGCGGAAATCCTACCGGACTCCGGGAATACCGCTACAATCGCAGGAATCCGCGAGTATAAAGGAATCAAGAGGATTAGTCCGCGAAGGAGTGTTCCACGCGAAGTATCGATCTGACACGCGGGTTTTACATGGGAGGAGCTGCGATGTTACGGATCCTGGCAGGCATGATTATTGTGTGGGGGAGCTTTCAGATTTCTTCTCCGATGGTCTGGGGACAACCCCTCGACTCCGGGGAATCTCCGCCGACATCGCAGGAAACGGCTACCGACAAAACCGAGAACGGCGGCGAATTACCCGATATTCTCCGTGAAACCACCCGCGAGACGGGCGAATTTGTCGCCGAGAAATCCGAGGAACTCCGCCAGAAGCTTGACGAAAGCGAGGAAGCCCGAAAGTACTCCGCGGGCATCCTCCAACCCATTTATGCGATGGCCGAGTACATGGCATTCGCCTGGTTTCACTGGGTGGCCTTCGCGCTGATGGTGAGTGGCGTGGTCAGCTTTGCACTGCAACTCGTGCTGGGCAAATTGGTGGTACTGGTTCGGGGAGGCTTCAGTTTTGCGGAAATCCTGGGGGATGCGCAATGCCTGCTCATCAGCCTGGTAGGGCTGTTTCTAACCACGCAAGCCGCCACTGAAAATTCCAACTTCACGAGTAGCGCAGGCGCTGTTCTGACATCGACCGTGGTCGGGGGGATTGTCGGGCTGCTGTTCTATCTTTGGGGACAATCCGCCGAATTGGAAGCACTCCGCGGCCGCCGCGAGGAACTGCAAAAGGCACAACCCCGTAAGTAGCGGAAATTTTATGCAGGAGGCGCATGCGGGCATGTTTGTCGGAGGGACGGTAGATTGCTCGACAGTTCCATATCAATCAAAACAGATTTTCAGCCCCATTTCCCGCATGCGCAACAGGGCCTCGGCGTTCCCCAACGCATCGTCAACGGGATGGTGCGAATGCCTGGTTTTTCGGAGATGTTTGAAATTCGCGAAGAGGTCCCTTTGCATCCCCTTATAGAGTGAGCCCAGATTGATGGAACTGTGCCCGAAGGGGTTTCCGCCCGTAAAGTGGTGGAAGTACCAGTTGATGAATTGCCAATCGAACCCGTTATTGTCGGAAACGAACAGCAGGCGGCCTTCGCAGTGCATCGCAAGCCATTCCCGGAACTGTTGCATTACGAGTCGGGGATCTTCGAACGCGAGACATTCCTCCCGGGAAAATCCGCTGATGGCCAAGGCCTCGGGAAGGAAGCGATCCGATATTGGTTTAAGCTTGCCATGGAACGTGCGCTTCAGTTCGGGTTCAACAATGACGGCCCCAAAACAGATCATGGAGTAATCACCAGGGATCGGTCCGTCGGCTTCGATGTCGACCATGACATACGGCATGGATAATCTCTCGTGGCAGGAACAGATCCGATAGTGCGGCGAGCTACTCCGGTTTACTGGCGAGCATGCGAATTTCCCCGACGGGCAGGGCCCGACCATACAGACGGACATCCGCCAGTGCTCCATGAAACGAGTCATTCTGGCCAAATCCGATTCGCAGCGGCGAGGTGGTGGTCAGATCATATTCCCGATCACCGGAAGCACTGCGACGGGAGACGAGCACTCCATTCAGATACAGACTCAACTCCTGTTTTCGCCGCACGGCCGCCACATGCTGCCAGCCCGAGGGGAACGTGTGGCCGTGGAATGCATTGTGCCCCACTTCGCAGGCATGGATCTGGCCAGAGGGGAGTGTGCTGCAAAAAATCCGGCCATCGTGCTCGGCCATTGTCCAGGCGCGGCGATATTTGACGTCGGGCGTCTGGTCGAGTCGAGCCGACAGTTGCCAGCCCGATGCGCCTTCGTAGGAGTAGACCTGCGCCAGGGGTAATGTGCCCGCCAGGAATCGCCCGTTGTGCACGAGCATGCCCATCACCTCGAGTTCTTCGCCCAACCTGCCGATATCGATCCATTCATTCTTTGGTCCCAGGCGATAAACCCTGCCGCTGGGCCAGGTCCCTACATGCCAGTTTCCCTGATAGGCCGCGAAGGAATAGGTTTGGGTATTCTCGCCCAGACGCCCGAGATCCGTCCAGTTCTGGCCATCGTAACGATAGACGTGTCCGCCATCGTAGCTGGTGGCGTACAGGGCATCGTTGAAAACACCCAACGCCACAACCCGTCGCCCATCGGGGACGCCACAATCCACCCAGCGTTGTTCCCCTTCATAACGATAAAAACCGGCAGGGCGATACAACGACGACGCATACAGTTTGCCGCGAAACACGATCAGCCCTCCAATCGCTTCCGTCTCGGGCAATCCGCCACAATCAATCCAGCCCGCCTGGCCCGCATTTCGAAAAATTCGCCCGCCGAGATGGGGGTTTTGTGATTCGGGCAGGGCGGAACCCGCAACGCGATACTTTCCAGTTCCGGCATAAAGCTGATGATCGAAAACGGCCAGGGCCGTCACGCTATTGGAGAGATCGGGAGCACCACAATCGATCCACGTCTTGTCTCCCGCGTAGCGATAAACACGCCCCTTGTCTTCGGGACCAGGCTCGCAGGTTCCGGCGTAAAGCTCCCCCGCGTGTACGGCCAGCGCGAAGGCCAGCAGGGCATTCCCCGGTCGCCCGCAGTCTTCCCAGGGAGTGATGCGGTTGTCGTCGATGCCAAAATGCAGATGGCGGTCGTTCGCCTGGCTGGTCGTCACCGCTTGTGTTTTCAATCCGAGGTGAAAACCACGATGCATCCCAGGATCGTATTGACTGAGAATATCTCCCGGAATATCTCCCGCGTTCTCTTCGCAGCGAACCCAGGAGGTCAGGGTGAACTCACCGGTGCCTAACGGGGGGAGCTTATCCGAGGGAACCTCTAAATACGTCCCTTGTCCATCGAATCGGGCGGCGGTCCGCGGTGTTCCTTCGGGGCCTGAAATATTCCAGTCAAGCTTTCCCACGAGCAGAGCATTGCGATTATTGCCGGAGTGGTCCTTCGCGTCTCCCGCGAGCGGCCAATGTGCGATCAGATCTTGCGACCGAGTGACCAGCCCGGCAGTAAGTTGAAAGCCGCTAACTGACTGCCGGGGGAGTATTCCCCGGGAGCTGTTCTGAGACGCCTCCCCCTTCGGTTGCTCGGCGACAACAGAAACCGGAACAGTCAGCAGCAACCACATGCAGATAAAAAGTGTCTTCACAAGACTCTCCCTGGTCGGACCTGATGAGGGGCAGATTTACATACCATCGGAACGATTTTCGCGGCATGCTTATGCGGGTAGAGGGCTTCCCCGGCCGACGTCTGCCATGGTTATTCCACGAGATATCTTAACAGAGGGATGGCGTAACGTCTTGTCTGGCGTCGAGATTCCGTCCTCAAATGCGAGGCCGGGTGGTAGGTGACAGGAAGACTGAGAAACTCCGCGATTGTGCGAACTTCGGGATCGACCCGATCAAATCCTCAAAGCGATGTGTGCTCGGAAGCCCGTGGTCGGCTTGAGCCGCGGAGTTTTCGGGAATCCGTTGGTCTTCAGCCAACACGGCGCGAGCGACTCGAAACGTAGCCCCTCAAATAAAACAGGAGCCGCGTGCGGCTCCTGGGAGGACAACCCATCGAAACGTAATGGCATCAGTACCCCGAGGGGGATTGCGGTCGTGCGCCCGATGGAGTTTGACTTGATCGGTCGGTATTAAAGATATCGGAGACACGACCAGTTGAGCGGCGATCCCCAATGGTTTCGTTGACTTTCGTACTTTGGGAGCCGGCCTTCAAGGTGAATTCCTTGTCGGCGAGGCCTGGAATGTACAGCCGCCGTTGAGGTTTGAAGCCGATGTAGGCGAGGAAATCGTTCAGGCTGACAACACGTGTCCCCTGCAGTCGGGCATCGTTAACGAGTTCCGTGCGCTTTTGCACGATTTTTTCGTAGGTTTCCTTGTCCTCGTCTCGTTCGGTCGAGGAGGGATCGGGAATCTCTCCAATCACCACGAACTTGGTGTTGGTGGAGATGCCCCGCTGCGTGATCCATTCACCATCGTCCCCCACCTCGTTGTCGATTTCCGCTCCGTTGGCACGCACGAGATCGTGGAGCAGTTCGCGGTCATAAATGCCATCGCCGTCGAGGTCGATGAATCCCACAAAGGAGAAGTTGAAGGTGCGGCCTGCCTCCCAGAGTGGGGAATAAACAACATCCCCCGGGGTGATGGGGCGATACAGATCGGCTTTGAGGATGCGAGCTTCGGCACGATCTTCCCACACCCGGGTTACTTCGATCTGGGCCTTGATGTCTTCCTGGCTGCGTCCCACGCCTTTGTTGTTCTTGTCGTAAACGCTGAACGTAATCTGCTTGGTGAGATTGTCCCGGCTGCCGATGTTGAGCCAGACGAGTTTGGTGGCGTTATCGACATTGGTGATCACGCCATCGGCCCGTTCGAAGCTGATCTGCTGCATTTGATCAAGCTGCTCCTTGATGCGGGTATTGACGAAATTGAGCTTGGTCAATTCGTCGTCCTTGGCCTTCAACTGCAGATTGAAGGCTTCCTTCTGTTGTTCCAGTTCCAGCAAGACTTCCGAATAATTGGATCTCAACTGGGAAATTTCCGTATCCTTCTTGGCAAGCATTTCGTCGTAGGTTCGCACGAAATCCTGGAGGCTACTGTTGGCCTGATTGGCGGCTGTCTGGAATCCGGCGGCCTTGGTGTTGTACTGATCCTGCAACATGCGGTACTGCTGCCGTTGCTGTTCGAGTTCATCCTGAATCTGATCATGCTTCCGCGCGACGTTGTCGAGTTCGTTTCGCAGGGACAGAATCGTCGCGCTATAAGTGGCCTGGGCGACATCACCGCCATATTTCACAATGTCGTCCTGCATGGCCCCCAGCACCTTGGTGCGGTTGTTTGGGTCGCCCACGCCAATCTGATCGACATCGAACGGGTGCCCGATTTTACCGATGAGCGCCTCGATTTCCTCGATGCGTCCCCGCAATGCATTGTTTGCGGTGGCAGCCTGGTCCTCGGCGGTTTTCTGTTTTGCCAGAATTTCTTCGCGTTCACGGAATTGCATGTACCACATGGCCAGAAAGACCACGAAGGCAATGCCGAAGAAAAATGCCCAGATGTGAGCACCGGTGACTCGTCCTGTTGAAGCTGCCATTTCGCCCTTCCAGTCTTGTTTTATCGATCCGGGTTTCCGTACGGCGAAACCAGATCGCGTTACCGCTCTATCGACTCACTGCATGGAATCAATGAACCGCCCCGGGCAAACTACTCCACCCTGTTTTCTGCCCGAAGCCCTATTGAAGCAGCCAAATCCGTCTTGAAATACTATCAACATCGATTTTCAGACGGGTAAACTCAATGTTAATTGTTCTTGTCGCTGCAACAGGCGTCAAGGCTTCAGACTGCATGGCAGGAAAAACCCTTGCCGCCGCTACAATCGACATTCCTTGCCACCGGAGCACCTGCTGCTGGCCTGTTCCACCCCTTGCGGAGCGCATTTTCAAAATGCCCACCCAATCTTGTACTGTAATATACCAAAATGATGCGGCAGTGCGAAAAAATTCATGGGATTTACCCAGAATTCCCTTAAGTCGGCCCCCCGTGCGACGGCGGAGCACCGCTGAACCGTGGATTTACGGGTCAATCTTTGCCATCTGTTTCGAGAAATTATGCATTTTGCAATTGAAATCCCACGGGGGGGACGCGACACTTCAGATACAGTTCGAATTGTTGCCCATCGAGTTTCGAGCCGGCGTTCGCCCAGGGTTATGTTCGTCCTGTCTCAATACTCGTAGAGTTTTCCCTTGCCACGGTTTCTGTGTCGTCATTTACTAGGTGTCCCTTCACTTCTGGCGTTTTTCAATTGTCATGGTGGAACCAAGCATGAATGAAATGCCTGAAAACATCCTCGAGACCAAGTCGCGGCCAGGAAAGACCGATCGGGACTCGGCGTGGCTTGTTTTCCAAAAGGGAGAGCAGGTCGTCCGCAAGAATGTCTTGCGGACCACAACCTTGATCGGTGCCCATGCCTCCAGCAATCTGCAGTTGCTGTCTTCCACGGTGAGTGATGTGCACTGCATTCTTACCCTGGATGGCCGCGGCTTTCGCTTGTGGGACATGCGAAGCCAGACGGGCACATTCGTCAACGGCCAGCGGATCCGCAGCACGCGTCTGCAGCATGGCGACGAGGTCCGCATCGGTACGTTCACCTTTCGCTTCGAAACCACGATCGAGGACCAGTCACGCCAGGGTTTTTTCATTGATGATTACCGCGTCCTGGGCATTCTCGGAACGGGTGGCATGGGATGGCTCTATGTAGTGGACGACCCCCGCACCATGCGGCGGTATGCCTTGAAGGTGCTGATGCGCCGCGCGAATCACCCAGGAGTAGAACAGGAGGAGTTGCGTACCCGTTTCCAGCTCGAAGGCAAGGCGGGCTATCGCTTGCGGCACCCGCATATCGTCGAAATCCTGGACTGCCAACTCCGACGCGATGTCGAGTATCTGCTGCTGGAACTGTTCGAGTCGATCAACCTGCAGGAACTGGTGCAACGAGATGGGCCCTTGCCAGCCAGGCAGGTCTGTAGTATTGCCGCGCAATCTGCCCGCGCGCTGCAGTACATACACGAAGCCGGCTCGGTGCACCGGGATGTCAAGCCGTCGAATATTCTGGTTGGCAAGGATGGCCTGGTAAAGGTGTGTGATTTTGGCCTGGTCTATCTCGGCGATGACCCCGTCGAGGCAGAGTTGGCCGAGCAGATGGGAGGGGATTGCCTGGGAACCGCCGATTACATCGCTCCCGAACAATCCTACAACAGCTATGAACTGGATGGGCGTGCCGATATCTACAGCCTGGGATGTTCGATGTATATGGCCGTGACGGGAAAACTGCCGTTTCCCCGCGAAAAAAGCCGCGACAAAATTCAGGCCCATCGTCTGGAAGCTCCCATTCCCGTTCCGCAACTCAACCCAAGTGTACCCGCGGAACTCGTGGCCATCATCGAGCGATGCATGATGAAGGATCCCGAGGATCGCTATCAGTCGGCTCGCGAAGTAGTCGCTGTCCTCGAACCCCTTGCCGAACAGCGGCCGGTGCAGTTTCAGTTTGAAAAGTTGCTTGCGCAACGCACCAGCCAGGCCGGTTTCAGGCTGGCAGACCCGCGGAAGAAACATTACCTGCAGCGCATTCCCCCCAACGTGGCCTCGTCGCTGCAGACGATGAACAGCCAGGATCGCATCGATAGCGATCACCTGATCCTGGAAGCTCCCCTGAGGGCGGAACAGCCGACTCAGATGCACGGCGACACCTCGGCCGCAACTCAGCCGCGCTGAGGGAATTGACTCGGGTGATTGGACAGCTTCCCGCGATGCGCGTTACAGTGCGGATCGATTCTTTCGGGATAAAGGCGACCTGCCAGGGGATGATTTCGCCTCCCTGTTGACCCATGCCGCGGAAGGCGCATCATGAATGAGTATCAACACGCCGGGCCTTTACGCCTGAGCACGGGACTTCCTCCACTGGACGATTTATTGGCGGGTGGCCTGCTGCCCGGGCGAACCACGGTTGTGCTGGGAGCGACCGGTATCGGAAAGTCGCAACTGGGAATCCATTTTGCCGAAGCGGGCCGCCTTCAGGAAGGGGAGCGGGGCTGCTTTTTCGATATGACGTCGCGCGGCGATTCGCAAAATCATGCAGATTATGCCCGGCGTTTGTTCCAGTGGGAATTTCGCGAGATGCCACGCGAACCGTTACGCGACCCGTCCAGCTTGTGGCTTCGCGACGAGAGCCGCTTCGATGTAGTGCATCCCTTTATGCAGTCTGGCAAACGGGTGACCCGCGAGGATCTCGACCCTGATGAATATCGCGAGTGGCAGGTTGAACTGACGCGGCGACTGGATATCACGATCCGTTTTTTTTATGGCAATTTCGTGCATGGAGTCCGACGCTGCGTGATCGATGGCCTCGAACCGTCCGACCGTCCCAGCGATTCCTTCCAGTTCGATCTGTTCGAGTACATTCAACAGCAGATACTCAAGAAGGACGCGGATTGGGTTGCTCGCGACTTGCTCCGTGTCCAATATCGCCAGTATGAACCTCAAGTCTTGCAGCATCGTTACGACCCCGGTTCCCTGGGGTGCCTGGTCCTGTGCACCACGCGGGAAATGATGCTGGAAGATCTGATCAGCCGCCCCCTGGACTCGGGGGACATTCTTTCGAATGCCAATACCATTATTCTGATGGGGAAAATTCGCGATGGCCTGACCATGGGGCGAGCCCTGTATGTGGCCAAGCACCGCGGGAGCCCCTGTGCCGAGCAGATCGTTCCTTACCAAATCGAGAATGCGGGGTTAAGATTAATGTCGTCTTGAGGCTTCCCCGTGGTTCAATGTAAAATTGCCCATCAACTCCGGTTGATTTATCACCCCCTCCGTTTGCCCTCCATTATCGTGTTGAATCCATCATGAAAAATGAAGATTCCCCCAAACTCCAATCGTCTGCCGACATCTTGCAGCCGGACATCGTCGTCTCTCAGCCGCGTACCTTGTGGGAGGATCTAAAAGTCTCCGAGGACTGGTGGGCGATTTACGTGGGAGGCTTCCTGCTGCTCTGCTGTTTTCTGGCTGTTTACTGGCAGTTGCCGGGAAACCTGGATGCGCTGGTTGCCGAGTCCAAGGCGGAGGGGAAATCCTACAAATTGACCAGTCCGTTGAAGTCCCGCTTCGACAAGCCGGGAGCCTGGGGACAAACTCCGCCACCCTCGGCAGAGCAGGGGGCGTTTCGTTGGGGAAACCCGCTGGATGCTTTTAAGTCGGGAGATCGCTACCGCGTACCAGGCATTTTCAATGTGTTTCTGGTGTGTGCGGTTCTGTTCGGATTCGGTCAATGGGGAAGAGGGAAATCGGCGTGGGCTTTTGTGAAGGGGTTCTGGTTTGTCTTTCTGCTGGCACTGCTGGCCTATGTCTTGTCTCAACAGGCGTTTGTCAGCTATTACAATTTGGAATATGCCCTGTGGGCCCTGAGCGTGGGTTTGTTGATCAGCAACACCCTGGGGACGCCGCAATTCGTCCGCCCCGCGTTGTTGACGGAGTTTTATATCAAGTCGGGCCTGGTACTGCTGGGGGCGGAAGTGCTGATTTCGCGGTTGATCGAGTTGGGAGTTCCAGGAATATTCGTTGCCTGGGTGGTCACACCCATTGTGTT
The DNA here is from genome assembly GCA_014584345.1 of Planctomycetota bacterium. Classification (GTDB taxonomy): domain Bacteria; phylum Planctomycetota; class Planctomycetia; order Planctomycetales; family Planctomycetaceae; genus Rubinisphaera. The sequence goes on from JACTNB010000033.1 coordinate 99,169, forward strand.
GATCAGCACGTACATTTTCGGGCAGAAGGTGCTGAAAATGGAATCCCGTTCGCTGAACATGGTGATCTCAGCGGATATGTCCGTGTGTGGAGTGTCGGCGGCGATAGCCACTGCGGCAGCCTGCCGGGCCAAGAAGGAAGAACTCTCCCTGGCCATTGGAATGTCCCTCAGTTTCACGGTGATCATGATGGTCCTGATGCCCGCCCTGATTAAGTTCATGGGGTTGAGCCCCGTACTGGGGGGGGCTTGGCTGGGAGGCACGATCGACTCCACCGGCGCGGTGGCTGCCGCGGGGGGGATTCTGGGAGACGTTGCCCTGGAAGTGGCAGCGACGGTGAAGATGATCCAGAACATCTTGATCGGCGTGACGGCTTTTGGAGTGGCCGTGTACTGGGTGACATTCGTGGAAGCCGGTTCGCGGGCCCCCGATGTTCCCCGTCCGGGAGTCAGTGAAATCTGGCGGAGATTTCCCAAATTTGTATTGGGGTTCGTGGGGGCCTCGCTGGTCTTTTCCTGGGTTTATCTCCAATGGGATCACGGCCCCCTGATTGTAAACGCCGTGGTGAAGGACACCACGGGATTGTTTCGCGGCTGGTTTTTTTGCCTGGCGTTCGTGAGTATCGGGCTGGATACGAATTTTCGTGAACTGGCGCGGTATCTGCGAGGAGGCAAACCCTTGTTGCTGTATGTCTGCGGTCAGTCCTTGAATCTGGTTCTGACATTGTGCATGGCGTGGCTGATGTTCGAAGTGGTCTTCAAGGAGATGACTTCGCGTCTGCTGGGGAAGTGAGCGGCGAGCGATTGTACGGCGCGTGGAGGCACGCAGCGGAGCCTAGGCATGAGGAACAGAGGCGCGCGATATCTGGCTGGAATTCTGCTTGCGGTTCTCCTGTTATGGGGAAGCGTGTTTCCCTGGTTGAGCCAGCGCGGCGATTTTCAACGGAAACAGGCGGAGCGGAATCGTCAGGGGGTTCACTTGCACGCCATGTTTTACACGGAACTCGATGTGCTGGAAAAACACGCCGCCCTGCATCGCTTGCGTGAGGAAAGCCCCTGGGCGCTCTGGCTCCCCTGGGCGCATGCTTCCGATTCACCCGACGACGCCATGACGGACTGACGAGGGGACTCCCTGCCTGGACGAGACCGCGACGGGTTGACGGGGTGACGCCTGGATCTGCGAATAATAAAGTGCAATCCCCAGCAGGAGGATATGCACGAGAATCATCAGCCAGAAGAGGCGGCGATAGCTTGGCTTGAATGTCTTGTGGCGAAAAAGCTCCTGTGCGAAAAAAGCCCCTGGCCACCCGCCCGCAAGTTCCAGGGCATGCAGCCAGCGTTCGGGCACGCGCCGGCCAGATCGGCGGGACTGCCATTTATCCAGACCATTCAGCAGGAATGCGAGGAGACTGCACAGGATCACCAAGCCACCATACGCGCCTGCCTGCCAATACGGTATCCAACGCGTGAAATACGCCAGGAGCAGCAGAACCGAGCCGACCAGCCAGATCAGCGAAATGCGATACCACCAATTCACGGCCCGGATTCCTCCCCGGGCCGATGCAAGGGAATCTGGCCTTGCACATAAAGATCCGGCCCTACCTGGCAAACTTCCACATCCGCGAGATTTTGAGCGGCCGCCATGTCTGCAACGCCTTGCCCACCCACGGCTGGCAAGGCTTCTTGTCCCCCGATCAGCTTCGGTGCAATAAACACGTGCACCTCGTCAATCAATCGCAGGTCGAGAAAACTGCCGAGAAGCCCCGCGCCTCCCTCCACCAGTATGTTCGTGAAACCTTGTTGTCCCAAATGCCCCATCAGACAGGGGAGCGAAACCATGCGTGCCGAGGTCAAGGGGCAGGGACACACTTCCACTCCAAGTTTCCGCAAGGAGGCCTGTCGGGCTTCCGGGACATCCTCCCCGCAGGCCAGCAGGACGGGCCCCTCCTCCAGGGAGCGGACCAGCCTGGAATCGGGAGAGATTCGCCCTTGGGAATCGACCACGACCCGCAGGGGTGTGCGCGGGCCGGGGGGACGCGCGGTGAGCAGGGGATCGTCTGCCCGTACCGTGCCCAGACCAACGAGAATGGCATCCATCCGTCCCCGCAGCCGATGGACAATTTCTCGCGACTGCGGGCACGAAATCCATTGCGAGGACCCGGTCCGCGTGGCGATTCTTCCGTCCAGTGTCATGGCCCACTTGGCGTGCACGTAGGGGATCCCCGTGGTCATCCGTTTCGTGAAGGGTCGCAGCAACTTCTCTGCTACTGGTTGAAGCACTCCCACTTCCACGTCCACGCCTGCTGCCCGGAGCCGCGCGACACCTTGTCCCTGGGTATGCGGGGCGGGATCGATACACCCGATGGTAACCTTGCGGACCCCCGCTGCAATGACGGCTTCGGTGCAGGGGGGCGTCTTGCCATGATGGTTGCATGGTTCCAGCGTAACAAACAGATGGGCTCCCCTGGCCAGGGAACCCGCCTGTTGCAACGCATGAATTTCCGCATGCGGGCCGCCAAACCGTTCGTGGTATCCTTCCGCGATCAACCGGCGTTGTTCGTCCACCAGGACCGCGCCCACCAGCGGATTCGGCTCCACGTACCCGCGGCCAGCCTCGGCCAATTCAAGGGCCCGCTGCATTACGGAAGTGTCGTCGGCAAACACCTCCGTCATTAGTCCTGACCCGGTATCCAGAGTTTTCCACCAGGATTGGGAACGGCGGCTTCGGGCGACCAGATACCCGACGAGGGGAGGGCGGTTTCCAGCGAACTTCCCCAGGGAGGAGTGATTCCCGCCTGCAACAGAATCGATGTCACCGCTTCTTCCAATTGAGGCAGTTTACGCAAGAATCGCGAATGCAGTTGGTTCAGGAAGCCTGTTAGTTCGGCATCATCGGACTGCTGCATCCGGGCCTGCAGTTCACGCAATTCCCACTGGAGCATGTCCTCGAATTTTTCTCCCAACTCACGGGCCCAGTTTCGGGCCTGTTCGATCCGCCCGAGAATAATGTTCGGGTCGTCTTCATCGCTGGCCAGGTCGATATAGGCATGCAGGATTTGTCGCATACGGGACGGCTCTTGAAGATGCGGATACCGGACGGCGCAATTCAGGATCTGTTCCGTGAAGCCACGGTGCTGAATCAACTGGGCCCGATTGATCAACAACCGCAGTTGCTCCTCGGTCAGGGAGGCCACCGGCACCCGCAGCATTTGCAGCACGTCGCAGGTGTTAATCTGATTGTCGCTGGTGATTTCGTAGGGAGCAGTCGGGGGGAGACCCAACGAGGTTTTCAAGGCCTCCAGGTCCAACCGGATCCGACGCTTGTTGGCGAAGGCATCGAGCACATTTACCGCGGCAGCCAGCTTGATCGATAATTCGGGAATATTCGCGGCTTCCCGGGGTGTTTTCCCGTGCAGGCCCTTGAGGGAACGATTGGCCCAAACCTCTTCGACTCCATGATTCCAGAAAAGTTTGGCAACTAGCCGCTGTGTTGCCGGGGATACCGAGTCGGGAAGATAGGGCCGCTGATCGATCTGGTGAAATTCCTTCCATTCACTGACGCTGGATTCTGCGGCATCCAGACTCAGTGGTTCCAGCAGATCTCCCGCCAGGTCGTGAACGTGCTGTTTACAGTGGTCTCCATACCCCGGGTCTGCCCAGAGGCGGCAAATGGAATGGGCATGTCCGTTTTCTTGAATTTCCCGCAACGCGAGGCTGCCGACGATCAAGGGCAAGGATTTCACGTCGTCCCAGGTTTCGATGCGTTCGGGAATCGATTCCACGGGAAGGTCGAGGATTAAGTATCGTTCCCCCGGCGCTTCCATCGGCTGGGCACGCGGGTCGGGCGGGAGGCGGACCAGTAACGGGGAGTCGTCCAGCACGGTGAGAAGTTTCGACAGTGCATGCGTCACATAAAAGCCCGACTCGTTCTCTTCGTGATCCAGTTCGTGATCCAGAATTTGCGCCAGGGTTTCGCATGCAATGGCGAATTCCCGGTCCTCCGAGACTTCTCCCGCGCGATGAAAACACGAGGCCGCCGAGGCATGGTTTCCATCCCAGGCGTGAAACAGCCCGACGTTGTACCACAGGTCCGCGTTCGTGGCATGTGTTTCGAGCAAGGGCTGGGCTACGGCCGCGGCCTCGTGCCAGCATCCGAATGCCGACAGTCCCAGCGCCTTCTTGAAAATTGCTTCCGCCTCCGCATCAAACTGCAGCGGCTTCAAGTGATGGGCCCCCCGGAGCGGGTAGGGGACCGTGGCATCTCCGTCCAGGTTCAGCATCTGCATGAATATTTCCTGGCGGTCCTCGTCGCGGACATATTTCATGGCAAAAGCCAGATGTTGTCGCGCCGCCATGAAGCGATCTTCCTCCAGCAGCAGCATGGCCAGGCCATTGGCCAGACTGCCAACCATCTCCGGCAAGGTTTTGACACTTTTGGTGAATGCCCGGTGGATCGTGGCACGCGCTCCTTCAAACCCTTCGAGTTCGAGCGCCGCGGTGGCGTCCAGCACGCGTCCCAGGGGATGATCGGGGGTATCCTGAAGTAACGCGACAAGGGCCTCGCGGGCCTGGGCCGGTTCTTCCAGAAACAGTAGAATACCCGCCAGACTCGTGGCCGGCCAGGCCCGTCCTGGTTCCTGGGCATGTAGTTTCTGCAGAATCTTCAGTGCCGCGCGCGACTGCCCTCCCTCATGCAACTGCAATGCCTTCAACATATCGTTCACGATATCGGTACAGCAAAATTTCAACTTCTTGCCGCTGCCGCACGGACACAACGAATAAGGGTCAAGCGCCATCGTGATATTTCCCAATCGTGTTTATCGGATAGATTCGAGTACGCGCGAGCAATGTCACGGGAAACGATTGGCCTCCCTGATTTGTCGCCGCGCGATATAGGTGCATTCGCTGTTTGGAGGGGTTATTGTCGTCTCGGAACATCCGTCGCCTTGCCCTGACTGTCCGGCATTTGCAAAATGCCCGGACAAGAACACAGCTTATGAACGAGGAATTGGCAACGTGCCAAATCCCACTTTCGGGCGAGAGAACCGGAACGATGTCCGGTACGAAACGCAGAACTTCTCCACTCTTCTGATTTTAGTGGAATTCGACTTTCATTTGGCAAAAATCGTAACATAACAGCAAGCTAAAAACGAGGCTTGCCTGAAAAGCCAATCCGGCATTCACCGGGAGATCCCACATGGGCTCGCGGAAACTGGGTAAATCTAAGTTGCTTCGTCGTTTTCCACGGCACAATCACGCCCAGCGAGTGTGAGCAATCCGGGCTCGAGGTCTATCACAGCCCTTAAAACTAAACGTCCACAACAACGATAGGCAGTCGGGCGGACAGGAGGGCTGGCACGGATCACGGAGAGTTGGGCAGGTTGCCCTGGCGAGACGCTGACTCCACCAGTTCCCGGCAGATATCGGTAAAAACCTCGGCTGCGTGGTGAGTACTGTGATATCGGGCAACCGCGGCGCGGCCCAGGTCGGCGCATTTTCGGTGTTCTTCCGGATTTTCGAGTAACTGCCGCAGGGCGCGTGCGTGGTCGGAGGGATCGCCGGGTTGAAACAGAAGCCCCCCTTGTGTGGATTCCACCAGTTCAGGCAGGCTTCCACGACGGGGTAAAACGACGGGTACTCCAGCCGAAAGCGCCTCGAGAACATACAGCCCCTTCGGTTCCGGATAGGTTACGGGGACGGAAAACACGTCGAGACGGCGCAGGAAAGCGTATTTTTCCGAGGCATCCCGCGGGCTCCCCGCGTAATGGAATCGACCGTCCAGTGCGACGGCCTCCCGTTCAACCGCATGCATGTACGCCAGGCACGATTTCCCCAAATATCCACCCGCATGGAGTTCCACGGGAAGCCCTGCTTCGTGCAGCAGTCGCGTGGCCCGCACGAGTTCCAATAGGCCTTTCTCCGGCGCAATTCTTGCGAAATAGCCGATTCGATAGGGTAACGTGGGCGGCACGGGGCGTTGATCTCCCCTCGGTTCCGCGGCAGGCGAGGACTGGGCAGGTGCGATCCCCGCGGACTCGGCGAACGGGGCAATGGATAAGGGCAGGAGCGAGAACTTTTCGCTCGGCAAATTCAGGTAGGCACCGATATGCCTCGCATAGAAACGCGAGTGCGTGATAAACCGATCGAACAGCCGAGCATGACTGGTAATTTTCTCTCGCGCCAGTTGTCTGTAGCAAGGACTCAGAGATTCCAGAAACAGATCGTCCCCTTGCAGCAGACAGGCAATCGGTCCTGTATACTGTTTTCTCAAGTCTGGCAGAACGCCACTGAGCAAGGCATTGGTAAACAGGATGAGATCCGGTTTCAGGTGGACTAGATAATGTACCAGTTCCCGGTATTCACGCTGCATGGCCCCTGCGGAACCTGCCAGCATGGCTAATGTCATACTGCCGAGTTTGGCGGCATCGTTTTCGATGCCCCGGGCCGTGGCCATTCGAATGATCGAAGGATGATCCAGCCAGGAAACCAGCCAGCGGGGCAGGTAGCGCCAACCCGGGAGGGTATTGTCGAGATAAAGATTGATGCCTCCCAGAAAAACACGCGACGAGGCAACATTTTCCTGGTCAACCCGGATCGGCGTGTAGGTGGGGATCAACGATACTTCACAGCCCTGCCGTATCAATTCCCGAGACAGGTCATTGTCTTGCATGCAGGAACCGCAGAACATGCCTGCGCCTCCCGCGGTGACGAATGCAATGTGCATGGACAACCTGATTTCGTTGTGGTTCAGGAGGGCGGTGTCGGCCTGCGGGCCTTGTCGGAAATATCCTTGCGACACCAGGCTCCTTCCCAGCGGATCGTCTTCACGCGGGCATAGGCGTTCAACTTGGCTTGATCCAGATCATCCCCCAGGGCTGTCACCCCCAGAACCCGGCCTCCCGTATTGACCACGTTCTGATTCACCAGTGCCGTACCCGCATGGAAGACTTTCAAATCCGTACTGTCTTCCACTGCTTCCAGCCCGCGAATGGGAAAGCCTTTCTGGTATTCTCCGGGATAACCTTCCGACGCCATCACCACGCAGACGGCCGGGCGCGGATCCCATCGCAGTTCCTCGAATTCCCGCAGACGACCATTGGCGGCGGCATACAGCAGGGAAAAAATATCTGACTGCAACCGCATCAACACGGGTTGAGTTTCCGGGTCGCCAAACCGCACGTTGAATTCCAGTACCTTCGGGCCCTGACGCGTCAGCATCAGCCCGGCGTACAAGACTCCCGTAAACGGTGTCCCGCGGCGTTTCATTTCGTGCACCATGGGGATCAGCACGCTGTGGGTGATGGAATCCATCAGTTCGGGGGAAACCAGCGGGGTGGGGCAATAGGCCCCCATCCCCCCCGTGTTGGGCCCCGTATCACCATCGTAGGCTGCCTTGTGATCCTGGGCTGCTTCCAGAGTGATGATGGTCTTGCCATCGATAATTGCCAGAATACTCGCTTCCTCCCCGACGAGGCATTCTTCGATCAATACCCGATTTCCTGCCTGGCCGAAGGCCGAACCCAAAAAACAGCTTTTCACAAACTCAACAGCCTCGGCTTCGCTATGGCAGACCTTCACCCCCTTGCCTGCGGCCAGGCCATCCGCCTTAACGACAACGGGTTGCTCCCATTCGGGGCGAGTTTTGCGCGTGATTTCTCCGCTGGACGATCCAATATTCATGGGAGGAATATTCGAAGCAAATCGTCCACCCGCGCAGCGTTCTGTCAGGTACTTGTAGGCGGATTGATAATCATCAAAGGAAGCGTAGTCGGCTGTGGGGACTTTGGCCGCTTTCATCACTTGTTTGGCAAACAGTTTGCTCCCTTCCAGTTGCGCTGCTGCCTGGGTCGGGCCAAACACGGTCAAGTCCGCTTCGCGAAAGGCATCCACGATGCCTGCCACCAGCGGAGCTTCTGGCCCGGGAATCGTCAAATCGATCTGTTCCTGTTTGGCGAATTTGAGCAACGCGGGAATGTCGCATTCACTGATGTCCACATTCACGGCGTCACGGGCTGTCCCCGCATTTCCCGGCGCACAGAACACGTGTGTTACCAGGGGAGACTGAGCCAGTTTCCATGCCAAGGCATGTTCGCGCCCCCCCTGACCAATGACAAGAACTTTCATAGAGCGGTCTTTATCCGTATAATAGCAAATATGTTATGGCAACCAGGATGCATGCGGTGAAGCACACTGCCCGAGGGGGCAGTCCTGTCGTGTTGCGAGTGAAATTCTACCAAGCCGGTCCAGGAAACTCACCCACAGGACCCTGGCACTCCGGCAAAAAATTCAAACCGAGGAGTCCACCCGTGCTTATTCAATAAGCACGGATGGAAGAAGTAGCCCCCCAGTTCTGCCAATGAAATCTGTCGGCTAGCGATCAGGTGCACACAATACGCGCTATAATAAAAAACTGTGCCTATTTTGCAGGCTAAGCCTTCCGTGTCCTGAACGATTTCGCTGAAAAATGAATTGTTTTTACCCATTTCACTCGCCACGGGCAGCCGCGTCGCCTACAATTTGTGCAAGCCTGTCGGGTTTGTGCATCGTGATGCCATGGAACCATCGCCAGGAGCAAGGTTTCTACTTCCTTCCTGACAAGCCCGCAGCCCGCGAAATTGATCCCCGTCGTGATATTGGGTGCTCCGATGTCATGATAGTTCTTCAAGTTGATCCTCACCAGCGATGCCTCAACCGAATCAGACTCCCGTCCTGACTGGTATAATCGGAAACAGCCCGGCGATGGGGGAGGTATATCAGACGACCCGACAAGTGGCTCGGAGTTCCGCAACCGTTCTGTTGCTGGGTGAAACGGGTACGGGGAAAGAACTGATTGCGCGCGCAATTCATGAATTAAGCCCCCGAGGGAGTGGTCCCTACATTCGCGTAAACTGCGGCGCCCTGAGCGAAAGTTTGCTTGAAAGCGAATTGTTTGGTCATGTGAAAGGGGCTTTTACCTCTGCCTTTGAAAACAGGACCGGGCGTTTCGAGGCGTCTCATGGGGGGACCATCTTCCTGGATGAAATCAATTCCATGAGTTTTCCGCTACAGGTCAAACTCTTGCGCGTCCTGCAGGAACAGGAATTCGAACGGGTGGGAGATACCCGCACGATCTCCGTCGACACGCGGATTGTCGCCGCCACCAATCGGGAATTGTTGGAAGAAGTCGAGCAGGGAAAATTTCGCGAGGATTTATATTACAGGCTGAACGTCTGCCCGATATTCCTCCCCCCGCTGAGGGACCGCACCGAGGATTTGCCGGCCCTGGTCAACCATTTCATCTTGAAATATGCCCGGGAAAATGATTGCGCTCCCCTGCAAATTGCCGAGGAAACGATGAAACTCCTGCAGGAGTACGCCTGGCCCGGAAACGTGCGAGAACTGGAAAATTATGTCGAACGCGCCATCGTGATGGCAACGACCAGTCGCTTCACGCCCGATCTGCTTCCCCCCCATGTGAGAGGTCTGGCGCCTATTCGACTGGGAATGAGCAAAAAACGGGACCTGGAATCGATCGCCGAGGAACTGGTCTCGCTGGGAATGCTGCAAATCGCGGGGGACGAGACCGATTTGCACCAGCAGGTCGTTTCCATGGTGGAACGCCAGTTGATCACCCAGACGCTGAAAAGCTGCCAGGGAGTGCAGACCAAAACAGCCAGTCGTCTCGGCATCAATCGCAACACGCTGCACAAGAAAATCGAAGAGTACGGGCTGAGCGGAGAAGTGCGATGAACCCCCGCGGAGAGTCCCAGGTCCCCCGCGTGGTAATGGCAAGCTCGTCTCGATATCGCAGGATGTTGCTCGAACAGATCGGGCTGGGGTTTGAATGCATGCCCCCGGGGGTGGATGAATCTCTCGCTCAAGGGGACGCCACGCATGCTCCCCGCGAGTTGGCCCGGCATCTGGCGATACTCAAGGCACGTGACGTTCACGCCCATTGCCCGGATGCAATCGTCATCGGGAGCGATCAGGTGGCTGCCCTGGACGATCGAATTTTGTCGAAGCCCGGCGGCCGGGAGCGGAATCTCCAGCAATTGCTGGAACTCTCCGGTAGAACGCACGAACTGTGGACCGCCGTGTGCGTGGTTTCGAAGGCCCGAGAAATCACCTGGGTCAACCGGACTCAATTGTGCATGCGCCCGCTGAACGACGCCGAACTGGCACGATACATTGAATTCGACAAGGCTTGGGACTGCGCGGGAGGATACCGAATTGAAGGGCAGGGCATTGTGCTGTTCGAGCGCATCGAGGCCACCGATTTCACCGCCATTCAAGGCTTGCCCCTCATCGAACTCACGACAGTCTTGCGGGATCTGGGCGTGCCTCTCCCGTGAGGTGGTATTCCCCCTGGCCACTTCACGAGCCCGCTCCTCCTGCGTGGCGAGAATTTCGGATCTCACGGAGAAATGCTCCGATTTCAAGATTTCTCGTGGATTCCCCTTGCTGAACCCGAAACGCGAACTTTACATTGATTGCATGTTATATCATTCCCGGGCGGAACGATTCTCAAGTTTACGGAGCAGTGAGCCATGCGGATCTTCGGGGGCAAGTCAGGAAGCTATTGCGATGGCGTTCGTCGGCGGGATTTTCTGCAGATTGGCATGGCCGGTTTAGGAACTGCCGGTTTGGGGTCGATACTCCGGGCGCGAGACGCTTCCGCCGCGTCTACCGGTACTTCCCGGCAGACATCCGTGATTCTGCTGTGGCTGGATGGTGGCCCCAGTCATCACGATACCTACGATCCCAAGCCCGAGGCGCCCCGGGAGTATGCAGGAATCTGGCAGCCCATTCAGTCGTGTGTTCCCGGAATGGATTTTTGCGAGCTGTTTCCGCTGCAGGCTCAGCGGGCGGATAAGTTTTCCCTCATCCGATCCCTGCATCACCGGACGGGGGACCATTTCACGGGAGGACACTGGATGCTGACCGGGCGCGGAGGCGTGAGTGGCGCCATGACGGCCGGCAAGTATCCGTTCTTTGGCAGCATTGCCACGAGTGTGACCGGTCCGCGGGCTGCCGGCATGCCCCCCCTGGTTTCGATACCGCATGCCATGAGCATCGGCCTGCGTCCGGGATACTTCGGCGCCAATTACCTGGGTAATCAGTATGATCCCTTCCAGACGAATGGCGATCCGAATCGCCCGAATTTCGCGGTGGATAACCTTGCCTTGCCTGCCAACATGACTCTGTCGCGGCTCGAGGACCGTCGCGGCTTGAGGGCGGCGTTCGACACGCTGCGCAAGCAGGTTGATCAATCGGGAACCCTTGAGGCGATGGACCGTTTCGACCAGATGGCGTATGAGCTGGTAACGGGGGATCGAGCCCGCAAGGCTTTCAATATTGATGCCGAGGAGGCCGCTGTCCGCGACAAATATGGCAGACACACCTGGGGGCAATGTGCCCTGCTGGCGCGGCGCCTGGTTGAAGCGGGCACAACATTCGTGACCTGCCATTTGGGAGGCTGGGATACCCACTGGGATCATCAGAAACGCATGGAGGAGTATTTGCCTCGCGTCGACCAGATTGTGTCGTCCCTGTTTGACGATCTTTCCGAACGGGGTCTGCTGGACCAGGTGATGGTCCTCGTGATGGGGGAATTCAGCCGGACGCCCAAAATGAACAATGGGGGGAATGGTGGCCCTCCACTCAGCCAGGGAACCCCCGGACGCGATCACTGGGGAGGGGCGATTTCGGTACTGGTGGGAGGCGGCGGGATCCGTGGGGGCCAGGTAATAGGTTCCACCGATCGGCTCGGCGAATTTCCCCAGTCCCGCCCATTGCTGCCCGGAGACTTGCATCACACCATTTTTCAGGTCCTGGGAGTCAATCCGGAGATTCATTTTGAAGATCATACGGGACGCCCCGTGATCGCCATCGATCACGGCCGCGTGATTTCCGAATTGGTGTAGCTTCAGCCCGCGGACACACGCTCACCCCGCTTGACAGCCGTTCCGATCGGCGTGGCATCGCTGCGCCTTTACGCCCGATGCGGCTGCAACAGGGGTGTGATGCTCCCGATTTGCCCTCTATCGCTACGTCAGGCCTCCATCTCGGGGGTGTGGGGGGTGTTACTGCAGAGACACGAACAGGGGGTTGTCAAGCGGAATTCCGGGGATAATTTTTCGGCAATTGAATTTCTCGAAATCCATGTTCTCCGATATATCATTTTCATATAGAATTCAGTGTGAATCGATGTCCTGTCTTTTGAAAGGAGCTGCGATGAAGATTCTGTGTGACATTGACAAAACCTTGCCGAAATTCGTCCGGGCCAACGCCGAAAATCGCGCGAGCTCCAAGCTGGAGCGGTTTACCGATGCGATTGAAGAGGTACGGCTGATGCTCAGGGATCTGAATGGTCCCCGAGGTGGCCAGGACGCGGAGTGTCTCGTGACGGTGCATCTGCGGCACATGCCGGAGATCATTATTCAAGAACGCTCGGATTCGATCGGCAAAGCCATGTACAATGCCCTGGAGCGAGCGTCTCGGACGATTGCTCGGAATTTGCAAAAACGAACCCACCAACTGCAAAAAGGGCCGCGTCTGCTAGACGAGGGTCTGGATGCTGCCTTGGCTTGAACACAAGCCACATAGTTCCCGCCGGATGTCACGCGGACAAGTCCTTCTCCAAGGCCTTGTCCGCTTTTGCGTTCCACTCCATTGGTTTTTCGCGTGGCCCGCTCCGTGGCGGGCGTAACTCATTTTCGGGACATTTTCGGGGCATACTTACCGCATCGATAACCGGGCGGGATAGCGGGATATCCGGGCTAAGGCGGAATCAGTGCCGGGAGACCGCGAGCGGCGTTTCCATGGAGAGATCGCAAGGGGAAGCGGTGCGAAAGGCAGTGGAGAGTTCGTGCTGCCAGTCTTCATGGGAATAACGGACCACGGAGGTGTCCGTTTCACGAATCTCCAGGTTCCGCAGAGTAAAACCCATGTTCGTGATTTCAGTGAACAGCATGAAGGCCAGATTTTCGACACTGGTGGGACCGTTGAATAATTTGAGGCGGAATGATTCTCCCGTCCGCTCCATGTGGTCCCGCAGGGTGGCGTAGAGGGGATCGTGAATGTTGATCAGCATTCCGTGATCGTATCGCTCTTTCAGCCAGGGCTCGATTTTATCGTCGAACACCTGGAACAACGTGCTGACGGCACCGTGTCTTTCGACCTCGAAGTCACACTTCAGCCCATAACGGTGGCCATGAATATTACGGCATTTATCCTGTAACTGCTCGTTACGGTGAGCGGCGTAGAACTTGTACTCTTTTTGAATGATCATGGGATACTTCCGGAAACCGTGCAGCGTGTTCCAGGATTATTTCGAGGGTCCGTTGATCAGGGACATGACTTCGGCCCGGCTGGCGGAATTCGTCTTGAATTGACCGCGTAGCGCGCTGGTGATTGTACTGCTGCCAGGCTTGCGAATGCCACGAATCGTCATGCAGGAGTGTTCCGCTTCGATTACTACCGCCACGCCGTTGCACTCCAGGCGGTTTTCGATCATGTCGGCGATTGTCTGGGTCATCCGTTCCTGCACTTGGGGACGGCGTGAAACCTCCTCGACGACTCGTGCCAGTTTGCTCAACCCCGTGACGCGGCCGTTGGGGAGGTATGCCACATGCGCGACACCGGAAAAGGGCAGCAGATGATGCTCGCACATGCTGGTGAAGGTGATATCTCGCACCAGGACCATTTCATCGTACGTTTCCGGAAACGTGACTTCGAGATGCCGGGCAGGATCCTGCGCGAGGCCGGAGAACATTTCGGCATACATCTTCGCCACTCGACGGGGCGTTTCCAGTAGCCCGTCGCGAGACGGATCTTCCCCGACGGCCTTCAAAATCATGCGGACCGCCTGTTCAATGGCCTGCAGATCGACGGACTCATTTGAATCCGGCGGGCAGGGAGAAGTTTCGAGAGTTAACGTACGTTTCATCGGTTTTTCGAGCGCTTTACTTTGGGAGTCACAGTCCGGGTGGGCTTCTCCAGAGAAATCATGCGCGGCAATTGTCATTGTTCCGTTTTCCTCATTCTACCTGCACTCTACAAGGCTGTGAACCATTTGATTGCGAAGACAAAGCCACTCTAGGATTAGGCTTAGTAGCCGCGTGGACACTGCGTAAATAGTACGCAGTGCGTATCCCGGGAATTTTACTCGCGGGGACCTCCGCAAGTCCCTCTGTCGCCCGTTGTATCCGATTTTATAGCTTGAACGAATCTCCCGCACAGGCGGAAAATTGGGAAAGGGACACTTTTCATCGGCTTCCAGGAAGAGACATCGAATCTTTTTGCCCGTTGCCCCTACAAGCCTCGTGGACTGGAACAATTTTGTGACTTACCCTGGGAATTTCTGTATTCCGCTCGCATAGGGCAATGGCCTGTTGCCCGAAAGGACAGCCTCCATCGGTTGGCTGGGAAAGTGATGAAGAGTCTCTTTCGTGCGGGTTTATCGCGGGGAAAGCAGCCGTTGTGCTTCTGCCTGGTCCGCGAGAATCTGGTCCCAGATTTTACTACGCTCCAGGCGTCCCTCGGTCACGGCCGCAGCCTGTTTCTCGCGAACCTGCTGCATATTGCTTTGAATCCGCAAGGATGAAGGCTGATAACCGAATCCCCCCCAGTAATTGGCCGAAACCCAGCCGGGATTGAACTCGACGATTTCGCGTGTAATGGCCTGATTCTGCGTATCCACGCGAATACCCTGACCGCGCAACGACGAAGCCAGAGTTCGAAAACGCTGAGCCGTCCGATGCGCGTAGTCGACCAGCGCGGGATCGACCGAAGCGGTCGGCAGGGCCTCGAGTTTTCTGGCAAAGGTTTCGTGCCAGGTGATGGTGCGGCTGTAATTCGTGGCGTTCTGGCTGGCCCGATACAAGTCGTTTACGATCCTGTTGGCCGATTCCAGATACCGGCGGTTGGCACGCAACTGTTGGGCCGCCAACTCCTCGGGAGTTGGTTCGCTTTTCACGGGTTCGGATGCTGGTGGTTGCTGGATTTCGACGGAATAGTCGTGAGGAGCCCGAGGCGGGACCACCAGCGAAACCAGCCGTCGCAGGCTTTCATCCGACAACTCGCAGGAGAGCCGGACACGCTGACCACTCGTGGAGATGCGGGTCCCGGGGAACTCATCGATCATGGCTCCCGCGTCTTCCAGCATGGCCAGAAACAGAGTTTTCACAATCGCCGAGGAAGGCCCGACATCGCTGGAAAAATCGATGGAGATTTCACACTCGGTCCGTTCCCCAACGGTGGCAGCCAGGGTCACTCCCCGCAGTCCGGAAAGGAGCGGGACAAGTCGCTCGATCAGGGCGGTTTGACTGCGAAAACGTTCATCCTCGCGCAGCCGCTGCTCGACATGCACGGGATCGAGCATGTCCTGGGTATGGATGCTCAAGACGAGATGACCTGGAGTTTGTAATGCCTCCTTCAGGTAGGGAGCGATGGGCGACTCCACCTGGCTGGCAATGGCCCGAATCCATTGGGCCACCAATTGTCTCTGGCCCGGGCGATACCCGCCGAGAATGTTATCGGGAAAATCAACCAGATAGCTTCCGCGATTAGTTTGAATCGCCGGGCGATCCGCCAGGATTTCGACGCGGGCGTCGTAGCGGGCGGCGATGGATTCCAGCGTGACATCCGCCGGTCGCTGCATTACGCCGGCTGCCCAAACCTCCTGGGGAACATTGGGGTGAGTCAGCGAACCGACCACCAGCGTGTCGAGCCAGGGGGGCAAATCGCCGGTTCCAGAGGACATTTCCTGTTCCAGTCGAGCCGACCAGCCCTCCCGCGATCCCTTGGGAGAGGACATCATCTGATGCAACCTCAAGACCGAAATGGTATTGTAACCCTGGGGAAGGTAGCGGGCGAGTTGCAGTGTCGCTTCGTCGCCGCGCACGGATTGCCCGAGACATACAACCAACAATGCGAGCAGCGAAACAAATTTCACGAGATGTCCTTTATGAATGAAACGCTGGTTGTGGTGGATTCCCGGTAGACTATTCTTCCCATTGCCCAGACTCGGCGATGACGGGGCTGCGGCCAAACAGACAATGCAGCTTAAGTCTTGAAACCATAACAGAGTGTGGCAAAAATCCTGTTTGTTTCCTCTGGAAGATCTTGGTTCAATGGAAACGCAAATCCTTAAGGGAGCAGCACCGGCAAGGGTGCCGGATTCAGTATCCGTGACTCAGAAGGTAAAAACAAGCAAATCGCGTGGCTCCGGGCAGGATATTTCATGAGTCCACGCACGTCTCATACGTGACAGTCACCCTTAGTGCCATTCGTTGAGGCATTGAAGCGAGGGGAATACTATCTTTACCCGGATCAGATGTGTAAGGTATGCACTTTCAAGTGCTTTGCACCGATTGCAGCCTGATCCCCGGGGATCTGTCCATGTGACGATCACACTGCCTGGGACTCTGCACGACCCGTCGTCCGGCTCGGATACGAGCCGGTCCGCCCGTTACCTTCCGCTTTCAAGTCTGGCCCTCACAACCCCATGCGCAACGGTCGAATCAGTGTGGTTCTATTTTACTGCTGGCTGGTGTTCTCTCTGTCAGCCCCGGTTGTGGCTCAGGAAACACCCGCCAATCGCGAGATCCGCCCGTTGCCTCCCAGTAAAGTCATGATCTCGATTGACGAGACACAGTTGGGACACCGTTTTCGACTGCTGATGGTCTACACGGGAATTATCGTGTGCGCCTCGCTTGCGGGAGGGTATCTGCCCGAAAAAATCAGGCTCACTCACACCCGGCTGCAGGTACTGATGAGTCTTGTCGGAGGCCTGATGCTGGGGGTCGCGTTGTTTCACCTGCTGCTGCATGCCTTGCTGGACAGTTCCCGCAGCGAACTGGACGATGTGCTGTCCTCGCTGGCGTTGGGGATTTTGACGATGTTTCTCCTGCTGCGGCTGTTTCATTTTCACCAGCACGACGTGACCCCCGTGTTTCCGGGAATCGAGCAGGCCATCCACCAGGAATGTGAACATTCCTCCCCCGGGCATGGGCACGCGCATCTTTCCCGGCGGAGCGAGGTTCGGGCCAGCCTGGAAGCGGTCGCTCAAAATCCGGGGGTGTCCGCGAAGGATTCTGGCCCGGGAGATCCCGTGATCGGGACCGGCATGGATCAACAGGTACTGGCCCGACATCCGGCCACCAGCCTGCTGGAAAAGCATCGTTATTCCTGGGTAGGGATCGCCTTGGGGTTGGGGCTGCATTCCGTGATGGATGGGGTCGCGCTGTCCGCCAGCCTGTTGCGTCCCGTGGCTGTGGCGGATTCCTCGTCCCTGGTAGGGCTGGCCACGTTTCTGGCGGTTTTGTTGCACAAACCCTTGGACGCGATTTCCATTACCAGTGTGATGTCAGCCTCGGGATGGAGCAGGTCCATGTGCACGCTGGCCAATTTTTCGTTCGCGGTGATGTGTCCGCTGGGGGCGGTACTGGCCTGGTGGGGCATTCTGGGAACCCATTCCCACGCCTATGTGGTCAGTCAACTCCTGGCATTTTCCGCCGGGGTGTTTTTGTGCATTGCACTGAGTGACTTGCTCCCCGAAATGCAGTTTCATGGCCACAATCAGATCCTGTTGGCCTTTTCCCTGCTGCTGGGGCTGACAATCGCCTGGCTGCTGATGTACATCAATCCCATGCATTCCCCCATGATTTAGTGTTCTGCCTTGTGAGTATGATAATCGCGGGAACACGGATTTCCGAAATCTTCCCTTCCTCGCGGAATTGCAGGTTTTCAGGGTTGTCATTAGAGTACCTGTTTCGTGCCAGCGTTCGCGGAATTGCCGTGAGCGAGGTCGTTTTCTCAACTTGGTCGTGAATCGTCTCAAATGGTTCACCACACTCCGCGGATGTCACGATGCCACGGCTATCACAAGCAGATTTAAGCAACCTGAACCATAATTTCGAGGAGCGGACCCCCGAGGAACTGATCCAGTGGGCCTGGCTCACGTTTGGCGAGAAACTGGCCGCTCTCTCGGCCATGCAGGAGTCCGGCAATGTTATCTGCCACATGATTCATCGCTTAAATCTCGATATTCCGGTGCTGTTCGTGGATACGGGGGTGATGTTTCAAGAGACCCTGGCAACGCGGGATCGCCTGGCTGCCGAATACAAACTGAACTTCCGCACGCTGCAACCGGAACAGAGCATGGAAGAACAGACGGAACAATACGGCGTGCTGTATCTTTCGCCCGAAGGTCAGGAGAAGTGCTGCCACATGCGGAAGGTCGAACCGCTTCAGTCCGTGGCTGGCGAGTATCAGGCGATTATCAGCAGCTTGAGGCGTGCCGACGGGGGCCGACGGGGCAACAATCCGATTCTCACACTGGATGTCGAAATGAACAGTTTGCGGATCAATCCGCTGGCGAATTTCAGCAACGAACAGATGCAGGCCTACATCGAAGAGCATCGGGTTATCACCAATCCACTCCATAAACAGGGTTACGCCACGATCAGTTGCAATCGCTGCACGACTCCCGTAATGCCAGGCGAACCGAAGCGGGCAGGGCGATGGAGGCATTTGGGGCCGTGGTCGATGTACTGCGGCATCAATCCGACGGACATGCAAGATCCGACCCACAACTACATTGAATTACCCCAGGATGCCATCAACCGAATCCTGGGTATTGAAAACGACTTCATGATTTGAAGGCATGTTCTCCCGCGGCTGGAAGTCGCGAGGTGTTCGTTCGCGCGGATTATGGTCTCGAACCGACGTGCGGGCTTACTTTTCAGTGCGACCTATCAGCAGGCGCCTCCCTCGGAAAACGTGAGTTTCTCACGGAAAGAAACGGAATAATGAGCAAGAATTATCGCGCGGATGTCGACGCAGCCCTGGCCGATGTCGATTTAGAAAAGAATACCTACCAGATTGAGTTCGATACGACACTGGGAAAGATACTGCTCGACCTGTGGCCGGATGTCGCGCCGGGACATTGCCGCAACATCATCGGCTTGACGAAAATCGGGTATTACAACGGCATCATCGCCCACCGGATCATCAGCGGTTTCGTGGTACAAATTGGCTGCCCCATGGGAACGGGGACCGGTGGTCCGGGTTATACCATTAAGGCCGAATTCAACGACAGACTCCACGAACCCGGGGTGCTTTCGATGGCACGCACTAACGATCCTGACTCGGGGGGGTCGCAATTTTTCATTTGCCTGGGACGCATTCCCCATCTGGACCGCCAGTACACGGTGTTTGGAAAAACGGCCGATCAGGCCTCGCTGGATATCGTGCTGGAAATGGGGAAAGCCAAGACAAATTCCCAGGACAAGCCGCTTCAGGATATTAAGATCAACTCCTCCCGCGTTATTGTGACTCCCAAGGCGTGAACGTGCGGGAGCCTCGGTTCCGCGGAAACGGCGCCAACCCGAAGGCTCCCCCCGCGCGACGGGGTTTTTCCGCTAGAAAACCGCTGGAGTTGGCAGGGGGGCTTTTGTGAACTAGGATATCCTTGCAGTTTGCGGAGTATGCGCAAGCTGCAAGGAACCGTTCGTTCCAAGCGAATCTCCGATAACTTCGAGGTTTCCCGATGCCCCCACGCTATGTTTCCTGGTTGTTGATGGTTCTGGTCTTGCCCGCGGTCAGTTTGATCGGTGGGCAAACACAGTCTCCTCCCGCAACTGCCCAAACTGCCGTATCGCCCGACTTGAGTTGGATGCCCAAGGCGGAAACTGGGGCACTCCGCTTTCTCGCCGACCACCCGCAAGCCGATGGCCGCGGCGTGGTGGTCGCGATTTTCGATACCGGGGTCGACCCTGGCGCGATCGGCTTGCAAACGACGCCGGATGGACGCCCGAAGGTTATCGATCTGATTGACGGGACGGGGAGCGGCGATGTCGACATGCAGCGGGTCGTGAAAGCCCAGGATCACAAGATTCAGGGTTTATCGGGTCGCGAATTGACGCTGGGGCAGGATTGGCAAAACCCCACTCAGGAATATCGAGTTGGTCTGAAGAGTGGTTACGAATTATTTCCAAGTGAGTTGGTTTCCGAGATTCAGTCCGAGCGGGAAAAGGCGTTTCGCAAGGAACAGGCGGAACATCGTGCCCGCCTGCAGCGCGAACTGCAGGAATGGAACCGCGCGCACCCTAAACCCGACGAGACCCAGGAGGTGGAGCAAAAGGAACTTCAGGCGCGTCTCGACCTGTTGGATGAATTGCTCAAGGACTACAGCGATCCCGGTCCGGTCTACGACTGCGTGGTCTTTCACGACGGCACGCACTTTCGAGCAATCATCGATACCGATCAGGATGGCGATCTGTCGGATGAAAAACTGCTGACGAATTTCCGCGTGGAGCGTCAGTACGGCACCTTTCCCGATCCGATCAATCTGAATTTCGGCGTCAACGTGTACCAGTCGGGCGAGGTGCTGTCGATTGTGGCGGACACCGGAGCGCACGGAACTCATGTGGCGGGGATTGTGGCCGCGTATTTTCCGGATCAACCGGAGTGGAATGGTGTCGCACCGGGGGCGCAGATTGTTTCCGTGAAAATCGGAGACACCCGGTTGGATGGCATGGAGAGCGGCCCGGGGTTGGTGCGCGGTTTGAAAGCCGTTCTGGAAAACAAGTGCGACCTGATCAATATGAGCTATGGAGAGCCCACCACCACGCCGGGCATTGGCCGCATCGCGGAACTGTATGCGGAACTCGTGAACGAGCAGGACGTGATCTTTGTATCCAGCGCGGGAAATGCGGGACCTGCCCTGACCAGTGTCGGCGCGCCGGGAGGCACCACGTCCGCGCTGATCGGCGTGGGAGCCTACGTTTCCCCGGAAATGATGCGCTCGGAGTATTCCCTGCGTGGCAAACTGCCCGGCTTGCCCTATACCTGGACCTCCCGCGGGCCGACGGCCGATGGGGATCTGGGCGTGGATATTTTTGCTCCGGGCGGCGCGATCGCACCGGTACCGCTCTGGACGCGGCAGGCCAGTCAGCAGATGAACGGAACCTCGATGGCGTCTCCGAATGCCTGCGGCAATATCGCGCTGCTGCTTTCCGCGGCAAAGCAACAACAACTGAGTTACACGCCCCATTCGGTCCGTAAGGCGATTCAGAATACAGCCCAGGAACTGCCCCATGCCGATGTGTTCGGCGCAGGCCCGGGTTTGATTCAGGTGGACAAGGCGTGGGATTACCTGTCCCGAAACGCGGATTCCTATTTCGAGAAATTGTCCTACGAAGTGCGCGTGCCGAATCTCGGGAACGGACGTGGCATTTATTTGCGGGAACGTCATCAAACGGTAAGTCCGACCAACTTTCGGGTGCAAGTGAATGCGAGTTTGAAGGAGCACGCCTCGATTCAGGAACGCCTGGATGTTTCCGTTGCGTTGAATCTGAAGGCCACCGCCGACTGGGTGATCACGGGAGACCTGCTGCATTTGACTCATGGAGGCAACCGCTTCGATGTGGAAGTTAATCCTGGCCAACTGGAGCCGGGGGTTCATTACGCGGAAGTGCTGGCCACGGATCGCTCCCGGCCCGATGCCGGTCCGCTGTTCCGGGTCCCCATTACGGTCGTTATTCCCCTGAATGACGTGGAAGGCTTTGACCCTCTCAACAGCCTGCGGAGACGTGGGACATTCGAGCCGGGCATTGTACAGCGGCTGTTCGTGCAACCTCCCGCGGGAGCCGCGTGGTGCGAGATGAAAATGAACCTGGTCGATACCAGCGACGTGAAGTTCTTCCGGTTGCATACGCTGCAACTGGTGGACGGGACTCGATTCAGTTTTGCGGAATCCGATATGTATTACCCCCTGACACCGGGTGTCGAGACCGTGCATTCCTTCCCGATTGTCCCGGGGCGAATGCTGGAGATCGACCTGGCGCAATACTGGTCGATCCTGGGGGACAGTCAGCTTGAGTATGAGATCAAATTTCATGGCTGTCGTCCCGACGATGTCCAGATAACGCTGGCGACGGGGGAAGGGACCAAACGGGTCACGCTGTTGAACGAGTTGGCTGCCGAACCGATTTCCCCCAAGGGGGCCTTGAACACCTGGCGCCGCACGCTCTCCCCCAAGAAATCGAACGTGAGCGCGCTGGGGCAGGACCGCGACGAATTGCCCAATGGTTCCTCGGTGTATGAATTAACGCTGGACTACGAAATGAAACTGGAGTCCGACGGAGATGTCACCTTGCGCTGGCTCCCTCTGGAGAACCTGCTGTACGACGCTCCGATTGGTCCGTTTATCTATCACATCCACGACAAGAACGGTCGCCGCGTAACCACGAACGATATGTTTCCGGATTCGATTTCGCTGGAGCCGGGGACGTATCAGGTGCGTTTGGCGATGCATCACCATATGCCGGATGTGTTGAAGCGATTTGAAAAGCTGCCTTTAACGGTCGATCAGGAATTGAAAGCGCCGATCCCGTTGAAGTTCTGGAATTCTCCCGCCGATGCGGCATCCAATCGTTCCGGGCGAGTCGGAGGATTGCTGAAAACCGGGGGGGCGACCACATTCTACGTGGGGGAACCTGCCGTCGGGAGTTTGCCTAAAACGCTGATTCCGGGGGATCGTTTGCTGGGAACGCTTACCTATTCGGAAAACGAAACGGCGGATACGCTCTTCACCGTGGAATACGTGTTTGCCGCCAGCAAAACCGTGACTGGGGAGACTGCTGCCAGCGCCGAACCCCTTCCACTTGATAAACAGCTTCGTGAACTGAAACTGAAACATCTGAAAACACTGGATCCCCTGGGGGACGACTTTGCTAAGCTCTTCGAGGAATTGCGGGCCGCCGATGCGACGGACCGCGAACCCTTGATCACCCGGCTGCATCTACTCGACAGCGACAAGGATCGTAAAACCCGATTGTCTCGGATTATAGAAGCCGGGCGGGAACTGATTGCCAGTTACGATCAAGATCAACTGGCAGCAAAGCTGGGGAAACGGGCTCCCGCCACGGACGAAGAGGCCACCAAGGCACGGGAGCAGGCGGAAGCCGAACAGAAAGAACTGATAGACGCCCTGTATCGCGTGGCCCGGGCCATCGGTTACCGCGAGTTGCCGGATGTTGTCGCCAACGAACCGATTGCCGATCAGGCCGATCAGGATCGGCAATTCAAGGAAGCGGTAGCCGCCCTGGAAACCTGGGTCGATCTGGATGAAGCCCCGTATTCGCTGCTGAAAATTCGGCAATTGCGGCGTGAAAAGCACCCAGCCCAGGCGATTCAGGCTCTCAACAAACTTCTGAATGACGAGGCCCCCTTGATGCACTTCAAGAAACGCCGCGATCTGTTCACCGAATTGAATTGGCCCGCCTGGGCAGACTGGCAACAACAGCAGATGCTGCTCAAGTTTCCTCGGGAACTCCCTCCCTACAAGTAAACGGATCCGTGCTTTCCTTGGGGAAACGGTTCCGGACATGCTCTTCGCGCCACGGCCGGCAGGTGACACCTTACCGGCCGTGCGGCGTTATGGCCCGCAGCTTCGGCCTGGATTCCCGGGCAGGAAGTGGTCAGCAGTCACCTTGCGTCGATTTGTCCTCCCGCTCCGGGCTTAGCCATGGCCCGCTCCCTGGAATTCCAGGCGATTCTCCGGCAAATCGGGCGAAAATATTATCTTCCAGTCAATTCCAATGAACAGTTAATAAGATATTGATATTTGGAAAGCGATCGGTCAAACTACTCTGTACACAGACCTGAAGTATTGAACGCTACGGCGTTCCCTCCCTCGCGCAGGCCATGTACCTGTCCAGCCTTGTTGATCGCGGAATGTGGAGTCTTCCATGCCCAATGCCAGATTGATGGTCCGTTTCCTGCTTGTGGTTCTCTGCTGTGCCTTGCCGCTGCCGGGCGGTGGGGGACAGGTGTCAGGCCAGGAACTGACTTACCAGCAACGCGTTCAGGCTGATGCCCCCGTGTTGTATTTGTCCTTCGATGAAAAGCCGGGAGACTCCATTCGAGCCGACGGTTCCTCTGCCGAAGTGACCATCGAAAATGTTGGAGATGTGACGCGGGCCAAACCGGGGCCGCGTCCCTCGGAGTACCCCGCCTTTGCCGCAGATAACCAGGCCGTCGAATTCAATGCGGGAAAGCAGCGTCTGGTCGTGCGTACTCCGGCGGAGAATCGGGAATTGCAGTTTCGTCAAGGGGACGCAATCACCATCGAGGCCTGGGTTAAACCGGCTGCTAATCTCAGTTCAGCCTTTCCCTATATCGTGGGCAAGGGGCGGACGCACAATCCGGGCTTCAATCCGCACAATCAGAATTACGCGTTGCGCCTGGCAGGAGGCAAAGGGAGCGCGCCGCTCAGTTTTTATTTCGTGGACGAAGATATCGTGAAGGGGGGTTCCAGCGAAACGAATGGGCATCGCTGGACCAGCCAGGCGGGTGTCCCCCTTGATGGGGACTGGCATCATGTAGTGCTGGTTTACGAATTCGGCAAGCCGGAATCGATTCGCGCCTACATCAATGGCAAAGTGACCGCCGGGAAGTGGGACCTTGCGGGGGCAACCACCAAGGGGCCGATCGTCGATAGCGATGAACTCTGGGTTGGTTCTTCAATGAATGGTCACAACACGTATCAGGGGGGACTCGACGAGGTGGCGATTTACCGCCAGGCCCTCTCGGCGGAAACCATTGCAGCGAGATACCGTCGCCACGCGGTCGATTATCTGCAACAACTGGTGGAGGCGGCCGCCCAGACCCAACCCGAACAGGTGGAAGTCGAAGTGCATGAAGGAATTTCGAGTTCGCGCGACTGGAAGTTCCGCCCCACGCAACAACAGTTCGTGTATCGGACCGACGCCTTTGCCTTGACGGACTTGCCCCACAAATACAATTCGCGAGGGATTATCGACGATCGCGAAGGGCCCCTCCTGGTGCACGTCCAGGCAAAGGTGGCGTTTCCCCCGGGCGAGCAGGAACTGATTCTGCGCTCGTTGAACGCCGTCCGATTATACATCGACGGCACTCTGGTTGGCGAAAATCCCTTCATGAATTTGAACAGCAGCGCCCATGGGACGATGCATCCCCTGAAACCGCCGCTGCACGGGGAGTTGTCGCTCCCCGCCGCCCATCAGGAACTGCGTATCCGCCTGCAAGCGGATGGCAAACCACATCACATTTCCCTGCTCGCCATTGCGGGACATAAGAGCCTGCCCGCCACCGTGGGAGAATTGACCCTGGCGGTTCGCAGGCCCACGGAAAACCTGGGGCATCTGGTGGGGCCGGCGCTTAAGTGGGAATTCACCGACGAAGGCTGGCTCGCCTTTCAGGAGAAGGAACGCCAACATCTCCTGGAATGGAACTCGGTTCAGCGCGCGCTGGCTAGTCGGGCGGAACAGGAATACTGGCGAAATCGGCACGAACAAATGCGGACGGAGCTGGCCACCAGACCCGCGGTGGAAGTTCCCGCGGGAGATCAGGCAACAGGAGATCATCCCATTGACCGCTTTATCGCGGCAGGATTGTCCGCGCATCCCGAAGTGAAAATGTCGGCCATGATCGACGACACCACGTTCCTGCGCCGCGCCACGCTGGATCTGATTGGAACGAATCCTTCGCTGGAACAATTGGAAGCGTATTACGCGGATCCCGCGGAACACCGTCGCCAATACCTGGTAGAGCGATTGCTGGACCATCCCGACTGGGCCGATCACTGGGTGGCCTACTGGCAGGACGTCCTGGCCGAGAATCCCGGTCTGACAAAGCCGATGCTCAACAATAGTGGCCCCTTCCGCTGGTATCTGCACGAGGCCTTGCGGGATAATCGCTCATTCGATCGCATCGTGACGGAATTGATTCTGATGGAAGGGAGCCGCCACCAGGGAGGCACGGCCGGGTTTTCGATCGCCTCCAATAACGATGTTCCCATGGCGGCCAAGGCCCACGTTCTCGGAACGGCCTTCCTGGGCGTGGAAATGAAGTGCGCCCGCTGCCACGACGCCCCGTATCACGAATTGCAACAGCGCGATCTGTTCGAAGTGGCGGCCATGCTGGATCGCAAGGCCGTCGCCGTTCCCAAGACAAGCAGCATTCCCCTGTCGCCGGAACAATTGGCTTCGATGTCCGTCAAGGTCACACTGAAGCCCGGGGAAAAAATCGAACCACGCTGGCCATTCCAGAGCCTGATCGAGGCGGACGCTCTGGCGGACTCCGCATTGATTCGGAATGCAGGCAACAGCCGGGAGGTTCTCGCGGCTCTGGTGACTTCGCATCACAATCGGCGATTCGCGGAGGTCGTGGTCAACCGGGTCTGGAAACGCCTGCTCGGCAGGGGACTTGTCGAACCGGCGGACGACTGGGAAACGGGCTCGTCCTCCCATCCCGAACTGCTGGCCTGGCTGACCGAGGAATTCCTGCGATCCGGATACGACCTGAAATCCCTGACCCGTCTGATTATGAGTTCCCGGTTATACCAGCGGAACAGTCTTTCCGGAGATGCACAAGGACGGGAATTGTTTGCCGGACCGTCCCGGCGACGATTGACGGCCGAGCAAATCGTGGACACGGTGTTTCAGGCCGTGGGCAAGGAACTTCCCGTCGAGCGTTTGACGTACAATTCCGATGGGCGACAGGGAGCCACGACGTTTATCGACTTTGGCCGTCCCCGCAAAGCATGGGAGATGGTGGCCATCAGTAACGAGCGGGAACGCCCCTCGATGAATCTCCCGGTAGCCCAGAGTATTGCCGACCTGATGGCCGCGTATGGGTGGCGCAGCGAGCGGCAGGATCCGCTCACGGATCGGGAATCGACCGCCACTCCACTGCAGCCGTTGGCTCTGGCGAATGGGGCCGCCCTGAACCGGGCCACCGATATTTCCGAACACTCCGCCATGGTGGAATTGTGCGTTACGGCCTCCACCCCCGAATCCCTGGTGGACCAGATGTTTCTGCGCGTGCTTTCGCGTCAACCTGACGCGACGGAACAGCAGATGTTTGTCGAGTTTCTCAAACCCGGATTCGCGGAACGTTTGACCGAATATCAACAGATACCGTCTCGCAAGGTATTCCGCTCTCCCCTGACCTGGACCGCGCACTTCGATCCCGCGGCCTCGGCGGAAGGGTTGCGGCAACTGGAAGTCGCAGAGCAGGGGGATGTTCCCACGCAGCGTCTGCATGCGGGCTGGCGATTACGAGTCGAGGATGCCTTGTGGGTCTTGTTCAACACGCCCGAATTTGTATTCGTCCCCTGATGACCTGGCGGCGTCTTCCGATTCCAAAATATCAAGCAGAGGAGTGGTGAAGGTAATGAATCGAAATCAAGACTTGTCCTCCTGGGGAATGACCCGTCGCCAGGCACTGCTGTCTGGTACTGCAATGGGCCTGGCGGGCGGTTTGCCGTTGCGGCAATCGCGGGGGGAAGCACAGCGCGATCCGGGGCCCCTGGGACAGGCCGAACACTGCATCATGATGTGGCTCGGGGGCGGCCCCGCGCAGATGGATACCTTCGATCCGAAACGCCAGACCAGTGATGGGCTCAAGGATCCGGGGAGTGCCTACAAGGCCATCGATACCGTGGTTCCCGGAGTGCAGCTTTGCGAGCACCTGGAACGAACCGCAACCATGATGGACCGCTGCACCGCGGTGCGCACATTGCAGCACGACGAAATTGATGAACACGCGGCCGCTTCGTATCGCATGCATGTGGGGCGTCCGACGAGCGGTACGGTGGTGTACCCTTCCATGGGATCTGTCATTGTGCATAGAAAACCGGCACTTTCCGAAACCGTCCCGGCTTACGTGTTGATGGGGTATCCCAGTCCGGGGCGGATGCCCGGTTTCCTGGGGCCGGAATGTGGTTTCATCTATCTGACCGATACCGGGTCCGGGCCGAAGGGATTGTCTCGGCCCGTGCGTGTGTCCGAAGATCGGATGGAGCGCAGGCTCGCGTTGCTCAAGCAGATGCAGAACAACTTTGGCAAGGCCTATGCGACCGATAGCCAGGTGGAAGCCTACATCGCCGCTTCTCGCAAGGGGTTCGAACTTGCCGGGCCGGATTTCATGAGCGTGTTTGACCTGGACAGCGAACCGGCGGATCTGCGGAACAGCTATGGCGAAGAGTTTGGTCAGCGCTGCCTGCTTGCCAGACGTTTGATCGAACGGGGCTCGCGCTTTGTCGAAGTTTCGTTTAACCTCACGTTTGTGAATGGGACTGGCTGGGATACCCACAACGAGGGGCAGCAGAAGCAGCACCTGCTGATCCGGGCACTCGACCAGGCCTTGACCACCCTGATGGCGGACCTCGAACAAAAACGATTGCTCGACAAGACCCTGATTATCATCTGTGGAGAATTCGGACGCCCCGCGAGTTTCGATGGTGGAGGCGGCCGAGGGCACTGGGCCAAGGCTTTTTCCGGATTGCTAGCGGGAGGGGGGTTGTCGCACCGGGGCGCCATCGGCGTGACCGATGAACTTGCCCAGCAGCATGCCGATGGGCCAATCGTTACCGTTCCCGACTGGTTTGCCACGATTTACGCAGCCATGGGGATCAATTACCTGGAAGAGATGTACGCGGGCGACCGTCCTGTTCCATTAACCGACGGTGGCCATCCGCTCCGCGCGTTGTTCACATAGTCCCTTGCGTCAGTTGAGTTTCAGGGCTGTGATGGACTTTTATCGAGGCTTTGCCTCGGCCCGTTGTCTTCCACTCCAGTGGACTGTTTTGGGTGCATCTGGTCGGTTTGTCCGCCAGTGCGAGCGAGACTCCGAGCAGTACGCGTCAGCGTCGGATATTGGCAGACGAATTTCCTAAACCCCCGACGGGTACCATGTCCACGTCGCGTCAGCAGCGTATGCATGCCGAACGACCGCTCGCCATGCATACCCGCCTTCGGCGCGAGAGCATAGTACACTGCCACTTGCTTCGGATATTCACCAAGAAGCATTCAAGAAGAAATTCTGCCGCAGTGGGAATGGCGGAACTTTATCCCGCCGCTCGTTCACAGGATCCAGCAACATTATTCGCCCCCCATAATTTACTTAATCACATCAAATTCCGGGGATCAAGGTCACTTTTGCCCAATGACGGACGCGACATATGATGCCATAATTCTCGGTCAGGGCCTGGCGGGGACGACTCTCGGCTGGGCATTGCATCGGCAAGGTCTTCGGATTTGCCTGATTGATCCTGACAGAGAAGCGACGGCCTCCCGCATTGCGGCAGGCCTGGTCACACCGATTACCGGCAAACGCTTTTCATTGACCTGGCAATACGATCGGTTTCTTGCCGAAGCGGTCGATTTTTATCGCGGTATTGAAGCCCTGACCGCAGCCACGTTTTTTTCCCCGCGCGAACACGAGCGTCTGTTTGTCACCTCGCGGGAACTACAGGATTTCGAAGCACGGCTCGCGCGCGACCCGGGAGTAGCAAAACATTCCGTGCCGGGCATCTCCGCGGAATCGAGGGGTCGGCTGACTTGCCCGCTGGGAGGATTTACGATGCCGACCGCGGGGCAACTGAATGTCCGAAATTACCTGAATGCCTCTCGCGTTTTTTTTCAGGAACGAAACAGTTATCGCGCCGCGGAAATCTCCTGCGAGGAGATTGAGTTGGGACAATCGGGGGTTGGCATTCCGCGGCTGGGGCTTTTCGCAAGCCGGTTGATTTTTTGTCGAGGGGCGGAGGATCGTGGTAATCCCTGGTTCCCCCGGATTCGTTTTTTGCCTGCCCAAGGGGAGATATTGACTCTGTCCGTGGATTACCCGCTCGATCGAGTCCTGCATCGGCAAGTATGGCTTGCTCCGGGAGAAGACGGGACGGTATATGCTGGTTCGACCTACGCATGGGACCGCCTCGACGGTATGCCGACGTTGTCGGGCCGAGAAGAGATCTGCCGCAAATTGGCCGAGTTCTTTCCGTACCCCTGCGAAGTTATCGCTCACCAGGCGGCCATCCGCCCCGCGCTGCATGATCAACGCCCCGTACTGGGGATGCATCCGCGCTGGTCTCGGTTGGGGATCATGAATGGGCTTGGCTCGAAAGGATCGCTTCAGGCGCCCTGGTTGGCCCGACATTTTGCCGAGCATCTTGCTCAAGGGACACCCCTCGATCCGGAGCTGGATGTGCAGCGAAAGTACCCGCCATGAAACCGCTGACGACACGCGCCCACGAATGGGTGGCAAAAATTGTGGCTCCCGGAGACTGCGTGATCGACGCCACGGCGGGGAACGGGCACGACACGTTATTTCTGGCTCGGCAGGTGGGCAGCAGCGGTCGGGTTCTCGTCTTCGATGTGCAGCAGCAGGCTCTGCGGCATACGGTTGAACGAATTCCGGACAGCTTGCGTACAGCCGTGATCCCGATTCACGACAGCCACGCGCACCTTGGCAAATATGTCTCGGGGCAAGATTACGGGCATGTCTCTGCCGTGCTGTTCAACCTGGGATATTTGCCAGGCGGCGACAAGACGATTACCACGCAGAGTGATTCCACCTTGAGTGCCTTGCGGGAGAGTCTTGAAGTACTCAAACCCGGAGGAATTCTTTCTGTCATTGCCTATACCGGGCACCCCGGAGGAGCCCGAGAAGCAGAACAGGTGGGCGACTGGTTCGGCAGTCAGTCGCAGTTATGGCTGCCCGAGTCCGTGGTGGCATCGGAAGCCATTGCCGCGTCTGCCCCGCTGCTGTACCTCGGCATCAAGCGGGGAAAGGGATCTCTCGGGGCTTAACTGGCGCCGGCAATTCCATCCATCACGTTGGAGTACAGTGACCATTCAGGGTCCGCGCTGACTTCAATTTGCAGGGGATATTCGGGGTGATCGGCAAGCAATTCATTGAGTTGGTCAATCCACTCCGCTTCGTCCCGGGCATAGAAATGCCACTCTTTACGTCCTCCTCCGGTGATGACCAGCATCAGATAGGAGTATTCCGGAGCATCCAGCGGATGCACCGCCTGCTCGAACTCGAAATGAACTTCACTGGTCTCCTCGTCGGGCATCCCATCGTTCTCTTCGGCGTCGAACTCCCAGAAGACGCTGATCAATTCGGGATAATTCATCTTGAGCACGCCAGCCGGTAGTTCCTGGCGAACACGAAACAGCAGATGCTGGCCTTCTTCGTCCCCTTCAGCCAACATCCATTTGTCTTGGCTCTCGTCGTTTTGCATGGGATGGCTTTCTATATACTTTAAGGTTGTGGCGGCAGGGAACACCCCTAAAACTCAGAGTTTTCGCATTTTGAGATTTCTCAGCGAGAGCGGTAACCCATGATCCTGGAAGCCGATGGATCCCGATTTAGGACG
The DNA here is from genome assembly GCA_014584345.1 of Planctomycetota bacterium. Classification (GTDB taxonomy): domain Bacteria; phylum Planctomycetota; class Planctomycetia; order Planctomycetales; family Planctomycetaceae; genus Rubinisphaera. Next base: position 130,358 of record JACTNB010000033.1, read on the forward strand.
TTCCGCCAGTCGTCCCTCGTTCAGCTTCACCTCGTTCACCGTCTCGCCATTCAGCTTCACGGTCAGCAGATCCCCTTTGACGACGATCAGGAAATGGTTCCATTCGCCCGCGGGCTTCGCGGCATTTTTCTGGGGAGGGACGCCTGGAATAACTCCTCCGGACGTATGGTCGGTCAATTTGGCCTGGGGATCGGGAGAATAGGAATCATAAATCTGCACTTCGATCCCTTTCGCCACGGGTTGCTTCACATCTCCCACATGGAAATAAAATCCACTGTTTCCCTTGGGATTCAGCTTGTATTCGAACTGGAATTCGAAATCCCGATAGTCTCCTGTTAACCACAAATAGGCATCGTACCGTGTCCAGCCCGATTCTCCCGGGCGCGGTACCAGAGAAACCACGCCTTCCTCGGAGATACTCCAGTTGCCGGTGGTGGTCCAATGGGTCGCCAGTTTGTTTTCCGGCAGCAGGTCGACCCATTCATCGGCCTCGGCTGCCTGCAGGGAAATGGCCGAGGCCAAGGCCATGGCGGACAGCGCGAACAAGATCGACGTCTTCGAGAGGGAGAATTGGGACATGTGGAAAGGCCTTATCAAGGAAGAAGAGTGTCAACGGCATCAAAGCCCGAGAAACGCGTACATGGCCTTCAGGTCGGACAAACCTACCACCGAGAGAAGGAATCCAGCGGATAATCCTCGGGGCCAATACAAATCCAATGCTTTCATCAACAAAATTGCGTGAGTGGATATTAAATATTGTTTGAAATCTGCATATGCGTTAAGCTATCGAATCAACAATCACCTGTAAATACGCTAAATCCGCTGGACAAAATCTTCGCAAAAAAACTTTCGCGCACGGAGTTGGAAGATGCCTGCCCGTCAAAACGTAGCGAGTTCTGGACTACAGCATCCGATATCCGCGCGTTGTACAGGTCCGGGAGATCGGCGATGGTTTTTGAAAGCGGGAGCCTTGGGGCTGGCGGGTTTTTCGCTTACGGATCTGTTTCGCTTGCGTGCGCAAGCAGAATCGGCAGGCAAGCAGACGCCGGATACCTCCGTCATCTTCATCTGGATGCCGGGTGGGCCTCCCCACATGGAAATGTACGATATGAAACCAGATGCTCCGAGCGATTATCGCGGAGCATTTTGGCCGATTCCGACCAACGTGCCGGGACTGGATGTCTGCGAACACATGCCGCTGCATGCCCGCTGTGCAGACAAATACACCATCATCCGTTCGATTGCTCACGAATTTGCGGATCATGGAGGTGGGCACAAGCGGTTTCTGACGGGGCGGCATCCGAAAACGCCCGTCGGTTTCGTCAACGACGCTCCCGCGGTGGGCTCCATCGTTTCAAAATTCCGCGAGTACAAAAACGTCGGCTTGCCGAATTACATCACGGGGACGGAACCTGGGCGTGCGGGAGTGGATGTCTACAGTTTTGGCGCGGCCTATCTCGGGAGTGCCTATGTCCCCTTTAATGTTCCCGGAGATCCCAGCGAGTCGAATTTCGAGGTGAAGAATCTCACCCTGGAGAAATCCCTTTCCGATCGTCTCTCGGACCGCAACACCTTGCTGGCGGAAATCGACGGGATTCGGCGGGATGTTGACAGCGGCGGCCTGATGGACGCGATGGATAAATTCAATCAGCAGGCAGTGAATATTCTGACCAGCAACAAGGCACGCGAGGCTTTCGATCTCAGCCGAGAAAATCCCGAAACCCGTGCGCGGTATGGCATGCATGCCTGGGGGCAGCGTGCCTTGCTGGCCCGTCGCCTGGTGGAAGCGGGCTGCAGTTTTGTCACCATGGTCATGGAAAACCCGTACCAGTCGGGGGTCTCCTGGTTGAAACAGGGGACATATAACTGGGATTCCCATGCCGTGAATTGTCATTTGTTTGACGACGCGCTGATCCGCCTTCCAATCTACGATCAAGCCGTGACAGCACTCGTGGAGGACCTGCATTCCCGCGGCCTGGACAAGCAGGTCCTCCTGGTGGTGACGGGAGAATTTGGTCGCACGCCCCGCATCAATAGCCAGAAGGGGACGCAAACTGGCGTGCCACAACCGGGACGCGACCATTGGCCCCAGGCCATGTCGATGCTGCTTTCCGGGGGAGGCCTGAAGATGGGACAGGTGATTGGGGCCACCAACCCCAAAGGCGAATACCCCGTCGAACGACCGTTAACCCCCAACGACTTGTGGGCCACGGTCTACCGGCATTTGGGGATCGACCCGGATTATAATCTGATCGACCACTCCGGGCGTCCAATGCCAGTCTTGCCCTACGGTTCCCCGATCACGGAACTTCTTTAAGGCCGATTTCTGCCCCCAGCCCGAGCGGTTTGTTCTTTGGGCAGGTTTCTCCCGCAGGAGTGTAGGACGAGCCTGTTGACTGCGGGGGTGATACACGCACTCCCGTCTCGCGCGACTGACTAATTTCGCGCCTGGCATTGCTGCTTGAAATCCGGGCACGGCCGAGCACGGACCGGGCATGGGCTGCCTGTTTGTTTGGCAAGCTGCTTCCATTCGCGAAACTTTTTCGGTTTCGGCCAGTTTTTCTGGATCCGCAACACGCTGCTATTAAAGGAATTGCAAGGCCCCTCTCGTTTGCCGTCCGCGCCGTGGCAGAAGTGCCCAAGGATTCGGCACGCCAATTGCTCATGTGATGGTTTGAACTCGTGTTTTAATTTCGGACGTGCATAGTTGAACCGACAACGCCGTGCGAAAACAGAAGATGAACCAGCCAATTCACGACAACTCCAATTGAAGCAGAGAGGATCGCAATGTCGAAGCGCGCTCGCAAGCTGATCCACCTCGGAATGACCGGGGTGATTCTATCGGTAACTTTAATGGCGACAGGCCTGCAGGCGCAGGAAGTCTCGGGAACGGTCGAGACCGTGACAACGCAGGGGGAACCGCTTGTCATTCCAGAATTCGACAAGGCAGATATTGCCTGGATGCTCACGGCATCTGCGCTGGTGCTGATGATGACCGCACCCGGTCTGGCATTGTTTTATGGTGGACTGGTCCGCAAGAAGAACGTCCTGAGCGTGATGATGCAATGTGTTGCCCTGATGGGAATCATGTCGCTGGTATGGGTGGCCTGTGGATATTCCCTGGCATTCGGCGGGGACATTCTGGGGGGATTCGTGGGGGGCTTTGATCACGTCATGCTGAGGGGGGTGTTGCCGGAGTGGAATGCCGAGGCGGGGGAAGTCATTTTTCCCGGGGGAGACATTCCTGACTTATTATTTGCGATGTTTCAGATGATGTTTTTCATTATTACGCCGGCCCTGATCGTGGGGGCGTTTGCAGAGCGGATGCGATTTTCCGCCATGGCGGTGTATTCGATATTGTGGGGAATCCTGGTGTATTGTCCGATTGCGCATTGGGTCTGGTCTGGGAATGGCTGGTTATGCGAGGCGAACGAAAACGCGGTTTTTGGCGCGCTTGACTTTGCGGGAGGGACTGTCGTGCATATCAGTTCGGGAGTTTCCGCGCTGGTCTGCGCCCTGGTGCTGGGTCGTCGCTACAATTACCAGAAGGAACCGATGCCTCCGCATAATCTCACCTACACGTTTATCGGTGCCACGTTGTTGTGGGTGGGTTGGTTCGGCTTCAATGCGGGGAGTTCGCTCGCCGCAAATGCCTTGGCCGTGAATGCGTTTGCCGTGACACACATCGCAGCCTCTGCGGGCGTAATTGCTTGGGCGGGGATGGAATGGTTAACGATCAAGCGACCAACCATCCTGGGAGCCTGTTCGGGAGCCGTTGCCGGCCTGGTGTGCATCACACCCGCCAGTGGTTCGGTCTCGGTGAGTTCCGCAATCCTAATTGGCTTGGCCGGTGGTTTCGGCAGTTATCTGGCCTGCACCAAACTCAAGAACGCCCTGGGCTATGATGACTCGCTGGATGTTTTTGGTGTCCATGGCATATCGGGAATCGTGGGGGCGTTATTGACGGGTGTCTTTGCCACGAAAAGTGTCACCGGTGGCACGGCGGGGTTGCTCGAAGGGAATCCTGGCCAGGTGGTGAATCAGGCAGTGAGTATCCTCGCGGCGGCGGGGTTGGGTGCGATTGGCAGTTTCGTGCTGTTGAAGATTGTTGACGTGACCATTGGCTTGCGCGTTGGCCAGGAGATGGAAGTTCGCGGTTTGGATTTGACGGAGCACGGCGAAGAGGGATATATCTTCCTGTGAGCCGCAAAGAGAGGCCACCACTGCTGGGCAAGACAGAGCCGCGATCAATTCCCTTGAGGCATCGCTGGCAAGTTTTCATGAATGCAGGATCAGCGAGACCACGGCGAATCGCGTGGGATGCCGACGCGGGATACTCCCCACCTGCAGGCAATCCCATGCGGGGAGCGGTACGGGTGGTGTTGCGTCCCCTGTCCAAGGCATCGCAAGGGAGCGATGCCATTCCCGGCATGCAAAACGAGGCCTTTCGTTTATAATTCGAGGGGAGTCTACTAAAGGCCGAATTCGGGCATGCATGTCATTGCTCGATGGCAAAAAATCCATTGGATCAGGCGAGAGGCGGGCGAAACCCAGCCTCGTCCTGCCTACATCGCAGAATTGGAGTAACCGTCTAATGAAGAAAGTGGAAGCTGTAATCCGGCACTTTAAGCTGGAGGAAGTCAAGGATGCCTTAACCAAGTTGGGTGTGCAGGGGATGACTGTAAGCGAAGTGCGCGGGTTTGGACGCCAGCGCGGGCACAAGGAACAGTATCGGGGCGCGGAATATACCGTCGATTTTTTGCCTAAGGTCAAGATTGAAGTGGCCACCGATTCCATGTCCGTGGATCAAGTCGTGGAGACCATCATGAAAACCGCCCGTACGGGTCAGATTGGCGACGGGAAGATTTTTGTCACCGATCTGGCGGATACCATTCGCATTCGGACGGGAGAAACCGGCGAGGAATCCTTGTAATCCCCCCCAAAGACCTGGTCCTTTCGGGGTGGAGCAGGGGATGTCGACGGGATCCTTGCCGATGCCGTGTGGTGTGCCTATTGCCTTTTTTGCGCGAATCCGATGTTATTGGTTAAACCATGAATGCCCCGGAGCCTGGTAATGATTCCTTCAAGTCTCGCTGGCAGGAGATGCAGGGAGCAGTAATCGAGGCGTATCGATTACGGGAACAGGACGCCATGCAGGTCCTGTCGTTGCTCACGGAGCAGATGGATCAGTTTCTGCTGGAACTGATCCAGCATTCCGGAAGAAACCTGACGCATTCGATACAGGATGCCCTGCGGGAAGACATCGCCATTATTGCGGTGGGGGGGTACGGCCGGGGCGAGATGTTTCCACACTCCGACGTGGATATTCTGATCACCTACGAGGGATCGGGAAATCCCATGCTGCAGAATTTCACTTCGGAATTCGTGCGACAGTGCTGGGATGCGGGGCTGAAACTGGGGCATGCAGCGCGGTCCGTCAGTGATACCGTGTCGCTGGGCCGCGAAGAAGCCCAGGTGGCAACCTCACTGGTGGAAACGCGATTGTTGTGGGGTAATGCCTCCATTCACGATCAACTGCGGCGGCGTTTTGAAAGCTGGATTTCCAAATCCCGCCGCCATTTTATCGATGCCTGCGAACTCTCCCGCAAAAAGGAGATTCAGGAAACGGCATCGGCGGTGTTTTCCCTGGAACCAGACGTGAAACGCTCTCCAGGAGGGTTACGGGATCTGCAGCTGATCACCTGGATCGGCTTTGCCCGCCACGAGGTTACCGATTTCGAATCGCTGGCGAACATAAATGCCTTGCAGCCCGAAATTGCCGAAGGCCTGAACAAGGCACGGGCATTTCTGTCCGATATCCGGATGAACCTGCATGTCCATTCGACGCGTGCCCAGGATGTGTTGACCCGCCAGGAACAACTGCGCCTGACCGACCAGACCGGTATCTCGGACCATGCGGGGCAGCGTGCCGTCGAGCGGTTCATGCAGAACTATTTTCGCAATGCGGAACTGGTTTCACGCACAGCGCGGCGTTTCGTGGAATTGAATCGCCCGAGCACGTTTCAAGAGCGGGTTTCCGCGCGGGTGTACCGCCGCACCGTGGACGACAAATACGTGATCGTGGCAGGCCGCCTGAATGTTGTCAGTTATGATGTCTCGTCGGTGACGCAGTCGCTGGAGCGGATCCTGGAAACCTTTCAGGTCGCGATGAATTACAAAGTCCGCGTTTCCACCCGACTGATCGAGGCCATCAAGCTGCGCGTGCCGCGGCTCCCGCGGCAGATCAGTGCCGAAGCGGCACAACAGTTCTGCGAAATCTTGCGTAGCTTTGGTCAGATCTCGCAGACCGTTCGGGATCTTTACGAGTGCGGGGTACTGGAAATCCTGATCCCACACTTCTCGCATGCGCGAGGTTTGCTGCAGTTCAATCTGTATCATGCCTATACGGTCGACGAGCATACATTTCGCACGTTGGAAGCCTTGGACCAGATTGCGCGCGAGAAGGACTGGCCTGTCTCGCTGCTGGGGGAACTGAAATGTCCCTTTCAACTCCCGCTGGCCTTGCTGCTGCACGATCTGGGGAAGGGATACGAGGAAGACCATTGCGTGCTGGGTGCCGAATACGCGCAGGAACTCGGCGATAAGTGGTTTCTGTCCCGCGAGCAGATCAACCAGTTGGAATTGCTGATACGCGAGCATTTGAGCATGTCGATGCTGGCCTTTCGCCGGGATACGTCCGATCCCGAAGTGGTAGCCGCCTTCAGCGGTACGGTACGAGATACCGACACACTGAAGAAGCTGTACCTGCTGACAATATGCGACATTCAGGCGGTTGCTCCCGGCCTCTGGAATGACTGGAAGGCACGCCTGTTGCGGGAGTTATACGAGCGCACGCTGCTGTCACTGGAAGGAAAGTACGAGCGCCCGCATGTCGACGAGCGCCTGGAAGCCATCCGGTCGGAAGCCATTCGCCTGATCGAGAAGAAACGGACCGCGCCGGACGAGTTGCAGCTGGCGATTCAGGATTTGCAGTCCATGCCTGAACATTATCTGCTGTCCGCGTCGCCGCAAGGCATTGCCGAGGATATGCAGGTTGCGATGGAATTGCAGGAAGGATCCATCGAGATCGTCAATCGTTACGATCCCGAAAAGCAGACTCTGGAACTTACCATCATTACGCGTCAACACGGACTAAGCCGATGTTTTCATCGTCTGGCGGGCGTGTTGACGGCCTTGAATTTCTCGATCCTGGCCGCAGATATTTACACGGGAGACTCGGGCCTGATTTGCGACCGCTTTCTGGTGACGGATATTACTTCGCCCCAGCAACCCGGCGAGAGACGTCTGGCCACGATTCGCGAGCGACTTCGCGAGGCCGTCTCGCGCCCCGTTTCGTTCGAAAAACTGTTCCAGAAACACCGTAGATATCAATACTCCGGGAAGCAGGGGCCGATTTCGGATCAGGAATCACAGGTGGTGATCGATAACGAAACGTCTTCGTCGGCCACGATCATCGATGTGTTCGCGCACGATCGCACCGGGTTGTTGTTTACGCTTTCGAAGGCGATTTACGATCTGGATCTGTCGGTGACTCTGGCACGCATCACGACGCACGTCGATCAGGTGGTGGATGTGTTTTACGTGACAAATCTGGAGGGGGAGAAGATCGAGGATGAATATGCCCTCAAGGCGATCCGCGACCGCCTGCAGCGTGTACTCGAAGAATTCGAACGCTACGGCCATCGCCTGTTCGTCGGCTGACGCCCGTTTCTCGTCGCCGCTATGCTTCAAGGGGGGCACGCGAAATTGCTTGAATCGACACGCCCCAATCGACGAGGTTTCCCGCGAGGCTGCAACACCTCAGCCCCAGGCATCGTCCTCTTCGTCGTCCTCTACCGGCATGTCGTCTTCGGCAACGGTTTCGTCGACAATGGACCAGTCGAATTCATCCTCTCCACCCGGGACGTCCAGGTAGGCGCCGCAGTGGGGACAATCCTGTACGGTTCCCTGCATTTCGCTGGGAAATAGGGCCGTGTTGCCGCACGCTTCACAGGCCACCAGGATGTCCTCGAGGGGGGCGGCTTCAATTTCCCGCACGGGCTGCAGCAACTCCTCCTCGTTCTGGGAGATAAGTTCTCGCACTTCCTCGACTCGTTCCAGGTCCTTGATGTGAATTTCCAGTCGGCTCCACATATCGGAGTTGTTATAGACTCCCAAGCCGACGCCATCGCTTTCCTTGAGATGGGTTTGAATTTCCGCCTCGAGCCCCTGTTGGCGCAGCCAGACAACAATCAGTTCGGCTTCTCGGAGATCGTTCGTGACATAGACACAGTTCGGATCGTGCGTTGACATGGCGATTTTGCTCCCGTTGTAAGTAAATAAACAAGGACCGGCTTGATATGGAAATACAACTTCGCCTTTAACTTTTGGACGGTTCGGCTTGGGGTTGAGTCATCAGGGATACGACAATCAGCGTAAGAAAGCCTAGTGGAATTGTCACGATACCGGGTTGACTGAACGGCACCAGCGCCTGCTCCGCCTTGAGCCCGAATACTTCCACGAAGGTATCCGCGGACGACAGAATCCATCCAAGGGAACTGACCATGCCGACGATCAGGGCCGCAATGACACCCTGATACGTCGTTTTCCTCCAGAACAGCAGCATCACCAGGGAAGGCAGGTTCGCGGAGGCGGCAACGCTGAAGGCCCAGCCCACCAGATAGCTCACATTCAGTTTTTCGAACAGGATCCCCAGGACAATCGCGATCAGGCCGACCACGACGGACGAGAGCTTGGCCACGCGGACCTGCTCGGCATCGTTGAGTTTGATTTTCAGCAGGTGTCCCACCAGATCATGCGTAACCGCGCCAGCGGAGGCCAGGATCAGTCCACTTACGGTTCCCAGCACGGTGGTGAAGGCGATGGCGGAAATCGCCGCGAACAACCACTCCGAGATGCTGCGCGCCAGCAAGGGGGCAGCCATGTTGCTGTTGGTGACATCCAGGGCCCCGCTGGTCATAGCCCCCAGTCCCATGTAGAGCGAGAGGACATAAAAGAAGCCGATGCTTGTAATGCCAACAATCGTGCTTTTCCTGGCGGAGACTTCGTCCTTCACGGTGTAATAGCGAATCAGGATATGGGGCAGCGAGGCGGTGCCACAAAACAGCGCCAGCATCAGTGAAACAAAATTGAGCTTATCGAGGGGGTTGTTGCTGCGAATCCCCTTGAAATTTGGATGTTCGCCGGGTCTCAGGATCCGGCTGCCCTGGGTCGGTTTCTGGAAATAGACGGTCGTTACGCTGCCATCGGATTCGCGAACAATTTGCTTTCCCCACAGAATCACTTCACTTTCCTGCAAGGTACTGAAAAATTTCAGGGGCCCCAGGGCTCCGGTGTGGGTTTGCTGTTCGGGCAGGTGGCTGAGGTGACCGACGGGATGTAACTGGGGCTCTCCGGCGCGTTTCCCCTTGGGAAAGCCGTTCACCAGTTCCTTCCCCTCGGCGGTCAGAGAGACATATTGGGCTTCCTGCAGTAGACTCTGGTTTTCGTCCAGGTGTTGGCGATACCAGACCGTAATGGCTTGTGTTTTCTCGTCTCGCAACTTGACAAACGGGAGATTCTCCCAGGCTTCGTCGAGAGCGACCAGCGACCAGGGATGCGTCTGCAGGGCCGATATTTCCTCCGCGAGAGTCTCGTTCTGGAATGGGCCCAGTGTGCGGAAGACGTGTCCATCAACTCCCCCGGACTCCACGGTAAAGCCCCGGACAAGAATGATGACCGTCAAAATCGTGCTGAACAGAACCAGTAACGAACCCTTCAGGAACTGGACCCATGTCGTGGAGACCATGCCCGCCGTGACCACAATCAGAATGACGGTCGCCCCCACGATGCAGACTCCTGCCCAGTGGGGAAACCCCAGCAGCGGGGTGACAAGCACGCCCGCGCCGACCATCTGCGGGATGAGATAAAAAATGCTGACCACCAGCGTACTGATGCCGGCGGCAACCTGAATTCCCGGTGACTTGAACTTCGAGTTGAGGGCATCGGCGAACGTGTATTTGCCGAGTCGTTTCATCGGCTCGGCAATCACGAACAAGGCCACAATCCAGCCTGCCAAGTACCCGATCGAGTATAAAAACCCATCGTAGCCGTAAAAGGCGATCATGCCACAGATGCCCAGAAACGAGGCAGCAGAGAGATAATCGCCCGCGAACGCAACGCCATTCACGAACCAGGGAATTTGTCCATGTGCCGCGAAATACCCTTGCGAGGACTTCGCCGTACGCCCCAGTCGAAAACTGATTCCGAGCGTCAATCCCACGAACAGAAAGAAGATGATCACCGCCAGAGTGGATGCCTCGTAGATCACGCTCGAATGTCCTTTCCGGACTGAGGGACGCTGGATTCAGAGGGCCGATCGTGAATCGGCTGGCAAAGCAGGCCGTACAGAAACGCGAGAATCACGGCCAATATAATCAGGCCAAATCCATACCAGATGGCCACGTTCACCCCCGCAAGCGGGGTCATTTCCATGAGTTGCGGGGCAAAGATATTGATCAGAATAAAACCACTGTAAAAGAGCAGGTATAACGAGAAAAGCTGTGCCGCGAGGCGATTGTTACGGACGGACGACATGGAATCTCCCAAGGATTCGCTAAGATACTCGGAATGTGATCGAGCCCCGACCACGGAACCTGCCGGAGTGATTTTCGATGCATGTGATGACATGCATGTGTCGCACAGCATAACTCCCTTTGCCCCCGTGGCAAACAGACAGGCCCCTTGCCCGGCAAGAATAACCGAAGACGCGGGCGAGCAAGGAAGATACGCCGGGGTTGGTCGAGTCTGAAATTACCAGAGACACGAGACGGCAAGCGATGGAACAGACGCGGGAATTTTATTGTGCGGACGAACTGGCCACGCGGCGTTGTGCCTGCCTGCTGGCGGCACAGGCGGAACCCGGACTGGTCATCACCCTGGATGGACCGCTTGGCGCGGGCAAAACGCATTTTGTGAAGGCGTTTGGAGAAGCGCTGGGCGTGCCAGCAAGCGAAATTAACAGCCCCACGTATGTCATCGTGCAACACTATGCGGGCCGGTTGCAACTGCATCACTTTGATCTGTATCGTCTGCAGGACGAGGATGAGTGGTACGAACTGGGAGCCGATGAATTGTTCGAGTCAACGGGAGTCTGCCTCGTGGAATGGGCGAATCGATTTCCCCGGCTATTGCCGATCGATCGAATTGCCATTGCCATTGTGGTCGAGGGACTCCACAGCCGAAAGCTGGTTGTCCAGGCAAGAGGCGATTGTTCCCTACGGATACTAGCCGCGTGGAGTCGGACCTGGGAGACCTGTTCACCGGCAGAAAATGGATAAATCAGTCCATCTTCCGGCAAAATCTCGCGTCAATTTGGCTACGGAGGGAGCCGGAACAGGAAATATCACAAGATGCGCTTGACATATTGGGGAAGATAAAGTGGAATAAGAGGTTGTGGATCTCTCCCTGCGTATTCTCTCGAAGTAAGTAAATTTCTGTTTACGAAATTTACTATGGAAGGAAGAGGGGGGTGGAAGAAACCAGTTCCTGTGGGACCAGCGAACTGCTTGAATTATTCCAGCCGCCTGACGTAGGGGAGGAACGGTTTTTCCTGCCTGATGTTTTCTTGAGAAGTGGAGTCGTAGTCGGAAGTGAACGTAGGGAGGTCTTGCAGCTTCCCAAGGGAAATCAATAGCACTGGGTGAGTCGCTTTGCCGCGCCATGCTATCAATTTTCGACTTAATACCCCCCCAACGCAGTTATCACGTCGCGGGACCAAGCGTAAAAGACGTGGTAGCCTGCAACTCACTTACAGTGGAAATGGGTTGGAGCCTGTTTTTGATTGTGAGTGCAAGAACACGCAAGTGTTCGTAAGGAAACAATCACGTTTCGCCAGTCGTGTTTTGCCGTATGGTTTGCGGCAGCATGACGTTATGTAGGGTCAGGCTGTACAATGTCTTCGCACTCACCGTGTCGCGTTGTCATGACGGGATTGGGGATCGTCTCGCCTATAGGCATAGGAAAACATGCCTTCTGGAGCAATCTCATCAACGCCCGTTCCGGAATTGGATTTCTCCAATCCGTTCCCTCGTCTCGACTTCCGTCCAAGCTGGGCGCGGAAATCCACGATTTCGACCCCGTAACACACATCTATAACCGCAAGTTTATCAAGGTAATGAGTCGCGATGTGCAGTTGGGGGTGGCTGCTGCCAGCATGAGCATGGAGGATGCGGGCTTGACGCGGGGAGATGTCGATCCCGACCGCTTGGGGGTGGTCTTCGGAGCGGGGCATATTTCCTCCACGCCCCAGGAACTGATCGAGGCCGCTCGCCAGGATGTCCCGTTTGACCCAGGGAATCAGTTTGATCGTTGGGGCGAGGAACGCATGGGGAAAATTCCCCCGTTGTGGCTATTGCGGCAACTTCCTAACATGCCTGCCTGCCACGTCGCGATCGAATTTGATGCCCGTGGCCATAATAACACTATCACAAGTCGCGAATCCTCGACATTGCTGGCGATGTCCGAAGCCATGGGAACAATTCAACGTGGAGTGGCGGACTGCATGATTGTCGGGGCCAGTAGTTCCGCGACGGACCCCTTCGATGTGGCTCGGTTTAACCTGTTCGAAAGTCTGACTCGTCGCCAGGACGATCCCGAGCGTGCCTGTCGTCCGTTTGATCGGGACCGGGACGGTTCCGTTGTGGGTGAAGGTTCGGCCGTGTTCGTGCTGGAAAGTTATGAACATGCGAAACGCCGAGGCGCACAGATCTACGCGGAAGTGCTTGCGGTCGGTTCCGCCTGCGATGGACGAATCGGCAAGGTGAACCAGTATGGCTCAGGGCTGGTGTCGGCAATTCGCTCGGTGGTACAGCGTACGGGAATACGCCCCGAAGAGATCGGCCACATCAATGCGCATGGCAAGAGCACTCAGCGGGACGATCTGGTGGAAGCCATGGCTTACCACCAAGCCATGGGAGAAACGGCCTCGCGAATTCCGTTAATCGCACTGGGTAGTTATTTCGGCCAGTTTGATGCCGGCACGGGAGCCGTGGAGTTGGCAGGTTCCATCCTGGCCTTGCAGAACAGGGAACTCCCGATCACGCTGAATTACGAGACCCCCGATCCTGGCTGCCGACTGAATGTCGTGCGGGACCAGACGGTTCCTTTGCGTAATTCCCTGGCAATGAGCGTGAATCGCACCTCGATGGGCCAAAGCACCGCCTGTCTGCTTCGCGCCATCTGATCGATTCGGTAAGCTTGTGAATTCCATGACGATTCGTTGCCCCGGTCTGGCTCTGTCGAGTCTGCCGTAGGGGAACGAGACCCAGAATTTGCAGGGGATGCCCGATAGTGTGCGGAATTGTAGGTGCGATCTCGCTGAACGGACCGCGTTGCTTTCCAGAAGAAACCCTGGAACGGATGCTCGACGCGATTTATCATCGCGGCCCGGATGATGGGCATTCCTTTTCCGAGCCCGGAATAGCATTCGGTGCCCGCCGGCTGGCGATTATCGACGTGGCCCATGGGAGGCAACCGATTTCCAATGAAGACGGCCAGGTGGTGGTCGCGTTCAATGGGGAACTGTTTGACTATCCAGAACTTCGCCAGCAACTGATCGCCAAGGGGCATCAGTTAAAAACACACTGCGATACCGAAGCCTGGGCCCATTTGTACGAAGATCAGGGCGAGGAGGTGTTCCTGCACGGTCGGGGACAGTTCGCGACCAGCATCTGGGATCGTCGCCAGCAGAAACTGTTGCTGGGACGAGACCGGGTCGGTATTTCTCCCTTGTATTACGCCACCATTGATGGCTGGCTGTTGTGGTCATCGGAAATACGCGGCTTGCTGGCATCGGGCATGCTCCCCATTGAACCGGACCGCAAGGGATTGGATTACTATTTCAATTTCTTTTGCCTGCCGACGGACCGAACCTGTTTTGCCGGTATCCAGATGCTGCCGCCGGGGCATCAATTGAGTGTCCAGGGGGGAGAGATCAAGCGGACCTGCTATTGGGATCTGGATTTTCCCGACGCGGGCCAGGAACGGCGTTTTTCCAATCTGGTGGAGGCGGAACAGGAACTGGAGCAGCTGTTGCAGGAATCCGTGTCCCGCCGGTTGATCAGCGAAGTGCCCGTCTGCTGTTATATCAGTGGTGGGCTGGACTCTACGACGCTGTTGGGACTAGTCTCCCGCGCCCGGGAACAACCGATTCAGAGTTTTTCGATTTCACTCGACGATTCCGGGCCCATCAATGAACGGGATCAGGCCATTGAATCGGCCCGCGTTCTGAATTGTCCCCTGGAGATTCTCAGCCTGAATTCCCGTCAGATTGCGGATGCTTTTCCCGAGCAGATTCTGGCAAGTGAAGGCCCGGTGTTCGATACATCGTCCGCCTGCCTGCTGCTGTTGGCAAAACGAGTACGGGAGATGGGCTACAAGGTGGCTCTGACGGGCGAAGGGGCCGACGAACTGCTGGCGGGATACGTCTGGTTTCGATACACCCACCGTTTTCAACTTCCCGGCCAACCGATTCAGCGTGCGTTGCGAAGTCTGGTTTCCCTGGCTGTGGGAAGAACCCGGCGTCATCAGCATCCGCTCAATGCATTTCATGGTTACCGCATTGCCCAGCAGAACTCGTATGATCTGATTGGACAGGCTCGAGAAATTCTGTACTCCCCCCAGATGTGGCGCGACGTGGGAGATTACTCTCCCTATCAGGATGTTCCGGGGAAGTGTGAAGAGCGCATTGGCAAATGGGCCCCGTTGAATCGTTCGTTGTACGCGGGATTCAAAATCATGCTGCCCGGCTTGTTGCTGGCCGCCAAGAGTGACCGCATTACGATGAACAGTTCCGTGGAGGGGCGTTACCCCTTTCTCGACGAACGCGTGGTCGATTTCTGCGCGTCGATCGATCCTGACTTGAAATTGCGTGGCAAGGAAAATAAATGGCTGCTGCGGCAGGTGGCCGCCCGAACCTTGCCGCCCCAAATCGCCAACCGCCCCAAGACGATGTTTCGCGCGTATCTGACAGCGAATTTTCTCGGCGAAAATCGTCCCGCCTGGGTCGACCAACTGTTAAGCGACGAATCTCTACGGAAGAGTGGGTATTTTGATCCACGCGGCGTGCAACTTGCGCGTCGGATTCAATTGAGCCGAAGTAAACGCTCGTTGCGAAAGTATATCCTGGATACAGGCTTGATGGGGGTAATCTCCACGCAATTGTGGCATCACCTGTATATCGATCCCACGTTGGCAGACCTGCCCGACTGGCGCAGTTTGAAAACACGCCTTGTCTCCGCCACCGATTGACGGGCCGGAAGCATTTCGCGAGTTACTGCAATCATTCGAATTTCAATCAAAAAAATTCAGGCGTGGCCTGATCAGAAGAACGGAAACGAACATGCTGCGAACCATTCCGCTTTCGAACGGTCATCAGATGCCCAGTGTCGGTCTGGGGATGTGGAAAGTCGATCCAGCAGACGTTCCGGAACTGATTGAACATGCCGTGGAGCGGGGGTATCGCCACTTCGATAACGCCTGCGATTACGGTAACGAAGCCCAGGTAGGGGAGGGACTGCGGCGCGTGCTCGGTTCCGGTCGGTGTCGACGCGAGGATCTGTGGATCACCTCGAAGTTGTGGAACACGTATCACGCTCCCGAGCACGTGCGGCCCGCGGTGGAAAAAAGCCTGCGGGATTTGCAGCTTGGGTATCTGGATCTGTATCTGATCCACTTTCCCATATCCCAGAAATACGTACCGATCGACCATCGCTATCCGCCGGGCTGGTTATACGATCCCGCGGCCGCAACTCCTCGGATGGAATTTTCGCCAGTACCGATCGTGGAAACCTGGCGGGCGATGGAAGAACTAGTGGACCAGGGGTTGGTGCGGCAGATAGGCATATCGAATTTTGGGACATCGCTGATTCGCGATCTGCTGGCATCGGCACGGATTCGACCCGCTGTGTTGCAGGTCGAGATGCATCCCTATCTCACACAGGAAAAACTGCTGCGATACTGCAAGCAGGAAGAGATTGCCGTCACCGCGTTTTCTCCCTTGGGCGCAATGTCCTATTTTTCCCTGGGGATGGCGCAAACCTCGGAATCGGTTCTGGATCAATCGGTTGTGCGCGCGGCGGCCTTTCATCATGGGAAGACACCGGCACAAATCGTGCTGCGCTGGGGGTTGCAACGGGGAACCGCGATCATCCCGAAGACAAGTCAACCCCAGCGCCTCACGGAGAACCTGGAGCTGTTCGATTTCGCCCTGTCCGAGGAGGAAATGCAGGGCATATCGGCCCTCAATCAGAATCGGCGATTCAACGACCCGGGAGATTTCTGCGAAGGGGCGTTCAACACGTTTTGCCCCATCTATGAATAAATCGCGCGGTTCCGCCCCGAGAACAATCACCGCGTCTGGAGCAGGAGTTTGATCAGCAATCCGGTCGAATCGGGCAATCGCGGAATGTGGGGGAGGCGAGGGGCAGACTTCACATCCGCCTTGCCTGGAGAGTGGCCATGAAGACGATTTTTCTGATGCGGCATGCGAAATCGAGTTGGGATGATCCCACACTGACGGATCACGACCGACCGCTCAATAAACGTGGCTTGCGGGACCTTCCCGTAATGGCAAGCTGGTTGGCGCGGCAGTCTAGCCGTCCCGATTGGTGCCTCAGTTCCACTGCCTTGCGGGCGGAGGCCACCGCTCGAGCAATCTGCCAGGAAAAGGGGCTGCGAATTCCTTGTGAGCAAACCACGCGACTCTATCACGCGAGCCCCGAGGAAATTGTGGGCGTTCTCCGGGAACTGCCCGAAGAAATCGCAGCGCCCCTGATTGTTTCGCACAATCCGGGGCTGGAAGAACTGGTGGCCCTCTGGTCGGGGCGTCCACGCCCTGTTCCCACAGCGGCTATAATCGAGTTTCAATTTCCAGAACTCGCAACCTGGCCCAAACTTACCTTGAGCCAGCACCCCCGGGAACTGGTCTTTGTATCTCCGAAACATCTACCGCACTCGCCGAACAAGCATCGCCCGTAAGGGGATGTCTTTCCACTTCAGTGGACTTCATTATGTGCCACTGGCCGGCTTGTCCATCACCGCGAGGGGGAGTGGGCCCCGAACCAGCACATCGCGGGCGGGGGATGTCAATCCCCTGTCAGTTTCTACCGCATGGCGACTCGGCCATCAACATCCCCGATTCAGCCGCGACTGTCAGGGGACTAATGTTCCCCGCTCACCCGCATTCGGCGCGAGAGCAAGCCATCCATTTTAACATGACCCCCAAAGCCCCAGGCACGACGACGCATTAGTTTGCCTGTTGGCGGGTGCGTAACTCCAGGGATTCGCGTACCAAATGCGCCATTTTGGGGTGGGACGGTTCCATTGCGGGAGTGAATCCCAGTTCTCGAAGGCGATCACTGCAGGTGGGACCGATCGAGGCAATCATGGTTTTCTCCAGGGTCTGCCTGAAAGGTTCCAACAGATTGATTTGCTCGGCTGCAGCGAGCACGTTATCCACCTGATTGGCACTGGTAAACAGCATCAAGTCAAACGGGTGAGCAACGGATTCCCGGATGGCGGCATGCAAGGGGCCGACATCCTCCGGGAAATCCCAGCGATAGACGGGGACGGGGTAGACGCGGGCTCCACGGGATTCGAGTGCCTGGTAGAATTCCAGGCTCGGCTTACCATATTCCTGGACGGCCACATCCTGTCCCGCAAGGGAAATTTCGCTCGCATCGATCAACGAGACCAATTCCTTCCAGGTATTCGGCTCGGGCGCCCGGTAATCGATATGAATTCCATGTTCCTTCAGTATGGGAACAGGCTTGGGACCGCGGATGATGATGGTGCGGAGATTCAACTCGGCGGCAGCGGGTTCCCATAGTTCCAAGGCTTTGATGGCCGCGAATAAAGTCGCGGCGCCGATCCCCGTCATGAAGATCACGATCGGAATTTCACCGCGGACAAGCCGCCCGGCAAACTCTCCCGCGATCTGGTTCTCGGTTAGTGGAATTTCCCTCATCGAAGGGGCAACCGTGGCAACACCGCCGAATTTGGTGATCAGGCTCACCATTTCCTGACAGCGACGGCTCTCGAAACTGCATACTCGAATGGACATATTAAAACTCTGCCGAGGAATCCTTGTCCAGAATGTATCCGTAGTTTAGAGAAACCGGCGGAGAATTGCAGCAGTCCGGAGTTCCTGGCATGGAACTACCCGCGGAGAGGGGGTTAGAAAACGATGAAAAAAATGGTCGAAGGTATGGGCGCTCGCCCGGGTTAACCCTACACAGGTCAACCCGGCCATACCTCCGACCAATTCGCAGCAGACCATCAGCTGATTTCGGCTTTACACCGAGGCGGGTCTGGTTTTAGGGAGTCGTGTACGGGAAAGAACCCCGCGCTTCCTACCATTGCAAAGCATGTGCCGAACTTTCGGCGTGCCGGTCAGTGCTGCCGCATCCCTTTACATTCCTATGTGTTGCGAAGAAAATAAGGCACACATGGACAGGTTACGTGGGTTTCCAAGGGTGTTTGCCACCACACACATCTGCCTATGATTTGGGCAACTTCCGAAAGCGAGCCGATCGGGGTGCGATCGGGTGAGTCATCCTGGCTTGTTTTCGTGTGGGAGTGGAAAATTGTGGAGAATTATGGATCCGGCTGATGGACCGGTTGCAAACGTCCTCGGGGATCAGTATTCCTGAACGGACCGCGAATCAAACCCCATTTCTCAGTGACTACGGATTGCCAGACGCATGCCTCATTCCAATATCCTGCTTCCATCGTGGCATCTGGAAGATGTTTCTCGCGACTTGAACGAGAAGGACGCCGCAGCGGTATTGAATGGGTACGGACTGGTGTTGCATCCCTGGGTTCTGGCTGCCTGTCATGCTGTGCCGCGCTGGACGGCTGCCCCCTCTCCCGGCGAAATCGAACGCGACCGCATTTTGATATTGCCAGATCCTAGCCGCGCCAAATTACCCGCCGGGTGGTTGGCTCAAGCGGAAGAGCAGGGGGTGATCGTGTTGCAGGCGACCGCGGATCGCGCGGAGACCTTGCAAAAGCTGCACGCCAACCCACGGTTGCGGGAGTTGCTGGGACAGCAACCGGGAACTCACACGGAGGATCTTGCGCTGTTGCTCGAAACTCCTCCCTGTGAAGAGGAAACATTCATGGCCCTGGGGACGGTTTATCTCCTGACGCTGCTGCTGTCCCAGGCGATGTACCATTACGACAACATCGATGAAACGCGTTTTACGGACTTTCTGCTGGAGGCGGCGCGAGCCTCCCTGCGACAGGATCGGGACCGGGTAAACGAGATGTTACGGCTGACCTGCGAACAGTTGCTCGAGAGCCGCGAAAAGTTTTATCCCGTGGATGCGCATCTCATCGATATGTGCCTGTTGTCAGAAGGGACCACAACGCAGGAAATCCCCCTGCTGGTCGAGAGCGACCACGTCGTCAACGTGTTTTGCACGGGGGAATTCCTGGAGAATCTGTCGGCGTCGCAACCGGAAATCCTGGCCGGTTTGCGAACGGCGTTCGAGCAGGAAACGCTGAGTCTGCTGGGTAGTGAATGGGGCGATGCAGCAACTCCACTGCTGCCCATTCAGACGGCGCGCTGGCAATTGCGGGAAGGGATGGCCTCGTATGCCCGGCATCTTGGCGTAACCCCCGCGGTCTGGATGCGGATGCGTTTCGGTCTGAGCACTCAACTGCCCTTGCTGCTGCATAAGTTTGGTCTGTCGGGGGCCTATCATCTGGTGCTGGATGATGGCGTGTATCCCGATGAAGAACAAAGCCATTTTTGCTGGGAAGGGCGGAGTGGTGTAGTGATTCAGGCCATTTCTCGAATCCCGTTATCGATCGAGAACGCAACCAGCCTGCTCCGCATTCCGGAGCGCATGGCCGAGGCGATGAATCACGATCATCTTGCCTGCGTGGTACTGGCCCGCTGGCCGAAACTGCGAAATCCCTGGTTTCAGGATGTGGTACGGATTCAGAAAATCGTGCCCGTGCTGGGACGATTCAGCCGTCTCGACCACTTCCTGAAGGAAACAGAAGATTCGGGCCAGCACACCAATCACGAGCAAAGACAATACCTTTCGCCGTATCTGGACCAGTTGACGGGACGCAAGCAACCGGACGCCATTTCGCGATTTGTCCGTTATTGGGAAGTGCAACAGCGCGAGGAAACACTTTCATGGCTGCGGACAACCACCCAATTGCTGGGAGGCAAGATTGACGGTGGCTCGAATCTCCCGGACGACTTGCCACGCCTCAGCGATACGCTGCCGGAAGAAGGCTTGCGGGAACTCGGCCAGGCCGTGGAGCAACAGTTGGAACTTGCAAGCCGTAATTTTGCGGAAATAGTTTCGCGCGGGGGAGCCGAAAAGGGGGGATACCTGATCCTGAATCCCTTATCTCACGCCCGGCTGGCGGTGATCGAATTTTCTCACCGGGAAGTCCAGGGTAAAAAGCTGATGCCGCGCCCCTGCGAAGCGGTGAAGCATTTGCAATTGAATTCCGAGAGTTCACTGGCCGTGGTGGAGTTGCCCGCGTGCGGATTTGTTGCCCTGGAGCAGATGCCCGTCGAGCAATATCGGGCAGCACGCATCAAGGCGCCGATGGCGGGGGAATGGTTTCTCCAGAACGAGTTTTTTCACGTTCAGATCGATCCCGAATCGGGAGGAATTCAACGTCTTCGGGTGCATGGCTCGACGGAAAACCTGTTGAGTCAGCGACTCGTGTTCCGGCTGGATGGATCGGGAGGAACGGTTCCGCGAAACGCGCCGACCTGGGGACAGGGAACAGCCGAGCCGAGTTACACCAAAATGGTGGCGGATACCATTCAACTGACCAGAGCCGGTTCGGCGCAGGGGCGGATTCAAGTTCATGGGCGTCTGCTTTCGCCCGATCAACAGCGCACGGTAGCGAAGTTCAAGCAAACCTTCACGGCGACGCGAGGCGTACGGACCTTGGGAGTCGAAGTGGAAATCAGTCCCCAAACACTTCCCACGCATCTGGCTGATCGCTCGTATTATGCCATGCGATTTGCCTGGGCGGCCTCCGCTGCGAAAGTGCGTGGGACATTGCAGCAAAGTCAATTCATGGCTGGGGAACGAAGAATCGAGAGTACGGGCCCCATCGAAATTGATGATGGGGACCATCGAGTCACTCTGGTGCCTCATTTCCTGCCGTTTCATCAACGGACAGCGCATCGGATGCTGGACAGCCTGTTGATTGTTCAGGGAGAATCGTCGCGCCGATTCCGGTATGAGATCGCCGTCGATTCCCCACACTCCTGCCTGACGGCGGCGAACAACAGTGTACCCCCGCTGGTGGTGCCGATGGCCGTGCTGCCCCGGAAACAGTCCGGCTGGTTTTTCCATCTCTCCGCTCCGAATGTGCAATTGCTGCATGTGGAATTCGAACGGTCAGTGCCCGAGGACACGCCCAGCGGATCGGAGCCTCCCGGAGAGTCCTGCCGATTCGATTTTATAGAAACCGAAGGGAAGCATGCGGTCGTCAAGTTTGCCACGTTTCGCACGCCCCGGCGGGCTTGGGAAGTCGATTTTCAAGGGAAAGTTTTGGCGGATCTCTCGATTGTGGGGGATCAGATCCAGTTCGAATCACTCCCTTGTGATTACATGAGCATTCGAGTTCAGTTTTGATGGAATCATCTCCCTTGCCACCCGCGTGCAGGGAACGGGAGGAAGCGTACGTGCCGAATTGCTCCGAGGATTCACTTTCCAAGCCGCTGATCATTACCATCGATGGCCCCGCAGGAACCGGAAAGTCGACGGTCGCGCGGCAGTTGGCGGAACGCCTGGGCATTGGATTTCTCGATACGGGAGCCATGTACCGAGCCGTTGCCTGGCAGGCCGAAAAAGGGGGAGGAGAAATCGAAGAGTCTCCCCGACTGGTGGAAATCGCGCGTAGCCTGGAATTTCACCTGCAGGGCCAGTTGCTGCTGGTCAATGGGGTGGAGCCTGGCTTGCAGTTGCGGACACCTGCCGTGACCCGCTTATCCTCGCGCGTGGCAGCCTTGCCCGAAGTCCGAGAAGTCCTGGTGGAACAGCAACGCAGGATCGCGTCGCGACAATCCCTGGTCACCGAGGGGCGCGATCAAGGGACGATCGTCTTTCCCCAGGCAACCTGCAAATTCTACTTGACAGCCGCGCCGGAAATTCGGGCGATGCGCCGCTATCGCGATTTTTCCAACAAGCCCGGCGCCCCCACATTCGAGCAGATATTGCACGAGCAGCAAGAGCGCGACGAACGGGACCGAACGCGCGCCGCGGCCCCCTTACGAGCAGCCGACGACGCCATTTGCGTTGACACTTCCTCCTACTCGCGGGAGCAGGTAGTCGACCTGTTGCATCAACACGTAGCGAAAATCCTGAAGTCCCGCTAATCCACGGTTCTCGCACGGTTGACCGTGCGGATTTATTGCCTCGAAAATGTCCCGGATTCTCGCTGGCGTTTTTGTCGCAAATTCCGGAACAACTACCTGGAAAGCCTGGTTCAAGTATTCTGCTGGAGCGGTGGTAATTGCGGTTCCAGCGTCGTGGCGTGCAGGGGGATGCCGCGCCAACTCCAGTAACTGGCCAGGAGAGTCCCCGTAAACATACAGCCGAAGGTATAGACCGCGGTTGGAATAGCCGTGCTGGGGTCGTCGAAGAACTTCAACGCCAGCACCGTGCCCACGCCCGCGTTTTGCATGCCGATTTCAAGAATCAGGGCGCGACTTTTTCTGACGTCCAGCGACATGATGCGACTGGCCAGCCAACCGGCGCAGTAGCCGGCAAGATTCAGGCACAGCATTGCGAGCAACATCATCGCGGTGACCTGGCTTAATCGATTGGCATTTAAGCCAATCGCAACCGCGATGATCCAGAGAATGGCCAGATTGGCAATCAACCCAGCCGCTGCCCGCGGGAATTCCGTTTCTCGTCTCAGCATCAGTTTGCAGATAAATCCCGCCAATACGGGGACAGCAACCGTTTGCAGCAAATTGACAAACACGGTCGAGGGTTCGGGCCCCTTGCGTACCCCCAGAAACAGGAACAGGGCCAGCGGAACGGCGAGCGGAGAGACCAGTGTCGCAACGGTGGTGAGACTGATGGAATAACTGACATTGCCACGCGCGGCGAGGGTGAGCACATTGGAAGCCATCGCCCCCGGCACGGCACCCGTCAGAACCATCCCGGCAAACAAAGGGCCTTCCAGTCGAAGCAGAGTGGCAATAACAAAAGCCAGCAGTGGCATGCAGGCATATTGAACCAGACACCCCCCCAGCACCGATTTGCCCTGTCGAAGGACTTGGCGGAGTTCGTCGCGAGGGAGCAGGAAGCCGATGCAGAACATGGCGGAGATAATGGCGGGGGTCATGGTCCAGCGATTGCAGACTTCGAAGTACTCCCTGGCGGCAGGGTTGGAAAGCCCCCACCACAAGGCGAATCCGGAACTGAGGGTTAACCAGAAAATCAGAGTCCGTTCGACAAACTGCTGGACGTAATGCATGGGAAGTCGGGGCAGGCTTGTTATAATGGTCTGTTCGGGCAGTGGTCGCGAGGGATGATGTGCATGCTAACCACTGACAGCGAAGTCGAACATCTTACGGGAGAATTTTCCTTGAGTGAATCCTCGGTGGTGGATCACCCCACGAATGCCGTGAACCTCGGTATTGATAAGTCGAACCAGCGCGTGAAGCAGATGTTCGGCGAAATCGCCCCGCGTTATGACTTGATGAATCACGTGTTGTCGGGGGGGACGGATTATTATTGGCGCTGGGTCACGATCCGCAAGGCGACACCGCAAGGCGAGGCGCCTATACTGGATGTATGTACCGGCACCGGGGACCTTGCCATGGCCTACTGGAAGCGGGGGAAACGCCGTATTCCCGTGACAGGGACCGATTTCACGGAGGAAATGCTCGAAATCGCGCGCCAGAAATTTGACCGCATGCAAACCAGGGAAGGGACGCGGATCGACTTTATTCAGGCGGATACACAGGAACTCCCCTTCGAGGACAATCGATTTCAGATTGTCTCCGTGGCCTTTGGGTTGAGAAACGTCGCCGACACCATGCGAGGATTGAAGGAAATGCTCCGCGTCTGTCTGCCGGGGGGCCGCGTGGTCGTGCTGGAATTCTCGCTTCCAGGCAATCGCCTGCTGCGGACGTTTTATTGCTGGTATTTTCGGAATGTATTGCCACGAATCGGGCAGTTTTTCGCCAGGAATTCCCACTCGGCATACAATTATCTGCCTGCCACCGTCAGCGAGTTTCCCTATGGGAAAGCCCTGGTCGAACTGATGGAACAGGCCGGAATGGAACGGGTTACCCACCGGCCGTTAACCTTCGGCATCGCAACTTTGTACATTGGTTATAAGCCCGGGGCCCAAGGGGACTCCTGACGAAGGGGGCGACGTTCCATCGGTTTCAAGCCTTGAAGGTTGCTTACTTCGGGATTTTGAGGTCAACATCTCCGCGAAATTCTGATAGAGTGGAGAGTCAATAGTGTCTCATGTGGAATTCCCGGTTCGACATTTCGTCATAACGGTTTGCCATGCCTCGGCCTCAACCCGCCGATCCCCTGGATAAAATCCGCCCGCGTCGGTTCACGCCGGAACCGAACGGGGCGGGTGGTCGCGCTGCTGCCTCCGTTCCATCCACGGATGCCACGGAGGCAGCTGAGAGAAAGTCTGTGGAAACCTGGTGGGATCGCTGGTTCCCCCGCGAGGCATTGGGAGGACTGTTTGTCAGTCTGACCCTGCATTCACTGCTGCTTTTGATTATGGCGCTGATTGTGATCCAGCCCCCGCTGCCTCGTGAAATTCTCAGCCTGCTGGTGGAAACCGATCGCGTCAACAACGAAGAGCTCGAGCGTGTCACCAAGATCGAGATTCCCCAGGAACTGGAGACAAAGACTCCAATCGTAAACAGCGAGAAATTGCAAAATCCGATCCCCAGCCCCCTGGATGCGAGCGTGGTGGATATTCAAAAGTTGCGGCAAGATCCCTTGGAGCGGAATGAATTGCTGACAGTCCCCAAGATCGATCTTTCTTCGCACTTTGGTGGAAGATCGAGTCTGTCGCGCGAACAGATGCTGCAACTGTTTGGGGGGACACTCGAGAGTGAACGCGCGGTGGAACGGGGACTCAAGTGGCTTGTGGAAAGACAGCAAGCCGACGGCAGTTGGAGTTTCGACCATCGCAGGCCGCGCGATCGCCATGCAGATCACCAGGCGGGGAGTTTGCGGAACTGCCCGATAGGGGCCACCGCGCTGGCGTTGATGGCTTTTCTGGGAGCCGGCGAGACCCAGGTGGAGGGGCGTTATCGCGCGGAAGTGCTCAAGGGAGTGGAATTTCTGCTGAATTCGGCTGTCCGGATGCCAGAAGGGGCCGATTTGCGTGGGCGAAATGGGACTGAAATTCCCGGCGGGAATTATCCGATGTATGCCCACGGGCTGGCGACGATTGCGCTGTGTGAATGTTACGCCATGACGCGGGATCGTCGGGTGCGACTTGTCGCGCAAGGAGCCCTCGATTTCATTATCCAGACACGCAATCGCGACCAGGGAGGATGGCGCTACCAGCCCGAGCAAACGGGCGACCTTTCGGTGAGCGGCTGGATGATTATGGCGTTGCAGTCAGGCAAAACCGCCGGTTTGCGGGTTTCCGAAGTCGGTTTTGTTTCCTCCGAGAAATTTCTCGATTCCGTGCAGCACGACGGGGGCGCCCAATACGGGTATGTCGCGGGGCAGGGGCCGAAACTTTCGACAACCTCCATAGGTCTGCTATGCCGCATGTATCTGGGATGGAATCGGGAGTTGCCCGCGCTGACGCGGGGCATCCGCCATCTCGGCGAACACGGCCCCGATTCCAACAATATCTATTACAATTATTATGCGACGCAAGTTCTGCATCACGCGGGAGGTTCGGTCTGGCCTAAATGGAACGAGGCCATGAGAGACTCCCTGGTGCGTTCGCAGCGCAGGACCGGACCGGAAGCAGGAAGCTGGGATGTGACCGACCCGCATGGCGGTTCAGGAGGCAGGCTGTACCAGACGTGCCTGAGTATCATGACACTGGAGGTGTATTATCGGCATCTTCCGCTGTATCAGATGCAGGCCCTGGGCAAGCGATAGCGCCTACCCCACCGCTTCCAGGACTTCATCCTCGACATAAATCGGCAGGGGGGGATCGTAATGCATCGCGAGGGCAATGGCGTCACTGGGGCGACTGTCCACCTCGACCAGTTCTCCCTCTTTTTGTATGCGGATCATGGCATAATAGGTATGCTCGTGGAGACTGTTGATAATAATATCATGAGGTTCTCCGCCCAGTTGCTCAATCACGTTTTTCAGCAGGTCGTGCGTGAGTGGTCGCGGAGGGACATCCCCCTTGACCCGTCGATCGATGGAAGTGGCCTCGAAAATGCCGATCAGAATCGGAAAGGTCCGTTCCCCCTCGACCTCGGTGAGGTAGATGACCTGTTGATCGTTGATTTCGCTGATAATGATGCGGGACAGTTGCATCTCGACTAATTGCCCCATGCTCATGACTCCTGGGTGATCCCGCGAGCGGTTCACGCGTTATATTGAAATCGAAATGACTTCACGGGAAAGAGCGAACGTCTTGCCCCCAGCCTGGCGGACACGCCCTGCTGGCATTGTTTACTATATTCGTTCGAGGCAAAAAAGTCCCCGTATTCCAGTCTGGTTTTTCAAAGGAGTAGACTGGAATTCACGTCGCCGCAAGAAAGAGACATTTTTGTGCCTCGGAAGTAAAATTAGTGGGAGTCTCGCCATGCACAACACGCGTGTACTGATTTGCGTATCCGTCTTTAGCCTGGCAGCGTTGCCTGCCTGGGGTGACGTCTCGGCAGATTCCGCGTCTCCCGCCGTTAGGGAAATCCTGGTGGAAGAAGCGGAGCGGTTCCTGGGGACCGAGTTGCAGCCCGGCACGCTGATCCTGCACCGCGGGGAATGCATTGCCGTAAAAGTGTACACTCAGAGTCCCTATACCCACGTGGGACTCTTGATGCCCGATCCGTCAGGGAAGTGGCAGGTGTACGACAGCGCCAATGGTGTCGGGGTCCGCAAAACCGCATTGGCAACGTATCTGCAGTCGCAAACCACGAATACGATTTCCTTGTATCATCCGGTCTGCCGATTGAGTCCGGAGCAGTGCAATCGATTGAATACCGCCCTGGAACAGGAGTTGGGGCGTCCTTACGGTATCCGACATTTTCTTACCGGCGAATCGGCCGAGGGAATGCACTGCTCCGAATATGTGACTACCGCGTTGCGGGCGGTCCCTTTGATTTCGGCCAATAAGCCTGCACGCGTCTCACCCAACAGTTTGAGGCAGGGAGTCGAGCAAGCGCGGATCTATTGCCCGGGTAGCACGCTGAAAATGGTCTTGCCGAATACGCTGGAACCCTCCCCGCAGGGCTGGTGCTCACGACTCTGGAACGACACGCAGCATTGCACGCTGGCATTCTTCGGTCGTCTGCGACGGAGCGTGTTGTGCAGGGAGTAAACCCGTAGTGAGGTTCGACATGCTGGCCTTAGCCGGACTCGATGCAATTGTGACATGCAACGCCTGTACCGGCTGCTCCCGAGACGCGGGCGGTGAATACCTCTTGACGAAATAGGCGCGGTGGAAAAAAATGGCAGTGTTGATTGATCCTGACCGTGGGAAAATATTCCATGCGTGGCTGTTTCACTTTATTGGTCTGTTTGTCGCTGGTAGCGCAACACCCTGGGGCAGTTTCTGGCTGCGGGGGTGGTCTGCGCTGTTGCCAGACAGCCGAGGACTCGACAGGGCACGATGGTCAGTGGGACTTATTTTCTCGGACTAGTAAACCCGCGCCGCGCGAGGCGGAATCCGCTACCTGTTGCGCAACACAGCGCACGGCATGTTCCGTAGCGGGAGACGGCGGACGGAATATCACCCCCCATTCAAGCGATATGGGGCGATTTACTCTTGCCTGTGGTTGTCATTGTTGCCCGCGCCAGCCTGCGGAGCAGGGGAGGATAACTCTTCAGAGCCGGTGGACGGAGTTTCTGGCGCCGTTGGCAGGATTTCCCGAGGCTCCGCTGCCGGTGGGCCTGGACTGTTTCTGCATTTCCCGGGATCTGGCGGCGGATGACCGCACGCGACCGCATCGGTCGGCGCGGTGCCACCTGCTCGATTGCGTCTGGCTGATTTAACGAGCCGAATTCCGCCTGCTGGCCCAACTGCCAGACAGGCTTGAGTTCCGTGACACGTGGCTTGTCAGTCCGTGTTTTGCTTCTTATTTCAGTTGTTGATGACAAGGGAAAATCTCATGAAAAATCACATTCTCGTTTTGGCCTGTTTGTTGGCCGTTCCTCTGCTGCTGGTGGCCGCATATCCTCGTGCGTTTGCGGGAGATGCCGTGGCAACGGGATTCTGTCAGTGCCAGCATTGCACTTGTGTCGAATGCACTCCAGAGAACTGTCTCCTGTCGGCCGCGGGCCGTGATCAGGAGTTGCCATCCGCTGGGGCTTGTTGTGCGACATCCACTCCGGACGTTTCTCGATCGGCCGTAGTGGATTATTGCTGTTGTGGCCCGGTTTGCGAGTGCGCGGATTGCGGTTGCGCGGATTGCATACCTGAAAACTGCCCTTGTAGTGGAAACTGTTGTGCTGGGGACAAGTGTAAAATCTCGATCTGACCAGGCCAATAACCCGTATCTGTGCATGTCCGGGCCAGGACCGTGGCATGCGTGACATGCTTTCTGGGCAGCCCGGTGGAGAAATCCATCGGGCTGTCGTTGTGCCTGATTCTCCAATTGGTCGATTCACGATATAATGCCAGTGACGTATTAGTCCTCGATCATATAACCTGTCGTGAGTCGCAGTGAAGAGTCATCTCCCCCCCAAGGAACTACTGGAAGCCACGCACGATTTCCCTTGCGTTTACACATTCAAGGTCATTGGAAGCTCCAGCGATGTGTTCGTGCAGGATGTCGTGGGTGCAGTTAGGCTTGGACTGTCGCTGGAATTTGACCCCCCGTTTCAATCTCGGGAGACGGCAGGCGGGCGTCATATCGCCTTGACTTTCGAGCCGGTTGTAGACAACTCCGAACAGGTACTGGCGGTGTATGCGGAAATTCAGAAAACCGAGGGCGTGATTCTACTGTTGTGAGTCTGGCGAAGACGGTTCCTGTCCAATACAAATTTTTGCGGGTTGCCCGATGAATGACATCCCTATGCTGGTTGCGGCACTCGAGGCGGAGTCCGTGGCCGATCGACGGCGGGCGGCGGAATCACTAGCAATGCTCGCCGAGCAGTCGCGCTCGGCAGCCATCCCCTTGTTGCATGCGGTGAACGACCACGACGAAGGCGTACGAAACTGGGCCACCGAAGCGTTGGAAAATCTGGGTCCTCCGGATCCCGCTGACACGGACTCACTCCTGAACCTTGTAGAAACCTCCGCGGAGAACGATGTCCGATACCTGGCACTGGTTCTGCTGGGGAGACTGGAGGCCGGGGGGAGCGTTTTCTTTGACGAACTTATGGCCAGCCGGGATTCCATTCAGGCTCCCGTAGTGCTGGTTCAATATCTGAAGACGCTTTCCAGGCTGGCCACGGAGAACGTGCAGCGACAGCGATTGCAAGAAATGTGTCTGCGAGAGCTGAAGCACGCCGATCCCCGTGTGCAAGCCGTTTCCGAGCGTCTGCTGGCAAGTTTGTGAGCCGCGCGGGCCGGGAGACAGGATCGATGAGACGGTGGGCTATTCAGCACCAGAGCCAGCTTTCCTGGTATATAGGAAGGAGTGGAGTTCATGTTTGCCAAGCCACAAGCGGAACACGCTTGGTTTAACGATTTGATCGGAAATTGGGAGTTCACCCATGAATGCAGCATGGGGCCCGATCAACCGCCGAGCATTGCCACAGGGACCGTTTCCGTTCGCTCCCTGGGCGGGCTGTGGTTTCTGCTCGAATGTACCGGGGTATCGCCGGAGGGAGAGCCATGGACATCGCTATTCACACTCGGCTACAACCCTGCAAAGAGCCGTTACACGGGGACGTTTGTTGCGTCGATGATGAGTCATCTCTGGATATACGAGGGGCAGCTCGACGAGACGGGGCAACGGCTGATTCTGGATGTCGAAGGGCCCCGGTTCGATGGCAGCGGCATGGGAAAATATCAGGATATTATCGAGATCGTAGACCGCAATCACTGGATCCTGCGATCCCAACTGCTCGGCGACGACGGCCAATGGCATCCCTTCATGGAAGGGCATCATCGGCGCGTCTGAGCAAATGCCGCGGATGAACCAGAAGCACGCGTCGAACTGATATAGTTCCGGTTCTCACCGAAGTGGGTCGCGCGCGGGGCACTCCCATGATCGCGGGCTTGCCAGTGTTGCCATCGAGAGGTTGGCAAATTGAGGCCGGGAATGTAGCGGCAAGCCCGGATACTCGAACTCGTGGTGCTGCATAGCCACCCCTTGGCTCGAACAAGAAAAACGAATAGCCGCGTCGGATATCGGCGCGGCTGTTCGGAAGCATTTCCGTCACGGGAAAGAGGGGTTAGGTGACATCCCAAGTGTCGCCGCTGTTGAACAGGTCGTTCAGGTTTCCGGCACCAAATTTGTTGGTTACATCGGCGACCTGCTGGTTGACCGCTTCGTCATACGTGGGGCGTTCGACGGCCCGCAATACTCCCATAGGTTCGGGGCTAATGGGATGCCTCATGTTTGCCAGCAGGAAGGCAAGCGAGGGGTCGTCGGCGTATTCGTCGTGGAAGAGCAAATCATCCTCGGACACGCCCTTGCCCAGTTCGACGACCTCCGGCTGCCCCAGATTATTCAGGCGGATTCCCTTGTCGCGATTCACGCCGAAGATGAGGGGCTTGCCATGTTCCAGATAGATGCAGTTTTCTTCCTTGGTTCCCTTTTTGGAGGCGAATTCAAAGGCTCCGTTATTGAAGACGTTGCAGTCCTGATAGACCTCGACCAGAGCCGTTCCGTGGTGATGGGCGGCACGTTCGAGCACCATGCACAGGTGTTGAATATCGACATCAACGGACCGCGCCACGAAACTGGCGCCGGCGCCGATGGCAACGGAAAGGGGCGTCAAAGGCGCGTCGAGCGAGCCATAGGGGGTGCTTTTAGTTTTCTGACCCTTGGGCGATGTGGGGGAATACTGCCCCTTGGTCAGGCCATAGATCTGGTTATTGAACAGCACCACCTTGAGATTGACATTCCGCCGGATCATGTGCATGAAATGATTTCCGCCGATCGACAGGGAATCCCCATCGCCGGTAATCACCCAGACCTGCAGATCGGGACGGGCAATTTTCAGACCGGTTGCCACCGCTGGCGCGCGGCCATGAATGGTGTGCATGCCATAGGTGGCCATGTAATATGGGAACCGGCTGGAGCATCCAATCCCCGAGACAAACACGATGTTTTCCCGAGGGATGTTCAGTGTCGGCAGAACTTTTTTCATCTGGGCGAGGATGGAGTAATCGCCACAGCGGGGGCACCAGCGGACTTCCTGGTCGCTGGCAAAATCCTTGGGAGTCAATTGGGGTAATTCAACACCAGTACTCATGGGTAGGCCTATTGAAAAAAATGTTCCTGTAAGTACAAGAAAATATCAGGGAAAGGAACGGGGATTCAGCCAAGGACAGTCTGATGACGCTCGGAATCGGGCAGCCTTCATTCCAGAAGCGTCCGCTCGATGGCGTCACGGACCTCACTGACGAGGAACGGCTTGCCTTTGATCTTATTGTACCCCTGGGCATCCACCAGGAAGGTTGAACGCAACAACAGACTCAGTTGTCCGCAATTGAGTTCGGGGACAAGCACCTTCTTGTAGTTTTTCAGCAGTTCGCCCATATTTCGAGGAAACGGATTCATGTACTTGACATGGGCATGGGCGACGGATTTCCCGTCCTTCTGGGCCTGCAGGACAGCGGTGCGGATGGAGCCATACGTCCCGCCCCAGCTTACCACCAGCAACTCGCCCTTTGCCGGGCCTTCCACGGTCTGTTCGGGAATGTGCTGGGCAATACCAGCCACTTTCCGGGCCCGTGTCTGGATCATGTGCTGATGGTTTTCGGGATCGTAACTGACATTCCCGCTGACATCCCATTTTTCCAGCCCGCCGACGCGATGCTCAAGCCCCGGAGTGCCCGGCAGCGCCCAGGGGCGCACCAGGCGGTTATCCCGTTTATAGGGGAGATATTGCCCGTTGTCGCCGTTCGGAACCGTGGGATGCGAAACCCTGATTGGGGACAGGGTGGAAATATCCGGAATCATCCACGGTTCGGCCCCGTTGGCAATGTAACCATCGCTCAGCAGAAAGACAGGCGTCATGAATTCCACGGCGATACGCATGGCCTCCATCGCGGCATAGAAGGCATCTCCGGGAGTAGCCGCCGCGATGATCGGCATGGGGCATTCCCCGTTGCGACCAAACATCGACATCAACAGGTCTGCCTGCTCGGTTTTTGTGGGCAAACCGGTGCTGGGGCCTCCGCGCTGCACGTTCACGATGACCATGGGCAATTCCATGATCACTCCCAGGCCGATCCCCTCGGATTTCAGCGCGATACCCGGTCCACTGCTGGCGGTAACGGCAAAGGCTCCGCCGAAAGCCGCTCCCACGGTGGAGGTAATCGCGGCAATTTCATCTTCCACCTGCACGGTCCGCACGCCAAAATTCTTGAGACGCGAGAGTTCGTGCAGGATGTCGCTGGCAGGCGTAATCGGGTAACCGGAGTATATCAACTCCTTGCCAGCCAAGTGAGCGGCTGTCACCAACCCCATGGCAACGGCCTCATTGCCGGTGATTTTTCGATATCGCCCCGGGGCCAGCTTGGCTGGAGGGACACTGTAATGCACGGTGAACTGCTGGGTGGAGTACCCATAATCGGAACCGGCCTTTAATGCGGCCAGGTTTGCGTCGGCCAGCTCGGTTCGCTTGGCGAATTTGCTGCGAATCCAGTCCTGCGTCGCCTGGGGATTGCGATCATAAAGCCAGTACACCAGTCCCAGTGCAAAGAAGTTCTTACACCGGTCGGCTTCCTTGAGGGACAGCCCCAGTTCCGTGACGGCGTCTCGCGTCAGACGGGTCATGGGGACTTTATGCACGCGATATCCCGCCAGATAGGATTCGTCCGCGAGCGGGTCGATGGTGTAGCCCGCCTTGGCATAGTTCGCCTTGGTAAACTCATCCTGATTGAGAATTACCGTGCCGCCCCGTTTCAGATCGGCCAGATTCGCCTTTAAGGCAGCCGGGTTCATGGCCACCAGCGTATCCACTTCGTCGCCGGGCGTGAAAATATCGTGACTGGAAAAACAGAGCTGATAGCCGCTCACGCCGTTCAAGGTCCCGGCAGGCGCGCGAATCTCCGCGGGAAAGTCGGGCAGAGTACTAACGTCATTCCCGAAGATGGCAGAGACATTTGTGAACTGCGTGCCGACAAGCTGCATCCCATCGCCGCTGTCTCCACAAAAGCGGATGACGACAGCATCCGCCTGCTCGCTTGTCCGAAAATTCCCATTTCCACCGCTGACTGCTTCAACGACCGACATGTCCGTGGCCAACTCCTGAAAAATGCCGTTATTCGGCGAAAAATTGTGTTTGCGTGACATCCAGAATTGTTGCGCGTGTAACCGAAACGGACATCACTCCCCGTCGATCGATCCGCGCTGAACTCAGGCCCGGCGATTAATCGCTACAGTTCCTCGAGGCGGATCAATCGCGAGATACCGCCCAGACAACCCTGATTATCGGCATTCTTGCATTTGTTGGCACAGTTGGAAAGAGCGGAACTAGCGTTTCGAGCAAGATTGTTTCGAAACTCGCTCGGTTCTGTATTTACCCGGGGAAGGGCGAAGTGCAGGTAGAGACCGGTTATGTCAAATCGGATCCCTTCGTCCGGTCGAGGCTTCTCCCGAGACACAGGCAACGGGGCTTGGCGATTACTGGAAAGATCGGCACAGGTCCACTATTATCCGATGCGTGCTTCACGGGGCAGTCGTGCGACGACCGCTTAAGAATAGCTCCCAACACCACTTCAGCAGACTTGCGGGGAAAACTGCAGCGATGAAAATTCATGAATTTCAGGCGAAACAACTCTTTCGGGAAGCAGGAGTTCCCGTTCCCCGGGGCATTGTGGCCCGCACTCCGGACGAGGCAGCCCAGGCGTTTTCGGAGTTGGGAGGGACCTTGGCCGTTGTGAAGTCGCAAATTCATGCCGGGGGCCGAGGAAAGGGAACCTTCCAGGAATTTCCCGAACAGCGGGGGGTCGTGCTGGTCAAGTCGGCCGAAGTCGCCCGCGAGAACGCCGCAAGAATGCTGGGAAACACCCTGGTCACAATTCAAACGGGCGAGGAAGGGAAGCAGGTCAACACGCTTTTTGTCGAGGAAGGCCTGCAAATTGCCCGGGAGTTGTATCTGGGGATTGTGATCGACCGCGAAAACAATTGCCCGGTGCTGATCATGTCCTCCGAAGGGGGAATGGAAATCGAAGAAGTGGCGGAGCACAGCCCGGAAAAAATTCTGCGTGAGTATTTTGACGTGGCGCTCGGTTTGCAGCCCTACCAGGCAAGAAAATTAGCTTTTGCCCTGGGAATGGAAGGAAAAACGGTTCGTTCCGCGGAAAAATTCCTGACTCAGATCTGCAAGTTCTTCGTGGATAACGATTGCAGCATGACGGAAATCAACCCGCTGATTGTTACCGGGGAAGGCGAACTGGTGGCCCTGGATGCCAAGGTCACCTTCGATGACAACGCATTATTCCGACACAAGAATCTGGAACCGTTGCGGGATCTGTCGGAAGAGGATCCCGCCGAGGTGCAGGCCCAGGCCGCGGGCTTGAGCTATGTGAAGTTGGAAGGCAACATCGGCTGTCTGGTGAACGGGGCCGGGCTTGCAATGAGCACGATGGATCTGATCAAGCTTCACGGCGGAGAACCGGCGAACTTCCTGGACGTGGGGGGCGGGGCATCCGTGGAAGCTGTCACCGAAGCATTTCGAATCATCCTGGCGGATCCCAACGTCAAAGCAGTGCTTGTGAACATATTCGGCGGGATCATGAAATGCGACGTGATCGTGGAAGCCTTGATGACAGCCTATGATAAAGTCGGATTCCATGTGCCCCTGGTGGTGCGGTTGGAAGGCACGAACGTCGAGCAGGCGCGGCAGATGCTGGATTCCTCCGACAAGGACATCATCACGGCATCCGACCTGACGGATGCGGCGAAGAAGGTCGTGGCCACCCTGGCGGGTTAAGTGTTCCGATTCCGCGGGTGCGGCCCCCACGCGACGGAATCGGCCCAGGCATTGAAGCACTCGGGGGCGGTAGTAATGTCTTCCATCAACACAATATCCATCGGGCAGAGATCGGAATTTCAAAAATGCAGGCCAGTCTGCCCTTTCGGCAGCCTGCCTGTCCCCAAGCGAGCCTGCTTCCCAAGGCAGCCCGTCAATCACGTCGCTCACGGATAGTTGAATCAATCGAAAAGAACAAACAGAGGATTACCCGAGATGGCCATACTTGTTGATCACAACACGCGAATCATTACCCAGGGAATCACGGGAAATGCCGGGTTGTTTCATTCCCAGCAGTGCAGGGCGTATGCGGCGGAGTGCCGACCTGGAGAAGAGGTCCTGGTGGGAGGGGTGACCCCAGGCAAGGGAGGACAAACCGTGGATGGCTTTCCGGTATTCAACACGGTGGAAGAGGCCGTCGGTGAAACAGGAGCCAACACGGCGCTGATCTTCGTCCCGCCTCCGTTTTGTGGAGATGCGATACTGGAAGCGGCCGATGCGGGCATTGAGCTGATCGTCGCGATCACCGAAGGGACGCCCGTGATGGACATGGCCCGCGTCATTCGCAAACTGGAGGATTATCCCTGCACGCTGATCGGGCCGAACTGTCCCGGAGTCATTACGCCAGGCGTCGCGAAGATCGGCATCATGCCGGGATATATTCACAAGCCGGGACGCATCGGGTTGATCAGCAAGTCGGGAACGCTGACGTATGAAGCGACCTGGCAACTGGGGAATCTGGGAATGGGGCAGTCCACCGCGGTGGGGATTGGTGGCGATCCGATTATCGGAACCACGTTCATCGATCTGCTGGATTTGTTTGAAGAAGACCCCGAGACCGATGCCATCCTGATGATCGGCGAAATTGGGGGGACAGCGGAAATCGATGCCGCCGAGTATATCAAGGAATTTATCACGAAGCCGGTCGGCGCGTTTATCGCCGGCCAGACAGCCCCTCCCGGCAAACGGATGGGGCATGCTGGCGCGATCATTTCTGGTGGCAAGGGGACCGCGGCGGAAAAAATCGAGGCCTTGGAAGACGCGGGCGTTGTGGTTGCGGAAAGCCCGGCGGACATGGGGGCAGCCGTCAAGGCGGCCATGGAAAAGCGGCGCTGATCGGATACGGGAAGCAACCCCGAAGAGGCACGACTGGCCCATTCGAGAGTTCACATCAACACGGTATCACAGGGGGGGACTCGGCATGCGTCACCAGACACGAGGCTTTGTAGCGAGACTTTCAACCTGCGGGTTCCTCTTGCTGCTGCTGGGGGGACGTGTTTTTCAGGATCAGTCCACCCGGGCGGATGAGCCGGTTGCAACTCCACCCGTTCAGATTCAGACCGGGACGGGACCGGGATGGCGGGAATTGACCGAAGCCGATTTCGCGCCGGTCAATTGTCTCCCGGAAACCTGGACCTGGAAAGAGGGCGTGCTGTACTGCACGGGACAGCCGGTGGGAGTGATGCGAACCCGCAAGCGTTACGAGAATTTCGAGCTGGTCGCGGAGTGGTGCCATCGTCAACACGGGGGAAATTCCGGCATCTTTGTGTGGGCCACCGATGAATCGATTGAAAAGCTGACCCAGGAAGGAAAGCCTGGTTTGCCGCATGGGATCGAGGTGCAGATTCTCGACTTGGGCTATGCGGAGTTATATACCCAGAGGACGGGCAAGACACCCGACTGGTTTACCTCGCACGGTGATGTGTTTCCCACCGGGACCGCGCGGATGACCCCCTTTCCTCCCCTTTCTCCGAACGGCTCTCGCAGTTTTCCCACGGAAAATCGGAGCAAGGGCGTGAATGAGTGGAATCATTATTACGTGCGGGGAATCAACGGGGAAATCCGTTTGTGGGTGAATGGGGGGGAAGTTTCTGGTGGAAAGGAATGCACTCCCCGTTCGGGTTACCTGTGCCTGGAATCGGAAGGAGCCCCCATCGAATTCAAGAATTTACGGATACGAGAATTACCCTAGCCCAGGGCGCAAACCCGTGAAGGTGGGGGGCATGGTGAATCCCGTCATGACCGTACTCCTCGAAGACGGGGCCTGACGGAAAAAAGTGAAATAAATCCCCCCACCGGATCTGCACCCCCATGAAACCCGTTATGCGACATATTTGCCATGATTGCAGGCTGGTTGGGACTCCCTATAATCAATTGGAATTTGCAGGCGGTTGCCGCCGAGACGCGGAAGTGAATTGCTGCCCCTACCTACTTGAAATAGACAATAAGCCATCATGAACTGGGTTGCGAAAGCGTTGACATCCTCCGTTGGCAAGAAACTTCTCATGGCAGTCACGGGCGCGCTGTTGTGCCTGTTTCTGGTGGTGCACCTGGCTGGCAATTTGCTGATGTATGCTGGTCCCGCGGCCTACAATACCTACGCGCACACATTGCACTCCCAGGAAGGCCTGGTGCGGCTTGCGGAAGTCGGCCTCCTGGTACTGTTCTTGCTGCATATCTGGCTCGCGCTGGAGACAAATCGGGAAAATCGCGAAGCCCGCTCTCAACCTTACGCGATGAAGAAATCTAAAATTGCCGATCGCAAGATACCGTTCGAAATTTCACCCGAGAATTACATGCTGTTCACCGGCACTGTGGTGCTGGCCTTCATGCTGATTCACTTGGGTGATTTCACCTTCAACCTGACCATGCCCGAGAAAATCGCGGGTATGGAACCCTTTGACAAAGCAATAACGATCCTGCGTCACCCGGTGTCGTTTATTACGTATCTGATCGGTGTGACTTTGCTCGGTTGGCATTTATCGCACGGAGTCACCAGCATGTTCCAGACCCTGGGACTGCGGCACGCGAAGTATGATGCCCTCACTCAGAATATCGGACCGATTTTTGCCTTGATCATTGCCATTGGGTTTGCGAGTTTCCCGCTCTACGCGATTTTGACACCCTACGAACCCAATCAGTCGCCCCGCGTGGTTCCCGAGCCTGCGGGGCATGGCTGGGTGCAGCCTGTCGAGAGTGAGTCCGCGGTGGTGGCTCGCGAAGAGTTGAAACGCTGGTAGATTACGCTGCATCGCGTGAATGCATGGATTTGATACGTCGGAATGCCATTTTTAGTGAATGATCAGTCATCATGTCTCAACTGCAATCCAAGATTCCCGATGGTCCGATCTCCGAGAAGTGGACGCGGCACAAAAACAATCTGAAATTGATTGCCCCCAGCAATAAGCGGAAGTACGACATTATCGTCGTGGGGACGGGCCTGGCTGGGGCTGCCGCGGCTGCCTCGCTGGGGGAACTGGGGTATAACGTCAAGGCGTTCTGTTACCAGGATTCGGCCCGGAGAGCGCACAGCATCGCTGCTCAGGGGGGGATCAACGCGGCGAAGAATTATCCCAACGACGGGGATTCCGTCTGGCGTTTGTTTTACGATACCGTCAAGGGGGGCGATTTCCGTTCCCGCGAAGCCAATGTGTATCGCCTGGCGGAAGTCTCCTCGAATATCATCGATCAATGCGTTGCCCAGGGAGTTCCCTTTGCCCGGGACTACGGCGGGCTGCTGGCCAATCGCACGTTCGGGGGAACCCAGGTTTCGCGAACCTTTTATGCCCGCGGGCAGACGGGCCAGCAACTGCTGCTGGGAGCCTATAGTGCCCTGATGCGGCAGGTGAACAAGGGAAAGGTGAAGGTTCTTTCCCGCAGGGAAATGCTCGATCTGGTCTGTGTCGATGGCGTGGCCCGGGGAATCGTGGCCAGAAACCTGGCCACCGGAGAGATGGAACGCCATTCCGCGCATGCCGTGCTGCTTTGCACGGGAGGCTACGGCAACGTTTATTATCTCTCCACGAACGCGATGGGTTGCAACGTGACGGCGGCGTGGCGCTGTTACAAGCGGGGCGCTTTTTTCGCCAACCCGTGTTTTACCCAGATTCATCCGACCTGCATCCCCGTGCATGGCACGTATCAATCGAAGCTGACGTTGATGTCGGAATCGTTGAGAAACGATGGCCGGGTCTGGGTTCCCCGGAATAAGGACGATAAACGCGCTCCCGAACAGATCCCCGAAGCGGAACGCGATTATTACCTGGAACGACGTTATCCCGCGTTTGGCAATATGGT
This sequence comes from Planctomycetota bacterium, assembly GCA_014584345.1. Taxonomy (GTDB): domain Bacteria; phylum Planctomycetota; class Planctomycetia; order Planctomycetales; family Planctomycetaceae; genus Rubinisphaera. The sequence goes on from JACTNB010000033.1 coordinate 169,768, forward strand.
CCCCCGGGACATTGCCTCTCGCGCGGCGAAGGAACGCTGTGATGCGGGCTACGGGGTAGGGGAGACGGGTATGTCCGTGTACCTCGACTTCAACCGCGCCATCCAGGAACAGGGAAAAGCGGCCATCGAGGCCAAGTACGGCAACCTGTTCCATATGTACAAGAAAATCACGGACGAGGATTGTTACCGGGTGCCGATGAAAATTTATCCGGCAGTGCACTACACCATGGGCGGCCTGTGGGTGGATTACAACCTGCAGAGTACGATTCCCGGTCTGTTCGTGCTGGGCGAAGCCAATTTTTCCGATCACGGAGCCAATCGCCTGGGGGCTTCCGCCTTGATGCAGGGGTTGGCCGACGGCTATTTCGTCGCTCCCTACACCGTGGGAGATCATCTGGCAACGCATAAACTCGAAAAAATCCCGACCGATCATCCGGCCTTCAATGAAGTGGCCCAGGAAACGGATGGCAAGTTGAAAAATTTGCTCTCGATTCAAGGGGAACGTTCGGTGGACAGTTTCCATCGCGAGTTGGGAGGGGTGATGTGGGATTATTGCGGCATGGCGCGTAATGCGTCTGGTTTGCAGACGGCGATCGAACGGATTCAGAAGATCCGCTGGGAATTCTGGGAGAACGTGCGGGTGACCGGTTCCGGAGAGCAGTTGAACATGGAACTGGAAAAGGCCGGGCGGGTTGCCGACTTTCTCGAGTTTGGGGAACTGCTGGCCCGGGATGCGCTGGCCCGGGAAGAGTCGTGCGGGGGCCATTTCCGGGAAGAACACCAGACTGAAGATAACGATGCCCGCCGGGACGACGAGCATTTTAGTCATGTAGCCGCCTGGGAATATCGTAGTCCAGATGCGGACCCGATCCGCCATCAGGAAGAACTTCATTTCGAGAACGTCAAGCTGACGACTCGGAGCTATAAATAATCGCGGTGGCCTCACAGCCCCTTGTTTGCAACTCAGACATTGCTCCGAACAGGCAAAACATCATGAAAATCACGTTGCATATCTGGCGACAGCCGTCTTCCCAGGTGAAGGGTTCCTTTCAAACGTACCATCTGGAAAACGTATCCAGTCACATGTCGTTTCTGGAAATGCTGGATGTATTGAACGAGCAACTGGTCTCCCGGCATGAAGAACCGGTGGCCTTCGACCATGATTGCCGCGAAGGGATTTGCGGTGCGTGTGGCATGATGATCAATGGGCAACCACACGGACCGGAAAATGAAACAACCACTTGCCAGTTGCATATGCGCCGATTCCGGGATGGCGACGAGATCTGGATCGAGCCCTGGCGCGCCAATGCCTTTCCAGTGATACGCGACCTGGTCGTGGATCGCAGCGCCTTCGATCGCATCATGCAGGCGGGAGGCTATACGTCGGTCAACACGGGCAACGCGCCGGATGCCAACGCCAACATGATTCCGAAACGGAATGCCGATCTGGCCTTTGATGCCGCCACCTGCATCGGGTGTGGAGCCTGCGTGGCCGCCTGCAAGAATGCCTCGGCGATGCTGTTTGTTTCCGCCAAGGTGTCGCAATTTGCGCTGCTGCCGCAGGGAGCGCCGGAACGTTCCATCCGCGTGCAGTCGATGGTGGCCCAGATGGACCAGGAAGGCTTTGGGGGATGCTCGAATACCAATGAGTGCGAAGCCGCGTGCCCCGCGGGGATCTCCGTAAAGAATATCGCACGCCTGAACCGGGAATTCCTGTCCGCGACACTTACGTCCGAGGAATAAGTCCGCCTTCGAGGAAGCATGGCGCTGCCCGAAGTCAGTCTATCGCAGGGTTCCGCCGCGTGCGAGGCGGTGCCCGTCTTGCAGGTTTGAAGGGGAGGCGGGAGCCGACCAGGAAGGTGCAGTGATGTTGCAGAAAACTCCTCTCAATGAATGGCACCGCGCCGCGAACGGACGTCTCGTGGATTTCGCGGGTTGGGAAATGCCGATTCAGTACAGCACAATCGTGGACGAGCATCAGGCGGTGCGGACAGCCTGCGGACTGTTCGATATCTGTCACATGGGACGGGTGCATGTGCGTGGCGATCAGGCGTGGAACTTTCTGAATCGGGTGGTGACCATCGATGTCTTGAAACTGCCCGTGGGGCGTATTCGCTACGCGCTGGCCACGAACGAGCAGGGGGGGGTGAAGGACGACGTGCTCGTCTATCGATTGCCCGAGGAGTTTCTGGTTGTCGTGAATGCATCGAATCGCCTCAAGCTGCTGGAATTCTGGGGAGCTATTGCCTCGGAATTTCCTGGAGTGGAATTGCACGATGCCACGCTGGAAACCGCGATGATCGCGGTCCAGGGTCCCTTGGCTGCGTCCGTACTGGGGCGGTATGCACCGGCCTGCGGCGAGTTGAAATATTATCATTCCCGCCTCCTGGAGATTTTGGGAGCCGAGTGCCTCGTCAGCCGAACCGGCTACACCGGCGAAGATGGTTTTGAAATTATCGCGAGTGCCGCGCGGGTTCCGGCGTTATGGGCGGAATTACTTGCAGGCGGGCAGGGGGAGGCGATACGTGCCTGCGGTTTGGGATGCCGCGACACCTTGCGACTGGAAGCCGGAATGCCTCTCTACGGTCATGAACTGACGGAAGAGATCGACCCCGTGACGGCAGGGCTGGAATTCGCGGTCCATTTCGAGAAACCGGAATTTATCGGCGCGTCCAGAATTCGTGAGATTCGTCAGCAAGGGCCGAGTAATCTCCGTGTGGGGCTGGAACTTCCCGGCAAGCGGATTGCTCGAGAACATGCGGGGATTTTTGATTCATCGGGGCAGTCGATCGGGGAGGTGACCTCGGGCACTTTCTCGCCCACCTTGCAGAAGCCGATCGCGATGGGATACGTTCCTGTGGAATATTCCGCAATCGGAACCGAACTTGCAATCGACGTGCGTGGCAAACTTTGCCCGGCCCTTGTGACCGGTCTCCCCTTTTATCGAAGAGGTTGAGAATGAGAAATTTACTTGAGTTTGGTGATAAAGACGACTTATAATCACGAACAGCTAAACTGACAATCACCTCTTGATGCGACTAACTCGCCAGAACCCTCGAGTTTTTGTGCGAGAAAGTGGGAAACCGCTTCTCTGGGGCTTCTGTTCAGTGTTGCGATTAGGCGTTGAATATCACAAATTGGACAATCACCTCTGCTGCCCCGGGCGGGAGCATTCCGGCCCAGGTGAATCACATGGCGAAATTCGGGCTATGAAGCGTTTGACAGACTTAGTGGCATTAATAACTGGCCCCAGTGATCGAGGCATCGGTGGAGCCGTTGCCGAGCGCCTTGCGAAGGAAGGGGCCCATCTGTGTCTGATGGGTATCGAGCGTCCCGAACGCCTGATCAAACGACTCGAACGGAGAGGGGCTCGATATCTCTGGATTGATGCGGATGTCACACGCAGCCGCGAAGTCGATGCGGGGGTGAAGCAATGCTGCCAGGAGTTTGGCAGGCTGGATATCGTGGTCAATAATGCAGGGGTCGAGTTTTCCCGGCCGTTCGAGGAGATTGACGACGACGAATGGGATCGTTTGCTGGCCATCAATTTGACCGGGGCGATGAAAACCACCCGTGCCGCCTTGCCGTTTTTAACGGAGCAGGGGGGGGTTATCCTGAATATCGCTTCCGCCATGGGGATGGCCGGCTGTGCGGGGTTTCATGCGTATTCCGCCTCGAAGGCGGGATTGATCGCCATGACGCAATCGTTGGCTCTGGAAATTGCCCCGCGGGGGCAGCGGGCCTTGTGCGTGGCCCCCGCCATGGTGTACACGCCGATGATTCATAAGCATGTTGCCGAGTTGCAATATGAAACACGGCAACAACTGGAAGCGTCTCATCCGCTGGGGATCGGAAACCCCTCCGATGTAGCAGACGTGGTCGCCTTCCTTGTTTCCCGCGAGGCACGCTGGATCACAGGCATCTCCATCCCGCTGGGTTGGGTCCCTTCGTGGGGCGTGCCTGCTTTTAAGGTGGATGGGAGTAGCCAGGCAATTGCTCCGGCCGTACCCCCGCAATCCACCCTGCTGGGGCAATAATCTCCTCTCGGTTTATTTGCCTTGTGCGCTCGGAGGATTATTCCCCGCCGCATGCAGTACTGACTGCTCGAAGGCCTGCCCTTTCCGAGAATGTTGCCATTGGGGCGGGGTTGATCAAGCCCGGTTCGGTGCAGTCGAGTTCCTTGGGAACGACTGTCGCACATTTTCGCACGGGCCCGAGAATGACCTTGCCGGATGAATTTGGCGAGTGCAGCCTTTCTCCAGAAGGTCCCCGCGCTCTATACTTCCAGAATGGAGCAAACGAGAGCATTCCGGTTGGGGATCGGTTCGAGTGAATTACCCCCGGGGGAAATTTGTGCCCGGGGGATCCTGCGAAACGTGTCTAAACGGCATGGAATTCTGGCAAGCCATGCGTTTGGTGAGCCTTGCTCCTTACCCGTCCATTCTCCGAACTGAGCCTTGATGGCGCCAGAAGGAAAGATCCCGTGGCAGAAGACATCGTCATCGACAATTTTCGACTGGGGAATCTCATTGCGAGTGGATCGACCAGTCAGATTTACGAAGTGTTTGATCAAGAGACAAACGAACGCTACGCGATGAAACTGCTGCTCGACGAAGCCTTCAAGGTTCCCGAGCACAAGGCCACCTTGAAACGCGAATACAAAATCGCGAGCGGACTGGATCATCCCAATATCATCCGCGTGTTTACACATGTCCAGGCAAAACAGCATGCGTATTTCATCATGGAGCATTTTGGCGGCACCAACGTCAAGCAGATTATCCGAGGGGATGTCGCCGTGGTGCAGGCACGTTTTCGCAAATTGTTTGAATGCGTGTTGATGGGGTTGGGACACGTTCACGAGAAGGGCTGGCTGCATCGCGATCTCAAGCCGGACAACATCATGATGACCAAGGCTTCGGATGTGCGTTTAATCGACTTTTCCCTCTCTTCGCAGATCCCCTCCGCGTTTGCGAAACTCGTATCGGGGAAGGTGAAGCAGATTCAGGGAACGCGGACCTACATTGCCCCGGAAATTGTGCGACGCCAGTTGCCTTGTGTTCAAAGCGATATTTACAGCCTGGGTGTAACGGCATTTGAATGTCTGACAGGCCGCCCTCCCTTCATGGGAACGACTCCCAACGATCTGCTGATTCGACATATACAGGAACGTCCCCCGGAACCTTCGTCGATAAACCCGAATGTCACCCCGGAAATGGACAAACTGATACAACGGATCCTGGCCAAAAAACCTCAAAACCGCCCCCAAAGCGCCGCGGAATTGCTGTCGGAATTCCGCACCGTCAAAATTTTCCATGAAGACCCAGAGGAATTCGCCAAGCGCAAAGCCGCGGATTACGAGGCCAGCCAGAGTTTCGTGAACGAGGGGATGCTGGATTCGCGGGCCGACGCGGAGCGTCAGGGACAACGCAAGACCGAGCAGGGGAGCGCGTCCCCTCCACCGATTAAGCCGCAGGCTCCCCCCGCCAGCGCGAAACCAGTCTCCAAGCCGACCGCACCTCCCCAGACACAGCGTCCGGCCGCCCCGCAACAACCCCAGCCACAACAACCGCAGCAACCGTACTATCCTTCCTATCAGGCTGGCCCCTATTACGGGCAGGGCATGCCCCCCCAGGGATGGCCGCAAGGGCAACCCCTACCCCCCGGTTATCCGGTGCCGGTCCCACAGCAGCCCGTACAGGGACAATCGGGACCTCCTCAGGCGAAAAAGCCGGTGGCGCCACCGGCCAAGTCCGCCGCCCAGCCGGCAAAAAAGAATCCTCCGCCCCCGCCCGAAGAGGATCTCCCCTTTGCCGATGAGTTGCCAGACATCATCTGAGACTCTATTTTCACTTGGTTGTATTGAATCATTTTTGGACCGTAGTGGTCCTGTCTGTGATGGAAACACGTTCTCATGGCCACGCGTCCCTTACCGTTCGAACGAAGCATTCACGATCTCGAGGAACATTTGCAAGCCCTGGAAGCCCAACCGCATCCGGGAACGGAAACGCTGGAAGCCATCCGAAATATGCGGGCGGAGATCGTACGCCTGCGCCGCGAAGTGTTTGATAATCTCGACCCTTGGCAGATCGTGCAGGTGGCGCGTCACGAAGACCGGCCCCAGACACTTGACTACATCGACATGATTTTCGACGAGTTCGTCGAATTGCACGGCGACCGCGCGTATGGCGACGATCGAGCGATTCTCACGGGTTTCGCGCGGATCGATGGCCGCAAGGTATTGTTTGTCGGGCAGCACAAGGGGCGGAATCTGAAGGAACGCACCACGCACAACTACGGCATGGCGCACCCCGAAGGATATCGCAAGGCGATTCAGAAGATGCAATTGGCCGCCAAGTTCAACTTGCCGATCATTTCCTTCATCGACACTGCGGGGGCGTATCCGGGGATCGGAGCCGAAGAGCGGGGACAGGCTTACCAGATCGCCTACAACCTGCGAGAGATGGCGCGCCTGGGGAGCCCGGTGATTTCGGCCGTCATCAGTGAAGGGGGGTCGGGAGGCGCTCTGGGGATTGGGGTTGCGAACTACGTCTGCATGTTTCAGTACGCCTATTACTCCGTCATCAGCCCCGAGGGCTGCGCGGGAATTTTGTGGAAGCATGTGAAGCACGCAGACAAGGCCGCCCGAGCCTTGCGTTTCACCGCCAAGGATTTGCTCGAGTTCAGCGTGATCGACAAGATCATCCCCGAGCCCTTCGGCGGCGCCCATCGCAATCCGCGCCAGGCAGCGAATAATCTCAAGGGGGAACTCGTGCAGGCCCTGCGCGGCTTTGCAGGGAAGAGTCCACAAGAGTTGATCGCACATCGCTACTCGCGTTTTCGCAAGATCGGAATCTTCGAAGAAGAGCTTCGTGGGCAGACACTGGCCCCAGCCGCCAGCGACGAGGCATAACAGTCTCCTTGCCGCATTATGCCACGCATGCTTCCTGAATGTTCCATGGACGACGATGTTTTTCCCTGATAGCAACGTCCGATAATGTCCGTTATGTTTCATTTGAACCCCAAAATCGCCTGGACGTGTGGAGATTCTTGAACGGACGGATCGGCATAACGGACATGGGCGTGCAACCAGACCGATCGATGCGTCGCGGGATGTTCTCACATTCCCGCAATTCGATCGAGCCTGCGGAGCTTGGCCTGAATGAGAACGATCGCACTGGCCTGGCACGGCCCGAAGTCCAGGCCAACTCTCCCTCCCCGAGCGCATTCGCAGGCCCTTGATTGCAACAGACGAAGTGAGATCCTCGATCCGCGCGGATGTCGCGCCCCCAACTCACGCCCCCGGCTTCCTGCGCGTCATGTCTGCCGGATGCCAGTCCGTAACAGACTTGTCGCGTTATGAAGTCACGACCGTTTTCAGTCCGCTTCGCAGGCGGTGTGTCGGTTGGCTCTGGTGGGAGATTTGTCGTTAAGTAGCCCTGGAACTGATTTCCTCCAGAAGGCCTGACGGGAGAGTTTATTGTTCGTGCTGATCGCCTGGGGCAGCCGGGGCCCCAGCCCTCGGTTGCTGTCGCTGTGGAGTGATTCGAGAAACGACGACTGCGTTCACCTCCCCTCCCCCGACCCTTGCGGCATTATTTCCCCGATAAACATCCGACTGAAGTTGACAGTTCCTCGCATGGGCGGTCATCATGGGCACAGGGCCAAGGTAGCGATGCCGGGCAGGCAACACGCGAACGAAAATTCAGAGGTGCGGCGATGGCGGACTCCTTTGATGGCATGACCATCCGCGAAAAACTGACGGAGGCGGACCGTCTGATGCGCGAAGTGATTGAGCATCTGGATAACGGATTCATCCCCAAGGCACGCACATTAAGCCGCTCCCTGCAGGAGCATGGCGATAACGTAAGTGCCATGTCGGATGTCACGGTGAGACAGCAGGCAGCGGAATTGATTGAGCTGAATCGATTCTCGGAAGCATTGTACGAGAAGATCACCTCGCTGCTTGCAGCGATCGACCACGATGTCTCTGAGGTTCAGGGGGGGAATTGAGCGTTTCTCCCCGTGCGCAGCTGCCCTGCGTCGCGATGGAGTGGGGATCGATCTCCTGCCCATGTTCGGCCTTCTATTTTCTGCTCCGTCGCACCCCTGCTCCGTAGTGGTCTGCTGCGTTTCTTCTTCTGTTTGTGTCCCAGCCGAAATTCCCCGCGGAGTGACCGCCGGTTTGCGCGGCGGCTCGCATCGAGAACGGTTGCGTGAGAAAACCTGCGTGTTGTCGGGATGATTTGGATTGCGGGACGTGGGCAACCTGCCCGTTCACTGGGCGAGCCATTGCTACCGGCACCGCAACTCGTACCGACCTACTGAATTGCCTGAATATCACGGTTTGAATAAGCGTAAAGGAAAGGATAACAGGTATTTTGATGCCCATCCCAGGTGGTCTGGAACCCCTGGAGAAACTGCTTCAAATGTTTCGGTTGCAAGAGACAACGCGGGATTTCCTGTCAGGGGATTCTTCGGATTGGTTGAAAAAAAGGAACAAGGACTTTGCAAGATTTCTTCAAGTTCCCTCTTGCGAATGGTCGAGCAGGGCGGGACCATGCGGATATGATTACCATCGCAAACGACACACTGCCGCAAAATATACTCAGCTACATTGCCTTCCGGACCGCGTTTCTGGACACAATGGAGCGGATTTCATGGACCTTGCAATTCGAGACCCGGGAAGACGACCGATTTGGTTTTCTCACGGAAGTCCCGTTTTTGAGATCCGTGCCTCCCCACCTCCAACTCGACCTGCTGGCGACAACCTGGTGGAAGCACATGAGCAGCGAAAAATACACGGCCACACTGGTGGACGAGGCAATCGTGTACGCCGTTTGCGAGACCTCCGCCCGCATTGCGGAGGAAGATCCAGCAGTCATGCAGCGATTCCTGCAACGTGGTCCGATGGCCGTCGATATGATGCTGGACCATCACCTGGCAGCCGAACTGCGGGCCTTGCACCTGAAACTTTCCAACGAGGGGGATTTTTTGCTGATCGGCCAGTTTTCCGATTTGCCCCCGGAAGAAGCACTGCGACTCAAGGAAAAATTTGCCTTTGACACGACTCGGGCGGAGGCCATGTTCGACGTTCTGGGACGCTGGCACATTGCCGCCAACTTCACGAGTCGTGCAGAATTCCTGCTCGACCAGGCTGAAATCCAGCGCAGTTTCGAGGTCATGCAGCAAAAAATGACGGGGTGCTGGCAAAAGTCCCAATAACACCAGATCCTTAAAACTGGGTTGCCGCATTCGATCGAACGGCGCGTGGGGAAGACTCCCCGAGGGCCAGGAGTGGACTTGCAACCGGGCAGGTTGTGGCCTAGATTGCATAGGATAGAAGTCCTGATTCCCTCCTGCCCGACACGCACACATCCATGCCCGACAATGCTGCAAAAACGAGGGTCGCCCTCATCGGCGCGACCGGATACACGGCCTTTGAGCTGATACGAATTCTGCTGCGTCATCCCCATGCGGTCATCACGGCTGCCACGACGCGCCAGGACGATCGCCCATCCCTTTCCACGATTCATCCGGCACTCACGGGGCGTATCGCGCTGGCCTGCGATACACTGGACCCCGCGCGCATCGCGCAAGCCGCGGATGTTGCATTTACCTGCCTGCCCCATACCGCCAGCATGGAAGTCATTCCGCAATTGCTGGCAGAGGGGCTGAAGGTGATTGACCTGAGCGCGGATTACCGGCTGACGGACCCGGATGTTTACGAAAAATGGTATGGTCACGTCCACACGGATCCGACGCGTCTGGGAAATGTCGTGTATGGTTTGCCGGAACTTTATCGCGCGCGAATTCCGGGACACGATCTGATTGCCAACCCCGGCTGTTATACCAGTACATCGATCCTGGGGCTTGCCCCCCTGCTCTGCGGCGGGTGGATCGAGCCCGTGGGAATCTGCATTGATGGGAAAAGTGGTGTGTCTGGCGCGGGGCGCACCCCCAAGCTGGGGACCTTGTTCGCGGAGTGCAACGAAAGTGTCGCTCCCTATTCCGTGGGAAATCATCGCCATACGCCGGAAATCGATCAGGTACTCACGGATGTCAGCGGGGAAGCGACCGAGGTGGTTTTCACCCCGCATCTGATTCCCATGGATCGAGGCTTGCTGTGTTCCATCTATGCCCGCCCGCGTAAAAAGGCCGAACAAGCCGAACTGCTTCAAGCGATGCGAGACTACTATCGCGATGCTCCGTTTATTCGCGTGGTGGATCACCTGCCGCGAACCAAGGATGTCGCATTCACCAATTATTGCGACATGACGGTGCGTGTTTCCCGGGGATGCGTGCAGGTTTTCTCGGCACTGGACAACCTCATCAAGGGGGCCTCGGGAGTGGCCGTGCAGAACTTCAACCTGATGTTGGGCCACGAGGAAACGACGGGGCTTATTTTCTGAGTTGTCGCAAGAATCGATCCCCGCTGCAGGCTTGGCATTAGACTTGCTTTAACCATTCGAAGCCGGCGAATGCTGGTGTTTTCCGTGAAAACCGTGGGGTTTTCGCAACACGGGAAGCGGAGTGTTGACAATCCGCAACACGCGTCAACACCTCCGTGGCTTCGAATCGAATGGTGAACTGCATGTTTTCCCGACTGCATCGCGTTCTGGCAACCGCAATCTGCCTGGTAACTGGCATCCTGGCGGGCATTCATCCCAACGTGTCCGCCGAAGACTGGGCTTTTCGCCGCTCGTATTACTCGCATGATCTGGAAGGTGAATTCTTCGCCCATGCTCCGCAGCCGGTCAGCCGATCGGCATACCGCATTCCTTATGTGCCCAACTACCCTGGCGCCACGGTCTATTCCTCCTGGAGATTGAATCGCGTGCAGTTGCGCAGCGGTTCCAGTGTGGATACCCAGTATCTGTGGCAGGGAACCGTGGAAATCCGGCCGTAATTATCGGCTCGGTGGGACGCATTTGCAACGCCGGGCAGAAAATCCCCGAGGGCTGTTATACTGCATGCCTGGCATGTCCGGTTTGCGTGCAGTCCGAAGGAGATAGGCTTGATGTCCAGCATGTGGGGAATTGACCCCGGATTGATTTATCTGAATCACGGCTCGTTCGGCCCTACACCCCTGATGGTACGCGAGAGTCAACGAGAGTGGTCCCATCAAATGGGTGCCAATCCACAGGAATTTCTGTCGCGTCGATTCGAAGGTCTGCTGGAGGAAACCTCGAAACGGTTGGCGGAAAACCTGGTGACGGTTGGCGACAACCTGATCCCCGTGGAAAATGCGACACAGGGTATGAACCTGGTGGCACAAGCCCTGCCCCTGGCGGCCGGGGATGAAGTGCTGCTGACCACGCACGAGTACGGCGCGGTGAAGCGTCTCTGGCAGAAACGAACACAAGCCCGCGGTGCGCGACTGGTCCAGGCTCCCCTGCCCTTGCCTCTGGAAAGCAGTCGCCAGGTGGTTGAAGCCCTGCTGGGATATGCGAATGCGCGGACGCGTCTGATTGTCGTCAGTCATGTGACATCGCCCACCGCGCTGGCGCTCCCCGTGGAGGAAATCTGCCGGGCGGCCCGGCAACGGGGTATTGCGGTATGCGTGGACGGTCCGCATGCCATTGCCATGCGCGAGGTGAATCTCTCCCGCCTGGACTGCGATTTTTATGTTGCGAGTTGCCACAAATGGCTGAGTGCCCCCCTGGGGACCGGTTTTCTGTATGTTCATCCGCGATGGCAGGCGGAGATGCGCCCCTGCATCGTAAGTTGGGGCGGCACGACCTGCGGGCGCCCGCCCAGTTGGAAGGATGAATTCCTGTGGCTCGGAACGCGCGACGCCACGGGCTACCTGGCGATTCCAGCCGCATGGGAGTTTTTGCAGCAATATGGATTGGAAAAATTTCGAGGTGAGACTCACGACCTGGCGGCTTACGCCCGTGAGCGACTCCTCTCCTGCCTGCGGACGGAGCCACTTTCCGCGGATTCGCAGGAATGGTATGGTTCCATGGTGAGCGTCCCCCTGCCCGATACCGTGGACGTGCCCAAAACCTGGACGGGGCTGCCCCATCCCCTGCAAACCCGGCTTGCGGAACAGTACCGCATCGAAGTTCCCCTGATGAAGTGGGGCCATCGCATGTACATTCGCGTTTCCTGCCATCTCTACAACGAGGCCAGTCAGATTGATCGTCTCTGCGACGTGCTGCGTCGCCTTCTGTAGCATGCCGGTCGAAATTTTACCTTGTCGGCGATCGCGGAAACTCCTGGGGAGTAACCGATTGCCTGATGCTGGAAATTCGTTAAGATAAACAGGAGTTGATTGCAGGAATGCGGCCGGGATTATTCCAGCGAAGAGTCCTTGTCGGCTGCCTGCGGACCAAAGGAAAAGCACCGTCCGTTTCGACGAGGGTTGTGGTGATGAATCGAATTGGCATGAGTTTCGCGGTGGCCGTGATCGTGTGCCACGCTATTGGGCACGTGGCGTTTGTGCACGGACAGGAAGAACCGACCCAGGTTGTGATCAAGCGGAATGCGATCCATCTGCTGAATCCTGATGACTATCGGGCTCCTTTGAGTCTGACCGCGATCAATCAAGTGCAGATCCGCGCGCGCGTGGAAGGCGTGGTGCAAAACGTTCGCCCCACGCCGGGCATGAAGGTCAGCCTACAGGAGGAACTGATCAAGATCGACTCGGCACAGGCGGCAAAGTTACTGGAACGTGCCCGTGCTAACGTCAAGCTGACAACACTGCGTCGCGACATGATGAAAGCCGACGTGCAGACGGGCAAACAGACGCAGAACATGCTGGAACTGGCGGAAGCGGAATTGAGTGTTGCCGAAGCGGATCTGGAACTTGCCAAGCTCAATTTCGAGCATACCTCCATCCGCGCTCCCTTCGCGGGAGAGGTAACTCGATTGCCTGTCGCGCAAGGATCGTTCGTGAACTTGGGCGATGTTCTGGTGGAACTGCGTGATACATCGCGGCTTACCGCCCAGTTACCCGTAGATCGTACCCAGGTTAAGGTCGGCGATACCATTACCCTGCAAGTGGATCAGTCGACCACGCAAGCCAAGGTGCAAGTCCTATTGCCTCTCGACGAAAAATGGCAGTCCCTGCGGGAGTTGATCGAAACGGCTGCTCTGGCGGTGGTTGTGGTGGATAATACCGGAGGGACATTTCAGGATGGCCAGACCGTGCATTCCGCCATCGTGCCCCGCCAGCCGATCGCCGAAGTTCCCAATACATCTTTAAGGAATTCCGAAGCAGGGACGCGATTGATTCAGGTGATCCGCGACAGCATGGTCCGCGATATCGAAGTGAAGTTACTCGGCCCGGTGGGAGAAGGACGCTCGTATGTCTCCGGTCCGTTGCAGGCGGAAGATGAATTGATCACGGAATCCTCCTTTCCCCTGCGCGACGGGACAATGGTCAGGCCGCGTGCTTTGGATCCCCCCTCCCCTGCCCCGGGAACGACTCCGCGAGCCACCACGCCCACTCCCGGAGGAACCCCCGCGCCTGTACCTCAGCCGGGCGGCAACCCAGGGTTCTGACCCGGCAAAATGAGCGGCGGAGCTCAACTCCGCCGGGACAGATCTGGTCCGGCCATCCGAACGGCTTCCCAACGACTTTGTTGTTTCAACATCGAAGAGGGGCGAGTTCCAGCGATGCGAGTAGCCGCAGGCCCTGGGGAAATGAAACGCGGAGACGGGGAGATGCTAAGCCGCAAGGAATCCATTTTCCGCGACTTTGCGTCCCTTGCGCCTCTGCGCTCAGTTGATTCCGTTGCCGACGGGGGTGGTATGCTCTCGCGAGGAAGGCGGGCGCTCTGATGAAAATATCAATCGAACGGTCCCCAAATCGTGCTCGCATGACCAGTAGATTGTTTTCTTCACGGAAACTTAGTCATGTGTACACAGATCGGGTCTGTGCATTCTGGCAAATCCCGAGCAAGTTCCTCTTTTAAGGATTTCCTCGCGGCATTACACTCCACTCGGATTTCCAGAATGGTCTTCTGCTTGAGCAAGGAAGCTGCAAATGTGGTACGATCTTGTCTGCTTGGTGATACTTGGGCTTTCTGCCTGGCGTGGAGTTGTGAAGGGGTTTATCTGGCAGTTGGCCAGCATCGCGGGGATACTTCTCTGCTTCGTTTTTGCGGAATCCTTTTCGCTGATCGCTGCTCCCCTGACGGGGCTTGAGCCTCCCCTGAGCCGCTGGGTGTCCATTCTGGTGCTCTACATCCTGGGTTCCTTTGGTGCCTTTGCCTTCGCCAAAATTGTTCAGGCAGGTCTCGAAAAGATCAAATTTCAGGATTACGACAGACATCTCGGGGCAATGTTCGGTCTGGCCAAGGGGGCCTGCCTTTGCCTGGTGTTGTCGTTTTTCATGTTCACGCTGTCTCCGGGCACTCGGGATACCGTCGTGCTTTCAAATGCTGGGTACGCCTCCGCGGTGCTGTTTCACCAGATCGATCCGGTCATGCCCGCGGGATTGCACGATATCCTCGCCCCCTATGTGGTGGGGTTTGATCCCGACAGCATTGCCCAGCAACGTCAACATCAGGTCCCCATACACACCGTTTCCACTCCGAGCGAGAAACAGGGGCAATCGGGGACGACTACGGGGGTGGCCGGTAACTGGGATCCCCAAATCCGGAGTATGATCGAGCAACTTCCCGGGGTGTTCAGTTCGGAATTGCAGCAAATTCTCTATACCACCCTGGAACGGACAGCCCCCGAGGATCGCCCGGAGTTACTGGAAAAACTAGGGAGCGGCTTGCCGGGCATTATTCGGCAGGTGGCCGATCAGTGGAAGGAAGGGAAGCCCGAAAGTGCGTCGACTCCCTCCCAGGGGACGGAATGGAAACAGCAGCGTGCGCGGTTATTGAAGGAAATTGCGGGCGTTTACACCGAACATCTGGATGCCCAGCAAGCCATCATGGAAGAGGTCGTCTATTCCCTGCAGGGGGTGCCGGACGCCGTGACCATGGCGGTGCTTGAAGATTGGCATGCGGATCTGCTCGGCTTGCCTCAAGATCCCGACCCGACCACGAAATTCACGACATCCCTGGATCAAAGGATCGCGAATCAGTTGGCCAAGGCCAATATATCGTTAAACAGCCTGTCCGCCGACTTGCGGGAGCGACTCACGTCCGTGACACAACGGCCCCGTTGAGACTTCCCGCGTTTGCAAGTCGATCGCGCCAACTGGTATCAAGCGGAGACAGGACGGGGATGCGCCAGTCCCTGCTGCATGCTGGCACAGTGGAACGCCCCCAGCCCCCAAACCAGATCGACGGCATCCAGACCGATAATCTCGCGGCCCGGGAACAGATCCTTCAGGAGTTTTCCGGTCGAGGCATCACGCGCGCAGCGAAACGTGGGGTAAATCAGAAATCCGTTGCCGATATAGAAGTTCGCATAGGATGCCGGTAATTGCTGGTCCTCGTAAAATACGGGATCGGGCAGGGGCAGCGGGATGACGGTAAACGGTTGGCCCTGTGCATCGGACAGGGATTTCAGTTGTGTCTGCAGGGTGTCCAGCAACGGCAGGCGGGCCCTTCCCTGCTCCGCTGGATCGTTGGCGACAGCCACCAGCGTGTCGCCCGTCACGAATCTCGCGAGTTGATCAATGTGGGCATCGGTATCGTCGCCCGGTATGCTGCCGTCCTCCGCTGCAAACAGCCACAACACCCGATCGGCTCCGGTGTATTCGGAAAGCATCCGGCTGATTTCCGAGCGGCTGAGATCGGGATTTCGATTCGGATTCAGCAGGCATTGCGACGTGACCAGCAGCGTCCCCTGTCCGTTGTTCTCGATGCTGCCTCCTTCCATAACAAGCCCCGGCGAAAAACGTCGCATACCGAGTTCCAGGGCGACATATTCCGGAACGGCGTTATCGAGATCGAACGGTGGATATTTGTTTCCCCAGGCGTTGTAGCCCCAATCGACAAGGGCGGCCGGTTCGTGTGCATGCTGGAGAAACCAGGGGCCATGATCACGAATCCAGCAATCGTTGGTTCCCTTCTCGTGCAGAAGGATATTGGCGGTTCCGCCGACGAGTTCTTCCGCCTGTTCCAGAGCCGCACCGCTGGCAAGAATGTGGACCGGCTCGAACGCCGCGATGGTCCGGGCAAACCGCGCGAACACTTCGGGGACGGGAGTAAACTTACCCGGCCAGGAATCGCGATTATGGGGCCAGGAGAGCCAGGTCGCCTCATGGGGTTCCCATTCCGCTGGCCAGCGGTATCCCAGGGATTTCGGAGTTTGCTTTTCAGGCATCGGGAAAGGCATCCAGAAAGCGTTTTGTCAGCCCGGCATAGGCATCGATTCTGCGATCTCGCAGGAAGGGCCAATGGGTGCGTGCGGTGTCCAACAGCGAGAAATCGCAAGAGGCGATCAGGATTTCTTCCGCGTCGTGACCGGCTTTCTTCAGCAGATTTCCATAGGGGTCGCAGAGGAACGAACCTCCCCAGAATTCGATATTTCCCTCCAGTCCCACGCGATTAGGAGCGGCAACAAAAACTCCGTTCGCAATGGCATGGGAACGCATCATGGTTTCCCACGCCGCGTGCTGACTAACGCCGAACTCCGCCTTCTCACTGGGATGCCAGCCGATGGCCGTCGGGTAAAAGAGTATTTCGGCTCCGGTCAGGGCCGTCAGACGGGCGGCTTCCGGGAACCACTGATCCCAGCAGACACAGACGCCGATTTTCCCGTAACGCGTCTGAAAGCTGCGAAACCCCAGATCGCCTGGCGTAAAATAGAATTTCTCGTAGAACAGGGGATCGTCAGGTATGTGCATTTTGCGATAGAGACCACACTGGCGACCATCGGCATCGAACACGACTGCGGTATTGTGATACAACCCGGCCGTCCGTTTCTCGAACATGGAGAGGACCAGCACGATTTCAAGCTCACCCGCCAGCCGGCCGAACCGCTCGCAGATGGGCCCCGGGATCGGTTCCGCCTCGGCGAACAGGGCATGGTCTTCCGCCTGGCAGGGATACAACCCGTGGAATAATTCCTGCAGGCAGATAATACGCGCCCCCTGCCCGGCAGCTGTGCGCACCTGATGTTCTGCACGCCTAAGGTTGGCGGATTTGTCCTGCACGCATTGCATCTGCAGAACCGCGACGGAAACGGAGTGGGAATTTGTTGCATTCATGGCGGGATTCTATCGCGTTGGGGAAGACATTTCCAGAACAGGCGCACCCGGGAGGGGCGGGCTGCTTTTTCCTGAATGACGAATGTTATACAGTACAGGGCAGTCATGCTGCCTTGTTGCTCGGCTCGATTCCTGCTCGTGTTGTCAGAAAGGTCCTGCGGATGTCCACTCGCTTCCGTTCTCGACGTCGCTTCCTGGAAATAGCGGCACTCCTGGGGACCACGTCTACCTTGCGTGCCCTCTGGGCGAGTGAACCAGATGGGCGTCCCCCCGTTACAACCCCGCGTGCCACGGATGGGGATGACGTCAGCGAGCCTCACTGGGAACAGCAGTTAACGGTTCGCGTTGGCCCCAAGAAGGCCGATATTACAGGAACCACACAGCAGGCCATTCAGGCCGCGGTCGACTATGTGGCACGGCTGGGCGGAGGAACCGTGCATTTGCAACCGGGGATATACACCTTGCGGGCCGCGATCAAACTGCAATCGGGCGTGCGATTACTCGGAAGCGGAGCCGAGACTATCCTCAACAAGCCGGCCAGCGTGACCACTCCCCTGGCGTTCGATTCCGACTGGTACGATCGCGAGATCACTCTGGCCGATGCCTCGGGATTCGAGATAGGGGACGACATCTGCCTCAAGTCGCATCCCGATCACATGAAGATACCACAAATTATCAAGCGGACTTTGGTAGCCCGCTCGGGGAATCGCTTCAAGCTGGACAAAGGGCTGCGTCACAACGTCTGGCAATCGAGCAAGGCCACCTGTTCCTCGCTGTTTCCCCTGGTCACCGGTGAGAATATCGAACGGATTGCGATTCAGGATCTGGTGCTGGACGGCAATCGCGCGAACAATGAACTTCTTGACGGGAATCATGCAGGGTGTATTTTTCTGCAGGATTGCCGCCGCGTGACCATCCGTGGAGTCGAGGCCCGGAATTACCATGGAGATGGGATCAGTTGGCAGATTTGTCACGATGTGATAGTCGAACAATGCCATAGCCACGGCCATTCGGGACTGGGGCTGCATCCGGGGTCCGGTTCGCAACGTCCGCTGATACGAAAGAATCAATTGGAAGGAAACGATATCGGCATATTCTTTTGCTGGGGTGTCAAATTCGGACTGGCCGAGCAGAATCAGTGCGAGAAAAATCGGATCGGGATTTCGATCGGGCACCGCGACACGGATAATCACATTCTGCACAACACCATTCTCCATAGCGGGCAGCACGGCATATTGTTTCGGCCGGAACGCGGTCCCGACTTTTGCGCCCATCGCAATCTGTTGGAAGGGAATACAATTGTCGACACGGGAGACGAGCAGTCCATCGCGATTGATGTTCAGGGAGGAACCCAGGATGTTGTCTTGCGGAAAAATATCCTGCTGGAAACACGGGGCCCGGGCAGGCGCATTGGCATACGCAAGGGGCCCGAAACCAGGAATATCACGATGAGTGACAACGAGATTACGGGCTTTGCCACGCCGATCGCCTGAACCTGTCCCGCGGACTTTCCACCATGCGGGAGTCCGCAGCGAGGCCGTGAATTTATCGTAGGGGACGCTGGGTGACCACCATGTAAGTGTTGCGTTTGCAAGCATAGCCACGGCTATTTCGTGTACGGTTTCCCTTGTATTCAAATAATCGACAAGGGTGGAGGGAAATATCTTCCGTTATTACAGTCGGCGGCTGATATCCCTGAGGCGGGCCACCTGTTCGACAAGCCTCGGCAAGGAATCGATTCCGACCACAAACATCATCAGGTAACGAAAGACCGCGAAAATATCTCCGGGCAGAATGTCGGGAATTCGGCAGACACTCACCAAGGCCCAGGCCATCAACGAGAGAATCATCAACTCCGTCAGGCCGGTAGTCCTGGCTTCCAGATCCGACATGCGGATCCAACATTTGGCCAGCCCCTGGTAATGCCGATGGATGTCAGCATCTGAACCCGATTCGATGAGATGGACCTCGTCTTCCCAGCGATCGTGCAGTTCACAACTGACCTGTCTCAGACTGCGGGCAAAGAAAATATTCAGCAGGGCCACGGGGGCCGCCAGCAACAGGCAGGCAAACAGCAAAGAGGTCTGATAACAGGCGAGCATCAGGATGCCCCCGAGACACGAGAACAGCGCTGTGACCAGACTGGGAACCTGTTGCTCGATAAAGCTGATGAATTGCCGCGACAGGGAAGCACGGGCCACAATCCGCGATGTCTCCACAGCCTGATGCCTCTGCTGCTGCACCAGTCCCGAAGCACGATGGGCATACATCCGTGAAAATACACGTGTATCGTAAAGCTGACGCGTATATTGCACGCTCATCATGCCGGCATGCCCCGCCACGAACCACCAAAGCCCCTGTTGCGAATTTTGCAGCAGATCGTTGACCGCTATGCCCAGCAACAAGGGTTGCAGCAGCCGCAAGGAATTTTCCCCCAACAGCAGGCAGTAGGTAAAACCGACTTGATAGCGGTATTGCCGCAGCAACTGGCCGATTTCTCCATGCAACGTAGCCCCCCCGCTCTTCTCGCGAGAAGCGGCTTTTGTGGTAACGATCGCGGACATGACTGTCTTTCCGTGCCGGGTTTTCGAAGTTCGACTGCAGCTTCACGTCGGGTCGCTTCAGAACAGACTACTGGCATATCCAGTCTGGCCATTACAGAAGGGCGACCAGCCTCAGGGAAACCAGGGTTCCGATAAATTCCAATAACTCGTCGGGATCCGCGTCGCTGATCATTTCCGTCCATTCCGCGAAGGAACAGGGCTGGCACGCGAGCAGACTTTCAAAATAGGCGCGCCCGATCGGCTCGAATGTGCTGGTTCGCACTTCTTGATCATCGGCCCAAGTGAGGACATCTCGCGGCACTGCGGAAGTTGCCTCGAGGTATTTCCGCGAAACGAATTCCGTCCAGACATGAATCGGATTAACCACCAGCCGCAAGGATTCCCGTTGCGGCAGATCTCTCGCCAGGGAGGACGCCACGCTGACCTGCTCCTGAAAGCGAATATGCTCGGCCCGCTTCCGGCGCGCCAGGAATTCCACCGCATAACGTGCCCGCTGGCAATTCACGGTGTCCTGCTGGGCAGGTGTCAAATCCAGCGTCTCCTGCATCCAGGCAAGCATGGCGTCGCACTCCTCGGAACTGCCTTCATACGCCGTCACCGGGACCGTATCGGCAAATTCCTCGGCCAACGATTCGAAATCCTCGAAATCTTCGTCCTCCGATACGAGCGGCATCAAACGCAACAGCACGTCGATTCGTTTTTCGAAGTTACCATCCACGAACAATTCCACGTGTCGCGCCGTAAACTCGGGCGAAAGATAGGCAACCGCCCCTTCCACATTGTTTCCGGCCATGGCGCGGGCCACCTGCTGAATCATCTCACGATAGGCCTGCTCCGCGGTCGCGTTTTGTTCGGCAGGTCGTGGTGGTTCTTGTTTTTCCTGAGGCGTGGATTTCATTGCTCAACTCCCAGTGGCAAGGGGGTTCCATGGACGGCGGCGGCGAGATCATGCATCTTGTGCAATTCGCGGAGCCATTCGGTTTGCCCCGGGAATTCCGCGTCGCGTTCGATAAAGACGGCATCCACTTTCTCCTGCCCCAGTTGCAAGGCGTATTGATACAGATCCCACACATCATCGGGGATTGGCTGGGAATGGGTATCGAAGTAGAGTTGCTGCTCCTCGTCATAAAAACCGCCGGCCAGATGCATTTGCACCCGGGGAGCCGCAGGCATGACCTGGGCGATAAATTCGCGCGCGTCAAACCCGAAATTTCGTGCGTTGGCGTAAACATTCGTCACATCCAACAGCCAACCACATCCGGTGCGAGACAGCAACCTGCGCAGAAATTCCGGCTCCGACATCGTCCCCTTCAGTTGAAACATGTAGGCGATGGTCTCGATGTAAAACGGAAAGGGAGCCAGATAGGACTGCACATAGTCAATATTGCGGGAGCAGATATCCAGGGCGGCCTGTGTCAAAGGCACGGGCAGGAAATGCCCCATTTCCACCCCCCCTTCCCCATCGCGAGTAAACCCCAGGTGGTCGCTGATCGCGGTGGCCTGGTTTTCGAGGGCCACGGCCTTCAGCCCCCTCAGGTAGGTCTGCCCCGGATGATCGGGACTTCCCACGGAAAGCTTCAGGGCATGCACGCTCACATAATCGATCTCGTCTCCGTTAATGAAGCTTTGTGTCCACAGGGGGAGATCCGCATGTTCGAATGTAATCTCGGCCGCGTTTAAACACGGATCGCTGAGTGTGAAACGATTTTCTCGACGAACGGCATATCCGATGGCAGGCATCATGGTATCGTCCCTTTTTCGCAGGTTGGAGCCCCGGATATCGAGGCTGGATCAATGTCGCTTTTGGGAAAAACACACATCGAGCCCGCCATCCCTTGCGAGATTAAGCGGACTCGATGTCCGTTTGGTGACAGAAATTTACCGACAACTGCGGCAGCTCCTGCAACTCCGGCAACTGCGACACACACGGCAGTTTCGGCAGGAACGACAACTGCGGCAGCTACGGCAGCAGCGATGCTGGGGCGTGACTTTGCCAGAACGGAGCTTCGTCACTTCCTGGACCAGAGAACCACCAGCAACGCTCGTTTGGGTCAATACGGACATGACCATTTCCTCCCTTGGAACGGTGTTAAGTTTGGGGAATGAAAGACAATTTTATTCCCGTTTCGTTGAAGGCAGTGGTTTTCAATGCCTTACAATCCACCAGGCGTATTCAATTAGCCAAAGGGGACTCACTATTTTGCGTTTTTTTTGAGTGCACTTGTCACGGCAAGGAGAATCGGGAATATGCCCGCGTGAAAAAACATGGCTGTTGATTTCCCTGAAATGATCTGGCACCATGCAACGGGGAAATGCTTCCGCCTGTTCGTTATTCAGCAATCATCGCCATCGGGGAGAAGACGCCCATGTTTGTTTCCTGGAGAAGCATTACTGGTTCAGGCTGCATGCTGAATCTGTTTGTCTGTTGCGCGGTCGTCTGGGCGGATCTTCCAGGAGATGCCGGCAGCACTTCCCTGTTGAATCGACATCTCACCTACACGCGACCGGAAAAACCGTACGTGATCCTCAGGCGGGGCGAGGTCGAAGCGGTGGTCGTCGACAACTCGGAAGTTGACGACGATATTCTCCCGGGGCATCGTGCAGGCTACAGTGGTATTGGAGCCTTGAGGCACTCACAACGGCGGGATAATCTGTTTGCTCCCCCCATCGCAGGATTGAATTTCGAGCATATCCACGATGGGACGATCCAGGAACGAGACATCCTCTACGAGCCCCGCCGCGCGCCGATGGAATTGAGGGTAATCGATGAGCACACCGCCGAACTCTACCAGCCACCGACGCCTCACTGGGGACTGGAGAGCGTGCAACGCTACCATCTCCTCGCAGACGGCACCATCGAATTGACCTTCGAGTGCATCCCCCGGCGAAAAACTTTTGCCCACGATTATATCGGTCTGTTTTGGGCCAGTTACATCCATCAGCCCGAGTCGCTGGACATTCATTTTCGAGGCCACACGGAGGCACACGCGGATAATTCCGACTGGATTCGGGGCGTGACCCCCGAGCACGGAAAGCTGTCCACTCACGTGGGACTCAACGATTCCCGTGACTTTCCACACGATCCCAAGTTTCCCTTGACGCTGGTCTTCAATCGCTCTGGGTATCGTTACGCGGAACCCTGGTATTATGGGGTGAGTCACGGAATGGCTTACGTGCAGATGTTCCGCCCGGGGGATCAGGTCTGGCTGACACAAAGCCCTAGTGGCGGCGGCAAGGGAAATCCCGCCTGGGATTTCCAGTTCTTCATTCGCGATTACGAGGTCGGGCGCTGCTATCGCCTGGTAATGCGGGCAGCCTATATCCCGTATCATTCACCTCGGCAAGTGGAACAAGCAACGGCCCGTCATCGCGAATTCCTGGCTCGATAAGACTCCCGCACAGGAGCCCAGCAATCTACCGATTCTCCGCAACGGCCCACCTCTGGCGAACGTGCACGAATTCGGCCGGGATCGCACCATATCCGACTGGCGGGCGATTCAATGCAACGAGGGGTGAGCTTTCTCGACCGGAACGAAAGGCGTGATGGCCAAAGAAGAACTCAATAATCACGTGAGTACGCCAAGCACAGCCTCCGGGATAATCAGCACGAAAACCAGAGCACCGAAAAGAAAAAAAACGCCATGCGGAATCATCATCCGCGGCGTCCATGGCGACTATATTTGCCAAAACCCCACTCGGCGTGCCCAAAAACCACGCCATGCAGAGAAAAAAGGTGCGGGGGGGATTCGAACCCCCGAAATAATGGATTTGCAATCCATCGCCTTAGGCCACTTGGCTACCGCACCGTGAGAAAAAATTCTGATTCGATTTTAGCGAGGAGTCCGATTGGAGCGACTGTCTCGCGGAAGTACCTATAAGATCGGCAGAGCCCGGGTGACTCATTAGAATATTGTGCAAGTTTTTTTCAGGCACATTTCCTTTGACATGGTATAGCAAATGGAAGATTTCTCGGGCAAGTAATCCAGCCGCGGAAAATTGCCACTTGGACGAAAAAGAAGGGCTGGCTGAAATCCCGGGAGTCGGATTGGAATCCAGGCCTGTTCCACGGTAGGATCAGGAGATCCCCTTTGTTTGTGCAGAGAGGGTCTAATTTTTGTTCGCAGGAAGGACACAAGGCAAGCCAGGAAGGTTCCGAGAGAGTTTTTCGCAGGAAATTTACCGAGTCATGGCTGATCAATTCCCCGTTGAAGAGAATCCAGAAAATCGTTGCTCCGAGTCCGAGGAAACCTTGCTGGAAAAGGCGCGTGGAGCGTTATCGAATTGTAATTGGATCGTTGGCGAATGCGCTGCATTGTGGACCGATCGCTACGCCCGAGGCCGCACCGACGCGGAATTTGGCGCCCTAGTCGGGTTGACATCCGACCAGGTATTTCAGCGTCGCCGCGTCTGGCAAACCTTTCATGACGTCAAGGATTTGTACGCGGGCTTGAAATGGTCGCACTTTTACGTGGCCTTGAATTGGGACGATGCATCGGAGTGCCTGAGTTGGGCCAGGGAAAATCAGGCAACGGTTTCGGAAATGCGCGCCTGGCGGCGGTCCATTCATGGAGAGGATCTGACGCTCGAACCGGATTCGATGGTGTTGCAGGCGCTGGATTACGACAATACCCCAGTCCGGGGCACCCAGGAAGGTTCGTTCGAGCATGAGGACGTCCCTTTTGAACCTAACACGTCCGGGAGTTCCGCTGGCACTTTGGCCGAGGCGACACCTTATGCACCCTTTCGCAAGGATGCCCGCGGCGCGGCTTTCGAGCCTGGGGAAGCGGTAGCGCAGGGAACCGTGGTGAGGCCGGACAGCGCGGAGTTGTCGCCGCTACGCATTGTGAAACGGGCGATTGGGGGTATGAAACGCCTGCAAAGTCAACTCGCGGAGTTAAGTGACGACGATTTTCAGTCGTTGACTCCCGATGTTATTAACCAGCTGTGGGATGCGTACGACGACTTGGGACGTGAGATCAAACGACAAAATTAGCAAATGGCGAAGAAAGCCCATGCCTGTGTCCGATGTCAGCCCCGAGTTCTCCGGGCCATCACGGAAGATCAACACTGATTCCCCAGGGAAGGGAAGCGCGCCGAGTGTCAACGGCTGGTTGGTTTTGGCCTTGCTGGTGTGTGGTTTTGCCTTGCTGGTACGAGATTTCT
The DNA here is from genome assembly GCA_014584345.1 of Planctomycetota bacterium. Taxonomy (GTDB): domain Bacteria; phylum Planctomycetota; class Planctomycetia; order Planctomycetales; family Planctomycetaceae; genus Rubinisphaera. Next base: position 194,614 of record JACTNB010000033.1, read on the forward strand.
ATCCGTCTCCACTTTATCTATTCGATCCTGATGCCAGGCCTCGTCCGGTCATTCCGCGGGGATCGCTGGCGGAAGATGAAAAAACCACGATTGAAATCTTCAATCGGGCATCGCTGTCCGTTGTGTATGTGATGACGGCGAATCTCGCCACTTCGAACTTCAATTTCAACGTCATGGAGGCCCCGCTAGGCTCGGGGACGGGATTCATCTGGGACGAACAAGGATACATTGTCACGAACTACCATGTGGTACACGATGCACAGAAGTTTCGGGTCACGCTGGCCGACAATACCACGCACGAGGCCGTCTATGTGGGGGGCGAGCCTTCGAAGGATATTGCAGTGCTTCGGATTGACCCACGAAAACTGCGTCTGCAGCCGATTCAACTCGGGAGTTCCTCCGATTTGCAGGTCGGCCAGAAGGTGTTTGCCATCGGGAGTCCGTTCGGACTGGATCAAACCTTGACCACGGGCGTGATTAGCGGACTGGGGCGGGAAATCAACGCGATGAACGGACGGGTCATTCATGGTGTCATTCAGACCGATGCCGCGATTAATCCCGGAAATTCGGGTGGGCCGCTGCTGGACAGCGCGGGCCTGCTGATCGGCGTGAACACGGCAATTTATAGCCCGTCGGGGACATCGGCGGGAATCGGTTTTGCCGTCCCTGCCGACATCTTGAACCGGATTGTGCCCTCGCTGATCAAAAGTGGCCGTGTCATTCGTCCGGGGTTGGGTGTGTATATCTTTGATGACGCCACCGTGAAACGTCGTCTGGGGAAAGCGGGTGTGCTGGTGCGGGCCGTTGCACCCGGTTCGGCCGCCGAAACAGCAGGCTTGCAAGGGACCACTTATAATCAGGAGGGGGAACTGGTACTGGGGGATTTAATCGTGGGCGTGGATGATTCCCCGGTCACGTCGCAAGCCGATCTGTTTGATCTGCTGGAACGGAAGGAAGCAGGTGACGTGGTAACCGTCGTGGTAGAGCGAAGAGGTGAAATCCTGCGGTTGCAGACCGAATTGCAACTTATTCAGTAACCGGAGACTTGCGACAGCGAGGGTTACGGAAAACTTTTGTGCCCCCCTGCTGGAAATTGGCACCTGATGTTCGACTGTACCGAGGAATAACTTTATGATGGACGAAGCGGCGGAATTTGCACCACGGTTTGTCGAATCGCAGTCTGCCCCCGTGCTGGAATTGGATGATACGGCGTAAGTTGTACAGTCATTCAAGCAGATGTCGAGGTTGTATGGCAGAGTGGGGTCATTTGAGTAGTTGTATCTCGAAAACGGCAACGGACTGGCAGGCCCCATCAATTTTTATTTTGTTTGTGGCGGAATTTTTCGAAAAATGACTCGAACAAGGATCGGCCAACACACACTGGTGGAGGCCCTGTGCCATGGTAAATGCCTTGCTTGTTCCTGGGCATCCAGCATCGTTGAGTAATTAAATCGGTATTTCGTCAGTAAGGATCGTTCATCATGAGTCAGCCAGATTCGATTCAAATCGAGAGAATCGGTGATGTTTTCATCGTGACGCTTGGGCCAGGTTATGAATCAATTGAAGGCATGCTCGTCAAGCAGGCTGAAACGGAGTTGTTGCATGTGATCGAGGATAAGTCTTGCCGGGTCCTGATTTTGAATATGTCTGGCACGCGATTTTTTGGCTCGGCGTTCATTGAGTCTTTAATTCGTGTCTGGAATCGTCTGAAATCACATCCCGACAGTTGCCTTGCCCTGTATGGACTGCAATCGTATTGCGAAGAAGTGCTCACTGTGACGCATTTGAATCAGATATGGGGCATTCATCCCGATCGGGAAACAGCCATTGCGGCGTATCAGTCCACCAAAGCATGAGCCCGTTGTTGTACGTTGCGACAGCATCGGGTTGAATTTCCGCGGCCAGCGGAGAAGGCGTTGCGAAACAGTCTTTCCCTGCGGTTCCAGGGACTCGACGATCCGGCAACTTCGCGTTAGCATGCGAGAGTTTGCCGCTTATCGAAACCCACATTTCTCCCGTTGCCGATACTCAGCCGATACATGAATGCCTTTCAAGACTACTTCAAGAACGGATCGATTCCCTGGACGAAGACAAATTTGCTGGGGCTGGAGTATTTGTCTGCTGCGGAAATCACCCTGATTCTCGACCAGGCCGCGGAGTTCAAGCGCCTGGGCGCGCTGGGAATCACCAAGCATCCCCTGTTGAACGGGGTCGTTGTCGGCAATTTATTTTTCGAGCCTTCGACCCGGACCCGAACCAGTTTCGGCCTGGCCGCCAAACGCCTCTCCGCCGACACCGTGGATTTCTCTCCGTCGGGCAGTAGTCTTTCGAAGGGGGAATCGTTTCTCGATACGGCGCGCAACATCGAGGCCATGGGGGTTTCGTTGATGGTGGTACGCCACAAAACTCCCGGTGCCCCGGAATTTCTTTCTCAACGGATTCAGGCGGGTGTGCTGAATGCCGGGGATGGCACGCACGAGCATCCCACCCAGGGCTTGCTCGATCTCATGACGATGCGCGAGCGTTGTGGTTCCCTGGCGGGAAAAACCGTGGCACTGGTGGGAGATATTCGTCATTCACGCGTGGCCCGATCCAACATCTGGGGGCTGACAAAGCTTGGCGCCAAGGTCATCGTGTGTGGTCCCGCGACCCTCATTCCCCCCCGGATTGAAGAGTTGGGCGTGGAAGTCTCGTATAATTTTGACGAAATTCTGCCCCGCGTGGACTGCATCAATCTGCTACGGATCCAGTTCGAGCGACAACGGGGAGCCTTCTTCCCTTCCATTCATGAATACGCACACCTGTTCGGCATGAACAGCGAGCGACTCGGTCGAGCCAAGGAGGACGTGGTGATACTCGCGCCGGGGCCAATCAATCGGGGAGTCGAAATCACGCCCGATGTGGCCGATGGTGACCATTCCGTCATTCTCGATCAGGTGAGTAACGGTCTGACGATCCGAATGGCCTGTTTGTACCTGCTCCATTGCCGGCAAGTAGACCAGGCCTCACGGAGCCCGTGCATAATTTGAACACGGAGGAAACAGTCCTCAAAATGTTGTACCTTCGCTTGAAATGCAATACGCAATCTGACTGAAAAGCAATACGTAAAATGTGGTACGCACAGCGTACCCGACGAAAAGTTCAGAACCTCGCGCAGAATCGGCAGGCCTGATACTTCCGCGGAAATTCATCGATATTTTGTTGCCAGGAACTCCATGCCTACTTTGCTGCTCCAACAGGGACGCATCATTGATCCAGCCAGCCAGCGAGATGAAACGGGCTCGTTGCTGATCGATGGCAACCGGATAGTCGGCATTGTGCCGGCGGATACCGCTGCCGATCGGGTCCTCGATGCCCGTGACAAGATCATCGCCCCGGGCTTGATCGATATGCGTGTCTCCCTTCGCGAGCCCGGCAACGAGGAAGACGAAACCATTCTGACCGGAACGGCGGCGGCATTGGCGGGGGGATTCACCACCATTGCCTGCATGCCCGATACCGATCCCCCGATGGATAACCGCGCCGCCGCTGAGTTTGTTATCCTGCAAGCGGAACGGGCCGGTAATTGCCGCGTCGTTCCGATCGGGGCGATCACCAAGCAACTCCGGGGAGAAGAACTTGCGGAAATCGCCCAACTGGTCGCCGGTGGAGCCAAGGCATTCAGTGACGCCAAGCGCTCGCTGTCGAATTCGGAAGTCATGCGGCGCGCTCTGGAATATACCCGCATGATGAACAAGCCGATTCTGCACCATCCCCAGGTGCCGGAACTTGTCGCCGGCGGAATGATGCATGAAGGGTATTATTCCACGCTGCTGGGGATCCCTCCGATGCCCGCCGCTGCCGAAACCATCATGATTCACCGGGATATCGTGCTGGCTGAAATGACCGATGGCCAGATTCACCTGATGGGTATCAGCACGGCCAAGGGGGTCGAGCAAATTCGCCGGGCGAGAAATCGGGGAATTCGCGTGACGGCGGATGTCACGCCTCACCATCTGTTTTTTCTGGATGAATCGCTGCGAAACTTTGAATCGAAGTACAAGGTGAATCCACCCTTTCGCACCCAGGCAGATGTGAATGCCCTGCTGGAAGGCTTGCAGGATGGCACGATCGACGTCATCTGTAGTGATCACCAGCCGTTCGCGGAGGAAAAAGTCTCTTGTGAACTGGACCAGACTCCGTTCGGTATCGTGGGGCTGGAAACCCTGTTGCCCGCCTGCATCACCCGGTTGATTACCCCCGGGCTGATGTCCTGGACCAAACTATTGAAGAAGCTGACCATCAATCCTGCGCGGATTCTGGGCCTGGAATCGGGAACGCTGGCGGAAGGGGCCATTGCCGATATCACAATTATCGACCCCCGGGCCAGTACGTTGATTCAGCCGGATCATTTTCGGAGCAAGGGGCGCCGCACCCCCTTCGCGGGCATGAATCTGAATGGCAAGGTGGACACCGTGCTCGTCTCGGGAGCCATTAAATTCACGGCGACATCGGCCTAACTCGTAGTCCACACACAGTAACTCATGCGGTAACGTTTGACTTGAGAAAGTCCCGAAAACGCCCCGCGTCTCCGAGCCGCCCGCACCAGCGTCGGAGAATGGGTGGGCTGGCAAACTTGCCCCGTTGCCAGATGCGAGCGTGCCAGCCTCATTCCGTGAAACATGCCAACCCACCCGGCGATTCAGTTGGTGCTGGAGCGATCAAGCCAGGTCTGGGCCTGTTCGGCGGCGGCGGTATCGGGGTAGGCTTCGATCAACTTACGGAGCCGAACGAGGTTCCCCTTGAGTGCATTGGGATTGCTGGCCAGCGATTTTTCGATGAGCGCGAGGGCTTTAAGGGCGGCCAGTTCCCGTTTCACCCGGTCGTTGGTCGCCAGCGTTTTCAAGTTCTCGGCCACGTCCTCGGGCAAATCGAATCCGGCGTAGGTGGTGGCCACTTGTTGAAAAGCGTGGTAAGCCTGCCAGTGGTTTTGGTCGGCAAGTGCCTTTCTGGCAGTGACTAGAAGTGGTTCGGCGAGTTTGAGCACGGCCTCGTTCAATTTGCTGGCGGCATCCCGGATATCGGGCTTAGGAGAATTGAGGTTCCGTTTCACCTGCGGACCGGCGGCTGCATAATTTCCGAACTCAATCGCGAGCCAGGCGGAGCGGAGGGAAGCAGGGATCTCATCGGGAGGGACCTTCCAGGCTGCTCCCTTGAGAGCATTCCGCACAGCCTGTTCCGGTTCGGAGTAACTGGCCCGTTGGAAGCGTCCGTTGCCGGTGATATAACCGACCTGCATCACATTCTGCAAACTGAGTTCCCCCACGTCGGCCAGGCGTTCGAATTCGCGATTGCCATCGACGATGATCGGCCAGTTGAGGCGGACTTCGCGGGCATATTGCTGCACACTGGCGCGGGGCGTACCCGAGTTGACCGCAATAAAGACGATCGGTTCTCCCTGATATTTATTCGCCAAGGCAAATAATTCGGGCCATTTGTCTCGGCAGCGTGGGCAGCCTTCCTCGTAGAACCACAAAAAAGCGGCCTTCCCGCGCAGCGCTTCGCTGGAAATGGGGGGCGAATTGAGCCAGGAACTCTCGTGCGTGGGGAGCGTAAACCCCGTCCCCTGCCCCAGGGCCGTCGCGGGAAACGATAGTGCCGAGCCTGCCAGCAGGAACAGCAGGAACGTGAAAGAACTCACCCCGTGATCACAACGCATGGCAATCTCCTGGTCTGTTCCGGTTGCCCGTGGCTGCTAGGTAACGCTGGATAGTGCAGCCCTTGAGCATAGCGTGAACCGTCCGCGTTCGCAAAGAGGGGGCTTGCCGAGAGTGCGAGATCGCAAACCAGCGAACCGCGTCCCCCCTCGATGAATTTCCGCGGAACATGCAGAGACCGGGAGGGAGAGGTTATTCATACCGCCATTTCAATTCCCAGGGGTCCTTGGTGTTTTTCTGGAACTCCTGGAGTTTGTGTTGCAGGCGGGTGAGGGTTGCCTGGTGTTCTGGCAGATGGGCGAGATTCTTGCCTTCATAGGGATCTGCAGCGATGTCGTAGAGTTCGAAACGGGGCCGGAATTCGTAGTCGTACAGGGTTTTCTGACCGAAGGTTTTGGATTCCCCCTTCAGAGCCGATTGCCAGGTGGGCGAAGCGAACAGATCGGTGGCGAACGGGTACGGAAGCTGATGTGCGATGTTGAAGATCAGTTTGTGGTTCCCTTCGATTACGACACGCATGGGATAATACATGGTGATTTCATGGAAGGTGTGGGACAAGTAGGTTTCGTCCCAGCCTTGGGGTTGTTCCTGTTCCAGGACGGACAGGAAGGAGCGGCCGTGGAACTCGTAGGGGACGGGTTTCCCCCGTTGGGGCTGATCGTTTTCGCCAGGTCGCACGGGTAGCGAAGGATTGGGTGTGATGCCACAGAAGTCGAGGATTGTGGGAGTGATGTCGGTCCAATTGATCATGGCGTTCGTGGTCAGGCCGCGTTTTTTCTGGTGCGGGTGGCGCACGATGAAGGGGAGATTCGCTCCGGGTTGATACAAATTCGTTTTGGCGCCGGGGAAAGGGGGACCATTGTCACTGGTGAAGATGAACAGGGTGTTCTCGAGCAGGCCATTCTGCTGGAGTACTTGGTAAAGCCGTTGCACTCCCTGATCGACGCGGTTGCAGGCCTGGTAATATTCGGCCAGTTCCTGTCGGACTTCGATGGTGTTGGGCAGCCAGGGGGGAACGACCATGTCGGCGGGCTGGAACAGTACGCGTTTCGTTTCGGGATAGGGGTTTTCGCGATCATTAAAGTTAGCGAAGTTGCCGGGGCCTCCGCCTCGGTGGGGATCGGATGTGCAGAAATACAGAAAGAAGGGGCGTTCGTCGGGTTGTTCGATCCAGCGCCGGGCATTTTCAGCCATGGCAACCGGATTGCGCGAGCCCCCTTGGATGCCGTCGTTCTCGTAGCTTTCGAAGTAATACACATCTTGGGGAGCCAGGTGATATTTGCCGATGGAGCAGGTGCGGTAACCGGCCTCGTGGAGATGTTGAGTCAGGGGGCGAACCGAGGCATAGGTGGTAAAATGGCTGTAACCATGGGCATGGCCGTAATGGCCAATAGCGTGATTGTGCATTCCCGACATGATCACCGAACGGCTGGCCGAGCAACTGGCCGTGGTGCAATAGGCACGCGTGAATTTGGTTCCCTCGGCAGCCAGGCGGTCAATACCAGGCGAACGTGCGATGTTGTCGCCATAGGCTCCCAACTGAAACCCGTGATCGTCCGCGACGAAGAGAACCACGTTGCGTTTCTCTGCTGCTGGGGAATTCGTGCAGCAGGTAATCAAGGCGATCAGCAGGGAGAACCGCAGTGTGCCAGAGGAGGTTTTCATGGGGATTGCCTTCCAGATCCTGGGAGTTCAGCAACAGGACGAGGTGAAAAGTTGATGGAATCTCGCTACATTCGTGGCAGCCGCATACAATAAGCGGAGATTGATGTCTCATGCAACAGTTTGGGAAGGCTGATGTCGGATTCTAAACCACTTATGGCGACCAGGCTGTTATCGGCACTGGGACCGTTGATTGCCTTGGGGGTTGTGGTGTTGCTGTTTGGCGTGGCGGACCACTTCCAAGAGTACGGGGGAAAATTCCTGACGCATGCGAACTTTCAGCGAATTTCGGTGAATACGGCGACGGTGGCGGTCGCGGCCCTGGGGATGACATTAATCATCATTGCGGGGGGGATCGATCTCTCCGCGGGGACCGCGTTGGCGCTTTCCGCCACGGTGCTGGCCCACGGGTTAAAGGAAGGCTACTCCCCTCCCCTGGCGATTGGATGTTGTCTGCTGACGGGATGTGCTTGCGGACTGCTGAATGGGGTGCTGATCAGTTCGCTACGGATGATACCGTTCATCGTGACCCTGGGGACGATGTCGGTGTATCTGGGAATTGCCAAGCAGATCGCGCGGGAGACGACGGTGCGTCCCGATCGATATACCCAGGTGCCGGTGTGGTTGAGGGATTTTCTCAGTACGCGGACCGAGGCGTTGCATTTCGGCTTGCCGTTGGGGGTATGGGTGGCGTTGGTGTTGTCACTGCTGGTCGGTTTCGTGCTGAAATACACGGTGTTCAGTCGACACGTGTTCGCCCTGGGATCGAACGAAAGCACGGCTCGGTTGTGTGGCATCAGCGTGACACGGACAAAAATCGCCGTGTACACATTGGCGGGACTGTTCGTGGGGCTGGGAGGGCTGTTTCAGTTTTCGCGACTGTCGGTAGGGAATCCGACCTCGGGGCTGGGGATGGAATTGCAGATCATCGCTGCCGTGGTGATTGGCGGGGGGAGCCTGAGCGGTGGGAGTGGAACCGTGCTGGGGACGCTGGCGGGGGCGGCAATCATGTCAGTGATTCAAAGTGGCTGCACGCAGCTTGGGATCAATAACCCCATGCAGGACATTATTTTGGGTGGGATCATCCTCGTTGCGGTCTTTGTGGACCAATTGCGACATCGCCCCCACCGCTAAGGGGCTGCCATTTATTGTATGCCACGGAAAACAGTCCCCAGGAAGTTGTGTCTTGGCTCTGGTGGAACAACACGTAATCTCTAGTTCGCGCGGAGGCCGTGTATTGATTGTGTTTGCACGCAATCCAGCACAAAATATTGTGTCCGAAACTCGCGTGGACACCACATAAATGGTACGCACAGCGTACCCTACGAAGTAAATCACTGCCTCGACGAGGGGGTGGGGACAGCGCCGATGAGGTGGAAACTCTGGAATCTGTCCGATTTTTTGGGAAATCGTGGTTGATTTCGAGAATAATTCCGTGCTTGAGGCGTTCTCTGAAGAGAGGCCCCTGTGCGAGGGTGAATCGCGGGAGTGATTAGTGGAATGAGCGAGCGTCTGCCCAGGCAGCGGAGTGCGCAGTCTCTCTCCGCGGAGGCGGAGCGGCTTTATCGCGCCCATTCCGCGGATCTGGAAGTCTTTTTGCTGGGTGTCCTGCGAGACAGGAATTTGGTAGAGGACGTATTACAGCAAACGTTCCGCAAACTCCAAGAGTTTCTGATGCGTACGCAGGCTTCGGAAGAATCCTTGGGAGAACAGGAACGCGGGAACTCGGCCGACGAATTCTCGGCGGGCTGGTTGTTTCGGGTTGCTTACAATGAAGCGATGCAAGTCCGTCGACGTCAGAATCTGGAGGCGCGGCATACGGAAGGAGTGGGCTGGTTTCGCAATGGATTACAGCCCGAGACCAGAGACCGATTGATCACGGAAGAAACGACTCGTCAGGTGCGACAAGCCCTGGAGGAACTTCCCCAGGAGTTGCGGACCATCGTCGAACTGCGAATCGAACGCGGGATGAAGTTTCGGGAAATCGCCGAGGGGCTGCAACAGCCGCTTGGGACCGTCCTGGGAAAAATGGCGCAAGCCTTGAAAAAGTTGCGTGTCCGACTGGAAGCATTGGGCGATCACGAAGCTTGATGTGGCCCGGAAGTTCGGGGGCCAGGTGTCGGTGATATTTCTGAATGCAGGTGAAGTTGAGCACTCCATGCCGTGGCCGGGATACAGCGTGGATACAAAATAAAAGGTACACACAGTGTACCCTGCGGAAAATTGAGCCTGTCAGATTTTGATTACCGGGTGAATTATGAGTGCATGGTCAGGCAGGGAGAATCCATCGATGCAATACGAATCTCGCGAGTTGCGTGCGTTCTGCTACCTGGCGGGCGAGATGTCGGACGGAGAGCAGGAGCAGTATGAAGCCCTGCTACTGGAAGATGCCGACGAGCGCGACTGTTACCAGGAGATTGCCCGTCTGTTGGTGACATGGGAGACTCCCCTCAAAACGCAGAAAACGGTTTCATCTGGCGCGAGTGCCGTAACGAGTCCCGCAGCGATGAAACAGCGTGGTGTTCGAGCAGCGCGCCTGTTTCCCTATGCAGGTCTGTTGCTGCTGGTATTTGGTGCGGGATTGCTGACCGGACGCTGGACTTCCCATCCCCAGACCAAATCGGCGCCGGAAGCCGGGGGGATTTCAAGTCACCGGGCCCTGCCGCAGGCAGGCGAAACACGACGTGCCATGGAGGCGATAATTGCCTCGGCCTGGTTCGACTTGCAGGAGGATGAACCGGCGGATTCCATCTATGGTTCGATTCTGCAGGAAATCGATCTGGCAGAGACCCGGGACACGACCTTGCGGGAACTGTCTCGGGAATTGAACGAGGAACATGTTCCCGACTGGCTGGTGACCGCCATCGAATTGAAACAGGAACGAAGAGGCATTCCCTCCACACCCGAGACGGGTGGAATCGAGACGCTGGACCCGGCGGAGGAATCGCTATGAATTCACGTTGGGTAAGCCTGATGGGCCTACTGACTCTGCTGTGCACCTATGCGGCGTCACCGCAGGCGTGGGGGCAGAAATCGGAGAGCGTGCCATCGAACAAGCCGCCCCGTCAGTTGGCGACTTCGGTCTCCGAGGGCAATTCCAGGGAAGTCCCAAGTGGCATCACACCCGAGCGGGAAGCTGCCGCATTCAAATTTGCCGAGTTGCACCATCCGGAACTGCAGGATTTATTGACGGTGCTAAAGCAGTCGGCGAGGTCGGAGTACAAAAGGGCCGTGCTGGAGATACATCGGGTCAGCGAGCGTTTGGCGCGGATGAAGGAAAATGCTCCCGACCGATACGAATTGGAATTGAACCTCTGGAAGGTTCGTTCCCGCTTGAATCTACTGCAGGCGGCTCTCCCCATGGCGGAGGACCCAGCGGAATCCCTGCGCGAGGCGCGGGAATTGTTGCAGCAGAAACAACAACTGGAAGAAAAATTGCTGGCCCAGGAGATTGATAAAACGCGCGAGCGATTGCAGCGAATGGAGGAATCCCTACGTCACCTGCAGAGCGTGAAACAGGAGGCACTGGAACGGCAGTTGGAACGACTCTCGCGGCAGGTTTCTCCCGCCAAGACAAACGTAAAGCCCTCCGTGCCCAACAACAAAGGGGCCGCGGGGGCTAATCCGAAAGAGACCGGCGAGAACTGAACGGGTGAATTTGGCAACGACTTTTCACTGGGGTGAAAGACTTTCATTTTTGGTTTTCGTGACATCAGCGAAACAGCGAGGGAAGCATGCAACAACAAGGCAGCACACTGGCGGTCCTGCTGGCCGTTCAACTGGCCTGGGTCTCCGTTTCCAAGGGGGAGACGCAACCGCGGATAGATGTCCGTTATGCGGGGCAAAACGAGGAAACCCCGGACTTTCAGCGACACGTTATACCGATGTTGAGCAAACTCGGCTGCAACGGGCGTTCCTGTCACGGGTCGTTTCAGGGACGGGGAGGCTTTATGCTGTCCCTGTTCGGTTACGACTTCAAGGCGGATCATAAAGGACTGATGGAACGTCTCGACTTGGAAACCCCGAGCGACAGTTACGCGTTGCAGAAGGCGACGCGGGAAATCGACCATGAAGGAGGCCAGCGAATTGCTCCCCAAAGTTGGGAGTATCGGGTCATTCTGAACTGGATTGCAAGTGGCGCGAAGGGAGTAGAAAGCGAAGGACGCCTGAAACAACTGGAGATTTCCCCCGCGGAAATCCAATTTCGCGATGCAAGCGAAACGGCACAACTGCGCGTGGTGGCGCATTGGGAGGATGGCAGCAGCGAGGATGTCACGCCTCTCTGCCGATTTTTGAGCAACGATGCCTCCATCGCGGAAATCGACGATAGCGGACTGGTAACCGCGGGCGCCACCGGGGATACGCATGTTGTGGTGTTTTACGACAACGGCACGGTGCCGGTACCGGTGCTTCGTCCGGTAAGCGATCAGACTGGCGAGCGTTACCCGTCAGTCCCCGCGCCAACCCGAGTCGATCAACTCGTGGTGGAAAAGTTGAAGAAGTTGGGCATCGTGCAATCGGAAACGTGCGGCGATACGGAATTCCTGCGACGTGTTTCGCTGGACATCGCGGGGACGTTGCCGACTTCGGCGGAAATTCGTGCCTTTGTTGCCGACAATTCCCCAGATAAGCGGAGCCGCAAGATTGACGAACTACTGGAAACGCCGGCCTATTCCGCCTGGTGGGCCACGCGCCTGAGCGACTATACCGGGAATACCGCGAATCAGTTGAACAACGTGTCGTTCAACAACAATCAGCCTTCGCAGGAGTGGTACGAATGGTTGCGGAAACGGGTCCGGGAAAACGTCCCGTATGACCGGATTGTCGAGGGGATCGTGCTGGCGGGAAGCCAGCGCGAGGGGGAGACGTACCAGGAATACTGCGTCCGCATGGGAGAGTATTTTAAGGACGGTAGTGGAGAAAAATTCGCGGAGCAGGAATCGCTGCCGTATTACTGGGCCCGACGAAATTTCCAGCGTCCGGAAGACCGGGCAATCGGTTTTGCCTACACGTTCCTGGCCATTCGCATCGAATGTGCGCAGTGCCACAAGCACCCGTTCGACCGCTGGACGCAGGAGGATTTCAAGGAATTCCAGCCGTTGTTCAGCACAACGCGGTTCAATCCGAACGGGACCAACCGCCGCGAATACGAAGAGTTGCTGGCCACGCTGGAAGTGGATCAAGCATTGCGCGGGAATCAATTGCGGCAAGCGCTGGGGCGCCTGCTACAAAAAGGAGAGGTGGTCCCCTTCCCGGCGCTGGTGCAAACATCGACCAGCGGGCCCCGGCGCGAACGGGGCGAGCGGAGCCGGCAGGTCACCGCGCGCATGCTTGGGGGCGATCCGTTCGACATGACTCAATACCCGGATCCGCGGAAGCCGTTGATGGACTGGATGACGGGCGAAGTACGCGATTTGTTTGCCAAGGCGTTTGTGAATCGCGTCTGGTCCAACTACTTTCACCGGGGGATTGTCGAGCCGACAGATGACTTGAGCCTGGCGAATCCTCCGACGAATCAGGCCTTGCTGGATCATCTGGCCCAGGGATTTATTGCCCAGGGTTACGACATGAAATGGCTGCACCGCGAGATATGCAACAGCCGGACATATCAGTTGAGTTGGCAACCGACCGAATCCAATCGACTGGACGAACGCAACTTCAGCCGGGCAGTCCCCCGGCGGATTCAGGCAGAAGTAGCCTACGATGCCTTGGTGCAGGCAACAGCGGGGATGTCCCAGAACGCGGGTTACCTGACGAATCTGAAGCAGCGGGCGACAGCGATTCCCGGCTCGGCACAAGGCCGGGGGGGAAATAATTACGCCCTGACCATCTTCGGGAAATCGGCCCGCGAGAATAACTGTGATTGCGAGCGGTCGAACGAGCCGACGCTGCTGCAGACCCTGTTTCTGTACAACGACAACGATGTGCTGACGGCCCTGGATTCTCGCGGGGGTTGGCTTGCCGAGGTGGCGCGGGAGTGGAATCAGCCGCTGCTGTCCAATCCGAACGAGCCCACTATCCGGAAGCCCGAGAATTACGACGAGATCGTCGCGCGTTATCGCAGCCAGATTGAACGGGCGAAAAACCAGTCCAACCCGGAACGGCTGCAGCAGATGAAGGCCCGTCTCAAGGCGTTCCTGGAGCAATATGGCGAAACCGATAAGGCCGAGGCACGCGGGAAGGCCACAGCGAGTGGCGTATCCGAGGAGGCCCGGCGAATTGCGGTGCGCGAGGCCTATTTGCGTACATTGTCTCGTTTGCCATCGGCGGAAGAAGAGCAGACGGCCCTGCAGGCGATGTCCGCCACGGAAACGCCAGTGGAAGGTTTGCGGGATGTGTTGTGGGCGTTGTTGAACACGAAGGAATTTATCCTGAATCATTAATTCCACCACACACGGCGTGGGGGGGAATCAATCACCAAATACCAACTCTAAACTTAGGAGAGCTACCCGATGGGAATACAACGTCAATGTGATGGGACACGCCGCCGCGATTTCCTCAAAATGGGGGCCTTGGGAGTGGGGGGGCTGTCGCTGGGGCAGTTTCTGCAACTTTCGCAGGCGGGTGAAATACGTGCCGGCGCCAAGGCGAAGTCGGCAATTTTCATCAATCTGCCGGGTGGCCAGACACACATCGACACGTTCGATCTGAAGCCGGACGCACCTACGGAATATCGAGGAGAATTCAACCCGATCTCGACCAACGTCGCGGGCATCCAGATTTGCGAGCATCTGCCGAAATTGGCGGGCGTGATGGATCAGTTCGTAATTCTGCGAGGGGTGTCCCATACCCTGGCGGCCCATCAGTTGGGGGCTGAATATGTCAACACGGGCAATCGCCCGCTCCCCTCGCTGGAATTTCCAAGTTACGGGGCGGTCGTAACGAAGGAGATGCCGGGCGAACCGGATCTGCCGCCGTTTGTTTCCATTCCCACCACCCAGCAACGACCGGGTTACCTGGGGGTGCAGTACGCCCCCTTACACACGGGTTCCACGCCCCGGGCCGGACAACCGTATTCCGTGCGTGGTCTGGCGCTGCGAAGCGGTTTGACGGTATCCGACGTGGAACGCCGCACCAATTTGCGAAAGGAACTGGATCGCACCTTTGCCGGTCTCGAACGAGACAGCACCCTGCTGGAAGGGATGGACCAATTTTCGCGTCAGGCCTTCGACATGATCTCGTCGCCTCGGTCCCGCCGGGCGTTCGATGTCAGTCAGGAATCCCCCGCTTTCAGTCAGATGTTTGGCGATTCTCCCTTCGGCCAGAGCTGCCTGTTGGCCACGCGCCTGGTGGAATCGGGGGTGCGGTTCGTCTCGATCTCCACGGGAGGCTGGGATACCCACCAGAATAACTGGGAAAACTTGAAGACCCGCCTGTTGCCTCCGTTCGACCAGAGTCTTGCTGCCTTGCTGGAAGGCTTGAAGCAGAAGGGATTGCTCGAGGAGACACTGGTGTTCGTGACGGGTGAATTCGGACGGACACCTAAAATCAATCAGGAACGCGTGGGCCGCGATCATTACCCCCGCTGCATGTGCATGCTGATGGCGGGTGGAGGAATTCAAGGTGGTCGCGTGATCGGTGCCAGCGACGACAAGGCACTGGCCCCTCTGGAGAAAGCCATGAGCCCGGACGACGTGGCGGCTTCGTTTTATCATGCCATGGGGATCGATCATCAGAAGGAATATCACACGAGCACGGGGCGACCGGTGATGATTGTCCGCGCGGGAGATGTCATTCCCGAACTGTTCAGTTGAAATGCGTAGCAGCTTGAGTCGCGTTTTGCGGTGCTCCACATGTAAGAGCCCGGCTTTTATCAGGGGACGCGTGTCGGCGTCCGAGGGGAAATTCAGCAGGAGATGCACAAATGAGAAAAATCTGGTCGCTGGCGGTGCTGATGACAATGGTGTGCCTGACAACAGGCCTGCAGGCGGAGGAAAAACCGGCACGCAAGCCGGCGGGTCAAGGGGGAGGAGGACAATTGCTCTCGTTGCCTCCCGGCATTGAACTGACCGCGGAGCAAACCAGTCAGGTAAACACGATTCGCCAGAAGTACCAGGAGCAGGCGAAGGAATTGCAGGCCAAACAGAATCAATTGATGACTCCCGAGCAACGCAAGGCCCGCACGGAACTCATGAAATCGGCCCGGGAAGCAGGCAAGTCCCCCGCGGAGATTCGCGAGGCAGCGAAATCGCTGGAAACCAATTACACCGCGGAGCAAAAGGAAAAACTGGATTCCCTGCGCAAGGAATCTCAACAGTTGAAGCAAAAGTTTCTGGCGGAAGCGAGTGAGGTTCTGACCGCCGAACAAAAGGCGAAACTGCCAGGTGGGCGCAAGAATCCCTCCGCGGGCGGAAAGAAGAAATCCGAGAACAAGACCTGAGTGACAAAGGTTTGGAGGCCAGCTCGAACGGCGTTATCTCAGGATAACGCCGTTTTTTTACGTTCACGGCAGCTCGCGCACAACCGTCAACGAGGCGTCGTGATTGTTGAAAATCGTGCGCGGAGTATCGAATTAATCTTCCCGCGCCGGCGGATTGGAAGCAGAACTACTGGCAGGCGTCGGTTCGGGCACGATTGACTCGCTTAAAACTTCGTACATCGTCAGGCCGCGCTGGGAATCGGCGATCGCCAGATGTCGGCCATCGGGAGAGAGTTCGAAGCATCTGCGATACATGAATAACTCCTCGTATGCGCGAACGAAGCCCTCGAATTCGCGAAGCAGTTTTCCCGCCTGCAAATCCCACACGCCGATCTTGCCATCTTGGCGGGTGATGAACGCATACCGTCCGCCCGGAGTGATTTCGATATCGGGGATGATGCGTCCTTCGTTCCCGTCGCCGGGCCAGTTCAGCAGGCGAAACTTGCTGGGGGCATTCGTGTCGGACTGCAGAATTGTCCCAGTGTTGGTCGTGATCAGCACGGCGGAATCATCCGGTAGAAACTCTCCGTCGCAGGCGTGCCCCGGGGTTGCCAGTGCATGCAGGACCGTTCCGGATTGGGCTTCGACGAGAATCGGTCCGTAGTCCGCGTGTTCGGGGTGTCCGGGCACGAGCAGCAGTCGTCCGTCGTGCGACAGACGCACGAAGGGGGGCCAGAGATGGTGATGCAGATCCAGTTCCCAAAGGAGTTCGTTCCGCTCCACGTCCCAGGCAACGACCCCCACTTTCCAGGTGTATTCCCCCAGAACACGAATTGCAGCCAGAACACAAATGCGGCCATCCGGGCTAATCGCCAGTTGTCGCGAGCCGCTGGTGTTATTCCTTTCACCGGTGAATGAGGGAGAGATGTGCCTGGCCCACTCTCCCGATTTCAGATCCCAGATCTCGGTGCGATGCTTGGGGCCGGGGCCGGTTCCCGCGCCTGTCTGGAGGGCATCGATGACAAATCGCGTCCCTTCCCGGCAGGTGGCCAAATTCGGGACGTAGGGCATTGTCGCGAATCGGCGTTCCGACTTGCCCTCGACGGTCGACAGCAGTTCGACGGCTTTTGGAATCGCCACGAGCAGCGACTTCCCGTCCTCAATGAAATCGAAGCAGCGAATGGAGGTCGGCGAGCCGTCGTCCGGGACACCGATCCGCGACGTCCAGAGTTCCCGTAGCCCCCGCGGTTCGAAATCGGTCAAGGCAGGTTCGGTTGGCACGGCTCTCACAACGGCCGAACCGGAATCGGTAGTCACCTCGTAGACCGTCAGCAGTCCCGTGCCGTCCCCGACTAACAAATGGCCGCCATCGTGTGAGAGTTCAAAGACGGGGAGTGGCGATTGCCAGATATCTTTTGATCCCGGATAGATGTCGTCCAGTTCTTGAAGCAGGACGCCGTACTTCAGATCCCAAATCCCGACCTGGCCATCGGCGCTGGCCGTCAGCGCATACTTGCCGTCCGGAGTCAATTCGACCTGCTGAATCGCCCTCGGCTCTTCCGTCTGTGAAGGCCAGTGAAACATGCGCATATCCGAGGGGTTCTCGACGTCCAACAGCACGAGGTTCCCGTTCACCATGGGTAAAACAACAGCAGAGTCGTCGGGGAGAAACTCCCCATCAACGACCGAGGACACGACGTTAGGTCTCAAGAAGTGTCGTTCTTCTCCGGTCCTGGCATCCAGGAGCATCGGACCAATATCGTACTCCCCCCCGCCGGTCGGGCGCCACAGCGGGACCAACAGATGCCGTCCATCGCCGGAGAACCGAAGAAACCGCATCGCCGCAGCCAGTTTGATACTTTTCTCCCAGAGCACCTCGTTCTGCTCGATATCCCAGGCAACCAGCTTTTGTTCCCGTGGCTCGACGACGGGGCCGGGACGAAACTGAACACACAATTTTCCGTCCGGGCTGATGGCAATGGTCGCACGACCGAGGGAGTCGTCCACGGCCCTCAGGCTGCGCCCTCGTAGACTCGGTTCCAGTTCCCAGATTTCGGCATTCGCCGCCGGCCCCGTCCCGACGGTTGCTGCCAGAAAAGCGAGATTCCGACAACTTGAGAGATTCGGTGTATAAAACGGGAGGCGGGACACGAACCGGCCATCCGTCGCGTCAAGCAGCTCGATGTTGCTTTTCTCCGTCGTCGAATTTGCCGTGACGATTGACTTCCCCCCCGCGACAAAATCGGCGAAGGCCATATACACCCATTCCTTGCCGTCACCGGCGACCTGCCTCTGCCACAGTTCCCGAAACACCAACGGCGGTGATGCCTCGCGTTTGTGTTCTGGAGCGGGTACCTGCGACATTTGAGGAGTCACGGGCACCTTGGACGGAACCGTTTCCAGGACGAGTGATTCAAGATCACCTGCGACTTCGTAGAGAGCAACGCTACCTTCATTATCGGTAATGGCGAGATAGCGACCATCAGGAGACAACTCGAAGGCATAGTTGCGATTCTCGATATGGTTGGAACGTTGATCCTTCGGATAGAGATCCTCAATTTCTCGAATTGGTTTTCCCTGTTGCAGGTTCCAAAGGGCAACCTTTCCGTCCCCGCGTGCCGTCCAGGCATGCTTTCCGTCCGGAGTCACTTCAATTCCGTAGATCTTCTGTTCCATATCCGTAAGATAAGGCCAGTTGAAGTCGCGGTACTTGGTCGGGTCGTCAAGGTTGATTTGCACGAATTTGCCGCTGATCGTCGTCACCAGGACCGCGGAACCATCGGGCAGAAATTCCGCATCGGTTGAATATCCTTGAACATAGGGGGCCAGGAATTTTACGCTCCGGCCGGTATGGGCATCCAGCAGGAGCGGGCCCTTTTGAGTATTTCCCTCCTCGCGGCAGTTACCGGCGAGTAAAAAACGGCCATCGGGCGAGAAGCGGAAAAACTTCAACGACGAGTCCCCCGGCAGGGATCTCTCCCAGAGGATTCGATTCTCCCGCACATTCCAGACGACGAAGTCGTTATATTCGAACAGTCGCCCGGCTTCGTCGTGTCGTGCGGTCCCCAATGCGCAGAGGCTACCATCGGGACTGATCGCGAGTCTTTTGATCGACGGAAAAGACTCCAGCTCGCTGGTGACAAGCGGCACGGTTTCCCCGCTCGCCAGATTCAATACGTCAGTCCCCACGCTCGAATCGGGTCGACTCATGACGGACGCCACCAGCGGCTGCCCAATGGAGGTACCCAGGTAGGCACCACCGTAGGGCAAGCGGCGCATCGACTGACCATCCGCCGCGGAAAGAAGTTCGACCTTTCCAATGATCGCGGTGATCAGCGAGCGGTTGTCGGACGTAAACCCGACATACTGAACGGGGAAGCGACGTTTGCCGTTCTCTGGTGGTGGTGCGACCTGTCGTTTCCACAGCAGGCGGAGTGGCGCGGGAGGAGGCGGAGATTGGGCTGTCGGAGAAGGAGGCGTTTCCGGACTGTCGGATTTTCTGCCAGATGGGGACACCCTTGGAACCAAGGAAATCTCCAATGCGGCCGTCTTGTCGCGTTCCAGGTGAAACTCGCTGCTCGAAAGCCGCATGCCTCCCAAAGTCGCCACCAACTGGTGGTCCTGCCCTTCGATGGTGATCGGCAGGGTTTCCCCGATTGGGACCGCGACGCCGTTGACGAGGAGGCTTAACTGGTGCTTCCCGGCTCGTTTTTTTCCCTTCCAGCCGAGATCAGTCAACGTGATGCGGTCACCATCCAGTTCGACACCAATCCGCGCGTCGTTGACTTCGATGCGTACGTCTCCCGTGGATGTCCGCAACAGCATGAGGACTCCCATCAGGATCACGGGCAACAACACAGCCGCTGCGATGGCTGTCGACCTGTTCCACCAGGGGGGTGTTGGCCGTCGGGTGCGGTGTACCCAGGTCTGCGTGCGAGCGCCCCGGGCCAGCTCTTCGAGCGATGCTTGCGGGGACGGAGTGGGCATGGTCTGCGGCGTCGTGGAGCCCTCCCCCTTCAGCCAGCGAGTCAGATCGTCCGCAACTTCCCGCATCGAGGCGTAACGGTCGCCAAGGGACCGGGCCATCATCCGATGGCAGATGGTCGCCAATGCTGGATCGACGTCTTGCCGTTGCGTCTGAATCGGTGGTGGATCGGTCGTCTGAATCTGGCTCAGCACCGCCATCACGCCTCCCTGGTAGGGGAGGTGACTTGCCAGCAGTTCATACAGAATCACGCCCAGGCTATAGATATCGCTCTGCGGCCCGACGGCATTGGGATCGCCACTTACCTGCTCAGGCGACATGTAGGCGGGAGAGCCCACGATGACTCCGCTGTGGGTCAACCGGGCTTCTTCTTCCCGGTCGACCAGCAAGGCGAGCCCAAAATCCATGATGACCGGCTCGTGTTTTTTATCGAGCATGATGTTGGCCGGCTTCAAATCGCGATGGACAATCCCCTGCTCATGTGCGGTCTGCAGGGCTTGGGCCAATTTGCGGATCAACATTGCCGCCTGACGTTGCGGTTGCTGTCGTCCGTTGCGTGTTATTGCTTGCAGCGAACGCCCTTCTATATAGGCCATCGTGATATAGCGATGCCCGTCTGTCTCGCCGATGTCGTGGACGGCGCAGATATTGGGATGATTGAGTGTCGCAGCCGCACGGGCTTCACGGCGGAAACGTTCCGCCTCGTCGCTGTTCGCGGCGACATCCTGCTTGGGGACTTTGATCGCCACCCGTCTCTGCAACTCTTCATCCAGGGCGAGATAGACTTTCCCCATCGCCCCCGCGCCCAGCAGCTTGAGAACCTTGTAGCGGCCGATTGTCCGAGGGAGTTCACTCCCCCCCGGCAACACCGGCGAAACTTTGGATCGACCGGCCTGGGGAGACGAGGACTCCCCCGCGCGAGAGGAAATTACCGTTTCGCCAACCAGCCGGGCATCGTCGGCGTTCTCCTGATCGGGCTTTCCAGCAGGCGCCGGGGCGAGCGACGATTCTTCCCACTTGCTCAACACGGCGGAAATGACTTCCCTGGCGTCGGGAAATCGTCGCTCATATTCGGCGGAATCGACCGGCAGTCCACGGCGGGCGCGCCATTCCACCTCGATCGCCAGCAATTCGGAAAACAACCTCGGCCGAACTTCGTCGGACGACTCGGACAGAAAATCTTCAATTCTCGGCTGACGATTCGCGCTCCACTCGGATTCAAATCGATCCGCGATCGAATCGATCTCCCGCAACAGGGCAATCTCGTTTGATGGAGGTCTCGATGTCATGTGCCTTGGCGTTCCAGCAACGGTCGCGAGTTAAGGGGCCAGGAACGGGAATTCACTTCATCTTCTGTGCATGCAAACAACTTACCAGAACCAGCAACAGACCACCGTAATCGATAGTGTCGCAAAATCCATGATAAACTCCAGTATCCCTGCAGAGGAACCTGCCACTAAAACCCCACTAGTTTGCCGTCGTGATTCACCAGTCCCACCCGGCCATCGTCGACACTGATCACCAGAAAATGTTTGTCTACCATCCAGCGGAACCAGCGCTGGTCTGGCATGCCCATCTGGGCTCGTTGTTCCGGCGTGGGAATGGCGATCCTGCGGGGCAATTTCGGATCGTCTTCAAAGAGTTCGACACCAGCCCCGAGCAACCGTTGGACCTCGGGCAGCGTCATGCCGGGCTTGATACGGGCGAACCCCTCCGCTGTGGGCTTTCCGCCGCACCCCGTCAGCAATACCAGCAGAAGGATCAGCAGGATACTTCCCGCTGACTTGTCAGGTATGCAACAGGCAGCATGAACGGCACGGGAATTTGATTCAGCATGCATAGGTCAGGTCTCCTCTCGATTCGGTATTGAGAATACAGGTCACGGTCCCTAACAGGAAATGGCCAGAGAGGGTTCGAGCGGTGACAAGAAATCTCCCAAAAAACTATCCACGCGGGAATTGCCGTGCTATAACGTCTTTTCTGCTAGTTCGTTATGACATGAGGCCTGGAAAAATATCCGCATGAGTACCGAAGTGCCGCCCGATGATCCGCTGCCCGATTCCGCCGGTTCCATGAGCCTGCTGTTGCAGGACTGGTCGGCAAACGAGGAACGGATCGCGGAAAAGATCGCGGTCGAGTACTTTCCGCGCCTCAGAAGGTTTTCTCAGCGCGTGCTCGGGCTGCTCCCGGGAGCAGCCACCGAGGCGGATGATGTCGTCCAGAGCGCCATTAAGAGCCTGTGTCTGTTCATGCGGCGGCAATCCGATGCCTGCGACAAGGATCGCGACGATATCTGGCGGCTGCTCTGCCATATCGCCGCCCGCAAGGCGTCGCGACGCCGCCTCCGCCAGACCCGCGGACTGCGAAATGGACGTCTCCATCCGATATCGGACCTCGCAACGGATGGCTCATTTTCCGTGGAGGACGCGCTGGAGCACGTATCCCCGGCGGAGTTCGACCTGATGATCCAGGATGTGGTCGCGAATCTCGACAAGTCCCTGCAAATCATCGCCCTGCTTGTCATGGAAGGGAAAACGCAGTCGGAAATTAGCGACATTCTCGGCTGTTCACGCCGCACCGTGATCCGGAAGTTTGACATGATAAAACGGCTGTTACAAACCGCACTGGAATAACCCCCACTGTTTTGAGCGAGATAACCCTCGGAGCAAAGTTCGTAGATCTTTGTTTCCTTGGAAACCACAAGGCAGGTTTCGCGGTAACACAGGTTTTACAAGAGGAGTCGGCGCCAAGGGATCCGACGGCACCCAAGCAGGAGGCTTGTGCTCAGGGAGTTGTCCCCCCTCTTTCCGGCGGATAACATATTTGTTTCCACAGATATATCATTGCCTTACAGAACCCGCGATTCGCTCGACACCTTGGCGAGCACTCACTTCAGTTCGATCACTACGTTCGCCCTCGGCAACGGATTTCAGGTGCAATCATGAATCGAAAATCATGTTCACCCCACCCAATCATCCCATGCGGCGGGAATGCGAACTTCGATCGTCTGGCCTTCGTGGTTGTGTGGCTGTCGGCCTGTTCCGCCATCTGGGGAAACGAAGAGCACCGGAAGCATTTCGAAGACCGGATCCGCCCGTTGTTGATCAAACATTGTTATGACTGCCACGGACCGGACGTTGCCGAGGGGAAACTTCGGCTCGATTCCAGGATCGGCTGGCAACGCGGTGGAGAACGGGGACCGGCAATCGCTCCGGGGGATCCGGCCTCGAGTCTGTTGCTGCGGGCGGTCACATACCGCGACGAAAAGTTTCAGATGCCCCCGCCCGACTCGGGTGGAAAACTGAGTGACGTTGAGATCGAAGACCTGACGCTCTGGATTCGACGCGGAGCATTCGATCCGCGAGAGGGACAGTATGTTGCCACGGAGGCAGAGGAAGCCGCGAAACGGCACTGGGCATTTCAACCGATCTCTCCGCCATACATCGCGGAGGGGGTCCATCCCGTCGATTATTTGGTCGAGGAAAAACTGCGGGAACGGGATTTCGTGGTCACCGCGGCGGCCGATATGCGCACGCTGATTCGTCGCTCCACGTACGATTTGCTGGGATTGCCTCCGACCGATCATCAACTGGCCACTTCCCGGGAAGCCTATCCTCAATTGATCGGGGAATTGTTGGCATCGCCGCATTATGGCGAACGCTGGGGCCGGCATTGGCTCGATGTGGCGCGCTACTCGGACGCCAAGGACGGGGTGTTGATGTATGGCGATGCGCGGATCCGCCCCTTTGCCTACACCTATCGCGACTATGTCATCCGGGCCTTCAACGACGACAAGCCATTTGATGGGTTTATCCGCGAGCAGTTGGCCGCCGATCAACTCGGCCTTGCAGACGATTCCCCTACCCTGGCGGCTATGGGACTGCTGACGCTCGGACGGTTGTTCGACAGAAATCCGCACGATGTCATCGACGACCAGATCGACGTGATCGGGCGAGGATTCCTGGGGCTTTCGCTATCATGTGCACGATGCCACGACCACAAGATCGATCCCGTTTCCACCGCTGATTACTACTCCCTGTATGGCGTATTCGCAAGTGCAGTCGCGCCATACGAACTGCCACGGATCGGCCCTGTCAGCGAAGCGGGGCAAGCCTTTGAAGACGAACTGACCACGAAACTCAAGGAAATCAGCGACCTGCAGCAGGCTCACTATCACGAAGTGCTGAAGACGGCACGAGAACGAACGCCGGATTATCTGGCGCACGTCGCCACCACCGAACCCGATGTGGCGGAAACGACGTTCTTCTTTTTATCGCTGACACCCGACCAATTACGACCGCAGATGATTCGGGAGTGGCGGCAACTGATCGCGCGGCGGGCCTTTGCCGATGATGCGTTGTTCGGCCCCTGGCATGATTTGATGCGAGACCCTTTATTGAAGCCCGACGACTGGCTGGCACGGGGAGTCGATCCCCGCATCATAGCGGAACTGGTGTCCGTTCAGCCCACCACGCAGGAAGAGGTAGCCCGTGCGTACGGGAGGGTGATTCGGGACGCCTGGCAGGCCGACCCCGAGGGACGAGACCCATTGGCCGCGCTGCTGGTTTCGCGCGATGGCCCGATCTGGTTTCCGATGCGGGACGTGGCGTTTTATCTCTCGCGCACAGCGGGGGACGCCTATCGCGGCCTGCTGGGGCAACTCGATGCTATCTGCGTGAAACATCCCCACGCGGCTCCTCGGGCCATGATCCTCCGCGACGCGGAAGTGCTCTGCGATCCGGTGATTTTCCAGCGGGGAGATCCCAGTGCGCGCGGCAGTTCCGTGCCACGCCAATTCTTGCGTATCTTGTCCCCGCGTGGACAAAGTCCGTTTACCAAGGGCTCGGGCCGGCTGGAACTTGCCCAGGCCATCGCCTCCCCCTCCAACCCACTTACCGCTCGTGTCTGGGTCAATCGTGTCTGGATGCATCATTTTGGCGAACCGCTGGTGGAGAACCCCGGTGACTTCGGATTGCAGGCAAAACAACCCGTTCAGTTGGAACTGCTCGATTACCTCGCCGACTACTTTATCAGGCACGGTTGGCAAACCAAGCCGCTGCATGAATTGATCATGACGTCCCGCACGTACCAGCGTGCCTCGGAAATTCCTCGCACGGATATCATGGCCAGGCAGGTACGGTCGGATCCCGGGAACACGTTACTGTGGCGTGCCAATCGCCGCCGGCTCGATCTCGAACAGATGCGAGACACGCTCCTGGTCGTTTCAGGCGAGTTGGATACAACCATGTTCGGCCGTCCGCGGGGAATTACGGACGAGGCAAATCAACGGCGGACGGTGTATGCCTTTGTCGAACGGCAAAACATTCCGGCGATCGTGCAAACGTTCGACTTCGCGAATGCCGACACTTCGACGCCGCGACGCAACCTGACCACGGTTCCGCAACAGGCGCTCTTCGCCTTGAATTCCAGTTTCATGCTGGCACGGGCAAAGGCGTTGGCCGAACGAGTCTCCCAGGATGCATCGTCCCAGCAGGTTGCAAGACTGTACGGCCTCGCCCTCGGACGCGAACCGACACCGACGGAACGGGACGAGTGCAACGGCTTTCTGCAAGCAGGGACGCTGGAACAACTGGCCCAGGTGCTGCTCATGTCGAACGAACTTATGTTTGTGGATTAATTTCAGGCCCAATCAGAACTCGAACTCAGCCCGTGGACATTCCCGTGAATTACCTCCCCCGCAGAGAGTTGCTCCAACGCACCGGAACGGGACTGGGACTGCTGGCCCTCCCGGCGTTATTGCAGGCCGAACAACCGCCCCCGCCGGCGGCGGTCAACCCGCTGACTCCCCGTCCGCCGCACTTTGTTCCCCGCGTCAAGCACATCATTCACATTTACTTGAATGGGGGCCCTTCGCAGGTTGACACCTGGGATCCGAAACCGGAACTGACGAAGTGGGGCGGCAAGAAACTGCCGACCGGGAATCTGACGACGGAACGCGAGACAGGAGTGGCCCTGGCCTCCCCCTTTAAGTTCGCACAGTACGGCGAGAGCGGACTGTGGTGCAGCGAAGTCTTTCAGGAGACAGCCAGACGCCATGCGGATCGTCTCTGCGTGATCCGCTCGATGCATGCGAACACGCCGAATCACGAACAGAGTATGCGGTTGATGAATACGGGAGACGAACGACTGTCGCGGCCGAGTTATGGTTCCTGGTTGACTTATGGCCTGGGCTGCGAGAACCAGAACCTGCCAGGCTTTGTCGCAATGTGCCCCGGGTTGCCCGTGGCCGATTCCTCGAACTGGCGCAGCGCCTTTCTGCCGGGCATTTACCAGGGAACCTATCTCGACACCCGTAAGACAAACGTAACCGAACTGATTGCCAACATTCAAAGTCCCCGCACATCAGCAGCCGACCAGCGACGGCAACTGGATCTGCTGGCACGCCTGAATCGCGCGCATCAGGTTACACGAGCCGAGGACGCAAATCTGGAAGCGCGGATTCAATCGTTCGAGCTGGCCTATCGGATGCAGATGGAAGCAACCGACGCCCTCGATATCACCAGGGAATCAAAGGCGACCCAGGAGCTGTACCAAGCCGACAAGGTGCATGGTCGTCAACTCTTAATCGCGCGGCGGCTGATCGAACGGGGAGTGCGCGTGGTGCAATGTTACCACGGAGACGTGCAGCCCTGGGATTCGCATTCGAATATCGCCGAGGAACACCGTCGGTTAGGCCGGGAGGCCGATGAACCAATTGCCGCGCTACTTACCGACCTGGCCCAGCGTGGATTGCTCGAAGAAACTCTGATTCTCTGCGGCGGTGAATTCGGACGCACGCCCGGTGTGGAGATTCCCATCGGTGGGGGAGAGCCGACTGGCCGCGATCACAATCATCACGGTTACTCGATCTGGCTTGCCGGGGGTGGGGTGAAGGGAGGGCTCGCTTATGGATCGACGGACGAATTCGGCTACCGCGCTATCGAGAACCGCGTTCATGTTCGCGACCTGCACGCCACCCTGCTCCACCTGATGGGATTCGACCATCACTTACTGACTTACCACCATTCCGGGCTCGACTACCGCCTCACCGGCGTCGAAGGGGCGAACGTCGTAACGGGTATTCTGGCCTGACTGCCGCCACGAAAACCGCATCCCTTTCAGGCAAGCCCCCCGCGTGCAGAAATTAGCCGCGCCCGTCAGGAAGCGGACCACGTGGGGGCACCACCACAATGGCACTCGTTCTAAACGGAGTCTACTTTTGTGGACCTCTGCGCAAAGCAGGCAGATCATGCCTGGCCCACTTCCTGGCTGGCGCGGCAAGCCAACAAGAATCGCCGGCATTGCGTAGCAACTCAAGCTCGGTACGCAGAGCGTACCCTGCGGGGAGGTAATCAGGCGGACTCGGGGAGAAACGTGGGGAAGACAATTCCGGAGCCAGCGGGAGATTCCCCGTGCACCTGGGACACGTGGAGTTCAATGTTCCGGGCGCCCCAGCGATAGAGTGTTGAAACGAGTGTCGAGGCGGATGCCGGAACCAGCAGTACATACGTCGAACCACGTAATTCGTCCAGTGCCTGCCACACCATCGCCAGAGCCGTTTCTTCGTCGGTTGTTGCCCCCGGCCCCAGCATCTGCATGGCAGGGTTCAGGCTGACAACGAGAACCCCCTTGATGGAACCATCGGCCGCTTCGCTGACCCAGACTTTCCAGTTGCCGACGGCGTTCTCCAGAAAAAATCTGTAGTCCCGCTCGCGCCGGAGAGACTGCAGGGAGGCTTCAAAGTCTGCCAGTCGAGCCGCTTCATCGGGGCGCGCGGGCCGAATGGAATCGATGTTCGGCGGCGCGGGGATTCCCAGGCCGTCGGGAGGAATGGTCAACAATAAATCCTGAAAGATCGATTGAGGCACGAAGCCCAGCTTCGTGTAGAGCGAGTAGGAGTCAAGATTCAGCAGGCTCGATACCAGCCGCGTCGGTTTTCGGGCGGCCGCGGCACGTCGCAATGTCTCTTCCATCAAGGCCCGGGCCACGCCTCGACCGCCCGCAAGTGATGAAGTGGCCACAATCCCCACTGCATGGTGTGTCTCTCTGGGATGCACGAAACAGACACCGAGTAACTCTCCCGTATGTGCATCCCGGGCCACGATCCCTTCTCCCGGATCGAGCGTTTCGTAAACCTCCGGAAAGATGAGAAACGGATCCGCCCGATCGCCAAACCGCGCCCCCTGCCCCAACCGCGATTCGTACCAGTTGACCAGCGAGTCGTGAATCAATGCCGCGATGGCGGGATACTCGTCGCTACGGATGCTGTCGATATGGAAATTCATAAATAACCCTCTACTGATGATTTAAGCCACTTTCAGATCCACGGACAAAGATCCTGACAGAAAAACCGCAACGAGCGTCATCGATCATGCGGATATTCGATGTGCAGGAACGGACTACTCCCCGGTTTTCCAATAGTCCCGTTGCGAGGCAGTGCGGATCAATTTCAAGGCGTCTTCCGGGAGCAGGTATCCCTCGGCTTGCAATCGGAGCGTGGCCTGCGTGTACGCGTTGAGGTAAATCGCCTGAGTGGGATAACGTTCGAGGATCGCGGCACGGGGATCCTGTTTCGTTTGTCGCTCGGTCACATCGAGTGGAAACGGCAGGTAACTCCCTTCGTGATCGGTCAGCATGTCTTCTGCCCCAAATTCCGGAGCACGCAGGTTCCAGCCACAGTATGTCCCCAGGGGAACGGAGACATCGGGGAGACGAATGCCCGCCAGTTCGTTTCCATCCGCGTCGACTTGGGGAACCAGGGTGCGATACGGTTCGCCGAGTTTGGGAGGAACGAAATCGGCGATCCCCTCCTTCCGCCAGCGGGGGCCGAAATCGAGTCGAACCGGAGTATAACAGCCCTGCGGTTTGTTCACGCCGGGTATCGCGGGAAAGGCGTTGCGAAATTCCGCGACGGTTACCAGAGTTCCGTCTTCCATGCGGGGATAACGGCTTTCAGGAGGAGACACTCCATTGCCGACCCAGCGATCCAATGCCACCAGCAGATTCCGCAGAATGGGAGTCCGGTCATCCAGAATGTTGCGTGGTTGTTGACCGACGCCGCGAGTATGGGGCCCCTGCCCCAGGTGTTGCGAACCAGACGTAAGATAGATCCGCACATGGGGATCAACCTCAACATCCCGCCTGCCCTCGACATCCGTGTGCAACAGCGAGGCTCCGCGGGCCCAGTATTCCGTGGAAGACTGCACATAAAAGATTTTCGGCAGATGCCCGCTCTCGCGCAGCGTGGCCAGGATCTCTCCCGTCTGGCCGGTCACGGGATCGTACTGGGGAACGGTGTGGAATGGGAATTCCTCGGAGGGTGTCAGATTCTCACGATGTGGAGACCCATAGCGCGTGGCCAGCCCGAACCGGCTGTTGAACAGACCTCGCCCCGCGCCTGCCACATGGATGAGAGCACCATCGAACACAAGACGATTCCGGGGATCGGCATTGAGCCCCGCATATAGAAAATAATTGCAGAGTCTACCCGATTGCGATATTCCGAACAGATAGGCGTGCTCCACGGACTCATGCAGGGGGCTTTCCTCGCTGTAGCGCAGAAAGGAGACTGCGTCCCGGATGGCAGCTGGGCCTAAACCGGCAACTCGGGGAGCCTGGGCCGTGTACACCACATCGTAAAGCCAGCCCGGCTTCAATCCCGCGGGAAGATAAATGCTCTTGGGATCTGGTAACAAGCGGCCATCTTCCCAGCGAGCAAAGGCCCATTGATCGCGGGGGACAATTTCCCCTGGCGCGGAACGCCTGGGCCGCATCGTGAGGGTCGCCTGGGGGTCGTGAATGTCGACGCTGCCATAGGCGTTTGCAATGCCCCAGGGGCTCCAGCCGAAGGTCCAACTGCTGGTCGGCTCATCGACCGATACTTCAATATGAACCTGTCCCGTAACTGGTCCCGTCTCCTGCCGGGCCACCGGTAGGCCGACGCGCAATCGGTCGCGGCCATCCTCCATCACGTCCCCATTCCATCCACACCAGAAGACCGAATACCCCCGATGCATCAGAAAACCATCTCCGGCATGTTCCAGGCCGAGGGGGACATTCGTCATTTCCGCCCCGTTGAAGGTCCACAGAGCCAACAGGTTTCCTCGATTGTTGACGTCGTAAAGCAAGCGGCGATTGCCTCGGAGTGGGTCGACCGGCTTGAGCAAGACAAAGTCGGACCAATACTCCACTTTCCCCCGATCATTGCGCGACGCAAGTTGCAAGTCGGCAATGTGCTGATTCCGCAAGGCGTGAGGATCAACCTCCGCGTAAAACCGACCACGCAGCACTTCGTACGGCCCGACAGCCCCAAAAGATCTCCCCTCCGCGAACGGCCGCCTTTGCGTGACTTCCATCCGCACGACTTCCGCATGAGCTTGTCCCGTTTCCGTGACGAAAGCGACCGGAAAGAACAACAATAGCAAAGTCCATCTCAGGTGTGACATTCTTGAATTCCGTATTCAGCACCACGATTGATAGTCGCAACAGAGCCCGCGGCCGCCCTAATCCGCAGCAGCCGATGTACCAGCCCGACATTATAACGACGATGCGATATCACGTCGCTCAACAAGGCAATCACATGAATTCAAGCCTGTTTTCCTGTAAGATAACGCAGTCAATTGCTGAAACGCCAGCTTGCCATCTGTCGATAGAATCATATGGTCCGAGACTGGCGCGCATTGTTTAGAAGAGTGTCCCTTCCGGAGAGGCCGGGACCATGGGGGTCAGTTTGATCGCATGAATGGCGAATGCAGATTGGGAGCCGAGGAACAGCGAGTTCTTGTTAGGGATGTCCCAGAATTTTGTAGAGAGTTGCTCCGGCGTTCCCTGCCAGTCGATGACTTTCTCCGCATCGCAGAAGACGCGAACTCCGCCTTTACGGATCTCAATCTTCACCTTTTTACGGTCATTCAGCGGTAACCGGTCACCGGGATTCCGAGTGCTGTTTTCCTTCGCCCCCTTACCGTCGATATCGTTGATGCCCCACAGATGAGGAGGCGAATAGGAGTCCATATGTACGGTTCCCTGCCGGCCTCCGAATAGAAATCCGAAGACCAGACCGGTGCCCCCGTTCTGTTTTCGTTCCAGTTCCAACTCCACATCGTATTCGTCGGGAACCGTGGTGGTGAAAGGCAGATAGAGCCGCGGGGGCGGTTGCCGCGGGATCTCGACAGGGGTCAACAGGATGCCGTTTTCCTTCGTCCATTTCCCGGACACCACATCGCGTTTCACGTCGATCGCGGCAAGGAGGTTAATTGTATCGGCCTCCTCAACAACAGTTCGAGTTGTGGCCTTGTCGATGACCATATACTCGATGTCCTTGAACTGCACGGCACCCTTGTTGACCCACATTCCTCCAAGTCCCGGGACAGCTGGGTGAGGAATTTTTGAGCTATTCACCCGTCGGCCAGCGATATACGTGATGATTTCGTCATCGACAGCAGCAAATGCGACCTCGATCCAAGGGCTCATCTTCGCGACGCGATTTTGTTCCGTGAGATTTTTATGATCCCCAGATCGACGGGAAAATAGGCCTACGTCATTCTTATCGTTGATCCAGGTCGTGACACAAATGTTACCGTCTGTCTGTGAGGTCTTGCCATCCGTATCATCACTACGAAGAAACAACCCAAAACTGCGAGGCTTTTCGAGTTGATTGACACGGCATCTTAAAATGACGTTTGTTCCTTGAATTTGCGGCAATCGAAGAGTGGACCGGAGTTCCACTGCATCCTCTTTAAGCTCGATACCCTTGAATTCTCCGATGAGATCTTTTGTCAACATAATTGACTTCCACTCTCCCGTCGCAAAGGTGTCGTAATCTTTCAGCGGTTCCGGCGTATTGGCTGACTCAGAGTTCGATGGATCCGTAAGCTGTCCTTGGGAGATCCGCTCTGGCATAGTGGGGAATTCGCTTGACGGCCAAATTTTTATGGAATCGAAGTCTGCTTGTGCGCCGGGTTTCCCATGGATGCCAAGTGCCCAACCCAGGTCTGTCAGCTTCGATTGCCAGACGATCGGATTACAAACTGCCACGCCATTGACATAGACCTCCAACAGTTGCCCTCGAGCGATCACCAACAGTTGATTGGGCTCCGTTCCTTTCTTGATGGCCGGATGAACAATGGTTGAAAAAACCCGATCATCACTCCCTCCCAGCGGAAGGATCCGGAGTGTTCCATCCCAGCCGATCACAAACTCGACACCAGTTCGAACGGCAGCGGGATTCATACGCTGGGCACGGGGTCCAGACGGTTGACGCTGTCCGCTGGTGGGGTCCGTTAACAGAAAACTCCAACCTTCAACATTCTGACCGCTGAGCTTCGCCTCCACCAGACAGGCGACATCCGAACGCCTTCCAGCGAAACGAAGTTCTTTGACGAACTGCACATCCCCCGTGTTGATATGCAGACTTCCGAAACCATCCCGAATCCGACAAGTCACATCTCCATCGGAATCGATGAAGTTGCGGTTGGAGATAAAATTGTCCTCCCAGATCGGACTATCGGCAGGCAGAATTGGTGCCGTGATTTTTCCCGCTTGTATCTCAACGTGGGACCAACTCGGAGGATTTGTTGGCGTGAATCGAGAGACACTCTCGGGTGTCGGGTCAGAATCACTTGCAGGAGCGATATCAACTCTCTTCGGTGTCGGCAGGATTGGAGATTGTTTACGCCCCTCGATATTGATGCGCCAAATCCGAACATCTCCCTTGGACTCGCCCGCGGCTGCAATCAAGTCACCTCCCGGTTGGAATTCGATGTCGGTCGTTTTCTTCCAGTCGACCTCAAGCGTTGACAGCAGTTTGCCAGTCGCTGTGTCCCACAACTGGATTGCCTGTCCTTCATGTCCCGTGGCGAGGATGCGGCCGTCGTCGGAGAAACTGATTGCGTGGACTTCGCCAGCTGTTGTGTTCCGCAGCACTTCCTTTTTCTCGGCCGTGTTGTAAATCAGAAATCCATTGGGCGCGCCACCCGCCAGGATGGGCTGGTTGGAAGCAAAAGCAACAGCATGAATGGCGTACTGACTGCCTCGGGGCTGAACAAGATCGACAAGTGGATTTCCGTTTGAGGCGTCGCGAAGTTTCAATTCTCCACGAAAGCCGCTGGTTACAAACTGCTTGCCATCCGGGGAAACGGCGACTGCGGTGATGCGAGACGAGTCTACTGACGGAGTCGAAGCGACTTTCATTGAGGCGAGGTTGTAGATCATCAGCCCGCCCCACTGCCAGGTTTTGAAGGACATCGAATTCGAAACGCTGCTTTTGCTCGAACCGGGGCGTGACGACATGCGTTCGTAGCTTTCCTCCATTCGAGCAATTGAATCGTCAGGCATTGTGCCTCCCAGTCCACCAACGAGGGAACTGCCGTCCGGTGAAAAGGCGAGGCTGCAAACCGCCTTGGAGTCGTTGACGGAGAACACTTGCGACCAATCGCTGGTGTTCCAGGCGACAGCGGTGCCGGAGCGTTGTCTTCCGGAATTAGCCCGGTTCGTATCGCCGGTCGCCAGCATCGTACCGTCCGGGGAATAGGCGACGCACAATACTGGAGTTTCAAATCCACCGAGCGTATAAATCAATGCACCGTCCTGTGGGTTCCAGACTTTTACCGAAGTTCCCTCATTCGCCGCGGCAAGCCTGGTGCCATCGGGTGAGAACGCGAGATCCCAGACGACTTTCGGATCGGAATTTAAGGTCTGGACAAGTTCTATCCCGAGAATCTTAAGTTCGGAGATCGATTCCGGTGTGGGGTCTCCAGGCATCAGGAGACGTACTTCATTTCCCAGGCGGGTTACCCGCAGGGCGAGTGTGTCCTTTCGCTTGAGTTCGAACGATTTTTCAACCGGGACTTCCAACCCCTCGTAAGTGACGAACAGACTTTGCGGACCGGGAGCAACCTTGATGGACTTGCCGTCGTTGTCCGCTGTGATCGTCTCACCCTCGAAGGTGATTTGCAGGGAGGGGTCGAGAATCTCGATCTGAACATATCCATGTTTTGTTTGCAGCAGGATGACGCTGAGTAGAATCAGCAGCATAACGGTAGACAATCCAATCGCTGTTTTCCAAAGCGGCGAAAGACCTTTCCGGGTTTTCAGTTTCTTCTTGTCAAATGACTTTTTTACAGGGTTCTGCGATTTGGATGGTCCAAATAAAACCGTCAGTCCGCCTGCGGAGATATCTGAATCGGAAGTGTCCTCCGCGGGCGCGACGATCGGGTTAGGCCCCGTATTGCCGGCCCGTCGCATGAAGTCTGTCAACGCCTGTGCGAATTCAGCCATTGTCTGGTAGCGATCCTTTGGTTGCTTGGACATTGCCTTGAGGCAAATTGCTTCCAATACAGGATCGAGCCCGGGGCGATATTTCGAAGGCGGGACTGGTTGATCCCGAACTATCGCCGCCAGCACTTCAGCAATGCCTCCCTGAAAAGGGCGTTGACAACTAAGCATCTCATAAAGGATGACGCCCAGGCTGTAGATGTCTGAGTGTGGACCAATTTTGTCGACTTCTCCCTTCGCCTGCTCGGGGGGCATGTAGACAGGCGTGCCCATGATCTGACCTTCCTGGGTCAGTTGCACATCGTTCGGCTCATCCCGGCGCGCCAGGCCGAAGTCCATAACCACGGGTTCCTTGGACTTGCGGTCAATCATGATGTTGTCGGGTTTTAAGTCGCGATGGATCACGTTCTCGTGGTGCGCAGTTGCAAGTCCCAGTGCGACTTTTCGGACAATACTCGCGATCTGTTTTTCTGAAAGGGGTTTTTTGACACTGATGAAAGACGAAAGCGGGAGTCCGTCGATGAATGCCATCGCGATAAAGGGCTGTCCTTCAACTTCCCCGATCTCAAAGATCGGACAGATGTTGACGTGACGCAAAGCGGCCGTGGCGCGGGCCTCTCTGAGGAAACGATCGCGAAGTTCTTGTGTCCCCAACGAGGAAGCATGGGGAACCTTTATCGCAACGTCGCGTTCAAGTTGAGGATCGTATGCATGGTACACGATCCCGAAGCCTCCCTTGCCGAGAACCCGTTTCACCGTGAACTTGCCAAAGAATTCAACAGGCTGCTGAATGGACGGTGTCCGCTTCACGTGTCCCGTGCGAGAGGATTCAGCGGAAGGACTGTCGACGGACACAGTCTCAACAATCGATGGTGGAGTCTCTGGAAGGTTTCCGACGCGCGTCTTCGACGATTCGTCGACTGCTCCGGATCGCTTGGCGGAATCCCTGAAAACCTGTTCG
The DNA here is from genome assembly GCA_014584345.1 of Planctomycetota bacterium. Classification (GTDB taxonomy): domain Bacteria; phylum Planctomycetota; class Planctomycetia; order Planctomycetales; family Planctomycetaceae; genus Rubinisphaera. Next base: position 229,551 of record JACTNB010000033.1, read on the forward strand.
ATGATGGCCGTGTCCTCGGGAAACCGAGTCTGGTATGCCGCCGGACTTGGCGCTTTGCCGACGCGACCCAGCAATTCGAGTTCGATAGCCAGCAATGCCCTCAGCAGGCTTGCACGCTCGGGACCGGCGGCGTTGCGGATAAACTCTTCGATGCGCGGATTTTTCCCGGCCTGAAGTGCCTCTTCGAACTGATCGCAGATCAGATCCACCTGCCTCGCGGCGGAAAACGGAAGCGAGTGGCCGTCTGCTGTCATTTCTGAATTCCTATCTATTTTGAAGAGATAGTTGGGAGACCTATCCCAATGTTCCGATCAGGGCAGGATTCCCTTCACATAATTCCAGAAACGTAAACGCAGGCCTCATCGATGCCGAAGGTCAGTCGGAGTCGGCATCGCACCAGAGCTTGCGAATGAGACGTAACTTCCGCTCCACGGTACTGATACTGCAATTCATGGCCGCGGCGATCTCGTCCTGAGTGTGACTCATCAGTTTAAGGACAGCGATCGCACGCAAGTCCTCGTCCAGCCGGAGCAATTGCTCCTCACAGTTTGCATCGAATTCTTGGCTCGAAATCTGAGCCAGGGCCTGATCCAGTCGGAACGGAACTGCTCCCGTGGGGGCCACTGAGGATTCAACCTGGACTCGTCCCCCTCCTCGTTTTTGCGTCAGTTCGCGAGCCTGATGTTTGAGTGCCCGCCGGACTGTCATCGTGGTCAATAAACGCCACAGGTTCTCGCGATGAAAGTCTTCGCTGAAGTTCCCTTTTGTAGCCTGTGTCCAGAGACTCACAAAAACACTCTGGGCGACGTCGTCATGATCGGAAATCCGTTGAGCACGATGAGCCAGAGTCTGGCGGGCGACTGCCAGAATTCTCGGCGCACAACATTCCCACAACCGCTCAGCAGCGTCCTGATCCCCCTGACGCAACTGCTCGAAAAAAATAGTCACGGATCCGAGGCTCTCCGCAGTCAACCGTGATCCTCTGGCGAGACAAAAGGCACTCACACTTTCAACACTAGAACTTGTACAGGTATGATACAGTACAGGATGAGAAACTGCAAACTTCGGTTTGGAAACTAATTTTTTGAAGGTTGGCCAGTCGAATTCGGGATAGTTTCAATGAACCCATCATCTCGAACCTATTCGTACTAGAAATCCAGGGAGATTAATGTGCAGAAATGTCCATATTGTGATCTTCCGTTGATGAAAACAGTGTCGATCTGCCCCTCGTGTCAGGCTGATCTCGACACCGTCCCTCCTCCGCCCTCTTCGGAAACCCGCTCTGGCCAAACCCTGATCGAGCGACCAGCGCCCATTGCACGGACACTTATCGAACGGACTCCTGCTGGCCCCGCGCCAGCAGAAGCCGCGGCACGCAAACCCATTCCCAGACCGTCGCAGCAATCGAAGACAGACAGACCCGTATCGGATCGCGCCGTCCCTTTTCGTCCAGTGAACTGCCCGCCGATGTTGAAGCTCTGTCTCCTTGATCCCGGGTCTCGCGACGAGGGAGAGTGGTTTCGCGTTCGCGAGCGACGATTTGTCATTGGACGGTCAGAAGGAGACTTGGTTCTGAGTTTCGACGACGGGCTCTCGAGCATCCATGCTGAATTAGTCAGGCGGACGCATGGCAACGGTTATCGCTATGTGCTGGTGGATCTCAATAGCACAAACGGCACATTCGTACGTGTGTCCAAGGTGGTTCTTCGACCTGGCCAGGAACTGCTGCTGGGAAACCGACGCGTCGTCTTTGACATGGGTCAAGAGAACCCCTCTCCGCCGGATGCAGCGAAGCCCCACGAAGACGACACTCCCCTTGCGACCATCAGTTGGCAGAGTCAGCGAGCAACTCCGGCAACAACGAAAGATTCTGGGCCCGGCCTGGTGGAGATTACTCCGGGAGGAGTTGAAGGTCATCGGCTTGCTTTCACCAGATCAAAACACATCATCGGTTGTGATCCCCAACAGGCCGACCTGGTTGTCACGGGCGATCCTTTCGTGAGTAACGTCCATGCCCGGGTCGTGAAAACGGAAGGGGGAGGCTGGCGGATTGAAAATCACAATTCCCTGAATGGAATTTGGCTTCGTGTAAGTGAAATGCCATTAGAACAGAACGCTGAATTCCGCATCAGCGAACAGCGGTTCTTGGTTCGACCATTGAATTGACCGCGAATGACAGAGTTTCACTGGCATGGCTGGGCAGAAATTGATTTCACATGAATGCACCACAAATCTGGGTCATCGGTAGTGCGACCGAGTGCGATATTGTTGTTGCCCGGAAGACGGTGTCCGGAAGGCACTGTCGGCTGGTCAAAATTGGCGGTCAGTTCTATCTCGATGATCTGCAATCGACCAATGGAACCTATGTCAATGGGACGAACATTCGGATGCGTACTCCAGTCTCCCCCAACGACCAGATTCTACTTGGATCGAATGTCCCGATGCCATGGCCAGAGACAGTCGTCTCGGGGTCGAATCCATCTCCAGGCATGCAGGGACGGGTTGCTCCGAATTCACCACGGACGGGTTCAGCCTTGCCGTGTTCAATCGCGCCTCCCATGATGCCCCAAAGTGATGCGGGTACGTCATCAGACGGTCCGCGCGTCATCACTATCGGCCGCGATGCATCGAACGACATTGTGTTTCCGTTCCCGATGGTCTCCGCACATCATGCCCTGCTCACCGTGAATGGCACGCAAGTGATGCTGGATGACTTAGGCTCTTCGAATGGGACTTACATCAACTCGCGTCACAACCGCATCACGCATTCCCCGTTAAATCTGTCGGACATTGTGTACTTCGGATCAATGCGAGTGCCCGCCAGTAGACTCGTAACGAGCGGCGTTCATATTGGTTCACAGATGCAGACGGAATTCGGGTTCACCGGCGAGGAAATGGTGTTTGGTCGAAACCCCACCTGCCAACAGGTGTTGGACTACCCCATGATCTCGCACCGCCATGCGAGAATTTTCCGGAATGCAGGCTCGCTGATGGTCCAGGATCTCGGTTCGGCCAACGGCACGTACGTCAACGGCCAGAGAATCCTCATCGCGACTCCGATTAAACCGGGCGATACGATCGGACTCGGTTCGTATACGTTTCAGTTGACCGACTACGGCACGTTGCAAAAGCGAGACTACAGGGGCAACGTTACGATCGAAGCCAGAGGCGTGGTTATTGAAGTTTCCGGAAAAAGATTACTCGATGATATTTCGCTCACGATCTATCCCTCCGAGTTTGTGGGATTGATGGGTCCCAGCGGTGCTGGAAAAACTACGTTCATGAACGCGCTGAACGGCTATGTGCGCCCAACGTCCGGTCAGGTGTTGTTCAATGGACAGGACCTGTATAAGTGCTATGGTCAGTTTGCTCATCATCTGGGATATGTGCCGCAGGATGATATCATCCATCGTGACCTTACGGTGGGACAGGCGTTGTATTTCACCGCCAAACTCCGACTCCCCCCGGACACGACGGAATCGGAAATTCAAAGCCGCATCGCCCGCGTCGTTAAACAACTCGGTTTGGAAGGAACCGAACATGTGTTGATCGGATCTCCGGAGCGCAAAGGAATCAGTGGAGGACAACGCAAACGTGTGAATCTGGCGATGGAATTGCTGACCGATCCTTCCGTCCTGTTTCTGGACGAACCGACATCGGGGCTGTCTTCGGAAGATGCGTTGATGGTAATGAAGGTATTGCGTTCACTCGCAGACTCCGGCAAAGCCATTCTGCTCACAATCCATCAGCCGAGCTTGGAAGCCTACCGTTTGATGGACAATCTAGTGCTCGTGGGGAAGGACAGAAATTCTCCCGAACCGGGACAACTAGTATACTACGGTCCCGCCTACCCCGATGCCGTCACTTTCTTTAACCCGCACGGAGTCCCTGGACATAAGCCCGGTATCGACCCTCCTCCCGATGAAGTTCTGCGGGGATTCGATAAACAGCCCACCGCGCATTGGGTCAAGTCGTATCGGGCATCCCCGTACGGATCGAGTTTTGTTGTCGATCGTGCAGGAAAAACCGCTCCGCCGCTCGAAGGCCGACATACCTTCCAGGAAGTACCTCACGTGCCCGGAATGCGCCAGTGGATGACGCTCGTCCGCAGGTACATCACAATCAAACTCAAGGACACATGGAACACTGCAATTCTTCTCTCCCAGGCGCCGATTGTCGCGTTACTGATCGTTATGGTCTTTGGCGAGGACGTATCGCAGGAAATCACCGACAGCACGTGGGCTTCCGTAGCTCAGCGATTGCCGATCACTGTATTTTTGATGGGACTCTCAGCGCTGTGGTTCGGCTGCTCCAACGCCGTTCGCGAAATCGTGGGCGAATGGGCGATATATCATCGAGAACGGATGGTGAATCTGAGGATTCCCTCCTACGTGCTGTCTAAACTTACCGTACTGGCAGCGTTGTGTCTCATACAGTGCGGCACACTTGTGCTCATCGTCTACCAGGGCTGCAAGCTGGAAGGCAACATGGTCGTTGCCTTTTTACTGTTGTCGCTGGTTTCGATTGTCGGCATATCGTTAGGGTTGCTGCTTTCCTCTATCGCCAAGACGAGCGAGGTTGCGATTGCACTCCTCCCCATCATGCTGTTACCAATGGTCATCCTGGGAGGTCTCATGCAACCTGTTCACAATATGAACGGATTGATGAGGTCATGCGCGCAAGTGATACCATCGCGCTGGGGATTTGAATCAATGCTGCTCAACGAGATTGCAAACCGTCCTTTGCGTCCCGAAATGCCTCAGATAGCGCAGAGCTTCGAGCCTGACTCCGGTGACGATGAGACTGAACCACCAAGCAATCCCGATATGGCGGAAGAGTATTTTCCAGAAGGCGAACGACTTGCCTTGTCTTCAGGTGCTTTTGTTCTCGGAATAATGTCCATGGTCCTCATCACAAGCACTCAGATGGTGCTCCGTTACCGTGACGTCCATTGATGCCTGGTCGTCCCCATTAAATGACTCGTGTTCACAAACTTCATCGTACGAAACTGTAAGCAGGTTGCGACTCGTTGCGACGAAATTCAAAATAAATCGGCTACCATCCTTGCGGATGCCCCGTCCCACACCACCGGATATGCGGATCCGGCGGTTATGTGGTTTGGGGACGGTTCAACGAAGGTGTGCAAGCTTGGCCCACAACGTCTTCAGGCTGAGCAGTCCTTGTTCAGCGAGCCACGCATTCGTCAGCCACAAGCCACTGGCAATGGTTTTGGACTTATACCAGCAGATCTTGCGGCAGCGGGCGCGGCGGATTGCCTGGCGTCGCGGCACGCCGAGCCGCATGAGCATCTCGCGCCGACGTTTCGGTCGACGCCACCACTTCCAGAAACAGATTCGGATGCGACGACCAAGCCACTCATCGAGTTTGTCCAACAGCTTCAACTGCGACGCCAGACCGAAGTATCTCATCTAGCCGCGAACGTAACTTCGCAACTCGATGAAACGATGTTCCATCGAAATCCCTCGGCTGCGGCCGGTGATCTCGCGGATGCGATGCTTGAACCGCTTCAGGCACTGCCCCGCGACGTTGATCGTGGCCTGGGATTTCACGAATGCAAAGTCGAGAAACTCGAACTCTTTCCTCGCCACCACGCGGCTCTTCTCCTGGTTCACCACCAGACGAAGTTCATCGGTCAAGTAACGGGAAGCGACACACGGCAAACTCACGCAAATGACTCGAAGAAGCGATCGGACAAGTAAATGAAAGGCGTTCTGAGCAGCGGCTAACTGAGCTAGTTGGCCGCACTTGCCGGCCGATCAGCCCACCAATTCTCACGCTCCGGTTGAATCGAGTAAACCACAATTCCGTTTCAGTCTCAGTCGCTGTCTATCAAACAATTTCGTTGACTAATTATTGTTCTTTAGCCGCTTCGTAGGTGACTTTATTCACGTTTACTCGCAGTTCTTCCAGCCGCGTGGCGACGTCATCGGGCATTTCTTTTTGATAACGACCACCAATCTGGTCGGCCAGGAAGGCTTCGATTTCGGCGTACATGGCCATCCGGTTCACGGGTTTCGCAAAGCCGTGTCCTTCGTCGTCCGCCAGCAGGTAGCTGACTTTGTGCCCACGATCCCGCAGCGCGATCACGATCTGATCGGCTTCGGCCTGTTTCACTCGGGGGTCATTGGCACCCTGCACAATCAGTAGTGGCTTCGAGATTTTGTCAGCACTGAAGAGAGGGCTTGCTTCGCGAATTCGCTTCTGCCCTTCTTCCGTGTTCGGGTCTCCGACCATGCCATACAGAAAGGCTCGTCCGGCTTCCCAATAAGGGGGGATTGAATCGAGCAGCGTGAAGATATTGCTCGGGCCGACGATATCGACGCCGCAGGCATAGAGTTCGGGGGTATAGGCCAGACCCGCCAGGGTGGCGTACCCTCCGTAGCTTCCGCCCATGATGGCCACGCGATTCTTGTCTGCGATCCCTTTTTCGATCAGATATTTCACCCCCCAAGTGATGTCATCCTGCATCAACTTGCCCCACTGCAGGTCACCGGCATTGAGAAACTTTTTGCCGTATCCGCCGCTGGCGCGAAAATTCGGTTGAAGCACCGCGTAGCCTCGATTAGCCAGAAATTGAGCCAGAGCATCGAAGCCCCAGGAATCCCGAGGACCTTTAGGACCGCCATGAACCAGGACCACAACTGGCAGATTCTGCCCTTCCACTCCCGGGGGCAGGGTCAGGTAGCCGGGAATCTCCAGGCCGTCACTGCTGGAATACCGGATGGGGATCATCGGTGCCAGGTGCTGTTCGACTTCTTTCAGTTCCGGTCGAGGCGTGTATTGATGGATCAACTCGCGTTGTTGCGCATCGAAGTACCAGGCCTCGGCTGCATACTTGTCGCCGTGCACGGCAATTAAGAACTTGGTGTAGTCATTGGTTGAACTTTGGAATGCAATTTCTCGACCGGGGAATTGCTGTTGCAGAAACTTGTAATTGGCTTCCCAGGTTTTATCTCGCCAGTAGTATCGAGTTTTATCCTCGGTATAGGATGTCGAAATGATCTCGCGAGTATTCCGGTCCATGCGCAGACCGCCAAAATCGACGCGATTCTCCGGATCGCTTTCCTGAAGCGTCAGGGCTTTGGTTTCTGGATTCATCTTGTACAGAGTCTTCAGATCCAGGTCGCCCTTGTTGGTGACCAGGTAGAAGTTTTCATTCTTGGAATCCCAACCATGAACTCCTGCACTCTCGGTCACTGAGGTCTCGTAGATGGGCACCAGTGTGTCGCCGTCTTTCCGCAACAGCGTCTCGTTGCCGGCCGGGTCCGTGCGACTCAACAGCCGCAGGTTATCATCCCAGTCGAACTCATAACCGGTGATGCGATCCTCGTTCTGATACACCAGGGTCAATTCGCCCGTAGAAATCTGGAGCCGATACAGGTCGTGCCACGCCTTGTCGCGATCGTTGAGTCCCACCCACAGCAAGTCGGGATTCTTCTGACTGGCGTGCATGATCCGAGCGGTGACATCTTTCATCGGCGTCAGATTTCGCGACTCGGGTGTCTCTTTTCCTGCCTCGGGTTTCGCAGCCGGATCGACGGCAAACAGATTGATGTTCTCGTCCCCGTCCGAATCCTTCACGAAAAGGATGTACTTGCCATCTTCCGTCCAAGTGTATCCGTACAAAGGCCGCTTGCTGTCGGTCAGTGGGCGAGCTTTGTCAAAAGGCTCCGCAAACTCTTTGACCCAGACGTTCATAATGCCCTGATACGGCTTCATGAATGAAATGAATTTTCCGTCAGGACTCAGCTGACCGCCAGAAATCTGCGGGTTGCCGAAAAACAGCTCACGATCCAGCAATGGTGTGCCAGCTTGAGCGCTGGATTCGGAGTCTGCAAACAAGGCCAGGCCAAGAGCCAACGGAATCGCCATCAGGTTGTTTTTGAGTGCGTGCAACATGAAATCATTTTCCAACAAGGAAGGGGGAAGCAACGTAACAATCGAATTGAGCCTTCGACAGGTGCATCAATCCTGACCCATGCTGCGGATGATAGCAGATTTTGTTACAGCCCGTCTCCCCTGGATTACGAAATTGATGGCGCTGGCGATCCACTTCGACCAACTCCTCCGCGATTGCATGGGGATCGACCAGTCCGAACCGCGCGATCCTTCCCCCCCTTCCCTGCTGAATCACAATTTGCCGACGACCGAAATCGTTGTCCTTGACTCTCAGGCGGAAGCACTCCATCTGCCGCATCGCATAAATCGGGTAAGGGCCATCTTCGCGGATGACCCTCTCCACACCACCGGACATGCGGGTCCGGCGGTTTTGTGTTTTGGGGACGTTATCTGCGCAGGTGAGCAAGTTTGGCCCACAAAGTGGTGTAGGTTGGGCTGTGTCTAACGAACAAGTGGACTTTCCCAGGGATGGGGGCGAGTCTGCGGCGGGCCTTCGGGAATCGGGGGACCCGGCGGATACCCGACCATGACCTGCAACTGCTGATGAGGCATTCCGATATCAAGACGACTCTGAATTTCAAGGTCGGCCAGCGATCCGACGATGCCAGGGCCGTAATCTGGAACGCACTCAACGCAGACAGAAATCAGATTTACATACAATCTGCAGACAGAGGTGAAAATCAGCCGACCCCCAACCAACAAAAAACGCCGCAACCCACTACAGGCCATGGCGTTAGATAATTGCACCCAGTAGGATTCGAACCTACAACCTTCGGTTCCGAAGACCGATGCTCTATCCAATTGAGCTATAGGTGCTGCTGTTCTGGTTGAGAATAGCAGAAATTGGTGGAAATGCCAGTGTGGACAAGGCGTGGCCGGTCGAAATTTTACAGCGTGCCGGGTGTGGGAATCCCGCAGCCAGAATCGAAAGGCATGGCATTGTTCGAGGAAAAACCTGTTCGCCTAAAGTTGAGACTCCGACGACGAATCGATACAACATAAGAGGAACGCCATACAGGCCTTTCTCGCGACGGTGACGAAGCAGGCGCGATTTTGTGGATACATCAACTGGGAGTAGCGTAACATGAAGGCCCCCGTACGAGTGGCAGTAACAGGAGCTGCCGGGCAAATTGGATATGCAACGATTTTTCGGCTGGCGAGCGGAGAAGTGTTTGGCCCCGATCAACCCGTCATTCTGAATCTGGTGGAATTGCCACAAGCGATGGGCGCCTTGGATGGGGTCGAGATGGAACTCGATGACTGTGCCTTTCCCACGCTGGTGGGGATCACCAAGCAAAGCAGCGACGATCTGGTGAAGGCCTTCGCGGATTGTAACTGGGTTTTGTGTATTGGCAGCGTGCCACGCAAGGCTGGGATGGAACGAGGCGACCTGGTACGCGTGAACGGCCCAATTTTCACAAGTACCGGGAAAGCGATTCAGGCATCGGCCGCCAAGGACGTGCGGGTGGTTGTGGTCGGAAATCCCTGCAACACCAACTGCCTGATCGCCATGGCCAATGCGCCGGACGTGCCACGGGATCGGTTTTTTGCAATGACTCGGCTCGACCAGAATCGAGCGGCCTCACAACTGGCTCACAAGGCCGGTCGCCCGGTTTCCGCCATCACCAACGTGGCGATCTGGGGGAATCACTCGGCAACGCAGTATCCCGACTTTTACCAAGCGCGGATCGATGCCAAGCCCGTGACGGATGTCATTAGCGATCATGCCTGGCTGCAAGGTCCGTTCATCGAAACCGTTCAGAAACGGGGGGCGGCGGTTATTCAGGCACGAGGCGCTTCGAGTGCGGCCTCGGCGGCGAATGCGGCGCTGGATACGGTTAAAAGTATTATACGCCCCACGGCCATGGGAGACTGCTTCAGCGCGGCAGTCTGCAGTGATGGCAGTTATGGCGTGGACGAAGGATTGATCTTTGGTTATCCCTTGATCAGCGATGGGACTAATTGGAAAATCGACAAGGGGATTGAGCACAACGAGTTTGCAAAATCCAAAATCGCGGCAACGTTGCAGGAACTGCGAGAAGAACGCGATGCCGTCAAGGATTTGCTGCCGTAACGAAGCGTGAGGCAGCCACCGTGTCGCTCCAAGGAACGGAGATCAATCGAGCCAGCCCCTTCCCTCGGAGAATGGTATTCGCAATGCCTGTTCTCCGAGGGGCTGGGACCATCTCCAGACCTTTGAATTATGGGAGCAGGTGAGCCTGAAATTCGGGCCCATGGCAAGCGTATCGAGCCGGTGGCAGGTTTTGGGAATAACCAGGGAAGGATAGAGGGTGGCGGCATTCCGTCGGCGGTTTTTGGACGGTTACCGTACATGGGGAAACGACCGGTTGCGGCATTGCTTGCCGTGGAATCCGTAAGTTGTCTGGCGTTTCCAGTCCGATTCAATTCGTAAGTGGAAGATCCGCGAAATTATGCCGGCAAAACGTACTAAACTGGCTAACGGTGCCAAGGTTCGCATCAAATCCGGAGTTACCATTCCCGAGGTTCCTCCGGTGAATGCGGATTCCTGGACGGGCCTGATCGTGGAGGTCAAGGGGCGTGCCGAAAACCTCCAGTACATCATTGAGTGGGACGACGAAACCGAAGCCAAAATGCCTCAGGAGTTCATTCGTGAGTGTGAGGAAGCCGGCTTGTTTTATAAAATGGCTTGTTTGCCCCACACGGCTGTCGAAGAGGTATAATGGAGATATCTCGCCGAGTTCCCGTGATCTAAACAAGGAGTGCCGCCATGAATATGCCAGAAACGATGAGCCAGCCCCCGGTTCAACTGCAAGCCTTCGACACGGTTCATCATGTCGCGATTTCCGTCGAGAATATTGCGGAAGCGGTCGCTTGGTATCGCGAACAATTCCGTTGTGGGATCGTTTATCAGGATGATACGTGGGCAATGTTGCAATTCGCGAATCTCCAGATGGCATTGGTTGTTCCCGAGCAGCATCCGCCGCACATCGGGTTCGCGATGCCCAACGCGGAACGGTACGGCAGCTTGAAGACGCATCGAGACGGAACTCGTTCCGTCTACACATCCGATCCCTGCGGCAACGTTGTGGAAATGATGGATGACCAATCTATATGAAATTGGTCGCAGTTTGAGTTAGCTTGTAATTTCCAGGATGCGTCGATCCAGATCGCAGTGGGCCAAGCGCGCCGCGATGGAGGGGGCAGCGAAGATACGTACCTTTTTCACGTAGTCGTCGAATTGTCGGCGGGCCAGGGCTTCCACGACGGGAGAGACACTGGTGAGAGACCGGTAACGCTCTTCCTTGGGGAAATAGACATCCACCTTGAATTCGACTTCCCTGCGTGGAGGGGGGGCATCAATCAAAATTTGAATTGAATCCTCTGTTCTGCGGGTATCGGATTGCATCTCGGCCTGGAGTCGATTCATCAATCCGACCAGTTCCTGATACTTCCGATATGCGAGCCTGTTATATATTTCGGGATGATCGACGGCTGAATATTCCGCCACGCGTTTGAACAGGCCTCGATGATCGCCAAAGACACCTTCCACCAGGGCTTCGGCTTGAGTGCCCCGGGACGTTTTGCGGAGCTGTTCGATGGAACTGGTTTCTCGTTCGCGGAAAAACGCCGCGAGATCTAAATGCTCGCGCAGTTCGAAAAACCCCCGCGCGAACATGGTGGTGGCGCTGCGAACCGCATGATGCCAATACACCTCACTGAACATGACGTACCGCGCGAAAACCATCAATTCCGCAGCGGTCTTTCCCTTGGAGGTAATGGCCAACCCATCGCCGGCCCGGTTGATGGTCAGCGAACTGATGAGCCGATTGCGGTCGAAGTTTCGGCCGTACGGCACGCCACAGTGAAGGCTGTCGCGATCCAGGTAATCCATTTTATCGATGTCGATGGGACCAGAGAGAATCGAACGCAGCAGTTTTCGTTTCGGTTCCTGCTTTTGGGGAACAAGAATATCGCAGACATCCAACGGATCGAGATGCCAGACCGTGCGAATCACTCGATTCAGCTCCGTGTCTCCCAGCAGAAATTCCCTGGCGAATTCTTCGTGATCGGGAATACGGTCCAGGGCCATGTCTTCGATGGGATGACAAAACGGCCAATGTCCCAGATCGTGCAGCAGCGCGGCCACCAGAAAGAGTTCGGCATCCGGTTGTTCGCATGCGGCAGTGAAGCGTTCGTCGCGGCCGAGTTGCAGCAGATAACGCACCGCGTTGTGATACACCCCCAGGGCATGTTCGAAGCGGGTGTGCGTTGCGCCTGGATAGACGCGACGGACCAACCCCAACTGACTGATGTGCTGCAGACGCTGGAATTCCCTGGTATCGACGATTGCCCGCACGCGCTGCGTGAACGGAACATCCTGTTCGCAGGGGATACGAATCAGTCCCCTGCCCGTGCGAAACGCGGTCAATTCCGGTAGATTCCAGGCCTCGGCGTCCAAACGGGTTGTTCCTTAAAGAATGTGCGTGATTCGACAGCTCGTGGCTGTTTCATAATTCGGAGGCGAACGTCAGTCGGAAAGCCCCTCTGCCAACATTTCGTCGGTACTGACGGGATCGACCGCTCGGCACCCTTTGCTGATGGTGTCGATCCAGAACAGCAGCCGCGTTTGCCAGTCACTCTCGGAGATCCCGACCGGACAGAAGGGAAGAAACTCCTGCAGCAGCAGAACGAAACGCAGCAGATGTCGAAAGATGATTCCTTCCTGCTTGGACAAATCCCGCCCGGAAATATATTTGTCGAAATCCCCATTGAATTTCAACAGGTCCGCCGCAATCCAAACCGGCATCATCGGCAGGCTGTGGACGCCGGGATATTCAGACTGAAACAGCATGCGCATTTTTTCGGCCACGGGCGGGGGAAAATCCTCAAAGGGGTTCTCGAACGGATCCGCGGGGACTTCGGTCCAGATACGATGAGAAGGGAGTAGTCCGCGGGCAATCAATTCCCTGTCGAGGGTGGTGCGTGCAAGATGGCCCGAGACGAGATAATCGAAAGGGATCCGGACATCGCGTGCCACCGAACCGGGAACTTCCAGAGTACTTTCGAGGATTTGAAGTTGTTCGGCTTCGTCCGCCTGGCCAAGGTGTTCGAGGAGAAAACAGGCATAGACAGGATTCACGCCACGAAAATTGAGCAGTAAATCGAGCTTCTCGGTGGGAATGGCCTCGCGCGGAACATAGGGCTCTGCCTGAGATAATTTGTCGGTCCGGGCGCGGGTGGCCGGGCTGCTTTCCAGAAGGGAGGCCCCGGCCGGTTGCAGGGCTTCCTGGATGAGCGAGCCGAGTATGCCGCCACCAAACTCCGCAGGTTCGTCCTCGGTTGAACACGTTTCGGTTTTCGCGGCGGGGAGGGATTCCGTCCGGTCTTCCAGGGGGGGCGGTTCCGGCAGGAGTTCGATGAAACCGCCCGCCCAGAGTGTTTGCAACATGCGGTAGAGGTGTTGCTCGGCGAGTTCCTTTTGCTTGGGATCGAGCATGCGGCGGGAAACAAACAGGCGGAGTTGCACCACTTCGTGAAAGTGTTTCAACAGCCAGGCCAGCATCCGCCAGGGGAGGTGCCCGCGACTGGCCAGATTCGCGGGCGGAGCCTTACGCAGCTTTTCAAATTGTTCTTCATTCCAGTATTGCCGCTTGCTGTTGCGGGTGGGCATCTTTTTCTTAAGTTGCTTCTTGGCCTTGATCAATTGCGGATCCTTGGTGTCTTCCGGAATTTGATCGTAACGCTCCTTAAAGCGGAGAATTTTCACGTCGTCCTCGTCGGGCAAGGCGAAGACGTAGCCGACGGAGTCAAACTGGGGCCGCCCTGCCCTGCCAAACATCTGATGAGCCGCACTGGGGTCGATCAGCTTCATTTTTCCCGGTGGTCCCTTCAACAGGGATTTGAGCACGACAGAGCGTGCGGGGAGATTGATGCCTGCCGCCAGGGTTTCGGTACAAAGGCAGACGGAGAGCAGCTTTTGCTGAAACAACTCTTCGACAATCCGGCGATAACGAGGCAGGATGCCCGCATGATGCACCCCTACCCCCCGCATGAGTATCGGCTTCAGCTTGGTTCCCGCGCCGCGATTCCACTCGTACTGATCGAGACGCCGCCCCAGTTCCTGCTGCTGCTCCTTCGAAACCAGTTTTTTGCCCTTGAGTTGTTCGGCAATCGTCCAGCATTCAGAACGATTGAAGCAGAAAATCAGCGCGGGAACGAGACGCTGTTCCTCGTTTCCCTCGCACATCAGTTCCAGTTGTTCGTCGAGCATCTGATCGGGAATCCAGCGAAAGGTGAGCGGAATTTTACGCTCGTTGCTCTGGACGAGTCGTAGCTTTCGCTCGTGCTGGTTGCGGAGCCACATCAGAAACTCGGCCGCGTTGCCTATCGTCGCGGAAAGCAGCATCAGGCGGACATGCCGGGGCAACAGGCCGAGCGAAAGTTCCCACACCGCTCCCCGTTCGGGATCGTTGAAACTGTGAAATTCATCCATCACGACTGCGAAGGTCCGGGAAAAATCATGCTGGTCGGCGTCGAGCAGGCGATTGAGCAGAATCTCCGCCACGACCACCAGCACCCGCGCATCGGGATTAACTTTGCGGTTTCCGGTTACGAGTCCGACATCGCTGGCCGAAAACCCCCAACGGACAGCTGCTGCCTGGATTTCCGTAAATTTCTGTTCGGTGAGAGCGATCAAGGGAGTGGTGTAATAGGCCACCTGACGGGTATGCAGCGCCTCGAAGAGGGCCGCTTCCGCAATCAGCGTTTTCCCGGTGCCGGTGGGGGCACACACCAGCACCCCTTCGTCCGACGTAAACCAGGTCAGCAAGGCTTCTTCTTGTACGGGATACGGTTCGTAAGGAAGCTGATCCAGATAGAGCGTCGCCAGGTCGTCACGCGAGAGTGCAGCATCCATGTTCAACCTGTCTTCGTCGTGATTAGGAAATACTCCGCGGCATACATGTTCCTCGCACGCAGGAAACGCTGGCGGACAGACTTCGAACCAGAGTCAGCGACATCACCGAACGACCACGCTTTCGGACGCCTCTGCCGTTCATTCTGGTTGTGATCATCCTATCACCCCCATATCGATCGAATTTTCTGGGTAGGCCCCGGCATCCCGCACGGCCCAGCCCTGGGATTCTGCATTGTCGGGAGTGTGTTAAATCGATACCGGATCCTGGTGCCTCGACAATGACGCGTTGATGAAACCGGCGAACAAGGGATGAGGCTTAAGTGGTTTTGACTGAAATTCCGGATGGAACTGCACGGCCACGTACCACGGATGATCGGCCACTTCGACAATTTCCACCAGGTTGCCGTCGGGGCTTGTGCCCGCAATTCGCATTCCGGCCTGTTCGATGCGTTCCCGGTACTCGGGATTGAACTCGTAGCGATGGCGATGCCGTTCCTCGGACTGGCTGGCCCCGTACAATTCGCGGGAGTGAGACCCTTCCGTCAAATGGCAGGTTTGCGCGCCCAGGCGCATCGTTCCCCCCTTGTAGGTGATTTTCTTTTGCTCTTCAAGCAGACAAATAACGGGATTGCCCGTTTTGGCCTCGAATTCTGTACTGTTGGCATCCTGCAAGCCGAGCACGTTCCGGGCGTATTCGATCACGGCACATTGCATGCCCAGGCAGATGCCAAAATACGGGATCTGTTTTTCCCGGGCAAATCGCGCTGCGAGGATTTTCCCCTCCACGCCCCGCATGCCGAAGCCCCCGGGCACGAGGATGCCGTCCACTCCACGCAGCAACAATTCGGGATCGTGCTCTTCCAGTTCATCGGCGGAAACCCGCTTGACAATCACACGTGTCCGCGAGCCATACCCGGCATGATCCAGCGATTCATAAATCGATTTGTAGGCATCGAGATGCTCGATGTATTTCCCCACAACCGCAATGGTCACTTCGTGCTCGGGATTGCGGATATTCTGCAACAGTGCCTTCCAGTCCTCGATATCCAACGGCCCGTGTTGCAGCCCCAGTTTTTCAATGATGAGCCGATCGAGGCGATTTTCGGCCAGGCTCAGCGGTACTTCGTAAATGGACAGGGTTTTATCCACTTCCTCGATGACGGCCCGTTTTTCCACATTGCAGAACAAGGCAATTTTTTCTGCGTTTTCCCGGCCCAGTTCCCGTTCCGTTCGCACAATCAGAATGTCGGGTTGAATCCCGATTTGCCGCAATAAACCGACACTGTGCTGTGTCGGCTTTGTTTTCAGTTCCTTTGCCGCCTTTAAGTAGGGGACGAGTGTCAGATGGATGAACAGGCAATTCTCGCGGCCCACATCCAGTGGAACCTGGCGAATGGCTTCGAGAAAAGGCAGGCCTTCAATATCGCCGACCGTCCCCCCCAGTTCGGTGATGACGACATCCACTTCCGGATCGGCCAGAGAATAGATGGCTTCCTTGATTTCATCCGTGATATGGGGAATCACCTGCACTGTGGCACCGAGATACTCGCCTCGGCGTTCCTTGTCGATCACGGAGCGATAAATCTGTCCGGTCGTAAAATTCGATTTCCGCGAGAGCGGGCAGTTCGTGAACCTCTCGTAATGCCCCAGGTCGAGGTCTGTTTCCGAACCATCGTTCAAGACATAAACTTCGCCATGCTGATAGGGGCTCATGGTGCCCGGATCGACATTGAGATAAGGGTCCAGCTTCTGCATGCGGACCTTGAGTCCGCGACGTTCGAGCAGCATTCCGATGGATGCGGACGTCAGCCCTTTTCCCAGGGAACTGACCACTCCTCCCGTCACAAAAATGTGTTTCGTCATAAAATTTTCATCATCCGTGGAAATGCAGGTGCCCAAAGCCCAATTCGAGAGCCAGCCCGTCCTACCAGAACCGGCCGACCCTGCGTACCGACACGAGGATTATGTTAAGGTTTTTGCGCGCCTGAAACCAGTAGCCGGATTGATCAATTTGTCGCCCCGCTCGCGGTTTTCCGGAATCGCTCGACGAATTCCCTGTAATCCTCGGGCGTATCAATCCCTGCTGATCGATGGGTGACCACGGTGACATGAATACCGGCCCCCGCCTGCAAGGCACGCAACTGTTCCAACTGTTCAATGATTTCCAGCGGGGCGGGAGGAAGTTGGACGAAAACCTGCAGGAATTCCCGGCGATAGGCATACAAACCGATATGCTGCAGCCAGGGAGTGGCCTGATATTGGGAAGGGGCAGCCAGCCAGTCGTTAGCCGATATGTCCCTCGAATGGGGAATCGGGGCACGACTGAAATACAGCGCGCGACCGTTGGCAGCCAGCACAACCTTCACGCACGCGGGAGATATCAACTGTTCGTAACTGGAAATCGGATTGGCCAGCGTAGCCATTTCGCAATCGGCGTTGGCTTGCAGGGAGCCGACACACAGTTCGATGGAACGGGGGTCGATTTCGGGTTCGTCCCCCTGAATATTCACCACGATGTCGCAGTGGCCTGGGAAGTTCTGGAGGGCTTGTGCCGCTCTCTCCGTTCCATTTGCGCAGTCGCCCGTCATCACAACGCGTGCACCAAAGTCTTCGGCTGCCCCCGCGATTTCCAGGCTATCCGTGGCAATCAATACGTCATCCAACGTGCTGCAAGCGATCGCCGCTTCCCAGGTATGCTGAATCAGCGGTTTACCGGTCTCCTGCAAGAGCAGTTTTCCTGGCAGCCGGGTCGAGGCGAGACGAGCGGGAATAATTCCAACGACAGCCATTTCGTCCTATGTTTCTTGTTTCATGGAGGAACTCGAACGGGAGGGAGGCCCACGGTGGGGCAATTGTAGCATTCGTATCAAAATCTGGATATGATTTCCCCGGCCAGCCTGTGGCGGGGAGCGGTGACAGAAATGCACATCCGCTTCCGCCGCAAGCTCTTCACGAAGAACATCGCAGATTAAGGGGCTTACATGAAATTCTCGAACATTTGGCTTTCCCTGGCTTTACTGATTTGCGGCACCTCCGCAACTCAGGCGCAGCCCAATACCTTGACCGAAGCAGAAAAACTGGCCGGCTGGAAGTTGCTGTTCGACGGCCAGTCGACCGACGGGTGGCGAAACTATAAAAAAGAAACCATTAGCAACGGCTGGAAAGTGCAAAACGGCGAACTCGTCCGTGCCGACAAGGGAGCGGGCGATATTATCACCAAGGAACAATACGACAGTTACGAATTGTCGATTGAATTCAAAATTTCCCCCGCGGGGAATAGTGGCATCATGTTCCACGTGACGGAGGAGGCCGCCGCCCCCTGGCAGACAGGGCCCGAGATCCAGATCAATGACAATGTTCAGGGGCACGATCCGCAAAAAGCCGGCTGGCTCTACCAGCTTTACCAGCCCACACGCCCAGCCTGGGTGACAGCGGCCGAAAAAGAAGCGGGCATTGAATCCAAGGGAGTGCTGGATGCCTGCCGGGCTGCCGGCGAATGGAACCAGGTCTATCTCCGTTTGACCCCCGTACAAAGCGAAGTGATGATGAACGGCGTCAGTTACTATCGCTTCAAAAAAGGGAGTGACGAATGGAATGAAAAGGTAGCCGCCAGCAAGTTCGTTAAATACGAACTGTTTGGCAAGCCGACCAAGGGCCACATTTGCCTGCAGGATCACGGCGATCTGGTGGCCTTTCGCAACATCAAGATTCGCGTATTGCCCGAAGATGGCAGCGTGCCCGACCCCAGCCATGCTCCCTTGGCCGTGAAAGCCGTCGAGGCGTTTCCTGGACTGGAGTGGGATCAATGGGACCCCGTGGATGAAGCCGGCAAAGTCGTGCCGATGCGCCCCATCGTAATGA
Source organism: Planctomycetota bacterium (assembly GCA_014584345.1). GTDB lineage: Bacteria > Planctomycetota > Planctomycetia > Planctomycetales > Planctomycetaceae > Rubinisphaera. The sequence goes on from JACTNB010000033.1 coordinate 248,230, forward strand.
CCCACGCGGGCGATGGATCCGGTCGAATTTTTGTGGCGACCCAGAGTGGCCAGATTCACATTCTGCCCGAGGGGGCCAAATCGAAGAAATCCATCCTCTTTGCAGACATGAAGGATCGGGTTGCCCCCTACAAGAAAGCCAACGAGGAAGGTTTTCTGGGCCTCGCCTTTCACCCCGAATACGCCCGGAACGGAAAGTTCTATGTGTATTACACCGCACTGTCCGATCCCCATCTGTCCGTGGTGTCGCAGTTCAATGTGTCCGCGAACGACCCCAATCAGGCCGATTTGAAATCCGAAAAAGTGGTGTGGACCTTGCAACAACCCTTCAGCAACCACAACGGGGGGACCATCGCCTTTGGACCAGATGGCTATTTGTATATAGGCATGGGAGATGGTGGCAGTGCCGACGACCCGATGGACAACGGCCAGAATCTGGGGACGGCCCTGGGGGCGCTGTTGCGCATCGATGTCAATAAAACGAGTGGCGACAAACCGTACGGCATACCCGCCGACAACCCTTTCGTCAACAAGAAAGGGGCATTGCCCGAGATTTACGCGTACGGCTTCCGCAATATCTGGAGGATTTCGTTTGATCGTCTCACTGGCGATCTCTGGGTTGGCGATGTAGGACAGAATCTGTGGGAGGAAATCAACCTCGTGCAAGCCGGTAAAAATTACGGCTGGAATCGCTGGGAAGGGATGCATCCCTTCGGTAACCGGGATCCCCAATTGGCCGCCGATGCCGTCGGACCGATTTGGGAATACGATCATGGAGTCGGAAAATCGATCACCAGCGGATTTGTCTACCGCGGCAAACTGGTCCCTGAACTGGTCGGTAAGTTCCTGTATGCCGACTTCGTCACCGGCAAGATCTGGGCCCTGGATTATGATGTGGCGGGCGGAAAAGTTCGCAAGAATTACTCCATCGCGTCCGACAAAATGCCTGTTCTGACATTCGGTGAAGACGAAGATGGTGAAGTATACTTCAGTGTCGAATCGGCCAGCGGAAGAGGCATTTACCGCTTCACCAGTAACTGACGAGACTATGTCTTTCAGGCCCAACAGGCCGGTTCCGGTAGTCGGAATCGGCCTTTTTTTTGGCGCAAACCAAGGGGCCAGAATGCTGTTTCTCTGGTCAATCGGGGAATCGGCGGATAGGAAAAGCCCGCACCGCGCAAGAAAAAGGCTGAAATCCATCGGGATTTCAGCCTTGTAGTGCGGGCGAGAGGAGTCGAACCTCCACGGGGTAACCCCCACAGGAACCTGAATCCTGCGCGTCTGCCAATTCCGCCACGCCCGCAGCGAGAAATTGCCTGCTTAAATCAAGCAAACAGGCATAGTATAACGTCCTCGATTACAGTGACAAGCAAACCATCACAATGTTCGCGAGAACCCGTGAAGTCCCCCGCTGGCACGCTGGAAAGTCGATCTATTGACGAGATTTCGCCGATCTCCGCGATCAACAAACTTCACAACTGGAAATTTCGGCTGAACCACTAATAATACTTAAGTCTGGTTCACAAACTTTACTTTCCGGGAGGAATCATGGTGACACAAAGTTCGTGTGAATTGGTTCAAAAACGCTGCCTCCCCTGCGAAGGAGGCGTGCCGAAACTAACTCCCGAACAGGCAAGGGAACAAGTCCTGGAAGTACCGGGCTGGGAAATTTGCCATGATGGCGAGCGGATTCGCAAGTCATGGGTCGTGAAGCATTTCCTGGCGGCCATGAAATTCTTCAATGCCATCGCGGAGGTCGCCGAGGCAGAGGGGCATCATCCCGATCTCCACGTTTCCGGTTACCGCAATGTGACCGTGGAAATCTGGACGCATGCAATCGGGGGGCTTTCCGAGAACGATTTCATCCTGGCCGCTAAAATCGACCAACTCCCCGTGGAATTGAAAGCCTGATCGCCCGGCCGTTCGGAACTTAGTCCGGCTCGGGGATTTCCCTGAGGTATTGCGATAAATCCGCTTCCAGATCGAGCAGCAGATACCAGAGCGGCCAGGGGATGCGTGCCGAATCCAGCGGCTGTTCATGATTTGCCTGTTCGTCTTCGGTCGAATCGTTCAGACCACGGGCTTCCAGGATGAGCAACAGGCGTGAATGGAAGTACGCCAGCAGATCAGCCAGTTCGCTGCGAGCAGAAAGAGACAATCGGGAGGGTAGACGGGGACGCCCCCCGGGAAATGCCAGCGTGGGCTGCCCATGTTCATCAAACAACTCCCAGTATTGCTGGGGGCTGCTTTCGTTCTGCTCGGTTCGCGAATCCGCCTGGCATTGGACTTCTAAGGCCCGGCGATGGAGTTCGTGACAATGTTCGCGAATTTCCGTTTGTGAACCATACAACAGGACGCATCGCCCCAGCGAGATTAAATCCCCGGGGTGCAGGACCGTCATTTGAACGGGAAGCCCATTTACCCGAGTGCCGTTTGTGCTCTCGAGATCCGTCAGAATGATTCGATCGCCATCCTGTTGTATCTTGACATGGCAACGACTGATTCGTTCGTCATTCAACTGAACCGAATTCTCCTCCTCCCTTCCAATCGTCAAGGGAACGGAGAGGTTCGAGTGCAGTACCCCGCGTTCGAGGCCTTGCAATACTTGGAGCGTGATTGTCGCCATGGACCGACCGTTAACCCGGATTTCTCACCAGGTCAATTAAAACAGGATTGCTGACTTCAACGAACGAGTGTTTTGGGTAATTGCGATTAAGGCCTGTGTGTCACCGGCTTCGCCAGTACACACCCAGATTGACAACAAACCCGCAAGGCACTGGCAGAGCCCGTGGCAACCGCATCCTAGCCGTAATTGACCACGATCCCCGCCCGCCTGGAAGCGACGGAAACCGTACCTGTTTTACAGGTCCGTTCCCGCATCTGTCAATCGGTGCCTAGGGTTGCTTCCTGGCGCGGCACAACCTCGACCGCTGTGTGCTGCACGGGAACAGGTATTGGCAACATGCGACGGAAGAATTCGGTGATGCGAGCATCGTATTCCGTTTCGGCAACGGAACGGGCTCCGTTGTGGGCAGCCTTCTGCACAATCCACAGTTCCGCCTGATCGTTGCCCAGCATTGTTTGCAGACGGCGGGCAATGGCGGGGGGCACGTAGCTGTCCCGACTCCCCGAGATCAACAGTACGTGTTTTTCGTACAACTTGTCAAAGGGGTTGGTCGTCATCACATACTGGCATTTCCGCTTGAAACTTCGCAGCCAGACACCTGCGTACAAGGTCCATTTCAAATGCCACAGGCATTTTCTGGAGTACAGCATCACGAATTTGGGCAGAACCATGGGGGCCCAGCGTTCCAGGTAATGCGAGATCAACAGATCGTTTGTGTAACCGCTGTCACTGCACACAAACTGAATTTCGGGCCGGCGCGACAGAGCAAGCAGCGCGGTGGCTGCTCCTCGCGAAACTCCCATAAGTCCCACGGGCAGACCACTCAGGGAATCTTGTTCCTGAATCCAGTTCAAAACGGCAACCAGGTCTCCCACTTCGTATTCCGTGACCCAGTGCCGGGAATCATACCCGGGCAGATAATCACTTTCGCCCTGATTGCGAAAGTCAAACGAAACAACGATAAACCCTGCGTCGATCAAAGCCTGGCAATACTTTACGGCAGACCAGTGCGTGCCGATGGTCTCGGCACAAAACACGATCAACCCCTGTGGAGAGACTTCGTCGGGATGATAGATGGCCCCGCGCAAGGTCAGTCCGTCGGGCGTTTCCACCTGGAAGGGGGTGGCCTGTTTTTGTGGCTGAATGGCTTCCACGTGGAAGGGTGGGCTTTTCTCCAGCAGTTCCAGGGCCTTGCGCCCGAAATAGAATCGCAGAAGGATATCGACCACGAGCACAAACAGGATAATACATCCGACGACTTGAAAACTCATGTTTAATCCACCAGCAGGCTGTCTTGTCCTGCGAACCCCAAAGGGGTTTTCCCGCAATTCCCTGTCTTGCCATCAGGCATGGCGCGACGGGGAACGATACGGGTTCGAGTCGGTTATTGCTTTGTCAATGCGGGATTATGGACAGGCCTGGATATCTCCAGGGGTAAGCCGCCTTGTGAAAGCAGAAAGTTACCTGGGCGAGGGCCCACATATCCCAACGTTCGCTCTGATGGTGTTTTAGTCCTTGAATTCCCCCACAATCAGAGAAACATTCTGCCCCCCAAACCCGAAGCTGTTCGAAAGTGCATAACGCACGTTCGCTTCGCGGGCCTGGTTGGGAATGTAATCCAGATCGCAATCGGGATCGGGCGTTTCGTAGTTCATGGTGGGAGGCATGACGTTATCGCGGATGGCCATCAGGCAGGTAATGGCTTCCACACTGCCTGCCGCGGCAATCAAGTGGCCCATCATGCTTTTGATGCTGGAAACGGGGGTCGTGGCCGCATGTTCGCCCAACGCTCCTTTGATCGCCATTGTTTCGACCTTATCGTTAACCGATGTGCTGGTTCCATGCGCATTGATATAATCAATCTGATCGGAATTGAGCCCGGCATCTGTCATGGCCATTTTGATGCAGCCGATCGCACCGCGGCCCTCGGGGTGAATATCGGTGATGCGGTATGCATCGGCCGTGCTGCCATACCCGAGAATTTCCCCGTAAATTTTGGCCCCCCTGCGCTTGGCCTGTTCCAGTTCCTCGAGGATCAACATTCCCGAGCCCTCGCCCAGGACAAAGCCATCGCGATCCTTGTCGAAGGGACGGGACGCCCGTTGGGGTGCCTCGTTGCGCGTCGACAGGGCCGTCAACAGATTGAAGCCGGTCAGTCCGAAGGGGTGAATCATGCTGTGGGCGCCGCCGGACAGCATGACATCCGCTTCTCCTCGGCGAATCAGTTCAGCCGCTTCGCCAATAGCCTGGCTGGAGGCGGCACAGGCCGTCAGGCAGTTCAGGTTGGGCCCTTGCGCATTGAAGAGTCCCGCCAGATGACCGGCAGGCATGTTTGGCTCTTGCTCAATTTCAAAGTAGGGGTTCAGAACCTGTAAACCGAGTTCGGTAAAGCGTTCCAGATCCAGTTCGCCGTTCACTTCGGAATTCGAGATCAGTCGCATGAACAGCGGAAAGTCCTGCTGTCCCTCCCCTGCCCCCAGATAGATGCCAAAACGAGTGGGATCCAGGGCAATATCCTGAATACCAGAATCGCGGACAGCCTGGGAGGCCGCTCCAATCGCAAACCGCGTATTGCTGGTGGAATGCTGATAGTCGCTGACATCCTCGACATACTTGCCCAGATCGTAATTCTTGACCTCGGCGGCAAAATGCGTCGGGAACGTGGAGGCATCGAAGTGCGTGATTTTCCCCACGCCGGACTTCCCTTCCTTGAGGGCCGCCCAGACCGTTTCCACATCATGCCCCAGGGGAGAAATGATTCCTATCCCGGTTACTACAACACGCCTTTTCATATTACTGTCCGTTGAGAGAGATTTCTCGTACCGTGCCCCATGCTGAATCTACGCTTCGCTAACCCTGGAACGAATTGTTCGCCACCTCGCTGAGGGCGTTAACATCCAGTATACTCATCAGGCCCATGGAAAAGACAAAATTCTTCTGGTCGACAGCACCTGCCATCGCTGGATCCATATTGTCCAGGTGCGCAAATATGATCTCGCCTTCCGCCACCAGTCGTTCACCGACGTGTGCCGTGCAATTCACTCGGCCCCCTTCGGCATTTGCCTCCAGCAGTTCGGCGTGATAACGCAGTTGATCTCCAGGACAGGCAAAACTGTGGTATTTCATTTTGGGAACCTTGGCCAGGACGACAATATGGTCGAACTGGAACTTTTCTCCCAGCAGAATCCCGCCCGTCTGTGCCAGTCCTTCCAGGATCAGGGAAGCGGGCATCACCGGAAATCCGGGAAAGTGATCGTGCAAATGTTCCTCAGCCAAGGAAACATTCTTGATGGACGTAGCGGAGACTCCCGACTGGAGTTCCACGAATCGATCTACCCAAAACCAGCGCATTTGTCGAGGAGCCCTATTTGACTGCCTGATGGAATTTGCCTGGAGAAGCACATACTCCCGCACAGGGTATTCCAGGTACTATTTTCACGCAGTAACAGAGGAATGTAAATGAAAAAGGCCGAATCGGCGGGCTGCAAGAAAAGCTTGCGTCACGAATCCGGAATATGCCACTTGTTCACTCCCCGGTCAGGAGCGGCCTGCATCAGGCACAAGTGTGCACCACGTGGCAGGAAATAATGAACTGGTTATGACTCACTTCGGCAGAATTCATTCCGCCAGACTCCACGGCTTGTTTTGCCTTCCTCCCGAGACCGGCACCCAGCGAGTCAACGTCGGCTCATGAACAGCAGAATGCCTCCGGGGAAACATCGGCTCCCATCACTACCAGACCGATCCTACACGGAGATCGGAAAGACAGAGTTCCTGGTGGATGTTCCTGGAGTTAAGTGGTATCACATCCCGAACTCCGAGCCTGCTGGCTCGAAGTTCCAGCAAAACAACAGCTTGCCGGGGATTCTACAGTCCCGGGCAAGCAGGTTGCCTGACCCATACGTACTATTCCGGGGGGAGATCATCCACCAGGGAGAGTCATCAGCCGTTCAGTTTATTGTCGAGGAAACGACAGATCATGTCCACTGTGAACAGATTCTGAATGTTTTCGACCTTGGGATTCGCAGCCAGTGCATCGACATTCGCATGTGGCATTTTGCTGCGGAGTTCGGCCAGACCGGCTTCCGTCACTTTGCCATCCTGGATAAAGCCGGAATCGGCAGCGGCCAGGTTTTCGGGAAACAGTTCGCCACGGGGAATTTTGATTTCGAAGGTTTTTTCCAGTCGAAACACAATGTCCAGAAAATCGATCGATTCCGCACCGAGGTCACCAACCAAAGTCGCCTCCGGCGTCACTTCGTCGTCATCGACCCCCAAGGCGTCAATCAGCGTTTCCCGTACTTGTTCAAAAATTTCTTCTGTAGAGGGCATCTGAAAATTTCTCCCGTTATCCACTCCATCGCCAATTTCGCGGCCATCCTCGCGACGAGCCCAATCTGACGCGATCCCTGTATTACAGGGGGCCGAAAAGAATTGAAGACGAAATCGACAACATGTCAGCTCACTCGATGTACCAGCCGAATACATGCGGGAAAGTGGTGAGCAAGCCCTTCCTGCATGGGTAGTCGGAAATCGAGCCACCAAGGCTCAACCCCGGTTCCGAGCGGCAAGACCTCTCCCTTTGGTCCCTTGGGCTGGGTCGTGCCGCCACGGATTGTAACGTGATCCCGATCGGAAATCGAGATTCAAATTCCTCCCAGTGTTAAACCCCCGTCCACCGTCAGAATCTGACCGGTAATATACGAGGCAGCTTCGCTGGCCAGGAATAACACCGCATTCGAAATATCCTCGGGGCGACCGAGCCGACGCAGGGGAATCGATTTCTTGATTTCCGCTTCCGCCGCGTTTCTCACGGCAACAGTCATATCGGTTTCGATAAAGCCGGGTGCCACCGCATTCACATTGATTCCGCGGCGTCCCAATTCGGTCGCCATGCAGCGTGTCAAGCCTTGAATGCCTCCCTTGCTGGCAGCGTAATTGGCCTGCCCCTGATTCGGGAATTCGGCTGCGACGCTGGACATATTAATCACCTTGCCAGAACGCTGAGACATCATGGGGCGCGTGACTGCCCGGCAGAAGTAATAGACGCTATCCAGGTTGGTGGAGATGACTTTATGCCAGGAATCTCCATCCATGGTGGCCAGCAGTCCATCCTTCACAATGCCCGCATTGTTGACGAGGATATCGAGCCGTCCCCAGGAAGTGACCAGTTGTTCAACCAGTGTGTCGACGGCCGACTGGTCGGACACATCGCACTGATGAGCCGATACCGACGCAAAGCCTTCCGAGGCCAGGGATGTCACCACGTCCTGGGCGGCTTGTTCATTGGAGTGGTACACAAAGGCCACATCCGCGCCTGCCCGGGCGAAGCTTTCGACGATGGACCTGCCGATACCGCGACTTCCCCCGGTAATTAGCACTTTTTTTCCAGAAAACGACATAATTAATCCCTTCCTTGCGAGTAGCTCTCGCCCTGTGAAATTATGACTTCGTGGGAGTCTGTTCCCCCCGTCAGGCTGTAATCTTTCGTAGGGTACGCTGTGCGTACAATTTATTTTGTATCCCCGCAGTCTCCCGGCCTCGGCAGATAGTGCTTAATTTCGCCTGCATTCAATCAATTCACGGCCTTCGTGCGGAAGATTGCCCAGTCTGGTACGGTCAATCGACACGAATACCTTGTGACACCAGTTGGAGTTCCTGCCAAGCGTTTCGGTGGTGATTCTGCATGCGTTCGTCGATCATGCGAAATTTTTCCTGTTGATCGCCGAGATTGAACTGTTTGAGGACGAGTCGGGCACTTACGACTTCCTCTTCGCCTACCCTCCCGTTCGTCTTGAGTGTCCAGGTGGGGCCTTCGCTTTTGATGACATCCGCCTGAACTGTCAGTGTGTGCCCCGGGGCTACAAAACTTTTGAATCGCAGCGCTTTTGTCTCGCTCAACAGTACGGTGCTGTATTCAAAGTTCGTGGAAAGTCGCATGAGCCAGCCGCAGGACTGCACCAGGGTTTCCAGCATCATGACTCCAGGCATAACAGGAAAGCCCGGAAAATGATCCGCCAGATACTCCTCCGCACGCGTGAGATTTTTCACCGTGACTATCCGGGTGTTCGCCTGAAGTTCCACCACTTTATCGATCAGGGAAAATCTCACGCATATTCTCCAGACATGGTCACTGGTCGCGGACCATGGACTATTGTAAACTCTCTCAAGGGATAATTTTCCGTATTACTGCCAACATAGTCACTGACAGCGTTCGCTGCAAATGAGCAGACGATGTCGTGGGATGCGTAATCGAATGCATCCGTCCGCCAGATATCGCCCGGAGTGCGCCAGAAAGTCTGGCCCTTTCCGTGCGAATGCGGGCGGAGTGTGTCAGCGAGAAATATAAAGGGCGTATAACTCCAAAACAACGCTGGAGTTACGATTCAGAGTGCAGGTTCGACCGGTTTCGTCCCGGTTATACCGATTGTAGGATGGCCGAATCGTTCCAGCGACGTTTCCTGGCAATTCGTTGGACGCGCCCCCAGATGCGGCGTCTAATGGATGCATCAAGGAATGGAGATGCGTGAAGCGAGGCTTTCCCTTAATGTATTCCCGAGAGACATCATCGGGAAAATGGCCTTACTGCAGGGATAAATTCATGCGGAATCGCAAAAAAATCGGCATTCAGACCACGGCACCGATCGTGCTGGCCTTCTTCAGCCTGTGCCTGCCCACGTTGTTCCTTTGCGGGTGCCAAGGGGGAGGCGAAGGGCCAGCCCCTCCCGTTGCCGCCCCGCAGGACGAGCAACCAGCCGTCGTGGTTGTTCCCGAAGTCAGGCAGCCTTTACTGGCCGTCCCCGAGAGAGCCCCCCAGAAGTCAACTCCTGCTACTGTCTCGCCCGATGCGCATTGGACCGCGCCCGAGCACGCAAATTTCGTCTTTATGGACGAAGTGGAGACGCAGCAAAAACTCATCGCGAATCTGATGCGTTTCCGGTCGCCAGACTCGGGGAATAATTCCAGCCATTTTGACGTGGTTTCGACTCCTCCATTGACCCGCGGGACGAAAGACCCCCAGAAAAAACTCCCTGCGTTTTTTACGGAGCTTCCGCAGCATGGCTACGATGGCTCGGGCTGGCCGTTACGTATTCATAGCGACATCGACCAGTCGGAAATGGTCTTTGTGCCCGCCGGCACTTTCATCCGGGGGAAGGATGGGGCCGGAGAGGAATTCGGGCCGCAACATGCGGTTTATCTTGGCCCGTATTATATCGATGTGCGCGAAGTGACAATCGAAGACTTCGCGGCGTATCGCGAGCATGTGAGCAGTACGGGAGGTCGCAGCCCGCAACAGCCGATCAATCAGCCAGCCAGTGAAGCACGGCATCCCGCGTTGGGAGTCACTTGGCGCGATGCCGGTTTGTATCTGGAATATGTCCACAAGCAACTCCCAACCGAAGCGGAATGGGAAAAAGGGGCGCGGGGAGCCGGTGGCTTTGATCATCCCTGGGGGTACGGCCGCCCGGCATGGCATAAATCGCGCACGCCCGGGCAGATTTCCAGCGTCATGGAATACCCTGCCGATACCAGCCCCTATGGGGCAATGGATATGGCCGGGAATGCGCGGGAATGGTGCAGCGACTGGTATTCGCCGACGGCTTACCGTCAAGCCCTGATGGAATCGGGTGAAGTTCCGCGCAACCCCCAAGGCCCGAAAAAATCCGAGCCGTCATCCCAACGCGTCGTAAAGGGAAACGGCCCCAACTGGGTGGTCTGGCATCGGGGGAGCGCCTCCCTGAGTGATCGCCCTGCCGATGTCGGCTTCCGAGGCGTTCTGCATTTACCGGCCGAATGATTTTTGACGACCGATTCTGCCCCCTCAAAACAAAACGTTTCCGAAATTCAATCCACCAGACGACTGTTGGGTCGTTTCAGGATTTCCTCGAAGATCTGCGTGAGCCGTTGCTCGTATTCCGTGGGGTTTCCCGATCCACGCGGGCTTTGTCCATTGCGATCGGTCTGGGCCATGCGGGCGATTCGGTCCATAAAGCCGTAGTCGGTGCCCAGTCCCATGCCCACGGCAAACAGATTGCTGCTGGAACTATCGGCCTGAAACTGAGCGGTTTGCATCAGGACGGAGTTATACCAGACATAACCGCTCTCGTAGAAATCGTCATGTGGATTATCCGAAATGTAATCGTTGATTTCCGCGGCGCTGCTTTGCCAGGCATTGGGGACTCCGTCCGTCAGCAGGACAATCACTTTTGTTGTGAAGCGGCGTCCACTCCCCCCTTCGCTGGTAGGCTTCAAATGATTGCGCGCCATCAGCATCCCAGCGTCCATGGCCGTGGTATAGCCGATGTCGCTGGTGGCTTGCAGCGTGGTGCAGGCCTGCATGGCAGCGTCGTAGTCTCCCGTGAGTGTCAGCACCAGTTCGGGTTCATGAAAATTATCCAGGCCATCATAGGTGACAATGGAAACCCGATCCCCCGTGCCTGCCGTGAGTCCCGTATTTAGTTCCTTCACCACCTGCAACGCGGCAATCAGTGATCTGCGCACGGCATGCATCGGCTGCGTCCGTGGAGGAAAGCTGAATGTTCCACCCGCCGTGGCCTCGTTATGAAACGGGCAATAAGGGCTTTCAATGGAAATGGGAGCTTTCCCCGTGAGCGCGGGATTGGCATTGCTGTTGTTGTTATGTTCGGGGCTGCGATCGCGCCCCCAGTCGAGCATGTACTGTGTGTACGTGATGTAGCCAATTCGGTTCCGCCAGGCCCGGGGCAAATTCACGCTGGTCCCCGGATAAGTCGCGGAGTTGGGATTATTGAATTTGTCAATCCGGTCGCTGTCCTGCGAGGGGGGGACGCTCACCTTGAGCGTTGAGCCCAACCGTGGCGTTCCGATCGGGGGCCCCGCTGCCGCCAGGGTTTCGAACGTGAATCCGCCACGTGCAAGATCATAACGCATCCCCTGCAGCAGATCGCGCACAAGTGAAACACCCGGCCAATTGCTGCTCGATCGGAAATCCAATTCGTCCCGAAGCGAATAACTTCCCGCAGGAGGCGGGGGAGGACCGGGAGAACCTCCACCACCGCCGCCACCTCCACCGCCGCCGCCGCCTCCTCCTCCTCCTCCGCCGCCGCCAGAAGGGGGAGGGCTGGGGGGATTCTTGCCGACGGACCGGCTCTGGATGATGTAATCGAGGTACTTTTCCCAGTACCCATAATGCGTTGCGGAATTGGCGGGGGGACTTGCAGCGGGCATGACCTGGGCAATCTGGTAATCGATCATCCAGGCATACGCCTTCCGCTTGCGTTGGATCTCGGAGTCCGTATTGACGATGCGATAGGGATCGGGAATCGAGGCCAGTGTCAGGGGGCCATCGTCCTTTGTCATTTCCGCATAGGCATAGGAGTCTTGCGGCACACCCAGTGGGGCACCGATGTACTGCGTGGGCCCGGGAAACGTCCCGAAGCCAAGGTCAGAATACAGGTCGTTCATCAGGTTGGTTCCCGCGGTGGGATAGCCATCTCCCGCCAGCATGGAATCGATCACTCCCGTGGCCCAGCAGGGTTCGGTATCGTCGTTCATGGAACCGGAGAGGTCCACCACGAATACGATGTCCCGTGGAGTCATCATGGCGATGGCATCGGCCGCGGCAGACATGCGGTCATGACCGATCACAGGGGCGAAAAACGTGGGATGATCGAGTCTGCGGGCGAAAACGCGCACAGCGTTTGCCCCTTCGCTGCTTACGGTGAAGGTGCGGCTCACTTCATTAAAAATACCGATTTCGATGTCGGAGGTGTCCAGGGTAACCGGTTGTCCGGCCACGAAATTGGCCTGGGCCAATTGCGTGGCAACCTGGCGGGCCTGTGCTTCGCTGATACCCAGTTCCTTGACGGCAGCCAGCGCGGCGGCATCGGCGGTCGCCTGCAGGTCAGATTTCATGACCGTCAGATATCCGATATCGATCGTGAACGCCACGAAGGCGAAGATCACAACCATCAGCAGTGCTGCCAACACAACAATCGCGCCGCGGCGGGGATGCGGCACTTCAAAAACCGCAGTAGGGGTATGTCCATTTTTCATGGTTTATCTGATAACTCACGAGTTAAAGTGGCACTTTCGACGAAGTCTCGCGGCGGACTATTCATGCCGCATCGTGGCTTGGCCATTGATCTCCATGCCATTGAGGTAATTGCCCCGGATATAACTGACTTCCTGAAAAGGGACGCGCACTCTCACGGTGACCAGGTCGCCTTCGTTGGCATTCGCCAGTTGATCGAGAGGATTGGGGTTGTCCGGCCCCGCTTGAATCGTGATCTCCACGCTGATCGATGTGGTATCCACACGGCAAGTCGAGCTGACAAATTCCGCGATATCGGCGCTCACGGTTGCGTTGGTGGAGCCATTCAAAATCGCTCGGCGGGCTCCTTCCCGGGCCGCATTCGAGACAATCTGGGTAACCATCATGGCTCGACCAAATTCGACAATGCCTAGCAGAACCATCATGAATACGGGAAGAATCACGGCCATTTCCACAACGGCTGCCCCCCGCCGATTGGTTTGGCGGGCAGTCGAGAAATTCGAAGATCGCAATGGACGGATCATTGTGGAGGCTTCATGGAATGAAGTGACGTGAAACCCACCATGTGGCATGGCGGCGCAATTCAACAATCGGACCCCGAAATTTGGGGAATACCAATTCAAGCCTAGAATGCAATTCCGAGGCTATCCCGCGAAGTCAGACAAATCGCGACGAATTCCGTATGCATTGTGCCGATGGCAACGCTTGGGAGGGTTGTGGCAATTTCCGGAACTCCCACCGAAATTGCATCGCAAGGGGGAAGTTCTGCCAGGAAGCCCCCTCCCCTTTTCGGGCAGGCTCAGCTACCGGTGCTGCGATAGCGGCCGATCGACCAGAAGAAAATGCGGCGAGACAACACCAGAAAGCAGACTGTCGCCAGGGGAGCCCACAGCAATATCCACCCCGGTTCCAGACTCATGGAAAGCAGGGTGCGCGCGGGGACGGTCACTACTAGCAATATCGGGAGACCATAGCTGAAGACGACGCGAAGCACTTCGGCCAAGGGGTTCCCCGTATAAATCTGCTGGGGATAACGGGCGAAGACCGTGACATAGAACCAGAAATCGTATAGCCCCTGATTCCGTCCCAGCCACACGCTGGAACTGGCCATGGCGATCATCAACCCGTAAAAAAACGCGACGCCAACAAGTACCAGCAGGAGATACAACGCCACATTCCAGGGCGACAGGGGACGCCCCAGGGACCAGACCGAATATGCCAGCAGGGCCAGGGCCAGCAGAAATTGATTGATCATCCCCAGATTCATTTTTTCAATCGACACCAGAAACTGAGGATCGATCGGCTTCAACAGGAGAAAGTCGAGGTTCCCGGTGCGGATCAATTCACTGAAGTTCGCGCAGTTGGGCATGAACACGGCTTCGACGATCGAATTGATCAACATGCCAGTGGCCATGAAGCCAAAGTATTCCGCCCTGCTCCAATCCGCAATCGATTCCACGTTTCGATAGATAATCTCGAACAACACAATCTGGGCCGCAAACCAGAAACCCCGGGTCACCAGCGTGATCACAAAATTTCCGCGAAACGACAGCTCGCGCAACAGGGAATTCTTGGCGCACCGCAACCACACTCCCCAGTAATCGGGGCGGAAGGCCCTGGTTGCACTCTGTTTGTTGGGATCCATGCGAAACGATGACTCCTGGCACTCTCCGCGAGGCTGTGATTTATTTGAACACGAAAGCAACTTGCCACTCCATGTTGGAAATTGCTATGCGCGTGCATACCGCATACATGGTACACACAGCGTACCCTACGAAAAATTCATGGCCTGTTCGCGTGACAAATGCCCTCGCTGCAAGCGTTCGGCCAAACTGAATTTCTTCCGTACCCAGCGCTGCCCGGAGTGATACCCTCGGCTCTGCCTGGAAACCCCACGCGGGGGACACAGGCTATACGATCCTCGCTTCTCCCGTGCCTCCGACGACCTGCCCCAGTGGATAAACAGTGGCCCCCGAGGCCGTCAGACGTTCGCAAACGGACGCCTCAGCGGTGGCGCGAACAACTAGCACCAGTCCAATCCCCATGTTGAATACGCGGCGCATTTCTTCGATTTCCAATTGCCCCAGATCACGCAACCAGGTAAACAGTGGCGGAACCGACCAGGCGGACTGTTCGATAACGACGTCCACCTGATTGGGCAACACGCGGGCCAGATTTTCCGCCAAGCCTCCCCCCGTGATGTGCGCAATCGCCGTGATCTGGGGGCGCAGTTGCTGATCCTGCAGCAGCCCGGCCAACAGGGGAGGATATAACATGGTGGGTGTCAGCAACGCTTCACCGACTGTGCAGTTTAGCTCGGCAACCCTGTCGTCCACATGCAGCCCAGCATGTTCGAACACGGTTTTGCGAATCAGAGAATAACCGTTGGAGTGAAACCCCGACGCCGCCAGCCCGAGCACGATATCTCCCGGCTGCACGTTGCGACCATCGATTACTTCCTCCCGTTCGACCACCGCCACGCAAAAGCCGGCCAGGTCGAAGTCGTCGGCCCCGTATACATCGGGCATGATGGCCGTTTCGCCTCCGATCAACGCCAGTCCCGATTGCTGGCACCCCTCCGCGATTCCCTGAACCAGGTGTTCGGTCAGTTGGGGATCATCCCGTCCCATCGCCAGGTAGTCGAGGAAAAACAGGGGTTCCGCCCCAAGGCAGAGGCAGTCGTTCACGCACATGCCCACCAAGTCGATACCGATGGTGCCGTACTGACCGGTCATCTGGGCGATCTTCAGTTTCGTCCCCACCCCGTCCGTCCCGGAAACCAGCAAGGGATCCCGGTAACGATGCCCATCGCCAAACAGCCGGAATAGACCGGCAAAGCCCCCTGCCAGTGGTTCAACCCGGGCCGTTTGGGTGCGCTTCACATGCCGGGCGACGCGCTGCATCGATTCCTGGTACACATCGAGGTCCACTCCCGCGGACTTGTAGTCGAGTTTCGCCACGTTTTCTCCTTGACTCTTGCCCGAGAATGCTTCGTCTCGTCCCTGCCGCGCTACCCAACCCGCGGGATTCCGCCAACAGGGACTGGATTCCTGGAACCGGGATAGCCCCCCTGCTCGACCGGGCTTCGTTGCAGGCCTGGCCCCCCGCCTATTTCGAGATCACCGAGGAATCCGACGCCCCCAATAAATAGAATGCCTGGGGGCTGGGAGACTCGAAGAGCTGCCGCAATAATGTTACTTCGCTGGGTGCCTGCATGCTGCCCAGGAAGAGATCGGCCAGGGTCGGAGGATGACTATATTCCACCGCCCGGAGTTCGTCGACTCCCAAGTGTTCCCGAAGCTTATCGATGGTTTCATCCAGATAGCCTATGCCATCGACGAGTCCCTCCGCAACCGCCTGGTCGGCCGTAAAGACTCGACCGGTGGCAACCGCTTCAATCTGCTGGCGATTCAACTGGGGGCGTCCGGTTTCAATCACGCCCAGGAAGCGTTGAAAGGCTTCGTCGATAATTCCAGACCAGACTTCCCGTTCGCGATCGGAAAGGGGCTTGAAGGCGCTAAGGGAATCCTTGAATTCCCCCGTGGTGAGCGGTTCCGAACGCACCCCCACCTTCTCGGCGACTTCTGTGAAATCATAATGAGGAATGATCACCCCGATCGATCCGGTCCAGGTGGTCGGCTCCGCGAACACTTTTCCCTGATCGCCCACCGCCATGGCAATGTAGTATCCCCCCGACGCCGCGATGCGTTTCATTTGTACAAACAGGGGCTTCTTCCGGGCCAGGAGTGTAAGTTCATGATAAATCTGATGGCTGTCGGCGACGAGCCCGCCGGGGCTGTCCACCACCAGCACAGCCCCAATGACATCGTCATCTTCGGCGGCCTTCTGGATGGTTTCGATGATGCGTTCCGTGAAGGGAGGCATGATGGTGGCGCTCGCGGTGAGGATCGCCACCTTCTTGCGGGCCGTTTTCGAGCCGGAATGATATTGTTCCTGGGGGCCTTCCGTCGTCTGGAAATACGTTCCGTAAGCCGAAAACAGGGCCAGATTCAACATGAGCGAGAAAATGAACGCGGCCATCAACACGCGCGGCCACCAGGTGGATCGCGCGGACCGATGGCTGTCGACAATGATGCGGATGACCTGTTCCTGACCGCGGGGTACGGTGATTTCGGACGAGGACGCCTGATCACGCGATGGGAAAGCGGGCTGCGATTCGTTCACGGGGTTCTTTGCTCTCGGAAGGTAGTGGTCTGTCACAGATTAATTTTTCGGGACGTATGACAATGGCTTTGCCAGTGAAACCCCATGTTGACGAGAAACCTGCAAGCCACTGGCAAAGCCAATGGCACCCAAATCCCAAGCCTGCCAATACAGGAGGTTGTTATTCAGGAGACTCTGCAATAAGAGTTTTAAGGTGTTGAAAGCCATCCTGCAACAAAGAACCTGCGCGAGCGGCTCGGAAGTGCCGCCGTCCTTCGGGAATCCCTCCCGTAATTTTCAAAAAAAGTCTTGTGTACAGTTATTCTCCACGATCCTGAAGAAATAATTTCATAAGCCCGGAAGGGTGTGATATCCTGTTACCGGAATTTCATGCGATGTCTCATTGGGTTCTGTTCAGCGGGCCAGGACAGATTGTGATGAAAACGACCACCGTCCTTTGTGCAGTGTTGATTTTTCTGGCGGGTACGGCCGCAGTTGTCGCCCAGACGGATCGGCATAGTTGGCGGCCCCCCGGCGACAGAACGCTGAATGCCTGGGCAGGCAGCCCCAATTATCGGAACTACTCACGGGGTTACGTGTATCGCAGTCCCAGCTACTATGTCCAGCCCCCGTATTACGCCCCCTATTCGTACGGGACCTATTACGGCCCTTCCCCCTATGGGATGTATTACGCTCCCAGGCCCTACGGTTTTGTGGCTCCGCATGGTGCCTATCCGTATGTTCCCGCGCCGTATTATCAGTATCAGTATCATTACTGGTACGGATATTGAACGACTGCGACGACGCCTTTGCCGCCTCTTGGCAAGTACCCCACGCATGACCGCGAACGGGGGAGTCTCCCCGTTGCCCCTGCGTCCCAAGCGGCCTGCGCGGTTGACTGTTTTTGGCATCCGGGAGGCAATATTCCTGAAAAGTGGGCGTTGTATGAAAAAAACATGTCCCCAACAGGGCAGAGTCCTCGCTAAGTAGAACAGAGGGAACTCCGCGAGCAGAACGCTCTGCTGGGGTATTCGACACGACGTACGCACGGCAGGCAATGGCTTCGAGTGCGACCTTGGAACTTTAGCAAGAGGATCAAGTCATGAGAAAATACATCTTCTGCACCGTGGCACTGGTGGGACTTTTGTTCCTGGGACGTCCCGCGGAGGCCAGGCATGTGACGTGGGGATTCAGTGTCGGTAATGGCTACTATGGCTATAACATGGCCTATCCCGGCCATTGGCATTACGGCTACGCACCTGCCTGTCACACCCACCGTGGGTATGTGATGCGCTACGATTACCAACCGGGATGGCATACGGGACACCATTATTACGCACCCCGATCGCACCAGTTTCGCTATCGGGAACGATACCGCTGGTAACGCGTGCCCCTGAAACAAGAACAAGAGGACACGGGAGATTTGCCGGAAGGCTTTCCGGTTCCTGATGTAAATAAGGTAATACGATGAAATACTTCAGAAAAAGTATTATAGCCGTCCTGTTTACCAGCTTGCTGGTTCCCTACGATGTCAGCGTCTTCGGGCAAAGAGGACGTGGCGGAGGGGGTGGTGGCGGTGGGGGCGGTAAACCTTCGACTCAGTCTTCGTCGAATCGAGGCAGCGTGCCAAGCCGGTCTCAGAACACGTCCTCGCGAAGCAGCCGCTCGCAGAACACGCCGTCCGCATCCAGCCGCTCAAACCCGAGTAGTCCTGGCCCTGCCGTGAATCGCAGCACACCGAGCCGGGCTCCGAGTCGATCCCCGAGTGTGAATACCAATCAAAGACAGCCGCAACGGACCGAGCCGCGGTCGAGCAGCCCCGGCCGTGCCGAATCTGGCACCACACGCGGCCCGATAACGACGTCACCCCCCCGGAGTGGCCCCTCGGGTAATAGCGGACGCAATATAACAACCCCACCTTCTTCGCCTCGTAGTAGCAGGCCGAGTGTCGAAACACCCAGTCGATCTCTGCGCTCGCCTGGATCCCTGCCACAACAAACCCCGCAGCAGGACACAAGCCCCGCAAGTCCGCGATCGGCGGAACGTCTCCCCGGCAGAACGCCTTTCCCGGGGACTCGAGAATCGCAGTCTTTACCGACCCGCCCCGAGGTAACGCGGTCGAATCCGGAAAATCGCGGTGGCGGTTCCGAATCCTTGCGGCAACGATTGGAGACTTACCGTGGCGAAGTTCGCCAGCGTCTGGAAAGTCGCGAGGGGCCACCTCAGCGAGGACCGGTCAACCCTCAGTCCTCCGACGCGATTCCTCGCGTCGATCAACCGCGTCCACAACGATCACCACAAACCGATCGCGGCCCGGGCACGCGTGGCGAGCGTTTCCCCACCGGAGAGAGCCGGAATTTGCAGCGGCCCGAAACTCGGGGCGACCGCGGCCCAGCAAGCGGCGATACGCGTCTCCCCTCGGGACGCGAACCTGGCGAGAATCAGCCGCGACTGAACGAGAGCCGGTTGCGCGAAGGCCCGCGCAGTGCCGGCGACACGCGCCAAGATTGGCGTGAACAATTCCGTCGCGAACTGGGGACCCGAACGCCTGGAGGACGCCCACCGGTGCAACGGACGATCCCCTCCCGGGAATACTTCAACCGGGATCGGGACAATCAGTCCCTGTCCTACTTGAGGCTCCGCGATCCCGATGTCGTCAGTCGCATTGCCCGGAATCCACAAAATCCCCAGCAGTGGTTGCGAACCCAGAATTATCGTATCCGACCGCTGAGCAACAACTGGCAGCAGACGGTCCGTTACCGTTCGGGCCGCCCCATCGATTACGTAACGCATGGCCCCCGCATCGCGAACCGCCTTGTCTGGTGGAGGGCGCTGCAGTTGACTGGATACCGCTGGAACCGAACGAACTACGTCTACTACGATTTCTGGCGACGTCCCCTGGGAATCTACTACTGGAATGTGTTCCGCCCGGGAGCGCGGTTCCTGGTCCCTCATTACAACCGCTTTTGCCGGGGTAGCTACGTGGTTTACAGTGGAAACTACTACTATTACCCGGAAACCTACGCGCAAAGTCCCGAGGTAACCGAACCTCCCGAACCCGTGGCGATGGAGTACGGCGACTTTGCCTTTGTGCGGGATCTGGCCTATCGCTTCGAAAGGATGACGAACAGCATCTGTCTGGACTTGTACTACAATTATCGCAGCAATCCGGAATTCGAAACGGTGTACCGTGAAGCCTATGACCTGCTGCTGGCAGCCAAGGAAGTGCTGCAGGCAGCCGAGCGGGGTGATCAACAAGCCGCCGGCGAGTGGTTGTATGGTCTGGACCAGTTGTTCTACCACCTCTTGGACCAGGTAGCCGACTGGGAACGGACCGAACAGAAACCGATCGCGGACGGAGATATCCTGTCGAAGTTGGCCTTGGCCGAAGCCACGTTGCAACACCTGATGTTCGACGTCGGCGTGGAACCGTCCTTCGAAATCGTGGACGAGACTGCCCCCTTACCTGGACCGGAGGCGGGAGGCAATCCGGCACCGATGATCACGCTTCCCCCTCTCGACAAGTGAAGCCGTTTGCATCCGCCAAGCAACAACAGGCAGGTTTCCCGGAGAAACCTGCCTGCTTGCTTGTCGTGGCTACGGCGGAGATCAGGCGAGCAGTTCCGATACGACGCGGCATTCCTGACCATCGGTCAGCGTCTGTTGCTGGGTGTTTCGGAGAAACGTCAATTTGTCGTGTTCCAGGCCGAACAGGTGGAGAATGGTTGCGTGATAGTCGGCATGCGTCACGATATTATCCACGGCCTGATAGCCGAAATCGTCCGTCGCGCCATGCGCATAGCCTCGCTTGAAGCCGCCACCGGCAACCCACATGCTGAAGCCGTACGTGTTGTGATCGCGCCCGATTTTGTCCCGGCTGCCATCGTTTTCGATGACGGGAAGCCGCCCCATTTCACCGCCCCAATGCACGATGGTTTCATCCAGCAGGCCACGCTGCTTCAAATCCTTGACGAGGGCCGCCGAGGGTTGGTCGACCTTCTTGCAGGCCAGCGGCAAACTTTTGAATAACCCGCCATGGTGATCCCAGAACTGATTGGAGGTGAAGATCTGCACGAAACGAACTCCCCGCTCGATCAATCTGCGGGCAATGAGGCAGCGTTGTCCGTATTCGGCACAAGCAGGGTCGTTCAGACCGTACATTTCCTGAGTGGCCTTTGTTTCGCGCGAGAGATCGAGTGCTTCCTTAGCAGCATGCTGCATCTGCGCTGCCAATTCATACGAGGCAATCCGGGCTTGTAGTTCGAGATGCCCCGGACGCGAGGAAAGATGCCGCTGATTGAGTCGGTTCAGCAACTCCAGCGCCCGGGCCTGCGGTTCCCCCTGAAGATGCTTGGGAACATCCAGATTCAGGATGCGTGGTTCCTGGGGACGAATGACTGTTCCCTGATAGAGCGCGGGCAACCAGCCGTTCGACCAGTTTTCGGTTCCCATCACGGGGAGTTGCCCGGGGTCGATGAGCGCCAGATAGGCCGGCAAACTGCGGGTTTCCGCCCCGAGGGCATAGGTTAGCCAGCTCCCCAGAGTTGGTCGGCCAGAAAGGATACGGCCTGTGTTCAGCGCGGTGATCGACTGGCCATGATTATTGACGCCGGTATGCGCGCTGCGGATTAACGTGAGTTCGTCCGCGATTTCCCCGGTGCGGGGAATCAATTCGGAAAGTTCCATGCCGCATTCCCCCTGGGGACTGAACTTCCACGGAGAAGCCAGAATCTTGGAGGTGGCGTTGGCGCGATCGTCGTATTTCAAATCCCCAGGGTACTCCCCGCCATCGTGTTTGGTCATTTCAGGCTTGGGATCGAACAGATCGTGATGACTGGGCCCTCCCTGCATCCATAACGAGATCATGGCCTTGGCACGGGGTTCATGATGCGGCGGCTTGGGCAGGGTGTCGAAAACCTGAGGGACCAGGGAGGGTGCCTTGGGGATCTCGGCGGAAAGTCGTTGTTGGCCGGCAAAATAATTCAGAGCCACTCCACTCAAGCTGAACACGGATCCGGCCAGGAAGTGCCGTCGGCCACTGTTGCTGAGCGGGATCTCTGGTTGGGAGGCAGGACTCATGGGATGGAACCTTGTCGTTTTGGCCTGGCACGTGTGTCAGGCGTATCGAACGGATTGATCGATCGGTTATTCGAGATACAGGAATTCATTGGAACTCAGCAGGATCTGGCAAAGATTGGCCAGTGCCTGCTGACGGGGTTGTTCTTCCTTTCCGGCGCGGGCGGCCAGGGTGGCTTCCTGTTCTTCGAGAAACTGGCGGGTGTCGGCCTGTTCGCTCTGATCGGGTTGCCGGGCGTAGATCAATTCCCAAAGCCGAACAATGATCGCGTCGGTGTTCGATTGAAATTCCGCCTGCAACTGCCGCGCACAGGCGTCGGCCTGGGTCATCACGAAATCGCCATTCATCAGCATCAGGGATTGCGTGGCCACCGTGGAACTGTTGCGTTGTTCGCAGAGCGGTTCCATCCGGGGTAAATCAAAGGTTTCGAACATCGACAGGGGGCGACTGCGGCGGGCTTGCACATAAATACTGCGGCGCAGATCCTCGCCTTTCATATCGATGACCGGGCCGGGGCGTCCCGCGCTGAGGTTCTCGATACCAATAACCCACTGGCCCACGGGATCGGACATGACGGGCACGGGAGGCCCGAATGCTTTCGTGTTGAGTCTTCCGCTGATTGAGAGAATCATGTCGCGGACCACTTCCGCTTCCAGACGTTTCAGGCGGGAACTACCGAACAAAGCCATGTCGGGATCGGCAGCAAGATACTCCGGATTGGATGACAGCGACTGGCGATACGTCCGCGACAGCAGCACCATGCGGATGAACTGTTTGATATTCCAGCCAGATTCCACGAATTCCGCCGCCAGCCAGTCCAGCAATTCGGGATGGCTCGGCCGTTCTCCCAGACGACCAAAGTCCGCGGGGGTCGTGACAATCCCCCGCCCCAGCAGATGCAGCCACATGCGGTTCACGAAAACCCGACTGGTCAGCGGATGCCGGCCATCGACGAGTTGTTTGGCGAAGGCAAGTCGGCGTCCCGTGGTTGGCAGGCTGTCGTCGTTTTCCGGAATTTCGCCGGGGACGACCTGCTGCAGAATCGACAACCCCGCCGGTTGGACTTGTTCTCGCGGTTGATGGTGATCTCCACGATAAAACACAAATGTGGGGGGAACCTCGCCCGGCGTTTCGGTCAGCGCCCGCAGGAATTTTTCCTCGGGTTTCTTTTGACGCAGCGCGGCGATCTCCTCGTCAATTTTTTTCAGTTCATCGGCGGCCGCCTTGTCGTACAAGTACAGCGACCCCGCGGTGATCGCGAGGCTGGGATATTTCTTGAAGACGGCTTTTTGCTCTGGAGTGCGATCCTTCTCTTCCAGCGGACGGGCAGCCGACGCCAACGCACGTTCTTCTTCCGACAATTTATCCAGTTCCTTCTGGAAATTACGGTTCAGGAACTCTTCCAGCTTGGTCTTGCGAACGTCCATGATCTGGAGCACTTCCCTCTCGATTTCCAGTGCTCGTGCCCGGTCTTCGTCGGTGTACAGGGAAAGCTGCCGCTGTTGAGGTGTTTTCCATTTCTTGGCATTCAGGGCCGGTTCGAAAATCGCGCGCATCCGATAATAATCGGCCTGCGGAATCGGATCGTAGCGGTGTTCGTGGCATTGAGCACACTCGACCGTCAATCCCAGCAGGCCTCCACTCACGATCTCCAGTGTGTCGGCAATCACTTCGTTGCGCGTCAGGTCGATGTCCAACTGGCTGGCCATTGTTCCGTCGGGTGCCATGCGGAGATACCCCGTCGCCGCCAGTTTATCAATGTCTTCGGGGGACATGTTTTTGTACGGGGGGGCCACCATTTCATCGCCCGCCAATTGTTCGAGTACGAATTGATCGTAAGGCTTGTTCGCATTGAAGGCTCGAATCACGTAATCGCGGTATTGCCAAGCCCATTTGCGTTCCGGATCGGTTGTCGTCACCCCCTCCGAATCTGCATAACCGGCGATATCCAGCCAGTGCCGCGCCCAGCGTTCCCCGAAATGCGGATCCGCCAGCAGGCGATCCACCAGTTTTTCCCAGGCATCCGGACTTTCGTCGGCTTCGAATTCCCGCACCATTTCAGGCGTGGGTGGGAGCCCCCATAAATCGAAGCAGGCACGGCGAATCAGCGTGCGACGATCCGCTTCGGGAGAAAACTGAAAACCGGCTTGTTCGAGCCTCGACAAAATGAACCGATCCAAAGGCTGAGCAATCTGCTCCTCCCGTGTTACCGGAGGGAGCGCGGGACGCTGAACAGGTTGAAACGACCACCAGTTCTGATCTTCCAGAGAAATGACCAGACCCCGAGCCAGGGTTTCCGGCTCGGAACGCAACGTGGGCGCGGAGGCTGCAATCCACTGCTCCAGGACCTGTTGTTGCTCTGCGGACAAGGGATGCCCCGAACCCGAGGGGGGCATCTCGCCAGAACGGATGCGGTCCAACAGATAACTTTCCTCGGGATGACCAGGGACCAAGGCAGGCCCGGAATCTCCCCCCTGCACCAGAAAACGCCTGAGCCGCAAATCCAGATTCCCCCCTACTTCATCCGTTTCGCCGTGACATTGAAAACAGGCGGCCTGCAGGAGCGGGCGAATATCCTTCTCGAACGTCAGGGAGGCCTCGGGACGCACGTGCTCTTCCGCCGCTAGAATCGGGGAGAGGCAAACGGCCACGGCGCAACAGGCGAAGGAAAGAATGCGCATGGAACTGTTCTCGCGGAGGGAGGTATCAGGCTGGGATATACCGAGGTATCAGTTCGAGGCTACCAAGTATCCCCGGAATGTCAATAGGAAACCGGGAGCCAAGGGTTCGGGTGGCCCTTTGGGAGTGACATCACGGACGGTCATAAGGTCAATTGCTGGTCAGGTCGAAATTGAATTCCGCTTGCCCACCCTTGCTGACATCGATCTGCAGCTCAGTTCGAGCGTTGTATTTATCGGGAATGTATTGTTCGACGACCGGAGTTTGTTCACCTGGATTGGAGGTATCGAATTTACCGGGAACTTCCCGCGTGGCGGTTATACTGACGGCCTGTTGCCCGGCATTCAGCCGCACTGTGTATTTTCCATCGGTGAAGTTAACCGCTTGAGGCAGAAGCTGTGTATCAACGGGACGAAAAATGATTTGCCCCTGGGCGACGGGAACGCCATCGAAGGTAATCGTCCCTTGAACCGGGTATGTGGCTGGCCCCTGGCTGCCCCCACAGCCGACCAGCGAAATTCCAGCAAGCAGAACGAGCAGACTAACAGAACAACGACACATGGAAATGGCCCCGCAAACAGATAAGTGACTAGGTGATCGGTAAACAATGGGCAAGTGATGACACAAACGGCGAGACGGCACACAAATTATATACACGGGCGGCGCAAGTTCCGGCCCGTGCGAAGCGAACTCGAAAATCGTCCTCGGTTTCCGGGAGTGCCAGCATTCGAGACGCATAACCGAATCGGATCGGCCGCTGCGGTTATGCCGTCTCGTGGAAATTCCTCCAGGCAAAGGTTCCCGAAATTAGAATTCGCCCAGAACCTGTCCGTCCATGCGGTGCCCCAGATTTTGATACGTGACGCGGTGGATATTGCTGGAGAGGAAACGGACACTCCCATCCGCCAGGGCAGCCTGCACTCCCCCTTTGTGATAACTCCGCAGGTAGTTGAATCGCGTGGATTGATTGGTGATACAGGGAGCATTCGGCCAAGTGGTGGATTTACACAAATAATTCTGGTCCGAGATGGGAGTATTGGGAACTTCCTGGGTCGAAAAGGTCCCTTCCCCGTGGGCTCCGCCGATCCCGTAGCAACCCGGGCAGCCCCAATGCGTAGACGTGGCAGCCTGTCCCCGCGCAATTACTTCACCCACCATCAACGTATTCGAAGTGCCATCGGTGAGGGAGCCCATGTCGATTCTCGAATTGTAGAAAAACATGCCGTTGCCTGTGCCCGTGGTCACCGCAACGTTTCCATGATTCCCGACATAATTCCCCTGGCCCCTGCCGGTCGTATCGGCTTGTCCCGGTGTGGAGGGATCGGAGGGGCAGACATACCCGGGAACCTTTAATTGGTACAGTTCGGGATTGGCGATGTGGTGCACAAATTGAGAAAGATCGGCGGCATACTTATCGTACAACGCCGCCTGCTCCATAAAGGGGAGAATCTGGTGCGCCCAGGTGCAGCGATCGTGGTAGGAACCATAATTTGGAGCCGCGCCATAGGATCCCTTCACCATGAACCCATAGGGAAACACCCCATGGGTATCGTGGTAATTATGGAGTGCGAGAGAAATTTGCTTCAGATTATTCTTGCAACTGGATCGCCGCGCCGCTTCACGAGCCTGTTGCACCGCGGGCAGCAACAAAGCGACAAGTATGGCGATGATGGCGATAACCACCAACAGTTCGATCAACGTAAACGCACGACGCGGGGACATGACATCTCCTTCTGGACCGTTATAAACAATGGACTAATACAAATTCTCATTCCTGCTCGACCAACATCCGTTGCCCCGGGCACCCCGGAACAGCATCCCCAAACCTACTGCATTTTTCGTTCCAATGCCGCTCAATTGCTGCTCTTCCGGAACCAGGCTTCATTCGCTAAGAAACGGCCAAGGGGTTTGCCATGTAACCCTACTGATCGCATGCTTGTTTTCTCGACAGCGTCGCAAATTTCTCGTGCAATCATAAGTCGGCCTTGATCCTACCGGCCGAAAATTCCTGCAGCAACAGGATTCAGGAAATTATCGCCAAGATATCTCAAGATATCTTGGCGAGCACGGCGTTGTCACGGGCGGGTCATTCCAGAGTTTCGGTTTCTAAAAAAAATTACCCTGAAAACGCGGCGTTAATCGAGCAGCTTTCGAATGGCGCGGAGCAGTTCGCGTTCCACGGTGGGGGCGACTGCGGAGGCCCTGTCGCTGGTTTCGTAACCTCCCTGGCTGTAGGCAATCTCCGTACCGATGTAACCTGGGGCATAGTCACCGTAGGCTGCCATCGCGACAAACAGATCGGGGCGAAGTTGCTGGGCTTGAAGCTGGTATTCGACGAACAATTCTCCGGGCATATGCAAGATTCGGGCATTGCGCAGCGTCAGGCAGCCAATATCGATGGAGTCGCCCGCTTGACAGCGCCGCAACCAGGCAATCCGGGAAGCCGCGGAATGTCGTTGCAGGGGCGTGGCTGCGGGGGCATGCATTGCTTCAAGTAACTTTTCCTCGTTGAGATGCGTTGCCGGCGGGAGCAGCACGGGTTCGGATTGCCAGGAGACTTCCGCAGCCGACAGCGGGGACATCATTTGTTGTTCCCAAGCCCGCCGCATTCCGTCTGCCACGCGATCCGCCAGGATTTGTCGATTCTCGGGCGAGCCATCGTTCCATTTGCCCGCACCAATATTCCCCCCTGCCCCGTTGAAGTGAATATGGGGCACGCCCGTTTCGGACTGGCGCGCATTTCTGGCGAGGCCGGGAAAATCGGGATTGGCAAGTCCCGTGCGGTAATAACTTTGAGGATGCGTGGCGTAATAAGTCAGCACGGCGACTGGCTGCTCCCCATGGAAAAAAGCGATCAACTTCAACTGGGGATCGATGATACCGACAGGCATGTCGCGAATTTTGGGGTCGCGGGTGGCTGTGTAGCGTGTGTGGATTACGTTGCCATCGGGCCCGGGAATCCGCCGATTCGAAGCCACTTTTTCCACAACGGCCGAACCCAACCCCAGTCGATCGACCGGATGGGCCTGAGTCATCGCCTTCCGCACGGCTTGGGTCGCGTTGTGAATCACGGTTCTGGCAAAGTGGGGGTCGAATTGCCCTCCGGGTAGCTTCTCATCCTGCAGAATCCGTTCCACGGAAAAATCACAGCGTGGCGCATCGTGTTGATGCAAGGTATGCACGGCGACTCGATCGGGAGTGGTGCTGATCGCTTCGGCGAGTTTTTCCCTGAAGAACCGATGTCCTTCATTACCGATTCCAATCCAGTCAACCGCGCAGAGCACGATCGGGTTTCCTGAGCCTAGAATCACTATGCCCCGACAACTGAGTGGCGTTTGCACCCCCTGGACTGGATCATAGGCCATCAGGCTGCCAACGGGAGGAGAAGCATCCACGTCGAACGTGCCGATGCGAAGTTGGCGCTCGTCGGCCTGGGCAGATGCGAGGGCTCCGACAAGAAGCAGAACAAACGGAATGGGAAACGTTCTCATTAGGCAATTACCTGTCAGCAGAAGAGGGGCGCGGCCGAGTCGTTTGAAACATAAACAAGACAGAGGAGACATCGTCCTGGCGGACGCCTCGCGGATAAAAGAACGTCGCGGTATATATAGTGCTCCGAATCCGAGTGGGCCTGCTGGTTTTCACCGAGGATGACAGTGTTGATATCACCGTGAAGGTGAAGTGGATTTCAACATGGAACGCGGTCGTGCTGGAACGGAAACTGCAAATTCAGTAACCGTTCCCAGTAAAGACGAAGGGACTCGAAAGTAAATTCCAACAGCGTACGATGGACAGCAAAGCGAACCCGAGTTTACAATATCTCGTAATATCATGATCGTCAAGTCGGCTTGCGCCAGGCTCCCATAGTTAGAGAGGAAGAATTCATGTGCGTTTTTTTCGGGCGGAGTTGGCTCTGTTTTGTGCTGGGGGTCGGCACTCTATGGGTCTGCACGGCAGCATATTCACAAAAGCAGTCGTCACGCATTGATCATCGGCAGGTGGATGTTTTCCCGGATGCCACGGGGACGTTGCAGCCCATCCGCAACGTGCAGGACTGGCAGGTCCGAAAAGCGGATGTGTTGGCCAAGATGCAGCAGGTGACGGGGACGTTGCCAGCTCAAGCCCGGCAGCAGTTGCCCGTCAAATATGAGGTGAAGAGCGAGCAATCCGGGGAGGGTTATGTGCGCCGGACGATCGAATTCGCCGCCGAACCCGGTCGACCGGTCATTGCTGATCTGTATCTTCCCGCGGGGGCATCGGCTCAGGATCCGCGCGCGGGGATTGTTGCCTTGCATCCCACCGGTGCGCAGGGCAAACGGATTGTGGCGGGCGAGGGGCCCCGACAGAATCGCCAATATGGCGTGGAGTTGGCTCAGCGGGGGTATGTAGTGATCTGCCCGGATTATCCCTCGTTTGGAGATCTGGGAGACTATAACTTTGCGGAGGACGGATACGATTCCGGGACCATGAAGGGGATCGTGAATCACATGCGGTGCGTCGACTTGCTCTGTGCGTTACCGGAAGTGAAAAGCGAGCAGATTGGAGTGATCGGGCATTCTCTGGGAGGTCATAACGCGATTTTTCTGGCGGTCTTCGACGAACGGGTGACCGCCGTGGTTTCCAGTTGCGGCTGGACCCCCTTCCACGATTACAAGGAAGGAAATCTGACGGGTTGGACAAGTGACCGTTACATGCCCCGCATTAAAACCGAGTATCAGTTGAATCCTGACCTGGTCCCCTTTGACTTCCCTGAGTTGATCGCCTCGCTGGCTCCCCGCTGGTTTTTCTCCAGTTCGCCCGTCAGTGATGACAACTTTTCCGTGGAAGGGGCTAAACGGGGCATGGCCGCCGCGAAATCGATCTTTGAACTGCACGGTGTGCCGGAACGTCTGCAACTCGTTACGCCCCTGTGCGAGCACGACTTTCCCACGGAAATTCGGTCGGATGCCTACCAGTTCCTGGATCGCGCGCTGGGGCATAAGCCCGCTCGCGAGTTGAATTTTGGGGGCGAATTACCCCGCATCGAGCCGCTGTCTCCCGAGCAGGCGTTGGCCTCGTTCGTGGTGGCCCCCGGTTATCGCATGGAATTGACGGCGGCGGAACCGCTGGTGGTGGATCCTGTCGCGATGTGCTTTGACGAAAACGGGAGTGTGTACGTCGCGGAGATGCGGGGCTATTCGGAAGATGATGGTCTGAATTTGGGACGGATTAGTCTGCTGCAGGATACCGACGGAGACGGGCGGTTTGATCAGAGCACGGTGTTTGTGGAAGGCCTTTCCTGGCCCACTGCGGTCCTCTGCTACGATGGGGGGGTGTTCGTGGGGGCGGCTCCCGATATCCACTATTTCAAGGATACCAACGGCGATGGGGTCGCCGATGTACGGGAAGTAGTTTACACCGGCTTTGGCAAGCGGAATGTCCAAGCCCTGTTGAACAGTTTTCGCTGGGGGCTGGATAACCGGATCTATGGCGCGACCAGCTCGAATGGCGGCCTGGTGCGGCGACCGGATCAACCGGAATCCGCGGCGATCAATCTCAGCGGTCGAAATTTTTCGTTTAATCCGAAGACACGTGAATTGCGGGCGGAAAGTGGGGCCTCGCAGCATGGGATGAGCTTCGACGATTGGGGACGGTTGTTTGTCTGTTCCAACAGCGATCATTTTCAGATGGTGCTGTACGAGGATCGTTACGCCGCGCGGAATCCCTATCTCAAGGCGCCCAGCGCGCGAATGTCGGTCGCGGCTGACGGATCCCAGGCAGAGGTTTACCGGATCAGTCCCGTGGAACCCTGGCGGGTTGTGCGCACGCGACTGCGTGCCTCGGGGCGCGTGCAGGGAGCGGTTGAATTTGGCGGGAAGAACTCGGGTTATTTCACGTCCGCGACGGGCGTGAACTTCTTCCGGGGCGATGGCTGGCATCCGGAGGACAAGGGGATTGCGGTCATCGGCGATGTGGGGAGCAATATCATTCACCGGAAACGGGTGCAAGAGGATGGGCTGTTCGTGCTCGGCCAGCGAATGGACGAGAAGAGCGAACTGGTTTCGTCGAGCGATATCTGGTTCCGTCCCGTGCAGTACGAAAATGGGCCCGATGGCGCCATGCATGTACTGGATATGTATCGGGAAGTGATTGAGCATCCCTGGAGCTTGCCTCCCGAAATCAAGCAGCACCTGGACCTGACCAGTGGCCGGGATCGCGGCCGCCTGTATCGCATTGTGGCCACGAATTACCAGCATCGAGCCACGCCGCGGCTGAGCCAGGCCACGCTGGCGGAACTAGTGGAACTGCTCGATCACCCGAATGCCTGGCATCGGGAGTCGGCCAGTCGTCTTTTGTACGAGCGTCAAGATCCTTCCTCCAAGGCGATGCTACAGCAGGCCTTTGAGAAGTTTTCTCCACTGGGCAAGCTGCATGTATTGTACGCGCTGCAGGGACAGGCGGGATTATCCTCGGATTTGGTCCTGCGGGGATTGCAGTCGGAGGAGGCCCAGCTGCGCCGGCATGCCGTTCGCTTGAGCGAAGCCTTTGCCGCCGATACCGCGATTCAACAGTGCCTGACGGGACTGGTCGAAGATCCCGCAGCGGCAGTGCGTTATCAATTAGCCTTCACGCTGGGGGAATTCCCTTCCGACTGGCGTGCTCCGCTGATCTCCAGAATGCTGTTGCGGGATGGGGAATCGCGGTGGATGCGATTTGCCCTGATGACATCGCTGGGGGATCAGTCCGGCGCTGTTCTGCTGGCGGTTTCCAATGCGCCGGAATTTTCCGCCAGGCCGGAGGCGGGAGTCGTGTTGACGGAACTGGTGGAACTGATCGCAAGGCGGCAAAACCCTTCTGATGTTGCCAGTTTTTCGCGTCTGCTTGACAGCGGGTCCGTCAGCGAGGGAATGAAAAAGGATTTGTATCGCACGTTTGCGTTGAATTCTCCCCGCACCGCCGACTTGAAGTCCTATCGGGACCTGGAAACGTGGCGGGACCGTTTTCTGCAGCAGGCGCGGGAGTTGTCCTCGAACGAAAAGCTGCCCGTCGCGCAGCGTGTGCAGGGAATTACGGCTCTGAGCGTCTCGCGCGACCCGGCCGATATTACCCGTTTGCTGGAATTCTGCGATCAACGCCACGCCGAGGTAATCCAACTGGCTGCACTGGAAACGCTGGTGGCATTGGGGGGAGCGGGAACGGATCAATACCTGGTGGAAACCTGGCCTAGCCTGGGCCCTGCCCTGCGGAAACAGGCACAGCAGGCATTGTTTTCCCGGCCTGCCTGGACCGTGACGTTTCTCAAGGCGATTCTGGCACAGCAGATTCCGCGGGCGGACGTGGATCGGACGCAATTGCAGGTGCTGGCCAGTTCCAAGTCGGAAGACCTGCGGAAGATGGCCGCTCAGGTGACCGCCTCTCTGCAGGATTCGCCGCGGGCGGACGTGATCGAAAAATATCGTGCGGCCCTCGACTTGACGGGTGACGTGGCACGAGGGCGAGCCTTGTTCGTAAAGCATTGCTCCGGTTGCCACCGCCTGGAAGGAAACGGAAAACCGACGGGTCCAAATCTGGCCAGTTTTCGCAATCGGGGCAAGGAAGCCTTTTTGATCAATATCCTCGATCCCAGCCGCGAAGTGACGCCGGATTACCTGAATTATCTGGTGGTCATGGCGGATGGGAGAACCTATACGGGCTTATTGGCTTCCCAAAGCGCAACCACGATCTCCATTCAGCGAGCCGAGGGAGACCCCGTGAGCCTGCTGAGGGCTGAAATCGAGGAAATGCGCAGCAGTGGCATTTCCCTGATGCCCGAGGGCCTGGAGAAGGATGTGCCGGTGGATGCCTTTGCGGATCTGCTGACCTATCTCATGCAGGCGGAATGACGCGCGGATTGAATACCTTAAAAAACTCCTCCTGGAATGAATGGAAGGATGCACCATGCGTGGCGGCTATCTGCGGACTATTTGGGCGATGGGGGCGTTTCTGCTGGCGGGCACCGTGGGCTTGTTCTGCACCGAGGTGTGCCTGGCGCATGCCGCCTCCTGGCAGGCAGGAGTGGCGCGGGTCGCGATAACTCCCGAACACCCGATGTGGATGTCGGGCTATGCGGGACGAAATCAGCCCGCCGAGGGAAAGCTGCACGATCTGTGGGCGAAAGCCATCGTGCTGAAGTCGCCGACAGGGCAGACGGGAGTCTTGATATCCCTGGATCTGGTCGGAATCAGCCGCACGACGGCGGGCCAGATCACGCAGCGGCTGCAGGAACGCTTTGGACTGAATCGCGACCAGGTCGCGTTGTGCACGTCCCACACGCATTGCGGGCCGGTGTTGGGAGAAACGCTGGCCTCGATGTACTTTCTGGATGCCGAGCAACAACAACGGGTGGCCGATTATACGGCAGCCTTCCCTGGAAAAATTGTGGACCTGGTGGGCGTGGCGATCGCATCGCTGGAACCGGTGACGTTGAGTTACGGAGTGGGCGAAACGGATTTTGCCGTGAATCGCCGGGAAAACCCGGAGGCGGAAGTCCCCCAACGTCGCGCAGCGGGAGAGTTGAAGGGGCCAGTCGATCATGCGGTGCCGACATTGCTGGTGAAAAGCCCCCAGGGAACCGTGCGGGCGGTGCTGTTCGGGTATGCGTGCCATGCAACCACCTTGAGCTTTTATCAATGGTGCGGAGATTGGCCAGGCTTCGCGCAGATCGCTTTGGAGAAACGGTATCCCGGCGCAACGGCCCTGTTTGTCGCGGGGTGCGGGGGGGACCAGAATCCGCTCCCCCGGCGAACGGTGGAGTTGGCGGAGTCGTACGGCGAAAAGATCCTGGCAGCCGTCACGGCCCTCGAGCAACGTCAACCGACCGAAATAACCGGCGAATTGCGGACGAGTTATCGGGAAATTGATCTGCCGTTTTCCCAGCTTCCCGACCGATCCCAGTTGGAAGCGGAACAAGCCTCGGGAGATCGCTATCTTGCCAGCCGCGCCAAGGGGCTGCTGGAAATCCTGGAACGGGATGGGAAATTACCCGCAACGTACCCGTATCCGGTGCAGGTCTGGTCGGTGGGGCCGATGAACATGGTGTTTCTGGGAGGAGAAGTGGTTGTCGATTATTCCCTGCGATTGAAGGGGGATTTGAATCAACCCGAGTTGTGGGTGGCGGGTTATAGCAATGATGTGATGGCTTATATTCCTTCCCGCAGAGTCTTGAGCGAAGGAGGTTACGAAGGGGCTCGTTCCATGATCTACTATGGGCAACCGACCACCTGGGCCCCCCAGGTGGAGACACTGATCGTGGAACAGGTGACGCGGATGATGAACGCTTCGCGCGCGTCGGAATGACGCGACCGCATGCGAACCGCAACGGTGGCCCCCAGCGGGCGCCTGTCGGAATAGCGGCTCGCGGGAACAAATGGTTGAATTGGGCGGTATCCAATCCGCATAATGTAATATAATCGGGTTCGTCGTTGGCGGGCCTTCCCTTTTGAGAGTTAGACAAAGGAACCACGGTATGACGATGCACACGAGGGATTTCAACCGGCGCGACTTTTTGAAGTCGGCTTCGGCCGGGGCCGCCGCGATTTCGGCAGGCGTCTGGACGGGCGGAAGCCTGAAGGCTTCGAATTCGGCGTTGCAGAAACTCAATATCGCCTGCATCGGGACGGCGAATCGCGCAGCCGCGGATATCGCGGGTGTGCAGGGGGAAAACATAGTCGCGCTAGTGGATGTCGACAAGGATTATCTGGATCGCAAATTGACGGAATTCCCCGGCGCCAGAAGTTATCGCGATTACCGGGAAATGCTGGTTGCGGAAAAAGGGAAGATCGACGCGGTGGTAATTGGCACGACCGATCATCACCATGCTCCCGCCACGATTCGGGCCATTCGTTCGGGATTGCATGTTTACTGCGAAAAGCCCTTGACGCATACCGTGCACGAAGCGCGCGTCATTGCCCAGGCGGCTCAGGAACATGGCGTGGCGACGCAACTGGGGACGCAGATTCACGCGGGCGAAAACTATCGTCGCGTCGTGGAGATCATACAGGCGGGGACGATTGGAGATGTAACCGAAGTGCACGTCTGGGTGGGCAAGGGTTGGGGTGGCGGCGATCGTCCGACCGAAACCCAGGAACCGCCCGCCACGCTGGCCTGGGATTTGTGGTTGGGACCTGCCCCCGTGCGTCCCTTCGCGGCGGGGCGTTACCATCCGGCACAGTGGCGCCGCTGGTGGGACTTTGGCCAGGGAACGCTGGGAGACATGGGCTGCCACTATATGGATCTCCCATTCTGGGCTCTCAAATTGCGTCATCCCACGAGTTGCGTGGCCGAGGGACCGGAAGTGCATCCGGAAACCTGTCCGATGGGACTGGTGGTGCATTACGAATTCCCAGCACGGGATTCGATGCCGGCCTTGAAGTTGACCTGGTACGATGGGGATCGCACACCGCGCGAGGTCGCCGGCGAGCGCGTACCCGGCAGCGGGGTCATGTTTATCGGCACGGAAGGGAAGATGTTTGCGGATTACGGCAACTACCGCCTGTTTCCTCGGGAAAAATTCGCGGATTTCAAGGCTCCCGATCCGATCATTCCGCGTTCGATCGGTCATCATGCCGAGTGGATTCAGGCTTGCAAGGAAGGGACCCCCACCACTTGCAACTTCGACTACTCGGGCGCGCTGACGGAAACCGTGTTGCTGGGGAACGTAGCGTATCGCGCGGGGCAGAAACTGGCCTGGGACGCGGAGAATCTGGCGGCCACCAATTGCCCGGCAGCGGACACGTTCATTCGCAAGGAATACCGGGAAGGCTGGGAAGTCGTCTGATGTGCGTTTGAGGATTTGCCGAGGCAAAGTTCCGCGGCTTGAGACGCAGGGGAAAACCACGGGCCGGTTGCATGAGCAGCTGGCCCGTTGGCGTTTACGAGGCATGAGGCGGGATTCAAGGCTCCCTGGCGGATTATTCGCTTTCCAGGTATTTGAGCTGGATGGTCGTTTCCGGCAGTTGCTTTTGGAGTTCCGTGACACCCGCTTCGGTAACGGCCGTGCGGGTTACTTTCAAATCGCGCAGGCTGGTGAGCCTGGCCAGATCCGGTAGGCCCGCGTCGGAAAGCGCGGTCGAACCCAAATGGAGAAAACGGAGCTTGTGCATATGTCCCAGCGATTTGACACCGGCATCCGTCATTTGCGTGTTATCGAGATTCAGCCACTCCAGGTTGACCAGTCCTTCGAGATGCGCGACGCCCCGGTCGGTGATTGCGACTCGCCAGAGGTTCAGGCGTTTAAGCGTTGTCAATTTGGCCAGTGGAGCCACGTCGTCATCGAAGATCGAACTGTTTTCGCTGAGATCCAGATCCTGCAGCGCGGCAAGTTTTGAGATTTCCTCCAGCCCCGCCAGTGAGACCTGGGACAACTTGGAAACGCGGAGTTTTTTGAGTTGCGGGAATTGCGCGAGGTATTTCAGGTCTTCGTCTCCCACCAGCGTGCCGGCAAGGTAGAGTTCTTCCAGTCCATCCAGCGAAGCGAGCTGGCTCAGCCCTTCGCCACTGACCCACAAAAAATCCAGCAGCAGCACCTTGAGATTTTTCAGGGGGGCGAGGTACGCCATACCTGCATCATCGACCGTGGTGGCCCCCGTTTTACCCGAAAGCCGGAGCGCTTTCAGATTTGTCAGGTTCTTCAGGTGGACCAGGTCTTCGTTGGCAAGCGAACAATCCCGCAGATCCAGTTGACGCAAGCCGACACATTCGCCGACGAATTGGAGTACGTCTGCCTCGAGTTGCGCTTCATTGAGCAGTAGCGACTGCAGACGATTCAGGGAGGGCAAATGGCGAGCGACCTCGTTGGAGACGGTTTTTCCCCTGAAATCGGCCAGAACCAGGAAACCCGCGGCATCGCGTTCGACCTTGCCGGCGGCGGCTTCCACCGCGGCTACAGCCTCGCTGCTGTCGGGGGCCGGGTTGTTTGAGATTTGCTCGGTGGCAGTATTGGGAGTCTCGGAGGCAGGAGGCGTGCCCGGAGGCTCGCATCCCAGAAGAATCAGCGTGGTCAGGCAAACGACAGGGAGCAACTCTCGCATGATGGCATGGTTTCCATGAATAACGCGTACAATGGGGGCGGGACGGACTTCACCGTGGAAGGTGACACCGACAACTGCTTCGCAGCAGGCATGTTGCTTCATCGGTGCGTCAACGTCAAGGCTTCCTCTTCGTTCAGGAATTCTATCTTCCCGGTGGCCACGTCGTAGACGGCTCCCACGATTGCAATCTTGCCTTCGGAAACGAGTCGATTGAGCATCGTGCTTTCGTTCATAATGCGTTGCATCATATGTTGGACATTATCCCTGGAGGCATGCGAGGCGAGGAGTTCCTGGTGTTCCGGTGGCAGGGTATTGAAGTGGCGATACTCGTTCAAATCGAGGGATTCATGGATATCGCTTAGAATGCCGTTAATATTTTCGCAGCCCGTGACGTCGGACGCACAGAGGGGGCTATCGATGAATTTCAAGGCGGTGGTCACCGCGCCACAGCGGGTGTGTCCCATGACGAGAATGAGTTTCGCGCCTGCAACGCCACAGGCATATTCCATGCTGCCCAGCAATTTGTGGCTGACGATATTACCCGCCACGCGGGCACTGAAGATGTCGCCCACGCCCAGATCGAAAATCAGTTCGGCGGGCGCGCGGGAATCGATGCAACTCAGCACGACGGCCAGGGGATGCTGGCTATCGGCCGTACCGTAAACCTGACGCGACAGGTCGCGCATCAGCCGCTTGCCGCTGGTAAACCGCTGGTGGCCTTCCTTGAGGATTTCGAGAATCTGATAAGGGGTGGCCTTCTCCTGTAGATCACGGCTGGAAAAGTCGGCAAATTGAATCTTGTCTTCCAGTGCGTAATGTTCCTGGAATCCCAGCAGGCTGACATCGACTCCACGCGTCTGGGCCTTCTTGTCGCGATAGTCTCGAATCATGTCGAGGACTTCGGCATCGATATAGTTGGAATCGCGCGCGTCGATCAGGACATGTCCGCCCCGGGGGAGTTCGTCCAGGATCTTTTCTATGGCTGCCCGCTTGAAGAAACTGACCTGATTCGGCAATTCCACATGTAAGACTTCTCCTCCCAGATGCTTTTCAAGGATGCGGCTGACGGGCGTGCGAAAATTGCTGTAAAGAATGAAACTGAGGCTGACGCCCAGTCCAATCAGAATACCCAGCAGCAGATCCGTAAACACAATGGCCAGGATCGTGGCAAGAAACGGGATGAGTTGATAAAAGCCTTTTTTACCCATGCGGTAAAATAAACGCGGATCGGCCAGTTTGAAACCCGTGACAAACAAAATCGCGGCCAGGCAGGAAATCGGAATGGAATTCAGCCAGGTCGGCACCATTACCACGCAGAGCAACAGCAACAAACCGTGAACGATGGTGGAGAGTTTCGTTTGACTGCCTGAATTGATATTCACCGAACTACGGACAATGGCCGTCGTCAGGGGGATACCGCCGATCAGGCCCGCCACCATGTTACCCACCCCCTGGGCCACCAGTTCCCGGCTGGGAGGGGAAGTGCGTTGCTTGGGATCGAGCCGATCGATCGCTTCCAAATTCAACAGGGACTCCAGCGACGCCACCAGAGCAATGGTGATGGCTGCCTTGTAGACCAGGGGATTCGACCATTCGCCGAAATTCGGGAAACGGAGAAATTGCAGAAAACCGGCAAACGAGTCCGCCACGGGAACTTGCACCAGGTGTGTCCCGGAAATGGCCAGGGAACTTGCACGCATCTGAAACAATTCGTTGAGAAGCACACCCAGCAGCACAACAATCAAGGGGCCGGGAAGATAATACTTCCGTTGAAACTTAAGTCGATCCCAACAGACGAGCACGGCTATCGAGAGGAGCCCGATTAAGGCGGCTCCTCCATGAAAATCAAAAAAGATTTCCACCAGTTCGGAAAACGTGTTTTCACGGTCTGGCTGAAGGAAGGACATTTCCCCCTCCGGGTCGGTATCGTGGCCCAGCAAGTGGGGAATCTGCTTGAGAATCAGGATGATCCCAATGGCTGCTAGCAGCCCCTTGATCACACTCATCGGGAAAAACGCGGCGATAAACCCGCCGCGTGCTAACCCCAGGGCTATCTGGATGATGCCCGCCAAGACGACGGCCAGGAGAAACGTTTCAAAAGATCCCAGCGCGGCAATTTGGGCCGCCACAATGGCGGTCAGGCCCGCCCCGGGGCCAGAAACGCTGGTTTGCGAACGACTGACGACTGCAACCACCAGCCCTCCCACAATCCCCGTCAAAACGCCAGAGATCAAGGGGGCATTCGAGGCCAGCGAGACCCCCAGGCACAGGGGAACCGCGACCAGGAAGACTACCATTCCGGCTGTCAGATCCCGCGGGAGTGTTGTCGAAGAAAATAACGTGGGGCGAGCCATGAGCACACTTTCATTTCTGAAGTCAACGCCAGTTGATTTCTGCTAAATACTCGCTATGCCGAGAAAAATTCTCGGTTATGTGGCAGCTTATCGAATGCAAGCGGCCTGTAAAACCATAAAGATTTTCTTGACCATCCCTCCGCCATTCTGTTAACATCAACAAACAGCCATGCAAGCATGGCTTCCTTCCAAATTGCCCTGCCTTCGGATGCGGATCCTCACTTATGTGCCACAGCAGCAACCAGCGCCGCCTGAATTGTATCATGCCCTGGAAGCCTCCCATCATTATGTTTGGCGTTTGCCTGTTGGGTGTTTTTGCGCAGTCGGAAGTTCTCCGGGGTGACGAACCCTTCGCGGCTGCCAGCGCTCTGGTGCAGAAATATTGCGCGGACTGCCACCAGGGGGATGAACCCGCCGGTTCGCTTGAATTGTCGAACGTGGCAAGTCCCGCGGTGATCGTGCAAGAACGGCAGAAGTGGGAACAGGTGTTGAAAGTGGCGCGGACAGGCCAGATGCCACCGCCGAAGGCCGATCGTCCCACTTCGGAAGAACTGCAGACATTGATCTCGTACTTGAAGTTGGTCTTTGACGAAGCCGACCGCAATGCGGTCTCACGCGTCGGCAAAGTCACTGTTCGCCGTCTGAATCGAAGCGAATACAACAACACGATCCGCGATTTGATGGGTGTGGATTTCGCTCCGGCAGCCGATTTTCCCGCCGATGATATCGGTCACGGCTTCGACAACATAGGCGACGTACTGACTATTTCCCCCGTGCTGATGGAACGGTATCTGGCAGCGGCGGAACAGATTGTGCAGCGGGCGATTACTCCCACTCCCCCTCCAGTGCCGAACAGGCATATCTCAGCCCGTTATACCGAACCCGCGGCGGCGAATATTCCCTGGGAAAATAACCTGCGTAAGCTTTCGACTGCTCCCAGCGACCAGGCGACGGAAACCGGCCCGCTTTACACGCGTTACAAGCTGCCAGCGGGCGATTATGTGTTCAAAACCAAACTTTTCGCCACCCACGCGGAAGATCAACCTGTGGAAATCGTGGTGCTGGCCTGCGGCGCGGGAGTAGAGCAGCCTGCCAGCGATGAAGAAGCCGCCGGGGTGTTCGGCAAGGCAGTTGCCAGTCTACGACCGTTTCAGGTGATTAAACGGATCAAGCTGACCCCCTCGGCAACCCGGAAACCAGAAACGATCGAAGTCCCCCTGTCTTTGCCGGAAGGGGTGGATCGCATGGCGCTAGGACTGTCGGTCTTGGGGGAACAAGCTCCGCCTGCTGAACTTTTCGTGGAATATCTGGCATTGCAGGGACCGTTGGATACCCGTCCGGAATCGCACCGCCGCTTGCTGTCCGCCGATCCCGAACTTCCCGAGCAGGAGCGTTCCCGTGTAGTGCTGGCCCGTTTTCTGGAGCGTGCCTTGCGCCGCCCGATTACCCAGGAAGAACTCGATCGCCATGTGGAGTACGCCGAGTCGCTTCGTGGCGAGGGCCTGAACTGGGAAGCCAGCATCCAGCAGGTCCTGCAAGCCGTGTTGGTTTCGCCAAAGTTTCTGTTTCGCCTGGAACTCGATGACCGGCCCGTATCCGATACTCCTCAACCTCTGGATGAATTTCAATTGGCCTGCCGTCTGTCGTACTTCCTGTGGAGCAGCATGCCCGACCAGGAATTGTTTGACCTGGCGCGGTCAAACCAACTGGAAGCGAACCTGGAAACTCAGGTGCGTCGTATGTTGGCCGACGGTAAGTCGGCCGCGTTGCTGGAGCAGTTTTCACTTCAATGGCTGCAACTTCAGCGTCTTCAGACATTTACCCCCGATCCCCAGGCATTCCCTCAATTCAACGAACGGTTGCGGCAGTCGATGCAACGGGAGACCGAGTTGTTTTTCGCGGAAATTGTACGGGACGATCGCAGCGTATTAGACCTGATCGACGCCGACTTTACCTATCTGAACGAACCCCTGGCCCGACACTATGGAATAGCGGACACGAACGGAAACTTCGTGGGGAAGAAGCCTCTGGCTCCCCCCGGAGAGCCGATTCGCGGCCGAGAGTTTAAGCGGGTCCGTCTGCAGGGAGATTTGCGAGGGGGCTTGCTGACACAGGCCAGCGTGTTGACCGTGACCTCGAACCCCACTCGGACATCCCCCGTTAAGCGTGGTCGCTGGGTGCTGGAACAGATTCTGGGGAGCCCCCCACCCCCTCCGCCGCCGAATGCCCCCGAACTGGCCGAAGGCTCCGCTGCGGAACTGACCGGCACGCTGCGCGAACGGATGATCCAGCATATGGAAAACCCGGCCTGCGCGGCCTGCCACGCCCTGATGGATCCGATAGGCTTTGCCTTCGAAAACTTTAATGCAATCGGGGGGTATCGCGAACGGGACGGAGAATTTATGATCGATCCCAGCGGAACACTCCCCGATGGGAAAACATTTCAAGGACCGAAAGAGCTGAAGGCGATTTTATTGGAACAGTCGGACCTGTTCACCCGAACGTTGACGGAAAAAATGTTGACCTACGCCCTGGGGCGTGGATTGGAATCGTACGATCGAGCGGCCGTTACGAAAATACAGTCGGCCCTGGCCGCCGATGACTATAAATTTTCACGCCTTGTGTCAGCCATAGCCCATAGCGATCCCTTTCGCATGCGGCCCGGAAAGGAATGATCCCTCATGACGCCCCGCCGTCCTGTTTCGCGTCGCACCGTATTAAAAGGCCTGAGTACCGCCATTGCCCTTCCCTGGCTGGAGGTCATGGGGCCCGTCACCAGTTGGGCGGGAGAAACGGCGGGAACCGCCGCGGCCCCCAACCGCATGGCCTTCCTGTATGTCCCCAACGGGATCAACATGGCTGACTGGACCCCCTCGACGGAAGGGAGCGATTTCGAGCTTCCCTCGATCCTGCGGGCATTGGAGCCGGTACGCGAGGATCTACTCGTGTTGACCGGTTTGACCGCCGACAAGGCCCGTGCGAATGGAGATGGCGGGGGCGATCATGCCCGGGCCCTTTCCGCGTTCTTGACGGGAACGCAACCTCGAAAAACCGACGGAGCCGATATCCGCGCGGGAATTTCCGTGGACCAGGTGGCCGCCGCCCGGATTGGTCATCACACCCGCCTGGGGTCGCTTGAAATCGGCTGTGAACGAGGCTCGATGGCCGGGAATTGCGATTCGGGCTATAGCTGCGTTTATTCCTCCACCATGTCCTGGCGATCCGCGACTCAACCGCTCCCCAAGGAAGTGAATCCGAAACTCGTTTTCGAGCGTCTGTTTGGCTCGGGCCCCGATTCCGCCCGCCAGCAGCGGGATGCCGTGCGCCGCAGCGTGCTCGATTTCGTGCGGGAAGATTCTCGTGACATCCAACGCAAATTGAGCGGAGCCGACGTGCGAAAGCTCGATGAATACTTTAGCTCGATTCGCGATATCGAACTGCGGATCGAACGGGCCGCTTCGCTTCCCGCCGTGGCACGCCCCGATATGCCGCAACCCGAAGGCCCCCCGGAAGCCTACGAGGATCATATTCGCCTGATGTGCGATCTCCTGGTGCTGGCCTTCCAGGCGGATGTAACCCGGATAGGTACGTTCGTGTTGGCCAACGAGGGGAGCAATCGTCCCTACCCCTTCATCGGCGTTTCCGAAGGGCACCACGATTTATCGCATCACGGGAACGACCAGGCGAAAAAGGATAAAATACGCCAGATCAACGAATTCCATGCACGGCAATTTGCCTATCTGCTGGAAAAGCTGAAGGGGACTGCCGAAGGCGACGGCACGTTGCTCGATCATTCCATGATTGTCTACGGCAGCGGCAATAGCGACGGGAATGCCCACAACCACGATGACCTGCCTGTCCTGCTGGCGGGCAATGCCGGCGGGACGATTCAAACGGGACGGCATATACGCTATCCCAAGGAAACACCCCTGAACAATCTCTGGCTATCGCTGCTGGAACGCGTGGATGTCGCGGTCCCCTTCCTGGGCGACAGCACGGGCAGTTTGACCGGTCTACGAGGCTGACGCGGCATTTCGCGCAGAGCAGCTGCGGAAAATTAAGTTGAAGACTGCTGCCGTGTAGGGGCTGGTCATCGGTCGAGATTTTTCTGAACGATATTCAAGCAAAACTCGGCAAATTCAGAAACGGTCCATGATATTGTCGTCTCTGTATATTTGCACTTGACTTGACGAAAGACCAGAATATTCATGCGGTTTGATGGGACGGGTGGAGAAGTCAATCTCCCTGTTGCCCCAACCTGAATTCCCTGGCCCCGGACTGGAGGCTGTCACGTGCGGGAGAATAGTCCACTGCTGTGGGGGGCCTTTCTGGCCTGTGGGGGAATTGTCCTTACTGCTCCCGTACATGGTGCAGGAGTCGATTTTCAGAAACAAATTGCCCCACTGCTATCCGAGCATTGCCTGCGTTGTCATTCCGAGGGAAATAGTCAGGGTGAGTTGTCGTTGACAACCGACAAGCATCTGCGGGCCAAGGACTATCTCGCCGCGGGAAATGCCGCGGAAAGTTATCTGATGGACGTAGTTACTTCGCGGGAAGGCAAGCCGGCCGCGATGCCCAAGGAGGCTCCCCCGCTGACGGAACAGCAGGTCGG
Source organism: Planctomycetota bacterium (assembly GCA_014584345.1). Classification (GTDB taxonomy): domain Bacteria; phylum Planctomycetota; class Planctomycetia; order Planctomycetales; family Planctomycetaceae; genus Rubinisphaera. Next base: position 291,821 of record JACTNB010000033.1, read on the forward strand.
GCTACTGCGGGAATGGATTAACGCGGGGGCGGAGTGGCCCGAGGGCCTGGTGTTGCGGGAAAAATCGAAGGCAGATGCCTCATGGTGGTCGTTGCAGCCTGTCCGCGAATTGCATCCTCCCACGCCAGAGGGGATACCGGATTCCTGGGATCGCAATCCGATTGACCGGTTCGTGTTTGCGAAGTTGGCCGAACATGGACTGCAGCCCAGCCTGCGGGCCGAGCCGAGAATTCTGATGCGCCGCCTCAGCTTCGATGTGCTTGGCTTGCCCCCTGCCCCGGAGGACCTTGTGGCATTCGAGCGGGACGCGGATGCGCGGGCCTATGCAGCCCAGGTGGAACGGTTACTGGATTCTCCCCACCGGGGAGAGCGGCTGGCTCAACATTGGCTGGATATTGTGCATTACGCGGATACGCATGGGTACGAGCGGGACCAGCGTCGCGACCATGCCTGGCGTTATCGCGACTACGTCATCCGGGCCTTCAACCAGGACAAACCGTACAATCTGTTTCTGAAAGAGCAGATCGCGGGGGATGTGCTCGAACCGAAGTCCGCAGAGGCTGTGATTGCCACGGGCTTTCTGGCGGCCGGCCCCTGGGACTTTGTGGGGCAGGTGGAAACGAAAAGTCCCGAACTCCGGCGAGCGGCCCGCGCGCTGGATCTGGACGATATGGTGACTCAGGTTATGACTTCCACAATCGCCATGACCATCAATTGTGCCCGTTGTCACGATCATAAATTAGACCCCATCTCCCAGCGGGAGTATTATCAGTTGTGGGCGGTGTTCGCGGACTTGAAGCGAGAACATCGCGTGGTTGATCCCGAGGATCAGAAGCGATATCAGCGGGACAAGGCAAACCTGGAGCAGCAACTGGCCGAAATTCGGCGACAGTTGCGGATTCTCGCGGATGTTCCGCTGGATCTGGCCGATGTTGTCGGAGGGGGCGACGGATTTGGTTCGGGGAAACGTGGCCAGGGGATCGATCCGCGTACAGGGCGGACTCAACAAGCTGCCCAGTCGGATCTGACTGGAATTCGCCCGGGGGAATTCACCACTTGCGAGCATAAGTTCATCGATGGGGTCTTTATCCCATCGGCTGGTCGCAGCCTGGTCAGTTCCACGGGACTGTTTGCACAGGAATTGCCCTTCAATTCCGGGAAGGCCTGGGATGCCATTCGCAATGGTCCGGTCACCAGTCAATTTTCCACGAAATGGGGAGACGTGGATTATAACGCAGCAGGACATTCGCTGCTGGGGTTGCATGCAAATGCCGGGATCACGTTTGATCTGGCGGAAATCAGGTCGACTACGGGACGCTCGCTGGATCGATTTTACAGTGTGGTTGGATACGGTGGGCGACTGGAAACACCGAGTGCCAATTTCTGGGTGCTGCTGGATGGAGAACTCGTCCATGCGAGCAGGCTGGGCCGACTGGATGCGATCGAGGTCTCGGTACCTCTGCCAGAGCAAGCCCGGTTTCTGACATTAATTTCCACGGACGGTGAAAATGGCTACGCACACGATCAGATCAGCTTCGGTGATCCACGCATCGAGTTTAGACGGGATGTCCCAGGCAAGCCAGAGGCAGAACAGGCCCGGCTGCGTCTGCGGCAGGAACAAGCAGCACTCGAATCCAGGTTGCGTGAACTGCAAGAACCCGCAATGTTTTATGGAGTTTCCACGGAAGCGTCACCGCCAGTGCATATTCTTCGTCGGGGAGATCCGGAATCGCCTGGAGAGCAGGTGCGGCCTGGTCGCCTGAACTGGGGACGCGGCGAAGCTGTATTCGCGGGGGAGGAACTCTCCGATGCGGAACGACGACTCGCTCTGGTGGACTGGATTGTCGATCCCCAGCATCCGTTAACGGCCCGTGTCATCGTGAATCGCCTGTGGAGTTGGCACTTTGGACGTGGGCTGGTCGAAACGCCCAGTGATTTTGGTTACGGCGGGGGAAGACCGTCACATCCGGAATTGCTCGACTGGCTGGCTGCTGAACTTGTACGGGCCAATTGGAGTCTGAAGCACATTCAGCGATTGATCCTCACCTCGCAGACGTATCAGATGACAAGTCGCGGAGAGCCTCCTCAGGCAGGAAACTCGGTCGATCCTCTTCAGATTGATAGAGACAATCGTCTGTTGTGGCGCATGAACGCGCGGCGGCTCGACGCGGAAGTGCTGCGAGATTCGGTGCTGGCCATCACGGGGCTGCTTAATCGAGAAATGCATGGCCCGGGCTACCGCGATTTTGAGTATCAGGAGGCGTACGCACCGGTGTATGTCTACAAAACCGCCGATCGTCCAGAACTCTGGCGCAGGTCGATTTATCGCTTTGTGGTGCGGACAACCCCGAATCGCTTTCTAACGACCTTGAATTGTCCCGATCCTGCCAACTTAACACCCAGGCGGCATGTCACCACGACGCCTCTGCAGTCGCTGGCGCTGTACAACAACGACTTCATGTTGCAGCAATCGCAGTATTTGAGAGAGCGGCTCGAGCGGGAAGCCGGCGCGGCTGTCGCAGCCCAGGTGGAACGTGCCTTCTGGCTGGTGCTGGGCCGCCCGGTGACTGCGCGTGAAAGCGAACTGTCGAAGAATTTTGTCGAACAGCATGGGCTGTTTGCGTTTTGTCGTTCCCTGCTGAATACGAATGAGTTTGTGTATGTGGACTGATCTACGCTTGCCTGGGAAGACCGTATCGTTCGTGTCCGGTCGCCGTGAATTTCTCCAGCATGCGGCAGGGGGATTGGGTGGAGTCGCGCTGCATTCGCTGCTTGCCGAGTCCGCGCGGGGAGAGCCGCATCACCCAGCGCGGGCCAAGCGGGTCATTCAAATCTTCTGCCCGGGGGGCATGAGCCATGTCGACACATTCGATTACAAGCCCGAACTGGAAAAGCGAGCGGGGCAACCCTTTGATCCCGAGGGGAAATTGCAGTTCTTTGCCTCCAAGCCAGGGAACTGCCAACCGAGCCACTGGCCCTTTCGCCAGCAAGGAGAATCGGGATTGTGGATGTCGGAGCTGTTTCCCCGGTTGGCCACTTGCGTGGACGATCTGGCTTTCATTTATTCCATGCGTAGCAAAACGGCACTGCATGGTCCCGGTTGTTTCATGATGAATACCGGATTCACGCTTCCCGGATTTCCCTGCATGGGGGCCTGGGTGACGTATGGGTTGGGCAGCGAAGCAGACGATTTGCCTGCGTTTGTCGTTCTGCCCGATCCGCGTGGCCTGCCTCCCGGAGGAATAATCAACTGGGGCGCTGGTTTTTTGCCAGCCCGGCATCAGGGAACAACATTCGACACGAATAATGCGGCCCAACCGATCGCGGACCTGTTTCCTCCCCAGGAATTCGCGGAGCACGGCCCCCAGGCGGAAACTGCCGGGCTGAATTTTCTAAAGGAACTGAATCAATGGCATCAGGAGTCCCGCCGCTCCAACAGTGAACTCGAAGCACGCATTCAAGCCTACGAGATGGCCGCTCGCTTGCAGTTGAGTGCCCCGGAGGTAACCGACGTCCAGCAGGAATCGTTGGCAACCCGAACCCTGTATCAACTCGATCATGCGGAAATTGGTCCCTTTGGTTATCAATGCCTGTTGGCGCGAAGACTGGCGGAACGGGGCGTGCGATTCGTGCAGATTTACTGCGGCGCGGAAAACACTACCGCCAAGAAGATTCGCCCCAACTGGGACAGTCACGAAGACGTGGTGCGGGATCATGGGTATTGGGGGCAAGTGCTCGACGCGGGGGCGGCTGCTCTACTGCAGGATTTGAAAGCGCGTGGCATGCTGGAAGAGACGCTCGTCATTTGCACGACGGAATTCGGACGCCAACCGGGAGCCCAAGGGACGGCGGGCAAGGGACGCGACCACAACGCCTCGGCATTCACCACCTGGCTGGCAGGGGGAGGCATACGAGGAGGTGTCGGCTACGGAGCCACCGACGAACTTGGTTTTGAAGCCGTGGAGTCGCCGACCTACTGTTACGACCTGCACGCGACCGCACTGCATCTGCTGGGGCTGGATCATGAACGCTTGAGCTATTACCACAACGGCATAGAACGCCGCCTGACCGATGTGCATGGGCACATCATTTCGGACATCCTGGCGTGATACCATTTCCCCTTGATTTCTGGTTAATGATCGCCGTCCACACCCGAAATATCCCTGTTGTTGCATTCGAAAGACGGAACATGCATCGCTATCCTACGATCTTTTACTTGAGCGTTTCGCTGTTTGCGAGCAGCCTGTGGGGACAGGAACTACCACCGGCGTCCGCGAAGAAAATCGATTACGATGCACATATCGCCCCCCTCCTGGCGGAAAAATGCCTGGACTGCCATGGCACGGAGGTTCAGGAAGGCCGGTTCCGTCTCGATCGAAAATCTTCCGTCTTGCGTGGTGGCGATTCGGGCGAACCGGGCCTGATCGTCGGCAACAGCGCAGACAGCCACTTGATCAAACTGGTGGCGGGTCTCGATGCCGCCAAGCGGATGCCTCCCGACGCGTCAGAACAATTGACACCCGAGGAAATCGGTCTGCTGCGTGCCTGGATCGACCAGGGAGTCACCTGGCCGGGTCCCGACGGAATTGTTACTGCCGAGCGCATCAACACAAGCCACTGGGCCTTTCAACCGGTCGCCGAGGTCGTGCCTCCTCCCCTGCCGAAAGACTGGGGGCATAACCCCATAGATGCCTTTGTGCTACGGAAACTGAGCGAGAGGGAACTCGCCCCCAGCCCCCCTGCGGGTCGCGAAACCTTGATCAGACGGATCTTCCTGGACGTGTTGGGGCTCCCCCCCAGTCCCGACCGGGTCGCGAGGTATCTTGCGGCGGAAGAACCGCGGGCCACGCTTGAATTGATTGAAGAGGTACTGGCCAGCCCGCATTACGGCGAACGCTGGGCGCGGCACTGGCTGGATCTGGTCCGTTTTGCAGAGACTCATGGTTTCGAAACGAATCGCGAACGCCCGCATGCCTGGCGATATCGAGACTACGTGATCGACTCCCTGAACAGCGACAAGCCGTATGACCAGTTTATCCGGGAGCAGATTGCCGGCGATTTGCACGGCAATCCCGTCGGTCTGGGTTACCTGGTGGCGGGTCCGTACGATCAGGTGAAAAGTCCCGACATCAACTTAACGCTGATGCAGCGACACAACGAACTGGACGATATGATCAACACCACGGGGACGACATTCCTGGGCCTGACGCTCGGCTGCGCGCGGTGTCACAACCATAAGTTCGATCCCCTCACGCAAACGGATTACTACGCACTGGAAGCGATTTTTTCCGGAGTCAATCATGCGGACATGCCTCTGCCTCTACCGCGCGAACAACAGGAACGCGTAGCGGAACTGGATCAACGCATCGGCCAGTTGCGCGTCGAGCTCAATCGCTTTCATCCCCCCGCGCGGGAAGGTCAACTTCTGTTGATCGATGACGACCCGTCCGTGGCGGGGAGTTACGTGGAGCAGTTACAGTCCCCCGCGGGCGCGGGCGTTAATCCTCCCGGGACCGAGCGCGGTCACCAGCAGGATGCCGGCAGCCCGGAACGGACGCGAAACCTCGGCGGCGGAAAATACACCTGGTGGAAAAATGCCGAGGGACAACCCGTGGCCCGGTGGAATCCCCAATTGTCCGGTCGCTATCGCCTCTGGATCTCCTGGGGATGTGGTTTCGAAACCCATAGCCGGGACGCCCGTTACGTGCTTGATCGGGATGGAGACGCAAATACCCGCGAGGATTGGGAAGAGATCCATCGCATAGACCAACGGCACTTCGCCGACGGCACTGCCGTGCCCGCCGCGAAACCCTTGTGGAGCGGCTTCGCGCCAGGCCGACTCGTCACGCTCGATGCGCGGAGTAGTCTGTTGCTGGTGGGAGGGGCAACAGGGACGGCCCTGACGGCTGATGTCGTGCTGTTCGAATCGCTGCCCGTCGACGAGGAGGTCGCCGAGGCGACTCAGCCACCGCCACTGCGCGACGCCGTGCAGGCCACGGGGAATCTGGAAACTTTTCCGGCACATGCGGCGCGTGCGGTCCGATTTGTGATTGAAGCGACGAATTCCAGTCAGCCCTGCCTCGATGAACTGGAAATCTTTTCCGGAGAACAAAATGTGGCCTTGGCCAGCCAGGGAGGAAAGGCAACCGCCTCGGGAACGCTGCAAGGGTATCCGATCCATAAATTGGAACACATCAACGATGGCCGCCCGGGGAACAGCCACAGTTGGATTTCCAACGAGACCGGTAAAGGCTGGGTACAAATCGATTTCGCGAATGAATACGTGATCGATCGGATCTCTTGGGCACGCGACCGCGAAGGAAAGTACGCGGATCGCCTGGCCACTCAATATCGCATCGAAAGTTCACTCGATGGGGCCACCTGGAAAACCATTGCCAGTTCGCAGGACCGGTTACCGGCCACTTCCGCCGGGCAGGCGGTGGGCGCCCCTTATCGTTTCGATCATCTATCCCCGGAAGAGGCCACCCGGGGAAAGGAATTACTACAACAACTGAACGCTGCGGAATCCCTGAGGAAGCAGTTGGCCGAACCGCCCCAAGCATATGCGGGCCGATATTCCCAGCCTGGTCCGACGTACCGACTCTACCGTGGAGAACCATTGGCGAAACGCGAACAGGTGGCCCCCAACGTGCCCGCCCTGTTCGCGGATTTGAAACTCGCCGAGGACACACCCGAACAGGAACGGCGCCGCGCGCTGGCGGATTGGATTGCCAGTCCCGAAAACCCACTGACCGCGCGCGTGATGGTGAATCGCATCTGGCAGTTCCACTTCGGGCAGGGGTTGGTGACGACTCCCAGCGATTTCGGAGCGGGAGGCGTCCCCCCCACTCATCCTGAACTGCTCGACTGGCTGGCGCGGCAGTTGATCACTCACGACTGGTCCCTGAAGCATATCCATCGACTGATACTCCAGTCCGCCACCTACCGGCAAGCGAGCGTGCCGCGCGAAGCTGCCCTGCGCGTTGATGGAGCCACCCAGTTCTGGTGGCGGTATCCCCCGCATCGTCTGGAAGCGGAACCGATTCGCGATTCGATTCTCGCCGTGACGGGCGTGCTGGATTTGCGCGGGGGAGGGAGTGGCTTTTCCGCATTCGAAGTCGAGGCGGAAAACGTACGCCATTATCATCCCAAAAGCAGCTTTGGACCGGACGATTGGCGCCGTATGATTTACATGACCAAGGTTCGCATGGAACAGGACGCGGTGTTTGGCTTGTTCGACTGTCCCGATGCCGCCAGTTCCGTATCGAAACGGACCACTTCGACAACCCCCCTGCAGGCTCTGAATCTGTTTAATAGTGAATTTCTACTACAACAGGCGGAAATCTTCGCGACGCGGCTGAAGCGGGAATTTCCCGAGGATGAGCAGGCTCAACTCCAACAGGCATATCGCTTATGTTATGCACGCGAGCCTGCCCCCGAAGAGTTGCAGTCGGCCCACGCGTTTGTCCGCGCGGAAAGCCTGATGGCGTTTTGCCGGGCACTACTCAACAGCAATGAGTTTCTGTTTCTTCAATAAATTTCGGAAGAGTCAGCATGCCACAGCCTCAGACGCGTAATCTCGTGGGACGGCACCTTTTGAATCGCCGTCGCTTCCTGGATCAAACCGTGACGGGATTGAGCGGTATCGCTCTGGCGATGTTGCTTGCCGAAGAACAACTCCTGGGCAGGGATGCGGAGAGCTCTCGTACCATAGGTGGCAAGCAACCCATCCGCCCCAGAATCGATCCCAGTCAACCGTTCGCCCCGCGCGACCCACATTTTCCGGCCGCAGCCAGGAATGTGCTCGTAATCTTTTGCTCGGGCGCGGTCAGCCATGTGGATACCTTCGATTACAAACCGGAGTTGATCAACCGGCATGGGCAACCCATGCCAGGGGCTGATCAACTCGTCACCTTTCAGGGGCAGCAGGGGAATCTGACGCGCAGTCCCTGGCAATTCCGGCCTCGGGGGGAATGCGGCAAGATGATTTCGGACCTGGTGCCACACCTGGGCGATTTGGCCGACGACATCTGTTTTCTGCATTCGCTCAAGGGAAAAACAAATACGCATGGCCCTGGGGAAAACTACATGTCCACCGGTTTTACCCTGGATGGATTCCCCAGCATTGGGGCCTGGACATCGTATGCCCTGGGAAGCGAGAATCGCGATTTGCCAGCCTATGTGGCGATCCCCGATCCCCGTGGTACGCCGCAATCCTCCGTGAACAACTGGGGCCCGGGTTTTTTGCCGGCGGCCTTTCAGGGGACGGATTTCAATGCCACCAAGCCGATTCGCAATCTTCAAAGGCCTGCTTCCATTTCTGCGTCCTCCGATCAGGCGACGCGAGAGTATCTACAGCAGTTGAATGCCCGCCACCTGGAGCAATTTCCCGGCGACACGGAACTGGCAGCCCGCATAGCAAGTTACGAACTGGCCGCGCGGATGCAGTTGAGTGTCCCGGAAGTCAGCGATCTGGGCAGCGAATCGGCGGATACGTTGCGGATGTATGGCGCGGACGATGCGTCAAATCCCCTGAAGGCAGCCTATGCCAGGAACTGCATTCTGGCCCGGCGACTCGTGGAACAGGGGGTGAGGTTCGTGCAGTTATTCAACGGCGCGTACCAGACGGGAGGCGAGGGGGTGAGTAACTGGGATGGGCACAAGAAAATCGAGGAGCAGTACAGCGTGCATGGGCCCGTGCTGGATCAGCCAACCGCCGCCTTGATCAAGGATCTCAAGCAGCGAGGTCTGCTGAAGGAGACGCTGATTGTCTGGTGCACGGAATTCGGACGCATGCCCACCTTCCAGAAGGGTGCCAGCGGACGCGATCATAACCCGGAAGGCTTCACCTGCTGGCTGGCGGGAGCGGGAGTCAAGGCCCCCTTCACGTATGGCGCCACGGATGAATTCGGCTATAAGGCAGCGGAAAACGTCGTGGATGTGCACGATTTTCACGCGACCATCCTGCACCTGCTGGGCCTGGACCACGAACGTCTCACCTATTATTACAACGGCCTGGAACGCCGCCTGACGGACGTGCATGGGCGCGTCATTCGCGAAATTCTGGCTTGAAAGATGCTCTGGAACGGCAAGGCCGCGCGCGGTCTGGCATTTCCCCTACCCTGCTCTATTTCCAGAGAATCCGCGCGACCCAGACACTGCCATCGCTACCATGCGGGTTATCCACGGGAAGGATGTAATTCGGGCCCCAGGTTTGCATCCATTCGGCGACCGTGATCCAGGTCTCGTTGTCGTCGATATGCGTCACCCCGAAATTGCCAAGTCGGGCACCACGCTCCGGGACAACCACCCGTTCCGTTTCTCGCAGCACGCAGAGTCTCCGGGGATCCACCCGTGCCATGAACAGCGGGGCACGGTGCCGAAAGACGTGATCGTTATTGGCTCCCTTGCGGGTATAGACCAGAAACAGACCGCGTGTATTGGCAATCCAGTGCTGTTGTGTGTTATAGCTTCCCAGTTCTTGTCCGTCGTCGAAACGCCAGGGTTGAATTGGCTCGAAATTCAAACCATCGCGACTGCGGCTGACATAGCCCCGTTCGTCGTTGCGAATCGTCAGGAAGTATTCCTTGTCGAACTTGATCAGGGAGGGCTCGCCCAAACCGCGAGTTTTGTCTTCCAGGCTGAGTTCGTTGCCATGCTCCAGGTACGACAACATCGCCCCATCGAAGCGGCAGCGGACAACCGTCACACGCGAGTTTTGCCCCGGTGGTCGATAGTAGATCGGCAACAGGATCGACCCATCGGCTTCATCGTAGCGCTGCACGCATCCCGCGCCGGCGTCGTGAAACTTCACGGGATCGGGCATCGCGAGCGTTTGCCAGTCGGACCATCGATTTGTGCGGGCATCGTAGGTTGCCCAGGTGGTTTCCCGGGGGCGCGGATGGCTCACCTTCCAGTCGGGGGTATACACCACGTTGTGACCGGTGGCCAGCAAGGTCTGCGAGGCGACGTGCCAACCTGGCCAGAAATCGCTGACCGCCACGGGACGTTTCTGGTTGTCGAGATCTCGATAGCGGACCGCCAGACCGGGGGGAGCTTCGGGAACCGTCCAGGTCTGGCCTTTGTCGTCCGTGTGAAAACTATAGAGCCCCTTGAACACATCGCTGCCGGACACATCGAGCGTGTTCATCGTCATGACAATGCGTGGCATGCCCGATTTCCCCGCGCCTGGAATGATGCCCGCCCGGGGGTGGCACCAGCAGGTCTTGCCATCGTAGTGACGCGCGGGTATCAGGTGCTGTATCTCATAGGGGGACGCCTGAGTCGCCTCCCCGGCTTCGCTGGCAAGCGACACCAGTCCGGAACGATGGACGGCAGCCGTCGTCGCCGCGATCATGCCACCTCGTAGAAAGTTTCTTCTGCGCATGGTGTATTGCCTCGTATGGTCTCACGTTCCGACGGGGACAGCCCCTGTGTCTTTTGTCTGTTATACAATACGAACCGGTGGCAACTGAAGGAAACTCAGTTTCTTGGCCACTTTTTCCGCCGCGTCCCCTCCCCTGAGGTGAATCACCTATCGTGCCCGGAGTTGGGAGCATGCTGTTGGGCCTGAAGATTCGCAAGGGCTATGGAGGCAGTTCCCGGGGAACTCAGCGTGGCAACCTTGGGTAGTTCCATGGCTGGCGCGGATGCCGGTTTTCCCGCGCCACGATACAGCCACCAGCACGAGAGAGTCACCAGAATCAAAGCCACAATGCGACGATAGTGCACGGTCGACAGCCATAGCCCCAGGCGGGCCCCCAGCCAGACACCGCCGATGGCAAAGGGAATTGCCAGCAAGGACAGGCCGAGCGTTGCCGGCATCACGAAATTTCCCGCAAACAAGCCGATTCCCTTGCACAGGGAAACCAGCAACAAGCTACCCGTGATAAACGCTTTGGTTCGCAACGGGCTCCAGGATTGCTTCAGCGCATAGGCGACAATCGGCGGGCCACCGATACTGACGGCTCCTGCCAGATAGCCACTAACCAGACCGGCCACAAAGGGAGAGTGCAGAAAACGAAAATGTCTGGCCTGGCGGGGACTGGGCATGAGTTCCAGCAGCATTACGATCAGGATGGCTAGCCCCGTGCCTCGAATCAGACCATCCGCCGAAACCAGGCTGAAGGTCAGCAGGCCTATCGGCAGTGATATGAGCCCCCCCAGCAGCGCGGGACGAATCGCTCTCCAATCCGCGCCACCCCGGAATGTCCAGGCAGCCATTGCCATGACGGGGATGCCGCTCAGGGAAATGATGATATGCGCCTGCCGCGGCGCGACCAGCAGCGGCAGGGTCGTCAGAGCGGCAATGGCATAACCAAACCCCAACGCCCCTTGGAACAGGCCGGAAACAAACACGATCAGGGCAATGCTGATTGCCAGGAACAGCCAGGAGGAGAGCATGATTATTCCGGCAATTCCCGACCACGCGTTTCTGGCAGGAACAAGATCAACACAATCCCCAGCAGGAACAACAGCGATAGCCCCGTAACGGCCCAGGGGAGTTCCATCCCCTCCGTCGATTTCAATTGTCCCGAAAGATACAACACGGGGACCGCCAGCAGACGCCCTCCGTTAAAGCAGAAACTGGTTCCCGTGGCCCGTATATGTGTCGGGAATAACTCCGGAAAATAGACGGCATAGCCGGAATGCATGCCGAGAGTCAGAAAACCGAAAATGGGCAACAGGATCAGGAGTTGTGTGTACGATTGAGGCAAAAAGCAGACCACGGGGACAATCACCAGCGCCAGCAGGTGAAACAGCACAAACGTGGCCTTGCGACCGATGAGGGCACAAATGGGGCCAAAGGCCAGCAATCCCAGACCCCCTCCAGCGGCTTGGACGATGCCGTAGGCGAACTTGGCGGTCGGCCCCGCCTGCTCTCGAGAGACCCCATCCGCCAGCAGTCGCCACAAGGCGAGGTCCTGCCCCGCGACCGTTACCGACCAGAATGTTCCCAGTCCCACCGCGGCCAGCAACATGCCCAGGATCGCCCGCGTGGCCCAGCGGGGATTTAGCAGCAAATCACCAAAGCTACCCCGCTGACTGGGCGTTTGCGTCGCCTGGCTGGAACTCCAGGCATCGGATTCCTTCACATTCGAGCGTACCCAGAGAATCAACAAGGCGGGCAAGACGCCGATCAGGTACGCATACCGCCACTGGGTTCCGACCAGAATTCCCGCAATGGCCGCCAACCAGGTTCCCAGAATACTGGTCGCATGAAAAATCGAGGACGCTTGTGCACGGGCCTTGGTCGGAAAGACTTCGGAAACCAAGCTGGCCGCCACGGCCCACTCCCCCCCCACCCCCATGGCCACCAGAAAACGGAGCGAGGCGACTTGCCAAAGCGTTTCCGCGAAATAGGTCAATCCGGAGAACAGCGAATAACACAGAATCGTGGCGATCATCATCGCGCGACGCCCGTAGCGGTCGGCCAGCGAGCCAAACAGCAAGCCCCCAAAAGTGCCTCCCGCCAGAAAAATTCCCAGGAAATAATCCCCGTATTTCTTAACAGCGGATTCATCCCCCCCCAGAATCTCCATCAGCATATCTTGCCGAGTGATATTAAAAATCTGACCTTCGTAAACATCAAATACCCAACCCGCCGAGGCGATGACGAGGACCAGCCATTGATAGCGGGGAATGCCCGTGTACCATTTTTCGACCGGGGCCGGCTGTTTGTCTGATTGCTCCATGGGGGTCTTTCCAATTCGGTACAAGAATAGGGCTGTCGGGGGCATTTCCCGAGGGTAACGCAGCAAGGCATATCCATTGAAATGAAGGCGAAGCCTACACGCCAGGTCGCTCCTGGAAGCTGTTGAGGCACATGTTGCCCAGCGATGCGACCACCTTGCGGGGCCCCACAAAAGTCCGCCGCGCATGCATCACAACCCGATTATCGATGAGCACCGCATCACCTGCCTGCCAGTTCATATCAAACGTCAACTCGTCGGCAATGCGGATGGCGGACTGAACTCCCGCTGCGTCGAGTGGTTGTTCGTTGCCATGCCGAATCGATTTCGAAGGATCATTGCGGCTGTCTTTCCAACCACTCCAGGCGGCGATCAACTGATTAAAAAATGTTTTCCGGCCATCGGGTAATTCCAGAATGGCCGGGAGCACCGGCGTTGTCGCTCGCAGGCAGTTGCCCTCCAGCCATTCCCAGGTGTATCGCAATTCCCGCAAGCGGGCTTCGGCTTCCTCGGGAGTTTGCACCCCCAATGTGCTTTGCCAACTGCGCCCCATGCCGGATAGTTGATCATCGGCCCCGGGCATGACATTCGTGTACTTTAACCCGAATTTCTCGCAGTCGGCAATAAACCGTGGCGACTCCGCTTCCAGTCGCTGAAAAAGTATATCCGACCGGCATAGCGGCGTTGCTCCCCCCTGTTGGGCCGCAACTTCACAATAGAATAAAATGTATTCCGGGTAAAAAGGAGTTTGCGCCATTTCGTGATGGAAGAATATCTGCACTTCCGGCGGCGCCTCGTTGGCGGAAAAAACCCGTTCCGTCCGATTGATGCGCACCGCGTTTGAGAGAGATTTCTTGTAGGGAAAGTTAATCACTCCCAGGGCAGCAACCAAACTGTCGAAGTCTTCCACGCTCTTGAAGGGAAAATCGCGAAACAGCACTGCGCCGTGCAGAGTTGCCAACCGGAGCAACTCCGCCTGTTGCGAACCAATCCAGGAGATCGCGTCCGACACACCAGCCGTGGACGACCGGCATTGATAAATGTAGGGAAAGACAGAGTCCGCATACGTTTGTTGCCCAGCCACGGAAATGGCGCTGACGCAGGAAGCGAAGGCGGTCGCGGGGGAAGTGGTAGTCATGAGATTGTCCTGTCTTGGAAACAAGGGAATACTTGGTATCGGGGAAATCGGTCCGTCACGGCTGCCAGCGGTGTAATGCCAGGGCGGCGGCCCCCTTGGCCCCCGCCAATTCTCCCAGACTGGTGGAAACAATATCAGGCATAATGGCATGCTGAGGCAGCAGGCATACGGAAGCTTCTTCGCGCAGTGGAGTCATAAAGGATTCTTCAAAGTCCGCCAGAGGACCTCCCACAATGATCATTTGCGGATTGAGTAACAGGGAAATCTGCGAGATCGCGCGGCCCACGGCGGTGGCGGCATCCCGCAGCACTTGCAGGGCCAACGGGTCCTGGTCCACCGCGGCAAGTTTCAGGGAGGAAATGAATACCTCACGCCGAGTCGAGTGCAGCGATGTCTTAATGCCTTTCCGCTGAGCATGCCTCAGGCGTTGTTGCAGCGAGCGGAGCGATGCCAGATCCTCGAGCGGCACGGTTTGACCGGATGCCCGCCCGCTGGACGCAACCGTGACAGGCCAGGTTCCAATCTCGCCCGCCAATCCGTTTGGGCCTCGAAACAATTCCCCATTCAGGATAATTCCCGCGCCGATGCCACTGCGTATTCCCACGCAAATCACAGTTTCCATTGCTCGGGCCTGGCCAAACCAGCGTTCGGCCAAGGCCATCACGCGCACGTTGTTTTCTACATAGACCGGGACCGGAAATGCAGAATGGACGATCCGCAGCAGCGGTATCTGACTCCATCCGCGAATAAAACGGTAATGCAGGGCGGTATCCGCGGCGGCATTCAGCGTCCCCGGAATGGCCAGACCAATCCCCAGCAGTTTCCGGCGCCGATCGCGCAGGGAACGGATGACTTCAAGAATTTGCGCCAGGACATCGTCGGCGGAAGCACGCAAGGGGATATCCGTGGAGCGTTCCCGCAGCAACTGCTGGGAAAAATCGACACTGACTCCATGCAGCCTGCGGGCATCCAGATCGATGCCGATAAACTGCCCTGCCGCGGGATTCGGTTCGAGAATCTTGGGGGGTCTGCCGAGCCCGCTTTCGCTCTGCGTCATTTCGCGGAGAAAACCCTGCTCCACCAGGCGATCGACATGAATACCAATTGTGGAGGGGGCGATTTCGAGCCGCCGCGCCAACTGAACACGTGTCGCAGCCTTGTCGAGACGAATCTCGCGCAGGACGGCCGCTTCGATGGTGCTGTGGCTCACGAGACGCTCCTTGTGGTAATTCCTACTTAATTCGATATCGAAATATGTGCCGCGAGTCAATCGATATGGTTGGGATAAGCTTCCTTTTTTTTGAAATTTCACCCGTTCGGGATTGCGTTCCGCGAGCGGGATCCGCAATATATTTCGATATCGAAATAAGCCCGATTCAAGGAGCCGTTCATGGGACTGGATCAGTTATTGACCCGCCGCGATGTTCTGGGGAACGCGGCAGGCATGTTGGCAGCCGCATGCGCTCACGGGTTGGTCGCGGGCGAATCCCCCGCGCCGTCCCGTTCTGCCCTGGCACGCCCGCGCATCGCGTTGCTCGGCGCGGGGTGGCTTCCCGGAATCAAACGCCAGGGCCGGGGGATCGCGATTGGCAAGCAGGCCCTGGCTCATGCCGAGTTGACGACCATTTGCGAGGTCGATGCCGTGGCCGGGGAGTACGCCAACCGAATTCTCTGCCAGGGCAAGGGGAAAGTCGTCACGGATTATCGACAGGTCCTGGACCGTTCCGACGTGGATGCCGTCCTGATCGCCACGCCGGATCACTGGCATGCCAAGATGTCGATCGACGCGATGCTGGCGGGCAAGGATGTCTATTGCGAGAAACCCGCGACCCTCACCATTTCCGAGGGTCGTCAGATGGCCGACATCGTCGCACGCACCGGTCGTGTGTTGCAGGTTGGAACACAACAGCGGACGGAATACGATCATCGTTTCGCGCGGGCAGTGGCCCTCGTTCGCGCAGGTCGCATCGGGCGTCTCACGCGGATTCACGTGGGCATCGAACAGGGATTAACGGGCGGCCCCTTTGCTTCGGCACAACCTCCGGCCCAGTTGGATTGGAATCTCTGGCTGGGCCCCGCTCCCGAAACGCCATACATTCCGCAGCGCACGCATTGGACATTTCGCTGGTGGTACGAATACGCGGGGGGCAAGCTGACCGATTGGGGGGCTCATCATGTCGATATCGCACAATGGGCCGCGGACCAGTTAGCCGGAGGCCCGACCCGCGTGCAGGGGAATGCAGAGTTTCAGGTTCCCTATCGGGAGGGATATCCGCTCCGCGACGACACCTACAACACGCCTACCACGTTCACGGTTGAATGCGAAATTCCGGGCGAGGTGACGATGCTGATCCATAGTGGCGACAATGGTATTCTGTTCGAAGGGACCGAAGGCCGTTTTTTTGTAAATCGAGGAAAACTAACGGGCACCCCGGTCGAGCAACTGCGCGACAATCCTCTGCCTCGGGATGCCCTGGAGCAGTTGTATGGAGGCGCTCCCCCCGCCTCTCATATGGAAAACTTTTTTCAGTGCCTCCGCACGCGCACACAACCCGTCTCCGACATGGAATCGCACCAGCGGACCATCACGACCTGCCACCTGGCGAACCTGGCATTAAGGCTGGGGCGTCCCCTGGCATGGGATGCTCGCGAGGAAACCTTCGTGAATGATCCGCAGGCGAATAGTTTTCTGGCTCGAACTGCCCGCTCGGGGTTTGAAATCAAGACATGAAAGAATAAGACATGACACAACAGACCAGGCCCCTCGAGGGAAAAGTACGTTTTGGCCTCATCGGCTTCGGTGCCTGGGGTCGGCATCACGCGGATGCCATTCACAAAACCCCGGGAGCCGAACTGGTCGCGATCGGGGCGCGCAGCGAGGCCTCGTGCGCGGCGGCCCGCGCGGCGTATCCCGAAGCACGGGTGTATGCACATTACGAGGAATTGCTCGCCGACAATTCCATCGAAATTGTGGATATCGTCGTGCCGAGTTATCTGCATCACGAAATTGCCCGGCAGGCGCTGGAGGCGGGCAAGCATCTGCTGCTTGAAAAACCAATGGCCATTACGCTTGCCGAATGCGACGACCTGATCGCCACCGCCCGGCGCCACGACCGGATATTCGCGGTGGGGCATGAATTGCGATTGTCGTCACTGTGGGGGAAGGTCAAGGAACTGATCGAGGCGGGTTATATCGGCGAGCCCCAATACGCGCTGGTGGAATTGTCCCGAAATCCCTATCGATTGGGCGCGGATGGCTGGCGTTACGATATCAGTCGCGTCGGCAACTGGATCCTCGAGGAGCCGATTCATTTTTTCGACCTGGCGCGCTGGTATCTTGAACGGAGCGGGAGTCCCGTTTCTGTCTATGCAGCGGCGAATTCCCGGCAGCCCGAGCATCCCGAGTTGCAGGATAATTTCAGTGCGATCATGAAGTTTGAACACGGCGCGTATGCGGTTGTCACGCAAACCTTGAGTGCCTTCGAGCATCACCAGACCGCCAAGGTCACGGGAACCCGGGGGGCCTTGTGGGCCAGTTGGAGTGGAGCCATGGATCGCACCCGGCATCCCACGTTTTCCTTGCGTGGCTACAATGGCCAGCATGTCGAGGAGATACCGATCGAAAAAATGACTGGCGAATTGTTTGAGTTGGAGGATCAGATCGCGATGCTGGTGCAGGTCTTGCGCCACCAGGGAACACTTTCCTGCTCGGCCGAGGAGGGCCGCTGGTCGGTCGCCATGTGCCTGGCCGCGCAACGCTCGGTGGAAAGCGGACAACCAGTTCCCTTCGCCGATTATCTGCCAAGCTGAGCGATGAGAGGGCTATCCCGGATTTCCCGCCCGGGTCAATAATACACAATATACGATTGCTGACATTGACGAACTAGCCGCGCCCGTCAGGAAGCGGGCCAGACTGGGGCTTGGTTTGTCGCAATGCATTTCCAGTATTGATGTTGCGGCCAAGGAGTGTTCCGATGAGAATCGCCCGCGTGGCCCGCTTCCTGACGGGCGCGGCTAGTTTTGCAGGCACTTTCGAGACAAAATCTACCGCATTCGTAACTTTGAGAGAAATGCAGGTTAGTGGCAATTCTGATCAAGCCCTGCCGATCAACTCGGGAATCGGCTTGCCATGGTTGACGATTGGCGTGGGGCGTCCATTGAAATCCTGCAGGAAAATTTCGGAGGAATTGATCCCCAGGTGATGATAGATCGTCGCGAGAAAATCGCCGGTCCCGCAAACCCGCTCGATCGCATCTTCTCCCTTGGAATCGCTGGCACCAATGAAACGTCCGGTTTCGATACCTCCACCCGCCCAGATATTCGAGAAGGCTCGTGGCCAGTGATCGCGCCCGGGTTGCTGTGTTCCCGCAGGGGCGCTGGCGTCGCCTGCCCCCGTGCTGGGTTGGTAGTTGATCTTCGGCGTTCTGCCGAATTCTCCCGTCACGACCACAAGCACTCGTTTGTCCAGGCCCCGTTCGTAGATGTCCTCGATCAGGGCAGACACGGCCTGATCGTAGACATGAGAACGAAACTTCAGGGCATCGAAGACGTGATGATTTACCGCGTGATCGTCCCAATTGTTCACGCGCCCGCAGAGTTTGCCGTGCAGGCTGGTGGTGACGACATCCACGCCCGATTCCACGAGTCGCCGCGCCATCAGTAACTGTTGCCCCCAGGAGTTACGGCCATAACGATCTCGGGTCTGTTCGTCTTCGAGGTTCAAGTCGAAGGCTTCCTTTGTTTGCGGGTTGGTCAGCAGCGTCATGGCCTGGGTTTCGAATTCATCCAGGGCCTGCAGTTCCTGTGCCCGGTCGAAGGCGCGTTCCAGTGTGTCCAGATTCTGGCGCAACGTGGCTCGCCGTTGAAGTTGGCGTACCTCGCCCATGTTCGACAGACCGATATTGGGAACCACGAAGTTGGGCAGACTGGGATCCCCGCTGACGGAAAACGGGGCATACGTATCGCCCAGGTAGGCCGGGCCGTTGTATTCGGAGGGCCCATTGACGGAAACATACGGGGGCAGAGGATTCCGCCGCTTACCCTCGGTGGAACGCAAATGGTTTACAATCGCCATCCAGTCGGGCAGCTTGGGTTTGGGTTTGTCGCGACTGTCGGCATCTCCCGAAAGCATTTGCATCGAACCGGCGGGGTGCCCAGGCCCGTTGTGGCGCATCGAGCGGAGCACGGTCATTTTGTCGGCGATTTTCGCCTGCATGGGCAACAGTTCCGTGAACTGCAGACCGGGCACGGCCGTGTCAATGGTGGCAAAGGGGCCCCGATATTCACTGACGGCGCGCGGCTTGGGATCGTAGGTATCGATATGCGAGCAGCCGCCCGGTTTCCAGACCAGAATGACGGCGGTTTTTTCACGGGAAGCATTGCCGGTACTTGCCGCCCGCAATTTCAGAATGCCGGGCAGGCTCAGGCTCGAGAAGCCGGCCAACCCCATCCGAAGAAAACCACGTCGCGTCTCGGGGCCAAGACAGCCCTTCAAGGTTGATGCATGAAAAGGATGGCTCATTTGTTCTCCACGGGTAGGACGCGAATGCTGCAGGGGGTGGAAACGACGATGTCCACAATATCCTTGGGTTTTGCCTTACTGGTGGCGGCTTGCAGGGCCTGCTCGGCCGCCTTCATGCGGGCAACTGCCTTCTTATGATTTTCCATGGCTTCCTGGGCCGTTTTTTCCACGTTGGCTCGCTCTTCTTCCATCACGGATTTGGCCAGTTCCGCCAGACTCTTGGCTTCGGCTTCCAGTTGTTCCGCTTCCTGTTTGGCAAGCAACAAGGCTTGTTCCGCTTGTGTGACGGCTTCGGGGTGATAGCGATACTTCGCCACGGCGCTGCCGTAGAAGGCCAGTTGATATTCTCCGGGGGGAGTCTTCAACGCTGCCAGATCAATCACGGCTTCCGCGGTGGGTTGAGTAATGTTGATATCGAATGCCGGGACTCGCCCCATGCCCGCGCAGAAAGTGCTGAGCGAAACGGTGGTCCCCGAGTGATCGCAGCGGCTGATGATGTTGAGAGGAATGGTCAACTTCTCCCCTGCCCGGGCTTCCCACACCTGATGGGTTGCGGGAGTAATCGTCAAGGGAGCCTGCTCGCTGCCATTCACCGAGACGGGAACTTCCAGTTCGAGGCGGGGTTGGGGAATTTCCTGCGAGGCATCGGGCACGGGCCATTTCATGGATGCCAGGAAACAGCGACGCTTCGTTTGTACTCCCTCGATTTCCGCAGTGCCATGCAAGCGGGCGAGAGACATGCCGCGCGGGGCATCGCTGTCGGCGGTGATCAACACTATGCCGCGAGTTTCGCCGGCCGGGATTTTGATACCCGTCGCGGTAACCCCAGCCGGCAATCCCTCGACCTCCAGTTGAATCTCTCCATTAAAGCCATCGCGTCGAATGGCCAGCACTTCCATAGCCATGGTGCTGCCACCTCGCAGGGCAATCGGTTTAGACAAGGCATTCCGATCGCCGTTCCGCAGGTTCATGTGCAGTGCCCATCCCACCAGGGCAAAGTCGGGAGCGGCCTTGCGGATGATCAACCGATATTCATTGCGCGGATCCGTCCGGGTTCCGCCGAACAGATCGTAAATTTCCAGTCGATGCAAGCCGTCCTGCTTGATTTCCAGCTTGGCAAGAATATCCGTGGAGCCTGCGTTGTAGGGAGGCCCATCGTAGGAATATCCATTGCTCGAGACCTTGATCGGGCTGGGTATATCGTTCAATTCCGCGACTTCCGTCAGTTTTTCAACTCCATTCTCCTGGGCGACGTGATGCACGATGATCGCGGGGTCGGTTGTCCGTCCCAACCGTTCCGATGCCACTTCCACCCACCAAACCTCTCCCTTGCTGGCGGTGAATTCATACGTGTCGACGTCGGCAGCGGGATAAAACCGACCGGAAAGATCGACGGGAAGCGTTATCTGCTGCGCCTGTCCGGCGGCGATCGTTTCATCTTCCCCCAGGGCCGCCAGTTCGGGCAGTCCGGGAGGAGGCCACGAGAAGGCATTGACATTCCGCGTGCCAGGCAAACTCGGAACACTTTGCCCCACGGGCGCGGTGCGCAAGGCAAGCCGATAGAAGTAAGGGGCTCCCCCCTTATATGTCAAATCGTGCACCTTGACGACATATTCTCCCGTGGCTGGAATCTGGAAATCGATGGAGCCGCCGCGGCGTTCCACCAGCAAATCGCCTCCCTGGGCATTGGCCAGGATCACCACGGGTTGCAGCTTGGAATCGATCCCTCCGGCAGCACAATCCACAATCACCCTCTGTCCCTGTTCGGCGGTGAATTTGTAGTGATCCACCGCCTGATTGGTCATGACGGCATTGCAGATGGTATCGAGCGCCAGCGAAAATGCGGTATTGAGCGTGGTGTTGGGCTTGTCACGCGTTACTTCCGGCAGGTTGCCCACACTGAAGACGCGCGAGGAGGAGATCCCCAGTCGAGACAGTACACGCGCTTCGTACACACCCGGGGGGCAATCCTGGGCGATCGTAACGAGAAACCGATTGGGAACCGTGGTTCCCTGGGCGTCCTTCACCGGGACCGCGATAATCCCGGGGTGCGAGAAGTGGAGTTCTTCCACCTCTTCCAGGTTATCTCCCGAGATGGTGACTTCAATTTGTGACCCCACCTGCCCTCCCATGGGGAGAGTTGTCAACAAGCGGGGCGCGGGCAGGCAAACGGCTTGCCCCCAAACGGCAGCCGGCATGATCGCCAATCCCAGCAGGCAGGCCAGCATGCAGGGCGGAACCAGCAACGGCAGGGTTGTGCGCGTCGTGGCGACCCTCCCCTTCGTGGCAAGAGGACTATTGTCGCCGAGTCGTGCCAACTGCGAAAGAGCGTCTGTTTTCATCGTGAATTTGTCCTCGACTCTCATGTAGTGAAACAACACCCGTCAAGTGTGTTGCAGTTCGATCAATGGTTGAACAGAAATTCCTTGCTGTTGAGGATTGCCCAGCACAGATCCTGCCAGGCTTGTCGCCGGGCAGCGGTGGCGTCCATCGGCTGTCCGGCAGCATCCAGCACGGGAGCCTGAAGGTATTCCAGGGCGATGTTCAACTCCTCGGGTTTGGGCGGGCGAGCAAAGGCCACCAGATACAATTCGGTCACTTTTTCCTCGTCGGGTCGGGCATCCTGCGCCAATCGCATGGCACGCCCCGTGTTCAGAGCCAGCTTGGCTTTCATTTCCGCGGAGTTGATCAAGTGCAGGCTTTGCGCGAGGCTGGAGGATTGCACGCGCTCGCACTCGCACACGCTGGCACTATTGGGCCGGCCGAAGACCTGTAGAAATTTCGAGGAGCGGTTGTAGCTGTTGTCGGGGAGCGCAATGGCCCGCGTACCCGACGGAAGATTCGCAAAGGGGGTGTTCGTGCCCGTCAAGTCATCGATCGCGTCGAGCAAGACTTCCGCCTGCAAGCGGCGGGCGTAAAACCGCGAATAATTCTGTTCGTCCAGCAGATTCTGTTCGTTCGGCATCACGGAAAGCTGATAGGCATGCGAACGGGTCATTTGCCGGACCAGTTCCTTCAAGTCGTAACCGCTACTGATAAAGTGGCGTTCCAGCGCGGCAAGCAATTCCGGGTTCGTGGGGGGATTGGTGTCTCGAATATCATCCTCGGGCTCGATCAGGCCCCGCTTGAAGAAATGCTTCCAATAACGATTCACCAGGGCCTTGGCAAAGAACGGATTTTCGGGGGAACTCATCCAGTCGGCGAGTCGCAGCCGGGGATCCAAGGCCGCAGGGATCGCGCCGACGCTATCGCCCAAGGCAGCCGGAACGAGGGCTTCGCCGGTTTTCACATTATTCGCTTTGGCCAGCCCCCGTTTGTGGAAGATGAGATCCTCGTTGCGGGTGGCGGTCGGCTTGCGTCCAATCTGACTGAAAAAGGCGGCAAAACTGTAGTAGTCGTCCTGGCTCCAGCGTTCAAACGGGTGATGATGGCACTGGGCACACTGCATGCGCACACCCAGAAACAACTGCGCCACGTCTTCCAGTTGCTCCTTGGGATCCTTGACGCGCTTGTACCAGGCCACGGGAGGATTTTCGACCACGGTTCCCGTCGCGGCCAGCAATTCACGCACCATTTGATCGTAGGATACATTGGCCAGCAGGCTGTCGCGAATCCAGGCGTGAAACGCAAAATTCGAGGTGATGTCGCTCGCGTCATCGCGTCGGTTCTTGAGGAGCGGCACCCATTTACTTGCAAAGTAATCGGCGTAATGGGGGCTGCCCAGCAACGCTTCGATTGCCTGGTCCCGCTTATCCGCAGAGGAGTTCGCCGCAAAGGCGGTTGCCTCCTCCAGCGTGGGGAGCCGCCCGGCAATATCGAGCGTGACGCGACGCAGGAAGGTGGCATCGTCGCAAACGGGAGAGGGGGGGATCCCGATTTCCCGTAAATTCGCAAAGACATGCTCGTCGATAAAATTGCGCACCGGCGGGACAGAGTCCACTGGAGCACCCAACGGGACGGCAGCGGTGAAGACCGCGACCTTCCCCTGATAGCGTACCATCACGGCAATCCGTCCGGGAATATCCCGGGCCTTAACCAGTCCGGCCTGGGTCACGTCGGCCAGTCCGTCGGTATTCGATTCGTACAGTGCCAGCGGTGTCACGTCGCGTTGCGTGCCATCGGAATAGACGGCAATCGCCTGCAGCTGCTGTTCCGCGCCGCGTGCCACGATCCCCTTGCCCGGGTGGACTTCCAGGGAGATCAGGGTCGGCTCGTTCGGACTTTCGAACGGCATGCCCTGGTTGATCCAGGCCTTTACGAGTTCGTAGTTCGCTGAACCTTCAGGAAGACGGATGCCTCCGCCATGGGAAACTTTACCCGCCCCCTTGGTCAACAGCAGACTTTGTTCCGCGGCGGCAGGGAAGAGTCGCCGCCCCCGACCTTCCAACACGATGCTCTCATAGTCTTCCCGCGGCTCGTAACCGAGCACCGAAAGTTGAAATCCATTTTGTCCGCCGCCGGCCTTTGCATGGCACGAGCCCGCATTGCAACCCGCCTTGGTGAGTATGGGCGTGATATCGTTGCGAAAGCTGATCACGCGTGCCGATTCAGAGGCGTGTACCAGAATCCTGCCGGAACCGGTCAACACCGCGACTGTGCAAATCACCAGAAAGCAAGATCGAGATATCATGCCTGGAACAGGGTTGTTCATGAGTCATCTGCCGGTGAGTACAAGGATGGAGGGAGGCTGCGGACAGCCCGAAGGTGGTATGAGCCGATTTCACTGGCGATAAAACTCGGATGCACCAATAAAACCGACACTTCATATTCATCGGACAATTCCGATTTGTCAATCTCTTTTCTTTGCGAATCACCGCTTTAAGAGAATTTTGTGGTCTGCGTAATCTCGGCATTCCATGCAAACATTCGGGGGCTGGCACGGCTGCTGGCAGATTCGAGCATCTCACGTCTAACGCGCGGCATTTCAAGGGGTCGAACGGAACTGTAGGGAATAGAGCTGTGCGTTCTCCAATTTAAACCGCAAGGTGACCGCTTGGCCGGCCAGCGATTTCAGATTACGAGCGTTTTTCCAGTGAACGGCCTGGTCTATGTCGTCTCCAGAAATGGGCTCTGATTCCCACTTTGCTCCCGACGGGGTAGTCAATTCCACGCGCAGACTTCCCTTGGGCTGCACCCGGGCATTCACGAACAGGGTGTCGCCTGTAAATTGCAAGGGATGGGTCGTCAGTTCACCCTGGGTGCGGCTGACTATTCCCACGTAACCATCCTTGCGATACACAAACCGCCTCAAGCGACTGTCCGGCCCGGTGTAATACGCTTCGGTGCCGTACACGGAGTATTCCGCGGGCTTGCCGGGCAGTTCCAGGAGGCCCCAGGCCATGTAATTGCTGCGATTTCCGCCTCGATCCTGGGGTGCGGATTCCGGAATGATCGGCTCGCGCCAGCGATGGAAGGTGTGTCCATCTCGGCTGACCATGAACGTCGGCTCAACCCGCTCTCCCTGATCGGGCAGATATCGCGTGGGGAAACCCAGATAAAGATGCGGGGCGCGAGGGTCCTGCAGAATCGCATTTGTGTAGAGATGTTCCAGCGGCCCTTCCGTGTAGTTCAAAAATTGCGGCTCGGTCCAGTTCAAGAAGTCCTGCGAGACTTGCCACTGAATATCGCGTACCCCCCGAAAGGTGCGATGATAACAGCGATACTGTCCCGTGGCGGCATCATAGAAGGCCAGATTTTGCGAGTCGAAGGCCCCTTTGGTGATGACCGGTTCGTTGCTCCACAATTCCCAGTGAATGCCATCCGCGGAACGGAACGCGTACAGTCCCCGTTTCTTGTCGCGAACTCCAAAGGAGAGCGCCTTGTATTTTTCGGTCGCCGGGCAGTTCGGATTGGCGTCGAGGAAGGGAGTAAAACAATGAGTCCCCAGGCCGTCCCAGACGATATTGTTTTCCCTGGAGCCATTGAATTCAAACAGTCCAAGTGCAGGCTTGGTCCAGTGAATGCCATCGCGGCTCTCGGCATAACAGGTGACTTCGCGATGTTCGGCTTTCTTGAGTTCCGTGTTCCAATGACTTCCCCGGTAATACATGCGATAGCGGTCGCCGTCCTGGAACAGCGTGTAATAGGCCGAGGTATTGCCTTCCCAGGGCTTGTCAGTGACGAGCACGACCTCGGCGGGGGTTGGTTGCTGAACTTCTTGCCGGATATCGCCCGCCATGTTTGCGATCAGGAATTGGTCGACGAACAATTCGCGACGGTCGCCAAGGTCCCGAGGTTCCGCAGAAAACAGATTGCCGCTGGAGGAAACAGTAAACGTTAGCCACACCACTAGCAGCATGCAGTGACGCACATCGCAACAGTAAAAAACGCTTCCGGGCAGCAATTTCATTTCAGGCTCCCTGTAAGGCAAGAGACGCGAGGCAATCAGGAATGCAGGAGTGACGACCCCGACGCGGGCCTCCGGGATTCGGTTGTTCGAACCCAGGTTATTAGTCACTACGCTTTGTCCGAGATGTGTTATGATACTGACTTTAATCACTTATTGTAGTGCCCAAACCCTGGGTTCCCGGCAAATACGGGAAGTCTCCGGGATGCGATTTTGCAGGCCACGGCAGCCTGGCGAGGCCTGCAAAATCACCCACTCCCCAGGCATCTACCCCGGTAGACTTACGAGATTTGTATTACAGCCGAATTTCATAACACGCATGTCCTCCTGCCACGCGCCTCGAACATTTTTCGCATGGGATCTACCGGAACGTGAACACGAACTTGTTGAGTACCGTTACGATACCTGTAAACTCAAGGTCCGGAGGGAACGACTGGTGACATTTCAGCCCGAAGCTGCTAAGCAACCCGCGAGGCACATCAAGCGACGACGGTTCCTGGGAATCGGCGGGGGTCTGGTGATAGGCTTGGCGGCAACGGTACGCCCAGCGCTGTCCGGCGATTCGACAGGGACTCCTCCCGAGCGGCAGGTGGAAATCGCTGGTCTGGTGAAACAATTCCAGAGGCAATACGATGTGCCGGGCCTGTCCCTCGCCATGTCTCGAGGCGGGAACGTACTACTGGACCAGGGATTCGGGATCGCCGATCAAGCAACCGGCGCAGCCGTGACCTCGCGGCATCGGTTCCGTATCGCCAGTCTGTCCAAACCGATTACCAGCCTGGCGATTTTCCGTCTGGTGGACCAGGGCCGACTCGATCTGGCGACCCGTGTCTTTGACGACTCGGGGCCACTGGCGGACCTGCTGGTCGATCTGAACCTGCCCGACGATGCGTGCAGTTTTTTAAGGCAGATTTCGATTCAGCATCTGCTGGAACACACTGTGGGAACCTGGGGAAACAAGACGCGGGATCCCATGATCGACAAACGGGCGATCGAGATGAACCATCGCGATTTGATCCGCTGGACCTTGAAAACACACCGGCTCCGGGAACCACCGGGGCACAGGTTTCTATATTCCAATTTCGGATATTGCCTTCTGGGCCGCGTGCTGGAACGGATCGAAAAACGACCTTACGAGGCGGTCGTGCAGGAACTCGTGCTGCGTCCCGCCGGCGTGAAATCCATGCAATTAGGCGCGAATTCCCCCGAGAAACTCGCCCCTGGCGAGGTGCGATATTACGGCCAGCAGGAAGACCCATTTCATAACATCATGCGGGTGGATCGCATGGACGCGCATGGAGGCTGGATTGCCAGTCCGAGGGAACTGGTGACGCTGATGCTGCATTATGACCTGTTTTCAGCCCCCGGCGATCTGCTTCGCGCGGAAACGATTCGATCGATGACTCTCCCCTCCTCGGCCAACCCCCAGTATGCCAAGGGCTGGTCCGTCAATTCCGCCAACAACTGGTGGCACATCGGCAGCTTCAACGGATCGGCTGGAATTCTCGTGAGAACCAATGATGCATGGTGCTGGGCCATGTTGATGAATTCCCGCAGTCATCACGAGAAGTTTGTTGCCGACCTGGACGCCCTTCCCTGGAAAATCCGCGCGGTTTTGGAATAGCCCGCGCCCTGATGCCGATACGCTCAGGATTTCGCTTCGAGCAGCAATTTGTGCAGCCCCCCCGTCAACAGATCGTCCATTTGCGGATCGCACCAGGCAACGGTTGTGGCGTATCCCCCCTGGGGAAAGGCCTCCTTCGTAGGGATGTACCAGGGGCCCCCATCGCCGTAGGCGGCACAAGCCACGAAGCGCTCCGGGGCGGAGACCTGGGCGCGCAACTGATACTCGATAAAACTTTCCGCGGGCAGATGCAGGATCGAAGCGGAGTTGACGTGCAAGGCGGAGAGCACAATCGGCAGACCGCGCTCGTACCGGCGTCTCCAGGCAACGGTGTAGGCCGGACGGTTCCGTTCCACCACGCGCCGCGACTTATCCTCGATTTGCTTCAGAATTTCATCCGGGTCGTGAATGTCTCGGGGGGGCGGCAGGATCTCCTGAGTCGACCAGCCCAGCGAGGCAATGGCCTCGGGCGCGAGGTTGGCTTCCGAACGAACGATCGCATCGTAGATTCTCTGCGTCAGCACGGGCCGCATCTCCGCCGAACCATCGTTGTATTTTCCGGCTCCAATGTTTCCCCCGCAGCCATTGAAATAGAGATGCAGGCAGTGCGGTTCATCCTGTTGGCGCTGCTTGCGGGCCAGGCCGCAAAAATCGGCACTCACGTGGCCCTGACCATAATGGCTCATCGGGTGGCAAGCGTAATAATGGCAGGCTGCCACCTTCCGTTCGTTTTGATAAAATGCCACGGTTTTGAGATGTGGGTCGATCAAACCTTCCGGGTAACGCTGATGAAATGGAGTGCGCGAACTACTCCCCCGTTGGGAGAGCACCGTACCCTCCAGACCAACCAGACGGCGATTGCTCGCCACTCTGTCGACAGTTGCTTCCCCCTGGGCCACATGCGTGATGGGAACCGGTTCCTGCAACGCCTGGGTGATGGCCTTTCGTCCCGATTCCAGGCAGCGATTAAAATAATCCAGGTCGACAATATGCGGCAAGTCCCCCTGGGCGGCCACGATTTTTTCCGCTTCCAGGCAAGCAAAGGGAGCATCGTGCTGATGCACGCACTGCACCGCGACCCGCTCGGGAGTGGTGCCGGCGGCATCGGCCAGCGCTGCGCGCCAGGCAATGTGTGCTTCGTTGAGCAAACCGGTCCAGTCGACCGCGCAGATCACGATAGGCTTCCCTGCCCCCAACAGCACAAATCCAATCGCTTCCAGGCTATCGACGATGTCCACCACCGGGGTGATCCAACCACCACACAACGAATGCCCCAAGGGGGGAGAGACGTCGAAACGGAAGGGGGCCAGCAGCAATTCCCCCGTTGGTGCCTGAGGCTTTGCGGAGAGTTCGGTACCACATAGCAGCCAGCCAGCCGTTGCGAACCCAGTGGCTTGCAGAAATTCACGCCGATCGAACACGGACATGGAAAGCCCTTCCTGTTGATTTCAAAACATCACCCTTGGATTTAACATGATATCATCATGGCCATGGAAATTGTTTTGTGAAGGGCAATCCGCGGCAAAAATTCAGGGCATGCCCGAAACGGAACGTGTTCATTTGTGGGGATCAAACACGCAGAAGCAGACGAATCCCGTTCAGGGGGCAGGCAATGCCCCTACCGTTTGGTGCCGAACCCGCCGGATTCTGTCGGGCAGCATGCAGAAAGTTTACAGGTTGTGCCGATAACATCGAATAGTATCAATGGCGAGATATCAATCAGGCCCTGTCGTGGATAAGGGATCCCCATGCTGAAACATAAGTTGGGAATGGTGGCAGGCTTGGCGTGCCTGGGTTTGGTCACTGTTTACGTTACAGGGGAAAGTACCACGACGCGCAAAGTCGAGGTGCTCGAACAATCAGAAATGATGCGGGCCAAGGTGGTCTGCTCCCAGGATATTCTGGGAGGGCTAGTTTCCAACGATTTCGATCTGGTACGACGTGGCGCGGAAGAATTAAACCAGATTTGTTATTCCTCGGAATGGACCCCCTCGGAGGACCAGGTTTATAAGCACCATCGAACCGAGTTACATCGACTATCCCAGAAACTGCTGCGGACAGCGGAAACTCGAAATCTGGAGGGGGCGGCATTCACCTACATGCACACACTGAATGTGTGCATCAGTTGTCATCAGTATTGCCGGGATGTACTCAAGATCGCCGAGGAGATTGAACCCGGGCAAGGAGTGGTTCCCATTCCAACGCACGAACTCGATGCTGGCCGGCTGATTGATGGCCCCGTCATTCGCTGACAGCGCGGCTGGCGTCTTTATACAGGCGTGAATTGGTTGGCTCATGCTGTATTCCCGTCTGATACGTCCTGTATTGTTCCGCCTTGATGCGGAGTTCGCGCATGCCGCCACGTTGCGGGCCTGTCGCATTCTGGGATCTGCTCCCCTGCTGCCTCGCGTAGTGAGCTACTTTAACGAAGTCGCCGCACCGGAATTGGAGATTACCGTGGCCGGTCTGCGGTTTTCGAATCCGCTGGGGCTGGCGGCCGGCTGGGATAAAAGTGGCGTGGCCTTGCGGATGCTGGACCATCTCGGTTTTGGATCTTACGAAATAGGGTCCGTGTCCGCCTGTGCTTCCCGGGGGAATCCTCGGCCCCGCCTGTTTCGTCTCCCTCGGGATCAGGCGATTCTCGTCAATTACGGCCTGCCGAATGATGGCGCGGAAGTGGTCTCCGCGCGTCTCGCAAAACATCGCCGTCACCTCCCGCTGGGGGTAAACATCGTGGCGACCAATCGCGGCCCCCATGCCGCGCCCCAAACTCTGGATGAACTCCTCGAAGATTACGCCCGATCGGCGGCACTTCTGCACCCGCACGCCAGTTATCTGACGCTGAATCTGAGTTGTCCCAACGCGTCCGGAGGGAAGGACGTATTTGCCCAACCGGGGAATCTCCGTCTATTGCTGCAGCGCCTTGGTGAATTGAATCTGTCCCTCCCCGTGTTTCTGAAAGTCCCCCCCTGCGAGGCTTCCCGCGATCAGGAGCGCTGGTTGACCGAGGCGGAGCCGTTTGAGTTCGTGCGCGGGTTTCAATTCAATTTGCCCCCAGGCAAACCCGAGGGAATGCGGCTGGAAACACCCGCGCGGCTGTGGAGTGGGTATCCCGGTGCAATTGCCGGTCCCCCCGTGGCCCCCTTGATCAATCGCTGTATCGCCAGCCTGTATCGGCGGATGGATCGGCAGCGGTACATCATCATCGGCGCGGGAGGCATCAGGAATGCCGCGGATGCCTATCTCAAATTCAAACTGGGGGCTACGCTGATCCAGATTTATACCGCGATGATCTACGAAGGTCCGGGGATCGTGCGCCGCATCAATCTCGGGTTGCGCGACATGCTGCGACAGGAGGGCGCGGCCTCCCTGCGGGACGTGATCGGCACGGGCATCTGAAACGGACTTAATCAGCCGCGAAATTCCAAACCGGTCATGGTTCCCGTGCTACTCATGAATTGATCGGTCTCGAAGCCCTGCCGCTGCAGCAGACTGACGAACAGATTCGGCAGCGGATAGTTATTTTTTGTATCAAACGCCAGGTGCTGACCATGCCGGAAGCCCCCTCCCGCGAACAGCACGGGCATGTTCCGATTGTCGTGTGACGAGGCATTGCCGAGATTGCTGGTCATCAGGATGGAGGTCAACTCCAGCAGACTGGTCCCGTTCTCCCGGGTGCTTGCCAGTTGGCGCAGCAAATCTCCCCAGGCCCGGATGATTTCCGCTTCGACGAGCGCCAACTGATCGAGTTTGACTTCGTCCCGTCCATGATGGCTAAGGGCATGATAGCCTTCATTCACACCGGTCAGCGGCACCACGCCCCCCGATCCTCCCAGGTGGTAAGTAATGAAGCGGGTGGAATCGGTTTCAATTGCCAGCCGCAATACATCGCTCATCAGTCGTTGCCGTCCGATGAAGTCATTGGGATTGCCGATGTCCACGGGCTTGGACACATTCACCTTCGGTTTCGGGCGACGTGCCCAGGCTTCCGATTCCGCCATCCGCAGTTCGAGTTCCCGCACGCTGGTGAAATAGGCATCGAGGCGGTCCCGGTCGCCAGCCCCCAATTCGCGTTGCAGTCGACGGGCATCCTCCTGGACCAGGTCCATGATGCTGCGTCCCTGTTGCATGCGGGCAGCCTGCTGCGCCTGTTCCTTGGGAGATTCATCGATGAACAACCGCGAAAACAGTCGCGCGGGGGAATCCAGGGCAGGAACCATGGCTCCATTTTCCGTGTAGGAGGGGCTGCTACTGCCGCTGCTGCTGACCACCAGCGAGGAAAAACGCGTTTCATGGCCCTGATACTTGGCCATGTACTGATCGAGTGAAATGGTATTCTTGGCCCGGCCGGAACTGCCGACGGGATTGGCCGTCAGGATACTGGCCTCGGCCCGATGCCCACCGGTCACTCCAGGGTGGGAACATCCCGAGATGACCGTGAATTGATCCCGCAAGTCGTTCAAGGGTTCGAGATAGCGACTCGATTCGTAACCTGGGCCGGCAGTTGTGGGATTCAGGTTTTCCGGCAGCAGCCCCAGTCCCAACGTCATCGCGACGAACCGTCGCGGCGGGGCAGGATTCTTCGTGGAACCGCTCGCCGCCTCCATGGCCGTAAGCCAGGGCATCGCCATGGCCACGCCAGCCCCTTTCAGCAGCAGGCGGCGGTCTATCTGCTTATTCCTGTTGAAATAGACATGTTTGCTCATGGTCGATACTCACTTAGTTAAGAAAATCCGGCTCAGGGCAACTTCTTCAATGAGCGTACGCAGCCCAAAGTCGTTATCGGCGGCATTGGCAACGATCTTGTCCACGACTTCACGATCCGCGAAGCGAATGGAGGCTCCCGTACCATACGTTAATAAATGATTGGCCACATTCCGGGCAATGGCTTCGGGACGTTCCAACGCCCGTGCTCGAAATTCGTGTATGTCCTTGAATTTCCTGCCATCGGCAAATTGATGGCTGGGATCGATCGGAATGCCCTTTTTTGCACGGCTACCGTAACGCTCGCGCCATTGTCCCGCCGGATCGAAATTTTCCAGGGCAAAGCCGGGGGGATCGATATGCCGATGACAGGCATTGCACGATTCCGTGGACGTATGCTTGGCCAGTTGCTCGCGGATACTCTGGGCGCCACGAATATCCGGTTCAATCGCAGGAACGGCGGAAGGGGGCTCCGGAATTTCCTGACCCAGCAGGCGTTCCGAAATCCAGATACCTCGGATCACGGGGGACGTGGTGGTCCCGTTGGCCGTCACCTTCAATATCGAACCTTGCCCCAGCAGACCTCCGCGGGGCGAACCCGGTGTCAGCGAGACCCGGCGCAGTTCATCCCCCTCGACTCCCGCAATCTCATAGTAGCGCGCCAGTCGACTGTTGAGAAAGGTGAAATCGGAATCTATCAGGCGTAACACGCTTTGATCTTCCTCCAGCAAAGTCTGGAGGAATGTCTGGGTTTCCGCCAGCATCGCCTGTTGCACCACCGGGTCGAAGCGAGGATACAAACGCGGATCGGGTTCGGTAAAATCAATTTCGGACAGGTCCAGCCACTGGTCGGCAAAGTCCTTCAGGAAAGTCCGGCCACGTTCATCCGCCAGCATCCGCCGAACCTGCTCTCGCAGGGTCGCGGGGCGGCGCAACTCGCCGGCACGCGCCAGTCGCAACAATTCCTCGTCAGGCATTCGGCTCCACAAAAAAAAGGCCAGGCGGGAAGCGATTGCGAAATCATCCAGTTCTCCCGGGTGTTCCTGCAGGAACAGAAACCGGGGAGAGCATAATAGCGCCCGATATCCCCCTCGGATCGCGTTCACGAAGCTGTCTCCCTGGTCCAGGGCCGCTTCGACGAACGCCAGGTAAGGTTCCGTCTCGCTAGCCGTCAGGGGACGGCGAAAGGCCCGTTCCGCAAACCGCTGCACGAGTACTTGGGCATCCTGTCGGGGATGCAGAGATTTCACCTCGGCACGCTGCCAGTCGCGGTGGGTTTTTACTTCCAGATCGCCCAGCAGTAATTGCCGCACCGCCACGTTGTTTGGCCCGAGATGAATGCGACTCATCGAAATCGATTCAATCGCAACTCCGGGAACATTCTGGGGATCCCCTTCCCCCGCCCCGACTTGCCCCCCGGCAAAATTGGCCCGTTTCAGCGTTTTATCGCCCGGCCGAATCTCCAGCATTTCTCCGCGGGGAAGCCAGGCGTCGAAAGTCCACTCTCGTGGAGTATCCGTGGCCTCGAACGAACCGATTTCCGCCAGCAGGGGAGCACTGGAAACGCAGTAGCCCCGCCGCACGGTGCACCAGACGCCCCCCTGGGCCTCGGGAATTTTCAATGCCTTGGCTCGAATTGTGAAGCGATACCAGCCATCCTCCCGGGCGGTCGTGGCGGGAATGCGACCATAAAAAATCAGTCCCGAAGACCAGACCACGCCGCGACCATCAATCACTTCCGGTTCACGGCAACGCCGCTTGGGATCGACGCGGGATAACGCTTCGCCGGAAAGAAGTTTGTCGAATTCATCCGGCTTCTCGGACAAACCGCGACGAAACGCTTCCTCCAGGGCCCGATCCACTCCCTTCAAGTGTTCCTCCACCTGAAAATGAGACATCGACTGTCCGTCGGCTACCGTGGTATAGCCCTCGGTGCGGGTTTCCTCGGGAAAGTGAACCGCCAGCGGAATATCGATCCCGAGCAGATCCTGCAAGCTGCGTTCCAGTTGCAGATTGGTCAGGCGGCGTCCACGCACACGGCCATGTTCGGCATCCTCGGCCCGCTGCTTTGCGCGAATCCAGTCGCCAAGTGATTGCACAAACTGGTTTTGTTCCTGTTCCGAAAGACTGGCATGGGACGGAGGAGGCATTTCTCCCTCGGCCACGCGATCCAGCAACCGAGTCCATTTTTGGGCCATGCCCGCTTCGTGAAATTCCCGTTGCAGTTGTTCCAGCGAGAAGCCCCCCTCCCCCTCCGCTCCCGTGTGGCAATCGGCGCAATGACGAGCTAGAAACCGCTGTGTTGATTCCTCGGCAAGCAGGCTGCCCACGAGCAGGAATGCTAGCAGGAAAGGGAATGTCACCGGGGGAGTGAACCAGCAACGCATGACGAACCTCGGCGGGAAACAGGGGGAAGGCGTGATGTCCTCACGTGTTGTTCAAGCATATACGAGCATGGATGGGAATGCAAATTCAATTTTGCCGCAGCCCGACTCGAACTCCCTCGCAGACCCGATAGCGGGCGTTCCCCCCGGAAAACCGCACTGCAGGGGGATCATGTGGACTCCGGCGATGTCGCATCCCCAGGCAACAGCGATACATCGCACAAGGGAATCACGGAACTGGTGGAACGCAGCAGTTCGCCAATGGTGACGCGCGAGAAGGCCGTTTCCGTGGCCTCATACGCTCGGTCCAGTTCCTGGTGCAGCGGACACAAACTCGTATGCGAGGCGAGACCCAGGGGACAGTGCCGTATTCGCTCCAAAGGGGCCACCGCATTCACCACATCCAGAATGGTCACCTCATCGGCTCCACATGCCAGGGAATACCCTCCGCCAGGGCCTGAGCGTGAGGAGACCAGTTCCGCACGCACCAGATCTTGCAGCACTTTGTGTAGATAACGACGCGGGACCTGTGTCTTTTTTGCAATGACGTCAGCCGCGGCCGCCTGGGAAACGTCGCTCGCCAGGAAGGCGATTGTACGTAACGCATATTCAGCAGTCTTGGGCAGCACGAAAAAATCTCCTGAAATGATCTTGAATTCTACACCAAAATATGTATTATTTGCGTTGTGCTTTGTCGATGTATTCTGCAAAGTAACACGCCCCCCTGCAACACCCGGCTAGATTGCCTGATACGGCCTGGTCGGCCCCACCCACAAGGAGATCCCCCATGTTGAGTGATTCAGCGATGCAGATTGTGAAAGCGACGGCCCCTGTCGTGGCTGCCAACGCCGAAACCATTACACGCCGCTTTTACTCGCTGATGTTTGCGGGAAATCCGGAAGTGAAGGCCTTTTTCAATCAGGCCCATCAGCATGCGGGCAACCAGCAACGGGCACTTGCAGGAGCCATTTGTGCCTATGCAGCCAATATCGACAATCTGGAAGTGTTGGGGCCAGCCGTTGAACTGATTGCACAAAAACACTGTTCGCTGCAAATTCAGCCCGAGCAGTACCCGATTGTCGGGAAACATCTGATGGCGGCCATCCACGATGTCCTGGGAGACGCGATTACGCCCGAAGTCGATGCCGCCTGGCGCGAGGCCTATGCCCTGCTGGCCAAGGTCTGCATTGAACGAGAAGCCGAAATTTATCGGGAACAAGCCAGCGCGGCCGGTGGCTGGAACGGTTACCGCGAGTTTATTGTCGAGCGTAAACAGCCTGAAAGCGAGATCGTGACGTCGTTTTATCTACGACCCGCCGATGGTGGCCCGCTCGCCAGTTACCAGCCGGGACAATATATCACCGTGAAGCTCGATCACCCCACGACACCCACTTCGCCCAGGAATTACAGCCTCTCGGATCTGCCCGGAGCGGAAACCTACCGCATCAGCGTGAAACGCGAACCGGCCTTAACTCCCGATGGCCCCGCCGGGTTGATATCGAATTACCTGCACGACCACATTCAAGAGGGGGATCGCCTGGAAATTGGCCCCCCATGCGGCGAATTCACCCTCGACGATACCTCCGTGAATGGGCAGCCGCTGGTCTTCCTGGCGGGTGGAATCGGCGTGACCCCCTTGTTGTCGATGGTCAAGAGCGTGTGCCGCCGCAATCATCTTCCCCCGGTTTCGTTTATTCATGCCGCTCGTAACAGTCGCCTGCAGGCTTTTTCCGGCGAATTACGTAACCTGGCCCGCGAGTATCCGCATATCAAGCTGCATTTTCGTTTCGACGAATCCTTGCCGGACGATCTGGCCAGCGGTCGTTGCGACAGTTGTGGCCTGGTGGACGAGGAATTCTTGCGCCGCGAACTACCCTCGCTTGACGGGCAATTCTATATTTGTGGGCCGAAACCGTTCATGGCAGGCGTGGTCCGCGCCTTGTCTGCTTGCGGGGTAGACGCCGCACGGATGCATTGGGAATTTTTTGGCCCCAAACAGGAACTTCTGGCTGCGAACTAGTTTCCATTCCCGGCAAGAGTGCCACCACGGTCCTCTTGCCGCATCTCGCTTCCGTAAGGGAATGTCGCCGATGAAATACATCCATTTAATCACCCTGTTTGTCCTGGTGGTCTCGTTATCCTCACGCGGAAATGCCGCGGATGAGTTCGAACGGCCTCCCATCGATTACAGCCGGGGCACGCCCGACAATGCCATTTCCCGCTTACAGGGGATGCTGGATTCCGGCGAGCTGACCTTGAACTACGAGCCACGCTTCGGGTATCTGCCCGCCCTGTTACAGGCGCTGCAAATTCCCCGGGAATCGCAGATGCTGGTCTTTTCGAAAACCAGCCTGCAACTACGCCGCATTACCCCGCGGACTCCCCGGGCCATCTATTTCAACGACGATGTCTATCTGGGCTATTGCCACGCCGGAGACGTGCTCGAAATATCGGTCGCCGATTCCAATCTGGGGACCGTCTTCTACACACTCGACCAGGAAGCACGCGATTCGATTCAGTTCGTCCGCCACACCGATAACTGCCTGATCTGCCACAGTTCCTCGCGAACGGAAGGAGTCCCGGGACACCTCGTCCGCTCCCTGTTCGTGGAATCGACCGGCCAGCCGATATTCGCTGCGGGGAGTTACACCGTCGATCACACCACCCCGTTCGCCCAGCGCTGGGGAGGCTGGTACGTAACGGGAACGCACGGCACGCAAACCCATCTCGGCAACCTCGTGGTCGAGGGGAGACAGGTGCCGCAACCGGTGAATAACGAGGCAGGCCAGAACGTGACCGATCTCTCCACCCGGATCCTGACCACCAACTATCTCACACCCCACAGCGACCTGGTTGCCCTGATGCTGCTCGAACATCAGGCCTTTGTGCACAACCGCATCACCAAGGCCAACTTTGCCGCGCGGCAGGCGCTGCATTATCAGCGCACACTTAACGCGGCTCTGGGCGAAGCCGAGGAGAATCGGCTCGACAGCACCACGCGGCGCATCAACTCGGCCGCGGAGGACTTGCTGGATGCCCTGTTGATGGTGGACGAGGCGGAATTAGCCGCTCCCCTGCGAGGGACATCGGGATTCGCCGAGACGTTCGAAAAAATCGGGCCCCGCGATGATCGGCAACGCTCTCTCCGCGATCTCGATTTAAGCCGCAGGATGTTCAAATATCCATGCAGCTATCTGATTTACTCCTCAAGTTTCGACGGCCTCCCCGAGGTGATTCACGAACATCTCTGGTTACGCCTGTGGGAAATTCTCACGGGCCGCGATACATCGCCGAAATACGCGCACCTCTCGACGCAAGACCGCACGGCAATTCTGGAAATTCTCGTGCAAACCAAACCCGGCTTACCCGATTACTGGCAGCATGTTGCCGAACCGCTCTCCCGTTAACCAAGACCTCTTTGTCGCCTCGCGAAAAACCCTGAAACTAGCCGGGCTCGTTTGGAAACGCGTTGATTTACGCAATTTCTCCGTGTGCCACTGGCTTTGCCTGGGCCCCCCGTTAACGTGAAATCATGAAGGCACTGGCGGAGACAAGGGCACACATCTTAGTTCACTTGAGTGGACTTATACGCAACGGATGCGGCCCAAGCGTGGCCCGCCTCCTTGTCGGCGTGTTGATTTATTGCGTAAGTCAACACGCCCTTACGAGCGCGGCTAGTTTTTGCGGGGGTGTCGAGGAGGACACTTTGTCTACGCGGAAATGGCTCGTGGAAAATTCACAAACTTTTTGCTTGCCCTGAAACCTGATTCCATCAAAATGAATTTGGATCGGGAGAGTACGACACCTCTTTCTTCCCCAGGGCCAAGGGGCAGGTGGCATGCATTCCCACTCCCTCCGCAAGCAGG
Source organism: Planctomycetota bacterium (assembly GCA_014584345.1). GTDB lineage: Bacteria > Planctomycetota > Planctomycetia > Planctomycetales > Planctomycetaceae > Rubinisphaera. The sequence continues at coordinate 330,096 of JACTNB010000033.1, forward strand.
TATCGCACGTTCGAGATGCCTGCCCGACGCTTCATGATTCCACGGAGGAGTTTTCATGAAATACAATCTGCCGACTAGCGTGGCCGCCGTTGCCGATCTGGCTTTTCAAGCCACCCAACTGGGGATTCCGGGAGACCAGAACCCCATGGGGATCGCCAGTTTGCTGGGAGTCTTGGGCCTTGCGATTTGCCTGCTGCAACTCTCGCGGCAACTGGAAGAATACCTGGCAATGCACGACGAAACCTGCGTCTTCGAACAGACACCCGTGATCTGATGCCTGTATGGCAGGTAGCCGGTTCGACTTGGGTAGCGGGAGTCGCCGTGCGCGGGTAGGGGGTCGGCTTCCGCAAAAGCGACTCCAAACGGTTCAAGTTCCAATTTGCACCATCAGAATGGCCAGCCCGATAATCCCAAAGCAGACCGCAAAACAGACAATCACTCCCATCGCATCCAACAGCGTCGGCTTTTGAAATTCCAGTGAGGTTCCCGGGAACAGTTTTCTGGCTTCCAGCGCCGCTCTGTCGTTCAGGCATTGCGCAATGGCTTCGCTGTCCTTCACGGGATCCTGGATGACCGGAGTTTTCATCTTTGCATAATAGCGATCGAGTGCGGCTTCACTGTTTTTCCGGGTCATCAGACTGACGAGAATCATCACCAGGAAGGGGCCGATAATGATCGGGGGAAGTTCCAGCGTGGAAATGGTGGCGTTCGTGAACGGAGTAAAATCGACCCCCAGGAACTGGTACAGCAGAAATTCCAGACGGAAGTTCCCTTGTCCCTGAAAGCGGGTTCCTTCGGGATATTGCAGAATGACCTGCGTCGTCCGCGCGTCGAGTTGCCGGGGTTCCCCCACGGGAAGGGGTTTCGCACCGTCCAGGGGAACAAGTTTCCTGGACCAGAAAATGGGTTTCCCTCCTTCGACCGACTCCTGCGTGATCTCTTCCCCCACGACAAGCGGCGCGGGAGCAGGGCCGAGCGAAGGGTTCCAGGATTCAATCAACGTCTCGCGAATGGAGACATCGGAGGGGGCCGCCTTGCGCGTGGAAATAGTTTTGACAATCTGGTTCGTCGCATGAAAACGGGGGTTTTCCGTCAAGCCGGGCACCATCCGCGGAGCCAGGAAGGGGATCGCAAAAAACAGCAACGCACAATAGGCAACGGTAACCCAGGCCGCGGTCGTGGTCGCCTTTCGCCAGTACATGCCCACCCAGAAGGGGGCGGCAAACAGTACCGGGAATACCCAGGTCAACTCGAGTTGCTCAAGCATGTTCATCATGAACAGCGAAATCAGCACCGCGCCCCCCACCACCAGCGAACCCGAAACCCGCCCCAGCAACAGGCACTGCTTTTCCGTCGCATCGCGGTTGATGAACGGGACGTAGATATTGCGCACCACCAGGGCCGAGCCAACCACCATGTAGGCATCGACGCTGCTCATCAAAGCCGCAAGCAGACAGGCCAGCATCAATCCTCGCAACCCTGGCCCCAGTAACTCCCGCGACGCCACTCCCCAAGTCTTGTCGGGATCGCTGGCCAATTCGGGATGATCCGCGTACAACGCCAACGCAATCAATGCCGTCAACACCCAGCCCAGCGTGCAGAACCGCTTCAAGAAATTCCCGGTCACCAGGCCGATCCGGGCACTGCTTTCGTTCTTCGCCGAGCCGCCTCCCGTGGCGATAAAATGCGGCTGCACCACGATGCCCACCAGATTGATGATCACCACCGCGATAATCCGGTGCAGCGGGAATTCACTATTGCTGGTCGATCCCACTACGCTGAAATACTCCTTCGGAATCTGCTGATGCATGATGCCGAAACCAAGCCACCAGCTTCCCCCCTCCGGTCCAAACTTCTCGACCAGGGCCTGTAAACCCAGGGGGATCAGAATGATCGACAACAGGATGATACACAACCCCTGAATCAGGTCGGTGTAATAGGCGGCCTCCAGTCCCCCCGCAATCCCGTAAATCAACACCACCAGCCCAATCACGGGAACCAGCGCGTACTCCAGCGGAAGGCTTTGCCCCAGCAACACCACTTCCGAATACCCAATCAGCGGGGCGGCCACCTTGCCGATCGCCGAAAAGAACATCGACCCATAAACCATGAAAAACAGCAGCCCGAACACGGCATAAGCGGCTCCCAGGCGGGGCGATTCGTATCGCTCCACAAACCAGTCGCCCAGCGTCAAATGCCGCATCCGCCGGTACCACACTCCCGCAATCCAGTAAAATGGCGTGACGAACAACCAGTACATCACGCTCCACATGCCGCTCATCCCCCCCGTGAACGTCGTCCGGGCGGTATTCACAGGATCGCTGGAACCGGTCCCCGCTCCAAACGCGGCAAAGGTTTGCAGCAGTTTGCCGAACGATCGCCCCCCCAGGAAATAATCTTCCTGCTTCTTAATTTGCAGGGAGGTAATCACGCCGATCACGATCAGAATCAGGAAATATCCAGCCAGAACGGCGTAATCGAGGGCGACCATGGCATTTCGTCCTTGCGAGCGGGAACTGAGAGCGGGAATAGTAAATGCAGAACAAACGCTGCGGCAACCGGAGATGCAACTCTCCTGTCATGCTTTTATCGCCAACCGATATCACGTGTCAACCAGCCACGTCGATCCTGGGCCCTGACGCCAGAGCCGCCTACCGCAGGAATCGCTTGCGAAAGGCTGCGGGAGTCATCCCCGTCACTTCACGGAAGCGGCGAGTGAAGTGGCTCTGATCGGTAAAACCGGTTTCGCTGGCAATTTCCGCCAGCCCGCGCGACGTGGTGGTCAACAGGCGTTGAGCAGCCTGAATGCGTACCTTTCTCAGATACTCCAAGGGCGTCATGCGGAGCAATTGACGAAAACGGCGGTTGAAGTGCGTCGGGGAAATCCCCGCCAGGCGCGCCATCTCCGCCATCGAAATCGGTTCCGCGTATTCCGCTTCGATGTGCCTCACGACCGGTAGCAGTTCCTGAAAATACCGCGACATTTCCGCCTGATCCTCAATGCGATACATGGCACCTGCAATGCCAATCACCGTCCCCTCCGGGGCAAACAAGGGAGTCTTGGTGGAAACATACCATCGAGGGACATGCCGGCGATGCAGCACCAGCCAGACCTGCCCCGGCAAGGGCCGTCGGCTCGCCATCACGCGGCGATCCTCTTCCATGTAGGCTTCCGCCAACAAGGGGGGATGAAAATCTCGGTCGGTCTTCCCCAAGGCTTGCGATTCCTCCTCCAGACCATGATTCTCCAGGAACAGCGAGTTCACCTTGACGAAGCGATTCTGGCTATCCTTGGCGTAAAAATAGACTTCCGGCAGCGCATCGAACAGCGCAATAACGGACTCCGCCAGAGGTTGCTGGCGAAAAAACGCGGTCTGAAACGAAAGCGGGCTCGTGGCAGGCATGGTCAGAATGTACCAAAGATAGCCCCCCTTGTCCAAGACTGCGGCCCCCCCGAGGCGTATGCTGTGAGATATCCGTATGGGTGATTTCCGTGCCTGACTGTTACAACCGCGGAGGAGTAATGATTCGCTCTCTGACGATTCCCCTGCTGCTCGTGTGCCTGATGCCGGTCTCCCGCGTTCTGGCTTCGGATACCGCGATCCAGTTCCGTCGCGACATTCTGCCCCTGCTTTCGGATCGCTGTTTTCACTGCCATGGACCCGATGAATCGCATCGCGAGGCCGGCTTGAGGCTCGATCTGCGGGAGCATGCCCTCGCGGAACGGGATGGTGGCCGGGCCATTGTTCCGGGGCAACCCGAAAAAAGCGAACTCCTGCTGCGGATCGCCAGTGGGGATGACACGCTCGTCATGCCTCCCGTCGATTCGCATCGCAAACCCCTGTCTCCACGGGAAATTGCCCTCGTGCGCCAGTGGATTGCCGAAGGGGCCGAGTGGGGACGGCACTGGTCCTTCGAAAAACCCGTGCGACCGGCAGTGCCGGATCTTGCCCGTCACCCGATTGACGCCTTCATCCGCGCGCGGTTGCGCGAAGCGAAACTCTCCCCTGCCCCACCGGCGGAACCGCATGTGCAGTTGAGACGCGTGACGTTTGATCTGACGGGACTCCCTCCGACACGCGAGGAACTGGACGCGTTTCTGGCGAACCCAACTTCGGACGCCTACGCCGCCGTTGTGGACCGCCTGCTCGGGTCGCCCCATTACGGCGAACGGATGGCGATGTGGTGGCTCGATGCCGCCCGCTATTCCGATACCGACGGGTATCAGCAGGATGCCACCCGTGCCAACTGGCCCTGGCGCGACTGGGTGATCCAATCGTTCAACGACAACAAACCCTACGACCAGTTCACGCTCGAGCAATTCGCTGGTGATCTGCTTCCCGAGGCGACGCCCGAACAGATTCTCGCCACCTGTTTTCATCGCAACCACATGACGAACGGCGAAGGCGGGCGCGATCCCGAGGAATCACGAATCGATTATGTCATTGACCGCGTGAACACCACGGGCACCGTCTGGCTGGGATTGACGCTGGGCTGTTGCCAATGCCACTCGCATAAATTCGACCCGGTCTCTCAGCACGATTACTACAGCCTGTTTGCGTTTTTTAACAGCATCGATGAAGACGGGCGGGCGGGCGGCGGGGCGAAACCCTATCTGAAATACCAATCGCCCCGCACGGCAGAGGTACTCGCCGATGCCCAGCAACTTGTCGAGACGCGCGGCCGGATCGAAGCAGATTTTCGCGCGCGGGCGGAACGTGCATTCGAACCCTGGTTGCAGGCGCGCGTGGAGGAGGTCAAGCGTGACTTTACCGCCTGGCATCCCGTGCAGGCCCGCCGACTGGAATCCGTGGCGGGCACGCTCTTGCTGCAAGAGACCGATCACGCCATTCAAACCTCCGGTCCCCTCCCTCGTCAAGACGATTATCGAATCACCTTTCGCCCGGAACTGGACCGGATCACGGGAATTCGCCTGGAGGTATTGCCTCATCCCACGCATACCGAGGGAAAGCTTTCCCGTGGCGCAAGCGGCGAATTCATTCTGACAAACGTGAAACTTCAGGTGCGTAAACAGGGGAAGTCGCAATTGCGAGACCTCGATCTGGCCGGCGCGGTGGCCGATCACGAACCCGATGTCAAGGGCCGCAATTACGGCAAGGTGCAAGACACTCTCGACGACGATCCCCGCAATGGCTGGACCACCGCCGATCACCAGCCCCACGCCCCCCATGTCGCTCTCTTCGCACTGGCCGAACCGCTGATTCTGAGCGAGGACGAAGAATTGATCCTGGTGCTGTACCACCGCTCGACCGTGGGGGACGCGAACATCGGGCGGTTCCGACTGAGTGTGACGGACCAACCGGGGAACGCAGTGAAATCCCTGGATCCCATGCCGCTGGAAAGGCTTGCAGAGCATCTCCGCGGCCCCCATCGGGGCAAACCCCTCGATCCCGACCTGAGGTCGCGGATACTGGAACAGTTTCTGGCCGATCACGACGACTATCAACAGGCCAAGGCGGAGTTCGACCGCGCGAATCAACAACTGACGGCATTCCGCAAGGCGGCCGGAGAACTGAATGTCATGGTACTGCAGGAACGGGAAGTGCCGAGGACGACGCATATCCTCAAGCGGGGGGTCTGGGATCAAAAGGGAGATGCAGTCTCCCCCGGATTTCCTGAGGCAATCCTGCCCCAGTCTGCCGAGTTGTCCCGTACGCGTCTCGATCTGGCCAAATGGCTGGTTTCCCCGGAGAATCCGCTGTCGGCTCGCGTGGTGGTGAATCAACTCTGGCAACTCTGCTTCGGCTCGGGCCTGGTCCGAACTCCCGATGACTTCGGCCTGCAGGGAGATTTCCCCACGCATCCCGAATTGCTGGACTGGATGGCGCTGGAGTTGATCGACCACAACTGGGATCTGCAGCACGTTCTCCGCCTGATCGTCACCAGTGAAACGTATCGTCAAAGCAGTACGGCCACCGCCGCACAACTCGAACGCGACCCCGAAAATCGATTATGGGGACGCGGCGCGCGTTTCCGCTTGCCAAGTTGGATGATTCGCGATTCCGCCCTGCGCAGCAGTGGACTGCTGGAACCGACGCTTGGCGGCCCCCCCGTGTATCCGTATCAGCCTGAAGGGGTGTGGGAGGAAATGTTCATGGGGCGTTTCCGCTACGAACCGAGCCAAGGGACCGCTCAGTTCCGAAGAACCGTGTATGCGTTCTGGCGTCGCTCGGCTGCCCCCACGTTTCTGTTCGATTCCGCCCAGCGTCGCGTCTGCGAAGTCGGCATGCATCGGACCAATACTCCTCTGCACGCCCTCACGCTGATCAACGACCTGACGATGCTGGAAGCCTCCCGCCATCTGGGACACCGCGTACTGACGCAGAAAGCCGAGCCCTCGGAGCGAATCGCCTGGTTGTTTCAACAGATTACGTCCCGACTGCCGACACCCGCCGAAGGGCAGATCCTGGAGACCCGTCTGCAACAATCGCTGACCTATTACAACCAACATCCCGACCAGGCTCGACTCCTGTTGAGTTTTGGTCAACCCGAGCAGAAACTGGCCGAGCCGCGTTCCGAACTCGCCGCGTATTTCCTGCTGGCAAGCATGATTTTCAATCTGGATGAGGCCATCACCCATGAATAAGCCCCCCGTTCCCGATTCCGCCACGTTGCCCCGGTTGGATGCTCTGTTTTCGCAGGCGCGCCGTTATTTTCTCGGACAAGGCGCCGGAGTTAGCTTGGGAGCCCTGGCCCTGGGGCAACTCCAGCAGGCCGCCCGGGCGACGGAGGCTGCTTCCACACGCGGCCTGCCGGGCCTGCCGCATCACGCGCCGCGCGCCCGCAACGTAATTTACCTGACACAATCGGGCGGCCCGTCGCAGCTTGAATTATTCGATGACAAGCCCGGCCTGCGCGAATGGGCCGGCAAGGAACTGCCCGAAAGCGTCAGGCAGGGGCAGCGGTTGACAACCATGACCGCCAATCAGCAACAGCTGATCATGCCCGCCCGAACACGCTTTACGCGCCACGGACAAAGCGGAGCGACCATCGGCGAGTGGCTTCCCTACCATGGCCGCGTCGCCGACGATCTCTGTTTCGTCAAGTCGATGGTGACCGATCAGATTAACCATGCGCCCGCCATGACGAAAATGCTCACCGGACATCAACTCCCGGGACGTCCCAGCCTGGGAGCCTGGACCAGCTACGGGCTCGGGAGCGAGAATCGGAATCTGCCCGATTATCTGGTACTCATTTCCCGCATGAAACGCCCCAGCGATCAACCCTTGTACGACCATTACTGGGGGAGTGGCTTTCTCGCGTCGCGGTATCAGGGGGTCAAGCTCCGCAACGCGCGAGATCCCGTGCTGTATCTGCAAGACCCCGCCGGTCTCCCCCGCGAACTGCGGCGGAGCATGCTCGATGGGTTGGGCGAGTTGAATCAGTTACGGTTTGACCAGACGGGGGATCCCGAAATCGAGACTCGCATTCGCCAGTACGAAATGGCCTGGCGCATGCAAACCAGTATCCCCGAACTGGCCGACCTGGCAGACGAGCCGGAATCGACCTTTGAACTTTACGGGCCCGATTCCCGTCGTCCCGGAAGTTATGCCGCCAACTGTATCCTGGCACGCCGGCTTGTTGAACGAGGCGTGCGGTTCGTACAACTCTTTCATCCAGATTGGGACCATCATAGCCGCCTCAGTTCCTGGTGCGTGGCGCGGTGTCGCGATACCGATCAGGCCAGCGCGGCGCTGGTTACGGATCTCAAGCAACGGGGACTGCTCGACGAGACCCTTGTGTTATGGGGGGGTGAATTCGGGCGGGGCGTGGCTGGCCAGGGGCAATGGGACAGTCCCGAGGGAGGCCGCGATCATCATCCCCGCTGCTTCACGATGTGGCTGGCGGGCGGAGGAATTCGGCCCGGTATCACTTACGGCGCGACCGACGAGTTCAGCTACAATGTCGCGGAAAACCCGGTGCATGTCCGCGATCTGCACGCCACGTTGCTGCACCTGCTGGGAATTGAACACGATCGCTTTTCCTACCGCTTTCAAGGGCTGGACTTCAAATTAACCGGCGTCGAAGAAACACGGATCGTCCGCGACCTCCTGGCATGAGGGGGCATTTTGTCGCAGATGCGTCAATGCGGTGTCTGTACAAAATTCTGCGTTGAATTTGCAAGACACATCCACTTCAATGAATACAATTAAAACGTGGCGATCCTTACGGTGCACTTCATTTCAACCGCATGAACTGAGTAGAAAAACAGGTACGCAACATGTATCGAAACAACTTGTTTATGCTGGCGTGGATATCCTTCCTGGCCGGGGCGGTGGCGTGCGGCACACCGGCCCGAGGCATTGCGGAAACGCTGGAATACAACCGGGACATCCGCCCGATTCTGGCCGAATACTGCTTTGCCTGTCACGGTCCCGACAGTGCTGCCAGAAAAGCGGACTTGCGCCTGGACTTGCGGGAAGCCGCGATTGAATACGGGGCCATTTCCCCCGGCAAGCCGAATCAGAGTGAACTGGTGACCCGCATCGATACCGACGACGCGGAACTGCTGATGCCCCCGCCCGAAACCAAGAAGCAACTTTCTCCCCGCGAACGCGATATCCTGAAGCGGTGGATTGCCTCCGGTGCCGAGTATCAGCCACACTGGGCGTTTATTCGACCGACGCGTGCCGAACTCCCCGCCGTGCGCGATCAGCAGTGGAGCAAGAACGCGATTGATCGCTTCGTCCTGGCCAAACTGGAGGCACAAGGACTCTCCCCTGCACCAGAAGCGGATCCACGCACGCTGTTTCGCCGTCTCCATCTCGACATTACCGGCCTCCCCCCTCAACCGCGCGATATGGCCAGCTTTCTGGAGGAATACTCGCGCGATCGGGAGGCGACTCTGTCCCGCTGGATTGATCATCTGATGGCAACCCCCGCCTGGGGAGAGCACCGCGCACGGTATTGGTTGGACGCGGCACGCTATGGCGATACGCACGGGTTGCACTTCGATAACTATCGCGAAATGTGGCCTTACCGAGACTGGGTGATTCGCGCCTTTAACGCCAACCAGCCATTCGACCAGTTCACCATCGAACAACTGGCGGGAGATCTGCTCCCCGAGCCTACGGAAAGCCAGTTGATTGCCACCGGTTTTCAGCGGTGCAATATCACCACCAATGAAGGCGGGACCATCGACGAGGAAAATCTGGCCCTGTATGCCACCGACCGCGTGCAGACGTTCGGCTGGGTATTTCTCGGATTGACTACGAATTGTAGTCAATGCCACGATCACAAGTTCGACCCCTTCACCATGCGGGATTATTATTCCCTGGCCGCGTATTTCCGCAACACCACCCAGAAGCCCAAGGACGGCAACGTCAAGGATGGCCGAGGGCCCGTGCTGGTGGTCCCCTCCGAGGCCGACCGGAATCGCTGGCTGGCACTCCCCGCGGAAATCGCACAGGCCAAATCGGCCCGCGACAAACATCGAAACTCGGTGCAGCCAGAGTTCGAACAGTGGCTGGCCCAGGCCACCCCGGCCCTGCTGCTCGACCAACTGCCCGACGATGGGTTGATCCTGCATCTCCCGCTGAACGAGGGGAGCGGCAACCGCGTCGCCAACCGCGTCCAGTCAACCCAGACGTTCGCCGTCGAGCAGGAACTCGTCTGGGAACCGGGCGGACAACTGGGCCCCGCTCCCCTGGTCAAGTCGGGAAATACATTCGATCTGGGAGAAATTGGCGATTTTGAAAAAAATCAATCGTTCAGTGTCGCCGCCTGGATTCGCCCCGCTCGGGGTGACGCCTCCGCAGCCATCGCGGCACGCATGGACGAACGAAATGCGTATCGCGGCTGGGATTTATGGCAACAGGGGGGCTCGGTCGGCATGCACCTGATCGATACCTGGCCGGAAAACGCGTTGAAGGTCGTCACCACCGATGCCGTGCTGAAACCGGGACAATGGCAACATGTCTGTGCCACCTATGATGGGTCCGGAAAAACCGAAGGCATCAAAATTTACGTGGATGGCCAGTTGAAGCCAGTCCGCGTGGAAAAGAACTCCCTGAAACCCGAGGCCACATTCCGCACCCCCACTCCCCTGCGGCTGGGACAACGCAGCCACGGACAAGCCTTCGAGGGGGGCGCTATTCAGGATTTCCGACTTTTTACCCGACTGCTGAACTCCACGGAGGCACTGCAGTTGTTCGAAACAGTGCAATTGCAACACGTTCTGGCCATTCCACAGGCGCAGCGGTCTCCCGATCAACAGAAGAAATTGCGGGAATACTACCTGATTGCCTGCGATGCCACTTATCCCGGACTGGAGCAACAGGTACGGAAACTCGAAGCGGAACAAAATGCCATCCGAGACCGCAGCCCGGTAACCCACATTCAGACCGAGCGTCCCAATACTCCGGCCATGGCTAACATTCTCAAGCGGGGTGAATACGATCAACCCCTCGAGGAGGTGGCTGCCAACACACCCGCGGCGCTGCATCCGCTGCCCGAAAACGCTCCTCCCAACCGCGTCGGGCTGGCGCAATGGCTGGTCGATCCCGCCAATCCGCTAACTGCCCGCGTCACCGTGAATCGTTTCTGGCAACAAGTGTTCGGGCAAGGGCTGGTGGTTACGGCCGAGGATTTTGGAGTCATGGGGGCTCCCCCCAGTCATCCCGAACTGCTCGATTGGCTCGCGCTCGAATTTCAGGAAAGCGGCTGGGATGTGCGGCATTTGTTCAAGCAAATGCTGATGAGCGCGACCTATCGGCAAGCCGCCGTGGTCTCGGCGGACGCACTGGAACGAGACCGAGATAATCACCTGCTTTCGCGCGGTCCACGCTATCGCATGGATGCCGAAATGCTGCGCGACTATGCCCTGGCCAGCAGCGATCTGCTGGTCCCCACGATGTACGGCCCGGGTGTCAAGCCGTATCAACCCGAAGATATCTGGAGCATAGTCGGACTCCCCGGGGGAAACACCCGTAATTATGTTCAGGACACCGGCGATAATCTATACCGCCGCAGCCTGTATACCTTCTGGAAACGCATGGCTCCGCCGCCGAACATGGAAGCCTTCAACGCACCGAGTCGGGAAGTCTGCACCATCCGCCGCGAACGGACCAATACCCCCTTGCAGGCGCTGGTCACGCTGAACGATCCCCAATTCATCGAGGCGGCCCGAAACGTGGCGCAACGTGGTCTGCCTCAGGGTTCTCGCGAACCGTCCATCTTGCTTAACCTGTTCGCGGAACGGGTTCTCGGTCGCCCCCTGCACGCGGCGGAAATAGAAATCCTGCTGGGGGACTTACGGGAATATCAAACCTATTACAACTCCCATCCCGACGATGCCCAGGCCTTGATTTCCATCGGAGAGTCGAAGTTCCCCGAGCAACTCGCGCCAACGGAACTGGCGGCCTGGACCATGATTTGCAATCAACTCCTGAATCTCGACGAGGCGCTGAATAAATAGCTTCACACACCCATTCCTGCTGGAACATTCCCATGCATCAACTTGCTTCCCGCCGACAATTTTTCACGCAAGGCCGCAACCTGCTGGGTTCGGCAGCATTGGCTTCACTCCTGGGGGAAAGCCTGGCGGAGGCCGCCGGAGGCAAGGGCCTCGGTCCACAATTCACGCCTCGCGCCAAGCGCGTGATTTACCTGCACATGGTGGGTGGCCCCTCGCAGATGGACTTGTTCGATTACAAACCGGTAATGCAGGAATGGTACGACAAGGAACTGCCCGAATCGATCCGCATGGGGCAGCGGTTGACCACGATGACCAGCGGTCAGGCCCGTTTTCCGGTGGCCCCTTCGAAGTTCCAATTCAGCCAGGCAGGTGAATGTGGCCTGTGGATGAATACGCAACTACTCCCCCACCTGGCGAAAAAGGCAGATGAAATCTGCTGGATTCGAACCATGCACACCGAGGCCATCAACCATGAACCGGCCATTGCAGCCATGCAAACCGGTAACCAGGTGACGGGGCGGCCATGCCTCGGCTCGTGGGCGTCCTACGGGCTCGGTTCCGATAATGAAAACCTGCCCGCCTTCGTCGTGTTGATCGCCATTCCCAGCAACAGGGAACAGGAACAGGCGGTCTCTTCCCGTCTCTGGAGTGCAGGTTATCTCCCCGGTGAACATGCGGGCGTCTCCTTTCGCAGCAAGGGAGACCCGATTCTGTACATCAACAATCCCCCCGGCGTCCCCGATGCGATCCGCAAGCGTTCCATCGACGGCCTCAATCAGCTCAACGCCCTCGGTTACGCCAGCCTGCGCGATCCCGAAACGGAGACGCGCATCCGGCAATACGAAATGGCCTTTCGCATGCAAGCCAGTGTGCCTGAACTGACCGACCTCAGCCAGGAATCTCAACAGACTTTCGAATTATATGGCGAAGAAGCCCGCAAACCGGGCACGTTCGCCAATACGGTGCTGATGGCCCGGCGACTGGCGGAACGGGGTGTACGATTTATTCAGGTGTATCACAACAACTGGGACCATCACAGCAACATCGCCAATCGCATGCCGTCCCAATGTAAGGATGTGGATCAGCCCTGTGCCGCTCTCCTGGAAGACCTGAAACAGCGAGGCATGCTTGACGACACCCTGATCATCTGGGGTGGCGAATTCGGACGCACGATTTACACCCAGGGCAAACTCTCTCGTGAAAATTACGGCCGAGACCATCACCCGCGCTGCTTTTCCATGTGGCTGGCCGGGGGAGGCACCCGCGGCGGGCAGATCTATGGCGAAACGGACGACTTCAGTTACAACATCGTTAAAGATCCCGTTCACATCCGCGACTTTCACGCCACCATCCTGCAACTGCTGGGGTTCGACCACGAGCGATTTACGTATCGCTTTCAGGGGCTGGATCAACGCCTGACGGGCGTGCTTCCCGCGCGCGTCATTCCGGAACTACTCTCCTGATGGCCGTACTCCGCGGAGAATGACGATTCCGCACGAGGGGCGTCGAGCGTCCGGGAACATCCGACCATCGACCACAACGAACAAGACGCTCCCCATTCACTTGGCAGATTCTCGGCGTTGCTGGCGATGCTGCTGTAACTCGGACCAGCTCCATACGCCGCAACGCTCGGCCCACGCTTGCCATAAGCCCTGAAGTTCCTCCAGTTTCTCGGGATGCTTGCCCGCAAGGTTTTGTGTTTCGGTGCGATCCTCCGCCAGATTGTAGAGTTCCCATTTCTGCCGATGTGTCCGGACTCCCTTCCAGTCCCCTTGGCGAACTCCCTGATTCCCTTCATGTTCCCAGTAGAGCGCCCGACGCTCTCCGGTTTCGTTGCGGAAGACCGGGACGAGACTCCTCCCTTCTGGCGGGAGAATTTTTTCCCCCGCCCTTTCCCGGGGGTACTCCGCACCAGCCACTTCCACCAGCGTGGGCATCAGGTCGATCACATGCCCGGGCTGGTGCCGCAATTCTCCCCGAGCTTCGATCCCGGCCGGCCAATGCGCTATCAGAGGCGTGGCAATCCCTCCTTCATGCGTCGACATCTTGAATTTCCGAAATGGCGTATCGCTGGCGTTGGCCCACTCCAACCCGACACTGGCATAGGAAAGTCCCGTGCCCAGGGCTGCCCCTGGCCGCCCCCGACTGAAGCCGCCCGGCCCACCTTCCGCCGAACAGCCATTATCCGAAAGGAACAGGATCAGCGTGTTCTCGTAAACACCAAGGTCCTGCAATTTCTTGACCAGCTTCCCCACATTCTGATCCACGCAATCCACCTGGGCCGCATAAATTTCCATGCGGCGAGCCAGATCGGCCTGCCTTTCGGGCGGTGTGTTGTCCCAGGCAGCCGCTTCGGAATCGCGTTCGCTCAAGCGTGAGTGCGCGGGCACAAGCCTCTGCTGAAGTTGCCGGGCGAACCTCTGTTCACGAATCCGGTCCCAGCCCACATTATAGCGTCCCTGGTAGCGCGCGATATCCGACGGCTTGGCCTGCAGCGGCCAGTGTGGGGCGATGTGTGCCAGGTACAGAAAAAATGGCCCCGCTTTCCGTTGTACCGTCTGCTCGACCATCTCCAGGGCCCGATCGGTAAACGCGTCCGTCACGTAAAAATCCTCGGGTAATTCCACGAGTTCGTTATCCCGAGTGAAAAACACATTCGTTCGGACCTGTAAGGTCTCTTTGAAATACACGCCTCCCCCCGAGGGAGTTCCCCAAAAGCCGGAAAATCCTCGATCGAGCGGCCAGTGTCCGGGTTGGGAACCGACATGCCATTTTCCCGTCATCAGGGTGGCATAACCGGCAGCCTGGAACACTTCCGCCAGGGTGACGCAGTTTTCATTCAGATACCCCTGATAGCCGGGAAGCCCATCGTTGCCGACCATATGGCCTATGCCCGCCTGATGCGAATACAGGCCTGTCAACAACGCTGCCCGGGTGGGGCAACAGCGGGACGTGTTATAGAACTGCGTAAACCGCAATCCGCCTGCCGCAAGTCGATCCAGGTGGGGAGTCTCGATCTCGCCGCCGTAACATCCAAGATCCGACCAGCCCATGTCATCCGCGAGAACAACCACGATATTGGGCAAGGCCCCTTCTTGAGTTTCAGCTCCCTGGCTTCGATGGGCCGAACCCGCCAGTGATAGCACCAGTAACACCAGGCAAATCCGTGAGCGGTAGTCAAGCGTGACTGGCCGCGTCGCGCAGCATTCATCCACAGGCAACATAACCCTTCTCCGATCATTTTCCGCGTGAACAACAGAATGTAGATATGTTAATCCGGAGATCCGCCCAAGGGGAACGCTACGAAGCAGCAGCCTGGCGTTTTTGGGGACCACGGAGAAAACAATTCCCTGCCAGGTGCCCTGCTTGCATCCGAAACAGAACGAGCCTGTCGCACAGTCGAGCGGCGGGGTGACATACTCTCACGCCGAAGGAGGGCGAGCATGCACATTAGCCCACATTTAGTGGACTGTGACTTGAATGTAGCGACTCAAGCGCGACCCGCTTCCTCACGGGCGTTGCTACCCCACATTTCTCACACACTTACGAATGCGGTCAAAGTTGCCACGAAAATGCCTAGAAAACTAGCCGCGCCCGTCAGGAAGCGGGCCAGCCGGGCAGTTCCTCAATCAGCACTCACTAGACACAATCTTAATCTGGTCAATGCATTGCGACAAACAACACTCCAGTCTGGCCCGTTTCCTGACGGGCGCGGCTAGTTCATCGAAGTCAGCAAGCTGCTTTAGAGACCCGGGTGAGAAATCCGGGCTAGCATAAGCCTTCCGAGCCGCATGCGGATTGCGTCTGCGACCAGGTCATGCAAGCCGTGACTTTCCCCCTGTGGAAAATATCGTGCGCGCTATCATGTCTTTGTGTGCCTAAGGCTCATTGTCCTAAACTCGAAACATGCGACAGGCAATTGCAGCAAGAAACAGAACGCATGCACACTAAACGGATTGAATTTTCCACAATGTGCAACACACTTATTTTCTTGACTAGGGGCATAAGACTAGAATGGACGATTCCAACAGTGTCGCAACGGCACATTGACGGCAGTTGCAATAAAACGGAATATCCATCCCCCCCTTGGGGACTGTTGCCTGCCTGTTCCCCTGCCTTCCGCGACAACCCGCATCGTCCACACATACTCTGGATACACAACCGTGCTCGAGCCTATCCGCACCGCAGGTCCGCGTGATGACTTGGAAGCTGTGTGTTGGCTTTTTGAACAATTTGCCATCCTCGATGAAAATCCGATCGATCGCCCCAAAATTCGTCGGGCGTGGGAAGAATCAGCCTTGGCGCATGCGGCTGATGATGATGATCGCTGGTGGAAGTGCATCGGCGATGCCAGCCATTCGCTGGGACTGATGGCCAAGGTGATCGACTGCACGGCCGATCAAATGGCGGAAATGGTGGCCGATGGAGCTAAAATCATCACCCTGATCGATTCTCACTGGTATGGAATCGCTGGTGCCCGGGGTGGAAAATATCTACTGCTGCAGCCGCTGACGAATCAGGACCAGGAATGGGTCTCGCTGCGCAAGCTGCGGTCCCAGTTTCAGCCTCCCCGCGAGCATCGCCAAGTCCGTTGTATCGTCATCGAACCTCACTTGACGGCTGAAGACCCGGAAGCTGCGGGGGCGCGGACCCCGTTACGGCGGCTGTGGGCCATTCTCCGGCCGGAATCGTCGGACATCTGGATAATTGTTGTGTTTTCGGTCATCACGGGCCTGTTGGCACTGGCCAGCCCCCTGGCGGTCGAGTCCCTGGTGACTACCGTCGCCTTTGGCCGCATGCTGCAACCGATTGTGATTCTCGCGTTGATCCTGTTTGGTTTTCTGGCTTTTTCCGCCGCGCTGGAGGCCTTGAAAACCTATATTGTGGAAATCATTCAGCGCAGACTGTTTGCCCGTGTTTCAGCCGATTTGGCGTTTCGACTCCCCCGCACTCAGGTAGCCACCCTGGATCATCACGATGCGCGCGAACTGGTCAACCGCTTTTTTGACATAGTGACCATTCAAAAAGCCTCGGCCTTGCTGCTGCTGGACGGGACTTCGCTTGTCCTGGGGACACTGATCGGCATGGCAGTCCTCGCCTTTTATCATCCCTGGCTGCTGGGGTTTGACTTGATCCTGCTGGCCATGGTGGCCTTCATGATTCTGGTACTCGGACGGGGGGCGATTCAATCCAGCATCAAGGAATCCAAGGCGAAATACCATATGGCTGCCTGGCTGGAAAACCTGGCGATTTGCCCCAATGCGTTCCGGTTGGGAGGAGCCGCGGAATTCGCGCTCGACCGAGCCGACCGGCTGACGCACGACTATCTTAAATATCGCGGCAAGCATTTCCACATTCTTATGCGGCAAGTGATCTTTGCGCTCGGGATGCAGGCATTGGCCAGCACGATCCTGCTGGGAATGGGGGGCTGGCTGGTGATTTCCGGCGAACTGACGCTGGGCCAACTGGTGGCGGCCGAACTGATTGTAACGGTAATCGTCGGCAGTTTTGCCAAGATGGGGAAATTCATGGAAAGCTTTTACGACGTGATGGCCTCCGTGGACAAACTTGGCCACTTATTCGACTTAAAGATGGAGCGTCAGGACGGGTTGTTGCAGGGAATAGGCGACCTGCCTGCCCGCGTGGTTTATAGTCACGTCGAGCATGGCGACGCGCATCATGGCCAGTTGTTTTCCAATTTCGAACTGGAAGTTGCTGCCGGAGAACGGTTGATGCTGGTGGGAGATAGTGGTTCGGGCAAAAGCCTGCTGTTGGACTTTCTGTATGGGTTGCGGATTCCCGACGCGGGGCATGTAACCATCAATGGCCTGGAACCCGAGAACTTGCGTCCCGATGTGTTGAGACGGCAAGTCGCATTGGTGCGAGAGGCGGAAATTGTACTGGGGACCGTTGCGGAAAACGTACACCTGGAACGTCCCGATATTTCGACCATGGATGTGCAACAAGCCCTGGTCGACGTAGGATTATTCGAGCAGATTCTGCAACTTCCCCAAGGGATGGATACGGAACTGTTCGGCCAGGGAAACCCCTTGACGCCCAATCAAGTTCGCAAACTGATGCTGGCCCGTGCGATAGTGGGGCAACCGCGACTGCTGTTGATCGACGGACTGCTCGACGCCTTGCCGGACGAGGAAGCCCTGGAACTGACCAGGATGCTCGCGAATCCCACACAACCCTGGACTCTAATCATGGTGACCGGGCGCCGGGCATTGGCTGCCCTTGGGACACATATCCATAACCTCACGGCTCAGCGCCCGAAATTGGCGGGGAGGACGTCGCATGCCCCTTGAACACCTTGAACATCGCCCGCTGATAAACGAGGTGGAGCGTCGACGCACGATGCTGTGCCCCGTGGCTTATAATGAGTCGGTGATGCCTGCCTTGCAGTTGACCCGTTCTTCGCGCTGGGCGCGGAAGTTCGCAAACTGTCTGTTTGTCTGCCTGATTCTTGCCATCCTGCTGATGCTGTTTGCCCCTTGGCAGCAATCGATCTGGGGGACCGGCAGCATCATCGCCTACGCGCCGGACAAGCGGCAACAGATCATTGAATCCCCGATCACGGGTAAAATTGTCCGCTGGGGTGAAGGAATCGCGGAAAACATGCGGGTGAGCGAAGGAGAGTTGATCGCGGAAATTCGCGATCTCGACGAATCCTACGCCTCCCGCCTGGAGCAGCAGCTTGACTACAGTCAGTTGGCGTCTCAGGCAGCTGTGCAACAACTGGATGCAAATCTGAAGGCACTCGAGGCTATCAAGACCATTGTCGATTCCTGCCAGGGTCAGGTGCGCGCCTACGAAGCCGTCAAGGAAGAAACCATCGCTTCGCAAAACGCCTATGTGAAAATGGCGGAAGACAAGGTCCGCGCGGAAATGCAGCAACTTTCGGAATACCAGGCCGCACTCCCTCAACTCAAGGCGGAATTCGAACGGATGAAGTTGCTGGAAGCCGAGGGCAACATTTCCCTGCAGAAATTCCAGGAGGTGGAACGCAAGTATAATGAATCGCTGGCCAAAGTCCGCAAGGCCGAGGCCTATCTGGACGCTGCCAGGTCGGAACTCGAAGGCAAGAAACGGGAACGCGTCGCGAAAATTGAAAAGGCGCAGGTGGATATCGAATATGCCAATGCCACGCTGCGCAAGGCCATCAGTGATGTCTCGAAAGCGGAAAGCGAGATTGCCAAGGCCCAGCAAGAACTGCAGAAAACCGAAAAGGATGTGTTGAGCATGCAGGTCAATGTTGCCAGGCAACAGAATCAATTGATCACCGCGCCCTTCGATGGATATGTCGTGCGGATTAATCCCAACCTGGGAACAGCCGTGCTCAAACAGGGTGACCCGATCTGCACCATCGTCCCCGATACAGCCGATCGCATCGCCCAAATCTGGCTGAGCGGAAACGATGCCCCCCTGGTGGAACCTGGCAGGCATGTCCGTTTGCAATTCGAAGGCTGGCCCGCGCTGCAGTTTGCCGGCTGGCCTTCCGTTGCCGTCGGAACCTTCGGGGGAGAAGTCATTTCCGTGGACGCAGTGGACGATGGAAAAGGAAAGTTCCGAGTGCTGATTCGCCCGGCCCAGGATGATCATCGCTGGCCAGAAGGCCGCTTTCTCCGCCAGGGAGTCCGCGCGAATGCCTGGGTATTGCTGGATCAGGTTCCCTTGTGGTACGAAGTCTGGCGGCGACTGAACGCATTTCCCCCCGTGGTCAATCTCGATCCCGAAGAGGAAAAACCCAGCAAGAGCAAACCTCCCAAACTACCCAAACAGTAATTTCGCGCTTCGTTGAAAAAGGCGATTTCCAGGTTCCTTGAGCTCTCTGGCAACCCCTGAAAGGTTTCCATTCTGCTGCCAGGGGTGCCGTGCCGATGAAATAATTGCCTACTCGAGAGGCGTACCAGCCCGACATGGATGTTATTCTGCTGGAACCCAAGCTAATGCTGCGTGTTGTGATAGTCTTGATTTCGGCCTCGGTCGTGGGGTGTGGAGGGGCTTCCCGTATGCACTCGCGCGTCGATTACCGGGATGCTGCCCGCCCCGCGCAGGCAGCTTCCGAGCCGTCACATCTCAATCGTGGCACGGTGCCTTCGCCCGACATCTCCGCTCAGGAGGGGGCCACTTCCGAGGACGACCAACCCCTCGCGGAGTTTTCATCCCCGCTTCAGACCACCCAGGATGGCGAGGCCGTCGCGATCCTGCAGACCAGCGCGCAGGTTACGGAAGGATCCGCAAATTCCGAGGTGGCTCCCCTGCCCTTGCTGGTCCCTGCCGAAACAGATCCGGCAGCGGAGCCGACGAGCGAAACCGAATCGCAAGGTTTATCGCTGGATGAAGTCATTGGCTCCGTCTACCTCAGTTATCCCCTGCTCGAAGCCGCGTTTTATGCCAGAGACATGGTTGCCGGTCAGCAGCTTTCCGCGCAGGGAGAATTTGATCTCAAGTTCAAGGGAGCCAGTGAAAACGAAGTTCTGGGCTTCTACCAAAATTACCGCCAGAGCCTGGGAATCGTGCAGCCGACCTACAATGGAGGCGAATTTTTTGCCGGATACCGGGTCGGCAACGGCCTGTTCGAACCCTGGTACAAGGAACGACAAACCAATGAGGGGGGGGAATTCAAGGCCGGATTTTTCGTCCCCCTGGCGCGCGATCGGAATATCGACGAGCGCCGTGCGAAAATTATGAGCACCGATTACGAAAGGCAACTGGTCGAACCGGAAATCCAGGCGCAACTGATTGGTTTCGTCCAGGAAGCCAGTTTTGCCTACTGGAACTGGGTGGCTCACGGGGAACGGTATCAGATTGCCCAACAGGCACTCTCTCTGGCCGAAAATCGTAACGACCGCATGCGCAGGCAGGTTGAAGAGGGGTTTCTCGATCCCCCCCAATTGACGGATAACCTGCGTCTGATCGCCGAGCGTCGCATGAAACTCTCCGATATCGAACGGAAGTTGAGGCAGAGCGGGGCCAAGTTGTCGCTGTTCATTCGCGACGGAAACGGGCAGCCCATCGTGCCCCGGAACGTGCAATTGCCGGGGTTTCCGGAACTAACGCCCCCCCAGGGAGAACTCCTGGAACTGGATACCCAGATGGCCCTGGAAATGCGTCCTGAAATTGCCCTGCTGAATCTTTCTCGGCGCAAACTGGATGTCGAACTTGCCCAGGCGCGGAACGAACTCAAGCCCTCGATCGACGCCTACATGTCGACTTCACAGGACATGGGGCAGCGTGCCAGCCCGAATAACGACAAGGGTGAATTTGAAATGGAGGCCTCGGTTTTTCTCGATGTCCCGCTTCAGCGACGAAAGGCACAAGGGAAAATTCAGAGCGTCGAGGCCAAACTGGCGCAGTTAAACGCCAAGCGAAGAATGATCGAGGACAAAATCTCCGTCGATGTGCAACTGGCCTATGCGGGATTGATCACCGCCTACGAACAGGCCGAACAGGCTGCCAAGGCGGTCGAACTGGCGACCGAACTGGCGCGGGTCGAAAATCGAAATCTTGAATTAGGGGCATCGGACCTGCTGACCGTAACGCTTCGCGAGCAATTCGCCGTCGAAGCCGCGGAACGCGCCGTCGAGGCCAAGCTGGAATACTTCAAGGCCAAAGCCGACTATCGGGCCTCCCTGGGACAGGATCGCATTCCCTGACCCCCGCGGCTAATTATCCCGACGCTTGCAAACTAGCCGCGCCGTCAGGAAGCGGGCCACGCTGGCGTAACATCTTGCAAAGCACTCTCCCGTCACGAAGTCAACCCGCGTTGACATCCACACGGCTCATG
The DNA here is from genome assembly GCA_014584345.1 of Planctomycetota bacterium. Lineage (GTDB taxonomy): Bacteria > Planctomycetota > Planctomycetia > Planctomycetales > Planctomycetaceae > Rubinisphaera. The sequence continues at coordinate 351,326 of JACTNB010000033.1, forward strand.
CTGCCATACCCTGGCCCGCTTCCTGACGGCGCGGCTAGTTCGTCGAAGTCAGCAAGCCTGATTGATTGACCCGGGTGAGAAATCCGAGTCAAACCCGGATGCAAAGGATCGGCAAGCGTGTGAAGCAGGGGCGATTCGCATGGGAGCGGAGAACAGTACGACAGCCGTAACGTTGTCGCTAACCGCGCGGCGGCCAGCGAGTTTCAATTTCAGGACATACGACCAACCGCCGCACCGGTTGAGCGATTTGTTAGCGGGAAAGCACGTATACTACTCCGCGATTAAGGCGATGGCCGTTGACAGCCCAGAAATTGCGGCCGTGACCGTAATGAGTTTGCCGACCGCCTTTTCTTTATGCACTTCGTCCATGCCAAAGTATTGAAGAACATTGGACTTGAAGAAGTACATAAGCAGCAGGAAATGCATGATGACGCGTCCACCGAACTTGGCATAGTAGTATCCCGGGCCACGAGATCCGCCTGCAAGCTCATCGGCGAAATTCGAGAGCATCAGGAGTGCGTTGGCGTTTCTGGCGATGCTGTGAACATAATAAAACGTCGCACACCACCAGCCCCAGCGAGTACCGAGCCACATCCCAATACCGGAAGCAAGTGCGATTCCGGCCAGTAGCATGACACCGACAACAAGCAGTATCGGCGGGATTCCGACGACGTTTATGCCCTGTGACACATGGTCCAGGTTTTGAAGAAGGAGCACCTGCGCGCCAAGGAGAAGCACGCCACCAACGAGGTGTAGGACGGCCAGAATGGAAACGCCAACAGGTCGGTTGTTCATACTTACATTCCCGCATAACCCCTGACTCTTTGAACAGCACGCATTGAGAATACTGCGAAGAGCTTGCTTGTCAATCCCTAGCTAGTCAATGGGATGCGTCAATTCCCGCCGGGTGCCACGGGCGACTTGTCGCCCAATGAAATTGTTTTCGTGTGACACGAATCGTTTTGCCAAGTCCCACTGGCACGAGATTGGAAATGGTCTGCTCCCTACCAGGCAAAAGCAAGGGCGAGGAACATGATCGAACCAGTTGTCCTGGCATAGAGTTGTCAAGGAAGTCCCTTGACAACAAGAAGTGGGAAACTCCAGCCTGTATTTACACTGGCGGACAAGCCGCCCGTGGCGGCCGGCGGCCGGCACCCGGCGAAGGGTTAGGCGACAAAGTCGTCATCTCTCGACCACTCCTCAATGATGGCAACCACCTCGCGGCGGTGCTGGCAATCACGCTGCCGAACTGGATGCTCCCAATCGCCACCTCTGACCAAAACCACTCGATATCGGTCGCGATAGAAACCAGCATCAATGATATCCGCTCCACGCGAGAGTTGCACCAAATCCTCCGTGAGATTCGTGCATACACCATCTGAAAACTCTGGGGCTTCATCGAACAGTGTGTGATGCCTTACACGCCACGCGTCAGGGACTCGAATTGGAAGAAGCGCAACCATGTGGCCTAACAACAGCGGTAACCGACCCGCCGCCAAAAAACTACGATTTCATTATCCGCGCCACCGCCGCTCCCGTGCATGCGATGGTTCTGCTACGTATCGTGTTTATACAGATGGTGAAAGTCGACATTGTTCGAGACCAAATCAACATAGCGATTGGCAGCCACCGCAAATGATTCGACGTCCAATTCGAGTTTCCATTCAGACCCGCGATTTCTCCCGAAAAGAAATACGTTTCCGGTCCACCATTGGAACCCGTTGTCATCATGCCAATCAAGCTGGGTATCGTTTGCGTGGATGATCTAGTTGCACATTTCGCGCAACGTAAGACGAAACGATCCTTCGTGAATGATTCCAAGCTGAATGCCAGCAATTGAATCGTCCTGGTAATTCTCAAGATCGATCGATTCTTGCATGTCATCAGCCGCAAGGATGTCCTGAAGCATTCGGAGCGTAATTGCCGACCGGATGAGTTTTTCGCAAAGCGACGATTTCAACCAGCCGAAGTAATATTCCCAATCGAATTCTCCGGGTGATTCTCCGCCCCAGGCGATCTGGTGTTTGGCACAAAACGACTTGCTGCTGTAAACAAGCATTTGCAGATCAAATGCGTTCTCGGTGACACCGTCAATATTCAGTGTGTGTGGCATGTGGGGATTGAAACTCCATGGTGATTCAGTAAGTCGAACTGAGTTGGACACACCATGAGGGAAAAGGTTCACTGAGTAGCAGAACTTGGTTATCTCTCAACAATGTGGATTGAGAATACTCCGGGCAGGGATGGCAGTCAATCTCAAGCGTAAGCCTGGAATGGAGATGCATCGAATCCGCTGCGCGAATTGACCGAGGAATTCTTGCGCGGATCACTGGAGAGCAAAACGCTCCTCGATCACTACGAAGCCGTCCGGGGCACCCGTTAAATCTTTCAGAAACCCGTGGCGGGTATCGTGCGCATCGCGTGGATGAGTCAGATCGGCGATCCCGATACTCAAGCTCGGAAAGTGGATGCGTTCCGGGAAGGCCCCACATGCGAACCCGAAGGGATTGACTCGTAATGACCGAAATCGTGCGGCAAAAAAATGGGCTGGCTCATTCGGGAGATTCCGCAGGCGGAAAACCGGGGGATGCCGTCCAGGAGGCGGTAGGTGTCTGTTTTTCAAAATCCCAGAATTGAATCAGACCATCGAGATTCCCCACCGCAAAGTGATGGGGCTCTGGCAAGGCCACGAGGCTGGCAGGCCAGGTTCCCTGCACGGTCAACTCCCGCAGGAGTTTGCCATCGCCCGTGTGGTGAAGCCGCAGTTTTCCGTCGGCACACAGGGAGAGCATCTGGCCATCGGCCAGTCGCAGCAGTTGCTGTATGTCTCCGCCGAAGCCGCCGATCTGGCGGAGTTCCTTGCCGGTGTGGATATCCCATAGGCGGAGGCGTCGATCGGCCCCCGCGCTGACAGCGGTTTTACCATCGGCAAGCAGCGTGACCAACGCGACGGACTCGCCGTGACCGTTGAAGGTTTGCAGCAACTTTCCGCCGCGGGCATCGAACACCTTGGCCATTTTGTCTCGACTGGCGGTTACAATTCGCAGTCCATCCGGGGACCAGTCAAGGTCGCGAATCCAATCCGCATGATCGTGGATGCTTAATTCCTCCTGGCCCGTCTGGACGTTGAACACATGTAGGGAACGATCGGCCCCCGCCGTCGCCAGTCGCGTTCCGTCGGGTGAAAAGCGGGCGCGGAACACTGTATCGTCGCTGGCCAGAACGTCCGCCAGCAGACGGCCCTCCTGGACATCGAACACCTTCACTTCCCCCCACAAGCCAGGAGTCCCACCCGCGACAACCAGGCGGCGACCATCGGGATGAAAATGCAGATCGTGAACGCGCTCGGCAAAATTCGGAATACGGCGGACGAGCCGCCGATCGGCCAGGGACCAGACAAGCACCTCGTGGTAGCCCGAACTGGCCAGCAGTTGCCGGCTTGGTTCGATAGCAAGCACCGTTACGGAGACCGGCGCGGGATAGACCTCGGGAGGCATCGGCTGCGGGCGGGGAGGCATGATGCGGATCAGTGGCGCGGACGCGGCGACCTGGCGATCAAGCCGGGCGCCGCGGTTGATCCATTGTTTAATCAACTCGAGTTGTTCCGACGTGAGCGGATCGGCGTCCTTGGGCATGGAACCGTCCGCCAGCAGCAGATACAACGGCGAATTCGCGGCATCGCCGGGGATGATCGTCATTCCCGATTCTCCCGCCGACATCAGCGCCTCGTGCGTGGCCATGTTATACCCCCCCTTGCTGGTGCGATGGTTGTGGCAGGGGAGGCACCGTTCGTGGAAAATCGGGGCAATCCGTTCGCGGAAGGAAATCCATTCCCCCGCCTGTTCCAGCAAGGTTTGAATCTTGTCGTGATGCCCTTCGCGCTGCCGATGGAACGCCTCGATTTGAGTCTGGTCCTCTTGCAAACGCGATTCCACCTGGGCCAGGCTATGTTCCGTGGTCCGGGCTTGCGCCTGCAGACCTTCCAGGCGGGTCGTCAATCCGGGCAGCTTCGTGTTCAACGCGGCGGCTCCATCGGCCTTGGCTTTTTCCGCGGTGGTTTGTGCCGCGCGGGCCGCTTCCAGTTGTTTTTCCGCGGCTTCGAATTTTTTTTTCGCTTCCTCGAGTTCCTTGCGCGCAACCTCGAACGCCTGCAGGGCGAGTTTCTGTTGCTGCATCGCCTCGGCAACGGCTTTTTGATTTTTCTCGACATCGTTTCTCAACCCCAGCGCCGCCTGTTCGGTTTCGCGGATCGCCTTGGTGAATGCGTGCAATTGCAACTTGAGTTCCGTCGCCTCGCGCCGCGTTTTTGCCATGCGATCGCTCAATTCCCGTTCGCGTAGACGGGTCTCGTCGATTTTTGCATCCAGTTGCTGAATTTCCTGCTGGATGGGCGTGGGGTCCGCGGCATACAACGCCGCCGTCAGGCAACACAGGAAAGGCAGCAGGCAAACAGATTTCCGTGGAAAGGGACACCACATCGAACGTCTCTCCAAAAAACGAGAACGCGGGAAACGGGAGACGGAGGAAAAAACATTCACGCGAAAATATCCGTGATAGCTTTCCCCGCGATCGCCAGGGGGCGATTCGCGCGATCATAAACTTCCGTGGCCGGATTAATCCCCAGCAACGTATACATGGTGGCCGCCAGATCCTCCGGCTTGACAGGATGTTTGTCGGGAAACATGCCGTCGGCATCGGAGGCACCGTAAACGTGCCCCCCCTTGACGCCTCCCCCCGCCAGCAACGCGGTGTAACATTGGGGCCAGTGATCCCGGCTTTGGTTTTTATTGATCCTCGGCGTCCGTCCAAATTCCCCCATCCAGAGCACCAGCGTTTCGTCCAGCAAGCCGCGCGAATCCAGATCATCCAGGAGCGTGGGCAAGGTCTGGTCCGTCATCGGATGCTGATACTTATCGACGATTTGAAACATGCGTGTATCATCGAACCCATGGGTATCCCAACCCCCTTCGTTCACGCGCCGCCCACCAATGGATCGGGAATAATAGACCGTGACAAACTTCACGCCCGCTTCCACCAGTCGCCGGGCCAGCAGGCAGCTTTGCCCATACGTGGTGCGACCATAGCGATCCCGCAGGTCCGGAGGTTCGCTTTCGACATCAAATGCTTCGCGCACACGAGGGGATGTCAGCATCGCAATGGCTTTTTCATAATAATCGTCGAAGCCGCGGACCTGGAGCGATCGTTCAAGCAAGCCCGCCTGTTCATCCACCAGCCGCTGTAATTCACGCCGCCGTTGCATGCGACCATATTCCAGATCGCTGGGCAGGGACAACTCGGGCAACCTGAACCCGGCCTGATTCGGATCGTGCGTGAAGAACAAGGGATCGTGCCGCTTCCCCAGAAAGCTGCCGTGCTGTCCCGGCGTGATGGAACCGTCGGATATGGAATACGGATACGAGACAAAGGTGGGCATCTCCCCATTGTTGGGGGCCAGCTTGTCGACAACGGAACCATAGGCCGGCCACAGATCCAGCGAATCCCGCAAACGCTGGTCATCGCTGGGAGGAGCATGCCCCGAAAGGGCGTAATACCCCGCGGAATTGTGATTCTTCATGGTGTGGGTCATGCTGCGAATCAGCGTGACCTTATCCATCCGCTTGGCCATCTCCGGGAAATGTTCACAGATCGGCAGCCCGGGGACAACGGTCGGAATCGGCTTCAAGGGGCCACGGATTTCCGCCGGAGCCTCCGGTTTCATGTCGAATGTATCCACATGACTGGGGCCGCCCCACTGGAACAGGAAGATCACATGCTTGGCCCGTGCCAGGGGGGCGTCCCCCTGTTCAGCAGCACGCAGCAGCGTGGGCAAGTTCAACCCCAGCATTCCCAGACCACCAATTTTGATGGCATGTCGCCGTGAAAGCTCCTGGCGGCAAAACTCCTGGCAGGCGGAGAGTTTTTGTCTCATGATTTGATACTCGCTACGTGTCTCGGGGCTTGGCTTCGGTTCGGCAGGAAGGCTCGGAACCAGGCCGGCGTGGCCGTCGGGCGGATTAATTTCGAAATAGCAGTTCCTTGGCGTTCAGAATCGCCCAAGTCAAATCCTCGAGCACCAGCCGAGGATTCTCGCTACGTTCCATCTGCTCCAGCAGGATTTGCCGTTCCCGTGGTGTCGCGGGACGCGAGAGCACGGTCCAAAACAATTCGTCGATGATTTCCGGATGCGTCCGGTTTGAACTCAGCAATGCCCCCAACCGGTTTTGGGGATGCTTCAATCTCTCGTGCAGACTGGCGCCTCCCACCAGACTCAAGGCCTGGCCCAGCGTGGCTTCGTCGCTCCGTTCGCATTCGCACGACAACAATCGCTCCGGCTTGCCGAACAGGCGGAGAAAAGCGTCTCCCTCGGCCAGTGTCCGCCGGACGCGTTCCACTCCCGCGACTTCACCCGCAGTGGTACCGGCAGGGTAGCCTTCGAACTTGGCAGGTATGCCCAGTGTTTGCGACTGTGCATCGAGAATCTGCTCGGCAGTCAACCGTCGCACGACCGCGCGGGCATACAAATGTTCGTCGTAGCTGGTTTCGTCGATATCCGCGGAGGGGAGAACCGAAGAGAGTTGATAGGTCCGCGAAAGCACAATCGTGCGGACCAGATGTTTCGTGCTGAAGTTATGCTGTATCAGTTCCTCCGTGAGCCGCTTCAGCAGTTCGGGGTGCGAGGCTGGATTAGTGTCTCGTAAATCGTCGATCGGCTCCACCAGCCCCCGTCCCATCACGTGATACCAGATGCGGTTGGTTTGCGCGGTTGCGAACAACCGGTTTTCGGAACTCGCCAGCCAGTCCGCCAGTTGTTCCAGGCGATCGCCATCGACCGCGCGGGAATCTCCCAGAAAACGAGGCGTGGCGGGTTGCCCCGTACGAGGGTTCTTGATCGGCTTCCCTTCCTTGACGAGTACGATTTGCTCGCCCACGAATTCGTGGCTGTCGAGTTTATCCTTCCGCTCGTTCTTGACGATCTCGTAATCCAGGTCGGTAAACAGCGCGGTCCAGTTGTAATATTCATCCTGCGACCAGCGGTCGAACGGATGATTGTGACATTTCGCGCATTGCAAACGAACTCCCAGGAACACCTGCGCAATGGTTTCCGAACGCACAAACGGTTCCCGATGCGCACGCCAGAAATTGGCCGGAGGATTGGCGTACGTGCTCCCCCGGGAGGCAATCAACTGCTGCACAAACTGATTCAACGGGCGATCCGTGGCGAAACTTTCCTTCAACCACGCATGCAGCAGCTCCACCCCCTTGGCATCCAGCGTTTTTTCCTCGTTGCGTATCAGATCGGACCATTTCTGCGCCCAACGGGCCGAGAATTCCGGACGTTCCAGTAGCCGATCCACCAGGCTGGCCTGCTTCTCGGGAGACGTATCCGCAACGTACGCCCGGGCCTCTTCGGCTGTTGGCAAGACGCCCAGCAGATCGAGATAAACCCGCCTCAAGAAGACATGCTCTTCCGCTGGTGGCGCGGGATTAATCCGCAACTGCCGCAATCGGGCAAAGACAATCTCGTCGATAAAGTTATTCTCGGGAGGAGACTGCCAGACAAACTCGGGATGGGCCGGGCGATAGGCCACGCGTACCGGGAACTGCCCCGCCAGATAACGCACCAGTACAGTGACAACTCCCGGCTCCGAAAAGCGGACGGTCCCTTCCGCGGTGACATGCACGCGCGGATCACTCGGCTCAAAGACTGCCAATCGCGTCACATCCCGGTGCGTTCCATCGGAAAAATGGGCGGTTACGGCCAGAGAGAGTTCCCGCTTGGGATGCCACAAAACGGAGTCCGCCGGTTCCACCCGCAAATGCGTGACCACGGGAGCCTGGGCGTTATGTCGGACAAGTCCCCCTGTTATCCAGGATCGCAAAATTTCGAATTCGGGCGAGTCACTGGAAAACCTTTTCCCCCCTTCATGCGGAATGGATCCCGTCGCCTTGCGCAACAGCAGGCTCTGTTCCGGCTCCAGGCGATTCACGCGACGTCCGAAATCCGCCTGGACCAATTGCACGTAATCGAACTCGGGGTCTTGTCCGCGCAGGGAAAGAAAAAAGCCCCCCTTCCCGTTGACATTCCCGTGGCATGTCCCCGCGTTGCAGCCCCCTTTCGAGAGCGTGGCCATCACATCGCGTTCAAACGTCACGCTGCCCGCATCCGCACCGCAGGCCCAATTTTCTGCGATGCCGCCAACTACCAGGCAAGCCAGCAGGCCGAGGCACCACCAGGAAACACGTCGGGAACGAGTCAAAAAAACAAAATCGGCGCAACGAGAGACAAGCGGGACAGTTTCAGCGGAATCGACCCGTAAAAGAGGCGGTATCATGGCAATTTCCCGATCTCTGTGGAGGACGGCGGGAGGAATTATTCGGGAGGGCCTTGCAGCGAATACCACAAACACTCCGCACTCCGCCGGACGTTGTTTTCCGGGAGACGACCAGGAGTCTGCTTGCACGATTCGTTCGCAAGGTTGATATCGGCATCAGTGGAGTTGATATCGGTATCAATTGATAAGTATCGCAGCCGCTTCCCATGCTCGCAACCCTCAATTCCAGGAATCGCCGCCGCGATTGCCAATCGCTGCGGGGCGGCGATACAACCGCGCACCCGGGTTGCCTGGCAACAACCGGGACGCGCGAGCGCATGGTGGTGATTCCAGCCAACTCACCGGGAACGGCTTGCAGTGACCACCGCGCTCGGGGGCGATTTCATTCCCACGGTATTCACGGCGATCACCCGGTAGACATGCTGCCTGCCCGGCTCGATTTTCGTATCGGTGTAGCGCATGGGGACCAGCGGTTGGGTGGGAGTGTCGCTGTATTGCAGCCCCTGGAACAGCGGGCGTCCGAAGGGATTCTTGGGCTGCTCGGGGACGTTGGCCAGGAACTCTCCATCGCGTTCAATGATGAAGTGCGAGAGTCCACTTTCGAGATCGACCTCCGCTGCCCAGGTCAAATCCTGCCCCTCGACGCGCAGGTTGTTCGGCGTGGGAGGAGCCGTCCGATCGGTCAACGCGGTATCCTTGACGTATTCCATCCAGGACTGGGCGACTGCTTGATTCGCAAGCCACGTGGCCTGCAACGGATCTCCCGAGTAGGCCGAGGCGGGGAAGGCTTCCGTGCCCGTCGGCGCGGCGAGCCAGGCATCAGCGGTCGGCATATTGTTGAGCGGTTGGCCAGGAACTTTCGGCAAACGCAAACTCAGACAGGCATCCAGCCACGGTATGGCAAAATAGCGTTGATTGCCACACTCGTGAGCCGTCAGGGGATCAACCGCAACGCCAATCAGCCCCCCCTTCCCGCGCACTTCGGAAAAGAACGCTTCATTCGCCGGCCAGACTCCCGCAAAGCGCCCCTCCTTGACCGTCACCCCTTCCTTGGTGCCAGGGTTGCACATCACGGGGACTAGCAGCGCGGCTTCGGGCAACGTGTGGGCTTTGATCGTAGCCCTTTCCGGGTTCGGCTGTAATAAGGGGACTCCCGAGCGCAACCACGCAGCGGCGACACGTTCCGGATGCAGCAGCACCATGCCTCCCGCCCAGTGGCCGCCGCCGCTGTGCCCCCACAAGGCCCAGGGAACCGTTGCCAGTTCAGGATGCCCCGACTGCACTCCCAGATCGGCCAGCCCGCGCTGAAACGCCTGACTGGAGCCGTTGCGGGGATCGCACCACATCTGGCAGTCCGCCTTGTCAGGCTGTTCATACGCAGGGGACAGCAAGGCACACGCATGCTTCCTGGCCAATGCCTGCCAGTGCAGATCGTAGGCTCCCGTCAGGCCCGATTTACACGACCCCTCGCCACACCCGTGTTGATGCACGATCACCCCCCGCAACGTCTTAACGCCCGGTGGAATCCAAACGGTGTAATTGACCGAATAACTCAATTCCCCTGGTTGCGTCGACGCTTCGTACCGCACACGGTAGTAAGGCGGGGCCGCGTCGGGAAAAACATCGTAGGGCGGTTGCTGCGCCATCAGGGAAACAGGCTGACCGCAAAACAGTATCAACAGGCAGCATCCGACGAAAATCATTCGTGCAATCATCATGGTGGTCCTGGGCAAACGTAAGAGTGAAACTTGGCTGGGAGCACGCGAGGAAAATTCGGAAAGTCCCGATCCCTCCCTACCCTTCAAGCCAGGCTATGCCATTCGTCCACCAGAGTTTACTGGAATTCGCACACGCCAGGAAAGTCTCGGCAGGCCCGGGATGCCGCTGCGAGGCGACAAGGCGCGGAAGCGATTCCTTCCCTTGTAAGTCACAGCAACCCGGGTTGGCACCGTCCGCTGTATCCTGTGGTCAAGGAACTTTTGCTTGATTCCCGCCCTGTCAGACCGGCACTGAGATTAGAAGCACGTCTCCCCGGGCAACTCCGATGCCTGTCGCATCCAACCGACCACAAGTTCCTCGTCCCAATGGTCCTCCTCGTGGATGTGGAAATAACGCACGTCCTTCTGTTTCGACGCGACGGGAGGAACGGGATGTAGCGAAGCACCACGAAAGAACGTCACCTTGACGTATTTCGTAATACAGTGAAAGGCGAGGAACCAGCCCCGGCCCTCGATGCCATAAAAGGGGGTGTTCCACCTCACGGCCTTGCGGACGTTGGGCACGGTGCACGTGATGATGGCGTCAAGGCGGCTCCCCACATCGCGTTTCCAGCCAGGCATGGCGGCAATGTAGGCTTGCACGGGGGCATCGCCATCCCCCTTCGCAATTTGCGGGTTGCCACCCGAGAGAAGCTTCGGCTGGCCAGCGTCGGGCGTGGCGGCGTCTCGCATTTCACCCCGCGACGACTTCGCGGACTTCTTACGGGCCATTGCGTTCACTTCTCTCTCGAATGTCTGACGGCCCGCAGGACTTTTACTCCAATCGGGTTCGACCACGCGCGGCAATATTTTCAGAGACTCTTGCCACCCCAGATAGCAGAACTCCACGGGGATTGACTCCGGAATCCCGGACTGGCAGATATTCACTTCGGTGCCGCAGGCCACGGTGCGCAGTTCGATGGTAACCTGCTTCCACGCCACGCGACTGATCGCAAAAAAACAGGACGTTCCCCGTAACTGGAGAACGTCCTGGATAAATTCAACACTCAACGGGTTAGGTTAGCGTACCACATCCCACTGCAGGAAGAGAGTCACATCGGATGCGTGGGTTTCGTCCTGGCTGCCGTTGCGGATAGGCAGGGATGCAGCCAACCGGAGATTGGAACGATCGCCCAGTTGCACCTGCGTACCCATGGTGACATTCCAGAAGTCCATCCGGTTGAACGGATTGCGGTAGTTCTGCACCAGGGCGATATTGTCCGTATCGTTGATTGTCGTGGTGTAGTGCAGTTCGACAATCGGTGCAATCCCCTTGACCATCCCGCTGGCATCCGGGTTGTAATACAGCCAGCGACCGAGTTGCATGTCCAGGGAGTACAGGTTTTGCGGCTGATATTGCCCGATGGACGGCCCCCCTGCGTAAACATCGTCGCCGCCCACTGCCAGATCCAGTTCGGTCCACACCTGGAAAAAGTTGGCGCCGTTCTGGCGACTGTACGCGACATAAGGTTTCAGGAACGCGGTTTCGTTTTCGATATTCGCAATCGTGGTTCCGCCAAGGAGATAATCAGTGCCGTTTCCGGTCGGCAATGTCACCCCCAGCCCGGCGGTCAGAATGCTGTTTTCATCGTGCCGCAACACCCGTTTGAGTCCGACATAAATGTTTCCCAATTCGGTTCCCAATGTCGCGGGGGTATCGATGATCGCGCCGGCATTGCTGTCGTAGCCGTTGATCATCGGTAAGCGGAGTTCGACGGAATACAGGCCATCCTTGAAGACTTTTTCGATCCCGAAAATCGTCCGATACACATCGTGAGTACGGGAATCCGTCGCGGAATCGAACAGTGCGTTGTCGGACCAGGAGGCATCCAGGAAAATCCGATCCTGGGGCAGGATGTTGTTGTTCTGCGAGGCTTTGTTGCGTCCCGCGCCCCCTGCATTATGAACCATCGCAGCGTAGTCGAACTGGTTCTGCGGATTGGTCAGGCCATCCGGCAGGGTAATGAAATCCCCGATCATATTGGGAATCGGATAGCAGTAATCGACACAAGAACGGTTTCCGGCCTGGGCCGTCGAACCAGCCAGCAACAAGGCCCCCAGTCCGAGGAAAAAGGATTTGGTCATGAGCTTCAGTCCCTTGGGTTGAGCGCGCGAGGCACGAGATTAGGGTGAACAGAGTTCACAGCTTGCTTAGTGCATCGACCGGGCAGGAACAACTATTCAAAAGTCAAATCCGTTTTCCACTATTACTGAAAGAATTCGACAGATATTTTTAGCAACTTTATTACAATCGTTATTTCTTGCCAGGGAATTCCTCGTAGAAACCCCTAGCCCCTCGAATTCACGACTGACGGAGCAATACCCTGACGGAGCAATACGGAGTGCCGACTTGAACAAGGTCATTGGATATCTCGTGTTGTTGTGGTGTCTGGTCTATCTGCCGCCAAGGGGCGTTGTTGCTCAGCCTCCGCGGTCGGAGGCCCCCGATTCACGGACACAGCCGATCATCGATAGCGCGATGACCGAAGCGGAGGCCTTCGCGGGGCTGGATCCCGCTTGCCCACCCGAAGTGCGCGCGCGTCAAAAACTCGTCACGGTGACGTATTTCGGTTTCGATGACAAACTGCACCAGGGCCAACTGGTGATCGATCAACAACTGGAGCAGGATATCCAGGAGATTTTCCGCATCGCCCGGGAATGCCGGTTTCCCATCCAGTCCGTCATTCCAATTTCTCATCCGCAATTCCGCCGAAATGGCCGCTGGGACGACGACCTCTCCATGCAGGCCAATAATACGTCGGCCTTTAACTATCGCGTGATTGCAGGCACAACGCGATTATCGAATCACGCGTCTGGCCGGGCCATCGATATTAACCCGATGCAAAACCCCTATGTCCGAGGGGATTACATTTCTCCGAAGGGAGCCGCCTACAATCCCCAAGCTCACGGCACCTTGACAGCCGAGCACCCCCTCACCCGGGCGTTTCGCCAGCGAGGCTGGGACTGGGGGGGCACCTGGGAGACCCGGCAGGACTACCAGCATTTTGATAAACCGCGCATCGCGGAGGAATAGCCCACATTTCTCACACACTTACCGATGCGGTAATTTTTGCCTCGAAAATGCCCAGAAAACTAGCCGCGCCCGCCAGGTGGTTTCTCAACGAGCACTCACTGGGCACAACATCAATCCTGGCAATGCATTGCAACAAGCCGGGCTCCAGTCTGGCCCGCTTCCTGACGGGCACGGCTAGTTCGTCGAAGTCAGCAAGCCTGATTGATTGATCCGGGTGAGAAATCCGGGATAGTCTCGCGCGAGACTCGTCCTCCGCGGCCTAGGAATCCTCCAGGCGGAATGGCAAGGGTACGCCAGGGATGAAAGTGCGGTATTCCCGCCCAAAATAGCATCCTGGGGCAAATTTTCCCGGTTGACGATAGCGTCACGGATGCTCTATCTTGCCGCAGTTCTTGCGGTGGTGATGTAACACCGCCCTGGCAAGCGGTCAGTCTCTCATTCCCGAACGGAAAGTAGTCGAAGCGATTATGAGTTATCTCATCCCCCCCCATGGTGGTCTCTCTGAACCCGTCTGTTGCACCGTCCCCGAGGCCGAGCGGGCTAGTTTTCTGTCCGCGGCAGAATCGCTGACCAAGGTTCCCATGTCCGCGGCCGACCTTTCCAGCGTCTATCGCATTGCGGACGGCACCCTCAGCCCTTTGACCGGCCCGATGGATTCCGCCACATACAACCGTGTGCTCGACGAGTGTTATATTGAAAGCAACGGCCAGAAATATGCCTGGACCATTCCCATCTCGTTCCCGGTGACCGCCGAACTGGCAGCGCAACTCTCTGCTGGTCAGACGGTTGCACTCACCTGCCCCGAGGGGAAAATCGTCGGGACGCTGAAAATCAGCGATGTGTTTGCCTGGGACAAGATGCATTATCTGAAATCGGTTTATGGGACGGAACGAACCGATCATCCCGGAGCCGACATGGTCCTTAAGGGAGATGCGGACAAGACCCATCTGCTGGGAGGCACCCTGCTAGCCTTGCCCCAGCCGAAGAATCCTGCCTTCGGGAAATACGTGCTCTCGCCACGGGAAACACGCAAGCTGGTCGAGGAAAAAGGCTGGGACGCCGTCGTGGCCTTCCAGACCCGCAATCCTCTGCACCGAGCTCACGAATACGCACTGGTGTACGCCTTGGAAGTACTGATTCGCGAAGGGAAAAATGCCGGGGCGGTGTTGAATCCGCTGATTGGCGAAACCAAGGGAGACGACGTAAACGCCGTCATCCGCATGCAAACGTACGAAAAGCTGATTTCCGACCGGGCCTTGGGAGATGGCGACAGCGATCCGACCTTGTGGGGTCCGCGGAATGAAGCGGTTCCCGATCGGGTGGTGCTGCTTGGCCTGGATATCAAGATGTTCTATGGCGGCCCGAAGGAAGCCGTCATGCACGGGATTTACCGGCAGAACTTCGGGTACACGAATATCGTGATCGGCCGCAAGCACGCCGATGCCCCCTACTTCGATGGCACGCCGATCTGGGGCGATTTCGATGCCCAGGAAATTTTCCAGAAGCTGAATGGCGACCTGCGGATCAAACCGATCAACGTCGGTTTCGCCGCTTATTACGACTCGATGGGCCGCGTCGACCTGATGGAAAACCACAAGGACGAAAAACCGGTCTTTATCTCGGGGAAGGATGTCCGGGCGACCCTGCTGAAAGGGGAACTGGTCGATCCGCGGATCATGCGGGAAAGCACCTCGAAAATTCTCGGGGCCGCAATGAAAACCGCTTGAGCACTCAGCAGCAGCTTCCATGACACACAAAAAGCCGGCCTCGTAAACGGGGCCGGCCTTTTTGTTTTGGTGTTTTTTTCGGGGAACAGCCGAACTGCACTTTGGGGCTTTTCGGGAATCCACCGAACAGGTCTGTCACACAGCTACCAATGCAGTAAATTTTGTCTCGAAAATGCCCTGAAAACTAGCCGCGCCCGTCAGGCGGTTTTTCAAGGAACACTCCCTGGACACTACATCAATTCTGGCAATGCATGAGACAAACCGGGCCCAGCGTGGCCCGCCTCCTGACGGGCGCGGCTAGTACGTCGAGGTCAGCAATCCTGTTTTATTGCCCCAGGTGAGAAATCCGGCCTAGAATTCAATGGTCTTGGCTTCGCCACCATCCCGGCTGGCAGTGGCCTTCAACAGGTTGAGATCGACGTTGTCGGAGACAAATTTGACGCCTCCGTCGCACATCACGATCTGGCAGCCTCCCTTGTGGTTGCTACCCATCGAAATATCATTGAAGTTATTGGAACCGTTGTACCCAGTCGAGTTGGGAGCATGCAGAATGTTCTTGAAGGCCGCCCCAGCAGTGCCTGCCGAACCGCGCGGCCAGCGGCGATAGCCAGTCATCTGGGTCCCGGTTTTCGTGCGCGTATTGGAAATTTCCATTACGGCAATGGTATTCGAAGTTCCATCAAGAATATCCCGGAAGTTACGCCGGCTGTTTCGCGAAAAGATCCCTTGCTGAGCAAATCCGCCATGCGCGGTCAACGTGGCGGTAAGGCATTCGCTCGACGAGGAATTGCCGCTGCACTGATACGTCGGGGTTTGCCCATCGAAATGCTTTGGCCCCCCGTTGCCGTAATAATGAGTGGTGTAATTGGTGGACAATTCGTTTCCAGTGATTTGTGTGGCACTGGGACAGAGGTAGGTTTCAATACGCGTGCGGGCTTCGGTGGAATCTATGTTACCACGTGCGGCCTGGTTGAAGTTCACCTGGTCATACAACGCGGATTGTTCAATGTAAGGCAAAATAAACACAGTCCAGCCCAACTCGTTATTTCCGTTGATACTGCCGGGAGGGAACACATTCATCGTATCGTGATAGTTGTGCAGCGCCAGGCCGATCTGCTTCAGGTTGTTTTTGCAGGCACTGCGTCGGGCCGCCTCGCGGGCCTGTTGAACCGCGGGGAGCAGCAGGGCGACAAGTATCGCGATGATCGCGATGACCACCAGCAACTCAATCAAAGTAAACGCATTCCGCTTTTTGAGCATGGAAATATTCCTTCAAGAATCATAAAAAACGCCCGGAATCGGGCCTGGCCTGGAATATGCACGAGAATTGGAAGAGCTTGACGCATGCACATAGGATAATATCAGTTTTATTCGACACTTCAAGCAGGATCTCGGTAATTAAACTGCAAACTCCGAACAGATCCCCGAGACCCGACCGTATTTCCAGCTACTTGTGTAATTACAATTTCACACCACGCTCAGGGGTCTATCGGCTGCTCCAGGTGAAAATCGATCAGAATGGGCAGGTGATCGGAGGCCTCTCGCGTCAACGGAGTCCGCACCACGCGAGCGTCGCGAATAAACACTTGTCCTCTGCAAAAGGCCTTGTCGAGTGATCCGATCGGCAGATACGAAGGAAATGTCCGAAACCGGGAGGGGGGACGCGTGATCTGCTCGAATCCATGCCGGGAGAATGGCCCCGGGGCCAAGGTGTTGCGCCAATCGTTGAAATCGCCGATAATTATCGTCGGCAAATCCAACTTCGATTGCATATCCACGTGATCCAGCAGATAGTTCACCTGCTGGTGCCGCTGTTTCTCGCGCAGCCCCAAATGCCAGGCCACCAGTAACAGCCGACCTTCCGGTGTATCAACAATCACCACTTGCGCGCCACGTTTCTTGCGATGGGTCAGCTTCAGGCAAACTTGCGATACGGAATGGAACGGATACCGCGACAGCAGAAAGTTGCCGTAGCCTCCCGCGTGCACCTTGTGATTGAACTGATAGTCACTCGCCTCGTATTTGAAATACTCTTCCAGAATCTTGGGTTGATCGTGGAAATGACTGCGGCGTTCGTTGTGGTCCACTTCCTGCAAACAGACGATATCCGGGTTTTCATGCTCAATCGCCGCGATTGTGCGCTCGAAATTGTAGCGCCGATCTCGCCCGCCGAAGCCTTTTTGGATGTTGTAACTGAGTAGTCGCATTGTTGCTTGAATTCAATATCTGAATTTCGAAATCCTCCCAGCCCGGATTTCGCGACCGCGGAGACGGCTTGTTCACACACGGGCCAGGAGGCACCTATTTCTTTTCGATAGTATTATCCTCACTTTTCTCCTCATTGAAAAGTACTCGGCCCCGACCAGCTAGCCGCGCCCGTCAGGAAGCGGGCCAAGCGGGCGCGGCAACTCGAAATCACTCGCCCGGCACATGGTCCACCGGGGTGGACTACAACGCGACGATTGTGACTCAAACGTGGCCCGCTTCCTGACGGGCGCGGCCCGTTGGGTCGGGAATGCACCGCTGAGGACGCGGTGAATCTTCAATGATTTACCGCAAACGCCAGGACTTACCCGTGCTCGCACGGGCGGACAAGCCGCCCGTGCGACCCGAATTTTCTTCATTTTTTGTTGGCACCCGACGGAGGGGGCTGCGTACAATCAGAGACATTGATGACCGCGATCGGGCCAATCGCAATTTGCCGCCGTGCATCAGGCAGGATTCGAACAGCCCGTTCCCTTCTGCTGTATGGGCGCTCGCCTTCGTCACACACTGGAAATCAACATGCCCTGCACTGGTCAGCTGTTGCCCTCTGGCGATCCCCAGCCTACTCCCTCCCTGCCTGCTTCCGAAGAATCCGGATTTTTCTCAGCGGCATCGAACACAGCCGCTTCGCTGTGCCGTGGTCCCGGACTGCTGGAATCCCTGGGCTGGTTCGCGGGAGCCTGGGGGTTGCACTTACTTGGCGTGGCTGGCACGGCAGGCTTGCTGCTATTCATTCTTGTCTCGGGTGGCATGGATTGGCTGGGGCTGGAGGTCGCCGAGTTTCTGGAATCACAAAAACTGTCCTTGCTGGCCGGGGAGCAGTTCGTGTTCGTGACGGTCGTCTTCCTGGCAGCCTGGTGGCGTTTGGGAGGACGCCTGGGACAGCGACTCGGCAGTCGCCCTCTCCCCCTGGAACATGTCTTTCTGCTCACCTGCCTGATACTGCCCCTTTCGACCATCTGTTCCCTGTTGCATGCCTGGGGTATGTCCGGCTGGCAAGTGCTGCTCGAAAATTATCCCCAATGGCGTCTCCTGGATGCGCCCCAGGCAATGGATGTCCTGCGCGACCTGCAGTCATCGACACCCCTGTGGGCGATGCTGCTGGTCTTTGCGGTCGCGCCGGCATTTGGCGAGGAACTGGTTTTTCGTGGCGTGATCGGTCGTGGACTGGTGGCGCGGTGGGGCATGCTTCCGGGCATCCTGATCACCTCGCTCCTGTTCGCGGCAGCACACGTCCATCCCGTGCATATCCTGGCGGTGTTGCCGATGGGACTGGTGCTGCATTACGTTTATTTCACGACGCGCAGTTTCTGGGCGCCGCTGTATGTCCACTTCGGCAACAACGCCCTGGCCGTGATGATCGGTCGCTCCACGGAGCCAGCAATGATTCCCGAGCAACTCTCCATTTCCGCCCTGCTGACCGTGTCCCTCAGCCTACTGATATTTCTGGCCTTGCTCTGGCACACCCGCATTCATTTTGTGCGCGAAGATGGCAGTTCCTGGACGGGGCCTCGTTTCCAACTGGAACTCCCCATGGAGATTCCGTTGCGCCGGACCTACGACTGCCTTTCCTGGCATGTCTCGCTGGGAGGTCTGGTCCCGCTGCTGGGCTTCCTCGCGGTTTGCCGAAACGGCCTGTGAATTTCCGTCGCTGGCCTCTGCCCGACACAATCCTCCCGAAAGTTCTGCCTCTGTTCGCACGCCTGCCAACTTTGGGTATACTTACCAAAGAGCGGCCGCAAGGAGGCCGTGCCATCGCGTTTCGCTGTCTCGACGGGGTCGTCGCGAGAAGCGTTTCCCCCCAAACCAGTCCGCCCTGCATTCCTGCCATTTCCATGCGTATTCTGTCCGATATTCAACAGATTGATGACCTTGCGGGGGGGGTTGTATCCATCGGTAATTTCGATGGAATTCATCGGGGCCATCAGGCGATGCTCGGCAAACTGGTGGAGGTCGCGCGAGAACTGAGCGTCCCTGCGGTCGCGATGACGTTCGATCCTCCCCCCGTGGCCTTGATCGCTCCCGGGAAAGTTCCCCCGCGGCTCACCACCCTCGCGCGCAAGGGTGAGTTGATGGCTCGGCTCGGTATCGACTCCCTGCTGGTGTACCCGACCAC
This sequence comes from Planctomycetota bacterium, assembly GCA_014584345.1. Lineage (GTDB taxonomy): Bacteria > Planctomycetota > Planctomycetia > Planctomycetales > Planctomycetaceae > Rubinisphaera. The sequence goes on from JACTNB010000033.1 coordinate 370,558, forward strand.
TCGGGAATTTCTGAACCTGTCTCCCGAGGAATTTTTCCAGCGTGTGATCGTCGAACAACTGCAAGCCTGCGGCATGGTGGAAGGGCAAAACTTTTGCTTCGGGAAAAACCGCGCGGGGACGAGTCGCGAACTGGGGCAATTTTGCCGGAAACGGTCGCTCCAGCTGGAAATTCTGCCCGACATCACCCTGGCCGGCGCCACGATTTCCTCGACCCGCATTCGCCAGCTTATCGCCCAGGGTCTTCTGGAACAGGCCAACGAGTGCCTGGGACACCCCTATCGACTCACGGGCCGAGTAGTTTCGGGGGCCGGACGGGGCCGGTTGCTCGGCTTTCCCACCGCGAACCTGGCGGATGTCCACACGCTGGTCCCGCTGCCCGGAGTTTATGCGGGCTTTTCTGAAATCAACGGCGAGACCATCCCGGCAGCCGTACATGTGGGAGGAAATCCGACTTTTGCCGAGGAAATCCATAAAATTGAAGTGCATCTGATCGGAAAACAGGCAGACTTGTATGATCGGGAATTATCCGTGGACCTGCTGGCGCGGTGCCGAGACGTACACCTGTTTCCCGATAAGGAAGCCCTGCAACGACAACTGCGGCTGGACGTGGAGCAGGTACGCCGGTTTGTGGCCGCGCGACTCCCCGGTTTGCACGACACTCCCACCTTGGACTTGGATGAAACAGGCTGACGTTGGAAAGTTCACCCTTGCGATTTTTTCGGAATCTTCGTCGTACCGGCGAAATCGCGGCCGTGTTCATCAACCACGGCTTTGGCGATCTGGTCGACCGGATCGGTCTGGCCAAGTATTTGAACTGGGGCCGCCGAAAACTCCTGAAAAGCAAACGGGAATACCATTCGCTGACACGCGGTGAACGCATACGGCTGGCGTTGGAAACGCTGGGCCCCACCTTTGTGAAATTCGGCCAGGTACTCAGTACGCGGCCCGACCTGATCCCCGTGGATATTGTCGAGGAATTGCGCAATTTACAGGAGCGGGTCCCCCCCTTCCCCTGTGAAGTGGCCATCCATACCGTCGAACATGCGCTGAAACGGCCCTTGTCGGAAGCCTTCGCCCAATTCGACCGGGACTGCCTTGCTTCGGGTTCCCTGGGGCAAGTGCACGCGGCACGCTTGCCCAATGGCCGCGCGGTGGTGGTGAAGATTCGCCGCCCCAGGGTGATACAGGAAGTGGAACGCGATGTGGCCTTGATGCACGAACTGGCCCTGCTGATTCAAAAACGAATCCCCGAATCGGAAGTGTTCGATCCCATCAACCTCGTCCGCAACTTCGAGAGGACCATCCATCGCGAACTGAACTTTCTGCGCGAAGCCCGCAGCATCCAGGATTTCCGCCGCATGTTCGCCCGGGATGCTTCCCTCTATGTGCCAGAAGTCTTCGAAGACTATTGCACCGAGGATGTGCTGGTAATGGAGCACATTCACGGCTACCGCGTCGATGAATTGCAATCCATTCCCTCGCTGCGCGATCATAGACACCGGATTGCGAAGAATGGCGCGCGCATTTTCATGAGGCAGGCCTTTGAATTCGGACTGTTTCACGGCGACCCCCATCCCGGGAATTTCCGCATCTTGAAGGATGGCTCGATCTGCCTGCTGGATTACGGCATGGTGGGGACGCTCGACGAAACCACGCGGGAACAACTGGTCGATATTTTCGTGTCGATTGCCAACAACAATTTCCGCAAAAGCTCGCACACCGTGCTGAAAATCGGGCAACCACTGCGAGCCATCGACGAACGGCAATTTCTCGCCGATTACAAGGATTTCGTCGACAGTTATTATGGACTCCCCCTGGAAAAATTCGACATCAGCAGACTCCTGACGGACTTCGTCGGTCTGCTGGCCACGCATCGCATCCGTTGCCCCGCCGACCTGATGCTGCTCATTCGAGCACTGATTCATCTCGACAGTGTCGGCCGCACCATCGACCCGAGCTTCAACCTGGCCGAGGAATTGATCCCCTATTTCAGAAAACTGCTGCGCGATCGCTATCATCCCGGCTATATCTGGGAACGCATTTGCCGCGAAGCAGAACAAATGGCACGGACCGCACGTGAAATCCCGGTGGAAGCTGCCACCCTGCTGCGCAAGTTCAACAAGGATGAATTGGGGCTCAAGCTGAACCTCACCGGGTTGGATTACATGGTGAGCGAGTTGGATCGCTGCAGCAACCGCCTCGTGGTGGGGGTCATCGTCGCCTCCGCCATTCTGTCATCCAGTTTGCTGGTACGCAGCGGAGCCGGCAACGACTGGTTCAGCATCCCGATTTATATTCTCTCCAGTCTGCTGGGCATCTGGCTTATCTACGGCATCTTTCGCAGTGGTCGGTTATAATCGGGGGATGCCGTCCCTGAATTCCCCGCGTCCTCTGAACAGACAAGCACTCCAGCCATGCCTCTGCATACCCTTGGCCCCCTGAACTGCCGCATCACGGGAAATCCTCGAACCGCCCGCCTGACCATGATTCTCTGTCACGGGTTTGGCGCCCCGGGTACTGACCTGGTCCCGCTGGGGGACGAACTTCACAGCCTCGACGAGACATTACGGCAAGATGTTGCCTTCGTCTTTCCGGAAGCCCCCCATTCCCTGGAGGCCGAGGGAATGCCGGACGGGCGGGCCTGGTGGCCCATCAACATGGCGCGACTGCAGATGATTCTGCAAACCCATCAACTCGAACTGCTCACCCGCGCGGAACCTCCCGGCATGGCGGACGCCCGCGCGAAGTTCCAGGAGTTTCTCCGGAATCTGCAAGAAGAATACGATCTGGAAATTTCCCGATGTATCCTGGGCGGATTCTCGCAAGGGGCGATGCTGTCCACAGACATTACATTTCGGCTGCGGCAAAACCCGGCAGCCCTGTGTATTTATTCTGGCACGCTGCTCTGCCAGGAGGAGTGGACAGAACTGGCTGGTCAACGCAGGGGACTACGCGTACTGCAATCTCACGGGACGATCGATCCGATACTTCCTTTCGAAGCGGCGGAAATGCTCAAGCGGCTGCTGATCGAATCGGGACTCGAAGTCAACTTTCTGCCATTTCGGGGCATGCATACAATTCCCTGGCAGGCATTGGAGGCAACGGCCGACATGCTGGCAAAACTGAGTCGCCAAACGGAATCTCGCTGAATACGGCTGACAGACATCCCCCCATGAATCGGAACATCGTGCCTCGCGCAAACAGTCATCAAACGATCGAACTACTGGCTCCCGCCGGAAACCACACGTGCGTGCGGGCTGCGGTTGCCAATGGAGCCAATGCCATTTATTTCGGATTGAATTCCGGCTTTAACGCCCGGGCTCGAGCCGAAAACTTCCGCGTCGAAGACCTGCCGGAACTGCTGGATTTCCTGCATCGTTTTCAAGTACGCGGTTATGTCACCCTGAATACACTCGTGTTTACCGAGGAATTGGAGGCAGCCGAGACCCTCGTCCGGCAAATCTACGACGCGGGTGTGGATGCAGTGCTCGTGCAGGATCTCGGACTGGCACGCCTGATCCGCCAAATCGCCCCCGAACTCCCCGTGCATGCCTCCACACAAATGTCGCTGACCAGTGCAGAAGGGATTGCAGCGGCCCAGAGCCTGGGCCTGAGCCGAGTCGTGTTACCACGCGAACTGTCGATTGACGAAATCGCCCGCATTCACGAGGAAACCTCTCTCCCCCTGGAGGCGTTCGTCCACGGTGCCCTCTGCGTGGCTTATAGCGGACAATGCCTGACCAGCGAATCCCTGGGTGGTCGCAGCGCGAATCGAGGACAATGCGCCCAGGCATGCCGCTTGCCCTACGAACTGGTCCGGGACGGCGAAACCGTCGACCTGGCCGAACAGAAATATCTGCTCAGCCCGCAAGACCTGGCTGCGTATGCTCTGATTCCCGACTTACTGTCGGCCGGTGTGGTTTCCTTCAAAATCGAAGGCCGCCTGAAATCGCCCGAATATGTCGCCAATATCACCCGTCATTACCGAGAGGCCATCGATACGGCACTGCAGGGACGCCCCGTACAGTTCACTCCACTCCAGATCGAGGAAATGGAACTTTCGTTCTCGCGCGGCTTTTCCGTCGGCTGGCTGCGGGGTTGCGACCACAAAGCGCTCGTGCCCGCCGTGAGTTCCGCGAAACGGGGCGTCTTGCTGGGAACCGTTGCCGGCCTCAATGAGCAGCGACAACGGATTTCCCTCCGCTTGCGGGGCCCCCTCAAGGCGGGCGACGGAATTGTCTTCGCCGGAGACCGTGTGGCAGGCAGCGAACAGGGAGGCAGGGTTTTCGCCCTGTTCAAGAATGGCCGACGCATCGACGCTGCGGCGGACGGGGAGCTTGTCGAAATCGAACTGCACCAGCATGCCGTCGATCCCCGCCTGTTACAGGTTGGACAGGCCATCTGGAAAACCGACGATCCCGCGCTGACTGCCCGACTACGCAAAACCTACAGCGGCCACATCCCCGAGCGGCCACAATCGGTCTGTTTGCGCGTCAGGGCGAACGTCGGATGCCACTTCGAACTCGTGGCCTCGGTGCCCGGACAACCCGAACTTACACTCGAGGGATCGGAAATCCTGGCCCCCGCCATCAAACACCCGCTCACGGAACCCGTCTTGAGGGAGCAACTGGGACGGTTGGGAGGGAGCGGCTTCGCCCTGGGTGAACTACAGGCCGAAATCGCGGGCGACCCGATGATGCCTCTCAGTCAACTGGGGTTGATTCGTCGCCAGTTGATCGCCGCGCTTCGGCAGCAACGTGACCTGCGGGAGAATACACGCCCACCTCTGTCCGAGAAACACGCCCTGCCCGAGTTGCGCAAGGGACTCCCAGCACGCTTCCCGGAAGTTTCGCCCCCCCAACTGACTGTACTGTGCCGCACCCTCGATCAACTGAAATGCCTGCTGGAGACTGAAGCGACACATCTTTACGTCGATTTTCAGGATATCCGGGAATATCGGGAAGCCGTGTCGCTGGCACGGCAGCATGGCAAGCACCTCTCGCTGGCAACACCCCGCATCCAAAAGCCGGGTGAACTGGGAATTTTCAAGGCCATGGCCAAACATCAGCCCGCGGGAATTCTGGCGCGAAATCTGGCGGGACTCGCCTACTTTCATCGGGAGGGTATCCCGTGCGTTGCCGATTTTTCACTCAATGCCGCCAATGAGCTGACAGTCGACTGGTTGTTGCGGGAAACGCGGGCGGAACGGGTCACTCCCTCCTTCGATCTCAATCGAGATCAACTGCTGCAACTGGCACGACACGGGGATCCCGCCCGCCTGGAAGTGGTGATTCACCAGCACATGCCGATGTTTCACATGGAACACTGCGTCTTCTGCGCCCTGCTCTCCCCCGGCACAAACAAGACCAACTGTGGTCGCCCCTGCGATCGCCACGTGGTTCAGCTGAGGGATCGCGTGGGAGCAGAACACCCCCTGGTGGCCGATGTCGGATGCCGCAATACCGTTTACAACCACACACCCCAAAGCGGAGCCGAGGTTACCGCGGACCTGCGGAATACCGGTCTGACCTGGTTTCGCATCGAATTGTTGAACGAAAACTCCTCGAAGGAAATTCTTCGAATCGTGCAACTTTATCTCGGTCTCCTCGCCGAGGAAGTTTCGCCCGGGGAAGTCTGGCGGGAGTTGCACGCCATGAATCGCATCGGACTGACTCAGGGAACCCTCGAACACGAACGCAATCCCCTGGCCATTGTTTAACGTCCCCCCGGCATCCACGGTTTAACTGCGTACGTAACCGTCGCACGGTCGGTATTTCACGGAAACAGCCCTGCTGTCCCTCCCTCGCCAGCGAATCGGGAAACAATCATGCCAATCCGCGGGATTCCCAGCCTCGTGCTCGCCACGGGCAACCCCCATAAAGCGAAGGAGCTATCGCTCTTGCTGGCATCGACGGAAATCCCCTTGCGTTCCTTGGCGGACTTTCCCGGAGTGAGCGCCGTAGCGGAAAATGGCGGGAATTTGCGCGAGAATGCCTGCTTGAAGGCAGGCGGATATGCCAGGCAACTGAACTGCTGGGTGCTGGCGGACGACACGGGCCTGGAAGTGGCAGTCCTGCACGGCGCCCCTGGGGTACGTTCGGCTCGCTATGCGGGTGATCGAGCCACCCGCGAAGAAAACTGTCGAAAATTACTCGATAACCTCCGCGAGATCGCCCCAGAGCGGCGACAGGCACGGTTTGTCTGCCACTTGGCGCTGGCCAATCCCCAGGGCGAAATCGTTCTGGAAACCGAGGGCGTCTGCACCGGCAGCATTCGCGATAACCCCCGGGGGGAGGGAGGCATCGGTTACGATAGCCTGTTTGAAGTGCAGGGATTGAATTTGCGTCTGGCGGAACTGACGTGGGAACAAACTCTGGAAGTAGGCCATCGCGGACGTGCCGTCGACAATTTGCTGCGGAAATTGACGAATCTCAGTGAACCGCTGTAACAACCGAGAACCTTGGCCAGGAGTAGTAGAGGAGTCTCACGGACTCTGCCCGCATTCCCATTCTCCCTTCGGGATGTTCAGAAACTTGCATCGGGAAAACTCGGGACTACCATCGCTGACACTTCCTCCCACGAAACCGCGCCACAGCCTGATTCCGATGATACCCATTGCCGTGCCTTGCCACGATCACTGCTTGAATCCCTCCCCTCCCCAAATTCCATGCATTAAGCCAAGCAATACGACTTTTTTTTACAGGACAAAAATAATCTTTGACTCATGCCTCCTTAGATACAATACTTTACCTTCAACATAACCCATGAACTGGAGCACTCGTCACGATGGGCAAATGCCCCCTGAATGACTTGCTGACACGCATTTATGGAAACGTTTAACTCCTCAATGACCACGGACGCGGCATGTGGTACCAAGGCAGAATATGCCCTAGACGACGAACCGCAACTGTGGCCGCTGAAAACAACCCCGTTCGAACACTACATGCTGGTGGACGATCGTCCCAGCCATCCCATGGCCTTCTGCATCGAAGTGCTGCTGGAGGGGACACTCCAGCGAGCGGATCTGGCAGCGGCCCTCCAAGTTGCTTTAAGCCGGCATCCGTTGCTCCGTGCGGTGATTTCCCGGCGATTCGGCAGATTACCCGAGTGGATTCCCGCCGAAACCTGGCCGCATCTCGAGTGGATCGAGTCCGAAACGCTGCCCACGCTGTCCATCCCACCCCACTTGAACATCACTAGGGAAGCTGGCTTACGCGTCTGGGCGTTAAACGTACCGCGAACCCCTCGCCTGGTGTTTCAATTTCATCATGCGGCCGTGGATGGTGTCGGGGCACTGGAATTCATCGGCGACCTGCTGGCCGTGTACGGACAACGGACTTCGCCTCCGGAGGCAGAATCTCCCGAGCTTGCCCCCTTGAACCCAAATAAGCTGAAGACGCGCGGAAAGTACGGCAGCGAAGGGCTTTCCTTCCGTGAGTGGTTTCCAGGCTACCTCCGTTACACCTGGGAAAATCTTTCCCTGCTTCCTCGCCCCTTGGCACGCCGGTCGGGGGAGACTTCCCGAGGCACGCCGGAAGAGACCAGTTTCCCCCCCTACCTGACGCGAATTCTCGAAACCAACGAGGTACAGGGAATCAAGCAGGCGGCCGCCCGTTGGGGAATCACGTGCAATGAACTCTATACAACCATCATGCTGCAGACATTTCATCGCTGGAACAGCCGACAGAAACGCCCGCGACGAGGCTGGAGCAGAATATGCATGCCCGTCAGCCTGCGGACTCCCTTGCAGCATGGCTGTCCAGCCGACAATCAGTTGAGCTATCTGTTGATAAATCTTCGGAACGAGCAGCTTGAGGATTTCTCCGCCACGCTCAAATTGGTTCACGGCACGTCGCATCACATGATTGGCAGTCACGACGCTGCCACCTTCGTGCGCAATCTGGTCTGGATACGACGCGTTCCCTGGCTGTTGAAAATCATGACGCGTCTGCCGATCTGCTTCGGCACAGGCGTGCTGGCGAACGTCGGCGATGTGAAGCGCCAGTTCCACGGACGGTTTCCGCTGGAAAAGGGGCGTGTTCGGGCGGGTAGCGTCGTCATGAGCGGCCTGCTGGGAGCAGCCCCCGTGCGACCGACTTCGGGCGTTGCCACCTCCGTAGGCGTTTACTGTCGCCGGTTGCTCATCAATATGAACTACGATCGCCAGCACCTGAAACGGACCGATGCGGAAGAAATTCTGGATCTGTTTATCGAGGGGCTGCGCAAGATGATCGAGCCGGAATGCCCTGCTCCAATGGCATGATTAGCACAGGTTGTTCCTGATCCTGGAAGTGAAATGAAGACAGGCTTCGCCATGAATATTTTAGTACATCGGCATATGGGAAACTGGCCCCGGTTTCTGTTATTCCCCTGCATCGCCGTCGCCGGGTATCTGGCGGTCTTGGGGCCACTGGAAGTACAAGCCTGGTGGGTCATCGCCAGTTGGGTCGCCATCCTGAGTTACTGCTGGTTTTGCCTGAGTGGCTCCTTCCATGAGGCGTCCCATGGAAGCTTGTTCCGTTCCCGCGTACTCAACGAAATATATGGTCAGATCGTCGGTATCATCGTGTTGATTCCCTTTTCCTCGTATCGCGCGACGCACCGCTGGCATCATGCCTACCTGAATACCCCCAGGGATTTCGAGTTGTGGCCCTATTCCGATCCCCACAGCAGTCTCTGGTTTCGGCGCGTGTTCGTCCTGGTGGATACCGTGTTCGGCGTGATCACCGCGCCCGTAATCTACGGACGCATTTTTTTCAGTCCCACGGCCCGACTCACTCAACAGGAACGGCGTGCAATTGCCCTCGAATACACCATCATGGCAATTTTCTGGTCTGGACTGATTCTGAGTGTCGGCACGCTCATCTACTCGGGCAGGTATCAGCCCCGCTGGCTGCATCTCTGCTATCTGCTCCCGTTAATGATTTCCCCCATGATCAATACCGTTCGCAAATTCATCGAACACCTGGGCATGGAAAGCATCGACCAGGTACAGGGAACCCGCACCATCGCGGGAAAAAACTGGTTTACCTCCCTGGCGTCCTATTTCCTGTTTGATATCTCCGTGCATGGAGTGCACCACCGCTACCCCAAGGTCCCCTGCACAAACCTGAAACACAAGCTGCAGGAAATGCAGCAGAACGCCCCCGATCGACAGATCCCGGTTTACGCCACCTACTGGCAGGCCCTGCGGCACACCCTCCCCGCCCTCTGGAAGAATCCCGCGGTTGGCACTGCGGAATGGCATCGCTACAACCCCACCGCGCAAAATGCGGAATCTCCTTGATCCGATAAAGTGCTGGCAAGCTGAGGCCCCACCCCCGGGCCACTGGCAAGAATTCGACGTATCCCCGGCCCGCATCGCTTTCAGGTGTGTCTCGACGGCAAAAAACTAGCTGGGAGTTTTTCAAGGATCCGTCCGTAATCCTCCCGAAGCTGACGCGTGCAAATCGGAACGCGGGACGGATTCAAGATTCCGATGTGACCTGCACGGTGCGGGGACCGTATTGCACACGATCTCCTGGAAGCAGTTTGCGACGGCGGCGCGTCTCCACCGTGCCATTGACAAGAATTTCCTCACCCTGAATCAGCAATTTTGCCTGCCCACCCGTGGCTACCAGACCCGATTTTTGCAGAAAGTGATCCAGGCGGATGGCAGTGGAGGGCATGTCTGGTTCAAGGGGAATGTTCAAGCAGACGCCCGTAACAGGAATCATCGAGTAAAAAACAAACTCGCCCCAAGATACCTGCAAAGAGGAAATTGGGAGCGAGTGTCCGGTTCAATTCCGCTTGGCTGACCGTAAAGCCAGACAGTACGCAATTATAACTCAGTGCGATCCAGGATCGCGGGTGTGTCAGACAATTCTGACGTTCTCGGCGCGAGGTCCCTTGGGGCCCCGACCTTCGTTAAATGAAACGCGTTGTCCTTCACGCAGGTCGTCGAACCGAGATCCTTCAAGGTTTGACATGTGGAAGAACAGATCCTTGCCGCCCCCGACGTCAATAAAGCCAAATCCCTTGTCCGTCAGCTTCTTAATCGTACCTTCTGCCATCTTCTTCAACTCTTTCTCAAAAAAATTAACTCGTCGGCACTTCAAAGCGAAGCCAGTTTTTCGTTAGGAAGTCCGCATGGGTCACTATAGACAATTACTGTCAATTTGGTCAACAGCAAGATTGCAATTTCCGCAAATCCGTGAAGAACTAAATTTTTCCGCATGCCGTCCCCCCATCGGGCCCCTGCAGAAACGCCGGCCGTCAGGCCATGCGCACACCTGCTGCCATCCACTTAGAAGAGATCCCCCACCAATTCGCCATCTTCGCGATTTCCCAGGCGGTCATACGTCACGCGTTCGATATTCTCGGAAATAAACCGCACGCTGCCATCCCCCAACAGAAACTGGGCTCCCCCGGCATGCCAGCTTTCAAAGCCAGCCGTATCAAGCAGATCCGCTGGTTCCCATTCGCCCTGGTGCACGGGGACGCCCGTCGATCTGGCCGTGGAAACGAGTTGGTTGATCGGGACCCCCGTGTTCCGCAAGGTCGCGCGCGTGCCGGAAGCCCATCCCAGTCGGGTTCCTCCATATATTTTTTCGCCCACGAACAACGTGTAGGACAAGCCATCCAAAACATCCCGTGCCCGGAACGCCTTGTTCAACACGAGCATCCCGTTATTGTCGGAATCGATGGGCCCCGTCTGGGCATGATGCACGCCGGCGTAATTGGTGTAGCCCGCCTTCATCTCGTCCGCGTCGTAATACCATGCCATGGCACTGCTGGGGCACTTCATCCAGCCCGCCGTGTATTCGAGCACGTCCTTGTTTTCCGGGGCAAAGGCGCCGTGATCAAAATCGAACTTCGCATAAGCGTTTCCCTCGTCCAACTGGGGCAGAATGCGCACCATCCAGCCCACCTTGTAGCCCGTGCGTTCATTCGCCACCGGGCCCGCCTCGTCCACGCAGCCAATCGGGAACGTTCCCCACTGATGCTCATAGTTGACCATTGCAATCCCGATCTGCATCAGGTTGTTCTTGCAGCTGGTGCGCCGCGCGGCTTCGCGGGCCTGCTGCACGGCCGGAAGCAGCAAAGCCACGAGTATCGCGATGATTGCAATCACCACCAATAGTTCTATCAATGTGAAGCCTGGTTTGGCCTGCAAGACCCGCTTGCGCGGCCCGCTCCGTTCCACGGGGGTGTTCATTATCGATGCTCCCTTTATTTCAAAATGATGGATTTCGTCATTCTCTGTTGGATGGTCTCGCCATCCCGCAACTCCCCTTCCGCCAGCAGCAGTCGCTGTCCGGTCTCCTCCGTGACGTACGACACACGCACCAGTCCCGCTTCCGCCAGCCCCCACGCCTCGGGGGACACCTCGTAAAGGCTTGCCGGGGGCGACTCCCCTTCCGCCGCCAGACCGCGTGCGGATGCCGCCGCCAGGACGTCGGAAACCAGAATCTCCAGTTGCAACCGTGATAGCGCCTCCCGGCCTTCCTGTTGCCGCAGCCACAACCCGCGTACCAGATTTGCCACCACTGCCACCACCAGGATCAGGCAGACCAGCACCACCACCAGGATTGCCCCCTGGCGTTTCCCGTGATATGTCTCCATGCGTTTCCCCCGGGGATCGCGAGGCCGGCGCGGCATGTCCGTAAGAGTCATTGCATGTTCCCCCCTGTGTTCCGCGCGGTTTGCCCGCTGCCCCCGTCCGGCAACCAGGCGCCCATGCCCACGATTACCGGAAAAACGGCAGACTGCTCGCGACTCCCTCCAGGGGGGACCGGCAACGCGACAATCCGCAATTGCAACAAGCGTTCCTCCGCCAGTATTTCCCAGTTCGCCTCGCTCTCGCCAAAGCAGCGATATGCTTCCCGCCGGGTTATTTCTCCCGCCTCGGAAATCTCCACGCGCTGAACCACCTGGGGAGTCGCGCGGTACTCGATTTTCGCTTCCCCTTCCGCCGCCTTCCCCTGGAGCACCAGAAGTTGCCCCGCTTCTTCCAGACGAATTCCGCCGGGGGGAGTGCGATGCACGTCCTCGCGAAGTTGCTCTGCCAGGGCCCGGCAGCGGGACAGGTGCTGTCGGCTTTCATCCATTTTCCGTTCCGACCGCAACGTCATCACCATAATGCCCGTACTCAAAGCCAGCACAGTGCCGGCAATCGACATCACGGCCACCATTTCAATCAGCGTGAATCCTGCACGTCGAGCGGACATCATGGAACCTCCCCTTCCGCCAGCGGCAGCCAGGTCGTCAATTGCACGGCGGGCTCGGTCTCTCCCCCCTGTTTCTCGCGCACCGTGACGCGAAGCGTGCGAAATCGAATGTCGGCCCCCTGGAGGGATTCCGGCAGCTCATGCAACTCAACCTCCAGGCTCTCGTCGTTCACCAGAAGGCGTGCATGCCGAGTCAGTTCGTCGAGATCGCGCTGAGTTCGCCTTGGGGGGGCATGCATCATTTCCACCACATTTGCCGCCACATGACTTAAGTACTGTTGCCGCTCGGCCCGAATGCGGATGGTTTCAATTTTACCCAGGGCAGGCAAGACGGTTGCGGTCAACGCGCCGATCAGAATCAGCGCAACCAGCAATTCCACCGTACCGACGCCGGCCCGAATCTGCCGTCGCGCCCCTGGTCGACTGCCCCGCGTCCCTGTTGTTTGCTTGATACCCGACATGTTTATAATGCACCTATAAGATTCACCAAGGGTAGGAACATACTGATTGCCACGAAGCCAACCCAACAGACCAGAGCCATAATCACCAGGAATCGTCCCCATTCCAGGGCTATTTCGAAGCGGTATTCCCTGTTTGACATCAGCGTGCGACTCAACTCCTGCAAGGCAAACGGGAGCTGCCGATTCGAAGCCGCAGCCTGCAGACTTGCGGCCTGGGCACGGTTAAGAAATCGCCCCCGTGCCAGACAATCCCAGAGTTCGCCTCCCTGCTCGATCGCGCGGTTCACTTTCGCCAGCCGCCGGCGAATATCGGCATCGGCATAATGCCGTTCCATTGAAATCAACGTCCCCTGCAGTGGCTTGCCCGTGCGGGCCGCAACCGCCAGAAATCTCAGGATCACCGGTGTGGCCCTGAGAGGAAAGCAGCGCGACGCCTGGTTCCGCAGAAACTCCAGGGGCCCAAACACAATCGTCAGATAGGGGCGTAAGCGATTGTGTTTCATCAGGAATTGCAACAAGCCCGCCAGCGGGATCAGCAACCACAGCGTCAGCAGAACCTGCACCGCGATCAGGATCACAAAAAGCACGGGTGATCCCACAATCAGATCGACAATGGAAATCAACAACACGGAAAGTGCCGGCAATTCCACGCCAAAGGAATTAAAAATTTCCTTGTATTTAGGAATGATGAAATACATGAGGAACGCTGTCGTCAAGATCAACGCATTGACGATCATGACGATATAAATCAGGTTGTAGTAGTACCCAAACAGACCGAAGACACGCGGTTCGGAAAGGGACTCCGTGGTACTCTCCAGACATTCCTGCAGTGTTCCCGATTCCCCCCCCACACGGATCGCCAGTCGTCCCTCGACGGGGAACAGTTCGCCATAGGAATCGATCGCCACGGGAAGCGAGGCCCCTTCGCGCAGCAGGTCCGCCAGCTCCCGCATTTTCCGGCCATGCGACCATTTTATCTCGGTTGCCTGGGCCGCGATCACCTCGGGCAACGGCAACTCATACCGGATGGCCGTCGAAACCAACGACATCACACTCGTCGCCCGCTGAAACTGGCTGGCGATAATGGCATAAATCACCGTGCCGATGCCTATCAGGATTAACAGGATAAAATACATGGTGGATACCGTAATGACCAGAAAACCGGGCCTGGAAAACTCAGGACAAATCGTTCATCAATCGCAACAAAGGCAAAAAAAGCCCCACAACGGCAAACAGAAAAATCAGGCCAATCGTGACCACAATGATGGGTTCCGACACCGCGATCAGCAGGGAAATCCGCATCCGCGCCCGGTTTTCGTACATCGTCCCCAGCCCATGCAGGGCCTGTGAAAAAAATCGGGGGTCTGCATGCCAGGCCAATGTCTCGATCAACTCCGCGGGAATACCGCGCAGTCGCGCGGCCGACTGCTTCAAGGATTCCCCCGCTTCCAGGCATTCCGCCCACCGCCGCGTCGTTCGCCGGATCACCAGGTCCCCGGCACTTTCGCCCGCTAGCCGCAGCGCCTCCGGCAGCAGGACCTCGTTATCCGTCAGAAACCCCAGCGTGTGCGTGAACCGCGCCATCGAAACGGCTTCGGAGATCGGCCCCACCACCGGGATGGCGTGTAGCAGCACCCGGCGGTAGTACTCGGGCAGGAAGCACAGCAGGCAGCCATACAGGGCAAGCAATCCGAGCACCAGCCAGCAGAGTAGCTTTCCATAGTTCACCAGAAACGAGGAAAAATTCAGCACGCTGACCGTCAGGAACGGCAACTCGATGCCAAACCCCTGAAAAATGTTGTTGAATCCAGGCACGATCAATAACATTAAGCCTAGAAACAAAAACCCGGAGGTAACAAACAGGAACAGGGGATAAAGAATCCCCAAAATCAGTTGCAGCCGGAGCGAACTACTCCCCTTCAAATACGCCACATATTGCGACAGGGCCTGGCCGGGATTCCCCGAACGGACACCCGCTTCCACCGCCGCAATCAGATCGGCAGGGGCTCCCTGCATTTTCAGAGATTCTTCCAGGGACGAGCCCTGTTCCAGCAGGGTCGCCATCCCCTCCAACCGCTGCTGCATCCGCTTGGAAAGCCAGGGATTATGATGGGCCAATTCCGCTCCCAGCATCCGCAAGCCGGACGAAAGCGGAAGTTGCCCCTCCGTCAGTCCCGCCAGCATCCCGGCCAGGGCTTCCTGTTCTCGAGCCGAGGTTGCCGGTTTCTTAGGAGCGACTTCGTCGTCGATCGCCTGCAAGTCGCGTACAGTCCAACCCCGCTCTTCACGCAGAATGCGGGCTGCGTCGTCCAGATCGCGGGCAGCCAGGGTTCCTTCCTGCTGCTGCCCGAAGGCGTCGATCGCTAGATAATGAAAGTTTTGCATGACCAGGCTTGCCTGTAGGAAGGGCGCCGCGTTACCGAATGCCGTTCGCGAGACTAAAGTTGCTGCAACATATGCGTGAAGGGGTAAAAGACCGTCATGGCGTAAAACAGTGTGGCTCCGCCACCAATCAGCACCAGAAAGCAAACCGGGGCGATCAGCTTCATCATGACAGTCGCCGTTTCCGCGCGCCGGCGATACATTTCTGCCGCGTGTTGCATCGTCAGCCGAACATCACTACTCCCCGTCGCATGCTCTAGCAGCCAGGCCAGGAACGGAGGCAGCCCCCGACGCGACCCGCGCAGTGTTTCAGGATGATGAGCCAACAACATCAGACCAGGATCTCCACTCGCCTGGGCCGCAGTTTGAATCGCCTGGGCATAGGGAACACTCCGATTCAGCAACAGCGCGACCAGTTCCGTGAAATTCGCCAGCCGATGCAATCGGACTATCGCCGCAAATCCGGGAATCAAGGTCAGCACGCCCAGGGAACGCCCGGTAACCCCGTCCCAGGAATTGTTCGAAAACCAACTACACCAGGCCACGATCAGCAATAAAGGCAAGATCCACACCCAATACAGGATCGAACCGAACACGCCCTGCAGCATCACCAGCAAGGGAGTCAAAGGCATGGGAGTCGTCTCGTAGAAGTAGACAAAACTCTTCACGGACATATTCCCAGCCAGCACGAACAGCAGATATGCAGAAATCAGCACCAGGATGGGATACAACAAGGCCAGTCCCAGCCCGCGACGCAGTTGAACCAGTTGCCCCAGAAATAGGGAAACTCCTTCCAGCACCGGGCCCAGATGCCGGGACTGCTCCCCCGAACGAATCACCTGGCAATAGTGGTCGCAGAAATACCGAGGCTGCGCCGCCAGCGCCGTGGACAGGTCGCTGCCTTGTTCCAGGTCCTGACATAAACACTCGAGGATCCGCCGAGTACGCCCCGATGCCCCCCGACTGGCAATCCGCAGGGAGTCGACCAGGGCCGCCTCCCCGCGCACCGTTGTCGCCAGCAGATCATTGAACTGCAGCAACTCGTCCAGTTTTAAGCCACGTCGAAACATCGGTGTTCCACCATTTTGCAATATACCCCCTCCCCCCCTGGCGCCTAACTCCCAGCGCCTATTCCTCCCCCAACACCCGCACCATTTCCTGCGGACTGATGGCCAATTCCCGCACCAGCTGCCGCGCCCGATCCGACAAACTGACCATGCCGGCCTTCTCCGCCAACTGTTGCAGCGTTTGCGTATCCTGCCGCGTGAGGATTGCCTCGGCGATTTCCGGGATGTCGGGATCGAGAACTTCCGAAATCACTCTGCGTCCCCAGTAACCAGTCCCCCGACATTTCTCACAGCCTTGCGGCAATGCCACCTCGTCAAACCCGCGCCCAGGCAACTCCCCGGGCGCGGTCGTAATTTGTTTGCAACCACAGAGCAAACGTAGCAGGCGTTGACTGAACACGGCCAGCAACCCGCTGCGTAGCAGATAAGGCTCGATTCCCATGTCACTGATGCGACTCAACGCCCGTGTGCACGATCCCGCATGAAAGGTCGTCAGAATCAAGTTGCCGATCAGGGATGCTTGAAATACGGTTTCCGCGGTTTCCCGATCCCGAATCTCCCCCACCATGATCACGTCGGGATCTTGCCGAACCAGCGACCGCAGACCCGTCATCATATCCAGCCCCGATTTCAAATTCGCGGAGGTCTGATCCACCTCGGGCACAATCACCTCGACGGGATCCTCGAGCGAAACCAGGCTCCGCTCGCCCGCCGAATGCCGGATGATTTCACGTAGCGCCGCATAAATTGTCGTGGTTTTTCCGCTTCCTGCCGGCCCCGTGAGAATGATCGCGCCCGCTGTCTGCCCCAGGTAGAAATGCATACGGTTGACGATATCCTCGGTCAACCCGAGTTGATCCAGTTGTTCGTAATGCCCCGTCGAGGCGAACAGGCGAATGACCACCTTCTCGCCAAATTGCGTCGGAAAGACTGAAATGCGGGTTTCCTGACCAATCTGCTGGGACTGCAACCTCCCCTCTTGTGGTATATCCACGCGATACGTCAACAAATTGGCCAGCACCTTGCAACGGGCCACCAGATTGGCGCTGATTTCCGCGGGAAACAACGCCACCTTCTGGATCACCCCATCAATCCGCCAGCGCATTTCCGTCCCCCCGCCGGTGGCCCGCAGATGAATATCGCTGGCCCCCACCTCCCGCGCCGACGAGAGTATTCGATCGATCAAGCGGGGCACCTGGTCCGCCGCCAGCGTGGCATAATCCCCCACCCGCTGGCGAAACCAGTTGCCCAGATCAAGTTTTCCTGTTTCCATGTCCATCACGATGCATCACTCAACGGAAAAGTAAGGGAGCCGCTGTGAAACTTGTCCCAGGGGACCACGCATGGCTTCAATTCCACTTCAGCAAGGCTGCCACCTGCAGTTTCTGGCCGACGACGGCATCGACATGAGCCCAGGAGCCGACCAGAGCCTCGTCTATCCGCAGTTGGCACAACTCCATCGAGGACGGCCCGACGGCGGTCCCCGCAACAGTTCCTGCGGAAAGTCCTTGGAAAGCCCCAAACTGACTGGCAGACCCGACAAACACCATCAGACAGACCCCGACGGAGGCCAGCAACTGGGCTCGCGCGCCCCGCTTGCGGGCATCTCTGCGGGCCGATTGCAGTATTCGCAACTTCAGACCTTCCCCGGCCTGGCAAGGCTGCCCCGCCACCTTTACCAGCAGCGATTCAACCCATTCTATTTCTGTGTGTTCAACCATGTTCTGCTTCTCCCTCGCCGCCCGCCGAGCAACACGAATTCCAAGTGCGCCTGCTTGCGGAATTACACTTCCGCATGACCACCGACCGCTCCGGATCGGCAAACGCCCGAAGCAATGCCGCCAGCTTGACCAACCCATAGCGATAACGACTCGTGACTGCCGACAACGTGGCGTCCGTCACTACCGCAATTTCGCGAAACGTCAGACCCTCCCAGATCTTCAGCGAAATCACCTCCGCCTGAAATGCCGGCAACTCCTGCAAGGCCAACCGCACCACTTCGTTCCGCTCCCAGGCATCGAATTCATCGAGCGAGCCCCCCCGAGGCGACGCTTGAATCGGCATCGACGACAGTTCCAAAGGCTTCCTGCGATACAACTGCGAAATCGCCTCGTTCCTTACCAGCCTCAACAGATAAGGCCAGGGATACTCGGCCCGCGCCAACTTGCGAGGGAAGCGTGCCAACTTCAAAAAACTGGCCTGTAACACGTCTTCCGCTTCATTTTGGGTTTTTGTCAGCAATCGTGCGTAACCCAACAACCGTCCCGCCACCAGATCGTACATCGGCTCCAGCGCCTCCACCCCCTCACGCGCCAGCGCGGAGGCTCGCAAGGCCAACTCGGCTTCAAATTCCGCCTGATTCGGCTCGCTCACAATTCGAAGAGTCCCGTGAATCTCGGGGAGAGTTATGGTAAAACCGGCCAACAGGAAACGATCATCCCGCAGGGCAGAATGCGAATGCCCTGCCCCCGCGGATTTCCGATGCTAGTCATCGAAAATGAGTATTGTCCAACGTAATTGACTCCGCATTGGCCGAAATTTAGTTAACATCCTATAAAAAATCCTGAAAATTTACTGAGTAAATTCACTGCCCGAACCTCAGCACGCCCCGACAAACTCGTCTTATGTCCACTTCCCCCAGCCCCTTGCCATCTCCCACGGGAAACGAAAAACCGGCTGCCGTGCCCCTTCCCCTGGGGATGCATCGCAACGGGGTGTGGATCTTTTGTCAGGTGATACTGCAAATGCTCCTGGTCCCTTACCTGCGTTATCGCGTCCGGGGGATCGAACGCTATCCGCGCGATTCCGGCGCGTTGCTGTTGATCAATCACCAGAGTTATCTCGATCCCTTGCTGGTGGGTCTCCCACTGAAACGCCCCGTCAGTTTTCTCGCGCGAGACTCCCTGTTCCGCGTCCCGATCGTCGGCTGGATTCTCCGGAATACTTTCGTCATGCCCATCAATCGCGACATGGCTGGCACCGATAGCATTCGAAAATCCATCGAGCGTACCGAGCAGGGGTTTCTGGTCGGAATCTTTCCCGAAGGAACCCGTTCCCGCAACGGCGAGATCGGCCCCCTCAAGCCCGGCTTCATTGCCCTAGCACGCCGCGCCACGGTTCCGATCATACCCGTCGGCATCGCGGGGGCCTACCGAGCCATGCCCCGAGGCCGCCTGCTGATTCGTCCTGCCCACGTCGTCGTGTACGTCGGCGAACCTTTGGATCCGCTGCGCGTGTCCGAACTGACACAACGCGGCCGGGAACAGGAATTCGTCACTTACGTTCACGAACAATTGACACACTGCCACCAGCAAGCCGAAGCAATTCTGCATTCCTGAAGGATCCGAAGGACAACACATGCCCGCCGATTTTCGACAGCAAATGGCGTTGCACCCTCAATACGCCTATTTTGATCACGCGGGGGTTGCACCGCTCACGGCTGCTGCCCAACAGGCCGTGATCGATTGGGCCAATGACATCGCCACACATGGCGTGACGCACTTTCAACGCTGGCGCACCGAAGTCGAGAAAACGCGCCGGCTCGCCGCTCGATTGATCAACGCAGACCGCGAGGAAATCGCACACGTTCACAGCACCACCGAAGGGATCAATCTGGTCGCCGAGGGCTTTCCCTGGAAACCCGGAGACAACGTGGTCCTCCCCCAGGGGGAATTCCCTTCCAACCTGTATCCCTGGTTGATGCTCGAAGCCCGAGGGGTAGAAGTCCGCCGCGTCGATATGCCCCCCCACCGTATCGATGTGGATCGCCTTCGAGCCGCCTGCGATGCAAACACGCGTATTCTTTCCTGTAGTTGGGTCGGCTTCAGCCATGGGGATCGCGTCGTACTCGAAGATCTGGCCGATATCGCCCACGGGGTGGGGGCGTTGCTGTTTGTCGATGCCATTCAAGGCCTCGGCGTGTTTCCCCTGGATGTCAAGCAGACTCCGATCGATTTCCTGGCAGCCGACGGACACAAATGGCTGCTCGGTCCGGAAGGAGCCGGCCTCTTCTACACGCGGCGCGAACATCTCGAAACGCTCCGCCCGCTGGGTGTGGGCTGGAACAGCGTCACCACCGCGGGCGAGTTTCAAATCGACTGCCTGAACCTGCGCAAATCCGCGTCACGCTACGAAGGGGGCACCTTCAACATGGTTGGCATCACCGGATTGGGCGCCAGCCTGCAGGCCCTGCTCGATTTCGGCATCGAAAATGTCGCTGCCCACGTACACCGGGTCACAAGCCAAATCATCGAAGAACTCCAGGCTCTCGGCTGCACGGTGCATTCCCGCCGCGAGGAACCACACTGGTCCGGCATCGTCTCCTTCGACGTTCCAGGCAGGGATCCCGTTGCGGTCAGGGAATTCGCCACCTCGCGCCAGGTGGTGCTGAATGCCCGAAACGGGCATGTGCGTATCAGCCCCCACGCCTATACCAATCAGGTAGATATTTACCGCCTGATGGAGACAATTCGCACCTGTTGAGTGCCATTCCCCCCTTCTTGAAACGCACAGGGAGGAAGACAATCATCCAGCGATCTGAACGCGATCGCCGGGAAGCGGGTTAGCGTCAGCGCTGTTACTTCGGCACCTTGGGTAGAATATCCGAGAGACGGATGGGAAACAGGGAGGAGTCGTCGTGAACCTTCAACGAGACTTCATTTCCCTGAACATCAATGATGGTCAGCGTGACGGAATCAATATGAATTGACTGCCCAACTTCGAGATCGAGTTGCTTCACTTCCATGCTCTCCAATTCCTATCCATGACAGAACCGTGCAGCTGCAGCCCTTCACCGGCCGCTGCTTGCACGAGAAATCGTCAACCACGGGAGGAACCCGTTTCGCAAAGACTAACATTCCACTTACGGAAGAACAACATCAGTTTGTCGAAAACAATCCGGCACCAGCCCGACGCGGGCGATGCTTCACGGAATCAAACCCCAGGCACGGGAAAGTTGCTCGCGAACTCACGGACTTCCTCGTGAACCTTGGCCAGCACGGCTTCGTTTTCCACATCCTTGAGCACCCGCAAAATCCAGCCGCCCACGCGGCGCATTTCGTCTTCCCGCATACCACGAGTTGTCAGCGCGGCGGTGCCGATGCGAATCCCGCTGGGATCCAAGGGCTTGCGCGGATCGTACGGAATCATGTTCTTGTTGACGGTGATCCCTGCCTTGTCGAGCGATTTTTCCGCAACCTTGCCAGTCGTTCCCAGCGTGGTGACATCCGCCAGCATCAGATGATTGTCGGTTCCCCCGGAGGCCAGTTTCAAGCCCCCCTCCATCAGCGTCTCCGACAGGACACGGGCGTTGCTGACAACCTGTCGGGCATATCCCTGGAAACTCGGTTGCAGCGCCTCGCCGAAACAGATCGCCTTGGCAGCCACAACATGCATCAGCGGCCCTCCCTGCAAACCAGGAAAGACGGTGCGGTCGAGATCCTTGGCGTATTCCTCACGGCACAGAATGAAACCGGAACGGGGGCCGCGCAAGGTTTTATGCGACGTCGAGGTGACAAAATCCGCCACGGGAACTGGGTTATTATGCACTCCACCGGCGACCAGCCCGGCGTAATGCGCCATGTCCACCATCAGTTTCGCATTCACTTCCCGGGCAATTTCCGCGAAGCGGGCGTGATCGATCTCGCGGGGATAGGCACTCGCCCCGGCGATAATCATCTTCGGCTTATGCTCCCGTGCCAACCGCGCCACCTGGTCGTAATCGATCCGATGATCCGATTCCCGCACGCCGTAATGCACGGGGCGGTACAGGATGCCTGAAAAATTCAGATGCATTCCATGCGTCAAGTGGCCCCCGTGCGCCAGGTCCATCGCCAGAAACGTATCGCCCGGTTGCAGCACCGTCATAAAAACAGCCATGTTCGCCTGAGAGCCCGCATGCGGCTGCACGTTCACATGTTCCGCCCCGAACAATTCCCGCGCCCGATCCCGCGCCAGATTCTCCGCATCATCCACGAATTCGCAGCCACCGTAATACCGGCGTCCCGGATACCCTTCGGCATACTTGTTCGTCAGCACGCTCCCCACGGCTTCCTGAATTGCCGCGGACGTATAATTTTCCGAAGCGATCAGTTCCAAGCCTTCCCGCTGACGGCTGATTTCATGCAAAATGGCATGAAGAACCTGGGGATCGGACTGCGTGAGGGCACTGAATCGGGAGACATTCGCTTCTGACATGATAATTTGTACAATTTCCTGAAAACGAGAATCAGCCTGAGCGTGTCCGGTCGAAACAAGAAACACGAGTCACTTCAGACCTCAAAAATCAATTCCTATCAGCAGGAATACAGAACTCCGCGCCGAGATTCAATCGTATCGCCCGCAATACCAGGAAGCAAATTGACGCAACGGATCGACTCTCCCCCCTGGTTCCCGAAAACACCCCCGAAAACCCGTGAAAACTTTCCCGAATATGACTATCATGTAACAGACTGGCCTTTTGGTGAGGCCAGCGGGAACGAAGGAGGTTTTCCTTCGCGACAATTCGTTGCGAAATGCCGATTGCAGCCATGGATGACACCCCCCCAAATTTGAAGATTCTCGCACACGATCAGACACGCCCCTCGTCTGTCCAGGAGGATTTCCCCATGGAAGACCAGGCCGAAAATCAGGTTGTGGCAACTCCTCGCGACGTCCGCCAGGAGACCGCATTTCCCGTCCCCCCCGTGCTGGCAGGGGAAGTTGTCAGCATCACCGGAACGCTGGCTTCCATGACGCACGAACAGGCCGCCGCGCTCATTGTGCAGCATGGCGGTACCGCCACCACTCATGTTTCCAGGCACACCACGCTGTTGATCATCGGGGAGGAAGGCTGGCCACTGGAAGAAGATGGCAGACCCTCCACCAAGTTGCAACTGGCGGAAAACCTTGTGCAGGAAGGCATCCCCCTGCGTATTGCCAGTGAATCGGAATGGCTGCGGATGCTGGGACTCGTTACCGACAACCCCGAAGTAAAACGCCTCTATACGCCCGCCATGCTCAGCCAACTGCTGAAAATTCCCGTGCACATCATTCGCACCTGGGAACGGGCGGGACTGATCCGAGCCGAAAAGAAAATTTTTCGGCTACCCTACTTCGATTACCAGGAAGTAACGGCTGCCCGTCGTGTCGCCGAGTTGCTGCAATCGGGCGTCACTCAAAAACAACTCGCCAAGAGCCTGGCCGTCGTAACCAGATTTCTCCCCGACTCCGGCCGCGTGATGGAACAATTGGAATTACTCTCCGATCATCATCGCCTAGTCATACGCGATCAACATGGTTATATCGACCCCCAAACCCGGCAGAGATTCTTCAATTTCGCCACCGGTTCGTCGGCCCCGCCCCACGCCGTGCACGACAGTGACGAGGATG
Source organism: Planctomycetota bacterium (assembly GCA_014584345.1). Lineage (GTDB taxonomy): Bacteria > Planctomycetota > Planctomycetia > Planctomycetales > Planctomycetaceae > Rubinisphaera. The sequence continues at coordinate 394,046 of JACTNB010000033.1, forward strand.
CCTGGGAAGGTCGCCTGCTTCGTTTCGATCCCCCCGGAAAACAGCAGAAAACCGCCACTGACTGGCTGGTCGAAGGCTGCCGCAAGGCCGAAGTCGCCGATACCTCGGGAGCCATTCGCTGTTACCGGCAAGCCCTGCGGATTCGTCCCGATGATGCCGAGGCCCATTTTTATCTGGCCGATTCCCTGTACCGGCTCGGCAAACACGAGGCGGCGCTCGAACGCTACCTGGCTGCCGTCGAACACGATCCTGAATACCTCGAAGCCTGGAATCAGATCGGCTGCGTCTATGCCGAGCTAAACAAATGGCAGGAGGCACTCCAGGCCTACGACGAGGCACTCGCCATTCTCCCGGAATTCGCCGAAACCCATCTGCACAAGGCCGAAACCCTGCGACTCATGCAGCGGCTCCCCGAAGCCATCGAACACTGGAAGCTGTATCTGAAATACGACCACCGCGGTCCATGGGTCGAACTGGTCCACCAGCGACTGGAGCAAGCCGGGGAACCGACGGAAGAAGAATAACCCGGGCAAACGGGTCCGCAACCACGCCCTCCAGTTTTGTAGGGCAGGCAGCCGCCTGCCTTCCTGAATTGGCGGCGTGTCATGGGTGATTGGCGGCGGTTGCTGGGCGACTTTTTCGGCCTGTTGACATGATCGTTGGGGATGCGAACATCATGCCCAGCAAGAAAGGCAGGCGGGAGCCTGCCCTGCTGCTCTGCAACCGCACGGCTTCCAACACCCGCCACAAATCCTTCGCCCGCTGGAACGTCGGCGTGATGATGGTCGCCACGGGGATTGGCATGGGTAGGTTTCATTCGCAGAGAAAAGGTCGTGTAAGACGGTAAGCTACCGACCGTTGGGATAGACCAGAGCCGTCGGGCGGATGGTGTTGTTCGCCCCGTCGGCGTAGGTGTACTGGACCTTGGGTGTGGTCGCGGGATTCACGGCGTCCTCATGCGATTGGTAATCCGTGGTCAATTGGCCGAAATCATTATTAAAGAAGAACGGCAGGTTGAGCTGCTTGAGCACTGCACGGTTATAATTGCGTGAAAGCTGAGGGTCATGCTTCTTGTGCCTCCGGCACCCGGCCAAAATGGCCGGGCCACCCGCGATCGAAACCGGAATAGATGTCCCCAGTGTCGGGGTTATTCGTTCCCCCACAGCGTCACACAATTTCAGATTGCCAAAGAAAAGTTTTATTGTAGACGGACCAAATGAGAGCAGTGCAGGATTAAATGAGTAAGGTGGAATCAAGCTTACTTTGTCAATATTCAATCTCAGCAGCGCTGTCAAGATACGAAACCACTAAGCCGAGTTTGCGTTTGGCCAGTACGAGAGCACGACCAATTGCATGGTCCATATCGTAATAGCGATATTCGCCCAAACGTCCACACACTATGAGGCCGTCCTCAGCATCGGCTCGTTTGCGATAGGCTGCATAAAGGTCTGCGTTTCGTTGATCAGGAAAAGGATACTCATATTCATCAGGCGAATTGGGGTAAACAGGTCGTTCTGTCGTGAGCAGCGTTCCAGTGATGGTGAGTTGCTCTGACTTTGGCATCATCAGCTTCCATTCGATCTGACGTACCAGGTTGCCATCCTCAAGACCGGGATAATTAATCACGCTATCTGGCTGTATCTGATTTATATTTGGAAGATATTGAGATTCTCGATGCTGACCTCGGTAGTACAACTTGCCGAGTTCGGAGTTGTAATATTCGTCGATTGGCCCAGTATAAATCAGCATTTTGCGGACGTGAAATTGACTACGGCATTGCAGGTAGTCAACGCCTGTGCGAACACTGATACCGCTCAGCAAATTCGCAATTAGATTGGCGTATCCCTTTCTCGGCAGGCCTTGAAATCGATGACGACTAAACCGTCGATCACCTTCCTCGCGAACGTCGAATCTCTTAGCAAGTTGCGCAGCAAGGGTTTTGGGATCAACGCCCCATTGTTTAATTGTGTATCCTCGTACAAATTTTTCATAGACAATACGCGGCATCATCCTCAGTGATGCTTCCTCAAAATTGGATGGAGACCCTAAGAACCCTGGTTCCCACTGCTCACCAGCTATTCTCAGAAGAGTATCAGTTGTGATTGGCCATGTTTCGTATCGTCCATCGACTAAGGTCGACACCTGGTGGATATACTCATAAAACTCGGCAAACCGATTCACGAACTCCCAAATTCCTTTTGAGTTGGTCCGAAAAAGATGTGGACCATATGTATGGAATCGTATACCTGAGGAGTGTACTTCATCGTAGACATTTCCACCGAGATGTTTGCGACGATCAAGCACGAGTACTTCGCGGCCGACATCAGACAGTAGCCTAGCGAGCGTCCCGCCTGTTAAACCGGATCCCACAATCAAATAGTCGACAGACTCTGGCATGTTCACTTTCTAGATTGCTTAATTTGGATATTTCAATCAAAGCGATTTGTTGACCTCCTGTGGAGATGCCTGGAATGGCTCGTAGTTCTCTCTTTGAACCTCAAAAGGAGAGCGGATAGTGTATGTAATCCCTCTCCAGGTAACAGACTTTGTCATCAAGCTCATCACTACACAGTATGGATAAATTATTAATGTAAGACAAACCGCAAGTGGTAATGTGACTGGGCTCAACTGGACCGGGGGACGTCCATCGACTCTATGTCGATACTTAAGCAGCAACTCTCCGATCCATATTGAAATGGACTGAATCATAATATAGACGATAAAAATGCCAATGAGTTGAGTTCCTAGTATGGCTTCATTGCAGAGAAAGCATAATACAACCATGATTAACATCGCAGTGTGTACCACTGCTGAGAAAAGACTGTAGAAAAGTACGAATGGATAGGATTGATGGTAGAGCTGTATGTTAAGTATCTGACGCTGAATAAAGACGCAACAACCTCTAAGATCCGTATCTTCTTCGTTAATCATTGCTGTCCGCGGAACCATTTTCAATAGGTAGCCACAGCTGAGAATTGATTTTGTTGTGACGTTATCGTCAAAAAGAGCTGAGCTCCATTTGTCACGCAAATTTGCTTTATCAAATGCCTCTCGCTTAATAGCCATCGATCCTCCCCAACCAATCTTCATCACCAACATTTGAGTGATTGCACCACAGTTCCATACATGGCGTACAAGGCTACCAAGAGTTGGTCGATGTGGAGAAAACCAGCGAAAACCGCAGGCTATACCGACTTCTGGATTAACCAGTCCTGCTAGCAAATCATTCAGCCATTCAGGGTAAGGGTGGGCATCCGCATCAGTTTGTACGATGACTTCCCAGTCCTCTGGAAGAGAATTATATGCTTGGATGAGGGCAGCACTGCGTAAACTGCATGTCGCTGGCTTCTCACGGAGAAAGTCTAGTTGAACCTTTTCCGTATTTGTCTCCCGAAGGACATCCTCAACGACAGTACGGGCGGGGTCGTGCTCGTTATCAACAACCACATATACTAAGAAGTTGGAGTAAGACTGAATGGCTAATGCATGTAAGCATCTTTTCAAGTATGGGTCCGGCCCACGCAAGGGTAGTATAATGCAAACTTTGGGAGCATAGTTGCCACGAGATAGATTGCGATTAGCACGAAAGTACCATGCAAATGAAATTCCCCAAATAGACGTCAATGCAAGTAATCCAGTCAGTAGCAAAACTAACCCATAAACACAAGCGAGCATAAATATGGCCTTATGAAAGGATATATCCGAGCAGGGTAGGTCAGGCTGTGCCTGACGGCAGTTTATTCGCCAACCGATTGGTGAATATCTTCAAACGACAATGGATTCGTACCATCTTGCCAGCAGGC